>NZ_JAJGNJ010000002.1 GCF_020781835.1 Microbacterium testaceum
GGCATCCATCTCGTCCGCGATGGCGCGCAGCCACCCGGCCCGGACCTCGCGGCTCGCCGCGCGCAAGGCCGGGGCCGGGGGGGGGGGGGGGGGGGGGGGGGGGGGGGGGGGCCCCCCCCCCCCCCCCCCCCCCCCCCCGCTCAGTTCTTGCGGGCGAAGCCCGTGGCGATGGCTGCGACGACGGCGACGACAGCTGTTCCCAGGAACAGCCAGGAGAAGCCGCTGGTGATCGCTTCGGGCGCGGCGACTCCGGACGCAAGTAGTTCATCGGTCCGGAGGGCTGCGATGGTGCCGAGGACTGCGAGGCCGAGGGCGCCGCCGATCTGTTGGCTGGTGTTGACCAGACCACCGGCAAGGCCCGACTCGCCGCCCTCGACGCCGTCGACCGAGAGCTGAGTGGTGGTGACGAACGCGCCACCCATGCCGACTCCGATCACGATGCTGGGGCCCAGGACGTGGACGAGGAACTGGGCGTCCGCAGGTGCGAACGACAGCCACACGAGCCCTGCAGCGAGAACGACGAGCGAGCCGACGAGCGTCGCCTTCGCTCCCACCCGTGCGATCACCGCCGGGACGACACCCGCGACGATCACCAGTGCCCCCGCGAGCGGCAGCTGGGTGAGTCCGGTGGTGAGGGCGTCATAGCCGAGGACGGACTGCATGTAGACCGACAAGGCGAAGAACAGTGCCACCATCGCGGCACCGATCAACAGCATGACGATGTTGCCGACGGTCAGGTTGCGGTTGCGGAAGACCGCGAGCGGCACGAGCGGCTCGGCCGTACGACGCTCGATGCGAACGAACGCCACGCCGAGGACGACGGATGCCGCGGCGAGCCCGATCGTCAGCGGGTGCGCGAACCCGACTTGCTCGATCGCGCTGAGCGCACCGACGGCGGCGACGAGGGCTCCCGTGATCGTGGCGGCGCCGGGGAGATCGAGCTTCCCGCGGGCGCCTGCGGCGTCGGGGGTGATGAGCAGCGGGATGGCGATGAGCACAATTGCGCCGATCGGGACGTTGACGAAGAACACCGACTGCCATCCCAGAGCGGCGGTGAGAACGCCGCCGAGCAGGACGCCGGCCGCGGACCCGATGCCAGCGACTCCGCCCCACACGCCCAGCGCCTTGGTGCGGTCACCGGTCTCGGGGAAGAGGTGGGTCAGCAGCGCGAGGGCAGCGGGGGCGAGCAGCGCGGCCGAGGCGCCCTGTAGCGCGCGGGCGGCGAGCAGCATCTCGCTGGTGAAGGACAGGCCGGCAAGAGCCGAGCTGGCCACGAAGCCGGCGGTGCCGATGAGGAAGATGCGGCGGTGACCGTAGCGGTCGGCCAGGCGGCCGCCGAGCAGGAGGAGTCCGCCGAAGGCGAGCACGTAGGCGGTGATGACCCAGGCGAGGGCGGCGGTGTTCATGCCGAGCTGCGCGCCGAGGACGGGGAGGGCGATGTTGACGATGGAGGCGTCGAGGACGACGAGGAACTGCGCGAGGGCGAGGATGCTGAGCGCGAGCCAGCGGCGGGTGCTGCGGGTTGTCGTGGCGGGCGCGGCGACCGGGGCGGTGAGGGTGTTCACGGGGGCTCCTTTCGAGAGGATGCGGGGCGTGCCCGGCATCCGTGGTTTTCAGTGGGGGCCGGGGCGGCAGTTGCCGCCACGGCTGTGGTTCTCAGTTCCAGAGGCCGAGCATCAGGACGATGGCGAGGGTGAGGGCGCTGAATGTGATCCACCACGCGGTCTTCTCGCGGCTTCGGGTGGTTGCTGCCGGGGGCGTCGGCTCGGTCATGGGGTTCTCCTTCGGGTGGGTGCGGGGATGGTGGGTGGTGAGGTCAGTTCCACTGGCTGAACATCGCCAAGATGATGAGCGCGAGGGGCGACAGGGCGACCCAGCGCATCGTGATCTCGTTCTTCATGTGGTTCTCCTTCTATGCAGGGAGTGAGTGATCACTCACTCTTTCGGACATGCGTCGGTGTTGTTGAGCATGACGGTGAGGGGGTCAGTCGGGGTGGCGGATCCCGCGCGAGAGCAGCTGGGCCCAGCTCGCCGAAGACTCCTCGATACGTGCGGTCACGATCAAGTGGCAGAGCTGGCCGTAGGCCATGAATCGCTGAACCTCCTCGTCACTGCCGGCGGAGCGCTCCTTGGCGAACTCGGTCACGCGCGCCAGCCCCGCGCGCAAGGCTTCGCCGATCTCGGGGATGTCAGCGACAGACTGTGCGTGCACCTGCAGCATGAGGAGGGTGCGGTCCCGGATGAGCGCGGCGTAAGCGCCGCCCATTGCGTCGAGGATGGCGCACGGGTCGGTCGAGCCGATGTCCTCCGTCCCCTCGTCCAGCGCCTGGACGACCGCGTCGAAGCATGCTTCCAGCGCGGCGGCGAACAGCGATTCCTTGCGCGGAAACAGCTTGAAGACGTACGCGGCTGAGATCTTCGCCTCCTGGGCGACGCTGGCGACGGTCGTGCCGTGGTAGCCACCCTGGGCGAACTCGCGCAGCGCGGCCGCCGCGACGGCGGGCCGGCGGGTGTCCGCCGTGGAGAGGATCGAGCTTCGCGATGTCATGAGAGTGACTGTACACTCACCATGAGTGATTGGTCAAACACTCACGCCGTACATGTGCAACCCGAACACTCCAGATCGGACGGTTCTCCTGGGGTGAATTTCCTCGGATCGCGGCCCCGATCCCAGTAAAAAGTGTTCGATGGCCGTTCATCCGGCCTGCGAAGTTCGTGCGATCCGATCAGGGCTGGTCGGTGGGTCGGATGACGATCTCGTTCACTGCCACCCGTCGCGGGTTCGTGACGATGAATGCAACGGCTTCGGCGATGTCCTCGGCGTGAAGCTTCTCCACATCCCCGAACGCCGCGTTGAAGTCCGAGTTCGAATTTGCCTTCTGGTCGAACAGCTCGCTTTCGGTGCGTCCCGGCTCGATCACCGAAAAACGCAGATTACGTGTGGTGTACTCCTGGCGCCACGCCTCCGTCGCGCCGGTGACGGCGAACTTGGTGGCGTTGTAGAGGGCAACAGTAGGGGCTGCAAACCGACCCGCGACCGAGGAGATATTCACCACGTCCGCAACACCGCGCGGGCTTGAGGCAGGCGCCTCCAGTAGGTGAGGGAGCGCCGCCTTCGTGACGTACATCAGCCCCCGCAGGTTGATGTCGACCATCCGGTCCCATTCCTCCAGCGGGGCCTCGTCGGAGGCCCCGTTGAGCATGACGCCGGCGGCGTTGACAAACGTGTCGATGCGACCGAACTCCGCGATGACCTTCTCGACCGCCCCGGCCGCCGCATCGGAGTCGGTCAGGTCGGCGGCGACGACCAACGCCTCTCCACCTTCGGAACGAATGCGCTCGGCCAGCTCATTCAGTCGGTCTTCGCGTCGGGCGATGAGGGCTAGGCGGGCTCCACTTGATGCGATGCGCAAGGCGCTGGCACGCCCAATGCCGCTGGATGCCCCGGTCACAACCGCGACAGTGCCGTTCAGGTTCTCGGTCATGTCTCTTCCTTTCGCCAGCCGGTGAACTCCGGTAATACGATCCGACCGCCCGAGTAAGCCCACCGGAAGGTGAACGCTCGCCCTGCCATACCTAGGACTCGCCGGGCGAGATAAGCACTCCCAGAAGCCGTTGTGACCGAGCACACTTGTGCCATGACCAGCCATGATCTGCGGGATTTTCTGATGTCGCGCCGCGCGCGCATCGACCCCACGAGCATGGGTCTGCCTGAATCGCCGGTGGCTCGTCGAAGTTCAGGGCTACGACGAGAAGAGGTCGCGACGCTGGCCGGTGTCAGCGCCGATTACTACGCGCGCTTGGAGCAGGGCCGCGTCGGCCAGGTGTCCGACCAGGTTCTGGATTCCGTCGCGACGGTCCTCCGTTTGGACGAGCTGGAGCGCGCGTACCTACGCACCCTGGTCGGAACCTCGCACACGACCGCGCGCTCCCTCAGGTCCCCGAAGAAGGTGCGGGCAGGCATTGCCAATCTCATCGCCGCAATGGATCCGATCCCCGTTCTCGTGCAGGACCCGCACATGCAGATCGTGGCGTGGAATCGCGCGGCCAGCATCCTTCTCACCGATTTCTCTGCGATGCCGACCCAGGACCGGAACGTGCTGCGTTGGCTGTTTCTCGATCCCACCACGAAGGTGCGCTACCCCGATTGGGAGGAGGTCGCCGGCGCCACGGTCGCAGCACTCCGCGCCAACCGCGACCCACGTCACCCCGACGAGACGCTCGAGAGGCTCGTAGGCGAGCTTTCCGTGGCGTCGGCGGACTTCTCGCGATTCTGGGCCGGCTACCGACTGTTCAAGCACGGCCACGGCGCCAAGCGCGTGTTCCATGAAGCCGTCGGCACCATCACCCTGAACTACGAGACGCTCGAGGTCCCCGGCCCCGAGGGCCTGTTCATGTCCATCTACACCACGGACGTCGGCTCGCCATCGGATGAGAAACTCCGCATCCTCCTCAGCTGGGAACAGGACCTGTCCGCAGTCGACCCCGCGGCGCAGTCCACAGCCGTGCACCGCCACCACGACTCCGACCGCTGACACAGGCGTGCCTACGAGCGCTTTGTCGGCGACATGTTCACAGCGAGAGCTCGGGGTATGGCGTCAAAGCTCGCGACGGTGCGCCGCTCTCACGACCGGCGGCGAGACGACACCTGATTCGAGCCGGCATCGGCGCCGACGCGCTGCCGCGTGACCTCGGCCCGCAGCAGTGGGCTCACCTGTGGAAGCACCTGGGTCGGCGTCAAGGCTCTCTCAGGTTGGGAGCGCTGATGCGTTGGTCAGCTGGCGCGGGCGATGTGGCCGGCGAGAAAGACGGCGCCTGTCAGGCGATGAGCACCGACCTGGCCGCTATATCTAGTGATCAGCCGGATTTACGCAGTCGGTCACATCCCCGGCGCCATATCCGCGAATCGCGAATAGTGCCCCTGGAACGCCACCGTGATCGTGTCGGTCGGGCCGTTACGGTGCTTCGCCACGATCAGGTCGGCCTCACCCGCGCGCGGCGAGTCCTTCTCGTACGCGGCCTCGCGGTGCAGGAGCACCACCATGTCGGCATCCTGCTCGATCGAGCCCGACTCACGAAGGTCGGACAGGGCGGGCTTCTTGTCGGCGCGCTGCTCGGGACCACGGTTCAGCTGCGACAGCGCGATCACCGGCACCTGCAGCTCTTTCGCCATGAGCTTCAGCGCACGCGAGAACTCACTGACCTCCTGCTGACGCGACTCCACACGCTTACCGCTCGTGAGCAGCTGCAGGTAGTCGATGACGACCATCTTCAGACCCTCGCGCTGCTTCAGGCGACGGCATTTCGCCCGAATTTCGACGAGCGTCATGTTCGGGCTGTCGTCGATGTACAGGGGCGCGTCGTTGATGCGGCCACGGGTCGCGGCGACGGTCGTCCAGTCGCGCGAGTCGAGCGTGCCCTTGCGCATGCTCTGCAGCGGGATCGCGCCCTCGGCGCTCAGCAGGCGCATCGCGATCTCACTGCGCCCCATCTCGAGGGAGAAGAAGATCGTGGGGGCGTTGCCCTTGATCGCGGCCGCGCGCGCGAAGTCGAGCGCGAGCGTCGACTTACCCATGGCGGGCCGCGCGGCGAGGATGATCATCTGCCCCGGGTGCAGACCGTTCGTCAGCTGGTCGAGCCCGGCGAAGCCGGTCGGGATGCCGGTCATCGAGCCGTCGCGACCGCGCGCGGCCTCGATCTCGTCGACCGCGGCATCCACCGCTACCGTCAGCGGCACATAGTCTTCGGCGCTGTCGTCGCCCGAGACGTTGTAGATCTCGGCCTGGGCGCTGTTGACGAGCTCGATCGGGTCGCCCTCGCCCGCATAGCCCATCTGCACGATGCGGGTGCCCGCCTCGACCAGGCGCCGCAGCAGCGCCCGCTCGGCGACGATCGACGCGTAATACCCCGCGTTGGCGGCCGTCGGCACGATCGAGGTCAGCGTGTGCAGGTAGTCGGCGCCGCCGGCACGCTGCAGCTCACCGGTCTTGATGAGCTCGTCGGTGACGGCGACCACGTCGGTCGGCTCACCGTGCGAGTAGAGCGTGAGGATCGCCTCGAAGATCAGCTCGTGCTTGGGCACGTAAAAGTCGGGCCCGCGGAGCGTCTCGATGACGTCGGCCACGGCGTCTTTCGACAGCAGCATGCCGCCCAGGGCGCTCTGCTCGGCCAGCATGTCGTGCGGCGGCGTGCGCTCCGGACGCTGGGACCCCCCGAGACGCTCTTCGGCGATGTCGGCAATCGACACAGGCACTCCTTCTCAGTTTCGGACGCGCTCCCCACCCCGCCGCAGCCGGGCACCGGACGCGTCGGAGGGATCGGGAAGACGACCTCGGGCAGCATCGAATCACGGACATCCGACATCGACGCGCGGGTGTGGAACGGGTGTGCCCGATGGGATGCACCCACGCTAGGGACGACCCCTTCTGCACGCAAACGACCCTGTGGATAACTCTGTGGACAGCTTGCGAGAAACGCCGCGATTGCTGTGCACAACTCCTGTGGAGAACTTCGTGGATGATGTGGAATCGCCTTTGCGAAACTGCTTCTGACCCGGTCTTTATCTGTCCACAGGAAACCTGGGGGAATCCTGGTTGAACCACGAGTTGAAGGTTCTCGGACTTGACAAAAGGGTGTGTACAACCCGGGGGATAACTCCGCAGGGCAGCTACTGACAACCGCTCCCCGTGTCAAGTCATGTTCACGTGCGGCGTGTCGGTAGGTTCCCCGGCAGACACCGCGTGGTAACTGAGGGTTCCCTGTGACTCTTTCCTCCCTCCGCTATGAGGCGTAAAGTCGCCCGTCATAGGTCACCGCCGATCGACTTTGGGGAGTTGAGATGGATGCCACGGCCCGGCGCCGCGCGGTTCCCGCGCTCCGCCTGCTCGGCCTGGCCTTCCTCGCGGCCCTCGCCTGGATCGTGCTCTCCCTGACCCTCTCGACGTCGTCCGCCTCGGCTGACGACTCCCCCGGCTCCGGCCTTCTGGGCGCTGTCTCCGACACCGTGAACCACACGACCGACGCGGTTGACGGGATCGTCGACGACGTCGACGACACCGTGGCATCCGTCGTCCGGGTGACCGAACCCGTGACCGCCCCCGTCGCGAACGCCGTGCCCGAGCCGGTTCGCGCCGTCACCGAATCGACGGTGGATGCCGTCGACACGGTGGTCGAGCGCGTGGACGACACCGCGACGAGCGCCGTCGACACCGTCACCGAAACCGTGTCGGACGTCGCCGAGACGCCGGTCGTGGGCGCCATCGTCGAACCGGTCGTGGAGACCGTGGTGTCGGTGCCCGTCGTCGGCGGGGTCGTCGACGACACCGGTCTCGACGACGTCCTGACGGGTGTGGCCGAGACCGTCGACGAGACGGTACCGGGCGTCGTCGGAGCGCCTGAGCCCCTCGATCCCGTGCTTCCCGCTACCCCCGGCGGCGCCGTGGATGAGGTCGTCGACACCGTGATCCCGGGCGACACCGTCGACGAGGTCATCGACACCGCGACCCCTCCCACGTCCGCGACGCCGGCACCCGGCATTCCGCTACCGGGCGAATCCGCCCTCCCCGCACCGACCGAGACAGCCCTCGCCTCCCCGCCCGCCGGCAGGACGGTCGCGGCCAGCGCCCCCTCCCCCGCCGAGGCCGTGCGCGCCGCCGCCGAAGCCTTCGCCGCGACCGCGACGACGGCGCCTGGCCAGAGCTCTGCACACGTCGAGCCCGCGGAAGATGCGCCGGCCACACACGGGCTGGGCGATGGCATCCCGGGCTCGTCGTCGGCATCCGTGTCGTCCGGCTCCAGCGGCCCTGCGGCCGCGCGCCTCGACGACCGCCCGGACTCGCCCACCTTCGTTCTCCTCTCCCGCAGCGCACTCGTCGACGACGATCTCCCCGGCGCTCCCACCTTCGCCACCGACGTCTCTCCTGACTGAGGCGGGCCGCGTCGTGCTCCGGCACGGCAGACGGTCCCGCGCGTCCCGCGCACCTCATTCACAACCCAGGAGAGATTTCTCATGCGCAAGATCTACTCGCGCGCCATCCTCGGCGCGCTGATCGGCGGCGGCTTGGCCGTCGTCGGAGCCGGCATGGCCAATGCCGCGGAGACGTCGGGCACCGACGGCCTCCTCTCGGGCGACCAGGCGATCATCTCGGTCGACCTGCCCGTCACCGTCGGCGGCAACGCCGTCTCCGTCATCGGAGACAGCCACAGCGAGGATGCCGAGACGTCGGCACCCGCGCCCGAACCCGCCCCCGAAGCCACCACCGACGGCACCGACGGTGTCGGTTCGGGCAACCAGGGCATCGTGTCGGTGAACGTACCCGTGACCGTCGGCGGCAACGCCGTGTCGGTCATCGGCGACAGCCACACCGAGGATGCCGGCACCGCGGAGCCCGCCGAAGAGACGGCGCCGGCTCCGGTCGCCGACGTCGAGACCGATGGCACCGACAGCATCGGCGGCGGCAACCAAGTCGTCGCGCCGGTCGAGGCGCCCGTAACCATCGGCGGCAACGCCGTGTCCGGCATCGGCGACAGCACCTCCGAAGACGCCACCACCACCGGCAGCGGCTCCAACGGCTCCGCCGGCGACGCCACCACCGACGGCAGTGACAGCCTCCTCGGCGGCAACCAGGCCGTCGCGCCGGTCGAAGCGCCCGTGACCATCGGCGGCAACGCCGTGTCCGTCATCGGCGACAGCCACACCGAGGACGCCACCACCACCGGCAGCGGCTCCAACGGCTCCGCCGGCGACGCCACCACCGACGGGACGGACAGCCTCCTCGGCGGCAACCAGCTGATCATCCCGATCAGCCTCCCCGTCACGATCGGCGGTAACGCGGTATCCGTGATCGGCGACAGCACCACGGTCGGTTCCGAGACCGGCACCCCCGGGACCCCCGGCACCCCCGGAACCCCCGGCACCCCCGGAACCCCCGGCACCCCCGGAACCCCCGGCACCCCCGGAACCCCCGGCACCCCCGGCACCCCGGGAACGCCCGGAACGCCCGGCACCCCGGGAACCCCCGGCACCCCGGGAACCCCCGGCACCCCCGGCACCCCCGGAACCCCCGGCACCCCCGGAACCCCCGGAACGCCCGGTGAGCCCGGCACCCCCGGTGAGCCCGGCACCCCCGGAACGCCCGGAACGCCCGGCACCTCGGTCGTCACCGGATCGGTCTCCTCGGCCGCGGCGGTTCAGCCGATGGCATCCGGTAGCGGCGCCCTGGCTGTCACGGGCACGGACGCCGGCACCCTCTGGGGCCTCGGCCTCGCGGCGCTGGTGATGCTCGGACTCGGAGGCGCGGTGCTCGCCCGCCGTCGCGCCACCGCCTGACACCGCGCCGGGAGGGGCTTCGGCCTCTCCCGACGAGGCACCGGATGCCATCGTCCATCGGGGCGTGGCATCCGGTGTCCGGCGTGTCCGGCGTCAGTCGGCCAGACGCCAGTCTTCGAAGCTGAAGCCGGGCGACACCAGGCAACTCACCACCGCTTCCGCGTCGTCGACGAGCCGCGCCGACTGCCACACCCCCGCGGGGACCGTGGCCTGCAGCCGCTCCCCCGCCGCCAGGTCGGCACCGAGCACCACGGTGTGCGCGAGCGCGGGCTCGGCACCGTCGCCACCGAACGACAGCTCGAGGCGACCGGGACCATGCCACAACCACACCTCGTCGCTCGTGACGACATGCCAGGCGCTGTGCTCACCCGGCGTGAGCAGGTAGTGGATCAGCGTCGCCGCGGGTCGCGCACCCGCGGGGGTGTCGACCGCGTACGTCCCCGTCCACATGCGGCGGAACCACCCGCCCTCGGGGTGCTCTTCGAGGTCGAGCAGCCGGGCGGTGGCGGGGCGGTCGTCAGTCACAGTGCACTCCGGTCTCTCGGGTGAAGGCGGCGGATGCGAAGCGCACCTCGCCGTCGATGAAGGTCGCCGCGGCACGCCCGGCGCCGTCGACGACGAGGTGCTCGATCATGTCGTCGGCGGCGGCGGCGTCGATGTCGAAGAAGGCGAGGTCGGCCACGGCGCCGACCGACAGGTAGCCCGTGCGCTCGGGCCCGGTGTCGAGTCCCATGGCGTGTGCTCCGCCGAGGGTCGCCGCGCGCAGCAGCACGGATGCCAGATCCCGGTGCGCGTACCCCTGATCACGCGCGAGGCGGTGAAGGGCCGCCACGTCGGCGAGCAGGTCGAGCGACGGCGAGGACGACAGCGAGTCGGTGCCCACCGCGATCGCGTTCCCCTCGACGAGGTACGCGGCCACGGGCGGCTCGTCGAGCCCGATCACGGCGTTCGAGCGCGGGCACAGCGCGACGGTCGTGCCGCGCAGCCGGAGCGTCGCGCGGTCGCGCGCGGTCATGTACACCCCGTGCGCGATATGGCAGTCGGGCCCCAGGACGCCGAGCTCGTCGACGAACTCCGTCGCCCCGGTGCCGAAGCCCTCGTCGCGCAGCGCCTGGAAGCTCGCCGGACGCCGCTCGCGCCACGGCATCGCCTCACCGTGCTCGCGCTCGAACGCGGCCTCGCCGAGGTGGATGTGCAGCCGGCTCCCCCGCTCGCGCACGATGTCGGGGATCTCCAGCAGCGGCTCGACGTCGAGCGAGTACGGCGCGTGCGGCGACAGGCCGGTTCCCGGCGGCGACGGCAGCGAGTCCAGCCGCGCCTCAACCTCGGCCCTCCCCCGCTCGGCCCATGCCGCGTTGGTCCAGCTCATCACCTCCCAGTAGGTGATGCCGTGCAGCCGCGCGTCGTGCAGCGCCGACGCCGCCTCGACGTCGGTGACGATGTCGGCCACCGCGGTCGTGCCCGCCGCGATCAGCTGTGCGGCGCCGGCTCTGGCATCCGCCGCCCAATCCAAGCCCGACTCGTAGACCGGCTGGAAAGCTGCGGCCCAATCCTCGAACCCCGTGTACGAGCCGCGCCCGACCTCGGCCATGCCCGTGTACTGCAGGTGGGAGTGGGCGTTCACCAGGCCCGGGGTCAGCACGCCCGGCCAGTGCACCTCGTCGAACTCGACACCGCGCTGGCGCAGCTCGTGCCGCACCCACTCGCGGTCGCCGACGTGGCGGATGCGGCCACCGGCCACGGCGATGGCGCCGTCGACGATGGGCGGCGCGGTGATCGGGACGACGAGGGATGCCGAGTACAGCACGACCCGCGGGCGCTCGGGTGCGCGATCGACGGTCATTCGCCCAGCCTAGGGACGCGGTGTGACGGACGCGTGTCGCGGAGATCCCCGCGATGCCGCGGTGACCTTCCCGGTTTGGGGCGGATTCCGCGCATCGGGGCGCACGATGCACGGCCCGAAGGCCGAATTGCGCCCCAAACCCTCGAAGCGGCGCGGCCGGACGCCGAAGCACCGCCGCGAACACCGGAAACCGTTGGGGCGGAATCCGCGCATAGGGGCGCACGATGCACGCCCCGAAGGACGAATCGCGCCCCAAACCGGGAAGAACCGCAGCCACCGCACCGCCCGCCCCAACCCCGACCAGAGCACCGCACGGACAACGCGGAACGGCCCCGGTCCGCCGAAGCGGGGCCGGGGCCGTTGGTGCAGCGAATTACTTCGCGGCGACCACCTGGAGGGTGATCACGGCGGTGACGTCGTCACGCAGGCGAACGGTCGCCTCGTGCTCGCCCACCGACTTGATCGCCGAGGTGATCTGGATCTTGCGCTTGTCGAGCTCCCCGAGGCCGGCGGCCTTGACCGCGTCGGCGACGTCGCCCGTCTTGACCGAACCGAAGAGGCGACCCTCAGCACCGGCCTTGACGGCCAGCTTGACGGTGTTCGACTCGAGGGTGTTCTTCAGGGCCACGGCCTCTTCGTGGTCGTGGATCGCGCGGCTCTCGCGAGCGGCGCGGATCGACGAGACCTGCTTCTCGCCACCGCGCGTCCACGCGACAGCGAAGCCCTGGGGGATGAGGTAGTTGCGGGCGTACCCGTTCTTGACCTCGACAACGTCACCGGCGCTACCGAGCCCGGTGACCTCATTCGTGAGAATCAGCTTTGCCATCGGGTGCTCCTTAGCGGCCGGCGCCGGCGTAGGGCAGGAGAGCCATCTCGCGCGCGTTCTTGATGGCGCGGGCGATCAGGCGCTGCTCCTGCACGGAGACACCGGTGATACGACGGGCGCGGATCTTGCCGCGCTCCGAGATGAACTTGCGGAGGGTCGCGACGTCCTTGTAATCGATGACGCCGACGCGGATCGCCTTCGCGGGGGCTGCGTTCTTGGCGCCCTTCCGCGGCTTGCGGCGGTCGCCAGTGGCCTTTCCAGCCATGCTTCCTTCTTTCGTGTGGGTTCGGATGCCGGGGGCACATGCGGCGCCCGGGCTCGGCATCCGGAATTTCGGGGGTCGTCACGCCGTGAGGCGTAGCGAGATCAGAACGGGGTGTCGTCTCCGTAGGAACCGGGAGTGCTCCACGCGTCGGCGCCGCCGCCCTGGTTCGACCCGGGGGTCGACCACGGCTCGTCGTTCGACTGCTGCACCTGCGGGCGTCCGCCGCCACCGCCGCCGCCCGAGGAGGCGGCACGGGTGACCTGAGCGGTCGCGTAGCGGAGCGAGGGGCCGATCTCGTCGACCTCCAGCTCGATCGCGGTGCGGTTGTTGCCCTCGCGGTCCTGGTACGAGCGCTGCTTGAGGCGACCGGTCGCGATGACACGGGAACCCTTCGTCAGCGATCCGGCGACGTGCTCGGCGAATTCGCGCCACACCGAGGCGCGCAGGAAGAGCGCCTCGCCGTCCTTCCACTCGTTCGCCTGGCGGTCGAACGTGCGGGGGGTCGACGCGATGGTGAAGTTCGCCACCGGAAGCCCGTTCTGCGTGTACCGCAGCTCGGGGTCGGCCGTGAGGTTCCCCACGACGGTGATGACGGTTTCGCCGGCCATCGTCGTTACTTCGCAGCCTTCTCGGCGGACTCGACCTTGCGGGGAGCGGCAGCCTTGCGGGCGGCCTTCTCCTCGGAACGCTTCGCCTCGGCGGCGACCTGCGCGATGGCCTCCTCGGCGCGGAGGACCTTGGTGCGCATGATCTGCTCGCTCAGCTTCAGCTGACGGTCGAGCTCCTGCGTGGCCTCGCTCGTGGCGGTGAAGTCGACGACGGCGTAGATGCCCTCGTTCTTCTTCTTGATCTCGTAGGCCAGACGGCGGCGTCCCCAGACATCCACCTTCTCGATGGTTCCCCCATCGTTGGTGATGACCTTGAGGAACCCGTCGAGCTTCGGAGCGACCTGGCGCTCGTCGACCTCGGGGTCGAAGATGACCATGAGTTCGTACTGGTGCGTCACTAACCCACCTCCTTCGGACTAGAACGGCTGACGGGCATTTCCCGGCAGCAGGAGGGTGTGTTGCACGTCGTCTCGGGCTTACACGCGCATGGGCGTCGCCAGACAACCTTCGTAGTCTAACGGATGCCGTGACCCAGCGCGGAACCCGACCTCCCGGCATCCGGCCGCCCCTCGGTAGCGTGGGGCCATGAGCGGCACGGCCCTGGACACTACTGCCCTGACGAGACCGGTCCCCCGCGCCGACGTGCGCGCGTTCACCGCGCAACTGCGGCGCGAGGGCAAGCTCACGAGCGTCGCCTTCACGGCGATCGGGATCGTGCTGGTGGGCGGCATCTTCCTCGTGGTGGCGGTGCTGATGGCATCCGTCGTCAGCTTCGGACTGTTCGCGACGGACGGGCGGCCGAGCCCGATCGGCATCGGCTTCCTCATCTTCTTCGCGGCGGTCATCGCACTGATCGTCTACGCGCTCATCGTGCTGTTCCGCGGCCGCGCGGAGCGCCGCTACCGCCTCGCGCACTTCGCCGAGGCGAACGGGATGACGTGGACGCCGACCGAGCCCGACCCCGCCCTTCCGGGCATGATCTTCGCCGAGGGGCGCGATCGCGAGGCGACTGACGTCATCCGCGGTCCCCGGCCGCGCCTTGTCGAAGTCGGCAACTACACGTACAAGACCGGCTCGGGAAAGAGCGAGCAGACGCACAAGTGGGCGTACGTCCAGATGCGGCTCGACACGCCGCTCCCCCACATCGTGTTGGACGCCGTCGGCAACAACGGCCTGTTCGGCATCTCGAATCTGCCCGCGACCTTCGGCCGCGACCAGCGTCTGAGCCTTGAGGGCGACTTCGACCGGTACTTCGCGCTCTACTGCCCCAAGGGCTACGAGCGCGATGCGCTCTACCTCTTCACCCCGGACGTCATGGCGCGGTTCATCGACAACGCCGCGGCCCTCGACGTCGAGATCGTCGACGACCGCCTCTTCCTCTACGCGCGGCGCGAGCTGTCGACCACCGACCCCGCGGTGTGGGAATGGGTCTTCGGCACGGTCGGGGCGATCGACGACAAGCTCGCGCAGTGGGCGCGTTGGCGCGACGAGCGCCTTGCCGCGGAGGAGGCGCCCGCCGCCTCGCGCGTGCCACTGCTCACTCCCCCACCCGCCGGCGTCGCCCGGGAGGGGCGCCGACTGCGCCGCGGTTTCTCGTGGATCACCGCGGCGTTCGTCGTGCTCGGCGTGGGGTGGTGGCTGCTCACGGTGGTCTTCGACATGTTCGTACGCTGACCGGCCGCGGCCGGGTGTCCGGGTGTCCGGGGCTCCGGAGTTCCGGCCTCTTTCGCCGGGGTTCGGCCGGATTGCTCGGCGTTCCGGCCCGTTACTCCGGAGCGCGGCACAAGGCCCGCGCCGGACACAACGGCCGCACTCAGTGCGCCGACCAGCCGCCATCCATGACGTAGCTCGTTCCCGTGACCATCGCGGCATCCGGGCCCGCGAGCCACAGCGCCAGCGACGCGACCTCGGACGGCTCGACGAGCCGCTTGATCGCGGCATCCTTCAGGAGCACCTGCTCGAGCACCTCGGACTCCGGGATGCCATGCGCTCGCGCCTGGTCCGCGATCTGCTTCTCGACCAACGGCGACTGCACATACCCCGGGTCGATGCAGACGCTCGTGACCCCGCGCGGGCCTCCCTCGAGGGCCGTGGTCTTGGACAGACCCTCCAGGCCGTGCTTGGCGGTCACGTACGCCGACTTATATGCCGATGCGCGTATACCGTGCACGCTGGAGACGTTCAGCACGCGCCCGAACCCCCGCTCGTACATCCCGGGCAGGGCGGCGCGGATCAACAGAAAGGGTGCCTCGAGCATCAACCGCAGCATGAAGGAGAAGCGCTCGGGGGCGAACTCCTCGATCGGGCTGACGTGCTGGATGCCGGCGTTGTTGACCAGGATGTCGACGTCGAGGCTGAGGTCGGCCAGGGCCACCGTGTCCGACAGGTCGACCGCCCACGCGCGGCCGCCGATCTCGGCGGCGAGGGCGTCGGCACCCTCGGCGTTGAGATCGGCGACCGTCACGGTGGCCCCGGCCTCGGCGAACGACCGCGCGATCGCCGCGCCGATGCCGCTGGCACCGCCGGTGACGAGGGCGCGACGTCCGCTGAGGTCGATGCTCATGTGGTCCTACTTCCTGCGCGCGGCGTCGGCGGCGTCGATGTCGCGCAGCGAGATCCCGCGCGTCTCCTTGAGCGACAGTACGGTCACCGACGTCAGCGCGCACGCGACGACGATGTAGATGGCGATGGGCAGCCACGAGCCGAAGTCGCGCAGCCACTGCGTCGCGAGGATCGGAGCGAGCGACCCCGCCAGGATCGCGGTGACCTGGGCCCCGAGCGACACCCCCGAGTAGCGCATACGCGTCGGGAAGAGCTCCGCCATCACGGCCGGCTGCGGCGCGTACATGCCGGCGTGGAACACCAGGCCGATCGAGACGGCGGCGACGATCACCACCGGGTTGAGCGTGTCGAACATCGGAAAGGCGAAGAAGGCCCAGGTCGCACTGAGGACGGCGCCGGCGAGGTACACCGGCTTGCGGCCGATGCGGTCGGCGAGGCGCCCGAGTGGGGGGATCACGGCGAAATGGATGACGTGAGCGATCAGCAGCGCGAGGAGCAGCTGGCTCGTGTCGTACGAGTGGACGAACTTCAGGTACACGATCGAGAAGCTGACGACGATGTAGTAGACGATGTTCTCCGCGAACCGCACACCCATCGCCTGGACGACGCCCTTCGGGTAGCGGCGCAGCACCTCGACGACCCCGAACGACGTGGCCTTCTCCTGCTCGACCTGCTGCTTGGCCTCGAGGAAGATCGGCGCTTCCTCGACATGCGTGCGGATGTAGAAGCCGACGAGCACGATCACGGCCGAGAGCCAGAACGCGATGCGCCAGCCCCAGTCCAGGAACGCCGCGGGCGAGAGCACGAACGACGTCACGAGCAGCACCATCGTGGCCAGGAGGTTTCCGACCGGAACGGCGGCCTGCGGCCAGCTCGCCCAGAACGCCCGCGAGCGGTTCGGGCTCTGCTCGGCGACGAGCAGGACAGCCCCGCCCCATTCGCCACCCACCGCGAAGCCCTGGATGAAGCGGAGCGCCACGAGCATCGCGGGCGCCCAGTATCCGACGGAGGCGAAGCCGGGAAGGCATCCCATCAGGAAGGTCGCCGCACCGACGATGATGATCGTCGCCTGCAGCGTAGGCTTACGGCCGAACCGGTCGCCGATCTGGCCGAAGACGATGCCGCCGAGCGGACGGGCGACGAAGCCGACGGCATACGTGACGAAGGCGGCGATGATGCCGTCGAGCGGTGAGCCCGACGACGGGAAGAAGAACGTGCCGAACACCAGGCTCGCGGCCGTGGCGTAGAGGAAGAACTCGTACCACTCGACGACGGTGCCGGCCATGGAGGCGGCGACGACGCGGCGGATCTTGCTGGTCGAGATATCAGGGGAGGCGCTGCGTTGCGCTGCGGTGGGGGATTCCATGCTGCTCCTTCGGTGTCGACGGTGACATCCGGGAAGAGTTTGCGCCGCGACCCGTGCTGCGGCAATGCCCAGAGATGCGGGTACGATGTGCACAATTGCACACATGGATGCCACGAACGTCCGCGCTGACGACCTCCTGATGCTCCTCGCGGTCGCTCGGACCGGCCGCTACACCGCCGCAGCGCAGGTACGCGGCGTCGACCACACCACCGTCGCGAGACGCATCGCCGCCCTCGAGGACGCACTCGGCGGGCGCGTCGTCGCCGCCTCGGGCCGCGGCTGGGAGCTCACCGCACTCGGGCAGCACGCCGTCGAGACGGCGGGCCGCATCGAGGCCGCGATGTCACGGCTGTCCGGCGGGGGAGAGGAGCCCGATCCGGTGTCCGGGGTCGTCAGGATGTCGGCCACCGACGGCTTCAGCGCCTACATCGCCTCTCCCGCGATCGCGGCGTTGCGTCAGCGGCATCCCGAGCTCTCTGTCGAGATCGTGGCGACGCAACGACGGGCCGCCCTGCACCGTCCCGGCCTCGACCTGGAGGTGGTGGTGGGGGAGCCGCAGACATCGCGTGGCACCGCGACCCGGCTCGGCACGTACACCCTCGGAATGTACGCGTCGCGGGCGTACCTGGAGCGCGAGGGGACGCCTCGCGACCTCGCCGAGCTGGAGCGCCACCGACTCGTCTACTTCGTCGACTCGATGCTGCAGGTGGAGGCGCTCGACCTTCCGCGACGGCTCGTGCCGCGCATGCGCGACGGCGTCACGTCGACCAATGTGTTCGTGCACGTGGAAGCGACACGGGTAGGTGCCGGAATCGGCATGCTTCCGTGTTTCGCCGCGGACCGGCACGACGATCTGGTGCGTCTGCTGCCCGAGAGCGTCGACGAACGCCTGCCGTATTGGATGATCGTGCGCTCGGATTCGTTGCGGATCCCCGCCGTGGCGGCCCTCGCGGACGCCCTCCGCGCGCAGACCGCGCTGTCTCAGCCCATGCTCGACGGCGCGTGAGTCGTATACGCGCCGCCGCATACCTCCCACGTCTCTCCTTCGCCGAGTGTCCAAGACACGCCGTATCCGGCAGTACCCATGCGGCGTGTCTTGGACACTCGACATGGAGCGGAGAGCCCGACGCGGAGGGCGGCGCGGAGCACTCGGCGCGGAGGGCGGCGCGGAGGGGGTCAGCGGCCGGCGACGCCGATCGGGTCGCCGGTGCGGGCGAGGTCGGCCTCGAGTTCGCGCACGATCGGGATCACGGTCTCGCCGAACCGCTCGAGTTCTTCCTGGAAGTGCAGGAACCCCAGAAGGAAGAGGTCGACGCCGCGCTTCTTGTACTCGATGATCCGCTCGGCGATCTGCTGCGCGTCGCCGAAGAGCTGGGTGCGGAACCCGTCGTTGTACTGCACGAGGTCGTCGAACGACGAGTCGGCCCACATGCCCTTCTTGTCGCTGGTGGCGTTGCCCGCCTCCTGCACGCTCTTGCGGAATCCCTCGACCGCGCCGTCGTCGGCGTGCGCGATGATCTCGCGCAGCTGCTGCTCGGCTTCGGCGCGGCTGTCCCGCTGGATCACGAAGCCGTTGAGGCCGAAGCGCGTCCGGCGTCCGTGCTCCGCCGCGACACGGGTGACGTCGTCGTACTGCTCGGTGAAGCCGTCGAAGTCCTTGCCGTTCGAGAAGTACCAGTCGGCGTAGGCGCCGCCGTTGAAGCGGGCCGCGGTGGAGTTGCCGCCCTGGAAGATGTCCGGGTGGGCGCGCCCCGGCACGTCGTACGGGAACGGACGCAGCGTGAAGTCGGTGATGTCGTAGTACTTGCCGTGGAACGAGAACTTCTCCTGCGTCCACAGGCCGCGCAGGACCTGGATGAACTCCGCGGCACGCTCGTAACGCTCGTCGTGCTCGAGCCACTCGAGGCCCAGGTCGGTGTACTCGTCCTTGAACCAGCCGCTCACGACGTTGACCGCGGCGCGGCCGTGAGAGAACTGGTCCGCGGTGTTGATGAACTTCGCGAGGACCGCCGGATGCCAGATGCCGGGGTGGATGGCCGAGATCACCTTCAGCTTCTCGGTGGCGAGCAGCAGTGCGAGGCTGATCGACGTGGACTCGTGCTGCTGTGCGGCGCCGTAGCTGGAGGCGTACCGCACCTGACTGAGCGCGTACTCGAAGCCGACGCGCTCGGCGGTGCGTGCGAGTTCGACGTTGTACTCCAGGCTCCAGTCGGTGCGCTGGGGGATCGAGCTGATCACCAGACCGCCGCTGACGTTCGGCACCCAGTAGGCGAACTTCAGCGGCTCATGCGTGGGGGCGATGTCGTTCATGGAACCTCCTCGTGACGGGACCCGGCTACGGTCGCACCCCCCGCGAGGGCGGTCAACGACATATGACGGCCCGTGTCCTCGCGTGACGACACACTCCGTACAGCCGGGTGAGGATGGATGCCATGACTTCCCCCCAGCGCGTCCGCTTCGGTTACTGGACCCCGATCTTCGGCGGATGGCTCCGCAACGTCGACGACGAGCAGACCCCTGTGTCGTTCGCGCACATCGCGGAGATCGCGCGCGCTGCGGAGGAGGGCGGCTTCGACCTGACGCTGATCCCCGAGTTGAACCTCAACGACATCAAGGGCGTCGAGGCGCCGTCCCTCGATGCCTGGGCGGTGACCGCGGGGTTGGCCGCCGTGACCTCGAAGCTCGAACTCCTCGCCGCTGTGCGGCCGGGCTTCCACAGCCCCTTCCACACCGCGAAGCAGGCGGCGACGATCGACGAGATAAGCGGCGGCCGGTTCACCCTCAACGTCGTTTCCGCGTGGTGGGCGGAGGAGGCCAAGCAGTACGACGGCCTCTTCAGCGCACACGACGACCGCTATGCCCGCACGATCGAGTGGGTCGAGGTGCTGCGCGGACTGTGGACGCAGACGCCGTTCGCCTTCGAGGGCGAGTACTACCGCACCGAAGGCACCTACCTCGAGCCGAAGCCCCGCGTGATCCCGCGTCTGTACGCCGGAGGCGAGAGCGAGGCCGGTCGCACGGCGATCACCCGCTTCGCCGACGCCTATCTCACCCACGGCGGCACCCTCGACGAGCTCGAGACGAAGGTGGGGGACATGCGGCGACGCCGCGCGGAGGCGGGCGCGACACCGTTCGAGGCCTTCGGCATGGCGGCGTACGCGATCGTCCGCGACACCGAGGAAGAGGCGCAGGCCGAGATCGACCGCATCACCGACGTGCGCGGGGGAGCGGCCTACGGCTCGTACCAGGAGTTCGTGAGCAAGTCGAAGCTCGACACCCAGGTCGACCTCAAGGAGTACTCGGTCTCGAACCGGGGCCTCCGCCCCAACCTCGTCGGTACGCCCGACCAGGTCGCCGAGCGCATCATCGCGTTCGCGAACGTCGGCGTCTCGACGCTGCTGCTGCAGTTCTCGCCCCACCTGCCTGAGCTGCAGCGCTTCGCCGCCGAGGTGATCCCGCGCGTGCGGCGCCTCGAGGCGCTGCGCGACGCCTGACGCCGCGCTGCGGGTTCCGCGTCGCGACCCGGGTCCGGGTCCGGGCTACGCCGGGGACCCGGGGCGGGTCCGGGCTACGCCGGGGACCCGGGGCGGGCCCGGGCTACGCCGCACCCCGTTGGGTCTCCCACCAGCCGACGCGGACGCCGGCGCGTCGACGCCGGCCAGGACGCCGGCGCACGCACGGACGCCGGGGTACCGACGCCGATCGGGACGTCGGCGCACGCACGGACGCCGGCATGTCGACGCCGGGGCGCGCACGGGAAGGCCTAGAACCGCCCCGCCTCCCGGAATCCGGCCCCTTACGCCGCCGCGCGGAGCGCCTGGTCGAGGTCGGCGATGAGGTCGGCGGCATCCTCGAGTCCGATCGACAGGCGGATGAGCCCGTCGTGGATGCCGAGGCGGTCTCGGATCTCCTGCGTGAAGCCGAGGTGCGTCGTGGTGGCGGGGTGCAGCGCCATCGACCGCGTGTCGCCGATGTTCGTCATACGGCTGAACAGGCGCAGTGCGTCGAAGAAGCGCTCGGCGCCGTCGCGTCCGCCGCGCACCGTGAACGAGAACACCGACCCGGTGAGGCCGCTGTAGTCGCGGACGGCGAGCGCATGCTGCGGGTGCGAGGGGAGGCCGGCGAAGTCGACGCTCTCGACGAGCGCATGTCCGTCGAGCCATTCGGCGATCTCGCGGGCGGATGCCAGGTGCTGACGCATCCGCACCGAGAGTGTCTCCATGCCCTGCTGCAGCAGGAAGCCGTTCAGCGGCGACAGTGCGGGGCCGGTGTCGTTGGCGATGCCGAACCGGAGATACAGCTCGAAGGCGCGGGGACCGAAGGCGTCGACGAACGAGGCGCGTCCGGCGATCGGGGTCTCGGTGATGCCGGGGTAGGGACGCGTGGCTCCGGCCCAGTCGAACGTTCCCCCGTCGACGATGGCGCCGGCGAGGTTGGCACCGTGACCGGAGAGGAACTTCGTCGCGGAGTGCACGACGACGTGGGCACCCTGCTCGAAGGGACGAAGCAGGAACGGCGTCGCGATCGTGTTGTCGACGACGAGGGGCAGGCCGTGGCGTGCGGCGATCCGCGCGACGTGCGCGATGTCGACGACGTCGTTCTTGGGGTTGGGGAGCGTCTCGGTGAAGATCGCCTTCGTCTCGGGGCGGATCAGGGCGTCCCACTCGGCGTCGTCTTCCGGATCCCAGACGTACTCGACGGTGACGCCCATCCGCGCGAACGTGCGGCCGAACAGCACCCGCGTGCCGCTGTAGATGCTCGCGGTCGACACGATGTGCTCGCCCGCACCCGCGAGTCCCAAGAGCGTCGTCGTGATGGCCGCCTGCCCCGACCCGACGACGAGCGCCCCCGTTCCGCCTTCGAGAGACGCGAGTCGCGCTTCGGCGACCTGGTTCGTGGGGTTGAGGTTGCGCGAGTACAGATGCCCGAGGTCGGAGCCGCCGAAGCGGTCGGTCGCCTCTTGGAACGACGCGAACCGGTACGCCGCCGAGAGGTGCACGGGCGTGACACGGGAGCCGTGCGTGAGATCTTCGACCTCACCGGCGTGCACCTGTCGGGTCGCGAATCCGAATCCGTCCCAGTCGCGGTGGGGTTCTGCCGGCTCAGCCACGCACACCGACCGCCTCGTGCGGCAGCAGCGCACCGAGCCAGCGGGCGATCTCGCGCGGCCCGGAACGAGGGGCGGATGCCTCGACGTCGGGGTTGTAGTTCGTGTTGGTGTTCACGTCGTAGGTGACGACGCGGCCGTCACGCGTCTCGATGAACTCGATGCCGGCGACGCCGATGCCCTCGGCCGCGAGGAACGCCAGGTACCGGTCGATGATCGCGGGGTCGACGTCGTCGCGGAGGCGGAAGAGCGGCTCGGGCTCCACGCCATCGGAACCGGGGATCGCGCACGCCTCGGCCGGGCAGAGCTCGAAGCTGCCCGCGCTCGTGTCGACCCGCACGGCGTAGACGAACTCGCCCCCGACGAACTCGGCACGCGTGATGAACGGCGCCCGCGCGATCAGCAGCTCCTGCAGCAGCGTGATGCCGTCGGGGGAGGGCTCGAAGTCGGGACCGGAGACCCAGGCGGCGAACTCGGCGTGCGACTCCCACCGGCGCACGCCGAGGCCCTTGCCACCCTGGTTGTGCTTGCTGATAAAGGGAGCCTCGAAGTCCTCGGCCTTCGCCGCGAGCTGTGCGGTGCCGAAGACCGCCGCCGTGCGCGGCACCTCGATGCCGGCGTGCCGCAGGGCGGCGTGCTGCGCGACCTTGCTGACCTCGAGCTCGAGCACGTCGGCACCGTTCACGACCGTCCGCCCCCACGAGGCGAGCCACCGCAGCACGGCGCGGCCGTACTCCTTGCTCGCCGCGTGGTCGCGCGTGTGCGCCGAAGCGCTGAGGCGTGACCAGAACACCCCCTCGGGCGGCTCGACGGACAGGTCGATGGAGCCATCCGTCAGAAGCCATTCCTTCAGCGGAATACCCTCCGCTTCGAAGGCCGCCTGGAACGGCGGAAGCCACTGGGGGTTCTCATGGATCACGTACACACTGCCCGACATGCCGCCAGGCTAACCCGGGCCTCCGACAGCGGCACAGACCCGCGTCACGCACGGTCACGACGGCCCGCACGCACCGCACGACCGCGACGTCCCGACGCTCGCGGCCTGGCCCCCTGGCATCCGGGTGTGTATCGTCACAAGGCTGTGCCGACGGAAGGGATGCCATGTCCACCGAGTACCTCGACGCGAACCGCGCCAACTGGAATGAGCGCGCGACTCTGCACGCCGCCCGCGACGGGTCGGGCTATGGCGTGCTGCGCTACGTCGAGGACCGCGGCGCACTCAGCGACGTCGTCACGTTCGACCGGCCTCTGCTCGGCGATCTCACCGGGAAGCGCGCGGTCCACCTGCAGTGCCACATCGGCACCGACACTCTGTCGCTCGCGCGCCTGGGTGCGCGCGTGTCGGGCCTGGATTTCTCGGAGAACGCGATCGCCGAAGCCCGTCGGCTCGTCGCTGAGACCGGGGATGACGTCGATTTCGTCCAATCGGACGTCGCGCACGCCCTCGACGTCCTTCCCCCGGGTGCGTTCGATCTCGTCTACACGGGTATCGGAGCGCTGTGCTGGCTACCGTCGATCACCGAGTGGGCCGGCATCGTCGCGGATCTGCTGGCGCCGGGAGGCACGCTGCACCTCCGCGAGGGGCACCCGGTGCTGTGGTCGATGAATGAGACGCTGCCGGGCCTCACGCTCGCGTTCCCCTACTTCGAGCAGCCCGTGCCCCTGGAGTGGGATGACGACACGACCTACGTCGAGGTGCCGGTGCCGCTGCAGTCCACGCGAACGTACGAGTGGAACCGCGGGCTCGGCGAGATCGTCACCGCACTGCTCGATCGCGGTCTCCGGCTCGAAGCGCTGATCGAACACGACAGCGTCCCGTGGGAGGCGCTCTCGGGGCGCATGACCCTGCGTCCCGACGGTGAGTATGCGCTCACCGAGCAGCCGTCGGTCATGCCGCTGAGCTACACGATCCGGGCGTCGAAGCCGGCCTGAGCGGGCGCAGGATCCTCGGCGACCAGCGGAGTGTCAAGACCCGCGAGGCCCACTCGCGTGCCGTGGAAGAGTACACCGATGGAGCCGAGAGCCATCGAACGAACAGCTCCGATGACGTTCCGGAGCACCGCTGCGGCGGTCGCCGCACTCGCCCTCACCGCCGTCGGGGTAGCGGGCTGCACTGCGCAGACGACGAACGCGGACTCGCCGCCGCCCGTGGTGTCCGAGACTCCCTCACCCACGCCAACCGACGACGCTCGTGCCGACGAGGCGATGCTGCCGATCCCCGTCGACGAGATCGGCGACTGGGCGGAGACGGCGGTGCCACCCTCCGACAGCGGTGCGCTGACGGGCAGGCTGACCGGCTGGATGAGCCAGAACACGTCCCCGCATCAGCGGAACTCCTTCGAGTTTCTCGAGGCCGGCGACTATCAGGGCCAGCTCGCCTGCCGTGGTGGCGGAACCATCGTCCTGTCCGCCGGAGAACTCGGCAGCGAGTCCCTCGCCGACACGGTCTCGTGCGACAACTCGACGATCGCGTTCGGCGTGTCCATATCGCAGACCGGGATGACGATCGACCTCGATCTCGAGGGAGATCCGTCGATCTACGCGGTGTCACTCACGCGAATGGGGTGACGACACCGCCTACGTCGAGGTTCCGGTGCCGCTGCAGACCACGCGAACGTACGAGTGGAACCGCCGGCTCGGCGAGATCGTCACCGCGCTGCTCGATCGCGGGGTGCGGCTCGACGCGCTGATCGAGCACGACAGCGTCCCGTGGGAGGCTCTGCCGGGCCGCACGACCCTGCGTCCCGACGGTGAGTGTGCGCTGACGGAGCAGCCGTCGGTCATGCCGCTGAGCTATACGATCCGCGCGTTGAAGCCGTTCTGACCAGGACTTCTCCGGTCGAAGATGAGAACAAGATGAGATTGTCCACAACCCTCTGAGGGTGAGCAGCGGCCCCGATTAGGTTCGGACGATGCGGTACTCGGTGGATGCCACGGCGGTGACGGCCCTCGTCACCGAAGTCGCGTCATGCCTGGACGACGCGACGACAGCTGCCGCACAGGTTCTCACGGCCGCCGATGATGCGGTCGGCATCGAGACTCGAATCGTCTCCGACCCCACGCCCACCGTGTTCGGTCGGGGCGGTCCTGTCAACGCCATCTCGTTCGGCACCGCGCCGGGATACACAATCAGCCTCGGCGGAGTGCGCGTGCCGGGCGACCCGCTCGATTACCACGACGACACCCTCACGCCAGCGCCGAGTTCCTGATGCACTGCCTCGATCGCTGCGCCGAGAATCGCCCAATCGCCGCGAAGCGGGTGGACGCCACCCGCACCGCACTGATACTCCTCGCGGCGGGCGCGCTCGCCCTCACCGGCTGTGCACCGACCCCGCTGCCGACGTACGAAGCGGTGCGCGGCGAAGCTCAGGCCGCGATGCAGCGCGTGGTCGACGAACTCCCTGCCGGCCTCGAGGTTGCGAAGAATCCCTCGGACAATCCCTTCGGATGCTCGGGAGACGGGGTCTTCTACACGGGTCAGTGGACCATCGACACGCCGGAGAGCTTCGACGGTCAGGCGTTCGTCGACGGGCTGCCCGCAGCCCTCGGTGAGGACTTCCTCGTCGAGGAGACACGCCTCGAGCTCAGCTACCCGGCGGTCAGCTTCATCGCCACCGGCTACGCCAACAGCACTGTCGATGTCTCCGTCCTCACACGCGACGAGGGAATCGTCGTCGATATCCTCTCGACGTCGCGATGCGCGCAGCGACCCGCGACAGAAGCGCCGCAACGCCTGACGCCGCACCCATGACGAACGTCACCCCCACAAGGTGACCGCCGCCCCAGGCACGGGGCACGGCGCCGGGCCAGCATGAGGACATGACCTCCACCACCACCGGCCCCGCCGCGATCGACGCGCGGGGCGTCGTCAAGAGCTTCGGCTCCGTCCACGCCGTCCGCGGCGTCGATCTGCGGGTGCAGCCCGGCGAGATCGTGGCGTTCCTCGGCCCGAACGGCGCCGGCAAGACCACGACGATCGACATGATCCTCGGCCTCACGAACCCCGACGCCGGCTCCATCGAGGTGTTCGGACACACCCCGCGCGGAGCGGTGTCGCGCGGCCTTGTCTCCGCCGTCCTGCAGACCGGGGGTCTCCTGAAAGACCTCACGGTCCGCGAGACGGTCGAGCTCACGGCATCCTTGTTCGCCGAGAAGCGTCCCGTCGACGAAGCGCTGGAGCGGGCTGGCATCCGGGATCTGGCGAGCCGCCGCGTCGGACTCTGCTCGGGCGGCGAGCAGCAGCGGCTGCGCTTCGCGATGGCGCTCGTGAGCGATCCAGCGCTGCTGATCCTCGATGAACCGACCACCGGCATGGACATCGAGGCGCGCCGGTCGTTCTGGAACGCGATCCGGACGGATGCCGCCCGCGGCCGCACCGTGATGTTCGCGACGCACTACCTCGACGAGGCCGACGAGTACGCCGACCGCATCGTGCTGATGAGTCGCGGGCAGATCGTGGCCGACGGGACGACCGCCGAGATCAAGAACCTCGTCTCGGGTCGGGTCGTGCAGGCGACCATCCCGGATGCCGATCTCGCGGCGTTGGCGTCGCTCGCGGGCGTCGACTCGGTCGAGGTCTCCGGCGAGCGCGTGACGCTGCACACGCGGGACTCCGACGCGCTCGCCCGGCACCTGCTCACCGCCACCGCCGCGCGGGATCTCGAGATCACCGCGCAGAAACTCGAGAGCGTGTTCGTCGCGCTCACCATCGACTCCCCGGCATCCGCCGACGCTGCGAACGGAGCACTCCGATGACCGCCATCCGCCTCGATCGCCCCGCACCCGTCCTGGGCGGCTTCACCCTGACGTATCTGCGGATCGAGCTGGTGCGGAAGCTCCGCAATCCGCGCGCTGTTCTTCACGGTGGCGTTCCCGGTGCTGATGTTCTTCATCGTCGGGTACCAGTGGCTCGACGAGCCGCTGACGAGCGTTCCGCTGGCCGACGGGGGAGTGTCGGTGGCCGCGTACATCATGGTGTCGATGGCGATGTACGGAGCGATGATGTCGGCGACCCAGACGGGTGCCGCGGTCGCGGTCGAGCGCGCGCAGGGCTGGACGCGTCAGCTGCGCCTCACCCCGCTCAGCCCGCTCGTCAACGTGATTATCAAGCTCGCGGCCGGCATGGTGTTCGGACTCGTCGCCGTGGTCGCAACCTATGTCGTGGCATCCATTTCGGGGGTCGAGTTGTCGGCGGTGCAGTGGGTCGTCACCGGGGTCGCCGCGTGGTTGCTGGCCGGGGCGGTGTTCACGACGCTCGGACTCATGGTCGGGTACATGGTGCCGGGCGAGAACGTCGCGCAGATCACGAGCCTCGCGGTGGTGCTGATGTCGTTCCTCGGTGGGCTGTTCTACCCGCTTTCGTCGATGCCCGACTTCCTGCAGACGGTCGGCAAGCTCACGCCCGTGTACGGCATCGCGCAGCTCGCGCGTGCGCCGTTGACGGGGGATGCCTTCGACCTCGGCGCCCTGATCAACGCGGTGGTGTGGCTCGTGGTGTTCGTCGCCGGCACGGTGTACTTCTTCCGGCGGGACACGCGGCGTTCGTGAGCCGCCCTATCGTGAACGACATGGACGAGACGACCGGCCCGGGGCGCGTGCGCGCTTCGGGCCGCCGCTCGTTCACGCGCGGGTGGTTCATCGGCGGCGGACTCTCGCTGATCTGGACCGTTCCCACGCTGCTGTCGGTCTGGGAGGTCCCCCACCTCGGAGCGAACCTCGTCGGCACGGCCATCGTCGTGGTGTTCGCGGCGGTGTTCCTCGCGAGCGTGCCGTTCGCACGCCGAACTCCCGCGAGCTGGCAGAGGGTGATCCCCGCCGCGGTGATGTTCGCACTGAGCCTGGGCCTGGCCCCGCTCATCGGCGACGACGTGCGGTGGATGTGGACGTTCATCGGCGTCGCGATCGCGGTGTCGAACATCGGGCGGCGACCCACCTGGATTCTCGTGCTGCCGCTGAGCGCCCTGTCGTTCGCGGTGGGGGAGTGGACCGGCGCCGACACCTTCACGAGCTTCCTGAACTCGGCGATCATCCTGTCCGTCTCGGTCATGATGCTGAGCTTCATCGAGAACATCACGACGCTCGAGCGGCTTCGCACCGCTCAGGAGCAGGTCGCCGAACTCGCCGCCGAGCGGGAGCGCAGCCGGGTCGCGCGCGACGTACACGACATCCTCGGCCACTCGCTGACCGTGATCACGGTGAAGGCCGAGCTGGCCGGACGACTGATGGATGCCGGCTCCCCGGCCGCCCGCGACGAGGTGGCGCAGATCGAGCAGCTGTCGCGCGGCGCGCTGGCCGACGTCCGCGCCACGGTGCACGGGTATAGAGGCGTGAGCATCAGCGGCGAGCTCGCCGCGGCCCGCGCGGCGCTGGAGAGCGCCGGGGTTGCGGCCGAGCTGCCCGGGTCGACGGATCAGGTGCCGTCGGACCGGCGTGAACTCGCGGGGTGGGTGGTCCGCGAGGCGGTGACGAACGTGGTGCGGCACGCCGAGGCATCCGTGTGCCGGGTGTCGCTGGACGCGCGGTCGGTGGAGGTTGCGGATGACGGGCGCGGGCCGTCTGATGCGCCGTCGTCCGGCTCGGGACTGTCGGGGCTGCGCGAGCGCGTGGAGACGGCGGGTGGCCGCACGACCGTGGGGCCCAGCGACCTCGGCGGATTCCGTGTGAGGGTGACGTGGTGATCCGACTTCTCATCGCCGACGACCAGGCGCTCGTCCGCGGGGCCCTGGCCGCGCTGCTTGGTCTGGAGCCCGACATCGAGGTCGTTGCCCAGGTCGGCCGCGGCGACGAGGTGGTCGAGGCCGCGCGTACGTCCGAGGCGACCGTGGCGCTGCTCGACATCGAGATGCCGGGCATCGACGGAATCGCCGCCGCGTCATTGTTGCGAACGCAGGTTCCCGGATGCCGCGCCCTCATCGTCACGACCTTCGGCCGGCCGGGCTATCTGGCGCGTGCCATGCAGGCCGGGGCTTCGGGGTTCGTCGTGAAGGACACGCCCGCGGCGGAATTGGCTGATGCGGTGCGGCGGGTGTCGCAGGGGCTGCGAGTTGTCGACCCTGTCTTGGCGGCGGAGTCGCTGGCGCAGGGCGATTCGCCGCTCACCGAGCGTGAGACCGACGTGTTGGCCGCGGCCCGCGCCGGAGGGTCGATCGCCGATATCGCGCGGATGGTTCACCTGTCCGAGGGCACGGTGAAGAATCACCCGTCCAGCGCGATCGGGAAGACCGGCGGGCGGAATCGCGCGGATGCCGTGCGGGTGGCGGTGGAGCGGGGGTGGCTGTGAGGTACGGACGGTCGCAGTGACGTGCCGTGACGAAAGGACGACTATTACGAGCACAGCCGTGCAACCTCCGTTCGGCGTGACGACGCGAGATCCCGTCATTTCGTCGGAGCCGAAGAACGTGAAGATGAATGGACTGTCGATCGTGACGTTGTTCGCCTACGCGACGACGGCTAGGGCGTGTCTCGTAACTTTCGGGTGATCGTCGTCTGAGACTTGGGGTGTGTCGCGTACTCAAGTTCTCTCGGACGTTGCGTGGGCTCGGATCGAGCCGTTGATGCCGAAGGCGTCGCCGAAGGGTGGGCGGCCCTTCAGTGATCACCGGCCGATCGTGGAGGGCATCATCTGGCGCTTCCGGACCGGCTCGCCATGGAGGGATGTGCCAGCTGAGTTCGGTCCCTGGCAGACGGTGTGGCGTCGTCACAGCGAGTTGAGCAAGGACGGCACCTGGGACAGGATCCATGCCGAACTGCTCGCCGACGCGGACACTGCGGGCGAGTTGGTGTGGGATGTGAGCGTGGACTCCACGGTGAACCGTGCGCATCAGCACGCGACGAACCTCCCTCGCGACACAGGGGGCTGAATCGAATTACAGGAATCCACGCGAAGAGCCGCCCGATCATGCGATCGGCCGGTCACGGGGCGGATTGTCGACGAAGATCCATCACCTCGTCGATGGCAAGGGCGGTCCGCTGGTCGTGCTCGTCGGCCCCGGGCAGGCCGGTGACGCACCGATGTTCCCGATCCTGATGAGCCACCTCCGCGTCGCCCGCCGCGGGCCCGGCAGACCCCGCACCAGACCCGACCGCGTCCGCGGCGACAAGGCCTACTCGTCTCGCGCTATCCGGCAGCACCTGCGCGATCGCGACATCGTCTCGGTCATCCCCGAGCCCTCCGACCAGCAAGGGCACCGCAAGCGACGCGGCTCCCGCGGCGGCCGACCCGTGACCTACGACCGCCACGACTACAAGGGCCGCAACGTCGTCGAACGCGGTTTCAACGAAGACAAGCAATGGCGGGGCCTGGCCACCCGCTACGACAAACTCGCCCGCAACTACCGCGGCGGAGCAGTCCTGAGAGCCATCACCATCTGGCTCAAACGGTTATGAGACACGCCCTAGGGGCCTACCGTGTGCGGGGAACGACCGGAGCCGGCCACGTGATTGAGCTTCATTGCCTACCCGCCCGCACGTTCGCCCTGGCACGATGAGGGCATGACGCTAATCGTCGGAGTAGTCGAACCGAGAACCGGTGCCGTGTATCTCGCTGGAGACACGAAGGTCACGTGGGACAGCGATACGACACGATCGCGAAAGATCTACACGCAGCCGGTACTCAAGATCATCCGGCTGTCCGAGGACCTCGCAGTGGGCTACGCGGGGATGGGCCCGGACACACTTGCTCACGAGGTGGCGAAGCTCCGAGACTTGGATCTCCAAGGTGTATTAAGCGGGCTTGAGAAGATCAGCGGAGCCACTTTCATCCTCGCCGGGCGGAACCCGGGTCGCCTATGGAAAATTCTTGACGGTGAGTGGGCGGAAGTCACCAAAGAAGGCGTAGTAATTGCGGGTCAAGACGAACAGATCAATGGCACGACTGTTTTCGAGATCGTCAGGTCTCGCATGCTTGACTTCCCAAACGATGACGCCGGAGTGCGACTCATGTCGACGATGCAGCACGTGATCCAGTTCGTGAAGCCGAGCTCCATTGGGGGCTTGCTCGTGATGATCTCCGCGACGAACGTCGAGGGCTTCCGCTACGACATGACTCCTTCAACGAGCTTCGAGGCGATCTACGAGGGAGTGATCACAGAGCGTCCGCTTAGTTTTCATACGCTGCCGGGCACTGAAGATACCCCTGGGGCGCTGGGGCTCTGGATCGAGAATTCCGGTACCGGGCTCATGTTCAAGGACGGTGAACCTGACGTCCGACATGAACTGCGGGTTGCCTCCGAGGCTCAGTTCGTGGAGGAGGCGAGGGAATCGTTCGGTCAGTCGCTGCTTCTACCACCCAAGGATGCGATGAGCGAGGTGATCCGCCAACTCTCCGGCTAAGGCACTGCTAGCCGATGGCGCGGGGTCGGACGCTGTTGGGTGGGACTCGTCCAGCGCACCGACTCACTGGCGTGGACGCCCAGCGGATTCTTGTCAACCACTCCGCCGCGCTTGGCGCTGGGACAATCCCGTAGTCGGTGTAGGCAGCGCCGAATGGGCTCGTCTCGTAGGCTTTCGACTTCCACGGCAAGCCTGGCCCGCTACTCTTTAGGCACCTCGGCGAGTTGAGGTCGTTTCCTGCGCAACGCCCCTACCGCGAACTGATGCAGTTCGGCCCGTAGTCCCGCTGGACCCTTTGCGCGATAGTTCGCCAACGACTGGCCGTCAAGTAGCACTATCTGGATTGCGGTCGCCTCGGCCGCCTCCCGAGCGTAGGCGACGACCGACTTTGCAAAGACCCCGGTAGTGAGAATGATAACTACCTGCGCACGCAACAGCGTGGCCATACCGATCTCTTTCGCGAGCACCGACAGAGACACCGGCGCCACTTGGTTCTTGCACTGGAACAGCCACCGAGTGAAATGGAGATGTGCGCCCTCGGCGACGAGGTCGACTTCTGCGCCGCCGGTCTGCGCGCTGCGCAGCCGCATTTCGGCGGGTATCAGCCCGACATCAGCAGCCACCCGAAGTGCAAGCAACTCCAGTGCGACACCCTTCTTTCCGGTGTCGGCTGAGCCCAGGTCCGCGAGAATGCTGTCCGTCGAACGGTTCAACTCCGCCTGCAGGTCTGCCGGAACGTCTCCGAGCTCGAGGCCGTCGATGAGCCCGACATCGAGGTCCAGCGCGCGCTGGGTGAGTTGAACGGTCCCCCCCTTGCCTCCCCGCCCGGCTTCCTTGAGCGTCCTCTCGATGAAGCCAGCGGCGACGAGAGGCTCATAGATCTGCTTGCCGACAAGCCCCGCGTTGAACTCGATACCTCGCTGTCGAAGGAGTTCGAGGACTTCAGCCGATTGAGCCGCCGTACGGTTGCCGAGGCCTCTCACTCTCAGGACTTCAACTACTGCCCGCTGTGGAGGTGTGAGACCCCGCCAGCTTCGAACCTCTTCTGGAGTGGCACCACCCAACTCCAGAAGAATCTGGTGATCGACATTCCAGTACATGTCGACAACCCCCGAGGGCTCAAGCCACTGTCGCAGCTTGCCCGCGTATGAACTATTGGTCGACACCTGGTACCCGCGAGACCGCAACTCATCGTCTATCTGCCTCTTTGTAACGGCACCATCGCGCGACCGCACGTCAAGAGCGATTTGGAGCAACTCCATCCCATAGCGTTCACGAAGGAGGAAGCTGGTGAACAATCGGTGCCCATCGGCAGGCTCAGCCGCGAAGGTGAGCATTTTGGAGCCCAACTCCGTGAGCACCAACGGGTCGCGTGGTGAATCAAGGAGGCCGTACTGCTGCATACCAGTGACGACGTTGTTGGCGCGTTTCCGTTGCTGATCGAGTTGAGCGTTCGGGTCGTGCGCACGTTTCTCAGCGGAGGTCGCAAACCACCTGCTGCGTATCCACTCGACAACTTGCGCTCGATCCCCCTTCACTCCGTCGATGTGTTTGAGGATCTCGAACACAGCGTCGGGAGAACCCAGCTGACCTGGCGTGAACTCATTGGGAGCGGGAAGCTTCGGCACCAGTCAGGCCGCTTTCCGCTCCGAGGTCATCTCCTGCACATGTGCCGCCAACTGAGTTCCGAGCGCGTTCGCCAGCTTGGGGGGCACCGCGTTTCCTACCTGACGCCACTGCTGCTCAACGTTTCCTGCCAGAAACCAGTTATCCGGGAATGTCTGAATGCGTTTGACTTCCTCGATGCGCAGAATCCGGCTCCTCCAGTGAAACGGGCCCATGTTATTTGAGCGCCGTGCCTGAATTGTCCACGAAGGCATGTCTGGGCTGAGCTTCAGAAGAAACGACCAATACCGTTTGCGCCACTCGAACTGTGGATCTGGATGGCCGCGTTTTGCAGTGAAGAAGAGATAGTTCTCGCCTGGAGGGATCTGCTTCAGCAGGTCCCGATGTTTCCCTCCAGCAACGTGCCCCTCATCAGAGGCATTCTCTTCCGTGTCAAGATCCGCAAGAACTGAGCCCGCGGTCGCCCAGGGTCGAAGAACACCTTCGACCGAAGGGTCTGCGTGTGTCGGACTCGGCCAGACGAAGCCGTGACCAAGTGTTCCAACGATGAAGAATCGCTGGCGAACCTGCGGAACACCATAGTCGGCTGCGTTCAGGACCCGATATTCACAGCGATAGCCGTAACTCTCTGCGGTCGCGATGATGTGCTCAAGTGTTTCTCTGTGCACCTTGAACGCCATGCCTGCAACGTTCTCGAGCAGGAACGTCTTCGGGCGAAGCCAGCGAAGAGTCTCCAGGTAACCAGTGATGGTCACTTCTCCGATTGGATCCTCCATCGCGCGCGGTTTGTCCGTGCGATAGAACCTGCTCTTTGAGAACGGCGGGCAAGGCGGACCGCCGACGAGCAAGTCCACATCCTCGAGCTTTGCCACACCCACCATGTCGGTGACTCTCTGCTGAGTGAAGTCCGAGATGCTGCCGTTGAAGAATGCCGTCTCTGGGAAATTCTGCTCATGACTCTTGGCGGCGTAAATGTCAGTGTCAACCGCTGCAATGATCTCGAACCCGGCATCCCTCATTCCGAGGTCGAGCCCGCCTGCTCCAGAGAAAAGGCTCACAGCACGCATTGGCGTGTTCATGCGGCCACCTCGGAGCGAGATACCGACGCTACGGCCGACGCGACCATCGCCTCGGCCATCACTGACGGCACGGCATTGCCAATCTGTCGCACCTGCTCGCGTCGAGGACCTGCAAACGTGTACCCAGCCGGAAACGACTGCAGCGCAGCAAGTTCAGCGACTGACAGGCGACGGCTGTCCCAATGGAACGGCCCGGTCCACGGACCCGGGCTAGCGGGTATAGTCCACGACGGCCGGTCGGGGGAGAGCTTCAGCAAGAAGTTCCAGTAGCGTGTCTCAGCCTCGAAGGTTGGGTTCGGGTGCCCTGCCCACGCCGAATGGAACTTGTAGTTCATGCCGGGTGGAATTTCCCGCAGATGTTGAGCCCAACGGCCCTCGACAGCGACGACGTCATGTGACACGAGGACCGGGTCCACCTCGGCGAGGGCGTCACCAGCCGTGCGCCACGGCAACAAATCGATCGACGGAGTCTCTGCATGGGTAGCCACCGGCTCCGGAGGTGTCTGCTCGAGCGAGCCCAGCAGAAAGACCCTCTGCCGCGACTGGGGCGCACCGTAGTTCGTTGCAGTGGCAACGACGGTCCGCGTGAAGTAGCCCGCTGCCTCCGCGTCTGCGCGTAGCGCCTCGAAAATGTGCTTATTACGAGGGTGAAGAATGCTTGGCACGTTCTCAAACACGAACGCTGAGGCATCGGTCTCGAGCACAAGGCGCAAGAACTCGTGCACCAACGTGCGCCTGCTGTCGGGACGGGCGGCCGGTCTCTCCGTCGGGCGGTCTGCGGCCTCTCCGCGAGCCCGCGCGCGTCGGTATGCAGCCTCTTCACCCTTGTCGACCCAGTAAGCCGCCTTGCTGAACGGTTGGCAGGGTGCGCCCCCGATCACGACTACATCCTCGCTCGCTCGCAGACCGGCGTCTGCACGAAGCTGACGACCGGTCAGGGCGGTCACGTCCCCCAGCATCGAGCGCCCGGGGTGAAGCCTCGGGTTCTTCGCCATCGTCTCGCACGAGTAGGAGTCGTTGTCGACAGAGAGCCGCAGATCCGCACCAGCACGGTGCGCGCCTATGCCGAGGCCGCCCGCGCCTGCGAAGAGATCGATCACAGGAAGATCTTTGATCACGGGATACCTTTCGTACTGACCGGTGAGGATGCTGCGACGGTACGCCGACCCTCCGACATCGCCCGCCAGCCACATCCGAGCGTACCTTCGGTGGAGGCGCCTGCCAGGGAGCGTCGCCAGCGGGTCGAGGACCAGTCGCGGTAGGGTCAGCCGTGGCCCCCGATGAGTCTTCCCGTCTGCTGTCCTCACGCGAACTGCACGAGCGGGTCGAGGACAGCCTCGTCGCCGCGGGCCTCTCGGTAACGGCGTTGCCGCAGGAGGCCGTAAAGCCCTTTCGATACGCAATCGGAGGGAATCGCCTCGATGAACCGACGCTCGTCCGAATCTACGCATGGAACGTGACGCACGGGGGCGGTCACGTTCGTGCTCCGGATGAGTTCCGGATTCAGTTGACCACCTACCTGCCCGCACCGCGGGCGGGGGAAGTTCTGATCATCGTCGGATGGAGCCAAGAGCACCGCGTGTTCGTCGGATGGGACCCCTCCATCCATGACCACCGTAGCTCAGGCTCTCCTTCTCTTCAGGTGCGGGAGGAGGTGATGCGCGGTGCCGCCCAGCGTGGATTCGCTGCCGCGACTCGAACGAGTGGTGACATAGTGGTCGCGTTCCGTCCCCAGCTGCTGGCCACATACTGCCTCAACGTTCGAGAACTCCATGAGAGTCACGAACGGGCCAGCGAGTGGACACTGGCAACCGATGCCTCTGAGCCATCGGCGCCCGATACTGAGGATCAGGTTCGCTCGACGGTTGAGCGCCGACTGAGACTCGCGTTTCGAGCTTGGGACTTCAGCTACAGGATTCGCATGGCCTATCGGCGCCGATGCGCGATGTGTGGACTCGGACTCGGCCTCATAGAGGGTGCACACATCGTGCCGGTGGCATGGCCGGGGAGCACTGATCAGACAGACAACGGTCTAGCGCTGTGCAGGAACCATCACGCTGCGTACGACAGCGGGATCATCTCGGTATCGCCTGAGTACGAAGTCCAGGTCTCTGCCCGTTCGCACGCGCTCGACCATCTAGACGAGCTCGACCGCTGCTGGCTGGATGACCTCGACGGGCGCCTGCTTAGGATCCTTCCCGCTTCCGATCGGGAGCGCCCCAGCCCGCGAAACCTTGCGATCGGAAGAGAAGCTCGCCGTTGGGAAGGATAGCCAACCGCTCCACGTGTTGATTCGAGGGGCCAGTCGCCCCCCCGCCCCGGCTTGGATGGCTCCTTGTCTGTTCGCAGCGAACGTATTCGCAGACCTGACAGCGCGATACGCACAAGAGTGTGAAGACCAGGGCACTGAGAAAGCTCTTGCCCGACCTTGTGCTCTTCACTCGCGCACAACGACGAAGGCGCTTTCTCCAGGCAGCGCTGCGAAAATCACCAGCCCAGTCGGCAGGTTGCGAGGGAGACCGTAGCGCATGCAAGGCCTTTGGCTACACCCGTCAGCCGGTCACCCCAAACGCCACAGCCTCCTCCTCAGTCAGCATCCGCGACCGGATCAGGAACCGCATGCCCGTCGGTCCCTCGACCGAGAACCCGGCGCCACGACCCGGCACGACGTCGATCGTGAGGTGCGTAAACTTCCAGTACTCGAACTGCGACTCCGACATGTAGACCTCAATGGGGTCGTCGAGACCGACGTCGATGTGGCCGAGATGCACGTCGCTGGGGCCGGTGAGGAACATCCCCACCGGGTAACACATAGGGGAGCTGCCGTCGCAGCAGCCGCCCGACTGGTGGAACATCAGCGGGCCGTGCTTCGCCGTCAGGTCGCGCAGCAGCGCGGCCGCGGCATCCGTCACATCCACGCGGGAAGGCTGGGTCGTCATGTCCCACTCCTTTCGGTTCATGTCCCAGAATGTGCCGACAGGGGGCCTGCCAACCCGCCATAAGTGGGACGAGGGTCCGGCACCGCAACGGGCAACCGCCCAGCACCGGACTGAAACGGGGAGACCCCCGGGCGTGAACCCGGGGGTCACGAGGGCCGGGATCGCCGCCACGACCCCGGCTCCGCGGATCAGAAGAAGCCCATCGAGCCTTCGGCGTACGACACGAGCAGGTTCTTCGTCTGCTGGTAGTGGTCGAGCATCTTGAGGTGGTTCTCGCGGCCGATGCCCGACTGCTTGTACCCGCCGAACGCGGCGTGCGCCGGGTACTGGTGGTACGTGTTCGTCCAGACGCGTCCGGCCTCGATGGCGCGGCCGGCGCGGTAGGCGGTGTCGCCGTTGCGGCTCCACACGCCGGCGCCGAGGCCGTAGAGGGTGTCGTTCGCGATCGAGATCGCGTCGTCGAAGTCGTCGAACGACGTGACCGACAGCACGGGGCCGAAGATCTCCTCCTGGAAGATGCGCATGTCGTTCGTGCCCTCGAACACCGTCGGCTGCACGTAGTAGCCGCCCGACAGCTCGCCACCGAGGTCGACCCGCTCGCCACCGGTGAGCAGCTTCGCGCCGCCGGCCTTACCGATCTCGATGTACGACAGGATCTTCTCGAGCTGGTCGTTCGAGGCCTGCGCGCCGATCATCGTCTCGGGGTCGAGCGGGTTGCCCTGCTTCACCTTGCCGACGCGGGCGAGGCCGTCGCCGAGGAACTGGTCGTAGATCGACCGCTGGATCAGCGCCCGCGACGGGCACGTGCACACCTCACCCTGGTTCAGCGCGAAGAGCGTGAAGCCCTCGAGCGCCTTGTCGTAGTAGGCGTCGTCGGTCGCGCGGGCCACGTCCTCGAAGAAGAGGTTCGGGCTCTTGCCGCCGAGCTCGAGCGTCACCGGGATGAGGTTCTGCGACGCGTACTGCATGATCAGACGGCCCGTGGTGGTCTCACCCGTGAAGGCGACCTTGCGGATCCGCTTGTGCTGCGCGAGCGGCGCCCCCGCCTCGATGCCGAAGCCGTTGACGATGTTCACGACACCGGCCGGCAGCAGGTCGCCGATGATGTCGAATAGGAACAGCAGGGATGCCGGGGTCTGCTCGGCCGGCTTGATCACGACGCAGTTGCCGGCGGCGAGCGCGGGAGCGAGCTTCCACGCGGCCATGAGGATCGGGAAGTTCCACGGGATGATCTGCCCGACGACACCGAGCGGCTCGTGGAAGTGGTATGCCACGGTGTTCTCGTCGAGCTGGCTGAGCGACCCCTCCTGCGCCCGCAGCACGCCCGCGAAGTAGCGGAAGTGGTCGACGGTCAGCGGGATGTCGGCGGCGAGCGTCTCGCGCACCGGCTTGCCGTTCTCCCACGTCTCGGCGACGGCGATGGCCTCGAGGTTCTGCTCCATGCGGTCGGCGATCTTGTTCAGGATGATGCTGCGCTCAGCGGGCGTGGTCTTCTTCCACGACGCGAACGCCTTCCACGCGGCATCCACGGCCCGATCGATGTCTTCGGCGTCGCCGCGGGCGATCTCGCAGAAGGGCTTGCCGGTGACGGGGGTGATGTCTTCGAAGTACTGGCCGCTGTGCGGCTCGACCCACTCTCCGCCGATGTAGTGCCCGTACCGCTCGCGATACTGGGCGACGGCCCCGCGCTGTCCGGGGGCGGCGTAGACGCTGGAAACGCCTTCTTCGACGATGGTCATGCGTGTCTCCTTCGACGGTCATGAGACGCCGCGTCCGCTTCGGGCGGCGATGCGCTGACGGTACGCCGCGCCACGTTGCATCCGGTTGCACCGGTGACGTGCGGCCCGGAGACACAGGATGCCGCGACCCCGAGGCCGCGGCATCCACTCTGTTCTGCACTTACGCGTCGGCGTCGACCAGCACCGATCGCAGCGGCGGGACGTTGACCTCGTGCAGGTCGACGTCGTCGAGGCGCTCGATGCTCACCACACGCGGAGCGATCGCGCGGTCGTCGGCCACGATCCAGCTGCCGACGAGGAGGAAGCGGTCGTTGCCCGCGGTGATCGGCCCCGTCACGGCGAACGTCGCGGCCGTCGGCGTGACGAACGTGACGCGCACCGGCGTGCCGTGGGGGAGGGTCGAAGGGTCGACGACATCGGCCGAGAGCGCCGGCTCGGGGGCCGGGATGCCGAGGTCGATGCGCTGGATCTCGGCGCTGGTCGCGAGGATGACGTCGCCGACGAGAGGCTGCCCACCCACGCCGATGCGGACCGTGCCCTCGATCGCGTACAGACCGTAGCGCGGCGACCGGACCAGGACGCGGGCGATGTCGCCGGCCTTCACCTCGGCGACGGCTTCGCGGATGCGCCCCACATCGCGTCGGGCGCGAGCTGCCGAGAAGATGTCGAGCGTCTGTTCGTCCATGGATTCAGCGTAACGAGGGCCTCCGACATCAGTCCCGCTCGAGACGCTCGATCCGGGAGACGAGCCCAGCACGCTTCGGCGACCGGGCGGGCAGCATCTCGAGGCACAGCCGCAGGACCTCGGCGTCATCGCGGCCGTCGACGGTGTCGGCATAGGTGAGGAGCACATCGACGCCCGCCTCTTCGATGAGGGCCTCGCGCAGCGCCTGGCGCACCGACTCCCGCACCTCGGCCACCCCCGGCGCCACCGAATCCGGCAGAACCGGCCCGCGGTAGGCGGCGAGCGCGACGCGGTGCGCCCCGCGATCGAGCAGTGACAGCACGTGCTGGGCGTCGGTCTCGAGGCCGTCGGGCAGCCGGTACGGACGGGATGCCGGGACCAGCGCCGGCGCGAGGGGCTCGAGCACCTTCCGCAACCGCACCATCTCGGGGCGCAGCGTCTCGGTCGCGGGGTGCCCGTACACGGCCTCGCTCAGCGCCTCGGCCGACATGCCCTCGCGGTGCACGGCGAGCAGCAGGAGGATCTCGGCGTGGCGGGCGCCGAGTTCGATCACCGTCTCACCGGCCTCGCCCTCGACCTCCAGGAGCGCGCGGTCACGCCCGAGGATCCGCAGCAGCGCGCGCGTCCCGGGCGAGCGCTTCGGTCGCCGCGTCGGGGGGTCCTGCTGCGCCCGGAGCCGCCCGACCAGGATCTCGCTCTCGATCGCCCGGGCAGTGGCATCCACGAGCAATTGAGCCTGCGGAGTCACGGCCTCGGGGCCGCCGGTGACGTCGATCATGCCGAGCAGCCGCCGCGTCTCGGGGTCGTGCACCGGTGCCGCCGTGCACGACCACGGCTGGACGAGTCGATTGAAGTGCTCGGCGCCGCGGATCTGCACCGACCGGTCGAGCGCGATCGCCGTTCCGGGTGCGGACGTTCCCACGGCATCCTCCGACCAGTTCGCCCCGGCGACGAAGCCCATGTCGCCCGTGAGCGTGCGCACGCGCCGATCGCCCTCGACCCACAGCAGGCGCCCCGCGGCATCGCCCACGGCGACGACCACGCCCGAGTCCTCGGCGGAGCCCGGCAGCAGCAGCGCCCGGACCATGTCCATGACCCCGGCCAACGGATGCGCACGGCGATATGCCTCGAGTTCCTCGGAGGCGAGATCGAGCGTCGGCAGGCCCTCCGGACCGACGAGGGATGCCAGCGACCGCCGCCACGACTCCTGCACCAGCGGGCGCACGTCGGCGAGCCGGCGATCCTCGTTGCCGGCGAGGAGTTCGTCATGCGCACGCGCGATCAGCAGCCCCGAGGTCTCGGGGGAGATGGCTGGTCGCGACCAAGGCGAAGACACGGAAACTCCCATCGGCGGTGACGGAGGTGCGTCCAGTGTAGGTCGGGTGGGGCCGGCGCGGGAGGGTCGGGCGCAAGGGGGTACCGCGGTGGTCTGCGTCGAGCGGGCAGACCACCGCGGTACGCGTCAGGACGTCATGGCGTCGTAGTGGGCCTGGATCTGCGCGGCGCTCAGCTCGGAGTCCCACATCGCGATCTTGCCCACGGCGCCGTCGAACCACGACCCGAAGTCGCGCGTTCCGGCGCGGAACGGCGCGGTCCCCCGCTCGGGCACGATGACCTGGCCACGGATGCTGAGGTCGTCCTGATCGCGCAGCACGCCGTCGCGGTAGACCTTCGTGTACCCGTTCGGGTAGGCGGTGCTCGTCGCCGTGGAGTTGATCACGAGCACGTAGTGGATCCACTCACCGGCGCTCACGGCATCCTGGAAGTAGGATCCCGCTCCCAGACCGCCGCTCAGATTGAACGAGTATCCCGAGATGCGGTTGGGACGGTTCTCGTCGTTCTGCAGCGAGTACATGCGCGAGACGTACTCGAACTGCCCCGTCGTACCCTTGCCCATCCAGTGCACGTAGCCGCTGCTCTCGTCGTTCGGGAACTGCAGCACGTCCGGGCGCATCCACGCCTCGATCGTGATGACCCCCGTCGTCGCGGGGCTCAGCACATCGGCATCCGCCGCCTCGAAGTACTGCGTGGCGCCGTCGAAGTCGACCGCGGTGTCGCCGTTGGGCAGAGTCGTGGGTGACGGAGCGCCGACGTAGGAGCCGGTGAGCTGACCGCCGGTCAGATCCGGTTCGCTGCCCGCGGCGGCGCCCGACATCGCCCAGTACACATCGGGGTCGTCGGCGAGGACCGCCGCGTCGTACGTCGAGACGTCGTCGGGCGCACCCGGCAGAACGGACGCGGCCGCCAGAAGCAGCGCGACGGTGGAGCTGAGGCCGAGCCGGAGGGCGCGACGCAGGATTCGTGCGGATGACATCAGTTCTCCTTCGAGGGGTGGGGTTTTCACCAGTCGTGCATGGTGCCGTCGGGCAGACGATTGAAGGGCAGGTAGGCCCGCTGATAGGGGAAGGCGGCAGCGGCCTCCTCGTCGACCTCGACACCCAGGCCGGGACGGTCGGACGGGTGCAGGAACCCGTCGACGAACGTCATCCCCTGGTCGAACACGCTCTCGGTGAGCGAGCTGTGGAGCATGTACTCCTGGATGCCGAAGTTGTGGATGGCCAGTCCCACGTGCACCTGCGCGGCGAAACCGATGGGGGAGACGTCGGTGGGTCCGTGGAAGCCGGACTTGATCTGGTACTGCGCGGCGAAATCCATGACCTTCTTGAGCGGGCTCACGCCCCCGAAGTGCGTGGACGCGGCGCGCACGTAGTCGATCAGCTGCGCCTGGATCAGGTGCTGGAAGTCCCAGATCGTGTTGAACACCTCACCGATGGCCAGCGGGGTGATGGTGTTGCGGCGCACGACCTCGAGGGCGCGCTGGTTCTCGGCGGGGGTGCAGTCCTCGAGCCAGAACAGGTCGTACGGCTCGAGCGACCGGCCCAGGCGCGCGGCCTGCAGCGGCGTCATCCGGTGGTGGCCGTCGTGCAACAGCGGCAGCTCGGACCCGAACTCGTTGCGGACGGCCTCGAAGACGGTGGGCAGATGCCGCAGGTAGGCGCCGGTGTCCCAGTCCTCCTCGGCGGGCTGGGAGCCGCGGCCGGCCGGCTCGTAGTCGTACCTCTCACCCGTCGACTGCGCCTGGGACGCGACGCCGTACACCGCCCGCACTCCCGGGATCGACGTCTGGATCCGCACCGACCGGTGCCCCTCCTCGAGCGTCGCCCGCACGGAGTCGAACAACTCGGGCAGGTCCCGCCCCGAGGCGTGCCCGTAGGTGTGCAGGCCGACACGGCTGGCCCCGCCGAGCAGTTGATACAGCGGAAGTCCGGCGACCTTGCCCTTGATGTCCCACAGAGCCATGTCGACCGCGGCGATCGCCGCCATCGTGACGGGGCCACGGCGCCAGTACGCGCTGCGGTACAGGAACTGCCACGTGTCCTCGATGCGGTGGGCATCGCGCCCGATCAGCAGCGGGAGGACGTGCTCGCTCAAGTACGACGCGACTGCCAGCTCCCGGCCGTTCAGTGTGGCGTCGCCCCAGCCGACCACACCGTCTTCGGTGACGATCTTGAGGGTGACGAAGTTGCGACTCGGGCTGGTGACGATGATGTCGGCGGAGGAGATGCGCACGGAGTGCTCCTATCGGTGGGTCGTGGGAAGGCGGGCGGCCCGGGCCGCCCGATCGCGAAGCGTGGTCATGACCGTGTCGTCGGTGGCCCACGGAGCATGCAGACGCGAGACAGCGGAGGGGAGGTCCGTCCCCGCCTCGGTGGCGAGGAATGCGGCGACGGCACGCAGACCGGCATCGCCGTCGCGACCGGCACGGCGTTCGGCCTCGATGGTCGGGATGACACGGGTGCGGAGCTTCTCCGCGCTGCCGGCCGCGATCTGATCCAGGCGATGGGGGATCGCCGCATCCGCGAACCGGACGGCCAGAGCGGCGCGGTAGTCGTCGAGGCCGGTCGTCGCGGGGATGCTGCGCGCCGCGGCGTCCCACAAGTCGTCGACCCCTCGCCGCAACGCCGGATCGGCGAAGGCCTCGGCGACCGTGACGTGACCGCGCAGGCGTCCTTCGAGGGCGAGGAACGTGTGGGCGGCGTTGAGCAGGCGCAGCTTGCGCAGTTCGTACGGTGCCACGTCGTGCACGACGACGGCACCGGCGCGCTCCCACGCCGGCCGGTCGCCGGCGAAGGCGTCCGCGATGATCCACTCGCTGTGGGCCTCCGCGAGCACGGCTGCGCGATCCTCGAACCCCGTGAGGTCCTCGGCCAACCGGCACGCCTCCGGTGTCGGGGCCGGGGTGATCCGGTCGACGACCGAGTCGGGGAACGCGACCTCGGCGCGAATCCAGTCGGCGAGCGCCTCGTCGACACCCGCGGCGATCGCGAGGACCGCCGACCGGAGCAGGCCGCCGTTCCCACTGAGGTTGTCACAGGAGACCACGGTCAGGGGGACGCCGGTGCGTCGCCGTGTGTTGAGCGCGTCGGCGAGACGCCCCGGCGCGGTCTGGGCCGCACGCCCCTCGCGCAGAGCGACGATGTCGGCGCGAGCCGCCGCGGACCCGGGATCGACGCGCCCGTCGTCGCCCAACAGGTAGCCCGCCTCGGTCACGGTGACCGTCACGACCGCCACGCCCTCGTCGGCGATCGCGGCACGGAAGGCATCGCGGTCCCGTCCCGACGACACCGCGGTGAGCTGGTCGATCACCGTGGCCTGCGGACGTTGCCCAGGGACGACGAGCGTGTACACGCCGTCCTGTTCCGCGAGCGCCGGGGGAACGGCCGACCGGCCCGTGAATGCGGAGATCCCCCATCGGCGTTCGTCATCCACCCGCTGCGTGTAGGCCGCCTGGTGGGCGCGATGGAACGCGCCGACGCCGACGTGGACCATTCCCGTCCGTGCGCGCGGGCGGGTCCTCCCCAGCCGGGGTCTCACGCCAGCCATTCGTCTCGCCGATCGGCCACGAAGTCGACGTCGAGCAGTTCGGGGAATCGCGCGAGCGCGTCGGCGATGAGCTGCTCCTGGCCGGGCGAGAGCCGCTCGCGATCGGTCAGGCACAGGCTCGTCGCCAACAGACCCTGCTGCCGCAGCACCTCGTTGACGCCCGCGACGCACCCCGCGAAGTCGCCGGATACGTCGAACACCGCCGCGTTGATCTCGGCCAGGTCGGTCGCAGCGGCGAGGGTCGACGCCGACACGGCTCCGGCGTCTGCTTCACCGACGGCGTGCCGACGCAGTCGTGCCGCCGCTCGCGCGCCGACCGCCCACTGCCCGAGCAGTCCGCCCCGGGCCCGGACCTCGCGCTCCTGACCGCCGACCACCGCGCGGGTGGGAGTGATCAGGTCGTGCACGATGGCGTCGTCGTTCCCGGTGAGCAGTGCGATCTCGTCCCATCGGTCGTGGTGCAGGAGGGCTCGGACCACATCGTTGGTGCGATAACGGTCGAACGGAGCGGTCTTCACCGCCACGGTCGAGGGCTGGTCGAACAGCGCCGTCCAGAACCCCCGGCTCAATCGCAGCCCGCCCACGCTCTCCTGCAGGTAGAAGCCGATCGTCGGCAGCACCTCGCCCACCGCCCGCGCGCGATCGAGCAGAGTCTGCTCGGTGCGATCCGCCATCCCCCACGGCGAGAGCAGCACCGCGTCGTACCCGAGCTCCGCGGCGACGGATGCCTCGGCCACCGCCTGCGCCGTGTCGCCGACGATGCCCGCGATGCGGAGGGGGTCCCAGCCCGCAACGGGTTCGGCCGCCATCGCCCAGACACCGCGCAGGGCACCGAGATCGTCGTGCAGTTCGAACTGGGTCGTGTGCACACCGACGGCGATTCCGTCGACCTGGGATGCCGCGTAGTAGCGGGTCAGCGCGCGTTGCGCGCGCTCGTCGAGGCGCCGCCGCTCGTCGAGAGCGAGCGGGTGCGCCGGCACGGCGACGCCTGCGGCGAGCCGATCCGCGACGCTCCGAACATCCGGCCGCATCAGTAGGCCCCCCGACGCTGCTCGAACTTCGTCGCCTTGCCCAGGGCGCGGTTGCCCGCCGACACCCAGTCCGCGACCCAGTCGATGAGGGTGCGCAGCGGGACCGTGGGATAGCCGTACAGCGCGAAGCAGTCCGACGCGTCGCTCAGGAGCGCGTCGGTCGCCTCGGCGCCGGTGAACGTGGCATCCGCCCCCATCCTCTCGGCCAGAAGCGTCGCGATCGTGCGCACGGGGATGGTCTCGGGCCCGGTCGCGTTGAGGATGCGCGGAGGCGTCGCGGCCAGCTCGATGCTGCGCAGCGCCCAGCTGCTGATGTCCCCCTGCCACGCGACGTTCGCCGCCGGCATGGTGACGTCCACCGGCGACCCCGCTGCGATGGTCTGCGCGATGTCGGCGATCACGCCGTACCGCAGCTCGCACGCGTAGTTGAGCCGGAAGATCGTCGTGGGGGTGTCCCACCGCTCGGCCGCGTAGGTGAAGACCCTCTCGCGCCCGAGGCAGGACTGCGCATAGTCGCCGTCGGGGCGCGGCACGTCGGTCTCACGACTCCCCCCGGATGTCAGGGAGGTGAGCCCGTAGACGTTGCCGGTGGAGTAGATCATCGACGGGACGCCGCGGTAGCGGTCCGCGACGAGGGTGGGGATCGAGACGTTCGACCACCAGGTCCGGTGCTCGGCGCCGGATGTGCCGAACTTCATCGCTGCCAGGTAGAACATGCCCGCGGCGTCGGGAAGGGTTCCATACGCTGCGGGGTCAGCCAGATCGGCTGCGACCGTGCGGATGCCCGCGTCGTCCAACCCGCGACGGGTCTCGGCGTCGGTCCACCGCGAGACGGCGATGACTTCGGCCGTCGAGCCCGCCTCGTCGAGGGCCGCGCGCGCCATTCGCGCCATCGTCGGACCGATCTTGCCGCCCGCACCGAGCAGCACCACGTCGCCGCCGAGCGCCGCCAGGGCAGCGCCGACACCGACGCCGGGCTCACTCAGCAGGGCGTCGAGCGCGCGATCGGTGTCAGGTGCGGGCTGGGAGACTTTCGCCACGGTGTTTCCTCTCATCAGTGTTCAAACGTTTGCATCTGGGAGACGCGAGGACCAGGACGGTGCCGTGGGGGATCAGCCCGCGGCAGGTCCCGTCGACGCGCGGAACACCGCGTGGGCGGTGACGGCCAGGGGAGTGGTGTCATTGCGCTCGCCCTCCGCGAGCGACAGCAGCCGCTCCACCGCGAGGCGACCGACGCGCTCGCCCTGTGCGGCGATCGTCGTCAGGCCCGGATGCGCGAGCTCGGCGAGGATGTCGTCGTGACCGACCACCGAGATGTCGGTGGGCACGGTGAGTCCCTCGCGACGAAGACCCTCCACGAGTCCCGAGGCGAGAACGTCGTCGAAGGCGATCACGGCCGTGCCGCCCGCCGCGACGACCGCCGGAGCCACGGAGATCCCGTCGGCGTAGGTGGCGGGACTCGCGTCGACCGTCGCGAGCTCCATGCCCGCGCGGCGCGCCTGCTCCGTGACGACCTTGAGGCGCTGGCGATTCGCCCACGACGCCGCGGGACCCTGCAGGTAGGTGAGCCGACGATGCCCGAGCCCGCGCAGATGCTGGACGATCTCGGTCAACGCCGCCGAGGACTCCGTCACCACGGACGAGACGTCCTCGACGACGCGGTTGATGAGGACGACGGGCACGCTGGCGGCGAGCTCACGGATGCGCGGGGCACTCATCCGCGGCGCGGCCAGGATCAAGCCGCGCGTCTGGCGCGCGAGCTGGTCGGCGACCTGGAACTCGATCTCGGCGCTGTCGTCGGTGTCGGCGACCAGGACACCGACGCCCGAGGCCCGCGAGCGACCCTGCGCGAACTTCAGGAGGGTCGTCATGTAGGGGTTCGTGATGTCGGGCACGATCAGTCCGATGTTGGACGCGATCCCCCGCTTGAGCGCGCGGGCGACGACGTTCGGCGTGAACCGCAGCTGCGCCGCGACGGCCTTCACGTGCTGCACGGTCGCCGGCGAGAGACGCTCGGGGTTCGAGAAGACGCGGGAGACGGTCGAGATCGACACCCCCGCGGCATCCGCGACGTCGCGCAGTTTGGCGGGTCCGTTGACACCGGTCATGCGCGCACCCCCTCGGTCGGAACTCCGGACTCATCGTAGAGCGCAGCCGCCCGCGTCTCGGGGAAGATCCGATGCGAGGTCAGCGGCACCCCGCTTTCCGAGAGGGCTCGGCCGGATGCCGCAACCGCGTCGATGGCGTCGGCGATACCCGGCAGCGTGACCCACCGATCCCCGTCGCGGTCGATGGCGATCCCCGAGCGGGAGAGGCTCGTCGTCGCGGGGATGCCCGCGGCGGCCTCGACCACCCGCACGAAGGACTCGGCCGCCGACGCGCTGAGCCACGGGTCGCCCTGGCCCCGCGGGTCGAGCACGGCGGCGCGAAGGGTCGGGACGTGCGCGCCGGGGGCCACGGGTCGCCCGTCGAGCGTCGCGGCGAGGTCGCGCAGCCGGATGCGAAGCGTCGCCCGCTCCCCCTCCACGAGGAGGCCGGGTTCGATCACGCGGTCTGCCGCGGTCGTGCCCACTGCCGTCACGACCGGCCCGGTCGACGAGGTCACGCGGAACGCGGCCACGTCGTCGGCCTCGATGTCGCGCACGGATCCGAGTTCGACCTCGATCTCCTTCGGCATCCATCCCGCCGACACCCTGGCGGCGACGACGAGAGCGGCGTGCGTGGCGTGCGCGAGGGGGTTCACGAGCGACCCGTCGCCCACCGCGACCCCGTCGAGCGTGCGTCGTCCCGCCCAGGCCGAACGGCGGAAGTAGGCGTCCGGGCGCTGCAGGGCGCCGTAGCCGGTGACCCGCCGGACCGGGCCGAGGGCCGTTCGAGCCGCCTCCACCATGCGCACCACGCCCGGGGTCTGCTGGAAGCCGATCTCGAATCTCCGCCCCTGCGCCAGCCGTGAGAGCTGGTGCAGCTCCGCGACCGTGGGCACCGGCGGCTTCTCGAGGTAGAGCGACGCGCCGGACCGCAGCGCGAGGGATGCCAGAGCGGCGTGCGTGTGCGGAGGCGTGGCGACCACCACGGCGTCGACCGCCTCCCGCTCGAGGGCGACCGAGAGATCGGTGTCGAACGCCGGCGCACCGGCGAGAGCCTCGAGATCGTCCGGGGGGCGCACGTCGACGACGCCGACGAGCGCCACCTCGCCCTGCAGCTGCAGGACCAGCAGCTCATCGAGGTGGCGGCGCCCGTATCCCGACGCACCGACGAGCACCACGCGCGGCGTCATCCCTTCAACGCCCCTTCGGCGAGACCCGTGAAGACCTGCTTCTGCATGAGGAAATACACCAACAACGGCGGGATCATCACGATCACGGCCGCGGCGCTGATGACGCGCTGGTCGGCCGAGAACGCGCCGGAGAGGAACTGCACCCCGACGTTGACGGGGTAGTTCGCGGGATCACTGAGCACCACCAGCGGCCACAGGAACTGGTCCCAGCTGTCGAGGAACCCCAGGACCGCGACCACCGCGAGTGAGCCGCGCACTCCCGGCAGCATGATCGACCAGAACGTGCGGATCGGACCCGCGCCGTCCACCGTCGCCGCCTCTTCGAGCTCGTTCGGGATTTGGAGGAAAGCTTGGCGCATCACGAAGATCGACACGATCGATACCGCCTGCGGCAGGACGACGCCGAGGAGGGTGTCCTGGAGAGCGAGCCCGCGCGTCACCAGCAGGGTCGAGATCAGGATGACCTCGAAAGGCAGGGCGGCGGTGGCCAGAAGGATGCCGATGTAGAGCGCCCGGCCGCGGAACGCGATCCGCGCGAGCGCGTAGCCGGTGAGGGTCGCGAGCACCAGGTTCAGCGTGACCCCCATCGCCGAGATCGCCGCCGAGTTCAGCAGGTATCGGCCCAAGGGCACGCTCGTGAACGCGGTGACGAAGTTGTCGAAGGTCGGCTCGCGCGGGATGAGGCTCCCCGGGAAGCCGACTGCCTGTTCGCCCGCCCCCTTCAGCGCCGTGCCGAGCTGCCAGAGCAGCGGGCCGAGGACCACCGCCATCGCGAGGGCCATGAGCACCCAGCGGACGGTGCGCTCCACGGGCCCGACCCGGCCGGGTACGCGGCGGCGGCGCGCGCGGGGCGGGAGCGGGGCGGGAGCCGACACGGATCGGCGGGTCGGCGTCACGGTCGCGGTCATCGCAGCGCCCTCCGTCGGGAGAAGATCCAGGACACCGCCGACACCACCAGGACGAGCGCGAACAGCACGAGACTGATCGCCGAGGCCAGGCCCGCTTCGGTTCCGGGGGAGATTCCTTTGCTGAACAGGTAGAGCACGACCGTCGTCGACGACGTGCCCGGGCCACCGCCCGTGAGCACGTACGGCTCGGTGAAGGCGCGCAGGGAGGCGATCGCGGCGAGGATGGCGACCAGCCCGATCGTCCCCTGGATCTGCGGCAGCGTGATGCTCCATGTGCGGCGACCCCACGCCGCACCGTCCAGCTCGGCGGCCTCGTCCAGCTCGCGCGAGACGTTCTGCAGGGCCGCCAGGAGGATGAGCGTGTACAGGCCGCAGCTCTTCCACACCGTGACCAGCACCGCGCTGACGAGAGCCAACTGGGTGCTCGTCAGGAACGGCACCGGCGCGCTCACTATCGACAGGCCCTGCAGGATCTGGTTGACCAGACCGTTCGAGCTCAACACGTACTGGAACATCAGCGCGACGACGGCCATGGGCATCACCAGCGGCGAGAAGAGGATGGGGCGCACGATGCCCGTGCCCCGCATCTTCGTGTTCAGCAGGATCGCCAGGGCCAGCGAGATGCCCGCGATGAGTGGCGTGGCCAGAATCATGTAGATGCCCGTGTGGGCCGTGGCATCCCAGAAGGATGCCGACGAGAAGATCCGGACGAAGTTGTCGATGCCCGTGAACGTTCCCCCGCCGATCGTGCTGGCGTCGGTGAACGCCAGCACGAACGTGTTGAGCAGCGGAAGGAAGAGGAACGTCAGCTGCAGGATCAACACCGGGCCGATGAAGACCACGGGCACCCACCAGGCGTGCCGCCGTCCCTTCGAGCGGGAGAGTCGACGCGACACCGGCCGCGCGACGGGGGAAACGAGGGCCGTCACTTCGCGCGCGCCTGCAGCATCTCGGTCAGCTGGGTCTCGGCATCCGCCAAGGCCTGGGCCACGGGGGTCTCGCCGGTGATGGCGGTCTGCACCGCGCTCCACAGCGTGCTCGCGTACTCGGAGTCCACCGCTGCCGGCTTGGGCATCGTGCCGCCGTCGAACAGGCTCGTGGCGACGATCCGACGCGCCTGCGTGGCCAGATCGGTGGGCTCGGCCTGGAAGAAGTCGGCCTCGAGCGACTCGACCGTGCTGGGGAACACCGACGACTGCTCGGCGAGGGCCAGCTGGTTCTCGGGCGAGGTCAGGAAGGTCGCGAACGCCAGCGCGGTGGCCGCGTTCTCGCTGCTCTGCGGCACCGCGATCCCGTGCGCGACGACCCAGGTCGTTCCCTTCGACGCGCCGAGCGGCTCGGCGATGCGCAGGTTCTCGAGCACCTGAGGTGCGTTCTGACCGATGATCTTCAGGCGCGACGGCCCGGTCTCGAGGTAGGCCGTCTCGCCCTGCGAGAACGTGTCGATCTCCGTGCGCTGAGCGGCCGTCACCGAATCGGCGGGGATGCCGCCGTTCGCGTAGAGGTCCGCCAGCCGCTGCAGGAAGTCGGCCGCTTCGGGCGTGTTCACCACGGCCGCGGTGGAGTCCTCGTTGACGAGGGGAACGCCCATGCTCAGCAGGTAGTTCGGCAGGCCGATGGAGGTCGGCTGGAAGCCGGCCTTGCCGGTCGTGCGAGCGATCTCCGCCGACACGTCGAGCAGCTCGCTGTACGTCGTCGGGGACGCGGGCGAGCCGGCCTGGTCGATGAGCGAGCCGTTCTCCATCAGCACGGGCGAGTTCAAGTACCAGGGGAGGGCCGCGACCGCCGTGGTGCCGTAGTCGAACGACTTCCACGCCGAGGGGACGTACCGGCTCTCCAGGTCGGCCGCGCTCTGCGACATGTCAAGGACGCGGCCGTCCCGGCCGAGGGGCGCGAGTGTCGCGGCATCCAGGTCCAGGACGTCGGGGAGCGTGCCCGCGACCGAGTCGGCGCTCACCTTGCGCGCTGCCTGGTCGCTCGGGATGTCGGTCCACTGGACCGTCGTGCCAGGGTTCGCCTGCTCGAAATCGGCGATGACGCCGTTGATGTAGTCGTCGAACGTCGGCGACAGCTGCATGGTCTGGAAGGTGATGGTCCCGCCGATCTCACCGCCCGTGTCGGCGGACTGCGCAGGAGCCGGGCCCAGTCCGCATCCGGACAGGGCGAGAAGCGATGCGACGCCGCCGACGAGGGTGACGGTCTTGATACTGCGATGCATGAGCACTCCGGGTCGTGAGAAGAGTGAAACCGAAAAGTGGTGCTTCGTTCGCGTGCAAACGTTTGATAAGAAGTTGACATGGCTTCTTCCATCCGTCAAGTACCCGTCGAAATTCGTCCGGTCACCGACCGCGATCTGCGGCGGCGGATCGCCGCGTGCCTCCTCGTCATGCCCGGCGTCGACCGGCACGGACGGCCTGACGAAGCGACCACGGCGGCGATCCGCGCGGGCGTGGGCGCGCTGCACAGCGTCACGGGGATGCCCGCATCCGCAGCCGCGCGGTACCACGCCGAGGTCCGGCGCATCGCGGCGGAAGCGGGTCTGCCCGCGCCCCTCATCTCCGGGAACCTCGAATCGGGCATCGGCTACAGCCTCGGCCGGACGGGCACCGACCTGCCGTACCCGCGGGGGGTCGGGATCGCCGACGACGAGGGCCTCGCGTATCGGGTCGCCCGTCGGGCGGCCGAAGAGGCTCGCGCCGTCGGCTACGACTGGACGTTCAGCCCCACCGTGGACGTTCTCACCACGTTGCGCGACCCGATCCTGGGCGTCCGCGCCTTCGGGGTGGACTCCGCCCGCACGGCGGCGCTGGGCGCCGCGCAGGTACGCGGATTCCGCGACGGAGGCGTCCTCGCGAGCGCCAAGCACTTCCCCGGTCACGGGGACAGCGTCGTCGACAGCCACCTCGGGCTGCCGGTCATCGACCGGGACGAGGCCGAGTTCGAGGACGTGCACCTTCCGCCGTTCGTCGCGGCGATCGCTGCCGGGGTGCAGACCATCATGGTGGGCCACGTCGTGCTCCGCCGGCTCGGCGAGGACCTCCCCGCGAGCATCTCTCCGACCGTCAACCGCGAGTGGCTGCGCGACCGGCTCGGCTTCTCGGGCGTCATCATCTCGGACTCGCTGCGCATGGCCGCGATCGCGGCGCGCTGGGCCCCGCCGGAGGCAGTCGTGCGGGCCCTCGCCGCGGGGGCGGACGTCGCGAACTCGAAGTGCGAAGCCGATGCGCTGCCTGCCCTGATCGACGCGGTCGTCGCGTCGATCCGTGAGGGCGTGATCGACGAAGCGCAGATCGACGCCTCCGTGACCCGCCTCGACACCGCACGCGCGAGCCTTCCGGCCGCACCGGGTCCCCACGAGGCCGTACGCCTCGACGCCCCCCTCGCGTGGGACGACCCGGATCGGGCGAGGACCGTGGATGCCGCGGAATCACCGCGAGCAGCCGGCGAGATCGTCGTCGTCGGGGAGCACGCGCTGGCGGAGCGGGTGCATGCGGCGCTGAACGAACGGGGGAGGAGCGCGCGACTCCGCCCCGAACGCGTGTCCACCGCCGCGCTCGAGCGCATCGCCCGTGACACGGGCGGCGCCGTGCTGCCCGTGATGGTCCCGCCCACCGCGGTCACGGATGCCGAGATCAGCTCGTTGCGGGACGTCGTCGCCGCGACGGCGGCTCTCGGAGGGGTCGCGACGATCGTCAACGGAGTCGTGCCCGCCGCGATGTTCGACGCACACGGTTCCGCGGTCATCGTCGCCCCGGCTGTCGACGCGTTCGACATCTGCACACAAGCCGCGGTGGATGCTGTTGCCGACCGGATCATCGCCGATGCACCCTGACCTCCCGCATCCCGGGGGCGCTGCAGCCCCGGGATGTCTCGGGATCGCGGATGCCTGAGGATCACGACGCCGCCGCGGTGCCCCGGGAGATGCCCGAGGATCCCTGGCGGCACCGTGATCCACGCGGCATCCAAGACTGAGGTCCGGAAGAGGCGCGCCCCTATTCCGCCAGAGACGCCACGATGCGCTCCATGAGGGCGATCGGCCGCACGATCCTCCGTTCGTCCACCGCCGTGTCGCCCGCGCGACACCGCGCCAGGAAACCATCGATCAGGCGCTCGAGGTAGTCCGTCGGTGGGAGGAGTGTCCGCGAGTCGGGTCCCCGGCGAAGCGCGAAGACGCTCCGCGGATCCGAGAGGAAGCGGAGCGCGACGCCGTCCACGCTCGCGACGATGCCGTCACGCTCACGCCGCACTTCGGGTGCCGCATTCCCCGCCAGAGGCAGCAGTTCGTCGAGGATCTGCGCGTGGTGGATGCCGTAGAAGGCGAGTCCCCCCTCGGGCGCGTGTGGATCCGCCGGCCCCTGCACCTCCCACCTCGTCACGTCTCCGCAGTGCCGACGAACCTCCGCGTCGACCGCCAGGCGGTATCCCGAGTCGCTTTCCAGGAGGACGCCGTTCGCACGGGCGAGCGCGACGAGCTCCCGCGCGTCCGTCGCCGTGAGCGCCAGCGGCTTGTCGCACATCACGTGGATGCCGGCATCCAGGATCGGTCCCAACCGCTCGAGGCGGTGGTCGGCCGCGTGCGCGAACTCCAGGACGACGTCGACGTGGATGTCACCGAGAGCCGCGCCGAGATCGTCGACCACGGCACCATGGGACCCGAGGAGCGCCGCGAGGTCAGCGGGCACGGACCGCCCGTCCGTGGCGAGGACGGAGATCCCTCCCCGGGCGGCAAGGTGCTGCGCCACTCGTTTCGGGCGAGAACTGTCGAGGCCGGTCACGGCGATGCGCATGATCCTCCGGTTGCTTGTGCAAACGTTTGTCATTATCGTGGCCGCATCGTCGCCATCCCGCAAGGAGCCCCTCATCGTGTCCACGAGCACCGAACACCGCCCCGCCATCGTCACGTCCGTCACGCCGGAAGCCCTCGGGGCGGCGGCAGCGGACGCGGCAGCCGCCGTCCTGCGCACAAGCCTCGCGGACGGCGGCGACGTGCGCGTCATGCTGGCGGCTGCACCGAGCCAGGAGCACACGCTGGCGGCCCTCGCGAACACCCCCGGCATCGACTGGAGCCGCGTCGTGGCCTTCCACATGGACGATTACCTCGGCCTCCCCGACGACGCACCGCAGGGCTTCGCCAACTGGCTCGAGCGCCACTTCATCTCGCGGGTGCCGGGGCTCCGCTTCGAGCGGATGCGTCCCGACGGGGATGCCGAAGCCGAAGCGCAGCGCTACGAGGCCGTCCTGGGGACCGACCCCTTCGACCTCGTCCTCCTGGGGCTCGGTGTGAACGGCCACCTCGCGTTCAACGACCCCCCGGCGCTGCTGGACGACCCTCGTGGGGTGCGCGTGGTCGAGCTCGACGACGTCAGCCGTCAGCAGCAGGTCGACGAAGGCCACTTCGCCACGCGGGACGACGTCCCCCGGCGAGCGCTGACCGTGACCATCCCCCGCCTGCTCAACGCGCGAGAGATCATCGCCTCGGTACCCGGTGGCCAGAAGCGGCAGGCCGTGATCGAGGCGCTGAGCGAGCCGATCGGCGGAACCCATCCCGGCACCGCCCTGCGCACGCACCCGCGGGTCCGTCTCTTCCTCGACGTCCAGTCCGCACCTTCCCTGCCGTGACCGGGCTCGGCTCGACGATCGCCGCGCGAGTCGGCGCACTGTACGCGGAGATCATCGCCGCGAACCCCGACAGCGTGCCCCGCGCCGCACAGCGCATCGCCTCGGCCGTGCGAGAGGATCGCCTCGTGTACGCCTTCGGCCCGGGAGCCCACTCGCACCTCGGGATCCAGGACGTCTTCTACCGGCCCGGGATGCTCGCTGCCGTGGCCCCCGTGCTGGATGAGGCGACGCTGCTCACCAACGGCGCTCGCGCCTCCACCCGCGCGGAACGCACTCCCGGCCGCGGCGAGGAGATCGTCGCCGCGAGCGGCATCGGGCCCGGCGACGTCGCGCTCGTCGTGAACACGGCCGGGGTGAACGCCACGGTCGTCGAGATCGCCCGCGCGATCACGACACGCGGGGCGCAGGTGGTCGGGTTCTCGTCCCGTGCGTGCGAGCGGGCCGTGGACGCGGATCACCCGGGTCGACTCGAGGGCGGTACCGCTCTGTCGACGCTGGCCGCGACCCACGTGGACACGTGCGTTCCCCCCGGCGACGCCGAAACGATCGACGGGGGACCGCTCGGCGTGCCGCTCACCACCGCCGCCCAGTCGTTCGCGCTCACGTGGACCTTGGCGGAGAGCGCGCGGCTGCTCGGCCCCGACGCCCCGGTCTGGGCGTCGAGCTACTCCGACGGCGGAGACGCGCACAACGCCGCGATCATGGCGCGGTACGCCCCCCGGGTGGTCGCGCTGTGAGCGTCTTCGAGGGCCTCGCCCCCGCCGGAGACGCCGTGCTGCGGATCGAGGTGCGCGACGGCGTCATCGTCGATGTGGTCCGTCGAGCCACCGCGGATGCCGATGGCATCCCGCTCCTCCTCCCCGGACTCGTCGACGTCCAGGTCAACGGGTACGCGGGGTGGGACGTCAACGCGGACGATGTCAGCTCCGACACCATCGTCGAGATCACCGCCGCTTTGCGCGCCGTGGGCACGACCACGTGGGTTCCCACCGTCATCACGGCCCCCGAGGAGAAGATCGTCCGCGCACTGAGGGCCGTACGAGACGCCCGCGCGAAAGACCCACGGGTCCGTGACGCCATCCCGTGCGCCCACGTCGAGGGCCCGTTCATCTCTGCCGACGACGGTGCGGCCGGGGTGCACGACCGGGCGTGGATCCGCCCCCTCGACGCCGACGAGGTGGAGCGGTGGAGCCAGGCGGGACCGGTCGGAATCGTGACGGTGTCCCCGCACACGGCGGATGCCGCCGACCACATCGCCCGCATCGTGCGGCGTGGTGTCGTCGTCTCGGTCGGTCACACCTCGGCCGACCACCGCCAGATCCGCGCCGCCGTCGACGCGGGCGCCACGATGGCCACTCACCTCGGCAACGGCATCCCGACGATGCTGCCGCGGCATCCGAACCCGATCTGGACACTGCTCGACGACGACCGCGTCACCGTCGGCCTCATCGCGGACGGGCATCATCTGCCGGACGAGACGCTGCGCGCGATGATGCGGGCGAAAGGTCCGGGGCGGGCCTACCTCGTCTCGGACCTCACGGCTCTGGGCGGTCTTCCCCCGGGCGAGTACGAGACGCCCGTCGGTGGCCGAGTCAGCCTGTCGGCCGATCTGCGTCTCGGACACCTCGGTTCCGACATGCTCGCCGGCGCCGCGGCGACCCTGTTCGACGGGTTCCGGCGGGTCGCGCGGATGCCGGACGTCGGGCTCGACCGCGCGCTCGAGGCGGCGGCAGCGACTCCCGCGCGTCTCACCCCGGCGGCGCGGCCGGGGTTGGCCTCCCTGTCGCCCGGATCCCCGGCAGATCTCCTCCTGGTGGAACCCGCCGAGCTCACCATTCAGCAGGTCATCGTCGGCGGCGAGCGCGCGTAGCTCCCGCATCTCCGATCCCGCGACGCGTCGGTGACGGAGGTGCGTCCAGTGTAGGTCGGGTGGGGCCGGCGCGGGAGGTTCCGCTTCACCGGGCGCGATCGGTGCACCGGGGCGGTCATCGATCGCCCCGGTGCACAAAAAGCGCCCCGCTATGGCGCGACCTCCCACGAGACGACGTGGGCGTGCTCCAGAGGGACCGGATCCGGCGCCAGAACATGCGGGATGCCGTGGAACCACGCTCCGCTCACCCCGCGACGCGCGCATTGCTCGAGCCAGGCACGGTTCTGGGGTGTCGTGGTCAGGGCGGCTCGGTGAGACGCTCGGTCGAACGGGGTGACCTCTCGCGGGTCGATGGGATCGCCCGTGGCGGTCAGCGTGCGGTCCAGCACGACGCTGCCCTCGGGGAGATCCGCAGCGGGGATGGCCCAGAACTCCATGGGCGGTCGCCGGCGTCCCCGGATCTCGGCCCACGCCTGCCAGATCGCGTGCGGGTGCACGGGAGAGAGGAAGACGACCTCCGTCCACCGCCGACCCATCCCCGGGATGACCGTGTCGCGCAATCGCCGCCTCTCGGGGGTGTCGTCGTATTTCTCGAGCGCGGCCCGATGAGCATCGCCGTCCACCGCCGCCAGTGCACTCACGGGCAGCAGCGACGAGGTACCGGGTGCCAGCGGCACGCAGGCGTGGAAGACGGCATCCATCCCCTCACTCTGCCCGCGCGAAACCCTCTCGATCAGCAGAAATCGCCGTCAACCCCCGCACGCGAAGCGGGAGCGTGGACGCACGGTGCACGGAACGAGAGAAAGGGATGCCATGAAGGCAGTGCAGTACCGCGAGATCGGTAAAGGACCCGAGGTCGTCGACATCGAAGACCCGCACCCGGGCCCCGGGCAGGTGCGCCTCAGGGTGACGGCGGCGGGACTCTGCCACTCGGACTGGTTCGTGATGGACCTGCCGGAGGAGCAGTACACGTACGGTCTTCCGCTGACCCTGGGCCACGAGGGCGCCGGTGTGGTGGATGAGCTCGGTGAGGGCGTCGAGGGCGTCGAGATCGGTGCCGCTTACGCCATCTACGGCCCGTGGGGCTGTGGCCGCTGCCACGCGTGCGCGAAGGGCGCCGAGAACTACTGCCCGCACGCCGCTGAGTTGGGCATCACCCCGCCCGGACTCGGCAGCCCCGGCGCGATGGCCGAGTACGTCATCGTCGACGATCCGCGGCACCTCGTTCCGCTCGGGGACCTCGACCCCGTCGAGACCGTGTCGCTGACCGACGCCGGCTTGACGCCGTACCACGCGATCGTCTCGGCGAAGGAGAAGCTGTATCCCGGTGCCACCGCCGTCGTGATCGGCGTCGGCGGGCTCGGGCACGTCGGCGTGCAGATCCTCCGGGCCATCTCGGAAGTCACCGTCATCGCGGTCGACCTCGGCGAGGACAAGCTCGCCCTCGCCCGCGAGGTCGGCGCGCACCACACGGTGACCTCCGACGAGCACGCCGCCGAGCGCATCCGCGAGCTGACCGGCGGCCTCGGCGCGGCGGCGGTGTTCGACTTCGTCGGCGTGCAGCCCACGATCGACCTGGCGCGAAAGGTCGCGGCGATCGACAGCTTCATCCACATCGTCGGTATCGGCGGCGGCATCCTCCCCACCGGCTTCTTCTCGACGCCGATGGGCGCCGCGGTGCGTGCGCCGTACTGGGGCACGCGCAGCGAGCTCATCGAGGTGCTCGACCTCGCCCGCACCGGCGCCGTCGGAGTGCACGTCGAGCGCTACGGCTTCGAGTCCGCGGTCGAGGCGTACCAGCGCCTCCACCACGGCGAGGTGCGCGGGCGCGCGGTCGTCGTCCCGTAAGCACGGCGCCGCGGCCGGGCGTTCGGAGCGTGATCGGTGCAGTGGGGCGCGCAATCACCGCCCCACTGCACGTTTCGCGCCCCTGACCGACCAGGGAGGCATACGCACCGCGCACTACCGCGCATCGCGTGGTACTGTCCCTCACAGACAAGCGAAAGGGGGCGCGCGTGGATACGACGCAGCTACTGAAGGGAGTGCTGGATGCCGCTGTGCTCGCGGTCGTCCAGCACGATGACGGGTACGGGTACGACATCGTGCGGCGACTCCGCGATGCGGGGCTCGGTGAGGTGGGGGATGCCTCGGTGTACGGGACGCTGCGACGGCTGTACTCCGCCGGGGCGCTGTCGAGCTACGTCGTCCCCTCGGACGGCGGACCGCACCGCAAGTACTACGCGATCAACGCCCAGGGCCGCGAGCTGCTCGATGCGCAGCGCGCGAGCTGGGCACACTTCTCCACGGCCATGACGAACCTGCTCGACGACACCGCCCGCCCCACGGTCCTGCGCACGATCGGAGACGCCCGATGATCACCACGCCCGTTCGCGACGACATCCAGGCCTTCGCCGCCGCCGTCCGCGCGCACCTCGACGACCTCCCGACCGACGACGTCGACGATCTGCTCGACGGCCTCGAGGCTGATCTGTCCGACCAGGCGGCCGAGGCCGGCGATGACTTCACCCTCCCGGATGCCACGACGTACGCCGCCGAACTGCGCGCCGCCGCGGGACTCCCGGACCGCAGCGACAGCGCACCCGTCGACAAGCGCCCCACGATCCGTAAGCGCCTCGCGGACTTCCGGGCGTCGGCCGACACCCAGATCCGACGGAACCCGGGCGCCGCCTGGCTGCTCGACCTGTTGGCATCCCTTCGTCCGATCTGGTGGGTCCTCCGCGCGGTGGTGCTGTACCTCATGATCGGGCCGTTCTTCTGGTCGGGCTACCGCTCGATGTCGGGCATGGTCGCTCACCTGATCGGGGCGCTCCAATTCCCCGGAATCGTGCTCCTGGCAGCCCTGCTGGTGCTGAGCGTGCAATGGGGTCGCGGACGATGGGCGCCCAATGCGGTCGTGCGCGGCATCCGCACCGCGGTGACTGTCGTCACCGTTCTGGCGACGCCCTTCACGCTCGCGGCGATCGGCGGCGATCTACGGTCCCTGGTGTGGGATGTGCCGAGTGACGGCATGGCCGCGCCGTACACGTCGGGGCTCTCCCTCGACGGCCAACGCGTCCGCAACATCTACGCGTTCGACGCCGACGGCAACCCGATCCCGACGGTGCAGCTGTTCGACCAGAACGGCACTGCGCTCACGACCGTGGGCAACGCGAACGGCGAGGCTCCCTTCGACAGCTACTTCTACGGCGGAGGCGGTCCTGTGCCCGTTCCCTACACGGCCCCCGGTGCCGCCGATGCGTGGAACATCTACCCGCTGCGCGAGATCCCGGCGGGAGTGATGAGCTGGGACCCGGCGGAGGACGTCGAGCGGGCCACGGAGCCGACGTTCCCCTTCCTCCGCGTCCAGCCGGTCCCGACGGGCGTGGCCCCCACCACCGGAGCAGAGGCCGACGTCACACCGCAGCCGACGCCGACCCCGGCAGCGCCGACGCCATGAGCGACCAGCCCAGGATCGTGAGCATCGACCTCACGCACCTCGTGGTCGCGGCCCTGGAGCAGGAAGGCGACGAGGACGACGAGGCATCCGGAACTTCGGGGCGTGATTCGGCGGATTGGGGGGCCGGATCACGCCCCGTTGTGCGTGTGGTTGGGCATGGGGCGCGATCCGTGCAGCGGGGCGGACAGTGACCGCCCCGCTGCACGATCCACGCCCCAAACCCGTCACGGCCCGAAACGTGCGGACCAACCTCAGGCCCGCGCGGCCCACCACTCGCGGAGGCGCTTCTCGGCCTCGGCCTCGCCGAGCACGCCCTCGTCGAGGCGCAGGTCGAGCAGGAAGCGATAGGCCTCGCCGACCTCGCGACCGGGCTTGAGTCCCAGGATCTCCTGGATGCGGTTGCCGTCGATCTCGGGGCGGATCGCGTCGATCTCCTCCTGCTCGCGCAGCGCGACGATGCGGGCCTCGATGTCGTCGTAGGCGGATGCCAGGCGCTGAGCCTTCCGCTTGTTGCGCGTGGTCACGTCGGCCCGCGTGAGGATGTGGAGGCGTTCGAGCTCGTCGCCGGCGTCGCGGACGTACCGGCGGACGGCGGCATCCGTCCACGCCCCCTCGGCGTAACCGAAGAACCGCAGGTGCAGCTCGACCAGGCGCGACACGACCGTCGTCGTCGCGGCGTCGAACCGCAGCGCCTGCAGGCGCTTGCGCGCCATGCGCGCACCCTTGATGTCGTGGTGGTGGAAGGTCACGCCCCCGCCCGGCTCCAGACGACGCGTGGCCGGCTTGCCGATGTCGTGCAGCAGCGCGGCCAAGCGCAGCGGCACGTCGGGACCGGCACCGGGATGCCGCTGCTTCTCGAGCGCGATCGCCTGACGCAGCACGGTGAGCGAATGCTCGTAGACGTCCTTGTGGTGGTGGTGCTCGTCGACCTCGAGCCGCAGCGCCGGGATCTCGGGCAGGAACTCCTCCATCAGGCCCGTCTCGACGAGGACCCGGATGCCACGCACCGGGTCGTCGGTCTGGAGCAGCCGCACGAGCTCGGCCTGCACGCGTTCGGGGCTCACGATCCCGAGGGTGCCGCGCAGCTCGGTGATGGCATCCAGGGTCTCGGGGTCGACGGCGAAGTCGAGCTGCGACGAGAACCGGGCGGCGCGCAGCATGCGCAGCGGGTCGTCGCCGAAGCTGACCGCGGGGTCGATGGGGGTGCGCAAGCGTTGGGCCAGCAGGTCTTCGACTCCGCCGGTGGGGTCGACGAGCGTGCGCGCGGGAACGCGCAGGGCCATCGCGTTGACGGTGAAGTCGCGGCGACTGAGGTCGGCCTCGAGCGTTTCGCCGAACTCCACGGTCGGCTTGCGGGTCACTCCGTCGTAGCTGTCGGCGCGGTACGTCGTGATCTCGACCTGCTCGCCCCGCACCTTGGCGCCGATGGTGCCGAAGGCACGGCCGACGTCCCACTGCACCGACGACACGGGCTTCACGAGCGCAAGGATCTCGTCGGGGCGCGCGTCGGTCGTGAAGTCGAAGTCGTGGGTCGTGCGTCCGAGCAGCGCGTCGCGCACCGGACCGCCGACCAGCGCGAGGTCCCGACCGGCGTCGGCGAACACGCGTGCCAGGGTCGCCACCACGGGATGCTCGGCGAGCTCACCCAGGCGCGCGACACCGTCGGCCATGTTCAGCATGCCTTCGAGCCTAACCGGGACGTTCGCCGCCGCCGGGCCGCGCTGCGCTCGTGCCCCGCCCCGCACCGCCCCGCGCCGCCCCGCACGCCCCGAGCCGCCGCGCCCCGGCCGCCGCGCCCGGGCCGACGGCACACGGGGGACGGCGCGCCTCAGGCGTCGGCGAACGTCAGGAAGCCGGTGACGATGAGCTCGCGCACCCGCGGCAGGACGTCGGCGCGGAGCTCGGCGGCATCCACCTCCAGGAGTTGCGCGATCGCGTCGACGAGCGCGCCCACCGGCAGGTCGCCGTCGCACGCCCCGACGAGGGCGGCGAGCGCCGAGTCGACCTCGATCGTGCGGGCGAATCCGCCGCCCTGGCGCAGCTCGATCACCGACGGCGACTCCTCGCCCGGACGGTGATGACGCGCCTCGGTCACGTCGGGTGCGAAACGGAGGACGGCGGATGCCAGTCCCTCGTCGTCGAGCAGGGCGGCCCGGTCGTGGTTCTCGAGGCACGCCGCGAGGTGCGGCCCGAACACCGACTCGCCGCCGCCCGCGACGCGTTCGTAGCGCGCGAGGGTCGGGGCCCCGGCGAGCGGGCGCCGCAGCAGGACGTACCCGAAGCCGACGCCCGTGACCCCGCGGGCCGCGAAATCGTCGAGCCACGCGTCGATGAGCCGCGCGTACGCGGGCGTCCCCGGGACCGTCCCCCCGTCGCGCACCCACAGTTCCGCGTAGGCGAGCGGATCGAGCACCTCGCGCTCGATCACCCAGGCGTCCAGCGACGGTCCGACCCATTCGCGCACCCGATCGAGGCCCGACTCGCCGTCGCGGTATTCCCAGTTGCCGAGGGACTGCACGACGCCGCCCGGCGCGAGGTGCGCGGCGACGCCCGTGATCACCGAGGCGACGAGCGCGTCGCCCTCCAGCCCGCCGTCACGGTACTCGTACGCGGGGACGCCGGCGACACGCGGCGTGATGACGAACGGGGGATTGGATGCCACCCGGTCGAACACCTGGTCCGCGACGGGCTCGAACAGCGAGCCGAGCCTCGTCTCGATGCCGTCGACGTCGTTGAGGAGCGCGTTCAGCCGTGTGAAGCGCAGCGCACGCTCGGAGATGTCGGTCGCGACGACCCGGGGGACCAGCCGTCGCAGTCGAAGGGCCTGGATGCCGCAGCCCGTGCCCAGATCGAGCGCCGTTCCGCCGCGCCAGGTGAGCTGGAGCCGCGCGAGGGTCTGCGAGGCCCCGCCGACACCCAGCACATGGTCCTCGGGGAGCGGGCCGCCCAACGCCGCCTCGTCGAGGTCGCTCGCGATCCACCACTCGACCTCGCCGTCGGCATCGGCGAAGGGCTGGGGTCGCACGAGCACCGCGGGCACGACACGGTCTCCGTCGACGGAGAGGAGCCCGAGGGCCGCTGCACCGTCGAGGCTCAGAGCAGGCATCGCCGCCTCCGCGTCCTCACGGGAGACCTCGAGGCCCAGACCCCACAGCCGTCCCAGGACGGCGAGGGCGTCGCGGCGGTCGCCGAGGGCTCGCTCCGCCGGTCCGCGCAGACCTCGGGCGACGGCGTCGTCGGCCTGGGCCCCCCAGGCGTCGCGCAACGCGGCGCCGGCATATCCCGCGGAGCGCAGGTCGTCGGCGAGGGCACGGCACAGGGTCGGGTCGGGTTCGGGGAGCACCGGTCCATTCAACCGTCTGCGCGAGGCTATCGGGGGGCTCCGAGGTGGGCGGGCCTAGACTCGTCGCGGTGCGAGGCCGCCTCGCCCGCCGACGCTCGTATGACCGTGACCTCCCTGCCCTCGGGCTCACCCGTGCCACGGCGCTCTCTCACGCGCCGGTTGCTGGCGACCCTCGCCGCGGCCGCCCTCGCGATCGGACTCGCCGCCCCCGCCGCGGCCACCGCCGCGACACAGACGCCGGCTCCCTCCGCCGAGGCCACGACGCCGACCCTGGCCGCCTCCCCCGCCGGCAACGGCATCCTGCGCCCGGGCGACGCCCTCGCGGTCCTGGCCACCCTCGCCAACCCCGGCGAGGTGACCATCCCGTCGAGCTCGGCGACACTGTCGATCGGCACCGCCCCCTTGGCCGACGACGCCGCCCTCACGCGGTGGCTCGGCGGCGACGCGACGGGCGTCACGCTGCAGCAGATCGCCACGGGCACCCTGGATGCCGTAGCCCCGGCCGCGCAGACCTCGGTGTCGTTCACGGTGGCGGGCACCGACCCCGCCCTCGCCGGTCGCGGCGCCGGGGTGTACCCGGTGCTGGCCCAGACGAGCGGGGGAGCGTCGGTCCAGGCGCCCACCGTCGTCGTCATCCCCGCCGACGGCGCGGCCACGCCTCTCGCCGTCGTCGTGCCGATCACCGCGGCGCCCCGCACCCGAGGCCTGCTGACCGCGAGCGAGCTCGCCGACCTCACGGCGGTGGACGGTCCGCTCTCGGCGCAGCTCGACGCCGTCGACGGCTCCCTCGCGACCCTCGCCGTCGATCCGGCGATCCCCGCGGCCATCCGCGTGCTCGGCTCGTCGGCACCGCCCACCGCCGTCGCCTGGCTGCAGCGACTGCTCGCCCTCCCCAACGACCGGTTCGCCCTCCAGTTCGGCGACGCCGACCTCTCCGCGCAGATCCATGCGGGGCTGCCGGCTCCGCTGGCGCCGACGTCGCTGCAGTCGTACATGGCGGCCGCCGACTTCCTGCAGGCGGAGTCGTCGGTGACGACACCGAGCCCCGCCGCGTCGCCGGACCCCGGTCAGCCGGCGTTCCCCGACCTCGCTGCCCTGCTCGACATCGGGGACGCCGACCAGGCCGTCTTCTGGCCCGCGACGGGCTCCGTCGACTCTTCCGTCGTGACGGCCCTGGGGGCGCTGGGCACCGACACCGCCGCCGCGCGCGTCCTCGTCGCCTCGAGCAACCTCACGGGCGATCCCCCGACGGCGAACGCGACGGTCGGCGGGGTCGCGACCCCCGTGTACGACGCGCAGGTGTCCGCCGCCCTCACCACCGCCGCGGGCGAGAACGACACCGCCCGCCGGGGAGCGGCCCTGGCCGCCGCGTCGGGCCACCTGGCTTTCGCCCGCACGGGAGCGGCCGACCGACCCGTGCTCGCCGTCCTGGACCGCGGGACGGACCGGTCGCGCGTGAGCCTGCGCGCCACCCTGGGCGCGGTGGCATCCGCCCCCGGATACATCCCGTCGACGTTGGCGGGGATCGCCGGCGCCGCCCGCGCGGAGGTCGCTCTCGGAGAAGGGTCCTCCAACGCCGCTCGAGCCGCTGAGCTCAGTGGCCTCCTCTCCGACGAGGCCACGATCGACCGTTTCGCGACGATCCTCGATCAGCCCGAACTGCTCACGGGGCGTGAACGCGCCGAGGTGCTCCAGGTGTTGAGCGTCGCCTGGACGGGGGATGCCGCCCGCCAGGCCGTCGCCGATCACCGCGCCGCCACGCAGACCACGCTCGACTCCGTCGGCATCCTCTCATCCGATTTCCGTCTCGTCAGCTCGAGCGCGCCCCTACGTCCCTGGGTGCGCAACGATCTGCCCTGGCCCGTCTCCGTCGTACTGCGATCCCAGCCCGACGACGCCCGCCTTCGCGTTCAGGCGAGCACCCCGATCGACGCCCAGGCTGCCGCGAACACGCGCGTCGAGGTTCCGGTCGAGGCCCGCATCGCCAACGGCGAGGTCGACGTCGCGATGCAGCTGTACAGCCCCACCGGCGAGCCCATCGGCGCACGGCAGAGTGTGCAGGTCGAGGTGCGCGCCGAGTGGGAGAGCATCGGCCTGATCATCATCATCGTGCTCGTCGTGATCTTCCTCGGCATCGGCGTGCTGCGGACGATCGGCCGCCGCCGGCGGGCTCGCGCGGCCGAGGCACAGCCGGAACTGGGGGCTTCGGCATCCGGGTCATCGGCATCCGGGGCTTCGGCATCCGGGGCTTCGGCCGCCGAGGCGAACGCGCCCCAGGATCCCGCCCTTCCCGAACCCGAGCAGGAGAACCCCGCGTGAGCAGCATCGGCAGGGCGAGCGTCCTGATCGGAGCGGGGACGATCGTCTCCCGCGTGAGCGGTCTCGTGCGCACGATCGTGCTGGTCGCGGCGATCGGGTCGATCAGCGGTGCGGGTGACGCGTTCGCGGTCGCCAACCAGCTGCCGAACAACATCTACGCCATCATCTCCACGGGCCTGCTGACCGCGGTGGTCGTCCCGCAGATCGTGAAGGCGGCCGCGCACGCCGACGGCGGTCAGGCCTTCATCTCGAAGCTGTTCACGCTCGGGACCGTGGGACTGCTCGCGGCGACCGCGCTGGCGATGATCGCCGCACCGTTGCTCGTGCAGGTGTACGCCAGCAGGTTCAGCCCCGACCAGCTCGCCCTGTCGACGGCGTTCGCGTACTGGTGCCTGCCGCAGGTGTTCTTCTACGGCCTCTACGCGCTTCTCGGCGAGATCCTCAACGCCCGCCGCGTCTTCGGCCCGTACACGTGGGCACCGATCGTCAACAACATCGTCTCGATCCTCGGCTTCGGCGCATTCATCCTGGTGTTCGGGGGTCCCCAGACCCGGGTGGATGCCTGGACCCCGGGCATGATCGCCGTGCTCGGCGGCACCGCCACCCTGGGCATCGTCGTGCAGACCCTGGTGCTGCTGTTCTTCTGGCGCCGCGCCGGTCTCGCCCTGCGGCCGGACTTCCAGTGGAAGGGCGTGGGACTGCGCCACATCGGACGCCTCGCGGGGTGGACGTTCCTGATGGTGGTCGCGGGGCAGCTCGCCGGCATCGTGCAGTCGAACGTGCTCTCAGGCGCCTCCGGCGACGACCCCGCGATCTTCGCCTCTCAGAACGCCTGGCTGCTGTTCATGCTGCCCTACTCGATCATCGTGCTCTCGATCGGAACGCCCTACTTCACGCAGCTCAGCGAACACGCCGCCGCCGGCCGTGACGACGAGGTGCGCGCCGACATCTCGCGCAGCATTCGTACCCTCGGGTTCTTCGTCGTCGCGGCCACCGCGGCCCTCGCCGTCGCCGCTGTGCCCGCCAGCCGCATCTTCACCAACGGTCCCGAGCAGGCGGCGGCCGCAGCGCCCGTACTGCTGTGCTTCCTGGTCTGCCTCGTCCCGCTCGCCGTCCTCTTCGTCGTGCAGCGAACGTTCTACGCCTACAACGACACGCGCACGCCCTTCTTCTTCACCCTCCTGCAGTGCGCACTCGTCGCCGGGGGCGCCTTGGCCGCCGGCGCGATCCTCGATCGTGGCGAGCTGGCGGCGGGCGTCGCCCTCACGCAGTCGATCGCGAGCATCGTCCAGGTCGTCGTGGCCACGGCCCTCCTCCACCGAAGGCTGTCCGGCATCGGCACCGGCGCCTGGCTCCTCGCCCTGCTGAAGTTCACCCTCGCCGCCCTCCCGGCAGCGGCGGCCGGTGTCGGCGTCCTGCTGCTCCTCGGCGGACCCCGGGGCTGGACCACCAGCAGCGCCCTGGCCGGAGCCGCCGGAGCCGCCGTGATCGGCTCCGTGGTGCTCGTGGTGTATCTCGGCATCCTGGCGCTCCTGCGCACTCCCGAACTCGCCCCGGCGCTGGCCCTCGGTCGGCGCTTCCTGCCCCGACGCTAGCCCCGGTCCCGAGGAATACCTCGGGGCTAGCATGGGTTTCATCCGACGGAATCAACGAAGGGAACGCGCTACCGTGCGTCACGTCATCATCATCGGATCGGGCCCGGCCGGCTACACGGCCGCGATCTACGCCGCCCGAGCCAACCTCGAACCCCTCGTCGTGGCGAGTTCCGTCGAAGCCGGTGGCGACCTCATGACCACGACAGACGTCGAGAACTTCCCCGGCTTCCCCGATGGCATCCTCGGACCCGACCTCATGGCCAAGATGCAGGCGCAGGCCGAGCGCTTCGGTGCCGAGGTCCTCTACGACGACGTCGTCTCGCTCGAGCTCGACGGCCCCGTCAAGAAGGTCACCCTCGGCAGCGGCAAGGTGCACGAGGCCGCGTCGATCATCTACGCGACCGGCTCCGCCTACCGCAAGCTCGGTCTCGAGGGCGAGGAGCGCCTCTCCGGCCGCGGAGTCTCGTGGTGCGCCACGTGCGACGGGTTCTTCTTCCGCGAGCGCACCATCGCGGTCGTCGGCGGCGGCGACTCGGCGATGGAGGAGGCGAACTTCCTCACCAAGTTCGCGTCGAAGGTCTACATCATCCACCGCAAGGACACGCTGCGCGCCTCGAAGATCATGCAGGAGCGCGCTTTCGCGAACCCCAAGATCGAGTTCGTCTGGAACAGCGAGGTCGCCGAGATCCTCGGCGAGGAGGCGGTCAACGGTGTGCGTCTGCGCTCCACCGTCGACGGGACCGAGCGCGACCTGGCCATCGACGGCCTGTTCGTCGCGATCGGCAACGACCCGCGCACGCACCTCGTGCACGACAAGCTGCAGCTCACCGAGCAGGGGACCATCTGGGTCGACGGTCGTTCGTCGCGCACGTCGGTCGAAGGCGTCTTCGCCGCCGGCGACGTGATCGACCCGACGTACCGCCAGGCCATCACGGCAGCCGGCAGCGGCACCGTGGCCGCTCTCGACGTGGAGCACTTCCTCGCCGCGCGCGGTGAAGCGGGCGAGCCCGCCGTCGCCGAGAGCCCCATCGAAGGCCTCCCCGACGCCGCTGTCGTTTGAGGAATAAACCCGCGCTCACCGGGGTTTCCCTCGGTAACGCTTCCATCTAAGGAGATATGCACATGACCGCCAAGGCGACGACCAGCGCGACCTTCGAGCAGGACGTCCTGCAGGCCGAGGGCCCCGTTCTCGTGGACTTCTGGGCCGAGTGGTGCGGACCGTGTCGTATGGTCAGCCCGGTTCTCGACGAGATCCAGTCCGAGAACGCCGACAAGATCACCATCCTGAAGCTCAACGTCGACGAGAACCCCGATCTCGCGATGAAGTACCAGATCACCTCCATCCCCGCGATGAAGGTCTTCCAGGGCGGTGAGGTCAAGACGACCATCATCGGCGCGAAGCCCAAGTACGCCCTCGAGCAGGACCTTCAGGCCTTCATCGGCTGACCCCCGCTCGCACTGAAAGCCCCCGGCATCCCTGAGATGTCGGGGGCTTTCTTCGTTCCAGGATGCCGACAGCCCGGCGTCACCAAGGAAGACAGGGTCACAGGTGGAGCGGTGTGGACCAGAGGCGGCATCCGGCGAAGGCGTGCCAGCAGTACGCGCGGTCCAGTAGCGGCTCAGGGAACGTCGAGACGGACGGAGGCATCCCAGCGTCGGTACGGCTCGTCTTCACCCAGGATGCGCCACACCGCCCGCGTCAGCGGGGGATAGTCCAGGGCGATCTGACGCAGCACCCGGTAGTTGCGGGAGCGATTCGAGCGTACGCCACCGTTCTCGGCGATGTTCTCGGCCCGCAACGTCAGGACGACGAGCTCGTCGACGCTGGGCAGGTCTTCCATGAACTCCCACGGGTCTTCACCCCCGCGCAGACGCTCGTGAATGAGGACAGCGAGCTCGTCCGAGGCTTCGGCTCGCAGCAGCTCGAGGCTGGCGCGGCGGCGAGGGCTCTGGTCTTTCGCGGTCACCCATCAAGCCTACGTCGACCCCCTGACAGAGGGCCCGCCGAGCCGCCTCTCCCAGCGTATGCCGAGAGGGGAATGCTCTACGGCTCAGCCCGTGTAGCCGTCCTCACCGAGGACAGCGAGGATCCGGTTGAGATCCTGGATCGTGGCGAAATCTATGCTGATCTGGCCTTTTCTCGCCGTGAGGGAGACTCGGACCTTCGTGTCGAACCGGTCGCCGAGGCGTTCGGCGATGTCATCCAGACCAGAGCGGCGCGATCCCGCCTTCGGCTTCTGACGAACAGGTGCCACACCGGGCATCTTCGCGGCAGCCTCCGCAGCACGCACCGACAGGTCTTCATTCACGATCTTGTCGGCGAGCTTCTGCATCTCGCGGGGGTCGTCGAGCGACAGGATCGCCCGAGCGTGGCCGGCACTGAGGACGCCTGCGGCGACGCGCTGCTGCACGAGGACGGGCAGCCTCAACAGTCGGATCGTGTTACTGATCTGCGGGCGCGAGCGACCGATACGCGTCGCGAGCTCCTCCTGCGTGATGCCGAAGTCCTCGAGGAGCTGCTGGTAAGCGGATGCCTCTTCGAGCGGGTTCAGTTGCGAGCGGTGCAGGTTCTCGAGCAGCGCATCGCGGAGAAGGTATTCATCCTCGGTCTCGCGGACCACCGCGGGAATCGACGTCAGTCCCGCCTCACGCGATGCCCGCGTGCGGCGCTCTCCCATGATGAGTTCGTACGTTCCGTCGCCCTTGTCGCGAACGACCACCGGCTGCAGCACGCCGAACTCGCGGACCGAGTGCACCAGCTCGGCGAGGTCTTCCGGGTCGAAGTGCGTTCGGGGCTGACGTGGATTCGGAACGATCGACTGCGGGTCGATGTGCACGAGACGCGCGCCGGGAACGCTGACGAGCTCGGCATCCGAGGTGGCGCCGTCGTCCGTCTCTTCCGCCTTCGACGTCTTCTGAGACTTTTCGGGTGCTGCTGCTCCGGGGAAGAACACGTCGACCGGGCGAGACTCCGACGATTCCGCCGTGGGGATGAGGGCACCGATACCGCGGCCCAGTCCGGTTCTCTTGGCCATCAGTCTTCCTTCGTGGTGGTGTCGCGTCCGACGATCTCGACCGCAGCTTCGCGGTAGGCGATCGCGCCCGCTGAGTGGCCATCGTACGCGATGACGGTCTGACCGAAACTCGGCGCTTCCGACACTCGGACAGAGCGAGGGATCACCGTGCGAAGAACCTCGTCGGCGAAATGCTCTCGTACTTCATCCGCGACTTGCTGAGCGAGACGCGTCCGTCCGTCGTACATCGTCAGCAGGATCGTCGACACGTGGAGCGCCGGGTTCAGGTGCTTCTGGATCATCTGCACACTTCCGAGCAGTTGGCTCAGTCCCTCGAGGGCGTAGTACTCGCACTGAATGGGGATGAGAACTTCGTCGGCCGCAGTGAAGGCGTTGATCGTCAGGAGACCGAGAGACGGAGGGCAGTCGATGATGACGAAGTCGAGGTGGTGAGCGTCGTCCGCGAGGTAGTCGCGGAGAGCGCCCCGCAAGCGGTGCTCGCGCGCGACCTGCGAAACGAGCTCGATCTCTGCACCAGCGAGATGGATGGTGCTCGGCGCGCAGAGCAGATTCGGAGACTCCGGACTCGTCTGAATGATGTCAGCGAGAGGGAACTCATCGATCAGCACGTCGTAGATGCTCGCGGTGTCCGCGTTATGCGGTACACCGAGAGCGGTCGACGCGTTGCCCTGCGGGTCGAGATCGATCACGAGTACTTTCGCGCCGAGCGCCGCGAGGGCGGCAGAGATGTTGACCGCGGTGGTTGTCTTGCCGACTCCGCCCTTCTGGTTCGACACCGTGAAGACGCGGGTGCGACCCGACAAGCTCACTTCGACAGCCTCCAGCGCTCGACGCCGAGCCGACAGGTCAGCGAGCTCACGTGCGATAGGGGAGTCCTCGAAGGAGGTGGAGCCGGACGACTCACCGGACTGTTTCACGTGAAACGCGCTCCTTCATCTCCGGGGACAACGTTCCCAGTCTACGCGTCGCGGTACTGCCTTCGCGGGGGAGTTCGGGCGTGGCTGAAGACGTCCGGCCCGACTCAAGTTTGCGGCACTCTCGCGTCGGGCCGTGAGCCGTCGGCCGACCTGCGGTGCGGCTGCGCCACAGAGGGCAGGATCGCCAGGGCGGTGGGGAGATTGCGTGGGGCGCCCGATGGCGGCGTGGATCTGGCACGTTGCGTGGCCCGTTGTGGAGACACTGCGGGGCCGCTGTCGCGGACAGGTGTGATCGTTTCGGATGCGATGCACGGGCTCTAGCGAGGCGTTCTCGCCCGAGTGCACGGGTTGTGCCGGGGCGTGTTTCACGTGAAACATTTGGTCGTGGGGGTCGGCAGCGCAGCTGCATGGTGGTCACGCGGTCCTCGCGCGGCGGGGTGGGCACGGCCCACCCGATCAGCGGAGCAACGAGGGCGTCGCTCATGGCGGCAGAGCAACGGCCGTCGACGCAGAAGACAGCGAGGATGCGCCTGTTACAGAGGACGCGGTGACGACTTCGCGCGACCTCAAAGCCTGGACGCGATCACGTCGGATTCGTCCGCACTTCCGTCGCCCACAGGCAGACGCCGCGTGGCTGCTGTGCGGTGCATCGGCGGGCGACATGGGTAGACCGCGTCCGCCATTGCCGACGAACGCGCGTTGCTCATCAGGCGCTCTGAACCACCGGCGACAACGACCGACCGCAGCACCTCCACTGCCCCGTGCGTCGAAGGCCCACCGTGCAGCGCCGTGCGAAACACCGCCGCCCGGTGCGCGCCCCCCATCGTGCGTTCTTGACCGATGCCGCGATCGATTGATCGTTGCCCGCGCCGCAGGCTCCGTCATTCGGCCGCCAGAGCAGGCCGTGCGCGCGACACGGCCACTCGGCACACGCTCCCGCCCTGCGCCGTCGCTGAGCGCTGACATCGACTGATCGCTCTAGCCGCACGGAATCCGTCCTCGGACCGCGCAGAGGACCGCACGCGCGACACTCCCGCACATCGCCCGTTCCGATCACGCCCTCCCGATCACGCCCTCCCGGTCACGCCCTCGCGATCACCGTCGACGTCGGCCGATCGCTGCACGGCTGCTGCGGAGGTGGTCGCCATGCGGCCATCGCAGACTGCGCGGCGGGAGTGCTGCAGACCGCCGGTTCCGAGCCGTCACGGTGTGGGTCCGAGCGCGCACGGTGCGGGGTCCGCCCCAGCACGGCCTGGGTCCGAGCGGGCACGACGTGGGTCCGACCGAGCACGGGGTTGGCGCCGTGGCCGCAATGAGCGGCAAGCATGGCGGGAACGTGATCGCGCACCTGAGACCCAACGGGCCCCCAGGGAACGGGGGACTCGTCCACGCCGCCCGCGTTCAGCGGGCATTACCAGACTGGCCGATCAAGCTCGCCTGCCGCGTTTTGGGGGTCGTCCACAGATGGTGGCGGTGCCTGGCGGATCGTTCCAGCTGGACGGAGGAACTGCCGTGATTGACAGCCGCAGCCGCAGCCGCGCAGCTGCACGCTCGCGAGCGAGTCACATGGGGTGGAAGCGGCGTGCGGACCGCGCCGTACAGCCTGACGCCTTCTCTGGGCGTTTCACGTGAAACATCGCCATAGCCTCCGTCGCGAGAGTCCGCCCGCCGACTGCACAGCGAGACCGGTCGACTCGAGCAGGGATCACCTTCTGTGCGCGTCACCCTGCTCTAAGGGCACGCCTCAGCGGGCCGCTCCTGGGGTGATCACCCTGGTCGCCGCCTTCGAGGCATCCGGTCACAGTGTGCGCCCGCAGCATCGATGCAGCGTCTTGTTATCGCACACCCCGCCCAAGAGAGCGAGGGGCGCGACACGCTGCTCGCGCCTGGCGCGAATGCACCGATGAAATCGGTGACAACGCCGGGAGACGCCGCACCTCCTCGCGACGGACACCCGGATGGGAGCACTGGCCATCACTCGCACCCGGCGGTATGCATCGTTTCCGCCGCCTCACCCCCATCACTGCGCCCTGGCGACCTCAAATGGTGGCCGTCGTACAGACACGCCGGCCGCGGGCACCGACGAGCATGATCATCCACTTTCCCCGTACGACCCTCTAGGTACCCCGCCAGCCCACACGTGGGGGAGTGGTCGCGAATGGGGCCTACACACTGTGCCGCTCTGACCACGCGCACATGCGCTCTCGGGTCCACACCCCGGGCGAGCGCTACAGCCGGGGCCGCGAACTCACGAACATCTTTGTCGCACGGCACACCCAAACCAGGAACTCAAAAGCGTCATCTTCCAACACCGCCGGCGGCCTCAGCCTCTCCCTGGTCGGCATTCCCAGCGCCCTCGACGTCTACCGACCCTTGCATCGATAACCTTCGTCGAGTGTCGGAACTGGTCGGCCGCCGTTGCCGCGACTCCGCGGAGTGCAGCAATGACGTCGAACCCCCGGCACACCCCTCCTCGAGAGGTTGCGATGTTCTGACGTCGCCAAGGCCCCCCGGGCCGCTCACCGCGAGGGGCGAATAGGCACTCTGGCGGCAGCAGCCATCCGGCACGCCCGCGTCCGGACACCGCATCAGATGAACATCGCCCCACCACGCCCGCATGCAACTGCCTCCCTAGTGCAAGACATGTTTCACGTGAAACGGACACAGGGGGAGGGGCCAGCACTGACGCGGCGATCGAAATGCCATGGCCCAAAGCCGTGGGTCCGGGCGTGCCGCTGAACTCCACCACGCGCGTACGTCGGGCCGCGCGCCCCGGAACGCCCCCCAACGCCATGTACACCGCAAATGCTCGCCCGTCGCTTCTCCGCAGGGCGTGAGGCGGCATCCGCGCGCAGCGTTATCGATCATGTGTCCTGGAGCCCGAAGAAGGCCCCTGCCCACGGACGGCCCGGTCGGACTTTGGTACCGCTCGACGTCACCGGAACCAACAGCTGCGAGACCCTTGCCGCGATCGCCAGACCTCAACTTCTCGGTCCTCGTCGTCCGCTGCTCCGCCGCGATGGGGTCCCAACGTCACACACCGCCGCCGGCGATGTGCCTTTCCGGACCCCTCTGCGGCCACCGTACACTCCCGACGGCGTCCGTACCGCGTGCACCACACACCCGACGCCGCCGCGCCGCGCGCTCGCGGGGGATCGTCGTAGGCCGGCGGGCGCCCGCGTCAGAGGACGGTGGAACCGACGCAGTTCGATCACCTGCAGCGCAAAGTCGCCCCTCTCGCCTTCCTCACCGCTCGGCGCCGCCCGTGCGGATTCACCACGTTTCACGTGAAACAGGGCCAGGGGAGCGCGCCGACTGAATGTCGGAGCCTCACGGCACACTGAGGTCCATGACTCCCTGCTGCGGCGACGCGTTCCCCTCTGCACCCGCACGCCCGGCCGATATCGACGATGACTTCTCTGGTGGCATCCTGAACGATGTATGGGTGCCGCACTACCTGCCGCACTGGACCACACCCGACCGCTCACGAGCGCGGACGAGGTTCACCCCCGCCGGTCTCGACCTCTTGATCGAGAAGGGTCAACCCGACTGGCGCGAGGAGGACGCCCCGCTTCGGGTGTCCAATCTGCAGACCGCGACATTCTCCGGACCCGTGGGGTCGCGCCGAGGCATCCACCGCCACCGTCCCGACGGGCTGCGCGTGCGTACCGTGACACCCTCCCGCTTAGCGTTCGCTCCGACCGCCGGACGGGTGGAGGTCACGCTCCGCGCGAGTAGGGATCCCGATTGCATGACCGCGATATGGCTGGTCGGAACCGAACACGAGGATCCGCGCGACGCGGGGGAGATCTGCGTCGCCGAGATCGATGCGGATGCCATCGGCCCGCGCACACGCGTGCGGTGCGGGATCAAGGCTCATCACGACGACAGACTGACCAACGACATGGTCACAGCCTCGGTCGATCACGACGCCGGGACCTTTCTCACCTGGGCTGTGGAGTGGGCCGAGGGAGTCGTCACCATCGGATGCGAAGGTCGGGTCGTCGCCCGCTTCTCACAAGCCCCGTCGTACCCGATGATGCTGCTCATCGACATCTTCGAGTTGTCCGCCGACCGCGGCACGTACCCGAAAGCCACGACGGTCCGCCATGTACGCGCCTGGGATCTGAATCCCATTCAATGAGAATTGATCTATTTCGCGACGGTGGCAGTCAGAACCCGCGTCGGTTCGTCGATCACGCCGTCACCAACGACATGGACCTGGACATCCGTGACGCCGAAGCGACGAATCTGCTTCTCAGCCGCGTCGACTTCGGCGGCGACGTTCGCCCCCTTCAGGTAAGCGAGCCGGCCGCCCACACGGGCGAGCGGTGCCGTCCAGGGGATCAGTGTGCGCAGCGCGCTGACCGCACGTGCGGTCACGACGTCAAAGACGCGACCTTTCGACCACTCCTCGGCGCGCAAGCGCTCCACGGTGACGTTGTCGAGCCTCAGGGCGTCGACCTGCTCAGTGAGCCAGACGGTCCGCCGCTCCATCGGCTCGATGAGCGTGAACTCGACGTCCGGCCGCGCGATCGCCAGCACGAGCCCTGGGAGCCCGGCACCGGAGCCGACGTCCGCCACCCGCCCGGTGAAGAACGGAGCCGCGACGGCGCTGTTGAGAATGTGCCGTGTCCACAGGCGCGGAACCTCGAGCGGACCGATCAGCCCACGCTGCTCGCCGTGTTCGGCCAGTGCCGCGGTGAAGCGGCGCGCGAGGTCGATTCGTTCGCCGAACACCGTCGCCGCGGCATCCGGTTCCGCTTCGAGTTCGCTCTCCATGTCGAACGGCTCAGCCGCGGCGCAGCACGGTGTGGCGGTCGGCACCCTCACCGAACGACTCGGAGGCGTACCCACGGTCGGCGGCGATGTCGTGCACGAGCTTCCGCTCATAGCTCGACATGGCCGGCAGCGACGCCTGCGAAGCCCCTTCGTCGAGACGCTGGATGGCGCGGTCGACGAGCGTCTCCAGCTGACGCTGACGCGCGTCACGCGACCCGCCGATGTCGAGGATCAACCGCGAGAAACGACCGGTCGAGTTCTGCACCGCCAGTCGCGTGAGCTCCTGCAGCGCCTGAACGGTGTCGGGGTGCGAGAGTGTCGACAGCGCAGCGGCATCGTCGGCCTCCACCGAAACGTAGGCACGGCCGGCACGCACATCCAGGGCGAGGTCGCCATCGATGTCGGCGATGTCGAGGAGCCCCTCGAGGAAGTCGGCGGCGATGTCGCCTTCCTGCTCGAGCTGCTCGTCAGTGGCGGCGGTGTGGTCGGGCGCGATCTGCTCGGACGTCGTCATCATGGTCTCCGGGTATTCAGGAGGGGGATTCCGTGCCGGGTTTCGCGGGCGTCCGCGGCGCGGCTCCCGAACCCTTCGCGGACTGCTGCTGCTTCTTGGCGCGCTGCTTGCCGACGGGCTGCTGGCGCTTGGGCTGAGCGGCGCGGGCGCGCTCGGCCTCTTCGAACAGGCGACGCTGCTCGGCCTCGTACTTCTCGATCGGAACGACCTTGCCACTGGAATCGATCGCCTTGCCCTTGCGAGCCAGACGCTCCTCGCGGGCCTTGGCGGCGTCCGAGCCGGGGGTCGGCATCTCACGGATGACGACGAACTGCTGCACCATCGTCCACAGGTTGCTGACGAACCAGTAGATGACGACACCGAGCGGGAAGAAGACACCCGAGAAGATGAAGGCCAGCGGCAGGATGTACAGCATGATCTTCTGCATCTGGTACGCCTGACCGGTCTTGGCCTCGGGCGACAGGTTCTTCGAGATGATCTGCAGCTGAGTGAAGAACTGCGACGCGATCATCAGCACGACCAGGGTCAGCAGGATCGCAACGGTGACCTGACCATCGGGCTGGCCCCACGCGGTCACGAGGTTCACATGCATGGATGCCACGTCGAACAGACGGGCATCGTAGAACTCGCGCGTGAGTTCGGGGGTGAGCAGACCCACGCCGCCCTGCCCGCTGTTGGCGTGCTTGGACACGTCGTTCAGCACGCTGAAGAGCGCGAAGAAGATCGGCATCTGCACAAGGAGGGGCAGGCAGCTGGAGACGGGTGTGGTGCCGTGCTTCTTGTACAGCGCCATCGTCTCGCGGCTCATGGCCTCGCGCGAGAGCTGGTCCTTCTTACCCCGGTACTTCTCCTGCACCTTGCGGAGTTCGGGGGCGATCTCCATCATCTTGCGCTGGCTCTTGATCTGGCGCACGAAGAGCGGGATGAGGGCGGCACGAACGACCAGGACGAGGCCGATGATCGACAGCACCCAGGTCAGGCCGGCGGCGGGGGCCATACCGAAGGCCGTGAAGAGCGCGTGCCAGCCGACCAGCACGAGCTCGACGGCCCATTTCAAGGGCCAGAGGACGATTCCAATTAGATCCGGCACGGATCAGTCCTTTCGGGAGGGCACGACGAAGCCGTGCGGAGTGAGTTCGTGGCGGAAGGAGCGGTGCGGACGGACATCGTCGATGCCTCCCTGGGCCCAGGGGTGGCAGCGGGCGAGGCGGGCCGCGGTCAGCGCGGCACCTTTGACGAGTCCGTGCTGCTGCACGGCGCCCACCGAATAGGCGGAGCAGGACGGGTAGTACTTGCAGACGTCGCCGTAGACGTGCGAGATCGTGGCGCGGTACGCGTGCAGGAGGGCGAGACCGGCGTTCCGGGGGAGGAGGGGAATGGATGCCACGATCGTGTCCCACTCGAGGTGACCGGCACCGGTGGAAGACGTGGGCAGGGTGGAGGCGCTCACGCGGCGGCCTTGCGTTGCAGGCACCGAACGACGTCGGCGCGCAGATCGGCGTAGTCGATCGTCGCGGCTGAGGGAAGCGCCCGGATCACGACCGAGGCGCCCCCGCGAACGAACGGGAGCGCCTCGGCGCACACCGCCTTCAAGCGGCGGCGAACAGTGTTGCGTGTGACGGCCGATCCGACCTGGCGGCTCACGATGAAACCGAAGCGAGCGGGACCTTCGTCCGGCACGCCGCCGACATAGGTGACGGTGTGCGCCCCGGCACACCGAGAACCCCGACGGACGGTGGCTTTGTAGTCCGATCCGCGGGTGAGTCGGTTCGGCTTCGCGAGCACTAGGTGGGTCAGGCCGAGAGCTCGGTGCGGCCCTTGGCGCGACGCGCCGACAGGATCGCGCGGCCCGCGCGGGTGCGCATGCGGGCACGGAAGCCGTGCTTCTTGGCACGACGGCGGTTGTTGGGCTGGAAGGTGCGCTTGCTCATGGGTCACTCCGGAGGTGATGTCACCCGATGCTCTTCTGCCGGGGACGTGGTCGGGACTGCCGTGTAGGCATAAGTCAACCGACTAAGGCTACGTCGCGCGCGACGTTAACTCAAACCGGGAGGCCGACCGCTCATTATCCCCAAGCGTCGTCCACACCCATGGCAAAGACACGCGAGCGCGTTCTACAGTTGATTTTGCTCCGTGCGGACCGCGAACTAGCGTGGCCCCGGAAGTTATCCACAGGTTCGGCGCGATGTACGTCGACAGTAGCGCGCCGAGATCCCGGAGGGGATATGTCATTGCACCAAGTACCGGATGTCCCCGTCTGGTCCGCCGTGCTCGACCACCTCCTCACCGACGATCGGGTGACCCCGCAGTTGCACGGCTTCCTCAACCTCGCTGTTCCGCAGGGCGTCATGGGAGGGACCCTCTACCTCGACGTCCCCAACGACCTGACCGCCGCGCAGATGAACAAGCGCATGCGCGCACCCATCCTCGAAGCGCTCACCCAGGTGCAGGGCGTCGATCCCGAGGTCAGCAACTTCCGCGTGGTGGTGAACCCCGACCTCGGCGAATCGCACCGGTCCGCGCCGGTTGCCGAGGACCGATCGGCATCGGCGGCTTCGGCTCCCGCGAGCACGCACTCACCGATGCCCGAGCAGGCCCCCGACCCGATCGTCCCGGCATCCCGGAACGACACCCGACTGAATCCGAAGTACACGTTCGACAACTTCGTGATCGGCCAATCCAACCGCTTCGCGCACGCGGCGGCGGTCGCCGTGGCCGAGGCGCCGGCCAAGGCCTACAACCCGTTGTTCATCTACGGCGACTCGGGGCTCGGGAAGACGCACCTCCTCCACGCGATCGGCGACTACGCCGCGAGCATGTACGCCGGCATCCGCGTCCGGTACGTCTCCAGCGAGGAGTTCACGAACGACTTCATCAACTCCATCGCGAACAACCGAGGCTCGGCATTCCAGGCCCGGTATCGCGACGTCGACATCCTCCTGATCGACGACATCCAGTTCCTGCAGGGACGCGCCGAGACGCAGGAAGCCTTCTTCCACACCTTCAACACGCTGCACGATCACGACAAGCAGGTCGTGATCACCAGCGATCTGCCGCCCAAGCAGCTCACCGGTTTCGAAGACCGCATGCGCAGCCGCTTCGAGTGGGGCCTCATCACCGATGTGCAGGCGCCCGACCTCGAGACGCGTATCGCGATCCTCCGGAAGAAGGCGCAGAGCGAACGACTCCTCATCCCGGACGACGTGCTCGAGTACATCGCGACCGTGGTCTCGTCGAACATCCGCGAACTCGAGGGCGCGCTCATCCGCGTATCGGCCTTCGCGAGCCTGAACCGCTCGACCCTCGACATGTCGCTCGCCCAGACCGTTCTGCGCGACATCATCGACCAGGACGACGCCAACGTCGTCTCCCCGACCGACATCATCACGGCGACCGCACAGTACTTCAAGCTGTCGGTCGATGACCTGTACGGCTCCAGCAGGTCACAGGCTGTCGCCACCGCGCGACAGATCGCGATGTACCTGTGCCGCGAGCGTACGAGCCTGTCGCTGCCGAAGATCGGGCAGCTGTTCGGCAACAGGGACCACACCACCGTGATGTACGCCTACAAGAAGATCAGCGACCTCATGAAGGAGCGTCGGTCGATCTACAACCAGGTCTCCGAGATCACCACGCAGCTCGGCCGCATGCGCTGAGCGACCGTCTGAGCCGAGGGGTTCGTCCGCATCTGCGGGCGAACCCCTTCGTCGTTTCCGGGCCGTCACGGCGCCGAGACAGGCTCTCGCGGCGATGTTTCAGCCGGTTCTACACAGTGTGGAAAACCTGTGGATAACTCGAAATCTCTGCGGAAGAACTGTGAACGACACGCACCGGCCTGTGGAGGACGAGGAGCGGAGTGGTGCGGGCGATCGTGTTAACTGCCCAGGCTCTCCGCAACGCGTCCACAGGTGACAAGCGTGTAGTTCCCTGCTGTTAACACGGGTCGGAGGAGTTATCCACACTCTCCACAGCTGTTAACAAGATGAAGAATCCACTTATGAGTTAACAGAGATCCGATGACCTTGCGGTGCGAACGCGGCGCGACATGTGCCGACACGGTCGGGCACTAGCATGGGTAAGCCATACCGCCGTCAAGGGAGCGCCCGTGAAGTTTCACGTCAATCGCGATGTCTTCAGCGAAGCCGTTTCGTTCGTGGTCAAGCTCCTGCCGCAGCGCAACCCGCAGCCGATCCTGGCCGGTGTGCTGATCGAAGCGGGCGAGTCGGGCCTCACCCTGGCCGCGTTCGACTACGAAGCGTCCGCACGCACGACCATCGAGGCCACCGTCGACGAGCCGGGGACGATCCTCGTCCACGGCCGCCTGCTGTCCGACATCGCCAGCCGACTCCCCAACGCCCCGATCCAGATCGCGGTCGACGATGACGGCGGCATCCTCCTCACCTGCGGGTCCGCGCGGTTCACGCTGGCATCCATGCCGGTGCAGGAGTACCCGGCGATTCCCGAGGTCACCGGCGAGTCGGGCCTCGTGCCGGCCGACGACTTCGCCACCGCCATCGCGCAGGTCGCCTTCGCCGCCTCGCGCGACGACGTCACGCCGGTGCTGACGGGTGTGCAGCTCGAGGTCACAGGGACCCAGCTGAGCCTCGTGGCGACCGACCGCTACCGCGTCGCGCTGCGCGAGATCCCGTGGGACGGCGGGGCCGCGGCATCCGACGAACCCACCTCCGCTCTCGTGCCGGCCCGGACCCTGCAGGAGGTCGGCAAGACCTTCGCCCACGGCGGCGACATCTCCATCGCGTTCTCCGGCTCGGGTGACCGGGAGATCATCGCGTTCACGGCGGGCAACAAGACCGTGACCTCGCTGCTGATCAAGGGAAACTTCCCGCCCGTGCGCCGTCTGTTCCCAGCGCAGACCGAGCACCACAGCGTCGTGAACACCGCCGAACTCGCCGAGGCCGTCCGCCGCGTCGCTCTCGTGCTCGACCGGTCGGCCCCGCTGCGATTCACCTTCGGTCCCGACGGTGTGTCCATGGACGCCTCGGGGACCGAACAGGCCCGCGCCACAGAATCGGTCGATGCGACGCTCGTCGGCGACGAGGTGACCCTGGGTCTGAACCCCCAGTATCTGCTCGAGTCGCTCGGGGCCGTCCGCAGCGAATTCACGCGCATCACGTTCACGTCGAGCGACAACGCGAACAAACTGAGCCCCGTGCTCATCACCCCGCAGACCTCGGTCGACAAGGGCGGCGAGGGCTCGTTCAAGTACCTGCTGCAGCCCAACCTGCTGCTGCGCTGAGCGGGCACCCACCCGGCGGATGTCGGAACCGGCGGGTAGTCTGACCCGGTGATCGTGGAGCAGCTCGGACTGACGGACTTCCGCAATTACGCGGCCGCCGACGTCTCGCTCTCCGCGGGGGCCAACCTTTTCGTCGGGCGGAACGGCCAGGGCAAGACCAATCTCGTCGAGGCCGTGGCCTACCTCGCCACGCTCGGGTCGCACCGCGTCTCGAGCGACGCCCCGATGGTGCGCGACGGGGCGGATGCCGCGATCGTCCGCGCCCGTCTCGCCCACGGCGACCGCAGCGTCCTGCTCGAGCTGCAGCTGAACCGGCAGGGATCCAACAAGGCGCGCGTCAATGGCGTCAACGTCCGCACCGCCGAGCTGCCGCGGTACGCGCAGGTCGTGCTGTTCGCGCCCGAAGACCTGCAGATCGTCCGCGGCGATCCGTCGGCGCGGCGACGCTTCGCCGATCAGCTCATCCTTCAGCGCTCCCCGCGCCTGGCAGGGGTGCTCGCCGACTACGACCGCGTCCTGCGTCAGCGCACGGCCCTGCTGAAGTCGGCTCGCGCGCGAGGCGTGCGCGGCGATGCGCTCGGCACCCTCGATGTGTGGGACGACAAGCTCGTCGCGCTCGGCACCGAGGTCATCGAGGCGCGTCTGGCGTTGGCATCCGATCTGTCCGCTCCGGTCTCCGCGGCATACACCGCGATCGCGGGCGCCGACCACGATCCGCGCCTGCGGTGGGCGCTGTCGGTGGTCGGCGGCGACCCTGAGGAGGGCGACGCGGCAGCCGAATCGGGAACGACGGACTCGCTCGCCGAGCAGTTCCGCGCGGCGCTCGCGGCTCGACGATCGATGGAGCTCGAACGCGGACTGACGCTGGTGGGTCCGCACCGTGACGACCTCGTCCTCGAGGTCCGCGGGCTGCCGGTCAAGGGGTACGCCTCGCACGGCGAGTCCTGGTCGGTCGCCCTCGCGTTGCGGCTGGCATCCGCCGAGCTCCTCCGCGCCGAGTCGCGGCTGGGTGACCCTGTGCTGATCCTCGACGACGTGTTCGCCGAGCTCGACGCCGGTCGCCGCACGCGACTGGCCGAGCTTGCCGCCGGGTACGAGCAGGTCATCGTGACATCGGCCGTAGAAGAAGATGTCCCCGACGGGCTACGCGCCCATGTCGTCCGGGTCGAGGCGGGTCGCATCAAGGATCCCGATGAGTGACGAGCCCGAACTCCCCGAGACGATCGCCACCTACCTGCGGCTGCGCGGGCTCGAGGCGTCGCCGTACCGCAAGCGGAAGCGCCGGCGCCGCACCGATGACGGGGAGAACGCCCCGTTCACTCCCGGCCGCGACCCGCGGGGGCTCGGTGACGTCCTGTCCGCACTGACGCATTCCGCGGGATGGGAGCCGCAGCTCGCGCGCGAAGACCTCGTCCGCACGTGGCACGACGTCGCCGGCGCCGACACCGCCGCGCACACCCGTCCGGTGGCTCTGGATGCCGGGATGCTCACGGTCCAGGCCGACTCCACGGCGTGGGCCAAACAACTGCAGCTGATGCGCGCCCACATCCTCTCGGAGATCATCCGACGCTTCCCCGAGGCAGGGGTCGAGTCCATCCGCTTCATCGGGCCGGACGTCCCCTCCTGGAAATGGGGGACGAGAGCCGTTCCAGGCCGCGGCCCGCGCGATACCTACGGCTAGGCCATGGTCGGGGTCGGAACGCTCCGATTTATCCCCTCCTAGGGGCGTACACACCGCTTTACGATGCCCCGCGCGGTAAGATGGAGGTTCCGACGAATCGATCTGGAGCTCGCGAAGTCATGACGTCCGAAAACCCCGACAGCGTTTCCGAGGAACCCGAAACCACCAGCGCGAAGGTTCCCAACGAGTACGGGGCAGACGCCATCCAGGTGCTCGAGGGTCTGGAGGCCGTCCGCAAGCGTCCTGGCATGTACATCGGCTCGACCGGCGAACGCGGCCTGCACCACCTCGTGCAGGAGATCGTCGACAACTCCGTCGACGAGGCTCTCGCCGGCTACTGCGACACCATCGACGTCACGATCCTCTCCGACGGTGCGGTCCGCGTGATCGACAACGGCCGTGGCATCCCGGTCGACATGCACCGCACCGAGGGCAAGTCGACAGTCGAGGTCGTCCTGACCGTGCTCCACGCGGGCGGCAAGTTCGGCGGCGGCGGATACGCGGTGTCAGGCGGTCTGCACGGCGTCGGCTCCTCGGTCGTCAACGCGCTGTCCACGCGCCTCGAGGTCGAGGTGAAGCGCCAGGGGCACGTGTGGCGTCAGTCCTTCCGTAACGGCGGCGTGCCCCTGGCCCCGCTCGAGAAGGGCGAGGAGAGCGACGAGACCGGGACGTCGATCACGTTCTGGCCGGATGCCACGATCTTCGACACGATCGACTTCGACTACGACACGCTCCGCACCCGGTTCCAGCAGATGGCGTTCCTGAACAAGGGCCTGCGCATCAGCCTCCGCGACGAGCGCCCGCAGTCGGTCATGACCGAGGGCGAGCCCGGCGAAGAGGTGACCGAGGGGCGCCACGACACGTTCCTCTACGAGCGCGGGCTCGTCGACTACGTCGAGCACCTCAACCGCGTCCGCAAGGCCGACGTCGTCAACGACGAGGTCATCGAAGTCGAGTCCGAGGACACCGACCGGAAGATCGCGCTCGAGCTGGCGATGCAGTGGACCACCGCGTACACCGAGAACGTCTTCACCTACGCCAACACCATCAACACCCACGAGGGCGGGACGCACGAGGAGGGGTTCCGCGCGGCGCTGACGACACTCGTCAACCGCTACGCGCGCGCGAACAACCTGCTGAAGGAGAAGGACGACAACCTCACGGGTGAGGACATCCGCGAGGGTCTCACCGCTGTCATCTCCGTCAAGCTCTCCGAGCCGCAGTTCGAGGGCCAGACCAAGACCAAGCTCGGCAACACCGAGGCCCGCGCCTTCGTCCAGAAGGTCGTCGGCGACAAGCTGGGAGACTGGTTCGACCGGAACCCCGCGCAGGCCAAGAACATCATCCGCAAGGCGATCGATGCCGCCACCGCGCGCCTGGCCGCGCGCAAGGCCCGTGAGACCGCTCGCCGCAAGAGCGTCTTCGAATCGGCCGCGATGCCCGACAAGCTCAAGGACTGCACGTCGAAGGACCCGTCGATCAGCGAGATCTTCCTCGTCGAGGGTGACTCCGCCGGCGGCTCGGCCGTGCAGGGTCGCGATCCGCACACCCAGGCGATCCTGGCGCTGCGCGGCAAGATCCTCAACGTCGAGCGGGCCCGCCTCGACCGCGCGCTCGGCAACAAAGAGGTCCAGGCGATGATCCAGGCCTTCGGCACGGGCATCGGCGAGGACTTCGACATGGCCAAGGCGCGGTACCACAAGATCGTGCTGATGGCGGATGCCGACGTCGACGGTCAGCACATCACCACGCTGCTGCTCACGCTGCTCTTCCGCTACATGCGGGGCCTCATCGAGGCCGGGTTCGTCTACCTCGCGCAGCCGCCGCTGTACCGCCTCAAGTGGTCGAACCACCCCCACGAGTACGCCTACAGCGACCGTGAACGGGACGCCCTCCTCGTCGAAGGACAGGCCGCCGGCCGCCGTATCCCCAAAGACAACGGCATCCAGCGCTACAAGGGTCTGGGCGAGATGAACGACCACGAGCTCTGGGAGACCACGATGGACCCTCAGACCCGCACGCTCCGGCAGGTCACGATCGACGACGCCGCCTCGGCCGACGAGATCTTCTCGGTGCTCATGGGAGAAGACGTCGAGTCGCGCCGCAGCTTCATCCAGCGCAACGCCAAAGACGTCCGCTTCCTCGACATCTGACCCGGTCGACTCGATACGAAACTGAGACTCCATGGCTGACGACATCACTCCCGAGCCCACCGACGCGCGCGAGGAAGCCGCCCACAACCACGGCAAGATCGACCAGGTCGATCTGCAGCTGGAGATGCAGCGGAGCTATCTCGACTACGCGATGAGCGTCATCGTCGGGCGTGCTCTGCCCGACGTGCGCGACGGCCTCAAGCCCGTGCACCGCCGTGTGATCTACGGCATGTACGACGGCGGCTTCCGTCCGGACAAGTCGTTCTCGAAGTGCGCGCGTGTCGTCGGCGAGGTCATGGGGCACTACCACCCCCATGGCGATGCACCGATCTACGACGCCCTCGTGCGCCTGGTGCAGCCGTGGTCGCTGCGCTACCCCCTCGCGCTCGGCCAGGGGAACTTCGGTTCGCCCGGAAACCAGGGCGCGGCCGCGCCGCGGTACACCGAGACCAAGATGGCTCCCCTCGCGCTCGAGATGGTGCGCGACATCGAGGAAGAGACCGTCGACTTCGAGGACAACTACGACGGTCAGACGCAGGAGCCGACGGTCCTGCCGGCGCGTTTCCCGAACCTGCTCGTCAACGGTTCGGTCGGCATCGCGGTCGGTATGGCCACCAACATCCCCCCGCACAACCTGCGCGAGGTCTCGGCCGGTGCCCTGTGGGCCCTGGAGAACCCGGATGCCACTCGCGAGGAGCTGCTCGAAGCGCTCATGGAGCGCATCCCCGGGCCGGACTTCCCCACAGCGGCGCAGATCCTGGGGACCCGCGGCATCAAGGACGCCTACCGCACCGGCCGTGGCTCGATCACGATGCGCGCGGTCGTCAACATCGAGGAGATCCAGGGCCGCACGTGCCTCGTGATCACCGAGCTGCCGTACCAGGTCAATCCCGACAACGTCGCGGTGAAGATCGGAGACCTCGCGCGCGAGGGCAAGATCACCGGTATCGCCGACATCCGCGACGAGACCTCGGGTCGTACCGGTCAGCGTCTCGTCATCGTGCTCAAGCGTGACGCCGTCGCCAAGGTCGTGCTCAACAACCTCTACAAGCACACGCAGCTGCAGGAGAACTTCGGCGCGAACATGCTGGCCATCGTCGACGGCGTGCCGCGCACGCTGTCGCTCGACGGCTTCATCAGCCTGTGGATCGACCACCAGGTCGAGGTCATCGTCCGTCGCACGCGTTACCGCCTGCGCAAGGCGGAAGAGCGCATGCACATCCTGCGCGGCTATCTGAAGGCGCTCGACGCGCTGGACGAGGTCATCGCGCTCATCCGTCGGTCGCCGACGGCTCAGGATGCCAACGAGGGTCTGCAGAAGCTCCTCGACATCGACGACATCCAGGCGCAGGCGATCCTCGACATGCAGCTGCGTCGCCTCGCGGCCCTCGAGCGGCAGAAGATCGTCGACGAGGCGACCGAGCTCGAGGCGCGCATCGCCGATTACAACGACATCCTCGCCACCCCCGCCCGTCAGCGCACGATCATCCGCGACGAGCTCACGGCGATCGTCGACCGTTTCGGCGACGACCGTCGCACCGAGATCCTCCACGGGTTCGACGGAGACGTCTCGGTCGAAGACCTCATCGCCGAAGAAGAGATGGTCGTCACCGTCACGCGCGACGGCTACATCAAGCGCACGCGCAGCGACAACTACCGCTCACAGCACCGCGGCGGCAAGGGAGTGAAGGGCGCGCAGCTGCGTGCCGACGACGTCGTCGAGCACTTCTTCGTCACGACGACCCACCACTGGCTCCTGTTCTTCACGAACAAGGGCCGCGTGTACCGCTCGAAGGCCTACGAGGTCCCCGAGGCGGGACGGGATGCCAAGGGCCAGCACGTCGCGAACCTGCTCGCGCTGCAGCCCGACGAGGAGATCGCGCAGATCCTCGACATCCGCGACTACAACGTCGCGACGTATCTCGTGCTGGCCACCCGCGCGGGTCTGGTGAAGAAGACGCGTCTGACCGAGTACGACACCAACCGTCAGGGCGGCGTCATCGCGATCAAGCTGCGCGGCCAGGCCTCGGACGACGGGGACGAGGCCGAGCAGGGCGCTGCGGACGAGCTCGTCAGCGCGTTGCTCGTCGACGAGGGCGATGACATCCTCCTCATCAGTCGCCTGGGGATGTCGTTGCGTTTCTCCGCCACCGACAGCGCGCTGCGCCCGATGGGCCGGTCTACGTCGGGCGTGAAGGGCATGGACTTCCGCGCCGGCGACAGCCTCCTCTCGGCATCCGTGGCCAAGGACGACGAGTACGTCTTCATCGTCACCGAGGGCGGTTATGCCAAGCGCACGTCCGTCACCGAGTACCGCATGCAGAACCGCGGCGGTCTGGGCATCAAGGTGGCCCGCTTGACCGAGGATCGCGGCATTCTGGCGGGCGGTCTGATGGTCTCCGAGGGAGACGAGGTCCTTGTGGTTCTTGCCAGCGGCAAGGTGGTACGCTCCTCCGTGGCCGAGGTGCCTGCCAAGGGTCGCGACACGATGGGTGTCGTTTTCGCCCGCGCCGGCGGCGATGATCGGATCATCGCCATCGCGAGAAACACCGAGCGGAACCTGGCCGAGACGACGGAGACGACCACCGATCCGGCAGCGCCTGATGCAGCCGCGACCGCCTCCTCTTCCGAGACCCCCGAGGAAAGTACTGACGCATGAGCACGGTAGCCGACAAGCTCGCAAAGAAGTCGACTCATAAGACCCCTGCCAAGCAGGTGCGCCTGCGCCTGGTCTACATCGACTTCTGGTCGGCCGTGAAGCTCTCGTTCCTAGCCGCCGTGGCGATCGCCATCGTCACCGTGGTGTCGTACTTCCTCATCTACCTCGTCGTCACCGCCACAGGCCTCATCGGCCAGGCGGACGAGTTCTTCGCGAGCTTCACCGACGGCAGCGCCACGCTGTCGCAGTACGTGGGCCTGCCGCAGGTGATGGCCTTCGCCGCGATCGTGGCGATCCTGAACCTCGTCGTCGTGACGGTGATGGGTGCCGTCGTGGCCGGCATCTACAACCTCGCGGTCAAGGTCACGGGCGGTCTGCTCGTGGGCTTCACCTCGAACTGACGCCGATTCGGAAAAACCTCGGGATTCAGGTAAAGTCTTCGAGGTTGACCACGATGCGTCAGCAAGACGGGGCTATAGCTCAGGTGGTTAGAGCGCTTCACTGATAATGAAGAGGTCCCAGGTTCAAGTCCTGGTAGCCCCACCCGTTCCCTTTCCGGGGCCTTAGCTCAGCTGGTAGAGCGCCTGCTTTGCAAGCAGGATGTCAGGAGTTCGAATCTCCTAGGCTCCACAACTCACCGAAACCCCGCGATTCGATCTGTCGCCGTGATTCGCGGGGAATCTTCATCGCCTCGTCCAACATCGAGCACTCCAGTGTTGCCGTAGCTCTGCAGAGAGAGCGTCGGCGCTCGCGGGCACGTGCGTGTGCAAGTGCAGTGACGCCAGTGCGATCTGCGCTATCGCCGGCTTTTGCTGTCGAGACCAGCGATGAAGCAGTCGAGCAGGAACTCGAACCCGTTGTCGAGGGGTGCGGTTTCACCGGACTCCCATCGCAGCATGAATGCCCGATTCAGGAGCAGCGGAAGAAGACGCGCCAGGTTCGGATTGCGGATCGTCCCCGCGGAGACGATTGAGTGTTCGACTCCCTGGCGCCAACGGTCGGCATCATCCCCTTCCCCGGGGTCTCCCGACAACTCCACCGTCACCCAGCCGATGATGAGGCCGAGATACGCGTTGTAGGCCGCGACGATGTTCTCGTCGGAAAGTCCAGTACGGCTCAAGACACCGAGGAGCCCCTCAATGAACGGGATGGCGGGTGTGCTGTCCGCCGCGAGTGTGAGCCCGAACACGGGAGCGAAGTTCGGATGATTGAACATGATGCGCCGGATGCTGTGCGCGATGCTGGCAAGCGCGGTTTGCCACCCGGTGTCGCTCGCGACAACTGGTAGGTCGCCGAAGAGCCTTGATGAGGCGAGGCCGACGAGCTTCGCCTTCGAATCGACGTGGTAGTACAGCGCGGCTGGATAGACCCCGATCTGCGTAGCCAGAGCGCGCATGGTGAACGCATCGAGCCCATTCGTGTCGATGTACTCGATCGTGGCCTCGATGATCGCGTCGATACTGAGGGAGACATCACTGCTCGGTCTGCGTGCCATGGGCTTCCCGTCCTGGAGATCGATCCGCGCTGCGTCATCCGCGATCGTACTGATTGTACGCTGATCAATTAGTCGCTCGGATCCTCCGAACGATCGAGTGCGGAGAAGGGGACTGCGACAGTGGAGATTGCTCGTCCGTTGGTGGAAATCGATTCAGGGCCCGTGCGCGGAGTGACCGAACGCGGGTGCTCGATCTGGCGCGGAATACCTTACGGTGGAGCGATCTCCGGCGGACGAAGCTGGCGGATCGCGCAGCTCCCTGACCCGTGGAGTGAGCCGTTGGACGCGGCCCGATTCGGTCCGCGCTTCCCTCAGCCGACGCGGGGCGTGCGGGACTTCGACGACGAGCAATGGCAGAGCGAGAACGCGCTCGTGCTCAACGTCACCGCGCCGGCTCACGCAGCTACCCGGCCGTTGCCGGTGCTCGTTTGGATTCATGGCGGTGGATTCCGCATTGGCAGCGGGCCGGGCATCGGTACGGGGGACGGGAGGGCGCTCGCCCAGGAAGGAATGGTGGTCGTCACCTTCAACTATCGACTCGGCGTGTTCGGCTTCTTGTCGATCGCAGATGTCCTCGGCGACGATTGGGCGGACTCGGGGAATGCGGGCCTCCTGGACCAGATCGAACTGCTCCGATGGGTGCGTCGCAACATCCACGCCTTCGGAGGAGATCCTCAGCGCGTGACGATCGCCGGTGTCTCTGCCGGCGCGAAGAGTGTCATTGATCTGATGGCTGCGCCCGACGCTGCGGGCTTGTTCCATCGCGCGATCTCGATGTCGGGAGGCGATCATGTCGCGACGCCGGCGCAGGCCGATTCCATCCGCGGGCACTTCCTCGCGGCGCTGCGGGCCGAAGGATTCGGTGCGGATGAGTTGCTGAGCGCGCCGACCGGGGCGCTGTTGGCTGCCCAGCTCAGACTCGGCAGCGGTGCGCGCGATACCTGGATATGGCGCCCGATGATCGACGGGCGAACGTTGTCCTGTGCCCCGACCGTTGCGTTCGAAGGGGGCGATGCTGCCCGCGTGCCGCTGATTGCGGGGACGACCCGAAGGGAGGGTGCGTACTACCAAGCCCGTGACGCGTCCTTTGCTGCTCACGCGGATGCCGTTCTCGGTGAGGTGTTCGGCGCAGGCGCGACGCGTGCGCTCGAGGCCTATCGCGCGTGCGCGACTTCGCTCTTCGATGCCGACGGGGAGATCGACGCTCGTGTGCAGATCGGCACCGACGAACGGTACGGCTTCCCCACTCGAAGGCTGCTCGACGCGCACTCGCGGCACGCGCCGGTGTGGCGGTACCGCTTCGACGCCGCGACGCCGGGCCTCAGCCCGAGGCTCCGGGCCGGTCACGGTGCGGACGTGCCCTACCTTCTGAGCCAATTCGCCGAGGAGCCCGACGACGCTGCCCTCTCGCTCGCGACCCGGGTGCAGGAGTTCGTGGCGAACTTCGTTCGCTCTGGTTCTCCTGCTGGTGCGGGGGGTCTGGCGTGGGACTCCTACGACGAGAGGCATCGGGCGACCTTGATGGTCGACGAGCCCATGACAATCGCGACCGATCCGGATGCTGACCTCTTCGCTCTATGGGAGGGCAAGACCTGGGTGCCAGGGGAGTGGTGGGATCTGCCCGCGGGCGCGTCGCCCGGAGGGGCATGAGCTCATTGCCGCCTCGGCAAGCCGAAATGCACTTGTAACGCGGGAGAAATCGAATTAAACATCGGACAACGGATTATTGATCGAAGAACAATAATCCGCGTTCACCCGTCCGAAGGCTTCTATGACCATCTCCCCAGCACCAGACACGCGGCCATCGGCGCTCACGACTCTGCACGACGAACTGACCACGAGCTACGCCGCGCCGAGGCGGACCTCCGCACGGCTCTTCGAGCGCGCGGCGCTGTCTTACCCGGGAGCCGAAACCCGGTCCGTCACGCACTACTGGCCCTTCCCCAGCATGATTGCGCGCGGGAGTGGAGCGACCGTCGTCGACGTCGATGGCATCGAATATCTCGATCTCGTCAACAACTACACCTCGCTCGTTCACGGCAATGCCTTTCCACCGATCGCCGAGGCAATCTCCACTGCAGCGCAACGAGGCACAGTGTTTCCGTCGCTGCACATCGCGCAGGTCGAACTCGCCGAAGAGATCATCTCGCGTGTGCCCGCGATCGAGCGCCTTCGGCTGACGAACTCGGGAAGCGAAGCTGCTGCGCTCGCCCTTCGAATCGCACGACGGGCCACAGGGCGGCGCAACCTCGTCGTGATTGAGGGCGCGTACCACGGGTCGGTACCGCCGTTCACCGGTGATGAACCCGAGGTGCGCACTCTCCCGTTCGGTGATATCGCGGCCATTGACCAGCTGATCGATTCCGAGACCGCTGCGGTCTTCGCCGAGCCCTTCCTGGGAGCCGGAGGGGTCATTCCGCATGAAGTCGAGTATCTGCGGGCGCTTCAGGGTCGAACGCGTGCGGTCGGCGCCGTCTTTGTCTTCGACGAGGTTCAGGCCCTACGCAACGCACCCAATGGAGCGGCCGCAGCGCTCGGAATCGAGCCCGACCTCGTTCTCATCGCGAAGATCATCGGCGGCGGGCTCCCGATCGGCGGCGTCGGGGGGCGGGCGGATCTTCTCGACCTCACGTCGGCGTTCATCCCGGGTCGGCTGAGTCACGCCGGCACCTTCAACGGTCATGTCGCCGCCGCCGCGGCGGGGACAGTTTCACTTCGAAGGCTGGATGCTTCGGCGATCGACGGGTTGAACTCCGGCGCCGAGCGACTCGCCGCATCGATCTTGGCAGCGGCAGAAGCCGAACAGGTGCCGATGACGGTCACGCGGGTCGGATCGATCCTCAACCTGCATCCCGGATCGGCGCCCGTCACCACCCCCGAGGATGCTCGCCGCAACTCGACGGGACGGGCCGCGCTCCATCTTGCACTCATGATCGAGGGGATCTATACGACTCCTCGCGGCATGATCAACCTCTCGACTGCGCTCGACGATCGGATGCTCGATGACGCTGCCGCCGGCTACGCGCGCGCCTTCGCGCGACTGCGACCGGTGGCCGCGGAGCTTGCGGGGCAGTCATGAGGGAGCTCAGTGTGCGGCGTGCGGCTTTGGGAAGCCGTGTCGTCGAGAGCGTGCTCGGGGAGGTTTCTGCCGACTCGCTGGGGCACACTCAACTGCACGAGCACCTGTTCTGCGACCTGAACGCATACGGCCTCGCGTCTCAACCCGCGGACCCCCTGTCGCTTCGCACGGTTTATGCAGCGCGCGTGGACAACTCGCATCCCGACGACCTTCGGCTGGATGACCTCGAAACCGCCATCGACGAGGTCAACTCCTACCGCAGTGCAGGCGGCCAGACGATCGTCGATGCGACATCGCGCGGTCTCGGGCGCGAACCGGCCCGTCTCCGTGAGGTCGCCAGAGCGACCGGCGTCAACGTTGTGATGGGCGGCGGCTGGTACATCGACCCGTTCCAGAAAGGGCGCCTGCACGCGCTCTCCGTCGAAGAGATTGCGGCGGACATCGTCCGCGACGCGGAAGTCGGCGTGGACGATGTGAGACTCGGCATCATCGGTGAGATCGGCGTCTCGTGGCCGCCGTCGGTCGACGAGCAGAAGTCTCTGCGCGCGGCGGCGATGGCACAGCAGGAAACGGGCCTCGCCATCTTGCTGCACCCGGGGCGCCACGAACTCGCCCCCCGCGTACACCTTGACACCCTGGTCGCGGCCGGTGCAGATCCAACCCGGGTCATCGTCAGCCACATCGATCACACAATCTTCGACGTCGACGACATGCAGCGGCTGGCCGAAGAGACCGGTGCCGTATTGGAGTTCGATCTCTTCGGTGACGAGTCCTCGTACTATCCGCCGAACCCGACCATCGACCGTCCCAATGACGGCATACGTGTGCAATGGGTCGTCGAGCTCGTTCGACGCGGACTCGTCGACCACATCGCGATTTCGCAGGACATCTGCCGCAAGACCCGTCTGACCGCTTGGGGTGGGGAGGGCTACGGACACATCATCCGTCGCGTTCTTCCGCTCATGGCGGCCCGTGGCCTGGCGGCCGATGCGATCGAGGTCATCACTCAGATCCGTCCCGCCGAACTGCTGTCCCGACCCGTGACGGAGACGTCGTGAATCCGATTCTGCTGCTCGATTCCTTCACCGTCAGCGTCGAGACCGATCATGGTCTCAACGTGCTCGCTGATGCAGTCGACCTCGAGGTGGCGAGGGGAGAGACGCTCGTCATCGTTGGAGAGTCTGGCTCCGGAAAGTCCGTCACGATGCTCTCGGTCGCGCGATTGCTGGAGCACACCGCGCCGATGGTGCTGAGCGGGCGTGCGCTCGTCGACGGGACCGACATCGTCACTGCATCCCGCCGCGACATGAACCGAATTCGCGCGCGGAAGATCGGGGTGATCTTTCAGGAGGCCATGGAGGCGCTGAATCCGACGAGGCGGATCGGTGATCAGCTCGAAGAGGCATACCGTGCCGCGCAAAGAGGAGCAGTGCAACGTGGCCGCGCAATGCGGATCGCGGCTCGCGAAAAGGCGATCGCGTTGCTGGATGAGGTCGGTATGACCGATCCCGCCGGCATCCTTCTGCGATATCCACATCAGCTTTCTGGCGGAATGCAGCAGCGCGTCATGATCGCGATGGCGCTGATGGGTGATCCCGATCTCCTGATCGCAGACGAGCCGACGACGGCGCTGGATGTCACCGTGCAGGCCGAGATCCTGCGGCTTCTCCGCCGCCTCCAGATCGAACACGGGATGGCCTGCGTCCTCATCACACACGACATGGGAATCGCCGCTGAGATCGCCGACCGCATTGCCGTGTTCTACGCGGGCCAAGTCGTTGAGGTCGGCGATGCCGCGCAGATGCTGGGCAAGCCTCAGCATCCATATACCAAAGCTCTGCTCGAGTGCGTCCCACGCGCGGGGGAGCGTTTGGCGGGTCGCATGCGGACGATCCCCGGGAGCGTACCTCCGCCGGCCACATCGTTCGTCGGCGACCGCTTCGCGCCCCGGAATGCGCTGGCGACGCCGATCGAGCGAGAGCAGACGCCGCCTGTGACTGTGTCGCCGGACGGCAGACATATGGTGCGGAGTTGGAACCCGATCGCCCAGTGGACGCCCGAGCTGATCGAGCGGCTCACTGGGGCCCCCACACCGAACGGCGCGGGCCCGGCCACGCGCCCTTCGAGTGGACCGTCGCTTGTGCTGAAGAACGTCTCGAAGACGTACGCGCAAAGTGCGCGCGGCCAGGCAGTCGGCAGCGGACAAGGGAACACCGTTAGAGCCGTCAACAACGTGTCGTTCGAGGTGCGGCCTGGCGAGCTCCTCGGCATCGTGGGTGAGACTGGATCGGGCAAGTCGACGCTCGGGCGGCTCATGCTCGACCTCGAACGTCCGGATCCGGGAAGCCGGATCGAGCTTGACGGGGTTGCCTACGAAGCACGCAAGGGGCGCGCGGCCGAACTTGCGCTGCGTCAGCGTGTGCAGGCGATCTTCCAAGACCCACAGGCATCCATCGATCCACGGCAGACCATCGGCGATGCGATCGCCGAGCCGATGCGAGAGCTCACTAGCCTCAGCCGTCGTGAGATCGACGCCCGCGTGCGGTGGCTATTGGACGCCGTCGGCCTGCCCGCAGCGTCCGCGAACAAGCACGCAATGCAGCTCTCCGGCGGTCAGCGACAGCGAGTTGCGATTGCACGCGCGATCGCCCCGAAACCGTCGCTGATCGTGGCGGACGAACCGACGAGCGCGCTCGATGTCTCGGTGCAGGGTCAGATCGTCAATCTTCTGATCGACCTCCAGCGAGAACTCGGGCTGAGCTACGTATTCATCACCCACAACCTCAGCCTCGTCACCTCCATCGCGGATCGCGTCGCGGTGATGTATCGCGGCGACCTCGTCGAACTCGCAGATGCGGAGCAGATCGTTCGCTCTCCCGGTCACGAATACACCGCACGACTGCTCGCATCCAACCCAGACCCGTTCCGGGAGCGGTCGTTCGCGGCAACGAACCCCCATTGAACGCACCACCTATACGAGTCCATGACATCGGAAGGAATCACATGCACGCTCTCCCTCGTCCCTTGAAGATCGCAGTGCCGATGACCGCGCTCGCGCTCACGCTCGCCGGCTGCTCCGGAGGCGCCGCCCCCACCTCCACCGACGGGACGGATGCGGCAAGCGAGCCGGTCGTCGGCGGCACGATCACCGTGACGCTTCCGTCAGATCCGGGCACCCTCGACTCCGCCGTGAGCACGCTCCAGGTCACGCAATACATGAACTCGCATGTGCTCGAAGGGCTTCTGGCGCTGGACTCCAGCTACTCGCCGAAGCCGATGCTCGCCGACACATACGAGGTCAGCGCTGACGGGCTCCGATACACCTTCGATCTGCGAGACGGCGTGCTCTTCCACGACGGTTCTGCGCTCGACGCGGAGGATGTCGTGGCCTCCCTGACGCGCTTTTTCGACGTCAGCAGCGTCGGAAAGCAGGCAAAGCCATCGATCAGCACGATCGAGGCTACGGACGACGACACGGTGCTTCTTACTCTGAGCTCGCCGCGTTACCCGCTCCTGAGTGAACTGGCGAGTTCGGGCGCTGCGATCCTCCCCGCCGAGATCGCATCCGCCGCGGGGGCGGTTGCTCTCAGCGCCGAGCAGGCGATTGGAACCGGCCCCTATCAGCTGGACGCGTACGACACGGGTGTCGGTGTCGACCTCATCCGGTTCGACGACTACGCCTCGCGGAGCGAAGAGGACTGGGGGGGCTATGCGGGAGCGAAGCACGCGTATCTCGACGAGATCGACTTCAAGTTCGTCGCCGAGGATGCCACCGTCGTGAACGGGCTCACGGCCGGGCAATGGCAGGTTTCCACACCGGGCAACGACCAGTACGACGTGCTCAAGGCAAACCCGAATCTCGTCGTGGAGCCGTCGGCCGGTGGCGTTGTGAACACGATCGTGCTCAACCACAACGAGGCCTCCGTGTTCTCCGACCCGAAGGCGAGGGAGGCGCTGAACCTTCTCCTCGACAAGACGGCGCTTGCCGCTGCGTCCGGTACGTCGGGCGATCTGCTGGTTCCGACCGGCGCGTTCGCCTCTCCTGAGAACGAGCCGATGTACAGCGAAGAGGGCGAGGACGTCTACTCTGACCATGACCCCGAGCGCGCTGCCGAGCTCTTCGCCGAGGCCGGTGTGACGAGAGTCCGGATGCTAGTTCCCACCACCTACCCGCAGATGGTGGCCTGGGGCACGGTGGTTCAGAATGCCTTGAGCGAGATCGGCATCGATGCGGCCATCGAGTCGTACGACAATACGACCGTGCGCGCCGTCGCAACCGACGAGCCGGAGAGCTGGGACCTCACCTTCACCTTCATCAACGGTGTGCTCACCTCGCCGTCACAGGTCAACTGGCTGCAGCCGACCTATATCAGCAGCTACATGAACGCCGACCTCGATTCGCTCCTGGCCGACTATTCCGACGCTGCGGATGCCGACGCGGCCAAGGCTGTCGTGGATGACATCCAGGCGCTCGTTTGGGACGACATCCCGTCGGTCGTGATCTACGGCAGCAAGCAGTATGCGGCGTGGACGAGTGACCTGCAGGGCTTCGACAACTTCGCCCTCATCCTCTACAACAGCTGGCTCGCCGAATAGCGAGCCCGCCTTCGGGGCCGGACGAGACCTCGTCACCGGCCCCGAAGGCCGACCCGGAGACTTCAGTGACCCGACTCATCCTCCGCCGAGCGCGCGACCTTGTCATCGTGCTCTTTCTTGTGGCAACCGCGATCTTCTTCATCGTGAGAGTCATCCCCGGCGACTCCGCGATGGCGATTGCTGGCGACAACGCGACAGCCGAGCAGATCGCCCAGTTACGGACAGAACTCGGCCTCGATGCGCCGCTCTGGCAGCAGTACCTGTCTTTTCTCGGGGGCTTGTTCGTCGGTGATCTCGGCACATCGACGACGTTCCATCAGGCGGTGCTGCCCACCATCACCGAACATCTGGCGCCGACACTGACGCTTGCGATCTCGGCGACGCTGCTCTCGGTGATCGTGGCCGTCCCCGTGACGATCATGATGTCGCTGAAGCCCGGCGGCTTGGTCGCCCGCGGCAGCACCTGGCTGGCGTCGGTGGCTGTCGCAGTTCCGGAGTTCTGGCTCGCACTCATCCTCATACTCGTCGTCGCTGTGCAGATGCGGCTTCTTCCGGTGTCGGGGTATGTCGACCTCTTCTCGGACCCGGCTGCTGCCATCGGCTATCTGGCGCTGCCGGTCATCGTGCTCATGGTCAACCAGGTGGCCGTCTTCGCGCTGAACCTGAAGGAGAGCGTGTTCGGCGAGATGCTGCACCTTTATCTGCGCACCGCACGCTCGAAAGGCGTCGGCGAAGGAGCGGTCTTTCTTCGGCATGTGTTGCCCAACGCCGCCCTTCCCGCACTGACGGTCGTCGGGAACAGTCTCGGCACCCTTCTCGGGGGAGTCGTCGTCCTCGAGACGATCTTCGTCATCCCGGGTCTCGGGTCGCTTCTGAGCCAATCCGTTACGACTCGCGACTACGCGCTCATTCAGGGTGTCACCATCGCGATCGCGGGCATGTTCGTCCTTCTGAATTTCGTCATCGACCTGCTGTATGTCGTCATCGACCCGAGAGTGAGGGTGTCGTGAGCCACTTGATGAGGTTCTGGCGGAGAAACACCGAGCTCACGGTCTGGCTGATCGTGCTCCTGATGATTGCGACCATCGCGGTGATTGGCCCGCTGGTGCTGGCAGACCCCACGAGTCAGTCACCCGCCGACCGTCTTCAAGGCCCTTCCGCGGAGCACCTGCTCGGCACCGACGCATACGGCCGCGACATCCTGTCCCGGGTCGTGAATGCTGCGCGGGTCTCCTTCGGTATCGCGGCCGCCATCGCCTTCGGCGCGACAGTCTTCGGTGCTGTCATCGGTCTTGCGAGCGGTTATTGGCAGGGCACGGGCAACGTGCTGATGCGGGCGATGGATGCACTCATGGCGTTCCCCGGCATCGTGCTGTCGATCGCGCTCGTCACCGCCATTGGTGCGGGCGCATTCAGCGAGATCGTCGCGCTCACCGTCGTGTTCACGCCACTCATCGCCCGGGTGGTGCGGAGTCGGACGCTCGCTCTCTCCGGCCGATTGTTCGTCACTGCGGCGCGCGCGTCGGGCATGCGCGGGCCGAAGATCCTGTTCGTGCATGTGCTTCCCAACGCACTGCCCACGGTGCTCGTGCAGGGCATCCTCGTCTTCGCCGCAGCGCTGCTGCTCGACGGAACGCTGAGCTTCCTCGGGATGGGGGTGCAACCACCCACGCCGACCTGGGGAAACATGATCGCGGAAGCACGCCCTTTCCTGAGCATCGCCCCGATGTACGTCATCGCTCCAGGTCTGGCGATCATCGTCGTCGTCGTCACCGTGAACGCGATTGGGTCAGGGCTGCGCACTGTCGTCGACCCCCGCGCACGTTCGCTGATGAGGCTTGGCCGACGCTCAGCACAGCGGCGGGTGCGTGATGAGCCGGCGGTCGTCGCCCGCTGACGTAGGGCGGCTCGTAGAGCACGCGGCGCGAGCGCATGATGCGTCGTGCCGTCGCGCGGGCGTTGACGGACTCGATCGCGTCGATCGTGCAGATCCCCCGCCTCATCTCGACGTGATACTCGAGGAGAGGCATGAACTCACCACCGAGTCGGCTATCGCTGACTCTTTCCCTTTCCGGCCCACGGTGTCGCGTCGTGCCCGGCTAGGGTGATCGCAATGGACATGCGAGTCGCCGCGTACGCCGTCGTCACCGACGTCGATGACCGTGTCCTGCTCGCCCACTGGATCGAAGGCAGACGCGCCGCGTGGACACTTCCCGGCGGTGGTCTGGAGGAGGGGGAGGAGCCGGAGCACGCCGTGCGCCGCGAGGTCCGCGAGGAGACCGGCTTCCGGGTCGTGGTCGACGAGCTCCTCGGCATCCATTCCCGGGTCATCCCGGCGGAGTCGCGGCTCTCGCATGACGCGCAGGGGCCGCTGCACGCGTTGCGCATCGTGTACCGGGCGCATGTCGTCGGTGGGCGGTTGCGGAACGAGGTCGATGGGTCGACCGACCGCGCCGAGTGGTTCTCTCTGCACGCGGCACGGCGGCTGCGGCGCGTGCAGCTCGTCGACATCGCGTTCCGGATGGCGCGGCTGTAGCCCTCAGTCCCGGGGAGCGGTGATGTCGGCCACGGTCGCGTCGTACGCGCGGATGAGGTCGTCGGCGTCCACGAAGAGGCTGTAGCCGTGGGCACCGGCACCCATCGCGATGCGGCGCCCGACGATGCTCTCGTCGGCGTACACGGGCCAGTCGTTCGTGCTGCCGATGGGGACGATCGTGCCCCGCTCGTACCCCGTGGCGGCGAGAGCCAGCTCAGGCTCGGGCAGACGCAGCTTGTTGACGCCGACCAGGGCGCGGAGCTTCGGCCACGAGATGACCCTGTCGCCGGGGACGAGGGCGAACAGGAACGTGTCGTCCGATCGCTTCACGACAAGCGTCTTGACGATGTCGTCGGGGAGGATGCCGAGCAACTCGGCCGCCTCCTCGAGCGAAGAAGCCGCCGGACGTTCCCGTACATCCACAGAGAGGCCGCGCTGCTGCGCGGCCTCTCGAACTCGGCTGGTGGGGTCGCTCACGCGTCCGGGGCGCGCAGCGGGTCGTCGGCCACCCACAGCTCATCGTCGGCGCGGAGCGTCTGCCACGCGGCGTATGCGACGCCCGCGGCGGCGACGACGCCCAGGAGGATGGCGATGACGCCACCGGCGCCCATGCTGCTCTTCTGCTTCGGCAGCTTCGCGGCGAGGTGCTTGCTGGCCTTCTTGCCGTACTTCTCGGCGCGCTTGGCGTACTTGTGGGTGTCGAGCTCGAACCCGCGGCCCTTGGCAAGGCGGTCGCGCGTGTCGCCGGCGGCATCCCACACCGACATCGCGCCACCCACGACGGCACCGGCCGCAGGGATGACCTTGCTGCTGAGGAAGCGGTTGGCGTAGGTGACGCTCTTGCCGACGTACGGCGCGGCGTACTTGTCGTATCCATCGTGCACGGCGGGCACGAGGTCTTCGCGGCTGAAGCGACCGAGCTGGCGACCGGCTTCGCGGGCCACCTTTCCGCTCTCGCCCAGCAGAACCTGCTGGGACTCCCACACCTTCGCGGCGTGCTTCTGGAGCTTGCGCAGTTCCTTCTTGCTCTTGCGGCTGAGGCCCACGGCTTCATCCTCCCTGTCGATGGGATGTACGCGTTTCATCTTGCCAGAACGGGGGTGCTGGTCCGCGGACCCTTGCAGATAACTCTGAGAGAATGTACCCATGGCTTCCCACACCGCCGTTGCGACTCTGCACACCAACCACGGCGACATCGTCGTCAACCTGTTCGGCGACCACGCGCCCCGGACCGTTCGGAACTTCGTCGGCCTCGCCGACGGAACCCAGGAATGGACCAACCCGGCCACGGGTGCCAAGGGCGAGGGTCCCCTGTACTCGAACGTGGTCTTCCACCGCATCATCCCGGGCTTCATGATCCAGGGCGGCGACCCGCTCGGCCAGGGCATCGGCGGTCCCGGCTACACGTTCAACGACGAGATCCACCCCGAGCTCGACTTCTCGGCGCCCTACAAGCTCGCGATGGCGAACGCCGGTCTCCGCCGCAACGCCATCACCGGTCAGCCCGAGGGCACCAACGGCTCGCAGTTCTTCATCACCACCGACCCCACCCCGTGGCTGCAGGGCAAGCACACGATCTTCGGCGAGGTTGCCGACGACGCCTCGAAGAAGGTCGTCGACGCGATCAGCAAGGTTCCCACCGCCGCCGGTGACCGCCCCGTCGAGCCCGTCGTGCTCGAGTCGGTCGACGTCGTCGCCGTCTGACCCTCGGCGGCGGCGGGTGTCTACGACCGAGGAGTTCCGTCGCAACAGCGACAACTTCTGCTACCGGCATCCCGACCGGCAGAGCTTCGTTCTCTGCCAGCGGTGTCTGCGCACGGTATGTCCCGAGTGTCGCACGCCCGCCGCCGTCGGCGTCATCTGCCCCGAGTGCATGGCGCGGCAGCAGGCCGCCGAGACACCGGCGCAGAAGAAGGCGCAGCGGCGCTGGGTCCGTTCCGCCCCCGCCGCCGTCGTCGCGGGTGGCCGACCGACGGCCACCCTCACCATCATCGCCATCACCGGTCTCGCCTACGTCATCGGGCTCATCCCCGGTGTGGGGGGCATCGTCGGCAACGCCCTCGCGTTCTACCCGCCCTACCTCGTCCCGCAGTTCGGACCGATCGAGCCCTGGCGGGTCCTCACCACCGCTCTCGTCCACTCCGGGTTCTTCCACGTGGGCCTGAACATGCTGGCGCTGTGGTTCATCGGCCGGAACCTCGAGCCACTGCTCGGACGCGGGCGGTTCGTCGTCCTCTACCTGCTCGGTACGCTGGGGGGCTCGGTCGCGGTCGCCCTGTTGGCGCCGACGACCGTCGTGGTCGGCGCATCGGGTGCGATCTTCGCCCTCTTCGGCGCGCTGCTCGTGATCGGCCGGCACATTGGCGCCGACATCCGCGTCATCGGCGTGCTCATCGGCATCAACTTCGTCTGGCCGTTCATCGTCGCCTTGATCGATTCGCTCCGCACGGGCGACTACGCGGCGGCGCTCGCGAACGTGGGCGTCTCGTGGCAGGCCCACTTGGGCGGGCTCGTCGTCGGCGCGCTGGTCGGGCTCATCTACGCGCGCACGCGACTGCGACGACAGCGGTCGATGCAGATCGGTCTGCTCGTCGTTCTCGCCGTGGGTCTATGCGCCCTGCTCGCCATCCCGGCCGTGGTCTACTTCTGAAAGTTATCCACAGGCTCATCCACAGGTGGGGATGAATTACACGTGTGTAAGTCGGGTGGTCTCAGCGCCAGCGCGTGGTCATCAGGAAGCCGATGAAGGCGATCCCGAAACCGATGACGAGATTCCAGGCGCCGATGCCGGGCACCGGGAACTGGGAGTTGCTCAGGTAGAAGACGAGCACCCAGACCAAGCCGACGAGCATGAGGCCGATCATGATCGGCAGGAACCACACCGGGTTGGGCGTGGAGCCGTTCTCGTTGCGTTCAGCGATCGGGTCCTCGCCGTTGCCAGTACGTGCCATGCGGGTCAGTCTAACTGCCAGGTCGTGCTGGACCCACGGAACTAGACTCGCCTCGTGGTTACGGTCGAGCAGCCTCCGACACGCCGCGCCTCCCGTCGGCGTCCGACGGCTCGGCGTCGGGTCACCGTGCTCGGGGTCCTGGGCGATCTGCTGCTCACGGCGGGGGTCGTCGTGCTCCTGTTCGTGGGATGGCAGCTGTGGATCGGCGACGCCATCATCGGCGCTCAGTTCAAGAGCGAAGCCGGCGCGCTCACCGAGGAATGGGCGGCCGCTCCCACGGCTCCCGCGCCCTCTCCTGACACCGAGGCGGCGAGCCCCACCGAGCCGCCCGCCCTTGCGCAGCCCGGGAACGGCGAGGTGTTCGGGGTCCTTCGCATCCCTCGTCTCGGACCCGACTACCAGTTCAAACTCGCCGGTGGGGTGAGTGCCTCCGTGACGCTCGACCCCATCGGGATCGGCCACTACCCCGACACGGCCATGCCCGGCCAGCAGGGCAACTTCGCCATCGCGGGTCACCGCGGCAGCCACGGTGCTCCGTTCGCCGATCTGCCGTCGCTGCGCATCGGCGACGCGGTCGTCGTCGAGACCGAGGGAGGCTGGTACACCTACCGGTTCCGCAATCTCGAATACGTCCGACCCGACGGCGTGGGGGTGCTGCTCCCGGTCCCGCAAGCGGCGGATGTGCAGGCGACCGACAGGCTCATCACCATGACCACGTGCAGCCCGCGCTTCGGATCCACCGAGCGTGCGATCGCGTACGGGGTCTTCGAGTCGTACACCCCGCGCGCGGACGGACCACCCGCCGCACTGACCTCCGGAGCCGCCTGATGTACGGAGCCCTGTGGCGCGTGCTGCCCGGACCCTGGTGGGTCCGCCTGCTCATCGTCCTCGTCCTGGTCGCCGCCGTGCTGTACGGCCTGTTCTTCTACGTGTTCCCGTGGGTGAGCGACATCCTTTATCCACAGGAGGTCACGGTCGAGTGAGCTTCCGCGTGGTCGTCGTCGACAACCGCGACAGCTTCGTGCACACCCTCGCCGGATACGTGGCCGATCTGGGGGCGGACGTCTCCGTCCGACCGGCACACGACCCTGACGTCCTGTCCGCCGTCGCCGAGGCCGACGCGGTCGTCGTCTCTCCCGGTCCCGGGCATCCGGCCGACGCCGGCGCATCGATCGATGCGGTGCGGGTCGCCCACGCGGGTGGCATCCCTCTGCTCGGGGTGTGCCTCGGACACCAAGCCCTCGCGGTCGCCTTCGGCGGTCGGGTCGCTCGGGCCCCGGAACTGCTGCACGGTATCACCAGCCGGATCCACCACGACGGCCGCGGTGTCTTCGCCGGCTTGCCGGACGGCTTCGAGGCGACGCGGTACCACTCCCTCGCCGTCGACCCCGACACGCTGCCGGACGACCTCGTCGTGACCGCGCGCAGCACGTCCGGGGTCATCATGGGTCTCGCACACCGTACGGCGCCGTTGACGGGCGTGCAGTTCCACCCCGAGAGCGTCCTCACCGAGGGGGGCCACGCACTGCTCGGAACCTGGCTGGAGGATGCCGGGCTGCGCGGCGCCGCGAAGACGGGACGCCGTCTGCACCCTCGCCGGACTCAGGAGCCGCTGCAGTAGGTCAGGGTGATCTCGCTGTGCACCGGCACCTCGCCGGGAGCCAGCGACTGCGTCTTGACGAGAGCAGGAGTCGTGGCGGGGCATCCGGGGTCTTCCTGGGTGCGCACGGTCAACTGCTTGTCATCGGACTCGAGTTCGCGCTGAGCCACGTCCACGGGGTAGTTCTGCGTGTAGTCGTTGATGACGACCGTCCCGCTGGCGACCACGAGGTTCACCGTCGTTCCCTTGGCGACCTCGATGCCGGAGGCGACGCTCGCCGAGATGACGACGCCCGCGGTCAGTGCGGGATCGGGCTGCCGTTGGACGAGGCCGAGCGAGAGACCCGCGGCCTCCAGCGCGGACCGGGCCTCGGACTCGGTGATGCCCTCGAGCGTGGGGACGGTGGCGGTATCGGCACCGGTGGAGACGTACACGGTCACCTCCTGCCCCACGGCCACCGACGTATCGGCGCCGGGCGTCGTGCGTACGACATTGCCCGCCGCGATCGATTCGTCGGCCACGTCGACGCGCTTGGCGGACAGGTCCTCCTCCTCGAGCGCCGCCACGGCCTGGTCGTACGACATGTCCACGACGTCCGGGATCGTGCGCCCTGCCGTGGGCACGTCGTTCGACGGCTGGATCTGCACCACCCACAGCAGGACCGAGACGAGGAGCACAGCCAGGATGGCGACCCCCGCCCAGATCCACGCCACCGGCGGTCCGGGCTGCGTGCGACGCATGGTGGTGTCGGTGCTGAGCTGTCGCAGGGAGCGCGCCGTCTCGGCAGCCTGTCGGGGGTTCGGCCCGTACAGCTCGTTCGACAGCGCCGACATCTGACGCTTCGTCGGTTCTTTGCCTTCGACCGTGGCATCCAGGTCTTCCCGGAAGCCGGCGGCGTCCTGAGGGCGCTGGAACGGGTCTTTCGCGAGGGCCCGGAGCACGACGGCATCCAGTGCCCGGGGCACGTCGTCGTTGAGCTCGCTCGGCGGCACGGGCGCCTCGCTGACGTGCTGGTACGCCACGGCGACCGGAGTGTCTCCCCGGAACGGTGGACGACCCGTGAGCAGCTCGTAGAGCACTACCCCCGTGGAGTAGAGGTCGGCGCGCGCGTCGACCGACTCGCCCTTCGCCTGCTCCGGTGAGAAGTACGCGGCGGTTCCGACGATCGCGGTCGTCTCCGCCACGGTGGAGGAGGAATCGGACACCGCGCGGGCGATACCGAAGTCCATCACCTTGATGCGACCGGAGTCCGTGATCATCACGTTGCCGGGCTTGATGTCGCGGTGCACGACACCGGCGCGGTGGGAGTACTCCAACGCCTCCAGGATGCCGTCGACATATCGGAGCGCGTCGTCGATGGGCACGGGTCCCCCGGCGATGACGTCCTTCAACAGTCGGCCGTGGACGAGCTCCATCACGATGTACGGCACCGGCCGCTCGTTCCCGTCGACGCCGACCTCGACGTCCTCGCCCGCGTCGAACACCCGCACGATCGTGGGGTGGGCCATGCGCGAGGCCGCCTGCGCCTCCAGACGGAACCGCGTGCGGAACGCGGCGTCGCCGGCGAGATCGGCCCGGAGGATCTTGATCGCCACCGTACGACCGAGGGTCTGGTCGTAGCCGCGATAGACGCTGGCCATTCCGCCGCGACCGATGAGGTCGTCGACGCGGTAGCGCCCGGAAAGGACACGCGTCTCAGTGGTCACGGGGGAACTCCTGGCGGGGTGGGGGATCGGGGTCAGCGGGTGGCGCTGGGGCTCGGCGACGGCGAGTTTCCTCCGGTGATCGATGCGGATGCCTCGCCCGAGGGGCCCGCCGTGCGGTCGGTGCCCGAGCAGCTGACGGTGTAGGTCACGCGGAGACTCTGGCCGACGGAGTTGTTCACCTGCAGCTCGGCGTTGCGAGCCTCGGGGGAGAACGACGCCGTCGACTGGCCGTTCTCGGTGAACGTGCCGTTGGTCGCCGTGAAGTTGTACGACGACACGTTGCCCGTTCCGGAGGGGCACGTGTACTGCTGCCACGACACCTGAACGGTGTCGCCCGCCGTCACGGACGAGTCGGGCAGGGTGGGCGTGCCGGGTGCGGGGAGCGGGGTCTCCTCACCGAAGACACGGAGCGTGATGATCGTGCCCGCGGGGACACGACCGGTGGGGTTGACCGTGTCGACGAGGCCCACCTGATCGGGGCTGGTCGCGGCGTTGCCCGTCTCGCACTGCGCGCCGAGATCGTTGTCGCTGAGGATCGCGCTCGCCTCTTCGCATGACTTGCCCGGTAGGCCGAGCGAGTTGACGTCGACGAGCTGCGAGGTCTGCGTCGGCGACGACGAGGGGGATGACGAGGGGGACGGCGCGGACGAGGTGGGTGCGGAACTGGTGGGACCCGCGTCGGGGTCGTTCTGATTGCTCAGAACGGCGAAGAGCGTGCCGCCGAGCACGAGCAGCAGCAGCGCGATGAGCGCCACGAGCGGCCACGTCCACGGGCTGCGCTTCTTCTTCTGCGGCCGCGGATCTTCCTCGGTGTGCTCCTCGGTCAGCAGCGAGGACGCCGGAGCGGGCAGCAGGCGCGTCGCCGCGGACGTCTGCCCCGCGGTGAGCAGCTGAGTGACCTCATCGGCGACGGCGACACCCGCGGCGATCGCGGGGACGGCAGCGGCGGCGGCGGTGAGGTCGCCGCGCCGCAGCGCCGTCGCGGCGCGCGAGACCGCGGCGGCCGAGGCCGGGCGGTCGTCGGGCTTCTTCGCGATCATCGCCATGACGAGGTTCTGCACCGGGACCGCCACCGTCGGCGGCAGCGGTGCCGGCTGCTCGTTGATCTGCGCCATGGCGATCGCAACCTGCGACTCGCCCGTGAAGGGGCGCTTCCCCGCGAGGCACTCGTACGCGACGATGCCGAGGGAGTAGATGTCGGTGGCCGGTGAGGCCGGGTGGCCGGACGCCTGCTCGGGCGACAAGTACTGGACCGTCCCCATGACCTGGCCGGTCGCGGTCAGCGGCACCTGGTCGGCGATGCGTGCGATGCCGAAGTCGGTGATCTTCACGCGTCCATCGGGCGTGATGAGCAGGTTGCCCGGCTTGATGTCGCGGTGGACGAGGCCCGCGGCGTGCGCGGCCTGCAGGGCCGCGGCCGTCTGCGCGACGATGTCGAGGGTCTTGTCGGTCGAGAGCGACCCCTCGCGCTCGAGGATCGTCGAGAGGGCCTCGCCGGGCACGAGTTCCATGACGAGGAAGGCGCTGCCGTCCTCCTCGCCGTAATCGAACACGCTCGCGATGCCCTCGTGGTTGACGAGCGCGGCGTGGCGGGCCTCGGCGCGGAAGCGCTCGAGGAACCCGGGGTCGCCCATGTACTCGTCTTTGAGGATCTTGATCGCGACGGTACGCCCGATGACGTGGTCGGTCGCTTCCCAGACCTCGCCCATCCCGCCGATCGCGATCCGCGAATCCAGCTCGTAGCGTCCTCCGAAGGTCACTCCTTGCGTCGGTCTCATTTGCCCAGCACCGCCTCCATGACCTTCTTCGCTATCGGGGCGGCGATCTCGTTGCCGCTCCCGTTCTGCCCCTGGCCCCCGCCGTTCTCCACCACGACAGCGACGGCGACCTTCGGGTCGTCCGCCGGGGCGAATCCGGTGAACCAGAGAGTGTAGGGACGTGCGTCGTTCTCTGCGGTGCCGGTCTTACCCGCCACCTGGACCCCGTCTATTCTTGCATTCGACGCCGCGCCGTCCTGGACGTTCGCCGTCATCATCGTGACCATCTGCGCCGCGGTGTTCGACTCGAGAGCGCGGCCGAACTCGCTGCTCGAGCCCTCTTCCGCGACCGAGAGATTGGGTTCGATCACCCGGTCGATCATGCGCGGGTTCATCACGACGCCGTCGTTCGCGATCCCCGCCGAGACCATCGCCATCTGCAGGGGGGTCGCGCGGACCTGGCCCTGCCCGAAACCGCTCAGCGCGGTCTGCGGCGCATCGAGGTTCGAGGGGTACGTCGAGGGCGTGGAGGTCAGGGGCATCGAGAACGACGAGTTGAAGCCGTACTTCTCCGCCTCCGCCCGGATCGCGTCGTCGCCCAGTTCGACGGCGAGTTCGGCGAAGGGGATGTTGCAGCTGAGTCGCAGCGCGGTCGCGATCGTCACGGTGTCGCCGCCGCCGCAGGTGCCGCCGCCAGCGTTGCTCACGACGCTCGAGGACTGCGGGAGCGTGTAGGAGGCGACGTTCGGGAACGTCGAGTCGGGCGTGTATCGACCGGATGCCAGCGCGGCCGAGGCCACGACGAGCTTGAAGGTCGAGCCCGGGGGGTTCAGGTCGCCCTCGATCGCTCGATTGACCAGCGGCTGCGAGGGATCCGCGGCGAGCTGGTCGTAGGCGGCGTTGACGGCGTCCGGGTCGTGCGCGGCGAGCGTGTTGGTGTCGAAGCTGGGCTTGGACACCATGGCGAGGATCCGGCCCGTGGACGGCTCGATCGCGACGACCGCGCCCTGCTGGTCGCCGAGGGCGTCCCATGCGGCGCGCTGGACGTCGGCATCCACGGAGAGCTCGACATTCGAACCGCGCGGAACCTGGCCGGTCAGGGCACGGTCGATCCGCGAGAAGAACTGATTCTCGTCGGAGCCGCTGAGCACGCTGTTCTCGGACAGTTCGATCCGCGTCTTGGCGTCGAGAACGGGGTTCATGTATCCGGTCACGGGCGCCCACATGGCGGCATCCACGTACTCGCGCTGCCAGCTGTAGACGTCGTCGGAGGGGACGGACTGCGCGATCGGGGTGCCGCTGACGATGATCGATCCGCGCTGGATCTCGTACGAGTCGTAGAGGGCGCGCCGGTTGCCCGGGGTGTCGGCGAGATTGGCCGCCTGGCCCACCTGGATGATGCTCGTCGAGACGAACAGCGCGAGGAACATCGCCAGCATGACGATGCTGAGGCGTCGGAGCTCTTTGGTCACGGTGCCTCCTCCGGGGTACGGGTGCGGGCGGGCGTGGGCGTGGGCATCAGCCGATCACCACCCGCGGACGGCTGCGCACGGCGTCCGAGATGCGCAGGAGGAAGGCCACGATGATCCAGTTCGCCACGAGTGAGGAGCCGCCGGCCGCGAGGAACGGCGTGGTGAGACCGGTGAGCGGGATGACCCGGGTCACGCCGCCGACCATGATGAACACCTGCAGCGCGATCGTGAACGAGAATCCGGTCGCGAGGAGCTTGCCGAAGTCGTCCTGGCCGGCGAGCCCGACCCGGATGCCACGGCTGGTGAACACCATGTACAGAGCGAGGATCGCGAACAGGCCGACCAGCCCCAGCTCCTCGCCGAGGCTCGGCACGATGTAGTCGCTCTGCGACAGCGGCGTGATGTAGGGACGGCCCTGGCCGAGGCCCGTGCCGAAGAGTCCGCCGTGGGCGAGACCGAAGATGCCCTGCGTCAACTGATAGCTGCCGCCGTCGGCGTCGATGACGGCCGGGTTGAACGCGTCGAGCCAGTTCGTGAAGCGGCCGTTGACGTACGGCAGGACGCGGGATGCCAGGAACGCTCCGGTCGCGACGAGAACCACGCCGATGAGCACCCAGCTCGTCTTGCCCGTGGCGACGTAGAGCATCGCGACGAACATGCCGAAGATCAGCAGACCCGTGCCGAGGTCGCGCTGCAGCACGATGATGCCGAGCGAGACGAGCCAGATGATCAGGACCGGACCGAGTTCGCGGGCGCGCGGCCACGTCATGAAGAGGAAGCGCGTACCCGTGGACGTCAGGCTCTCTCGGGTGCGGACGAGGTAGCCGGCGAAGAAGATCGCGAGGCAGATCTTGGCGAGCTCGCCCGGCTGGAACGATACGAAACCGAGCGAGACCCAGACGTCGGCGTTCTGCTCGGTGCCCAGGCCGGGCACGAAGGGCAACAGCAGAAGCAGGATGCCGACGAGACCCGAGAGGTACGTGTACCGGAACAGCACGCGGTAGTTGCGCACGAAGATCACCACGGCCAGTGCCGCGACCAGTGCGATCGCCGCCCAGGCGATCTGGCGGATGGACGTGGCATCCCATCCCTGCAGACCCACGGCGAGGTCGATCCGGTAGATCATCGCGATGCCGAGGCCGGTGAGCACGGTCGCGATCGGCAACACGAACGGGTCGGCGTCACGGGCGCGCAGGCGCAGGACGATGTGCATGGCGAGCGCGAGCACCGCGGGGATGGCCGCGAGCACGAGGTAGCCCGACTCCACGGTCCCGTTGACCCCCAGCTGGACGAGCACGATCGCGGAGCCGTAGACGGCGATCGCGAACAGCAGCAGGCCGAGCTCGCGGTTGCGCTGCGTGGCGGGGACGCGGATCTTCTTCAGCGCACGCATGACGGCGGTGTCGGTGGACACCGCGTCGGAACGCGTCACGTTCTGGTCGGTCATCCGGTGGCCTCCGGTTGCGGACGCAGACGATCCACGATGAGTTCGGCATCCGTCAGCGAACGGGCGGTGATGGTCGCCTCGACGGTCTGTCGATCGAAGTCGGACAGGTCGGCGAGCACGATGTCGGTGTCCTCGTACACGGACGACAGCGTCAGTGGGCCGAGGGATTGCTGGATGCCGCGGTAGATGACGACCGAGTCGTCGTCGGCGCCGACGTAGTAGCGGGTCTGCGTCCAGGTGTAGCCGGCGAACAGGCCGGCACCGATGGCGGCGAGCACGAGGATGAGCGCGGCGAGCCAGCCCAGGCGGCGACGGCGGGCGCGCCGACGGTCTTCTTCGATGAGCTCCTCGAGGAACTCCGCGGCGGGCTCGAAGTGCGTCGGCTCGTTGGCGGCCTGCCGGGCGGAGTGCAGCCACGGCGCCCGCGCGGGGCGGACGGGCGGCACCACGACGCCGCTGGGGTTCGACGCCGAGCCGACGATGGTCGGGGGGCCGATGAACACGGGATGCTGACCGCCGACGTCGACGATCACGACCGTGACATTGTCGGGCGCGCCGCCGTCGAGCGCCTGCTTGAGCAGCGCGTCCGCGGTGCGGGCGGGCGGCATCCCTTGCGCGAGGGCGCGCGTGGTGTGCGCGTCGTCCACGACGCCGGACAGGCCGTCGGAGCACAGCAGCCACCGGTCGCCGTCCTGTGTCGGCATGATGAACGTGTCGACCTCGGGATCGGGGTCCATGTCGCCGAGCACCCGCATGAGCACCGAGCGCCGCGGGTGATACCGCGCCTCCTCGGGCGTGATCCGGCCCGAGTCGACCAGGCGCTGCACGAAAGTGTGGTCGGTGGTGATCTGGGTCAGCGTGTCGTCGCGGTACAGGTACACGCGCGAGTCGCCGATGTGGCCGATGACGGCGTAGTCGTCGACCATGATCACGGCGCTGACCGTGGTGCCCATGCCCGCCAGCTCCGGGCGCCGGGCGACGGTGTCGATGAGCTCGGTCGCGGTGTCGGCGAGGGCGTCCCGCAGGGCGTGCTCGGCCGCGGTGGTGCTGGGGAACGGCTGATCCAGCTCGGTGAGTCGCGCGATCGCCAGGCTCGAGGCGACATCGCCCCCCGCGTGACCGCCCATGCCGTCGGCGACCACGAAGAGGTTGGATCCGGCGTAGCCCGAATCCTGATTGTTGGAGCGCACCTTTCCCGTGTGGGAGATGGCCGCGCTCGAGCCCTGGAAGACCATGGAGGTGGGTTACTTCCGCAGCTCGAAGGTCGTCGCGCCCACCTTGATCGGCGCCCCCACCTTCACCTGGACGGGGGATGCCACGCGCACGCCGTCGTGCGAGGTCCCGTTGGTGGAGTCGAGGTCCTGCAGCATCCACTGGTCGCCCCACAGCACCAGACGTGCATGGTGGCTGGAGGTGTAGTCGTCGCGGATGACCAGGCCCGACTCGCTCGAGCGGCCGATCGTGAGGGGCTCGGTGCCGAGGGGGAGTTCGAGTCCCGCCTTGGGCCCGCTGGTGATGACGATGCGCGAGACGGACGACGTCGTGGCCAGTCCGCCCGCCGGGGCCGCCGCCGGCGGTGCGGGCCGCTTGACCTGCGTCGTCACGGCGTTCGGCGAGGCGGTCGGGGCGGGCGCGGCCGGAGCGGGAGCGGATGCCGACGGCTCGGGGAGCTTGCGCACCTTGACACCGAACAGGTCGGCGCGCAGCGAGTAGACGACACCGAAGACGAAGAACCACAGCAGGACGAGGAACCCGCCCTGCAGAAGGAGAAGAGTCAACGGACTCATGACAGGGGCCCCCGCTCCCGAGCGTCGAAAAGCTGTGTCGCATCGGACGGTGCCGACCGTCGCGCGGGCTGCGCCTGAGCGACCACGCGGAAGACGATATCGGTGCGTCCGATGGAGATGGTGGAATCCGGTGGCAGCGCGGCCTCGGAGACCTTGTGCCCGTTCAGCGTGGTGCCGTTCGTCGAGCCGAGGTCGCGGACCATCGCGCGCTCGCCGTCCCACAGGATCTCGACGTGCTTGCGGCTCGTGCCGGCGTCGGGGATCGTGATGTCGGCGTCGCTGCCGCGACCGATGACCGTGCGGGCCTTCGTGAGCGGGTGACGCGTGCCGTTGATGTCGACGACGCCCCGCCACGACACCTTTCCTTCGCTGGTCCGCGAATCCACTCGGAGGGTGCCGGTCGACAGCGAGCCATCGCGTTCGATCGAGATCGTGACCGGCCCCGCGAACGAATACCCCTGCGTGCGCGCGTGCTTCTTCACCAGGGTGTCGAGCTCGGACACGAGCGTCGAGCCCAGGGCGCTCATCTTCTCGTCATCGGCGGGCGAGAGGCGCACCGAGAACGCGTTCGGCGCGAGAATGCGCTCACGCGTGACCACCACGGCCTTCTTGTCGAGCTCGCTGCGCAGGGCCGCGGCGATCTCCACCGGCTGGATGCCACTGCGGAAGGTCTTCGCGAACGCACCGTTGACGGCGCGTTCGAGACCCTTCTCGAAACTGTCGAGTAGTCCCACGAGACTCCTTCAGGCAGGCAGACCAGTAGCCACATCGTAGTCAGCACGCCTGGACAGGTCATGGAAGCGGGGCCCGAACACGGTTCGTCGGGGGCGCGAGGCCGTGATATTCTCGGGAAGTTGAGTGCGCGGCATCCATGGATGCCATGACTCGCGCGAGTGGCGGAATAGGTAGACGCGCTGGCTTCAGGTGCCAGTGCCCGCAAGGGCGTGGGGGTTCAAGTCCCCCCTCGCGCACAGACGACAGAGGCCCCGGATTCATCCGGGGCCTTCGTCGCGTTCGCGGGAGGTCTCAGAACTCTTCTAGGCCCTTTCTGCGCGTTTCCCGCCCTCCGTGACGGGGTGCGGGTAGGAAGGTCAGATGGACAAGGTCGCCCGCCCGAGCGTCGTCACGATCATGCGCTCGCCGCTGTTCGCCGTGGTCGTCTTCTTCGCCACCGTGGTTCAGGTGTGCAGCGACCCCGTGCTCGCCATCTCCAGCGGCACAGGAGAATGGGCCCACAGCCTGTCGCCGCAGGTGGTCATCACGCTCGTGGCCGTGGCCTGTCTGGCTCAGGCGTCGTCCGTCTCCGCCCTGGCACCCCGGCCGGTGCTCGCCATGCTCGGTGCTCTCGCCTGCTACCTCGCGGTCGCCGTCGTGCTGGGCGTCCCGACGTGGGCGACGCCCATGCAACTGGTTGTCGCGATCGCGATGTTCGCCGTGGGAAGCGCCCACACGATCCCGGTCGCGGCGACGTGGGCGGCGGTCGGTGTCGGCGTCGGGTGGGCGTCCCTGGGGGCCTGGGCCGCCGGTCTCGGCGTCCCGCCCGGGGCGATCCTCGGCTTCCTCCTGACCGAGGGCGTGTCGTTGGCATCCCTGTCCTTCGCCGGTGTCGCTCTCGGTCTGCTGTGGGCGGCGCTCGAGCGACGCACGGAGCGGGCGCGGCAGCACGCGCTGGACCTGCAGGCGCAACAGGCCGAAGCGATCGAGGCGTCGCGCACGGCCGAGCGCGGTCGGATCGCGCAGGAGCTGCACGACGTCGCCGGGCAGCACCTGGCCGGACTGGTCTCGCTGTGCGACGCGTCCGCCGATCTCGCGCCCGCGCACCCCCAGCAGGCGCTCCAGCTCATCGACGAGGTCCGAGCCGAGGGGCGCTACGCCGCGGCCAGCCTGTACGGCGCCCTCGGCGACCTGCGGGCGGTCGAGGCCACAGCGCATACGCCGACACCGGACCTGCGCAATCTCGACGACCTCGTCGCCTTCTGGCGGGAACGCGGCATGGACGTCGTCGCGACGACCGAGGGAGACGCCGAGCTTCCTCCGGCCGTGGTCTCGACGACCGCGTACCGCGCGATCCAGGAGGCGCTGTCGAACGCCGCCAAGCATGCGGCCGGCGCTCCCGTCCGCGTGCACCTGGAGATCGATACCGGGCGCGTGCACGCGACCGTCGAGAACGGTGCTCCCCGCCGTGAGCGCGACCCCGAGAGTGGTCTCGGACTGGGCTGGGGGTTGGATAACCTGCGCCAGAGGCTCGCCCTCGTCGACGGCGCGCTGCACGCCGCCGCCGACGACGCGGGGGGATGGCGAGTGGGGGTGGAGATCCCGCTCCCGAGGACGACGGAGGCCGTACGTGACTGACAGTGACCCCATCCGGGTGCTCATCGCCGACGACAACCGTCCGTTCCGGCGCGGCGTCCGTCTGCGGCTGGAGCACGCGGACGGCATCACGGTCGTCGGTGAGGCCGCCACGGGTCGCGACGCCGTCCGTGGCGCGCTCGCCGAGCACGCCGACGTCGTGCTGATGGACCTCGAGATGCCGGAGATGAACGGCATCGACGCCACGCGCGCCGTCGTCGCAGAATCCGGCGGCGCGACGCGCGTCATCGCCCTCACCAGTCACGGCGAGGATCAGCTCGTCATGAGCGCTCTGGGCAACGGAGCGTCCGGATACCTCTTGAAGACCCACGACAGCTCCCAGCTCGTCGAGGCGATCCGGGCCGCCCACCGCGGCGACGCGCTCATGTCCTCCCGGGTGACACGGTCGGTGCTCACCGAGATCGCGCAGCGTCGCCTGTCCGACGACGACCGCGCGAAGGTGGCATCCCTCAGTCCTTCCGAGGCCCGCGTCGTGCACTTCCTCAGCGACGGCATCACCTCCAACGAACAGCTCGCCGACGCGCTCGTGGTGTCGGTGAACACGGTTCGCAGCCACATCCAGTCGTCCATGCGCAAGGTGGGCGCCGCCGACCGTACACAGCTGGCGTTGTGGGGCGTGCGCGTGCGCGCAGAGCTCGCGCCTCATCCGAATGGACGAATCTGAGCGCGATCCTCTCTCTCGCCGCGCTCCTCGGCCGAGGGTGAAGAATGGCCGGTTGATCGGCCGAATCGCGACGGATCGTCGCTCGTGGGCGTGCCCGTCCGCGGTCCGCCCGAGCCACGCCCCCCGCACACCATGGCCTCGCGCCGCGTCCCGACGGCGCGACGGAGGCGGTGGGGCGGGGGCATGGACGCGATCTATCCGGTGTTCGCACGCGCGGACAGGTACTTCTACGAGCACCCCGGCCGTGGTCCCGCGCTCGAGGACGACGTGCCCTTCGCCGTGGACGTCCCGGCGTCGTGGCGTCGCGCCGATGACGGCATCTGGGCCTACTACGAGCCCGAGGGCGCGTCGCTTCCCGAGCAGGGCTGGAAGGTGCATCTCAGCATCACCCACGACGCCGCGGAACTCCTCCTGCGGGTCGTGTCCGGATACTGCGTGGGCGAGGGCTTGCCGTTCAAGCACCTCTCGCGCCCGAGTGTCCTCGCCGCCTCGAACGGGAAGGATGCCAGCCGGGAGGGGTCCGGCAAGTTCGTCACGATCTATCCGCCTACGAGCGCGGTTCTCGAGCGCACGCTGACGGAGCTCGGCAGGCGGACCGCGGACCATCGCGGTCCGCACATCCTCTCCGACCTGCGCTGGAGCGAAGGGCCGGTCTTCGTCCGGTACGGCGGCTTCCGCCGGATGTTCGTCGAGATCGACGGCGTCCCGACGCCCGCGATCCGCCATCCCGCCGGGCATCTGGTCGCCGACGTGCGTCGGCCCGGATTCGCCCCGCCGGACTGGGTCGAGATCCCGTCGTTCCTCCGGCCGCTGGTGGAGGAGCTCGGCGAGGTGCGCCCGCCCGACGGCTTCCCGGGCGTCACGGGCGTTCTGCACCATTCCAACGCGGGCGGTGTCTACACCGCCGATGACGGGGGTCGAGAGGTCGTGGTGAAGGAGGCACGGCCGCACGCGGGGGTGACCGCCGACGGGCTCGACGCGGTCGCGCGCGCAGAACGCGAAGCCGACACCCTCCGGCGTCTCCGCGCGCCCGGAACCGTCGCGCTCCTTCGTGACTTCACAGCCCTCGGACACCGCTACCTCGTGCTCGAGCGGGCCCGCGGCGTGCCCCTGCACCAGGCGGTCGTCGCGCGGCATCCCCTCGTCTCGGCTGGTGCGGACGCGGCGGCGGTCGCCGAGTACCGCGAATGGGCGTTGGGCCTCGCGCGACGGCTCGTGCGCGTCGTCGAGCAGGTGCACGCCGGCGGTTTCTCCCACGGCGACGTACATCCGGGGAACTTCCTGATCGATGACACGGGCGCGGTCACCCTCATCGACTTCGAGATGGCGCGACCCGCACCCGAGAACGCGCCCGTCGCCATCGGGGCGCCAGGATTCGTCGCCCCCGACTTCGCCGGCCCCGCCGCGCGCGTGGGCACGGCGGCCGATCTGTTCGCGCTGCGACGCCTCCTGCTGTTCCTCTTCGCGCCCCTCGCTCCGCTGCTCGACCTGCACCCGAACGTGGAGTCGCGACTCGAGCAGTGGGTGACCGAACGTTTCGCTCTCACGGACGTCGATCGTCGCGACCTGCGCTTCCGCGAAACCGCCTGTCGCCCGCGACCGGCCGACGACGAGCCGCGTGAGCAGAGGATCGACGCCCTCGTCCAGCACCTCCTCGCCGACGCCACTCCCGAGCGAACGGACCGACTCTGGCCCGGCGACCCCGCGCAGTTCGACGAGCCCGCCTACGCGGTCGCGCACGGCGCGCTCGGGGCTCTCCTCGCTCTCCACGCGGCGACCGGGCGCGTGCCGGAGGAAATCGAACGGTGGTGCGCCGAGGCCATGCGCGCGGCCACGCCGCGATCCGGGCTCTTCGACGGACTCGCGGGCGCCGCGGCGGCCTGGGAGGCGCTCGGTCGGCCCGGACTCGCCGACGAGGCGCTCGCCCGATGCCTCGACGCGCCGCCGCGGGCCGACACGGCCGGGGTGTACGGCGGTCCCGCGGGCACCGCCCTCGGGCTGCTTCGCCTGGCGGACCGGCATCCGGAGCTCGTCGGTAAGGCGCGCCGGATTTTCGACGATCTCGCCGATCGCGAGCGGGGGTGGACCGTCGCCGCGTCGGGGCCCGTGGCCACCGGCGCCGGAGGACTGCTGCGCGGCCCGAGCGGGGCCGCCGTCCTCGCTCTGGCTCTCTTCGACCATCAGGGTGACAGCGCGCTTCTCGATCTGGCCGAGGCGGCGATCGCCGCTGATCTGGCGCGATGCGTGCCGACGAAGGACGGCTCGCTGCAGATGGACGAGGGCTGGCGGCTCCTGCCCTACCTCGGCTCGGGGTCGGCGGGCGTGGCGCAAGCGCTCGCGGGGTTGGTCGCCCGGAATCCGGCGACGGTGCTCCGTCCGCAGCTCGAGGGCCTCACCCTGGCCGCTCAGCCGGAGTTCGTTCTGGAGCCGGGGCTGTTCCAGGGTCGGGCCGGACTGATGCTCGTCCTCGCCGCCCAGGAGGCGAGCGCCCGCGGCGCGGGGGCGACCTCGGCGAAGTCCGCAGAGAACGCCCTGCGCCGTCACGAGCGACTCCTCGGGCTGCACGCCATCCCACGGCCCGTCGGCGTCGGTTACCCGGGCCGCGCGCTGCTGCGTCTCTCGTGCGACCTGGCCACCGGATCCGCGGGCGTCCTCTGGACTCTCGCGAGCCTGCGCGACGGTCGACGCATGTCGTTGCCGTTCCTCGACCTCCCCCCGGTCGACGCTGCCCGATTCCGGGCACGAGGTCCGGGGGGAGGTGACACGAATGGGATACCTGCTCTCTTTGCAGACGCTCGAGCGCGGTGAGACCGAGCGCAGCGAGGTCTTCGCGAGCTCCTGGAGCACGTCGATCTGCTACAGCAGCACGTCGACCGGTCTCTGCTGAGCCGTCACGGTGCGATCGGTGCGGGCGCGGGGTCTTCGGACCGTGCGCCCGCATCCGTGTGCGTCGCGAGGAAGAGGGGGCGGAGGCCGCCCCCAATGCGGCCCCCGCCCCACGCCGGTGTCCGACCCGAACGGACACCGCGTGCATCGAGACCATCGACGCTCCCGCGGACGACCCGAGTTCCCAGAAGGTATCCCGGCCGATCGGAACCGTTCGTGGCCCGCGGCGGACCGCAGGAGCGGGAGATCGGCGTGTTTCCGCGGGAGTCGGCCTCCCGCGCCGAGGTCCCGGGGTGGGTACTCGCGGTCGAATCTCATCCGAAAGGACGACGGGTACCCGGACCGAGTCACTCGGGGGAGCGGACGCGGCGATTGTGGATCGCGATCGCGGCGAGGTACGGCGCGAGGAGCAGCACGGTCAGCGTGACCATGGCGATGATGGCGGCCACCGGCGCCGAGACGGCCAACGACGGCGAAGCCATCCCCATCCCGAAGACGGCGGCGGCCGAGCCCGCGGCGCGCAGCAACACCGCGCGGCCGGGAGCCTTGGTCGGCGTGGCCCACAGCGGCATCCGTTCTCGCCGGTACGCGCGTAGCGCGATGGATAGCGACCACCACCAGAGCACGGCGCCGACGACGACGAGAACGAGCCACCCCATCCATCCATCCGAACACGGGCGGTGCCGCACGACAAGGGTGCGTCGAGAACAGGGCACGCGCTCGCAGCAGGAGGGTTCGGCATGAACCGGCCTGTTCTCGGCGCTTCGCCTGTTCGGGAGGCGGGGATGCCGCTGGCGCACCGACGTCGCCGAGCGTATGCTCGCTTCACGAACACGCGTTCGCAGAACGAACAGAGGGACCATGATCGACAAGACCGTGCCGGACGTCGCGGCAGCCGTGGCGGGGATCGCCGACGGCTCGACCGTGATGATCGGCGGATTCGGACGCGCGGGGCAGCCCGTCGAGCTGATCGACGCACTCATCGCGCACGGCGCCCGCGATCTCACCGTCGTCAACAACAACGCCGGCAACGGCGACACCGGGCTCGCCGCGCTGTTGAAAGCGGGCCAGGTGCGCAAGATGATCTGCTCGTTCCCGCGGCAGAGCGATTCGTGGGTCTTCGACGGGCTCTATCGCGAGGGCAAGGTCGAACTCGAGCTCGTTCCCCAGGGCAACCTCGCCGAACGCATCCGCGCGGCCGGCGCCGGAATCGGCGGTTTCTTCACCCCCACCGGATTCGGGACGCAACTCGCCGAGGGCAAAGAGACGCGGCGCATCGGCGACCGCGACTACGTGCTCGAGTACCCGATCCACGCCGACGTCGCCCTCATCAGCGCCCGCCGCGCCGACCGCTGGGGCAATCTCGTCTACCGCGAGACCGCGCGCAACTTCGGGCCCATCATGGCCGCCGCCGCGAAGACCACCGTCGTGCAGGTCGACGAGATCGTGCCGCTCGGCGACCTCGACCCCGAGGCGGTCATCACCCCGGGCCTGTATGTCGACCGCGTCGTGGCCGTGGGGGAGCGCGCCTGGCTGCGCGACGGCGCTTTCGTCGGGGGCGTCGACATCGAGGGGCGCCCGCTCGCCCGGAACGGAGCGGCATCGTGACCACCCGCGTCTCCCGCACCGCGCTCGCCGCGCGCGTGGCATCCGACATCCCCGAAGGTGCCGTGGTGAACCTCGGCATCGGAGCCCCGACGCTCGTGGCCGACTACTTGCCGCACGGGCTCGAGATCGTGCTGCATACCGAGAACGGAATGGTGGGCATGGGGCCCGCTCCCGTCGAGGGACGCGTCGACCCCGACCTCATCAACGCCGGCAAACAGCCGGTCACGGCGCTCGCCGGGGCCGCGTACTTCCACCACGCCGACTCGTTCGCGATGATGCGCGGCGGTCACCTCGACGTGTGCGTGCTCGGGGCGTTCCAGGTCTCGGCATCCGGCGACCTGGCGAACTGGTCGACGGGCGAGCCCGGCGCGATTCCCGCGGTCGGTGGGGCGATGGACCTCGCCATCGGCGCGAAGGACGTCTACGTCATGACCGACCTGCTCACCAAGCAGGGTGCCCCCAAACTCGTCGACAGCTGCACGTATCCGCTGACGGGCGTCGGATGCGTCTCGCGCGTCTACACCGACCACGGCGTCTTCGACGTCACTCCCGACGGCTTCCGCGTGCGAGAGCTCTTCGGCGACAACACGCACGCCGAGATCGAGGAACTGCTCGGTCTCACGCTGATCGAGCGAGGAGCCTGACATGTCCGCCAGCTACGTCTACGACGCCGTCCGCACCCCCTTCGGCCGCGCCGGGGGAGCCCTGGCATCCGTCCGTCCCGACGATCTGGCCGCGCTCGTCATGAAGGCCACGGTCGAGCGGACCGGGCTCGACCCGGCCCGGATCGACGACGTCGTCTTCGGGGATGCCAACCAGGCCGGTGAGGACAACCGCAACGTCGCGCGCTTCGGCGCGCTGCTCGCCGGCTTCCCGACGACGGTCACCGGCACCACCGTCAACCGCCTGTGCGCGTCGTCGCTCGAGGCCGTCATCCAGGGCTCGCGTGCGATCGAGGCCGGTGACGCCGACATCGTGCTCGCGGGCGGCGTCGAGTCGATGAGCCGCGCGCCCTACGTCGTCGAGAAGTCGGCGAAGCCGTTCCCCGCGGTGGGCAACGCGACGATGTGGAACACCGCGATCGGCTGGCGCATGATCAACCCGGCGCTGCCGAAGCACTGGACGATCTCCAACGGCGAGTCCGCCGAGAAGATCGCGCGCGAGTGGGGCATCACGCGGGAGGCGCAGGATGCCTTCGCCGTGCAGTCGCACCGACGCGCGGCGGCCGCGTGGGCGGCGGGCGTGTTCGACGGCGAGATCGTGGCGGTGCCCGGGGTCGCGCTCTCCCGTGACGAAGGCATCCGGGACGACACCTCGGTCGAGAAGCTCACGGGGCTGAAGGCGCTGTTCGCGTCGGACGGACGGGGGAGCGTCACGGCCGGCAACTCTTCGCCGATCAACGACGGCGCCTCCGCAGTACTCATCGGCGGCGAGGGAGCGCTGGATGCCGAGCCGCTCGCGCGGATCGCGGGCCGTGCGGCCCACGGCGTCGACCCCGACCTGTTCCCGATCGCGCCGATCGAGGCCGCGAACAAGGCGCTCGCGCGTGCCGGGAAGACGTGGGCCGACGTCGACTTCGTCGAGCTCAACGAGGCCTTCGCGTCGCAATCGCTCGCGTGCCTGGCCGGATGGCCCGATCTCGACCCCGAGAAGCTCAACGTCCACGGCGGTGCGCTCGCGATCGGCCACCCGCTCGGCGCGTCCGGTGGCCGCATCATCGGTCGCGCGGCGCACGAGCTCGCGCGCCGGGGCTCGGGGCTGGCGGTCGTCGCGATCTGCATCGGCGTGGGTCAGGGCCTCGCCGTCGTGCTGGAGCGGTGAGGCCGGGGCGCGCGGGGTGGATAGGGTGAGCCGGTGACCGACGCCGAGCCCACCGACGCCGACGGCCCGGGCGAGATCGTCCAAGCCTTCGTCCGCGGTCTCGCCGTCATCCGCGCGTTCGACGCCGAGAACCCCGAGCTCACGCTGAGCGACGTCGCCCGCCGCGCGGGGGTGACGCGCGCCGCGGCCGGACGCTTCCTCCGCACGCTGCAGACCGTCGGCTATGTGCGCAACGACGGGCGGTCCTTCGCACTCACCCCCCGGGTGCTCGAGCTCGGCTACAGCTACCTGTCCGCGCTGTCGCTTCCCGAGGTGGCGCAGCCGCACCTGGAGGCGTTGTCCCGGGCCGTGGGAGAGAGCGCCTCCGCGGCCGTCCTCGACGGCACCGACATCGTGTACGTCGCCCGCGTGCCGGTCCGGCGCATCATGTCGGTCGGCATCACCGTCGGCACGCGGTTCCCGGCCGCGGTCACGAGCATGGGACGCGTCCTGTTGGCCGCGGCATCCGTCGACGAACGCAACCGAATCGTGGATGCCACGGACCTCACGGCCCGTACCCCCCGCACCCTGACCGACCCGGCGGCGCTGCGGCGGGAAGTGGAGCGGGTGCGCGCCCAGGGGTGGGCCCGCGTCGACGGCGAGCTCGAGCCCGGACTGCAGTCCCTCGCCGCGCCGGTGCGCGGCCGCGACGGGGTGGTCGTCGCGGCGATCAACGTGTCGATGTCGACCGGGCGCTACACCGAGGACGACGTCACCGACCGGCTGATCCCCGCGCTGCTCGGCGCCGCGCGCGACATCGAAGCCGATCTCCAGACGCCCTAGGACACCCGCGGGGCGACGGAGTCCGGCCGCAGGTCCAGACGCCGCAGCAGCTGGGCGTTCAGGGCCACGACGATCGTCGACAGCGACATGAGGATCGCGCCCACCGACATCGGCAGGACGAAGCCGATCGGGGCGAGGATCCCCGCGGCCAGCGGCACGGAGAGAAGGTTGTAGCCCGCCGCCCACCACAGGTTCTGCCGCATCTTCCGGTAGCTCGCGCGCGAGAGCTCGATGACCGAGAGGACCGCTCGAGGGTCGTCACCGGCGAGCACCACTCCGGCCGAGGCGATCGCGACGTCCGTGCCCGCCCCGATCGCCAGCCCCACGTCGGCGCGGGCGAGCGCGGGGGCGTCGTTGACGCCGTCGCCGACCATCGCGACGCGGCGACCCTCACCCTGCAGTCGGGCGACGGTGGACTCCTTGTCCTCCGGACGCACCCCGGCGAAGAACCGGTGGATGCCGAGCTCGTGCGCCACCGCGGCGGCGACGGGTTCCGCGTCTCCGGTGATCATGACCACCTCGATGCCGCGGTCTGCCAGGGCGCGCACGGCGGTGGCGGACTCGGGGCGGATCTCGTCGGCGAGGCGCAGAGCGCCGACGGTCCGACCGTCCACGACGACGTGCAGGATGATCGAGCCGTCGCTGCGCCACCCCTCGGCGACCGGGAGCTCGTCGGCGCCCTCCTCCTCGAGCAGAGCGGGACCGCCCACGCGCACGACGCGTCCGTCGACGACCGCCCGCACCCCGACGGCGGGGGAGGACGAGAAGTCGGTGGATGCCGGAACGGCGAGGTCGCGTGCGTGAGCGGCGCGCACGATGGCCCGGGCGAGGGGGTGCTCCGAATCGGCCTCGGCGGCTGCGGCCCACCCGAGCACGGCGTCGGGCTCCGCACCGGGTGCGGTCTCGACGGCGATCACGGCGGGCTCGCCGCGGGTGAGCGTTCCGGTCTTGTCGAAGAGCACCGTGTCGACGGTGCGCATGCTCTCCAACGCCAAGCGGTCCTTCACGAGCACACCGCCGCGGGCCGCGCGTTCGGTCGCGATCGACACGACGAGGGGGATCGCGAGCCCGAGGGCGTGCGGGCACGCGATGACGAGGACCGTGATGGTGCGCACGACGGCGGAATCCGGCATCCCGACGAGGGTCCAGACCACCGCCGTCACCACGGCGGCCCCGAGCGCGAACCAGAACAGCCACGCCGCGGCGCGATCGGCGAGGCGCTGTGCGCGAGAGGTGGACCCCTGCGCCTCGGTGACCAGCTTCTGGATACCGGCGAGGGCGGTGTCATCGCCGACCGCGGTGATCTCGACCCGCACACCGGAGTCGGTGGCCACGGTGCCGGCGACCACGGCGTCGCCCTCGTCGCGGTGCACCGCACGGGACTCGCCCGTGATCATCGACTCGTCGAACCGTGCCGACCCCTGCACGATCCGGCCGTCGGCGGGGACCCGGCCGCCGGGCCGCACCACCACGACGTCGCCGACGCTCAGCTCGCCCGGGGAGACCGACACGGTGGTGTCGCCCTCGACGCGTTCGGCCTCGTCGGGGAGCAGCGCCGCGAGCGAGTCCAGGGCGGAAGTCGTCTGCGCGAGCGAGCGCATCTCGATCCAGTGCCCGAGCAGCATGATGACCACCAGCAGCGCGAGCTCCCACCAGAAGTCGAGCTCGTGGTGGAGAAGCCCGAGGCTGGCGCCCCAGGATGCCAAGAACGCGACGGTGATCGCGAGCGCGATCAGGAGCATCATCCCCGGCGCCCGGCCGCGGACCTCGGAGACCGCCCCGCTGAGGAACGGCGCGCCGCCCCACGCGTACATGACGGTGCCCAGGACCGGCGACACCCACGGCACCCACGCGGCATCCGGAAGGGTGTAGCCGATCAGGTCGGAGAACATCGCCGAGAACCCGACGACGGGAACCGCGATGACGAGCATGATCCAGAAGAGCCGCCGGAACCGGGCGACGTGGTCGCCGTGGCCCGAGTGGCCCATGTGCCCGCCGTGCTGCCCGTGCCCGGACGGCGCGGTGTGCCCGGACGGCGCGGTGTGGTCGTGGTGCGAGTGCTCGTGCGGCTCCGGCGACGCCGGGGTCGTGGCGGCGGAAGAACCGTGGTGGTCGTGCGAGGTCATGCGATCCTCCTGAGTGATCTCAGCGTGCGGCGGACTCGGCCCGGAACCGCCGCAGACGCAGGCTGTTGGTGACGACGAACACCGACGACAGGGCCATCGCCGCGGCTGCGACGACGGGGTTGAGCAGACCGGCCATCGCCACGGGGATCGCGGCGACGTTGTAGGCGAAAGCCCAGAAGAGGTTGCCCTTGATGGTGCCGAGAGTGCGCCGGGCGAGGCGGACGGCGTCGGCGACGACGAGCAGATCGCCCGAGACGACCGTGACGTCGCTCGCCGCGATCGCGGCATCCGTCCCTCCGCCCATGGCGATTCCGAGGTCGGCGGCGGTGAGGGCGGCGGCGTCGTTGACACCGTCGCCCACCATCGCCACGACCCGTCCATCGGTCTGGAGTGACCGCACGACCTCGAGCTTCTGCGCGGGAGTGACCTCGGCCCGGACGTCGTCGATCCCGACCTCGGCGGCGACGCGCGCGGCGGTCGCGGCGTTGTCGCCCGTGAGCAGCACGGGCCGCAGCCCCAGGCGACGGAACCGCGCGACCGCCTCGGCACTCGTCGACTTCACGGTGTCGGCGACGGCGATCGCGCCGAGGTACTGCCCGTCGCGCGCGACCGCAACGATCGTGGCGCGCTCGGCCAGCGCGTCGAGCGAGGACAGAGCGGATGCCGACGGCCCCACGCTCCACTGGTCGCGCAGCCACGACAGCCGACCGGCGACCACGGCCGAGCCGTCGACCACGCCCTGGACGCCCAGCCCCGCGTGCGCGGCGAACGACTCGACGGCCGGGGCGGCGTCCGCGGCGGCCGCGATGGCGCGACCGACCGGGTGTTCCGAGCCGCCCTCGACGGCCGCGGCCACCGCGAGCAGCTCGGCTCGGTCGACGTCCTCGGCGGGGAGCACGTCGGTCACGGCCATGCGTCCCGTGGTGACGGTCCCGGTCTTGTCGAGCACGATCGTGTCGACGCGACGGGTCTGCTCGAGCACCTGCGGACCGCGGATCAGGATGCCCAGCTGCGAGCCGCGGCCCGTGCCGACCAGCAGCGCCGTGGGGGTCGCCAGGCCCAGGGCGCACGGGCACGCGATGATGAGCGTCGCGACCGCCGCCGTGAAGGCGAGCTCCAGAGACCCGCCCGCGACGAGCCAGCCGGCGAACGCCGCGACGGCGAGCAGGATCACGACCGGCACGAAGATCGCCGAGACGCGGTCGGCGAGGCGCTGGACCTCGGCCTTGCCGGCCTGCGCCTCCTCCACGAGGCGTCCCATGCGCGCGAGCTCCGTGTCGGCACCGACGCGGGTGACGTCGACGACGAGGCGGCCACCGACGTTGATCGTCGCGCCGACGACGCGGCTGCCGGGGGCCACCTCGACCGGGACCGACTCGCCGGTGAGCATGCTGGCATCCACCGCCGAGGTTCCTTCGACGACCAGGCCGTCCGACGGGATCTTCTCGCCGGGGCGCACCACGACGACGTCGCCGACGACGAGGCTCGCGACCGGGACGGCGTGCTCGCGACCGTCGACGAGCTTCGTCGCGGAGGTGGCGCCGAGGTTCAGCAGGGCCTTCAGGGCGCTCGCGGAGGCGGTCCGCGCCCGGGCCTCGGCGTAGCGGCCGGCGAGGAGGAACACCGTCACGAGGGCGGCGACCTCGAGGTAGATCTCGTGCGCACCCGCGGTCGGTGCGCCGAAGAGCGTGAAGCTCATCCTCATGCCCGGCATCCCGGCACCGCCGAAGAACAGGGCGTACAGCGACCACCCGAACGACGCGATGACGCCGAGGCTGATGAGGGTGTCCATCGTGACGGCGCCGTGGCGGGCGTTGACCGCGGCGGCGCGGTGGAACGGCCACGCGCCCCAGACGGCCACGGGTGCGGTCAGGGTGAGGGCGAGCCACTGCCAGTTCTCGAACTGCAACGCCGGGACCATCGACAGCACGGCGACGGGAAGCGCGAGCGCCGCGCTGATCAGCAGCCGGCGGCGCAGGGCGTCGGTCTCGGGGTCGGCTTCGCTCTCGGCCACCTCGGGGGCGGCCGCAGCCGGCACCGCGGCCGCGTACCCCGCGGCCTCGACGACCGCGATGAGGTCGGCCGGGTCGAGGCCGTCGCCGCGCACGCGCGCCTTCTCGGTCGCGTAGTTGACGGAGGCCTCGACCCCGGGGAGCTTGTTGAGCTTGCGCTCGATCCGGGTGGCGCACGAGGCGCACGTCATCCCGGTGATGTCGAGCTCGACGTCGACGGTGCTCATGCCGGATCGCTCACGAGAGAGTACCCGGCCTCCTCCACGGCGTCACGCACGAGCGCGGGGTCGATGGGGGCGGTGCTGGCGATCGTGACGCGGGACACGTCGCCCGCGCGCAGGTCGACGGACACCCCCTGCACGCCGGCGATCTCGGAGATCTCCTCGGTGACGCTGCGGACGCAGTGCCCGCAGGTCATGCCGGTCACCCCGACCTGCTGGACGACGGCACCCTCGGGGAGGGGAGTGGATGCCGCGGACGGGCCGCCGCTGATGTCACGCAGGTTGAGCGAGATGCGGTCGTTCATGGTGTTCTCCTCGGGGGTCAGGAACGGACGAGCCGGGCGATGGCGTCGTTCGCCTCGCGGATCTTGTCGGCGGCCACCTGGCCGCCTTCCGCGCTGGCTTCGGCGACGCAGTGGCTGAGGTGGTCGGACAACAGCGACAGGGCGACCGTTTCGAGCGCCTTCGTCGCGGCGGAGACCTGGGTGAGGATGTCGATGCAGTACTTGTCCTCGTCGACCATCCGCGCGATTCCGCGCACCTGGCCCTCGATGCGCCGCAGGCGCTTCTGCAGGTCGTCCTTGTGTCCGTCGTACCCGTTCATGACAGATACCATACCCCCCTAGGGTATGTGCGGGGTCGTTGAGCGCGGAATCACTCGGATCCGCTCACTCCAACGTCGGGGGCAGCACGTAGACGATGTCGGCGCCGTCGCGCTCGTGCTCGACGAAACCCAGACGTGCGAGCGTCGCGTGCGCCGGGTCGTCGTCCGCCGCGACGCACGCGTAGAGAGGTCGCTCGGGCTCGGCGAGGGTGAGCAACCGCAGCGCCTCCGTCGCGGAGTCGCGAGACGTCTCGGGGCTCACCGCGAGCAGGGCCTCGCGGTCCCCTTCCACGTCCAGCGTCGCGGCGAGACCGACCACGGTGTCGTCGTCGACGATCGCGCGCGCCGTCACCCGGTCGCTGTCCACCCACGCATCGAACGCGGCGCGATCATCGACCTGGCCGCGCGGCCACGTCGATGCGCTCTCGCGGAGCACCGCGTACGCGGCGTCCCTGTCGTCGTCACGGAGGTCGCGGAGCTCGATGCGGGTCATGCCCGTCACGGTAGCGGGACGAGCCCAGGGAGCGGGATGCCTTGCGCCGGGCCTGACGCTGTCAGTAGAGACCGTGCATGGTGAGCCACAGGTACGCCGAGCGAGCGGTGTCGCGCTCGCGGATCGCCTCCGCAAGCGACTGGAACAGCTCCTCGCAGTCGCCCTCGCCGGCGCACATCCACCCGCGCAGATTCCGCCGGACGACGAACTCCGTCTGTTTGAGGGTCTCGCGCAGGACGATGTTGTCCGCCGCGCGGGTGAAGTGGGCGAGCAGAGCGAAACCCGCGTCGACGTATGCGGGCGACGACCTTTCGCGCGCCGCCCGGGCCACCTCGCCGAAGAGACGCGCGCCCTCCACGAGGTCCTCGTCGGAACAACGCTGGAGCGCGAGGTGCATCGTCATCGCGATCATGTGCACCGCGTAGTCCCGCATGTCCGCCATCTCCTGCTCGGCAGGGGTGGTCACGCGCGTGAAGCGGTGGGGGAGATCTCGACCAGGCGGATCGCCGCGAGACGCTGCAGAGCCTCTCGGACGGGCGTGCGCGAGATGCCCATGTGGGCGGCGAGCTCGACGTCACGGAGGCGGTCTCCGGGGCGGAGGCGACCGTCGACGATCGCCTCGCCGAGGGCGGCGTACGCCTCTTCGACGAGGGCGGAAGGCCGTCGCCGCTCGTCCACACGCGGAGTCTATGACGCGCGAATATCACACGCGAGCGTCATATGTGAAGAATTCATAGCTTTCGTGTCGCGCGAACCGCATTCTCGGCTGTAAAGTGATCGCCGTCACGCCTCGCGTGACATATCCGGGGGGATCCGTCGACGCCCGGGCTTCGAGCTTCTGCTCAGCCCGGGCGTCGTATGGGCTTAAGGGCCAGACGTCCGCCGGTGCCGTGCAACGTTTCTGTCACGGGCCGATGCGCGGCCCTGGTGCCACGCGTTAGCGTGGGCACTGATCGGCGCGCCCGGCGTCGACAGAAGCGGGAAACGGCACGTCCATGAGCACGCAGGGCACGGTCAAGTGGTTCAACTCGGAGAAGGGTTTCGGCTTCATCGCGCCCGATGAGGGCGGCCAGGATGTCTTCGCCCACTACAGTGCGATCCAGTCGGGCGGCTACCGCTCGCTCGAGGAGAACCAACGGGTCGAGTTCGAGATCGCCCAGGGGCCCAAGGGCCTGCAGGCGGAGAACATCCGCCCCCTCTGAGTCCCAGGACGCGCCCGTCGGACGGCCTCACCGCTCCGGTCGTACCAGTTCGACGCCGGCGGCGGCGAACTGCCGCAGCGTCGCGTGGGGGAGGAACGCGCGCGTCAGCGCGGCACCGATGCGGGTGAGGTCGGCCTCGTCGCGGAAGAGCAGATACATCGTCTCGTACCTCGGATGGAACTTCTGCTTGAACCGGTGCAGAGAGGCGAAGCCGTAGACGGGCTCAAGCATCGCGGCCATGCGCCCCTGCAGGTCGGCGATCACGCCGGCATCCGGGGGATACTCGTGCGCGAGCGGGGCCCCCGACAGTGACATCACCTCCGCGCCCTCGGAGGAGAACTGCTGGGCGGACGACCCGATCAAGTACTCCATGACCGGTCCGAATCCGCCTTCGCGGCGACGCATCAGGTCGAGCGTCCATCCGCGTACGCGTCCCTCGCCGTAGACGGGAAGCCACGACAGGAAGCCGTCGACGTCGCCGGCGGGGGAGACGGCCAGCGCGACGCGCACCTCCGGATCGGCGGCCTCGTGCAGCGTGCCGAGGGTGAAGCCCATCTCCGGCAATCCCTTCTCGCCCACCCAGCTCTCGGAGATCGCCCGCAGCTGCTGCCGGATGCCCCACGTCTCGTCGGCGAGGCGCGAGAGTCGGAACGTCATCCCCTCCCGTTCGGCGCGGTTGAGCGACGTGCGCACCGCGCCCCACGCCTTGCCCGTGAACTGCAGGCCCGGGAGGTCAACGATCGTGTCGTCCGCGACCACGATGCTGCGCCATCCTGCGGGAACGGCGGCCCGCGTCGCCTCCCCGGCGCTGAAGAAGCACGGCGCGAGGCCGGCGTCCTCCGCGCGCTCGACGAACATCCGCACGGTCGCGGCGCGCGTCTCCTCGGGGCCGAGCGGATCGCCCAGCACGAGCGCGACCCCGGACCGGCGCTGGAAGGCCACGATCCCGCGGCCGAACCGCGCGTACGACATTCCCTCCCACGTCGTCATCCACGACAGGGTCCCGCCGCCGGTCGCGCGCAGCTCGGCCTTCACGTCGTCGACGCCCGGGGCCGGCGAGACACCGAGAGACGCCGTGGGACGGGCGCGGAACGCCGCGCGCACGAGCCAGAGGTAGACCAACGCCACCACCCAGGTCGCGGAAGAGGCGAGGGTGATCGTCAGGTCGATGTCGATGGTTCCCTCGAGGACACCGAGTCCGACCACCAGCACGAGTGTCGCGGCGGTGACGAGGATCAGGGCGTTCAGGATGCCGTATGCCACCAGCAGTACCCACGCCCACCGGCGTCCCCTCCGCACTCCGGTGGCGACGGCCAGCACCACCACCGAGTTGACGGCCACATCGACCCAGGATCCGGAAACCGGGTCGGACGTGCCGAAGGGTCCCGTGGTGGGACTGACATAGGTGAGGATGTCGAGCGCCCCGAGTCCGCACACGACGACGAACGCGATGAGCCGCTGCTCGCGCACCGTCACCCGCTGCGGGCGCAGCGACCGGTCCACGGCGAGCACGAGGGCCACGGCGAGAAGATGCTCGAGATCGTTCAGCGACCCCCAATAGAGGAACGTCACCGACAGGACGGCGATCAGCACGGTCCACGCGCGCAGCCGCCACGGCGAGGGCAGGAGCGACACGGCCGCCGCGAGGCACGCGATGATGCCGGGTGAGGGCCCGACATCGAGCGAAGAGGCCTGGCCCTGTGCCCAGGGCCACGGGAGCAGCGCCGCGAGCCACAGCAGCGCCGAGGCGAGCAGCACGGCGGCGAGCTGGCCGCCGACGAAGTACGTGACCGCGACGCGCGAGCCGCGGCGGAGCTCCAGGTATCCCATCCCGGTCAGCCCGACGATGATCGGCGCGTAGAGCCACGGCACCGACACGAAGAACGTCCCGGTGGCGGGGGTCCACCACCGGCCCGCCTCGAGGGCCGGCAGCCCATAGGCGACGGAGTCGTGCAGCGGTGACGCCGCGAACGGCGACCACAGACCCGCGGATGCCACCCCCACAGCCAGCAGCAGGAGCGCGAGCGCGGCTGTGGCCGGGAGACGGCGCGCGACGGCGGTGACGCGACGGAAGGTGACTCTCTCCCCCATGCCGCTCACGATATCGGGCGGCGTCGCCGAGGTGTTCCGCCGCGGTGTCGCGGCAGCGGCGCAGGACAATGGAGTCGATGGATCTGCACTGCCACGGCGCCCTGGGCCATTCCTTCGACGACGCGGACGCCGCCGGAGTCGCGGCCGCCGTCGCCTTCCACCGCGCGCACGGCAGCAGCGCGGTCATGCTCAGCCTCGTCAGCGCGTCGATCGAACGGTTGGCCGACCGGATGACGGAACTCCGGCGGATCCTGCCCGACATCCCCGGTGCGATGGGGGTGCACCTCGAGGGTCCGTTCCTCGCTCCAGGGCGGCGCGGGGCGCACGACGCCGGTGCTCTTGCCGCCCCCACCCCGGAAGCGGTCCGCACTCTGCTGGCGGCGGGGGATGGCATCCTGCGCCAGATCACCATCGCCCCCGAACTCCCCGGTGCGCTCGCCGCGGTACAGGCGTTCACCGAGGCCGGAGTCGTCGTCGCCGTGGGCCTTACCGAGGCGGACCATTCCACCGCGCTCGCCGCGTTCGACCGGGGCGCTCGGCTCCTGACGCACGCCTTCAACGCCATGCCCGGTCTCCACCATCGCGATCCGGGCCCGGTGGGTGCGGCGCTGGAGCGCGACGACGTCGTCCTCGAGCTCATCGCCGACGGCGTGCACGTGCATCCGGCCCTCATCCGCACGGTCTTCGCCGCCGCCCCGGGTCGCGTCGCATTGGTCACGGACGCCATCTCGGCCACGGGCCTCGGCGACGGTGTCTACGCCCTCGGCGATCTCGCCGTCGACGTGACCGGCGGCCGTCCCGTCCTGCGCGGGACCGACACGCTGGCGGGGTCGACGCTCACGCTCGACCGCGCCGTCGAGGTGTGCCTCCGGGCGGGGGTGCCCGACGCGGAGGTGCGTGCGGCGGTCAGCACCGTCCCGGCGCGTGTGCTGGCCGGAGGCTGGGCGACCCCGGGGTGAGTGCGGGCGTCGGTCGCCGTGCCCGGACTCAGGCGTCGGTCACGGCGTGCCAGGCGGCGCGGGCGGATGCCAGTGCCTGAAACGCGTCGCGGGCGGAACGCGCCGCGGCCAGTTCGCGTCGAGCCGCGTCGAGGCGCAACCGTTCGGCGATCGACGATCCGTCTGTGAAGGCCTCGGCCGAGGCGACGGCCGCTCGTGCGCACGCGAGGGTACCGGGGAGCGCGGCGCGGGCCGCCTCGAGCCGCCGGCGCGAGCTCGGGATGTCACCGAGCACCTCATCGCGGATCTCGCGGGCACGGGCCACGACCTCGATCGCCGCGCGCGGACGATAGGGGAGGTCGCCCGACGCGGCGCGCAGGTCGGCGGTCGCGGCGCGGAGCCGCTGGGCGGCGTCGGGCGCGACCTCGCCGTGTCGGGAGGTCACCAGCTCGAGGGCTGCGGCGATCTCCACGTCGGCCGCCGACACTTCGGCGTCGGCGTTCTCCGCCGCCTGGAGCACGAACCGGTGCGCGTCCTCGACCGCGCGGAACAGCCGTGCCGCGCGGCGCAGGGAGAGATGTGCCTCGGTCACCCGCTCGTCCGCGACCTCCGGGGTGTCGGCCGCGGCGGCCAGCGCCGCATCGGCGCGCGTGAGCGCCGCCCGTGCCTCGCGCTCGGCGCGGTCGGCATCCGTCCATTCGGTGTCGTCGAACCGTGCCCGGGACTCGCCGACCAGACGCGCGGGGTCTCCGGCGGTCCGGGCGATCTCCTCACGGCGCGCGCGAGCTGCGGCGATGCGACCGGCGACGCTCCCGTGTGTGCGGGTCCACGCGTCCAGGTCCGACCGGGTCTCCTCGACGGAGGCGATGCGGCGCTCGATGTCGTCGCGCAACCGGACGGCGTCGGCCCGGCGCTGAGCCGGCAGCCGCGAGGAGGTCGTCAGGGCGGCGACCTCGGCGAAGCCGCGGTCGCGTCCGCGCAGCGCGGCAGCCCGTGCGCGCCGCAGTTCCATCGGCGCATCGTCGGCGTCGGCCGCCTCGAACGCGACATCGAGCGCGGTGGCGGCATCATCGAGGCGCTGCAGGGCCGCCTCGGCGGCGGCGCGCGCCTCGGACGCGGCGGCCACCGCGCGCGGCGACCTCCGGCGGGCGCGCACCACGAGCGTCACCACTCCGGCGATCACCAGCGCCGCCAGCAGGACGATCGACGCGGGAAGCGCCCAGGCGATGTCAGACACCGTCGGGGGAACCGGCGTCCTCATCGGGCACGAGCAGGAGAGCGCGCAGCTCGGCTGCGGTCTCGACCGCGGCCTGGGCGCCGTCGGCCTCGTGCGGCCAGCTGAAGCCCCAGCGGACGAAGATCACCGGCACACCGGCATCCGCCCCGCCCTCGACGTCGTGGTGTCGATCGCCGATGAGGACGGGCCGCGAGGTGTCGTAGCCGCGGACCTCCAGTCGGCGCAGCGCCTCGCGCACGATGTCGGACTTCGCACTCAGGGTGCGCTCGTCGGGGCTCGCGCCGACGATGGCCTCGAGGTCGGGGGCGAGGCCGAAGTGATCCATGAGGGCCACGACCTGCACCTCCGGCTTGGAGCTCGCGGTCGACTGCGGGACGCCCGCCGCGTGGAGGTCGCGCAGGATGTCGGCGACACCGGGGTACAGCTCGGCGCTCACGGTGTAGCCCTCGCTCTTGTTCAGGCCCCGGTAGAACGCGACCGCTTCGGTCGCCTGGTCGGGCGTCATCCCGACGTTGACCTGGAACGACTCGAACATGGGCGGGCCGATCCAGTGCGACAGCTCCGCGCGCGTCGGCGGCCGCAGCCCGAAGTGCTCGAGGGTGATGGTGAGACGGCGGAGGATGCCCTCGGACGCGTCGACGAGGGTTCCGTCGACGTCCCAGAGGACGCACGACCAGGGGGAGCGCACGGGCATGGGCTCCACGCTACCGGCCACGTCGCGGGCCGAGCCGCCGCCGGCCGTCAGAACAGCCGCGGAGCCCCGGACTCGATGCCCTTCATCTCGTCGTAGTCGAGCGTGAGGCAGCGGATGCCGCGATCGGTCGCGAGCACGCGAGCCTGCGGCTTGATCTCCTGTGCGGCGAAGATGCCGCTGACGGGGGCGAGCAGCGGGTCGCGGTTGAGCAGCTCGAGATACCGGGTGAGCTGTTCGACGCCGTCGATGTCGCCGCGTCGCTTGACCTCGATGGCGATCGTGCCGCCGTTGTCATCGCGCAGCAGCAGGTCCACGGGGCCGATGGCCGTGGGGTACTCGCGGCGGACGAGGGTCAGGCCCTCGCCGACGACCGAGACCTGCTCCGCCAGCAGTCGCTGCAGGTCCGCCTCGACGCCGTCCTTGATGAGACCCGGGTCGACGCCGAGATCGTGCGCGGTGTCGTGGAGCACTTCGTAGATCTTGACCACGAGCGCGTCGCCGGACTTCTTGTGCGTCACGCGCCACTGCTCGGTGACGCCGACGCTCGCGGCATCCTCGTCGGGCTCCTCGACCGTGAGCGTGCACGGCGGGCTCATCCAGTTCAGCGGCTTGTACGACCCGCCGTCGGAGTGCACGAGCAGCGACCCGTCGCCCTTGTGCACGAGCAGACGCGTGGCCAGGGGCAGGTGGGCGTTCAGTCGACCGGTGTAGTCGACGGAGCAGCGGGCGATGACGAGACGCACCCGACGAGCCTAATCGCGCCGGCCCGACTTCTCGTCCTCGGGAGTCGGGACGGGGAGGGGCTTCGCCGCCCCGGAGAAGAGCCCGGATGCCACGATCAACCCGACCACGATGAACAGCGTGTTCAGCAGCCCGATGTGGTCGCCGATCCAGCCCAGGACCGGCGGGCCGCACAGGAAGGCGACGTAGCCGATGGTCGCGGCGGCCGCCACACGAGATGCCGCCTTGGCGGGGTCGTCGGCGGCGGCCGACATGCCGATGGGGAATCCGAGGGAGGCCCCCAGGCCCCACAGGGCGGCGCCGATGTACACGAGCGGTCCGAACGGCGCGACGATGAACAGCACCAGGCCCGCGGCGGCGGTGACGGCGAGGATGCGCAGCACCCACACCCGGCCGAAGCGGTCGACGACGGGACCGCCGATGAGACGCCCCACCGTCATGGCGACCGAGAACACCGCGAGCACCGCGGGTCCGGCCTCTTCGGGGGCGCCGTGTCCGAAGACGACCGCCGACGGCAGCCAGTCGTTGGCACTGCCCTCGGCGAAGGCCATGCCGAGCATGATGACGCCGAGGGTGTAGGTGCGCGGCTCGCGCCACGCGGCGAGCGAGGCGCGCAGCCGCTCGCGCCAGTGCGCCCGTTCCTGTGCGGGTGGGGCGTCCATCGCGATCTCGCGGGACGGCACGTTCGCGACGGAGACGAACGCCACCGCCGCGATCACGACGCCCATGGCGACGCAGTGGGCCAGGACGGGCACTCCCTCGCGGACGGCGAGGAAGCCGATGCCCGCGCCGATGACGGTGCCGAAGCTGAAGAACGCGTGCAGGAGCGGCATGACGGTGCGGCCGGTCGCCTTCTCGAGGGCCGCGCCCTCGACGTTCATCATCACGTCGACGGAGCCGTTGCCGAAGCCGAAGAGCGCGAGGCCGACGAGGGCGACGCCGAACACCTGCAATGTGTCCGAACCGAACCCGATGATGACGACGCCCACGGCGACGCTGACGAGCGAGGCGAGCATGCCGCGTCGGGCGCCGAGCCGCGCCATGATGGCGGGTGCGATCGTCAGCCCGATGATGGATGCCACGCCCATACCGAGCAGCAGCAGTCCGACTCCGGAGTTCTCGATGCCGAGCGATTCGCGGATGGCGGGGACGCGCGAGGCCCAGGTCGCGATGCTCAGCCCGCTCGCGAGGAAGATCGCGCAGATCGCGATGTACCAGCGCACCAGGCGCGACCGGGTGAGGGTGGAGTCCATGCCGCCACAGTAACCAGGATCGCAGCGCGGATCGAATCGATTCGAGAGGCGAGCCTCCGCGATGTACGATCGGGTGGTGAGCACGCGCCGCGCCACCATCAGCGACGTCGCCCGCGAAGCGGGCGTCTCCGCGTCGACGGCATCCGTCGTGTTCAGCGGCAAGACCCCGACGTCCGAGGCGACACGGGCGCGCGTCCTGGCCGCCGCCGAGAAGCTCGGCTACACCGGGCCCGACCCGCGCGCCGCCTCGCTCCGGCGTGGCCGCTCGGGGATCGTCGGCGTCGTCTTCGACCAGCACCTCGGCACTGCCTTCCTCGACCCCGTGACGACGCACATGATGGACGGTCTCGCCGACGGCGTCTCCCGGCTCGGCGCCGCGCTGCTGCTGTTGCGGGACGACGGCGAGACGATCAGCGAGCCGTCCCTGCACACCGCCCCGATCGACGCCGCCGTGCTCATCGGGTGCAGCCCGCGCATGCGCGACTCCCTCGAGATCGTCCGGGCGCGTGGCATCCCGGTCGTCGTCGTCGAGGGCGACGCCGGAGAGGGGATCCCCCGCGTGCTGCTCGACAACGCCGAGGCGCAGCGCGAGGCGGCGCGCCACGTCTTCGACCTCGGTCATCGCGACGTCGTGATCGTCACGTTGCCGGTCGATATCGCACGACGTCGCGGCTGGATCACGGACGACGCGTCGGTGCGCGTCGACGTCACCCGCGACCGCCTGGCCGGCGCGCGACAGGTCTTCCCGGATGCCCCCGCTCTCGCCGCCGCGGGCAGCTCGATCGACGAGGGCGCGATCGCGGGCCGCACGATCTTCGCCGATCCCTCGCGCCGACCCACCGCGGTGATCGCGCAGAGCGACCTGCTGGCGGCCGGAATCATCCGCGCCGCCGAGGAGGCGGGTCTTCGGGTGCCGGGGGAGGTGAGCGTCACGGGCTTCGACGGAGTCGTCGTGGACGGCCTCGCGCCGCACGTCCTCACGACGCTCGTGCAGCCGGCGACCGCGAAGGGGCGCGCGGCCGGCGAAGCGGTGGCCGCGATGCTCGAGGGGGCGACGCCCGCCGGGCTCGACCTGACATCCGCCTTCCGCGAGGGCACGACGACCGCTCCGCCGCGTAGCACATGACCATCGGGGGCGCGGGTCGACGAATGCTCCCGGTAGAATAGACCGGACACCCCGAGAGCCCGGGCATTCGCCCGTCGACCCCGAGGAGGCCCCACCTTGCTGGCATTCCTCGGTGCGTTCGCCCTGATCCCGATCCTGCTTCCCTTCCTGGTCGCGCGGTTCGGTGCTCGTGCCTTCTACGCGGCAGCCCTCCTGCCGGCGCTCGCTTTCGCCCACGCGCTCGTGCTCGCCCCGGCCGTCCTGTCCGGCGCCATTCCCTTCGAGGAATACGTCTGGATCCCCGGTCTCGGCGTCTCGCTGTCGATGCGGATGGACGTCCTCGGGTGGCTCCTGACGTTGGTCGTCACCGGCGTCGGCGCGCTCGTCATGCTGTACTGCCGCTGGTACTTCCGCGGCAAGACGCACGGAGTGGGGCAGTTCTCCGCCGTGCTCCTGGCGTTCGCGGGAGCGATGTACGGTCTCGTGCTCACCGACGACGTGGTCGTGCTGATCATGCTGTGGGAGGTCACGAGCGTCCTGTCGTACCTGCTCATCGGGTACTACCACGGCCGCGCCGCCAGCCGCCGCGCCGCCCTCCAGGCGCTGCTGGTGACCACGCTCGGCGGGCTGGTCATGCTGATCGGCGTGGTGCTGCTCGTCGTGCAGGCGGACACCACGAGCCTGTCGTCGATCCTCGCCGAGCCGCCGACCGGTCCCGTCGTCGACGTGGCGGTCCTGCTGCTGCTCGTCGGCGCCCTGAGCAAGTCGGCGATCTTCCCCTTCCACTTCTGGCTCCCCGGTGCCATGGCGGCCCCGACGCCGGTGAGCGCGTACCTGCACGCCGCGGCGATGGTCAAGGCGGGCATCTACCTGATCGCGCGGCTCGCCCCCGGATTCGCCGACACCCCGTTCTGGCGACCGACGCTCATCGCCCTCGGTGTCTTCACGATGCTCCTCGGCGGATTCCAGGCCCTGCGCGAGCGCGACCTCAAACGCATCCTCGCCTTCGGCACGGTGAGCCAGCTCGGGTTCCTGACGGTGATGCTGGGCTACGGGACGAGGGATGCCGCCCTCGCCGGTGTCGCCCTGCTGCTGAGCCACGCGCTGTTCAAGTCGTGCCTCTTCCTCGTCGTCGGCGTCATCGACCGGCAGCTGTCCACGCGCGACATCGGTGAGCTCTCGGGCCTCGGACGCCAGGCCCCGGTCATGGCCACGGCCTCCTTCCTCGCCATCGCCTCGATGGCGGGTGTCATCCCGACGCTGGGTTTCGTCGCGAAGGAGACGGCGCTGACAGCGCTGTGGCACGAGGCCTCAGCGGGCGCGGGGTGGGGCGTCGTCGCGCTGGTGGGCGTCGTCGCCGGCTCGTCGTTGACGGCGGCGTACGGCATCCGGTTCCTCTGGGGGGCCTTCTGGACCAAGCGCTCCGTCGAGCGGACCGAGTGGCCCGACCCCCCGATCGGGTTCCTGGCCTCGCCCGTGCTGCTGGCCGCCGCCTCGCTCGTGCTCGGCTTCCTCGCGCCGATCGTCGACATGTGGCTCGCCCCGTACGCCGACACCGTGCCCGAGGCCACCGCGGGCGTGCCGGCGCCCGAGTATCCGTACCACCTCGCCCTGTGGCACGGTCTCGAGCCCGCCCTCTTCCTCTCGCTGGCGACCCTCGCGCTGGGCGCCGGCATCTTCTGGCTCGTGCGCCGCACACAGCTCCACCGCCGCGGGCGACTGCTGCCGTTCACGGCCAACGACGTCTACAACCTCTCGCTCCGCGGAGTGGATCGCGCATCGGAGTGGACGACGGCGCGCTTCCAGCGCGGCTCTCTGCCCTTCTACGTCGGCACGATCTTCATCGTGCTGGTCGTCGCCGAGGGCACGGCGCTGCTCGCCTCCGACCAGTGGCGCGCCCAGCTGGACGCCTGGCAGTCACCCGCGCAACTGATCTCGGCTCCGATCATGATCGCCGCCGGCGTCCTGGCCGTGCGCGCCCGCAAACGCTTCACGGGTGTGGCGCTGGTGTCGGTGACCGGGCTGGGCATGGTGGTGCTCTTCGGCACGAGCGGTGCCCCCGACCTGGCGCTCACGCAAGTGCTCATCGAGACGATCACGCTCGTCGCGTTCGCCCTCGTGCTGCGGCGCCTCCCGGCCCGCATGGGCGAGCACAACGCCTCTGTCGCGCCCCTCGCCCGGGCCGCCCTCGGCGTCGGCGTCGGGCTCACGATGGCCCTGGTCGCCGTCGTCGCCACGGGTGCGCGTCAGGAGCTTCCCATCTCGCTCGAGTGGCCGGCTCTCGCCTACGAGATCGGGCACGGCCGCAACGTCGTCAACGTCGCACTGGTCGACCTCCGCGGTTGGGACACCATGGGCGAGCTGTCGGTGCTCATCCTCGCGGCCACCGGCGTGGCATCCCTCGTCTTCATCACCGACCGCAGCGACAACCTCGCCCGCCGCTCCGGCACCGCCCGCAGCCGCGTGGGCCTCGGACGCCGCCGTCCGCTGGTCGAGACCGACAGCGGTGTGCGGGCGCAGCGTGCCGGCGAGACCGACGCTCCGCGCGCCTGGCTGGTCTCGGGGGCCAAGGTCCAGCCCGAGAACCGGTCGATCATGATGGAGATCATCATCCGGGTGCTCTTCCACGCCATCATGATCGTCTCGCTGTACCTGCTGTTCGCCGGTCACAACCTTCCCGGCGGTGGTTTCGCGGGTGGTCTGGTCGCGGGCATGGCCCTGGTGATGCGCTACATCGCCGGCGGTCGATGGGAGCTGGGCGCCGCCGCGCCCACCGATGCCGGACGCCTCCTGGGCGCGGGCATGTCCATCGCGGTGCTGTGCGCGGTCGTCCCCGTGTTCTTCGGCTTCGCCCCCCTGCAGAGCTTCACGTTCGAGGGGGATCTCCCGCTCATCGGACACTGGGAGTTCGTCACCAGCACGATCTTCGACATCGGCGTCTACCTCGTCGTCATCGGTCTCGTGCTCGACGTCCTCCGCAGCCTCGGTGCCGAGGTCGACCGGCAGTCCAAGGACGCCGCCGACACCGAGGTGGTGACGACACCGTGACCGTCTCGTTCGTCCTCATCGTCGTCATGGCGGTGCTCTTCGCGTGCGGCGTGTACGCGATGCTCGAGCGGAGCCTCACCCGCGTGCTGATCGGCTTCCTCCTGCTGGGGAACGCCGCGAACCTGCTGCTGCTGATCGTCATGGGGCAGCCGCGGGTCGCGCCGTTCTACGACGGGCAGACCGACTCCGCCGACATGTCCGACGCGCTGCCGCAGGCCCTCGCGCTGACGGCCATCGTGATCACCTTCGGCATCTCGGCGTTCCTGCTGGCCCTCATCTACCGCTCCTGGCAGCTGGGTCAGGCCGACACCGTCATCGACGACGCCGAGGACATCGCCATCCGCTCGCGCACGGCGGCAGAACCCGAGGATGCCATCGACGACGAGTCGCGCTCCGACGACGACGACGTCACGACCGACTTCGTCGGGGACGTGGTCTCCCCGATCCGGGTACTCCAGCAGGGCGACATCTCTCACCTGGTGGATGACGCTCCCGTCGACCGCGTAGCCGTGGGCCGTGGCCGGCCGCAGGGGGACACGCGCCGCCCGGAGGGCGAGCCGCGCTCCGCGGACGAGGGCGCGGGCGGCACCGAGCCCGACGCCCGCGACCCCGAGGACGGTGATCGCTCGTGAGCGCCCTGGTTCCCCTGCTCGTCGGCATCCCGCTCATCGGAGCGGCGATCAACCTCATCTTCGGCCGTCGCAAGAAGACCCAGATCATCGTGTCGGTGGCCGCCCTGACGACGGTGCTGGTGCTCGGCGCCGTCCTGCTCGTCGCCGTGGACACCGGCGGTCCGATCGCGGTGGCGGTCGCGGGATGGGACATCCCGCTCGGCATCGTGCTGTACGTCGACGTGCTCGCCGCGCTCCTCGTGGTGGTCACGAGCATCGTGCTGCTGGCCGTCCTGCTGTTCTCCATCGGGCAGGGCGCGGCCGACAACGACGAGGACACCCCCGTCTCGATCTTCTATCCCGCCTATCTCATCCTGGGCGCGGGCATCTTCAACGCCTTCATCGCCGGCGACCTGTTCAACCTCTACGTGGGGTTCGAGATCCTGCTCGTCGCCTCCTACGTGCTCATCACGCTCGGGAGCACCGAATCGCGCATCCGTACGGGCGTCGTCTACATCGTCGTATCGCTGGTGTCGTCGATCCTGTTCCTCGCGGCCATCGCGATGGTCTACGGCGCCCTCGGCACCGTGAACATGGTGCAGATCAGCGAGCGGATGGCACAGCTCCCGCAGGACACCCAGACGATCCTGCACCTCATGCTGCTGCTCGCGTTCGCGATCAAGGCGGCGGTCTTCCCGTTGTCGTTCTGGCTCCCGGACTCGTACCCGACCGCGCCGGCCCCGGTCACCGCCGTCTTCGCGGGCCTGCTGACCAAGGTCGGCGTCTACGCGATCATCCGCACCGAGACGCAGCTCTTCGTCGACAACGACCTGAACTTCCTGCTGATGATGGTGGCTCTGGCGACGATGATCGTCGGCATCCTCGGTGCCGTCGCTCAGGCCGAGCTCAAGCGCATCCTGTCGTTCACGCTCGTCAGCCACGTCGGATACATGGTGTTCGGCCTGGCGATCAACACCCCGTTGGCGGTGGGCGCGACGATCTACTACATCGTCCACCACATCATCGTGCAGACGACCCTGTTCCTCGCCGTCGGCCTCATCGAGCGCCGCGCCGGGAGCACCTCGATCCTGAAGGTGAAGGGCATCATGCGCGCGGCGCCGGTGCTGGCGGTGCTGTACTTCCTGCCCGCCATCAACCTCGGTGGTCTGCCGCCGTTCTCGGGTTTCATCGGCAAGTACGCCCTGTTCGACGCCGCCGCCCAGGTGGGCACGCCGGTGATGATGGTGATGATCGTCGGCGGGATCGCGACCTCGATCCTCACCCTCTACGCCCTCATGCGGGCATGGAACCTCTCGTTCTGGCGCGAGGAGAACGACTCGACCGAGACGCTCGAGCGCATCGCCTACCTCGGCAACGCGCCCGCCGCAGCGATCTCGACCGAGCGGCGCACGATCCCCCGCATCATGACGGCCGCGACCGCGGGGATGGTGGTCGTCACCGTCGCGCTGACCGTGTTCGCCGGCCCCCTGCTCGATGTGTGCCTGCGCGCGGGCGAGCGCATCGCCGAAGGCATCACACTGGTGCAGTTGCAGGACGAGGGAGGGGAGCAGTGAGCCCGTCGCGTCGGTCGCAGGTCCGCTTCTTCCTGCACCAGCTGCCCTTCTTCGTGATCCTGGTCGCCCTGTGGATGCTGCTGTGGGGCCAGTTCACCTGGCTGGCTTTGATCACGGGACTCGTCGCCGCGGTGTTCGTCACGCGCGTGTTCCGGCTGCCACCGGTCGACCTGTCCGGACGTCTGAATCTCTGGTACGGCCTCGTCTTCGTCGTGACGTTCCTCGGCGCCGTCGTGCGCGGTTCGCTCGTCGTGGCCTGGCAGGTGCTGGATTTCCGGCGTCCGCCGGGAGCGGCGATCATCGCCGTCCCCCTGCGCGTGGACGACGACGTCATCATGGCGCACACGGCGGTCACGGCATCCCTGATCCCCGGCTCCCTCATCGTCGACGTCGACCGCGAGGGACGCACGCTCTTCCTCCACACGATCGGTGTGCGCAGCGACGAGGATGCCGAGCACCACCGCCGCGTCGTGCTCGGCTGGGAGGCTCGCATCACGCGGGCCGTCGGCTCGCGCGCCCAGCTCGCCGACCTGCGGCGACGGATCGCCGAGGCCGACGACCATGCCCACCACGGGGCGGCCTCGCCCCGCGACGGACGGACACCGCTATGAGCGCCCTCGTCGTCGTCATCCTCGTCGTCTTCGCCGTCGCCGCGGTGCTGGCGCTCATCCGGCTCGTCATCGGCCCGTCGATCCTCGACCGGGCCGTCGCGGCCGACGTCCTGCTCACCGAGGTGCTCTGCATCCTGGGCGCCGACATGGCGATCAACCACCACACCCGGTCGCTCCCCGCGATGCTCGTCATCGCCGCGGTCGGCGTCTTCGGTTCGATTGCCGTCGCCCGGTTCGTCGCGCGGAAGGAGAACCCCCGGTGACCCTGGAATCCGTGCTCGACGTCGTCGCGCTGGTCCTCGTGCTGATCGGTGCGGTGCTGTGTCTGACCGCCACGATCGGCCTGGTGCGCTGGCCAGACGTCCCCTCACGCCTGCACGCCGCCACCAAGCCGCAGGTTCTCGGCGTGCTGCTGATCGTCACCGCCGTGGTGCTGTCGCTGCGCACGTGGGAGGCGCTGGCCTTCGGCATCCCGATCGTCCTCATCCAGTTCGCGACCGCGCCGCTTGCCGCGCACATGGTGGGGCGTGCCGCGTACCGCAACCGCACGATGGACGAGGACGGACTCTACGTCGACGAGCTGCAGCACCGCACCGAGGACGGCGGCTCGATCTCGCTCCCGTCCCGCCCCGAGAACTGACGCCTGCAGCGCGGCCGCCCTGCGATGAACGCTCCCTGCACGGGGGCGCGCCGGCGCCGCACCCCACCACGCATAAACGCTCTCCACTCGCATAAACGCGGTGAGAGAGCGTTTATGCGAGCAGAAAGCGTTTATGCGTGCGGGGGCGACCCCGTGTCGGCGTCAGCCGAGCGCGATCGGCTCCGCGTGGCGCTGTGCGTCGGCGGACTCCTGCAGTGCCGACTTGGCGCGCAGCGGCGGCGTGCGGAAGAACAGCGTCAGCACGAAGGCGATCAGGGCGACGCCCATCCCCACCCAGTAGACGCTGGTGCTCGACTCGTTGAACGACACCAGCAGCGGCTTGGTCAGACGCGGGTCGGCACCGTTGAGGAACGACGTGTCATCCATGGTGCTGTCGTCGAACGACGACTCCGAGGACCCCGACATCCCCTCGATCACCTGGGGAACGGCCTCGTCGACGAACGCCCTGCGCTCCGCGGCATCCGAGAAGTCGAGCGTCACGGTGCCGTCGGCGGCGACGCGCGCCACGGGCAGCTGCTGCTGGATGGCGGCGCCGGCCTGCGCGATGGCCTGCTCCTGCGCGGCTTCGGTGGCCTGCTGCTGGGCCGCGGCGGGAAGGGTGCCGGCGGCGACCTGTTGTGCCACGGCGTCGGCGGCGGCGGTCTTGGCCTGCTCCACGCCGTCCTGTGCGCCGCTCAGCGCGCCGTCGGTCAGCTCTTCGACGAACGGGTCGTAGACCTTCGCCATGATGCCCGCGTTGGCGGGGGCGCTCGCGACGGTCGGGTCGAGGGCGGCGTCGAGGGCGTCGGTGAGAGTGCCTTGATCGCGGAAGTTGGTCTGCAGGTTCAGCGGGACGAGCGTGAACAGCAGCGACAGCAGCACGGCGGTGCCGAGCGTCCCGCCGATCTGGCGGAAGAAGGTGGATGCCGAGGTGGCCACGCCGATGTCTCGCGGGCCGACGGAGTTCTGCGAGGCGATCGTGAGGGTCTGCATCAGCTGACCGAGACCGAGACCGATCAGGAGCATCGCGCCGGCGATCATCCAGTACGACGTGTCGTACCGGATGAAGGTCAGCGTGAAGAAGCCGAGCGCCATGAAGGCCGTACCGATGGTCGGGAAGATGCGGTAGTGCCCGGTGCGGGAGATGATCTGGCCGCTCACGATCGAGGAGATCATGAGGCCCAGGATCATCGGCAGCAGCTGGAATCCGCTCTCGGTCGGGCTGGAGCCGAGCACGAGCTGCAGGTACAGCGGCAGCGTCAGCATCGCGCCGAACATGGCGAAGCCGACGAACACGCCGATGACGGTGGCCATCGAGAAGGTCGAGGACCGGAAGAGCTTCAGCGGGATGAGAGCGTCGTCCTTCATGCCGCGCTCGACCAGGACGAAGGCCAGGATGCCGAGCCCGCCGACGACGTAGCAGGCGATCGAGATCGGCGAGGTCCAGCCCCACTCGCGGCCCTGCTCGGCCACGAGAAGAAGCGGCACGAGGGCGATGATGACCGTCGCCGCACCGAACCAGTCGATGCGCACGGAGCCGTGCGGGTGGCGCGGGATGTGCAGGAACCGCACCACGATCGCCAGGGCGGCGAGGCCGATCGGCACGTTGATCAGGAACACCCAGCGCCATCCCGCGATGAAGAGGATCTCGTTCGCGCCGGCGAAGAGGCCGCCGACGAGCGGGCCGACGACCGACGAGATGCCGAAGACGGCGAGGAAGTAGCCCTGGTACTTGGCGCGCTCGCGGGGCGCGAGGATGTCGCCCATGATCGCGAGCGGCATCGACATCAGGCCACCCGCGCCGAGCCCCTGGATGGCGCGGAACGCCGAGAGCTCGATCATCGACGTCGAGAAGCTCGCGGCGACCGACCCGAGGATGAAGATCGCGATCGCGATGATGAACAGCGGGCGGCGGCCGAAGATGTCGGAGAGCTTGCCGTAGATCGGCGTCGCGATCGTCGAGACGATCAGGTAGGCGGTCGTCACCCAGGCCTGCTGGCTGAGGCCGTTGAGGTCGTCACCGATCGTTCGGATGGCGGTTCCGACGACGGTCTGGTCGAGCGCGGACAGGAACATTCCCGCCATGAGCCCGAAGATGACGAACAGGATCTGTCGGTGGGTCATCACCGGGGTGCTTCGAGTGGTCGGGGTCGACACGGCGGCAGTGGTCACGTTTCCTCATCAAGGCGAGAAGGGCCGGAAGGGGCTGCGCGGGAGCGCGCGGCTGGGAGCGGGCGGGCGGATGCCCGGCACCGAAAAAGGTTGTCTTTTGTCAACTATAGGGGTGTTGATCCCCGCTCGCGCGCCGCGCGACTCTCAGATGTCGGCGTCGGCGGAGTCGTGCTCCGCCTGGGGGGATGCCTCGCCCTCGGACGGCTTCGGCGTGTGGGGGCGCGCCTCGAGCTCGCCGCGCTCGCGTTCCTCCCGCCGACCCTCGGCGAGGGCGGCGAGTCGGTTCAGGCACTCGTGGTTGCGCAGGGTCAGCAGCGGGCGCCACAGGATGCCGGGAAGCACCGCGGGCAGCCCCGAGACGGGCTCCTCCGAGATCGTCACGGCGATCCCGTCACCGTGCGGACGCACGTCGAACCGGATGACCCCGCGACCGAGAGGTCCGGCCTTGGGGCGCAGCCGGACGAGACGCGGAGGATCCCACTCCACCATCTCGGTCGTGTCGTGCACCATCACGGGCCACACTCCGAGCGAGTGGTGGATCAGCGCGCCCTCCTGCGGCCACTCCGGGTCCACGTCGCGCATCCGTGCCGCACCGACGACCCACACCGGGTACAGCCACCCGTCCGAGAGCACGGCGAACAGGTCGTCGGGCGTGCAGCGCATCAGGCGGGTGTTGCGGGCGGCCATGGCATCCCCTCGGGTCGTCGTGAACCGACCCTACGACGCGGCGCCGCGTCAGCCGATCAGGCTCGGCTGCAGGTCGCGGAGCGTGCGGTGATGCGTCATGCGCGTGACGCCGATCGCGGCGAGCACGACGCCGCCCGCGAGCCACGCGCCCAGCACCAGCAGATCGGGGCCGACGCGGCCGAGGTCTCCTCCGTACATGACCTGGCGCATGGCATCTACGACGTATCCCATCGGCAGCACGTGGTGCAGCGCGGCCAGCGGTGCGGGCAGCGTCTGCCACGGGAACGTCCCTCCCGCCGTGACCAACTGCAGCACCATCAGCACGAGCCCCAGGAACTGCCCGACCGATCCGAGCCACACGTTGAGCGCCAGCACGATCGCCGCGTACGTCGCCGAGGCGAACAGCAGGATGCCGAGCGCGGCCAGCGGGTTGGCGAACGAGAACTGCAGGGCGACGGCGAGCACGGTGAACAGCCCGACCATCTGGACGGCGCCGAGCCCGGCAGGGGTGAGCCAGCCCGCGAGGGTGACGCGGACGGGGGAGCGCAGGGCCGTCACGGCGCGCTTGGACACCGGCTTCACGATGAGGAACAGGGCGTAGATGCCGATCCAGCCCGCGAGCGCGGCGAAGAAGGGCGCGAGCCCCGCGCCGTAGTTCTGCGCCTTGGTGACCGAGCTCGACCCGACGTTCACCGGATCGGAGATCGTGTCGGCCTGGGCCTGCCGCGTCTGATCGTCGGAGTCGGGGATCTGATCCACACCCGACGCGAGGCCGTCGCGCAGAGTCGTGGCGCCCTCTGAGAGCTGCCCGATTCCGCTGTCGAGCCGGCCCGCTCCGTCGCGCACCTGCGCGGCGCCCGAGGCGGCGGTGGCCGCGCCCTCGGCGAGGGTCGCGGCTCCGTCCGCGGCCGTGGAGGCTCCGGATGCCACGGCGGCGCTGCCCTCGGCCACCTGACGCGCTCCGTCGTCGAGCGTGTCGATCTGTGCGACGGTGTCCTGCACGCGGGTGTTCGCGGCCTCGAGGCGCTCGCCCACCGGGTCGAGGCGCGACAGGATCCGATCGATCTGCTCCGGCGTGAGCCCGGCGTCGGCGAGGGCCTTCGCGATGTCGGCGCGCGCTTGCGGCAGTTGGGCGGCGGCGTCCCCGGCGATCGTGCCCACCTGCCGGGCCGCCGCGTCGATGCGGTCGACGCCGCCGGCGACCTGTTCGGCGCCGTCGGCGACGCGCGCCGAGCCATCGCGCAACTCGGCCGTGCCGTCGCGCAGCTGCGCGGCACCGCCCGAGAGCTGAGCAGTGCCGTCGGCGAGCTGCGTCGACCCGTCGACCAGCTGCGCCGAGCCCGACTTCGCCGTGCCGAGGCCGTCCACGAGCTGCGTCGCCCCGCTCGTGGCATCCACGAGGTTCACGCGGACGGTGTGCAGCGCGTCGAGCAGGGTGAGCCCCGCCTCGTCGACGACCTTCTGCGCCACCGAGGCCTGGATGCGCGCGACAGCCTGCGAGCCGATGGTGGACGCGAGGTAGTTGTTGGCGTCGTTGGTGCGCAGCTCGATCGAGGCCTGCCGCGGGGAGTCGCTCGAGAGCGAGGCGACGGCGTCGCTGAAGTCGGCGGGCACCGTCACGACGAAGTCGAAGTCGCCGCGCTCGAGGCCGGTCGCGGCCTGATCGTCATCGACGCGGTGCCACTCGAACGTGTCGCCGTCCAGCAGCTGGTCGGCGGCTTCGTCGCCGAGGTTGCGCTGCGCGCCGTTGATCTCGGCGCCCGTGTCGTCGACCACGAGCGCGACGGGGACGTGGGAGAGGTTGCCGTACGGATCCTGGTTCGCCCACAGGTACAGGCCGCCGTAGAGGATCGGCACGGCCAGGAGCGCGACGAGCGCGAGGACCGACATGCGGGTGGAAGTGAGGCGGCGCAGTTCTGCCGCGATCATCTGCGGGATCTTCACCGGGCGTCCTCCCGTTCGGTGGGGACCGCGGAGAGAGCCGTGCGCGAGGCCCGTCCCGCGATGACGAGCACCGCGTAGCCCCGCTCGGCGAACTCCTCGGCCGTCCGCCACCAGGCCGTGGGCTCGCCGCCGTGCCGGTCGGGCGCGACGAGCACGAGGCCCTCGACGCCCGGGCGGAGCGCGGCGAGCTCGAGCAACAGGCGGATCCGCTGCGCCGCCTCGACGTTTCCGATGGGGAGGGATGCCAGCGATGCGAGCCCGAGGCGTTCGAGCCAGCGTTGCGCGGCGAACGGCGTGGGCGCGTGCCCGGCGAACATGAGCTCCTCGGCGACCACACCCGCGACCGTGACGTTCGGCTCCGGCTCCGAGACGATCGGGGCGTCGACGAGGGCGACGCGGCGTCGGATCGCGCCGGCGTCCGTACGTCCGTCGATCGTGACCGATCCGCCGTCGATCTTCATGCGGCCCGAGGCGATGAGACCCAGCACCGTGGGGCGCTGCTCGGTCTCGGCCACGGCGAGGGTCGCCCGCCCGGTTTCGTACGAGGTGGAGGTCTCGGGCAGGGCGCGCTGCGCACGTCTCTTCGCGACCGCGTCGAGGACGATCCTCATTGTGCCTCCAGGTCGGGGTGCTGGGCGATCAGGTCGCGCGCCTCGGTCCACGACATGCCGGCGATGCCCAGCACGGCGGTCACGGCGATGGCCCGTGCGCTCGTCGACTCGGCATCGACCCGGGCGATCACCATGCGGCCGGTCTCTTCGAGCAAGCGCGCGAGGGTGGGCGCGGGGAGGTCGGTGCGCAATTCCCCCGCCGCCTGTCCGCGACGGACGATCGCGTCGATGCGGCGGCGCAGGGGGGCCAGCGCCGCGGAGGTCTCGGACAGATGCGCGTCGTCGAGGGCGAGTGCGGCCGCGGCCTGAACGTGCGCCGCCTCGCGCCACAGCTCGGACGCCAGGCGGGCGAGCGCGAGGCGGGAGTCGGGATCGTCGATGCGGTCGGCGATGGCGTTGAAGCGGGTCGCGCCGGCGGCGATCACCTCGCGGACGATCGCGTTGCGGTCGTCGAAGTGGCCGTACAGTGCGCGGCGCGACAGGCCGGCGCGGGCCGCGATCTCGGCGATCGAGGCGTGGGGATCGTGGCCGATCGCGGCGGTGGCGGCATCGACGATGCCGATCCGGTTCTCAACGGCGTCGCGTCGACGGGCGGGCGTACTCACGGTCCCCCAGTGTACGCCCGAACTTGCACTCTCGTGTGCAAGTTCTTGCGGCCTCGATGAGTGCCCACTTCACGCGAAGCGGCCGAGACCATCCGCTATGGCGCCCCAACGGGTGCGCGCGGCCAGATCGCGTGATCCGGCGCCGCGCGGAGCGCAGCGCGACGCGGACCCGGAGCGCGACGCGACCCGGAGCGCGCGGAGCGGTCAGTCGGTGCCGGTGTCGAACGCGGCGGCCTCGCCCGCGGCATCCGTCGCCTCGGCCAGACGCTCGGCCGCGGCGCCCAGGGGGGCGGCCGGCTCGATGATCTCGCGGGCGCCCCCGGCGGCCACGTCGCCGACGAGCTCGCCGGTTGGACCGCCGATGAGGCCCAGGCCCGCGTACTGCTCGAGGCGCGCGCGCGAGTCGGCGATGTCGAGGTTGCGCATGGTGAGCTGACCGATGCGGTCGACGGGACCGAACGCGGCGTCGCCCACGCGCTCCATCGAGAGCTTCTCGGGCGAGTACGACATCCCGGATGCCACGGTGTCGAGGATCGTGTAGTCCTCGCCGCGGCGCAGGCGGAGGGTCACGGAGCCCGTGATGGTGGAACCGACCCACTTCTGGATCGACTCGCGCAGCATGAGGGACTGCGGCTCGAGCCAGCGGCCCTCGTACATCAGGCGCCCGAGGCGACGGCCCTGCTCGTGGTACGTGGCCAGGGTGTCCTCGTTGAGGATGCTGTTGACCAGGCGCTCGTAGGTGATGAACAGCAGCGCCATTCCGGGGGCCTCGTAGATGCCGCGGGACTTCGCCTCGATGATGCGGTTCTCGATCTGGTCGCTCATGCCGAGACCGTGGCGCCCGCCGATGGCGTTCGCCTCGCGGACCAGGGCCACCGGGTCATCGAAACGCTGACCGTTGATGGAGACCGGTCGGCCGGCCTCGAACGCGACCGTGACGTCTTCCGTCTCGATCTCGACCGCGGGGTCCCAGAACCGGACGCCCATGATGGGCTCGACCGTCTCGAGCGAGACGTCGAGGTGCTCGAGCGTCTTCGCCTCGTGCGTGGCGCCCCAGATGTTGGCATCCGTCGAGTACGCCTTCTCGGCGCTGTCGCGGTAGGGGAAGTCGTGCGCGACGAGCCACTCGCTCATCTCTTTGCGCCCGCCGAGCTCGGTGACGAAGTCGGCGTCGAGCCACGGCTTGTAGATGCGCAGGGCCGGGTTGGCGAGCAGGCCGTAGCGGTAGAACCGCTCGATGTCGTTGCCCTTGTAGGTGGAGCCGTCGCCCCAGATGTCGACGCCGTCCTCCTTCATCGCGCGCACCAGCAGCGTGCCGGTGACGGCACGGCCGAGCGGGGTGGTGTTGAAGTAGGTGCGTCCGCCCGAGCGGATGTGGAATGCACCGCAGGCGAGGGCGACGAAGCCCTCTTCGACCAGCGCGGTCTTGCAGTCGACCAGCCGCGAGATCTCGGCGCCGTACTGGGTGGCGCGGCCCGGGATCGAGGCGATGTCGTCTTCGTCGTACTGCCCGAGGTCACCGGTGTAGGTGCAGGGCACGGCACCCTTGTCGCGCATCCACGCGACGGCCACCGAGGTGTCGAGACCACCCGAGAAGGCGATGCCGACGCGCTCGCCGACGGGAAGGGACTGCAGGACCTTGGACATGCGCTCGATTCTATTCGGGACGGATGCCGCGCCCCGCAACGGCGGGCCGACCGTCCCCGCGATCGGCGACGGCCACCGCAGCCGCTCGGGCCGGCCCGTGCCCCCGCCGACCGGTGGCCCGAGGGTGGGAGCGACCATCCGGCCGGAGTACTGAGCTCGCGAAGGGTGCGTGTGGACAACCCCGAAGGGCTGTGTCGGCCCGCTCGATAGGATGGGGTGTACCGCCGGATAACACGCGAGGAGCGCACATGCCCGGAATCGTGATCGTCGGCGTCCAGTGGGGCGACGAAGGCAAGGGCAAGGCCACCGACCTGCTCGGAGAACGCACCGACTGGGTGGTGAAGTTCAACGGCGGCAACAACGCCGGTCACACCGTCGTCATCGGCGACGAGAAGTATGCACTGCACCTCCTGCCCAGTGGCATCCTCTCGCCGGGCGTCACCCCCGTCATCGGCAACGGTGTCGTGGTCGACCTCGAGGTGCTCTTCAACGAGCTCGAGGCGCTCAACGCCCGCGGCCTCGACACGAGCCGCCTGAAGATCAGCGCGAACGCGCACATCATCACGCAGTACCACCGCACGCTCGACAAGGTCACCGAGCGCTTCCTCGGCAAGCGCATGATCGGCACCACCGGTCGGGGGATCGGCCCCGCGTACGCCGACAAGATCAACCGCGTCGGCATCCGCGTGCAAGACCTCTTCGACGAGAACATCCTGCGGCAGAAGGTCGAGGGCGCCCTCGACCAGAAGAACCACCTCCTGGTGAAGGTGTTCAACCGCCGCGCGATCACCGTCGACGAGATCGTCGAAGACCTGCTGGCCTACGCCGAACGCGTGCGGCCCATGGTCAGCGACACCTCGCTGCTGCTCAACGATGCCCTGGATGCCGGCGACGTCGTCGTCTTCGAGGGCGGCCAGGCCACGATGCTCGACGTCGACCACGGCACCTACCCGTTCGTGACCTCGTCGTCGGCCACGGCCGGCGGCGCCGCGACCGGATCGGGTGTCGGCCCCAACCGCCTCGACCGCATCGTCGGCATCGTGAAGGCGTACACGACCCGCGTCGGCTCGGGCCCTTTCCCGACCGAGCTGTTCGACGAGAGCGGTGACTGGCTGCGGTCGCGTGGCTTCGAGTTCGGAACGACCACGGGCCGCCCGCGTCGCGTCGGGTGGTACGACGCCCCGATCACGCGGTACGCCACGCGTATCAACGGCATCACCGACCTCGTGCTCACCAAGCTCGACATCCTCGGCGGTCTCGAGCAGATCCCCGTGTGCGTCGCGTACGACGTCGACGGCGAGCGGTTCGACGACCTGCCGGTGAACCAGACCGACTTCCACCACGCGAAGCCGATCTACGAGTACCTGCCGGGGTGGAGCGAAGACATCTCGACCGCGCGCACGTTCGACGAGCTGCCGCAGACGGCGCAGGACTACGTCCTCGCACTCGAGAAGATGAGCGGCACGCGCATCTCGGTCATCGGCGTGGGTCCCGCGCGCGATCAGGTCATCGTCCGACACGACCTGATCGACTGACGTGCGGTTCTGGGTCGGCGCGTACGCCCCCGACGCGGGATCGGCCGAAGGGATCGGCATCCTGCAGGCCGGTGACGCCGATTCGGTGTGGGCCTCGGGCCCGCTCGGCATGGTCGGCACCGCGGTCGCCGCCCCCGGGTCCCCGTCGTGGGTCGCGACGTACCCGCAACTCGACGTCGTCTACGCGGCCCTGGAGTCCGAGGGCACGGTGCAGGCGTATCGCCGCACCGGCGAGACCAGCCTCGCCCCGCTGGGAGCTCCGGTGCCGGCCGGTGCCGCCGTGTGCCACGTCGTCGTCGCCCCCGACGGGTCGTTCCTCGTGGCGAGCTGCTGGGGTGACGGTCGCGTCGTCCGGATCTCCCTGGATGCCGCGGGCCGACCGTCCGCGCCCGTGATCGCCGCCGCGGCGAGCGATCCGTACGGCGCCGGGCCCGAGGGTGCGGTCCGGACCGGGGCCGCCGTCTCCGGTGCCGCCGTGCCCGACCTCGCCGCCGCAGCGCGTGCGCTGCGCGAGGCGGCGGGCGAGGAGTTCGGACACCTCGTCCCCGAGTACGACGCCGTCCCCGACACCGACACCGACACCGATGCCGAGTCGGCGGAGGAGGCGGCCGGTGCCCGGGTCTCCCGGGCGCACGAGACGATCGTGCTACCGCGCGGACTGCTCGCCACGACCGACATGGGCCTCGACCTCGTGCGCTTCTGGCGTTCGACCGGCGCGGGTCTGCGGCTCGTGCAAGAGGTCGCGCTACCGAAGGGGAGCGGACCGCGGCACGGGGTGTGGCATCCGTCCGGCCACCTCTACGTCGTGACCGAGCTCAGCCGTGAGGTGTTCGTGCTCGCCCCGGATGCCGAGGGCCGCTGGCGTGTCGTGTCCGGCGAGCAGATCCTCGGCACGCTCGAGGGCGACACCGCGGCCGAGCTCAGCGCGAGCCGCGACGGGACGACGCTCTATGCCGGTGTCCGCGGCAGCGACACGATCGGTGTGCTGTCCGTCCGCGGCGCCGGCGAGGCGCTGCAGTTCACCGCGCTCGCCGAGGCCGGGACGCACTGGCCGCGCCATCACGTCGTGGTCAACGACACGCTCCTCGTGGCCGGTCAGCTCGCCGACGAGATCGTGTCGCTGCCCCTCGACGCCCGCACCGGGGTCCCCGGCCGCGTGCGCCACCGCACGGCGTCCCCCTCGCCGACGCGCCTGCTCCCGATGCGCTGAGGGGACGCTCGCCGGGACCGGCTCACTTCTTGGCGTCCTGCCGCGGGATGATGATCTGCTTCACGATCAGCAGCAGCGATGCCGTCACGGGGATCGCGACGAGCGCGCCGAGCAGACCCAGGAGCGTGCCGCCGACGAGCGCCCCGATGACCACGAGCGAGCCGGGGACCGAGATGGTGCGGCTCATCACGCGCGGGGTCAGCAAGTATGCCTCGATCTGCATGTACACGAGGTACACGACCGCGAAGATCAATCCGGCGGTCGGGTCCACGATGAGGGTGAACACGGTGGCCGTCGCCCAGAACAGGACGGAACCGACGAGGGGGATGAGCGTGATCCCGAACGCGAGAGCGGCGAGCAGGGCTGCGAAGGGCTGTCCGACGATCGTGAGGAGGATGAACGCGAACACCGCGTTGATCAACGCGAGCACCACCATGCCCGACAGGTAGCCGCCGACCGAGTCGGTGATCTGACCGGTCATCTGCGACACCGTCTCGCGGTTGCGTGCGGGGCTGAGGCGCACGAGCGAGTTCTTCATCGACGGCAGGGATGCCAAGAAGTACAGGCTCAGGACGAGGACGATGATCGCGCCCGAGATGCCGGTGGCGATGGTGACGCCGACCTGCAGCAGTCCGCCGCCGATCGCCGTGAGGTTCGCCGGGTTGGTGAAGAAGGTCTGCACCTCGTTGATGATGTCGCCGACGCTGTCGCCGAGATTCGCCTCGATCCAGAGCACGAAGTCGCTGGCGCGCAGGTCGGAGACGAAGGACGGGACGTCTTGGATGAACTGCTCGACCTGACGGACCACGGGCGGGATCAGCAGCCAGAGGGCGCCGACGAGCACGATCGCCAGCCCACCGAAGACGATGACGATCGCCCAGGCGCGTGACAGCCCGCGCCGGACGAGCATGCGCACCAGGGGATCGAGCGCGAGGGCGACGAACAGCGCGATCGCGATGTAGATCAGCACCGTGGACAGGCTCGACAGCGCCATGCCCAGCAGGATCGCGGTCAACCCCCCGAGCGTGAGGAAGAAGCCCGCGGCGTAGGGCCGCGCGAAGGCCCACCACATCGGACGGTCGCGCGAGGTGACCTCTCCCGCGGTGGCACCGACGGCGGAGGGATCGGGACGCGTGGATCGGCTCATGGTCACACTGTAGGGCGCGCCGTCGCGCGGGGCGGGTGCGCGATAGGGTCGGGTCTCGGAGGACCCATGACCGACGCCGACCCCACGACGATCCTGCAGGGCCTGCGCGGCAGCATCGACAACATCGACGCCGCGCTCATCTTCCTGCTCGCCGAGCGATTCCGCTGCACCAAGCAGGTCGGCGTGCTCAAGGCGCAGCACGGGATGCCGGCATCCGACCCTGCGCGGGAAGAGCAGCAGATCGCACGATTGAAGCGTCTCGCCGCCGAGGCCGACCTCGACCCGGCGTTCGCCGAGAAGTGGTTCAATTTCGTGGTGGCCGAGGTCATCCGGCATCATCGCTCGGCGGCGGGGAACCTCGCGGAGGGCTGACCGGGGCACCGACGTCACGGCGATCCCCGCGCCGATGCACGGTGGAACGTCCCTCGTGACACGCCCGGGCTGCTTCGCGGGCGGTGCGCGCACTCCTGCAGCACTGCGGGCCGCAACGCGCACGCGCGTGCCACGCCCGGCCGCGCAACGCAAGTCGACGGCCGGTTTGCCAGGTGATCCATCAGCGTGAAACGGTAGATGAGGCCCGAATGCGGGCCGCCCACCCGACCAGTCCGCGGTCGCCGGTGCCGACTCGGGGGAGTCGCGCCGCGAGCGTACGGTCGGCGGCCAGGACCCGGATCCGACATCCGGTGTCGGAGCGCTCGCACCCCCGAGCAGCGCCGGACGGCTGCCACCCGGGCGTGACCGATGCGGCCACCCGAGGCCGCCCAGGTGCACACAGTGACCCACCCGCATGCCATCGCGGCGAAGAACCTCTTCAAGGTCTTCGGCCGCGCCCCTCAGACCGCCGTGGAAAAGCTCCGCGGCGGCGCACAGCGCGACGAGCTCGGTGACGCCGGGACCGCGGCCGTCATCGACGCCAGCTTCGATGTCGCACCCGGTGAGATCTTCGTCATCATGGGGCTCTCCGGCTCCGGCAAGTCCACGATCATCCGCATGCTCAACGGCCTGCACGACGTCACGGCCGGCAGCGTCGAGGTGCAGGGCGACGCCCTCACCGGCGTGAGCCCCGCGCGGTTGCGGGCGCTCCGCCGCGAACGCATCGCGATGGTGTTCCAGCACTTCGCCCTCCTGCCCCACCGCACGGTCGCAGCGAACGTGGCCTACCCGCTCGAGATCCGCGGCGTCGGCAAGGACGAGCGCCTCGCCAAGGCGAACGAGATCCTCGCGCTCGTGGGCCTCGAGGGCTGGGGCGACAAGCTCCCCTCGGCCCTCTCCGGCGGAATGCAGCAGCGCGTGGGCATCGCCCGCGCCCTGGCCGCCGACACCGACATCCTGCTCATGGACGAGGCCTTCAGCGCCCTCGATCCGCTCATCCGTCGCGAGATGCAGGAGCAACTCCTGGAGCTGCAACGGACGCTGAAGAAGACCATCGTCTTCATCACCCACGACCTGAACGAGGCGATGTTCCTCGGCGACCGCATCGCGGTCATGCGCGACGGCCGGATCGTCCAGATCGGAACGCCCGAGGACATCCTCACCGACCCCGCGAACGACTACGTCGAGCAGTTCGTGCAGGACGTCGACCGTGCCCGCGTCCTCACCGCGGCGAACGTCATGGAGCGGCCTCGCCCCCGGGTGGATGCCGCGGCGGGTCCGCGCACCGCCCTGCGCCAGATGCGCGACGCCTACATGTCGGCCGTCTACGTCACCGATCGCGACCGTCGGCCGCTCGGGATCGTCACGGATCGCGACGCCGTGAAGCTCGTCCGTGCGGGAGAGAGTTCGCTGCTGAGCAGGCTCAAGCCCATCCCGAACAGCGTGCGCGAGGACGAGGTGCTCATGAACCTGTTCGTCCCCGCCGTGGAGTCGCCGCTGCCCCTGGCGGTCCTGGATGCCGAGGGACGCCTGACGGGCGTCATCCCGCGCGTCACGCTCCTGGCCGCGCTCGGTCCCGGCCCCACGGCCACCGAGGAGATCACCGTCCTGCCCCAGCCCGTCTCGTCGGCCGAGATCGACGCGGTGCTCGCCGGCGCCGCGGCCCCGGGGGCCGAGGCGCCCGAAGGCGTGGCATCCGGAATCGAGGGGGTGCGCTGATGGATGGTCTCCGCATTCCGGTCGGCCAGTGGGTCGACGCGGGCGTGGATTGGCTCCGCGACAACCTCTCGGGGCTGTTCGATGCCATCGCCGTGGTCGTCCGCTTCCTCGTCGGCGGGCTCAGCGATGTGCTGCTGTCCGCCCCGATCGTCGTCGTGATCGTCGTCGCGGCGCTTCTGGCGTGGCTGCTGCGCTCCTGGAAGCTCGCGATCGGCACCGTCATCGGGTTCACCCTGATCCTCGCGATGGGGCAGTGGGTGACCGCGATGCAGACGCTCGCGCTCGTGCTGGTCGCGACCGTCGTGGCCGTGGCCATCTCGGTGCCGCTGGGCATCTGGTCGGCCCGCAACGCGACGGTGCGCGCGATCCTGAAGCCGGTCCTCGACTTCATGCAGACCATGCCCGCGTTCGTCTACCTGATCCCGGCGATCACGTTCTTCAGCATCGGTGTGGTGCCTGGCGTCGTCTCGACCGTGATCTTCGCGCTCCCGCCCGGGGTGCGCCTGACCGAGCTCGGCATCCGCGGCGTCGACTCCGAGACCGTCGAGGCCGGACACGCCTTCGGGGCGACGCCCGGTCAGATCCTCCGTGGCATCCAGCTGCCGCTGGCGATGCCCACGATCATGGCGGGCATCAACCAGGTCATCATGCTCGCGCTGTCGATGGCGGTCGTGGCCGGCATTGTGGGCGCGGACGGGCTGGGCAAGGAGGTCGTTCAGTCGATCTCCACCGTGAACCTCCCCAAGGGCGTCGAGGCGGGGCTCAGCGTCGTCATCCTCGCGGTCTACCTCGACCGACTGACCGCGGCGCTGGGCAGCCCCGCCGCGCACGGCTCCTCACTGCGCGGACTGATCGGCCGACGTCGGGCGGCTCGCGCGACGACGTCGTCCACCCCGAACCCGGATGCCGGCGCCGAGGCGTCCACCCAGGGGCGCGTTCCCGCGGGCGCGGGCGTCTGAGGCAGCGGCATCCGGAACACCCATACGTAACGCACGAGAGATACGAGAAGAGATCACATGAACAAGCGACACCTCACCAGCACCCTCGCCCTCGGCGCCGTCAGCGCCCTGGCGCTCGCCGGCTGCGCCAGCGGCAACCAGGCGGAGGGCGGCGCCGGCGACGGCGGCGACAAGGGCACGATCACCCTCGGCTTCCTGCCGTCGTGGACCGACGGTCTCAGCACCGCCTACCTCCTCGAGGACCAGCTCGAGAAGCTCGGCTACTCCGTCGAGATGCAGACCCTGACCGAGGCGGGCCCGCTGTACACGGGCCTGGCCCAGGGCGACATCGACATCTACCCCTCGGCCTGGCCCGAACTGACGCACGCGGACTACATGGAGGAGTACGGCGACCGCATCGAGGACCTCGGCTCCTACTACGACAACGCCAAGCTCACGATCGCGGTGCCCAGCTACGTCGACATCGACTCGATCGAGGAGCTGCAGGCCAACGCCGACCGTTTCAACGGCCGCATCTACGGCATCGAGCCGGGCGCCGGTCTGACGACGCAGACCCAGGAGAGCATGCTCCCCGGCTACGGTCTCGACGGCGCCTACGAGCTCGTCACCTCCTCGACCGCGGCCATGCTCACCGAGCTCGACAACGCCATCGCCGCGCAGGAGGCCATCGTCGTGACGCTGTGGCGCCCGTTCTGGGCCAACGACGCGTACGACGTGAAGGACCTCGAAGACCCCCAGGGGCTGATGGGCGACCCCGAGGCGCTGCACTTCCTCGGGACGTCCGGCTTCGCCGAGCAGTACCCGGATGCCGCCGAGCTCATCGCCGGCATCCAGCTGAACGACGAGCAGTACGGCGCCCTCGAGGACCTCGTCGTCAACGAGTACGGCGAGGGGCGCGAGGCCGAGGCGATCGACGCCTGGCTCGAGCAGTACCCCGACGCGTTCTCGACGCAGCGCGACTGACCGCCGCGCCGTGCCGCCCCCTCCGCCCGACCACCGTCAGGCGGAGGGGGCTTTCGCGATCGCCCGGGCGCCGCTGAAGCGGGTGCGGAAACCCGGATGGCCGGAGGGCATCGCCAGCACCGAGTCCGGCGCGCGTCCGGCCAGCTGCGCGAAGCCCGCATCGGCGACCAGCTCGTCGTCGAGGGTCTCGAGTTCGGCGTCGACGAGCGGCCAGGGCTCGTGGGTGTTGGCGGCCCAGATCGTGCGGCCGAGATGACGCTCGTGGAACCCCCAGCGGGCGGTGAGGAACCGGGACAGCGGGGTGTCGACCGGTTCGGAGCCGAGGCGTGCACGCAGGCGGGTCCCCGGATGCCGTCCGCAGTGGCGTCGTGACCGGAACTCGATGAACGGTCCCTCGGTGCGGACGCCGGCGCGTGCCCACCGATACGGCAGCCCGAACAGCGCGCGTGCCGCGAGCACGGGGGCGAGGTGCTCGGCCTCCAGCGTGCGGAACACGACGCCGCGTCGCCCGGCGTCGTCGACGGCGTACGTGCGCACGTTGATCTCGGTGAAGGTGCCGACCAGCGGCACGCGGGGCAGCGGCAGGAACCGGAAGTCGCTCAGCACGAACGGCACCAGCCCGACCCACGCCGATCCGTCGTGGACGTCGGGGCGTGTCCCGGGTGGAAGCAGCGGGGCGACGGCGCCGGGGTCGATGCGCCAGTGCACGAACACGGCGCGGTTCCAGCGCTGCTCGATGACGGCGCGGCTGGGCAGGGCGGGGGCGTGGCGTTCGAGGGTCACGGCAGGATTCTGGCCCCCGGAGCCGTGTGCGGAGGGAGACTGGACACATGCCCTCCTCTTCTGCTGCAGACCCGCGGCTCGTGGCATCCATCCGTTCCCTGCTCGCGCAGCGGGCCGAGGGCGCCACGATCTGCCCCAGCGAAGCGGCGCGCGAAATCGGCGGAGACAGGTGGCGCACGCTGATGCAACCGGCGCGCGACGCCGCGCGGCACCTCGTCGATGAGGGGGAGGTCGAGGTCACCCAGCGCGGCGGGGTCGTCGACGTGACGACGGCCCGCGGCCCGGTGCGGATCCGCCGCGCGCGCTGAGCGGGCCCGTCAGACGGCCGGCTCGGGCGGTGTCCCGGATGCCGGGCGGGGCAGCTCGCGAGCGACCTTCTTCTCGAGGTTCTCGACGGCTTCGTCGCTGAGCCAGATCAGGCCGTCCAGCTCCTGCCGTACGCGGCGATAGGCGACCTGCCTTTCGTTCGGCGTCGCGGCCTGGTCCACGGCGACGCCCAGCAGTTGCTGCGCGGTCTCGAGGCGTTTGCGTTCCTCGGGCGTGAACGCGGCGGCCTTGACGCGCCGGGCATCCCGTTCGGCGAGCTCGAACGCCACCTCGTAGTCGGTCACCGCGTCGCGGTACTGCGTGAGGCGTTCGAGCGTCGGTGTCTCGCCCCGGGTGGGGCGCAGGTTGTCGGCGACCTTCTTCGCGCGCAGGAACGCCGCCGTGAGGGGCTGCCGTCCGTCGCTCATGGCCGGGTACGAGATGAGCTTGGACACGTCGAGCTCGTACTCGAGCCAGCGGTGGGTGACGTCGTCGTGCCGCGCCTCGACGCGCGCGAGCTCGTCCGCCGTGGGGTCGGCGGCAGCGGCCGCGATCGGAGCGGGAGCGGATGCCGGCGCTCCGCCGCTCTGCGCGCGGAGAAGCTCGAGCTGCTCACGGTGACGACGACGGGCCGACAGTTCGCGCTGCTTGTTGACCGTGCCGATGGCCCCCATGGTCATGCCGAAGAGGGGGAAGACGAGCCACCAGTAGTGTCCGGCGAACTGGAGCAATTCGTTCACGCCGCCACGCTACGCGTCCGGGTCGTTCTTCCGCGTCCGCTTCGCGTGACGCTCGTTCCAGGACTTGGATGCCGCACGTCCCATGTTCTCCACCGACCACGCCAGCGCGCGCTGCGCCTGCTCGGCCCAGTCGGACGCCACGCGCCCCCACGCATCGGTCGGGTCGGCCTCGGGACGATCGTCCCGCCCACGACGGGCCGCGCGCTCGGCCCGGTCGAACGCGTGGTCGAGCGCTCGGACGGCGTCGCGATACGCCAGGAAGTCGGCCGGTTCGAGTCGTACCGACGTGGAGGCGGGGCGCAGCCATTGCGCGCGTTCCTGCGCGCGCAGGAACTCCGCCAGCAGCGGCGAGCGCGGATCGCTCATCGCGGGGAAGTCGATCGCCAGCGCCGGATCGGTCTCGTACGCCATCCAACGCACCAGGATGGCGTCGTGCTCGGCGAACAGGCGTGCGACCGGAAGAGGGGCGCTGCCGGCGCGGATCGCGGGCAGCATCGCCTTCGCCGCGCGCACGGCCGCGCGCCGGGCGCGGATCTCGGCCGACGCCGTACGCAGCTCGCGCTGGGCGGCGGTGAGTCGGGCCCTGGCCGACGCGACCACATCGGACGAGACACGGGATGCCGCTCGCTCGGCCTGGGCGCGCATCACTTCGGCATCGGCGATCTTCACCTCGGCGCGCCCGCGGGTCACCGCGTGGCGCGCCGTCTGCAGGTCGAGGAGGGCGGCGTCGAGTTCGAGGCGTCGGGCCGCCGACTTACTCAGCGGGCGGTTCGCCCACGTCCGCGCGGCACGGTCGGTGGTCGACGCGCCCGCGGGGAGAGCGCGGCGTCGTGTGCTGCGCACGCCGATCCAGCCGACGGTGCCGGCACCGGCCGCCGCGGGGCCGATCCACCACCAGTCGACGAGCAACGCCAGCAGCGGTTCCACGACTTCATGCTACGTCGCGGGGCTGGCATCCCGCGGGGAGTTTCGCGCACGGTGTCCACAGCGTTGTGCTCCCGCGCCGTGTGGTCCGGCGCGGTGTGCTCCCGTGCCGTGTGGTCCGGTGCGGTGTGTTTCCGTGCGGTCTGGTCTGGTGCGGTGTGCTCCCGTGCGGGCGCCCGGCGGCGACGAAGACGCCGCCTCAGCCGAACGGCGGCGTCAGCCGAACAGCAGCGTCAGCACCGTCGCGCCGCCGCCCGTGAGGATCAGCGCCGCGATCACCACCCAGGCGGTGATCTTGACGCGGCGCTGACGGCGCGCATCGAAGCCCGCCATGTCGTCGTCGTGCTCGGTCATGGCGCGACTCCTCTCGTGTGGCGGGGCGGAGGGCCCGCGGGTCAGGCGACGGGCTCGGTGACGGTCGGACCGAAGACGCCCGGGAGGGTCTCGGTCGACAGGCGACGCAGCTCCGACACGGGAACGGTGAACACGTCCTGGATCTCCAGCTTCGCCTCGGCGCCCGGCTCGACGTCGGTCACCCCGATGCGGAGCACGGGGTAGCCGCGTCCGTCGCACAGGCCGCGGAACTTCACGTCCTCTTCGCGCGGCACACTCACGAGCACGCGGCCGGTGGACTCGCTGAACAGGGCGGCGGTGGCATCCACGCCGTCGCGCTCCATGAGCTCGGTGAGCCAGACGCGTGCCCCGACGCCGAAGCGCATCACGCCCTCGGCGAGGGCCTGCGCCAGACCGCCCGACGACAGGTCGTGGGCGCTGGACACGAGCGACTGCGAACCGGCCGCCTGAAGGAGCTCGGCGAGCTTGCGCTCCTGCGCGAGGTCGACCTTGGGCGGACGTCCACCGAGGTGGTCATGGATGGTGCCGGCCCACTGCGATCCGTCGAGCTCGTCGGCCGTGACGCCCAGGAGGTACAGGTTTTCGCCGGCATCCTGCCATCCGCTCGGGATGCGCGCGGCGACGTCGTCGATGATGCCCATGACACCCACCACGGGTGTCGGGTGGATCGGCTGGTCGCCGGTCTGGTTGTAGAACGACACGTTGCCGCCGGTGACCGGGATGCCGAGCTCGAGGCATCCGTCCGAGAGTCCCTCGACGGCCTGGCTGAACTGCCACATGACCTCGGGGTTCTCGGGGCTGCCGAAGTTCAGGCAGTCGGTGACCGCGGTCGGCACGGCGCCGGTGACGGCGACGTTGCGGTACGCCTCGGCGAGGGCGAGCTTCGCGCCGGTGTACGGGTCGAGCTGGCAGTAGCGGCCGTTGCAGTCGGTGGCGATCGCGAAGCCGAGGCCCGTTTCCTCGTCGACGCGGATCATGCCGGCGTCGTCGGGGAAGCTGAGCGCCGTGTTGCCGAGCACGTAGTAGTCGTACTGGTTCGTGATCCACGACGTGTCGGCGAGGTTGGGGCTCGCGACGAGCGTCGTGAACTGCGCGCGGAGGGTCTCGGCATCCGTCGCCCGGGGGAGCTTCGCGGCGGAGTCGGCCTGCAGCGCGTCGATCCAGGTCGGGTACGCGACGGGGCGCTCGTACACGGGGCCGTCGACGGCCACGGTCGAGGGGTCGACGTCGACGATGCGCTCGCCGTACCAGTCGATGACGAGGCGGCCGTCGCCGGTGACCTCGCCGAGCACGCTTGTCTCGACGTCCCACTTGCCGACGACCGCGAGGAACGCGTCGAGCTTTTCGGGCGCGACGATCGCCATCATGCGCTCCTGGCTCTCGCTCATGAGGATCTCCTCGGGCGTGAGCGACGGGTCGCGCAGCAGGACCTTCGACAGCTCGACCTTCATGCCGCTGTTGCCGTTGGCGGCGAGCTCGCTCGTGGCGCACGAGATGCCCGCGGCCCCGAGGTCTTGGATGGCCTCGACGAGGTCGTCGCGGTACAGCTCGAGGCAGCACTCGATGAGCACCTTCTCGGCGAACGGGTCGCCCACCTGCACCGCCGGGCGCTTAGTGGGTCCGCCGTCGGCGAAGGTGTCGGATGCCAGGATGCTCGCGCCGCCGATGCCGTCACCGCCCGTGCGGGCACCGAACAGCACGACCTTGTTGCCGGCGCCGGACGCGTTGGCGAGCTTGAGGTCTTCGTGGCGGAGGACACCGACCGCGAGGGCGTTCACGAGGGGGTTGCCCTGGTAGACCGCGTCGAACACCGTCTCGCCGCCGATGTTCGGCAGGCCCAGGCAGTTGCCGTAGAACGAGATGCCGCTGGTGACGCCGTGGACGACGCGCGGGGTGTCGGGGTGGTCGATGGCGCCGAAGCGCAGCTGGTCCATGACCGCGACCGGGCGCGCGCCCATCGAGATGATGTCGCGCACGATGCCGCCGACACCCGTGGCCGCACCCTGGAAGGGCTCGATGTAGCTGGGGTGGTTGTGCGACTCGACCTTGAACGTGACCGCCCAGCCGTCGCCCACGTCGACGACGCCGGCGTTCTGCCCCATGCCGACCATGAGGCGCTTCTTCATCTCGTCGCTGACCTTCTGGCCGAACTGACGGAGATAGATCTTGCTCGACTTGTACGAGCAGTGCTCGCTCCACATGACCGAGTACATCGCCAGCTCACCGCTGGTCGGGCGGCGGCCGAGGATCTCGCGGATCTTGGCGTACTCGTCATCCTTCAGGCCGAGGGCGCCGTAGGGCTGGTCCTTCTCGGGCGTCGCGATCGCGTTCTCGACGGTGTCGGCGAGGGATGTGCGGTTCGCGGGGACTCCCGCGCCCGAAGAGGCGTCGGCGGGGGCGGCGGATTCGGGTGAGGTGGTCACGCGGCTGAGCTCCAAGAATCGCGGGGGCCGGAACGGGATCAGTCTAGTTGGGCGGGTGATCCCGGGTCGCCGCGGGGGTGCCTGGGGGTGTCGGCTGTGCCGTCCGGCGGAGTGTGTGGGTGACACGCCGGTTTCGGATGCCGCGGCGCGGGGTGTCGGCGACGAAGTCCGCGCGACGGCACGGGGCGACGCGGCGCGACAGCGCGACAGCACGTCGGCGAGACAGTACGTCGGCGAGACAACACGGGGCGCGGCGGAGTGGCGGCCGTCCGCGTGCCGGCGGCTCAGGCCGCGGCGGTCTTCGCCACCCGCACGCGCAGGCTCTTCATCAGCGGCTGGTCGCTCTGCCGGCTGTAGTCGTCGGGGCCGAGGAGCACGTTCATCTCGGGGAAGTACCCGGCCGCGCTGCCGCGCGGGGTGTCGTATTCCAGCGCGCGGAACGCCGTCACGCTGCGCTCCGACCCGTCGCGCGAGGTCGCCACGATGTCGACGAGGTCGCCCTCGGCGATGCCGCGCTCCTTCATGTCTTTCCGGTTCATGAAGATGAGCTCGCGGATGTTGCGGACCCCGCGGTAGCGGTCGTCGGCCGAGTAGATCGTGGTGTTCCACTGGTCGTGCGAGCGCATGGTCTGCAGCACCAGCACGTCGGAATCGGCGGGGATGACGTCCGGGAGCTCGGCGGTCGAGAACTCCGCCTTGCCCGACGGCGTGCGGAAGTCGCGCTCGCGCGCGGGCTGCGGGATGCGGAAGCCCCAGTGCTGCCGCACGAGCTGGTTGAAGCCCTCGAAGCCCGGCAGCACCTTCGCCATGGTGTCGCGGATGCGGTCGTAGTCGCCGACGTACCACTCCCACGGCGTCTGCGAGTCGGGCATCGCCGCGCGGGCCATGCGCGCGATGATCGCCGGCTCGCTGAGCAGGTGGGGTGACGCGGGTTTGCGCGACCCAAGCGAGAGCATCACCGAGCTCATGGCATCCTCGGTCGAGATCGACTGCGGACCCGACTCCTGCTCGTCGCGCTCGGTACGGCCGAGGCAGGGGAGGATGAGCGCCGCCTTGCCGTGCGTGAGGTGGCTGCGGTTGAGCTTCGTGCTCACGTGCACCGTCAGCTCGCATCGGCTCATGCCCTCGGCCGTGAGCTTCGTGTCGGGGGCGGCCCGCACGAAGTTGCCGCCCATACCCACGAACACCTTCAGGTCGCCGCGGTGGAGGGCCGCGACGGTGTGGACGGTGTCGAGCCCGGGATCGCGGGGCGAGCGGATGCCGCACACCTCGTCGAGCTTCGCGAGCCACTCCTCCGTCGGCTTGTGATTGATGCCGCACGTGCGGTTGCCCTGGACGTTGCTGTGGCCGCGCACGGGCGACGGGCCCGTGCCGAGCCGACCGACGTTGCCGCGAAGGAGCAGCAGGTTGACGATCTCGCGGACCGTGTCGACGCCGTGCTCGTGCTGGCTGACGCCGAGGCACCAGCTGATGACCGTGCGCTCCGACGCGAGGTAGATGGCGGCAGCGGCGCGGATCTCTGTCTCGCTGAGGCCCGCCTGCGTGACGAGGTCGTCCCAGGCGGTGGCCTCGACGAGGGCGCGGTACGCCTCGAAATCGTGCGTGTAGCCCTCGAGGAACGCGCGGTCCAGCACCGTAGGGTCGGCCTCGGCCGCCTCGAACACGACCTTGGACATGCCGCGGATGAGCGCCAGATCGCCGCCCGGACGCACCTGGAGGTTCAGCGTGCTCGTCGGGTGGTCGTGGAAGGTCGCCATGTCGACGATCTCGTGCGGCACGATCGTGCGGGTCGCCGCGACCTCGCGCAGCGGGTTCACGTGGACGACCTGCGCTCCCCGCTCGACCGCCTCGGCGAGGCTCGTGAGCATGCGCGGGGCGTTCGAGGCCGCGTTGACACCCAGGACGAACAGCGCGTCGCAGTTCTGCCAGTCCTCGAGGTCGGCCGTGCCCTTGCCGGTGGCGAGGGATGCCGTGAGCCCGCGTCCCGAACCTTCGTGGCACATGTTCGAGCAGTCGGGGAGGTTGTTCGTGCCGAGCTCGCGCGCGAACAGCTGGTAGAGGAACGAGGCCTCGTTGCTGAGGCGTCCCGAGGTGTAGAACGCCGCCTGGTCGGGGCTGTCGAGCCCCTGAAGGTGCTCGGCGATGAGGCGGAACGCGTCGTTCCACGAGATCGGCACGTAGTGATCGGTCGCGGCGTCGTACGCCATCGGACCGACGAGTCGTCCGGCATCCTCGAGGGCGAAGTCGGTCCAGCCGGCGAGCTCGGAGACGGAGTGCTCGGCGAAGAAGTCCTTGCCCACGCGCTTGTGCGTCATCTCCCACGTGACGTGCTTGATGCCGTTCTCGCAGATGTCGAGCGCGACGCCCTTGTCGTCGGGCCACGCGCAGCCGGGACAGTCGAAGCCGCTCTTCGGGTGGTTCATCGTGAACATCGCCTTGGTGCCGGCGACCGGCTGCCGCTGCTCCAGCAGCACCTTCCCGACCGTGAGGGCCGCACCCCATCCGGCGGCCGGATGCGCGTACTCCCCGGTGCTCGACCAGTCGCCCGTGACAGCGGGCCCGAGGCCCCCCTGACGCGGTGCGTCCTTCATCAGCCCGAACGCGTCACCCATGTGCACCCCTCCGATGGTTCGGCGCCGAGACGGTGGCATCCACACACCGTGCGCCCTCGGTCAGCGTACGCCCGAGGTCTCGGCGAGCGCGGGGGTTGTGGACGGAATGAGGATGCGATCCGGACGTGTGTAGAGGTTCATGCTGCCGCCGCGGACGAACCCGGCGACCGTCAGCCCGGCGCGTTCGGCCAGCTCGATCGCGAGCGACGACGGCGCCGACACGGCGGACAGGACCGGGACGCCGGCCATCACGGCCTTCTGCACGAGCTCGAAGCTCACGCGACCCGAGACCTGCAGCACGGTTCCGCGCAGGGGCAGCCGGTCGTGCAGCAGCGCCCAACCGACGACCTTGTCGACGGCGTTGTGGCGACCGACGTCCTCGCGCACGACGAGCATCTCGCCCGACGCGACGTCGAAGAGCGCGGCACCGTGAAGCCCGCCGGTCTTGTCGAACATCTTCTGCTCCGCGCGGAGCCGGTCCGGGAAACCCGCGAGGTCGACGGCCTCGACCCGGATGCCGTCCGCCGACACGTCGTACGACGACACCTTCTCCACGGCCTCGATGGAGGCCGTGCCGCACACGCCGCAGGAACTGGTCGTGTAGAAGTTGCGTGCGATGTCGGGGGAGGGGGGTGTCACGTCGGGGGAGAGCGTGAGGTCGAGGACGTTGTAGGTGTTGCCGTCGGCGCCGCCCGTCCCCGGTCCGCCGCAGTGGATCGCGCGGGCGAACTGATCGCCGCGGTGGATCACGCCCTCCGACACCAGGAATCCCGCCGCGAGCTCCACATCGTGTCCGGGTGTGCGCATCGTCACGGCCAGCGGCGAGCCGGCCACGCGGATCTCGAGCGGCTCCTCGACGGCCACGGCATCCGGTCGCTGGCGGTACACCCCGTCGAGAGTGAGGCGGGTGACGCGGCGCGAAGCGGTGAGGCGGCCCACGTCAGGACCGATCGCTCGAGCTGGACATGGGTCGAGCGTACGCCCGGGCGGCGCGGCGAGGCCGGTGTCGGCACCGTGTGGTGGAATGGCTCGGAACGGATGCCGTGCGGAGGAGGACCATGTCGGCGAGGGCGGGGCGCGCGCGCCGCGCGGGACGCGGGGTCTCCGCGGCCGTGCTCGCGACGTTCGTCGCGACGCTGTCGCACTCCGTCGCCGCCGGTGACCTGCCCGCGATGCTGAACGTCGTGCTCGCGCTGAGCCTCGCGTCGCCGCTGTGCATCGCGCTCGTGGGTCGCACCGCCTCGTGGTGGCGTCTGACCGCCGCGATCGCGACCAGCCAGATGTTGTTCCACTCGCTGCTGGCGCTGGATCTCAGCGGGTCCCGCGGCACGGCGACCGCCGCGTCGCACCACGGCGGCACGGTCGCGCTCGCCGAGGTCGCGGCATCCGGGCACGCCCACGCGCTCACCGGCACCGAGTCGCCCTGGATGTGGGCCGCGCACGCGTTCGCCGCGGCGATCACCGTGCTGGCGCTCGGTTCGGGAGAGCGTGCGCTGCGTGCCGTCGCGGGGCTGTTGTCGGACACGTTCCGCGCTCTGGTCCCGGTCTCGGCGCCGCGTCCTCTCGCGGTACCGCGGGTGCGTCCGGAGACGCCGCTGCTGACGGCGTGCATGACCGTGCTGTCGGGGATGAGGCATCGGGGTCCGCCGCTTCCGGCGTAGTCCCTCCTCTCTCTCATCCTCCGCGCTTCGGCGTGCGATCACGCCTGCGCATTTCGCAGAAAGCAGCATTCATGTCCCGTACCCTTTCGCGCGCCCTCGTGGGCGCCGCCGCCGGCCTCGCCCTCGTGCTGGGCGTTCCCCTCGCGGCATCCGCACATGTCACCGTCAACCCGAACACCGCCACCCCGGGCAGCTATGCCACGGTGAACTTCCGGGTGCCCACCGAGTCGGAGACGGCTTCGACCGTGAAGCTCGAGGTGACGCTCCCGACCGACACTCCGCTGACGGCCGTGCTCGTGCAGCCCGTGCCCGGATGGACGGCGACCGTCGAGAAGGGCGCTCTCCCGACGCCCGTCGAGGTCGACGGCAACACCATCAGCGACGCACCGTTGAAGATCGTCTGGCAGGCCGACCCCGGCGTGGGCATCGGTCAGGACCAGTTCCAGATCTTCTCGGCCGTGCTCGGGCCGGTGCCCGACACGGGCCACGTCGTCCTTCCCGCCGTGCAGACGTACTCCGACGGCGAGGTCGTGAACTGGGCCGCGACTCCCGACGAGGTCGCCGCCGACGACACGCTCGAGCCCGCCCCCGTGCTGTACATCAACGACGCACCCCCGGCCTCGGGCCACGACGCCTCGCACGACGCCACGGCGACGGCCGACGATGACCACGCCACGTCGGAGACGCCTGCCGCGGACGGTTCCGCCGGCGTCGCTCTGGGGCTGAGCATCGCGGCGCTCGTCCTCGGCGCAGGCGGCGCCGTACTCGGCGCGCTGGCGTTCGCCCGTCGTCCGAAGAAGGCCTGACCGTGCGCGCGCTCACGGCGTCCCCGCGCCGTCCCCGCTTTCGCGGCGCGATGGCCGGGGTCGTCGTCGCGGCCGCCGTGGGCGCCGCGTTCGGCGGGGCGCCCGCCGCGTCGGCGCACGACAGTCTCGTCTCGGCGACACCTTCGTCGGAGGAGACCGTGTCGACGGCATCCGAGGTGGTCCTGACCTTCAGCGCCAACCTCCTCGGGACCGACGGCGGCAACGAGGTGATCGTGGTCGGGCCCGACTCCCGGCACTACGAGACCGACTGCACCGCGCTGGCCGGTCCGACCCTCACCACCCCGGTGCGGCTCGGACCCGCGGGCGACTACCAGGTCACCTGGCGTGCGGTGTCGTCCGACGGGCACCCGGTGTCGGGCACGTACGCGTTCGCCTACGCCCCCGCGGCGGGGGAGTCCGTGGCGGAGGGAGCCGCGACCTCGCCGTGCGCGTCGGTCGCGGCTCAGCAGGAGTCGGCTCCGGATGCCACGGCCCCCGCGGCTGCGCCCTCGGGTCTGGTCATCGGACTTTCGGTCGGTGGCCTCGCCGTCATCGTGGTGGGTGTCGTCGTGGTGCTGCTCGTGCGTCCGCGCCGGAAGGACGAGCCGGACGACGAGTGACACCGGTGGGGAGGGGCCCTTCGGCTCCTCCCCACCTGCTTCCGATTGGGGTGTCGGGTGCGCACAGCTCCTGCGGATGGGTGCGCGACCGGCGGCTTGCTGCGACCGGTGTCGGTTGTGCAGGAGTTGTGCGCGGTGTGCGGGTCGGGGTGTCCGGTGCGCACAGCTCTGCGGGTGTGTGCATGGCGGGTGGCTTGCTGCGACCAGTGCGGGTTGTGCCGGAGTTGTGCGCGGTGTGCGGGTCGGGGCGTCCGCTGCGCACAGCTCCTGCAGATCCGTGCGCGAGCGGCGGCTGGCTTCGACCGGTGCCGGTTGTGCAGGAGTTGTGCGCGGCCCGTGGGCCGTCAGCGGGTCGGGGAGTCCAGCGTCCCGAGGTAGCGGTGGGTCATGCGGCGCTGGACAGCCGATTCACGGGCCACGCGAGACGCGTGAACCACCGACCCGGACGCGAGAACGCCGTGATCGTGAACGTCAGCTCTCCCGTCGGTGCCAGGGTCAGCTCGAACCGCTCCTCACCGCTCTCCGGGTGTCCCGGCAGCGAACCGTACGCGAAGCCCGCATGCTCGTCGTCCCGCTCGGCCCAGACGACCAGACACGGGATGCGGAATGGTCCGAGCCGCATGTCGATGCGCGTTCCGATGCGCAGGGGCGTCTCGGACATCCGGACGGTGGCGCCGGCGCGACGCTGCACGGCACCGCGCAGGAGCGCATCCGCCGCCTGCTCGAACGCGACGCGACCCCGGCCGATCACGCGTTCCGCGCGCACGTGGTGATATCCCGGCGGCAGAACCCCCGCCGTCGCGCCGATCTCCGGGTAGGTCAGGTCGCTCATGCCGCACACGGTACTCGCGGGCGGTCGGTGCGGGAGAGGCTTGCACGGGCGGGACCCGACCGGATGCCGCGACCCGCCTACGCTGAGGGAATGCCTGTGATCGCGGTCTCCACGCATCTGGCCGCGATCCTCTCGGCCGTCGAACCCCTCGCCGCGGAACAGCGGCCTCTGGAGCGTGCGCGGGGTCGGGTGCTGCGGCATCCGGTGCACGCGGTCGTGGACGTCCCCGGCTTCGACAACTCGGCCATGGACGGCTTCGCCGTGCGGTTCGACGACGTCTCCGCCGTGCCCGCGAGGCTGCGCGTCGTCGCCGACCTCCCGGCGGGGACGTCGGAAGATCCCGCGCTGCGCCCCGGGGAGGCCGCGCGCATCATGACCGGCGCACCGGTGCCGACGGATGCCACGGCCGTCGTGCCGTTCGAAGACACGCGGGACGGTCTCACCGGGTCGCTGTCCGAGACCACGGTCCTCGCAGCCCCGCGCGGGAGCGGCACCCACATCCGACGTCGCGGGTCGGACACACCCGCGGGTGCCATGGTCGTCGCCGCGGGGGTGCGGCTGACCGCCGCGCGGATCGCCGCGATCGCGGCATCCGGAACCGCGGCCGTCGAGGTCGCGCGGGCGCCGAGGGTCGCCGTGATCTCCACCGGGTCGGAGCTCGTCGCTCCCGGGATGCCGCCGGCCCACGGGCAGATCCCGGAGTCGAACAGCTTCCTGCTCGCGGGTCTCGCCGAGGAGGCGGGGGCCGAGGTCGTGCTGCGGACGAGCGTGGGCGACGAGGGCGACGGACCCCGCGCGATGATCGCCGAGGCGGAGCGGCTCGGGGCGGACGTCGTGGTCTTCTCGGGCGGCGTGAGCGCGGGCGCGTACGAGGTCGTGAAGAACAGCCTCGGCGACCTGCTCTCGTTCGTGCAGGTCGCGATGCAACCCGCGCGACCGCAGGGATTCGGGCGGACCCCGGCGGGCACGCTCGTGTTCGGGCTGCCCGGCAATCCGGTCAGTGCGGCGGTGTCGTTCGAGGTGTTCGTGCGACCCGCGCTGCGGGCGCTGGAGGGCGATCCCGGCGACGATCGCGCCGTCGTCCGCGTCCCGCTCGCCGACGGATGGCGGGTGCGCGTCGACCGTGTGCAGTACGTTCCCGTGCGGCTCGACCGGACCGACCCCGCCGCCTGGCGTGCCGTCCCGCCCGCGCCCGGAACCCGCGGCTCCACCCGCGGCCTCGGCGACGCGGACGGTTACGCCCTGATCCCGCCGGGCGGGCAGGACCTCGAGCCCGGCGACGTCGTCGAGGTGAGGCTCGCGTGAGCCTCGACGCGATCCTGCTGGCCGGGGGCCGCGGCGCGCGCGTCGGCGGGGCGGCGAAGCCGTTGTTCCGCCTCGACGGCACGACGCTGCTCGCCCGCGCCGTCGCCGCCGCCCGGGGTGCGGGTGCGGCGCGGATCGTCGTCGCGGCCCCGGTCCTCGAACCCGGGCTCGACGTGACCTGGGTGCGCGAGGACCCCCCATTCGGCGGCCCCGTCGCGGGCGCGCTCGCCGGGCTCGCCGCGGTCACGGCCGAGGAGGTGCTGCTGCTCGCGTGCGACCTCGTCGACCCGGCATCCGCGCTCGCCGCGCTGCCGTCGATCCCCGACGACGCCGACGGCGTGTGCCTCGCCGAGGGCGGCCGACCCCAATGGCTCACGGGCCGATACCGGACCGCGGCACTGCGCGAGGCGGCATCCCGGATCGAGAACGGAGGACGGGATGCCGCGATGCGGACGCTCCTCGGAACCTCGCGGATCGCGTTCGTCGACGGCCCCGCGGCGCTGTCGCGCGACATCGACACGTGGGACGATCTGACCGCGGCCGGGGGATCGGCCGCGCTCGAGCCCGAGGAGGAGCCGTGACCGAATCCCGCACCCTGCCCCCCGAGGCGCTGAACGACTGGAGCGCGGCCCTGGCCGAGCGGTTCGGTCTCACCGAGGGCGACATCCCGATCGCGCTGATCCTCGACCTCGCCCGCGACGTCGCGAACGGTGTCGCGCGCCCGGCGGCTCCCCTCAGTGCGTTCGTCGCGGGCCTGGCCGCGGGCCGGGCCGGGGGCACGCCCGCCGACACCGAGGCGGCCGTCGCCGCGGTGGTCGAGCTGGCGCGAGGGTGGAACGCGGACTGACCGCCTCGCCGTCGGGCGGAGGTCTTCGGCGACACGCCGCGGTCCGGCGGTCGGTGCCGGCGTATCGGGCAGGAACCCCGCAGGACGGCGCGGCCCGCCCGCGCACGGCCCGGCACGGCGCGGCCGACCGCCGCCTACGGCCCGACGTACTCGCCGCGCGGACGCAGCCGCATCGCAGGCTCGGCGTACTCGGCGGCTATGTGGGCGATCCACCCGGCCGTGCGCCCGACGACGAAGACGGTGGCGGCGGCGTCCTCGGGAAGGCGCGCCCCCGAGGCCAGGGCCGCCAGCGCCAGATCGACGTTGGGCGCGAGGCGGGCGCGGTCGGCGACGACCTCTTGGAGCCGGCGCACGGCATCCATCGTCCCCTCGCCGTCGGGCAGAGCCGCGAGAAGCGGGAAGAGGGCGTCCGCCCGATCGTCGACGCCGCTGTACAGCGGATGGCCGAATCCCGGGATGCCGTTGCCGTCCTGTAACGCCTCCGCCAGCGCCCGCTCCGGCTCCATGCCCCGGCGCACGCGGGTGAGCAGGCGCGCGGTGCGGGTGGCTGCGGAGATGTGCAGCGGGGAGTCGGCCGCGCCGAGCGCGGCGCTGACCGCGGCATACCCGTCCGCGCGAGCAGACGCCGCCGCCCGCGCCGCGAAGGTCGACACCGCGAGATCGTGGTCGATGAGCAGCACGAGAGCGGCGTTGACGGCCGCGACGACGGGCTCGGACGGCGCTGCCGTCCATGCGCTGGTGAGCGAGCGGGCGAGGTCGTGGTGCGGGTCGCCGCCGAGCGCAGCGGGGATGCCGGTCAGCAGGGCCCAGCCGATGCGGTGCGCCGTCGCGGGCGTCGCGTCCCGGCGGAGGGGGTCGTCGGCGGCGAAGCCGGTCACCGCGGCGCGCAGCCGGTCCATGGCGCCGGCGTGCAGGGGGAGCGCCTGCACCATCGCGCGGGCGGAACCGATCGCGGTGTCCGGGGCGTCGGCGCGCTCGCTGCCCCACAGCCATGCCACCACCTCGGCGAACGGCTCATCGATCAGGTCGCGCGCGCGGCGGCCGCGGTACAGCAACTCGTCGTCCTCGATGTCGGCGATGTCGGTCTGGATCACGCCGAGCGGCATCCCGGTGGTGGGGTGGGCGGGCGGGTGGGCGGCGGTGCGGCGGCGGCCGGTGGCGAACGCCTCGACCTCGAGGGCGTCGAACGTCGATCCGTGCGCGTCGCGCTCGCGCGCGAGCATGCCGCGCGAGACGTAGGCGTACAGCGTCGCGGGCTTCACGCCGAGGCGCGCGGCGGCCTGGGCGGCCGTGAGACGGGGGAGCGACGCGGGCACATTGATCCGATCAACGTTGACGATGAGAACGTCATGTTCGCACACTGAGCGCATGAGCGAGCTGATCGATGCGCCCCGGGGACTGACCGGGGTGGTGGCCGCCGAAACGTCCATCGGCGACGTGGACGGCGCTGCCGGGATGTACCACTACCGCGGGTATCCGGCGGTCGACTTGGCGCGCGCGCACTCCTTCGAAGACGTGTGGCATCTGCTCGTCGTAGGGGAGCTCCCGGATGCCACGACCCGCGGCTCCTTCCTCGACCGGGTCGCGGCGGCCGCTGCGGACCCCGCCGTCGCCGGAGTCGTCGAGACCGTCGCGGCCCGCACCGGCGATCCGCTGACCGGGCTGCGCTCGGCCTGGCCGCTCCTGGCATCCGCTCGGGCGACCCGCCCGCTCTACGACCTCGATGAGGACGCCCGGCTGGACGACGCGGTCGCGTTCGCCGCGGTCGCCCCGCGCGTGATCGCGGCGGTGGCCCGCGGATCGGACCCCGGCCCGACGGGCGGCGACCTCGTCGCCGACTACCTGGCCGCACTCACCGGCATCCGTCCCGATCCCGCCCACGAGCGCGCGCTCACGGCGTATCTGATCGCCGCGATGGATCACGGCTTCAACGCCTCGACGTTCACCGCACGGGTCATCGCCTCGACGGGTGCGGACATGGCGGCCTGCCTCACGGGGGCACTCGGCGCGCTGTCCGGTCCGTTGCACGGCGGGGCCCCGGCGAGGGCGCTGGAGAGCCTCGACCGTGCGGGCGACGACCCCGAGTCGTGGATCCGCGGCGAGCTCGCTGCGGGTCGTCGCCTGATGGGCTTCGGGCACGCGGTGTACCGCACGACCGACCCGCGCTCCGCGCTGCTCCGGGCCGTGGCCGAGGGCTTCGGCGGACCGCGGGTCCGGCAGGCGCTGGCGTTCCAGGACACCGCGGAGAGACTCCTCGCCGCGCACAAGCCCGACCGGCCGCTGCACGCCAACGTCGAGTTCTACGCCGCCGTCGTGATGGAGGAGTGCGGGATCCCTCCCGAGATGTTCACGCCCACGTTCGCGCTCGCCCGCACGGTGGGATGGACGGCGCACGTGCTCGAGCAGGCGCGCGACCCCAAGATCATCCGGCCGTCCGCGCGGTACGTCGGCCGACCGGTGAGCCGTCGGGGCGCATAGCGGGCGCGAGGACGCAGGGCGGCCTGTGCGAGCGCTTCGGCCGTCAGCTCAAGAAGTCGGCGCTGCTGAAGAACCCGATCGAGATCGACAGCAGGAAGGCCGCGACGCCCGAGATGAAGCCGGCCGCGGCGAGCTCCCGTGCCATCCGGGCGTTCAGGCTCAGGATGCCGGTCACGAACGACACGATCGCCAGAGCCCAGATGCCGAACTGGATCCACAGGAACCGGTCGAACTCGGCGACCGCGCTGACCGACACCAGGAAGATGTGCCAGCTCACGACGATCACGCCGGTGACGATGGCGATGACCGACACCGCGCGCAGGTCGCCGCGCGGCGTCGGCGGTGCCGGCGGTTGATCCCGCGGCGGCACGTGCATCCCCGGCTCGAGGGAGTCGGGGAGTTCGTCGTCGGCGGGCATGGGTCGATCCTCGCAGGTTCGTCGGCGCCCCGGGAGGGGCGCCTCGCGCATCGGGCGCGCTGCCGGAACGAGTTCGAGGAGCGCACGGCGGCGCCGCGCGGCCAGGACGTCTCGGGGCCCGGGCCGCGCGGCATCCGGGATCAGAGGGCGGTGTAGCCTCCGTCGACCAGGTGGTAGCTGCCGGTGACGAAGCTGGCGGCGTCGCTGGCAAGGAAGGCGATGAGGTGGGCGACCTCGTCGGGCTTGCCCAGGCGGCCGATGGGGTGCTTGCTCACGAGGAACTCCTTGACGTCGTCGCCGACGGCGTCGAGCAGCGGGGTGTCGATGAAGCCGGGGCCCACCGAGTTCACGCGCACGCCCTGCGCCGAGTACTCCAGCGCGGCCGTCTTGGTCATGCCGACGACGGCGTGCTTGGCGGCGACGTAGGCGGGCGAGGTGGCGAAGCCGACGCTGCCGAGGATCGACGCGATGTTCACGACCGAGCCGCCGCCGTTGGCGAGGATCGAGGGGATCTGCGCCTTCATGTTGCGGAACACCGCGTTCAGGTTGATCGCGATGACCTTGTCCCACGCCTCGTCGGTGTACTCCGCGGTCGGGGCGGCGGCGCCGCCGATGCCGGCGTTGTTGACGCCGATGCGCAGGGGCGCCAGGGTGTTCGCCAGCTCGACCGACGATGCGATCCAGTCGCTGTCGGTGGCGTCGCCGACGGATGCCTCGGCGGTGCCGCCGGCCGCGCGGATCTCCTCGACGACCTTGTCCGCGTTGTCGCCGTTGAGGTCGTTCACGACCACGGCGGCCCCGTTCTGGGCCAGGAGCAGCGCGGTCGAGCGTCCGATTCCGCTGCCCGCTCCCGTCACGATCGCCGAACGGTTCGCTACGTCGTACTGAGCCATGGTGGCCTTCTTCCCGGGCGGGCGCGGTGCCGGGAGATCTTCTCGGACGGTCCGTCCTTGTCCTTCGAGCCTACGCCCGCGTGAGACAGATAGATGCGTATGAATAGAAATTGGCCGGAGTGCAACAAGGACCTCCGGCGTCCACCGCGCGCGGCGTGACCTCAGCGATCCGCGCCGGATCAGTGGCATCCGGGGTCTGGCGAGTGAGGTTGTGCAGATCACGGAGCTTGCTCGTCCCCCCGGCCGCCCGCGCCGTGCCGCAGCGGTTCGCCCCTTGCAGTTACGCCCGATCGACCGCGACGTTTCCGATTCGTTTCAGTTATCTGTGGATGCCACGGACCGGTGTCCGGTGCGTGCGGTGACGACCTGGGCCACCAACGGCTCCGTCGTCGCGGCGGAGAACCGGTGCGGCGACGTCGCGTCGATCCACACCACGTCCCCCGCGCTCAGGGGGAGGATCTGCTCGCCGACGGCGAGCTCGCCGCGTCCGGAGATGACGTAGATCACGTCCTCTCCCGCGTGCTGGAACGACCGTTCCTCGGCGTGCCCCGCGGGAACGGAGACCTCGTAGGCCTCCAGGCGCGCCTCGGCGGGGGCGGGAAGGGCGCGCAGGCGGGCGCCCCGCCCGGTCTCGTCGTGACCGTCGCGGGTGCCGGCCCCATCGGACAGGAAGCGCGCGGGCGGCACCCCGAGCGCCTCGGCGAGCTGATAGAGCGTGGCGACGCTCGCGCGCACGCGCCCGTTCTCGATGTTGGAGAGGGTCGGCTGCGAGATCCCCGCGAGCCCGGCGAGCTGACGGGTGGTCAGCTGTCGCTCACGTCGTGCGGCCCGCACCGCATCCGCGATGCGCCGGTCGATCGGCTCGGTGTCGCTCACGACCACTCTCCTCCCGTGGTGGCCACGATCAGGATGTCGGCACCGCTCGAGCCCGCGTGCAGCCGGTGCGGGACGCCGCCGTCGACCCAGATCGCGTCGCCCGCCGCGAGAGCGCGTGGCGCCTCCGACTCCCGCAGGAGCGCCGCGTCCCCTCGCAGCACACGGACGATCTCCTCGCCCGAGTGGAGGCGGGGACGCGCCTCGCGTTCGTGGGGCTCGAGAGTGAGGCGGAGGGCGTGAAGCAGCCGTCCGGGGGTCGGATGCGCGTCGGCATCCGGGTGCGGGAGCTCGTCGATCGTCGTGGCATCGACCTTCTCCGGCGACCGGAGGAGCTCATCCGAGGGGACGTCGAGCGCCTCGGCGAGGAGGGCGAGCGTGCGCAGACTCGGGAAGATCCGGCCGTTCTCGATGTTCGACACGAACGGCTGCGACGTGCCGATGAGGCCCGAGAGGTCGCGCATGGAGAGGCCGAGCGCGCGACGCCGCGCCCGCACCGCCGCGCCGATCGCGGTCGCCGGCCTCTGCTCGTCGCTCACTTCTCGAGGATACGGGGCGCCTCGCCCCGATGCCCGGAGCGCGCGAGAGGCGTTGCAAAGCGATTTGTTTTAGTTATCATCGACACGTCGTCGTCCTTTCGGTCAGGAGTTCCATGAGCAAGCACCTCATCCTCGGCGCGTTCGAGGAGTTCACGCCCAACTTCATCGGCAACGCCTGGCACCACCCCCGAGCGAACACGCGTGGCTTCGCGACCCTGGAGTACTGGCGCGAGCTCGTGGCGACCGTCGAGGAGGGCGGGTTCGACTTCGTCTTCCTCGCCGAAGCGATCGGTTACCCGATGAACGATGCGGGCGAGGTTCCCGAAGCGGTGATCCGTGAGGCGGTGCAGGTCCCGGTGCACGACCCCGTGGCGCTCATGTCGGCGCTCGCTGCGATGGTTCCGCGGATCGGCCTGGTCGTCACGGCATCCACGACCGCTCAGCGCCCCCTGCTGAACGCGCGGACCTTCGCGACGCTCGACCACCTCAGCGAGGGGCGCATGGGGTGGAACATCGTCACGAGCGACAACCAGCAGGCCCTCGTGCGGCTCCTGGGGCTGGACGGGATCACCCCGCACGACGAGCGCTACGCCCGGGCGCAGGAGTTCGTCGACCTCTCGCTGCGGCTGTGGCAGGAGGGCTGGGACGACGACGCGATCTTGGCGGACAAGGCGAGCAAGACCTGGGCCGACCCGGCCAAGGTGCACCGCATCCAGCACGACGGGCGCTACTTCCGCTTCGACGGATACTTCCCGGCGATTCCGTCGCCGCAGCGCACGCCCACCCTGTTCCAGGCCGGCACGTCGGCTGCGGGCACGACCTTCGCCGCCGGGTACGCGGAGTGCGTCTTCACGCAGGATCGCGAGACCGCCCGCGCCGCGCGCTCGGTGCGCACCCTGCGCGAGAAGGCGGTCGCGGCCGGACGCCCCGCCGACTCGATCTCGGTCATCAACGGCGCCAGCTTCGTCGTCGGCGACACGGATGCCGAGGCCCACCGCCTGCGCGACGAGCTGAACCGCACGCCCACCCGCGAAGCCGCGGCGGCCCTGTTCCTCGGGTGGTCGGGTGTCGACCTGTCGCTCCTCGACCCCGACGCGACGCTGGACGACGTCGCCACCGAGGTCGGCCAGACGACGGTGAACCTGTGGCGGAATCCCGACGGCGTCAGTCCGACCGTCGGCGAGGTGCTCGACATGCTGCCGTCGACGATCGGTGGCGTGAAGTTCACCGGCACCGCGCAGAGCATCGCCGACCAGGTGGAGGCCTTCGTCGCCGAGACGGACGTCGACGGCTTCCTCATCGAGAACTGGTACGGCGGTGCCGAGGGCTACGTCGACGTCATCCGGGAGGTGCTGCCCGAGCTGCGCTCGCGCGGCCTGCTGCCCGACGAACCACGTCGGGGCACGCTCCGCGAGATGCTCACCGGATCCGGTCCGCACCTGCCCGCCTGGCATCCCGGGAGTCGCGCCGCGCGCGGCTGAACTCCCGGAGGGTGCACCGCGCGGGCGGGGGTGCTGTCCCGTCCTGCGGGTCCTCGTTAGACACGCCGGTTCGGGATGCCGTGGCTCGGCGCGTCGGTCGGCGGACTCCGCGCGGCGGTCCGGGCCCGGCATCCGCCCGACGACCCGGGCTGCGAGGTGGCACCCCGGAGCCGTTCGCGGGCTGCCGTGATCGCTCCGGCCCGGGCGCCCGCGCTCAGCCGCCGAGGGCCGCGAAGATCTGCTCGTAACGCTGCGCGGGTCCGAGGTTCAGGCCGGACTTGACGAAGGCCGCCCAGTCGTCGGCCAGCACCTCTTGCGCGCCCGACTCGACCGCGTCGAGGGCGGCGCCGGCCAGGGCGATCGGCGCGATCTTCGGACCGGGGACCCCGTCGGACATGTCGGTGTCGACCAGACCCATGTGCACCGCCACGACATGCGTCGCCTGCGGTGCCAGCTCCAGGCGCGTGCTGTCGGTCAGCGCCCACGCCGCCGCCTTGGAGGCCGCGTAGGCGCCGGTCATCGGCGTCGCGAACCACGACAGCGCGGAGACCACGTTGACGATCGCCCCGCCGCCGTTGCGGGCGAGCACCGGCGCGAACGCGCGGATCATCCGCAGGGGGCCGAAGAAGTTCGTCTCCATCTCGCGCCGGATGCTCGCCTCGTCTCCGGTCACCAGGGGTGAGCCGGTGGAGATGCCCGCGTTGTTGACGAGGACGTGCACGTCTCCCGCGATGTCGGCCGCCGCCGCGATCTGCGCCGCGTCGGTGACGTCCAGCCGGACGCGCTCGACGTCGTCGGCCGTGATGCTGTCGATGTCGCGGGCGCCCGCGTAGATCTTGGCGGCACCGCGCCGCTTCGCCTCCTCGACGAATGCCGCTCCGATGCCGCGGTTCGCTCCGGTGATGAGGATGTTCCGACCTTCGATGTTCACGAGGCGGACCTTTCTGTAGTGATCGCTATGAATGTAGGCGACCGTAACAGAGTTCTGTAGCGATCGTTAATGATAGAGTCCGAGGGTGACCGGACGACCGCGCAGCTTCGACCGCGACGCTGCGCTCGCGGTGGCCGTCGAGCTGTTCTGGCGTCAGGGGTTCGACCGCACGTCGATCGCCGAACTGACCGAGGCGACGGGGGTGAATCCGCCGAGTCTGTACGCGGCGTTCGGTGACAAGAAGTCGCTCTTCGAAGAGGCCGCGGGCGTCTACTTCGCGCGGACGTGCGAAGGGTTCGACGCGGCGGCGGCCCTGCCCGATACGCGGACGGCGATGGCGCGCGTGCTGGACGACACCGCTCGCGCCCATACCGACACCACGACGCCGCCGGGATGCCTCCTGCTCACCGAGCCGCGCCTGTCGCTCCAGCGTGCGGCGCTGCACGACAGGCTTCGACGGCGGTTGGATCAAGGCGTGCGGGACGGCGACCTCCCCGCCGCGACCGACACCGACGCGCTCGCAACGTACTTCCTCGCCGTTCTCCGCGGCATGTCTGGGTTGGCCCGCGACGGCGGCACTTTCGACGAGGTGCGCGCCGTCGGGGCGACGGCATTGGCCGTCCTGCCGCCGTCGCCGCACGCGGGGGACTGACTCTCCGCTTCGTCGGAACTCAGCCCGACCCCCCTGGTCGGGCCGTGGATGCCTCGCCGTCGCGCGATCGGTCGCCCGGCGTCGCCGCGGAGATGGGCGGCGTGCGGCCCTGGGGGATCGTGTGCGGAGAGATGGTTGCCACCGCGCGCGCCCGCTGCTAACGTGCAACCAAATGGTTGAACGAACTGCTCCCACCGACGTCGAGATCGACCGCGTGTTCCATGCGCTGGCCGACGCGACGCGGCGCGACATCGTCCGGCGGACGCTGGTCGCCGAGCAGTCGGTGTCGGCGCTGGCCGCGGGCTACGCGATGTCGTTCGCGGCCGTGTCGAAGCACGTCGGAGTGCTCGTCGAAGCCGGACTCGTCCGCAAACGCGCCGAGGGGAGGGAGCGTCTCGTGAGCGCCGAACCCGAGGCCATCGCGCGCGTGCAGCGACTCCTCCGCTCCTACGAAGACCTCTGGCGCGGGCGCATCGACCGCCTCGACGCCCTCCTCACCGAAGACCCGGATGCCACGGCATCCAGCCAGCCGAACTGAGAAACGAAGGAGTCCCTCATGCCCGTCACCTCTATCGAGAGCGATGTCGAATCGCTCACCATGACGCTCGTCGCCGACTTCCCGGTCCCGCCGGAGCGGTTGTGGGCGGTGTTCACCGACCCGCGTCAGCTCGAGCGGTTCTGGGGCCCTCCCGGCTACCCGGCCACGTTCGACGTCTTCGACTTCACGCCCGGCGGGTGGGCGAAGTACCACATGACCTCGCCGCAGGGCGAGCGATACGGCGGGGCGTGGAAGTTCGTCTCGATCGACCCGCCGCGGGGGTTCGAGGTCATCGACGCCTTCGCCGACGAGAACGGCGAGCCGAACGACGACATGCCGTCGATGCGCATGGTGTTCTCGTTCGACGCGACGCCCGACGGGTCGCGGCTGACGAACACGAGCTACTTCGCCTCGGCCGAGGCGCTCGACCAGGTCGTGGCGATGGGTGCCGTCGAGGGGTCGCGGCTGGCGATGAATCAGCTCGACGCCGTCCTGCAGGACCTGCGCTCGTACGCCCAGGGCAAGGGCACGCAGCTCGAGGTGCTCGACGACCAGCACGTGCGCATCACGCGGCTCATCGATGGTCCGCGCGATCTCGTGTGGCGCGCGCACACCGATCCCGACCTGATGCGACGGTGGCTGCTGGGCCCCGACGGCTGGCGGATGACCGAGTGCGAGATCGGCGACACCGTCGGCGCGCCCTACCGCACGGCGTGGGCGCCCGAGCCCGGCACCGAGGGTGAGGCGTTCGGCTTCGACGGTGAGGTGTTGTTGATCGACGCGCCGCGCCGCGTGGTGCAGACCGAGCGCATGACCGGCACCGATCTGCCGTCGACGACGAATGACCTGTCGCTCTACGAGGAGGACGGCGTGACGCTCCTGACGCTCCTCATCGAGTATCCGGATGCCGCCACCCGCGACGCCGTGCTCGCCACGGGCATGATCGACGGGATGGAGGCCAGCTACCGCCGGCTCGAGGGCGTGCTCGTCGGCTGAGACGGCATGCCGGGACTCGGCGCCGCGGAGGGTGCGGCGCCGAGTCAGGCCGCGGGAGCCGCGCGGCGCACGAGCTCGCGGATCTTCTGTTCGACTTCGGGCGTGACCTCGAGCACCGCGTACGACACCGGCCACATCGGTCCGTCGTCGAGCTGCGCCGTCTCGTCGAAGCTCACCGTGCCGTAGCGGGTCTTGAACTTCGAGGCGGGCTGGAAGAACACGACGACCTTGCCGTCCTTCGCGTACGCCGGGAAGCCGTAGAAGGTCTTCGGGTTCAGGTGCGGCGCCTCCTCGAGCACGATCACGTGCACGCGCTCCGCGATCGCGCGGTCACTGCCCTCGAGCTTGTCGATCGCGTCGAGGCAGGCCTGGTTCTCCTTCTCGAGCTTCGCCGCGCCCTTCAGGCCCTTCATGGACCGCAGCTCCTCGGCACGCTGCTGCATCGCCGCTCGTTCTTCGTCGCTGAATCCCGCTCCGCTGGCCGCCATGGCATCCGTCCTTCCGGTGTCGTCGCTCCGCAGAATAGCGCCGCCCGCCCACACTCGCTCAGTGATTCGCGTTCGCTCCGTCGTCGTGCCGTGGATGCCGCTGAGGTTGTGCGGATCGCTGAGCTTGTGCCGGGGGCGATCCGGCGCACTGCGCGCGGCGTGGGGGTGCGGCGCAGGTTCAGTGATTCGCGTTCGCTCAGTCGTGGTGCCGTGGATGCGGCTGAGGTTGTGCGGATCGCTGAGCTTGTGCGGCGCCCCGGAGGCGCGGGGCGGGGTGCGGCGCAGCCTCGGTAATTCGCGCGGGGTGAGTTGCCGGGGGGTGGATGCCGCTGAGGTTGTGCGGATCGCTGAGGTTGTGCCGCATCGCGAGGGCGTGCGGAGTGCTCAGCTACGGCTCGGGGGGGGGTCAGGCCTGGCGGAGCCCCTCCTCGAGCGCGACCCACGCGAGCATCGCGCACTTCACGCGGGCGGTGTACTTCGAGACGCCGGAGAGGGCCGCGGCGTCGCCGAAGGTCTCCTCGTCGAGGGTGATCTGGCCGCGTGAACGCAGGGCTTCGCGGAACTTCGAGATGAGCTCCTCGGCGTCGGCCTTCGGCATCCCGTCGTCCCCGCCGTCCTCGTCGAGCAGGGCGACGAGCATCGACGCCGAGGCCTGTGAGATCGAGCAGCCCGCGCCCTCCCAGCTGACGGATGCCACCCGGTCACCGTCGACGTCGACCCGCAGCGTGATCTCGTCACCGCAGATCGGGTTGCGCTGGTGCACGGTGGCGCTGTGGGCGCCGGGTTCGGCCAGTCCGAAACCGCGGCGGTTCTTCGAATGATCGAGGATCAGCTCCTGGTACAGCGACTCCAGCCCGCTCATGCCACCGCCCCCACGCCGAAGAAGCTGCGGACGCCGGAGACGGCATCCAGGAAGGTGTCGATCTCCTCGGCGGTGGTGTGGATCGCGGCGCTCGCGCGCACCGACGCCGTCAGTCCGAAGCGGCGGTGCAGCGGCTGGGCGCAGTGGTGCCCGACGCGCACGGCGACGCCACGGCTGTCGAGGAACTGGCCCACATCGTGCGCGTGGACGCCCTCGACGTCGAAGGCCTGCAGGGCGACGCGGTCGGCGGCATCCGTGTCTCCGAGCAGACGGATGCCATCGATCGAGCGCAGTCCTTCTCGCATGCGCCGCTCGAGCGCGGCCTCGTGCGCGTGGGCGGCGTCGCGGTCGAGGCCGCCGAACCAGCGCACGGCGGCGGCGAGAGCCACGGCCTGCGAGACCGGCTGCGTGCCCGGCTCGAAACGCTGCGGCGGAGGGAGGAACTCGGCCTTCTCGAGCGTGACCGTCGTGATCATGGACCCGCCGGTGGTGAAGGGCGGGAGGGAGTCGAGCACCTCGTCGCGGCCCCAGAGCCCGCCGATCGCATACGGACCGAAGATCTTGTGGCCGGAGAAGACGGCCAGGTCGACGCCGGATGCCGGGAGGTCGAGGCGCAGGTGCGGTGCCGACTGGCACGCATCGAGCACCGTCAGCGCGCCGACGCTCTTCGCGAGGGCGACGAGTTCGGCGACCGGGTTCACGATGCCGAGGACGTTCGACACGTGCGGGAAGGCGACGACCTTGGTGCGCGCGCCGATGAGCTCGGCCGCGGCCGCGAGGTCGAGGGTGCCGTCGTCGTGCACCGGGATGTGGCGCAGGCGCGCCCCGGTACGGGCGGCGAGCTCCTGCCACGGGATGAGGTTCGCGTGGTGCTCGGCTTCGGTGACCACGATCTCGTCGCCCTCGCGCAGGCTCCCGGCATAGCCGAGCGAACCGGCGACGAGGTTGAGGCCGGCCGTCGCGCCCGAGGTCCAGACGAGCTGCTCGGGCTCTGCGCCGACGAAGCCGGCGACGGTGGCGCGGGCGTCTTCGAACAGCTCGGTCGCCTCCGCCGCGAGGGAGTGCGCGCCGCGGTGGACGGCGGAGTTCGCGCGCTCGAGGAATTCGCGCTCGGCATCGAGCACGGCGCGCGGCTTCTGGCTCGTCGCTGCGGAGTCGAGATAGACCAGCGGCCGACCGTCGACCTCGGTGCCGAGGATCGGGAACTCGGCGCGCACGGCGGCCACGTCGAAGGGGAGTGTCACCCCTCCAGGCTACGCCGCGGCGCGTGAGCGCGGGTGGGGCCGGACGGGCGGCGCCGCGGGTTCGGGACGCCGCGGGTTCGCGGCGCCGCGGGTTCGGGACGCCGCGGGTTCGGGACGCCGCGGGTTCGGAGCTCCCCGTGCCGGGCTCCGGAGTTTTCGCGCTGGCGCGGGCCGGATGCCGCGTTCAGGCGCCACCACAGCAGAATTCTCCGGAGTCCGGCACAGGTCGACGGCGGCGCCGACCCTGCCCGGCCGAACGGCGACCTCGTCGCGAGCCCGGCATGGCCGCGAGCCGGCCCAGGGGCTACAGCACCAGGCGGTAGCCCATCCCCTGCTCGGTGAGCAGGTGCGCCGGCGCCGAGGGCTCCGCCTCGAGCTTCTTGCGCAGCTGCGACATGTACAGGCGGAGATAGCCGCTGTCGGCGACCTGTTCGCTGGCCCAGATCTCCTTCAACAGCGTCTGCCGCGTCACGAGCGAGCCGGGGTGGCGGGCGAGGAACTCCAGCATCCGCCACTCGGTCGGGGTGAGGTGCACGCGGGCTCCGGCGCGCGTGACGGCCTTGGCGGCCAGGTCGACCTCGACGTCGCCGAACCGGACGACCGACTCGCCGCCGGAGGGGACCGAGCGCCGCGCGTGCACCCGCAGCCGCGCGAGCAGCTCGTCGATCTGGAACGGCTTGGTGACGTAGTCGTCGGCGCCGGCGTCGAGCGCCTCGACCTTGTCGGCCGAGCCCGTGCGTCCGGAGACGACGATGATCGGTGCCGTCGTCCACCCCCGCAGCGCCTCGATCACCCGCACGCCATCGAGGTGCGGCATCCCGAGGTCGAGGAGCACGATGTCGGGGTGCGCCTGGGCGGCGAGCGTGATCGCCGCAGCGCCGTCGGCTGCGGCGACGACGTCGTAGCCGTGCGCGACGAGGGTGATGCGCAGCGCCCGGACGAGCTGCGGGTCGTCGTCGGCGATCAGAACCTTCACGGCGTCTCCCTCGCGATTCCGGATGCCACGGCCCCCGCGCTCTCCACGGGCAGGGCGATCACCATGGTGAGTCCGCCGCCGGGGGTGTCCTCGGGTGTCAGCGTGCCGCCCATCCCCTCGGCGAAGCCCCGCGACAGGGCCAGCCCGAGGCCCAGCCCGACGGTGTTGTCCGTGTCGCCGAGGCGCTGGAAGGGCGCGAACATGTCGCCGCGGCGCTCGGGCGCGACGCCGGGGCCGTGATCGATGACGCGGATCTGCGCCACCTCCCCGAGTCTGCTCGTCGCGACGCGGGCGGGCTGTCCCCCGGGAGTGAAGCGCACGGCGTTGCTCAGCACGTTCACGAGCACGCGCTGCAGCAGCACCGGGTCGGCGCGCAGCGCGGGCAGGTCGGGGTCGAGGGCCAGTTCGACGTCGGCGGGACCGAGGTCCAGTTCGTCGAGCGCCGACAGCACGACGTCCGCGGCGTCGACCGGGGCCAGCGACACCGCGAGCACTCCGGCCTGCACGCGACTGACGTCCAGCAGGTCCGTGACGAGCACCGACAGCGTGGCCAGGCTCTCGTCGGCGGTCTCCAGAAGTTCGCGCCGATCCTCGGCGGAGAGGTGGTCGCCGGCGGCACGCAGACCCCCCAGCGCGGCGACGGCGGCGGCGAGTGGCCGGCGCAGGTCGTGGCTCACCGCCGAGAGCAGGGCGCTGCGTACCTGGTCCGTTTCGGCGAGCACCCCGGCCTCCGCGGCGGTCTCGGCGAGATCGGTGCGCTCCAAGGCGGCGGCGAGCTGCGCGACGACGACGTCGAGGAGACGCCGCTCGGTGGCATCCAGGTCTCGGCCGTGCAGCTCGAGTCGGGCCCGCCCATCGCCGACGCGCAGCTCGACGCGGCGGCCGTCGCGGAGCGGTTCGCCGTCCGTGCCGAGGACGGTTCCGTCGGATGCCACCAGCCGCACGCCCGCGAGGCCGAACGCTTCGCGGGCGCGGCTGACCAGCGCCGGCACAGCACTCTCCCCGCGCAGGACGCTGCCGGCCACCGTGGCGAGCAGTTCGGACTCGGCCGCGGCCCGTCTCGCGGCGCGCGCCCGGCGAGCCGCCTGGTCGACCACGACGCTGACGAGTACCGCGATGATGACGTACAACACCAGCGACAGCGCGTGGTCGGGGTCGTCGATCGTGACGGTGTACAGCGGCTCGATGAAGAGGAAGTCGAGGGTCAGCCCCGACAGCACGGCCGCGAAGACCGCGGGCCAGATGCCTCCGATGAGCGAGACGACCACCACCAGCAGCTGGTACGCGAGGACGTCGGTCGTGATGGAGTCCTCGGTGCCGGTAGCGATCAGCAGCCACGACAGCAGCGGACCTCCCGCCAGGGCGGTGACGAATCCGAGGATGCGCCGCTTGGCGCTCAGGGCGGGGCCGGTGAGGCGAGGCAGCGTGAAGCGCCCGCCGGCGCGCGCGTGGTTGACGATGTGGACGTCGATGTCGCCGGAGAGACGGATGACGGTCGCGCCGATGCCGGGGCCGGTCAGGGCCGCGCCGAGGCGTCCCCGACGGCTCACGCCGATGACCAGCTGCGAGGCGTTCACCGAGCGGGCGAAGTCGACGAGGGCGGCGGCCACGTCGTCGCCGACGACCTGGTGATAGGTGCCTCCGAGAGACTCGACGAGCGCGCGCTGGGCGGCCAGGGCGCCGGGCTCTTCGCCGCGCAGGCCGTCCTGCGTGGAGACGTGGACCGCGAGCAGCTCCCCGCCCGCCGAGCGCGCCGCGATGCGCGCGCCCCGACGCAGGAGCGTCTCGCCCTCGGCGCCACCGGTGAGCGCGACGACGACCCGCTCGCGGGCTTGCCACGACCCCTCGATGCCCTGTTCGACGCGGTACCGCTGCAGGGCCGAGTCGACCTCGTCGGCGAGCCACAGCAGAGCGAGCTCGCGCAGTGCCGTGAGGTTGCCGAGCCGGAAGTAGTTCGACAGCGCCGCGTCGATGCGTTCGGCGGGGTAGACGAACCCGGCGGCGAGTCGGTCGCGCAGCGACTGCGGGGCGAGGTCGACGACCTCGATCTGATCGGCGGCGCGGACGATGGCATCCGGAACCGTCTCCCGCTGAACAACGCCGGTGATCTTCTCGACGACATCGCCGAGCGAGGCGATGTGCTGCACGTTGACGGTCGTGATGACGTCGATGCCCGCGTCGAGGAGCGTCTCGACGTCCTGCCACCGCTTCTCGTGCGCCGAGCCGGGGGCGTTGGTGTGCGCGAGCTCGTCGACCAGGGCGATTCGCGGATGCCGCGCGAGCACGGCATCCAGGTCCATCTCGGAGAGGTCGACGCCGCGGTGCGCCACCGTCCGGCGCGGCACGACCTCGAGGCCCTCGGCCTGGGCAGCGGTGGCGGCCCGCCCGTGCGTCTCGACGATCGCGATCACGACGTCGTGCCCCTCAGCGGCGAGACGGCGTCCCTCCTCGAGCATCTCGTAGGTCTTGCCGACGCCCGGCGCGGCCCCGAGCAGCACCCGGAGACGCCCGCGCCTCACGCCGCGCTCCCGCGCGCCCCGCTCCGTCGCGCCACGCTCCGCGTGCCGAGTGTCCAAGACACGCCGTATCGGCTTGCGCCGTGCGGCGTGTCTTGGACACTCGAGAGGGGTGCGGACGCGGCGGTGTCCGGGAGGGGACGCATGTCAGCGATTCTCGCGCGTCATCGGGCGTCCAGCGCGCGATTGAGCTCGAGCACGTTCACGCGCGGGTCGCCCAGGAACCCCAGGTCCCGCGGCAGCGTGTGCTCCGCGACGAGAGCCTCGACCTCGGACACCGGGATGCCACGGGCCTCGGCGACCCGCGCGACCTGGCGCTGGGCGTTCGCGACGGAGATGTCGGGGTCCAGGCCGGAGGCCGAGGAGGTCACCGCGTCGGCGGGGATCGCGCCCGGGCCGTTCAGCGCCTCGAACGCGGAACGGGCCTCCGAGATCGAGGCGACGAGGTCGTCGTTCTCCGGCCCGAGGTTCGACCCGGTCGAGGCGGCGGCGTCGTACGAGGCGGCGGACGGACGCGACTGGAAATACTGCGGCAGCGCCTGGCCGTCGGCATCCTGGAACGACTGCCCGGTCAGCGACGAGCCGACGACGGTGCCGTCCGCGGACCGCACGAGCGAGCCGTTCGCCTGGGCGGGCAGGGCGAGCTGGCCGATCCCGGTGATCAGCAGCATGTACCCGACGCCGAGGAGCACGGTGAAGACGAGCATCGCGCGGACGGCGACGCCGGCGGTACGCAGAGTGGTGCGCATGACGGGGCCTTTCAGAATCCCGGGAGCAGGCTCACGACGAGGTCGATGAGCTTGATGCCGATGAAGGGGACGAGGATGCCGCCGAGCCCGTACACGAGCAGGTTGCGGCTGAGGATGCTCGACGCGCTCGCCGCGCGGTAGGTCACACCTCGGAGCGCCAGGGGGATGAGCACGATGATGACGATCGCGTTGAAGATGATCGCGCTCAGCACCGCGGATGCCGGCGACGACAGCTGCATCACGTTCAGCACCGCGAGCCCGGGGAAGACCCCCAGGAACATGGCCGGGATGATCGCGAAGTACTTCGCGATGTCGTTCGCGAGCGAGAACGTCGTGAGCGCGCCGCGGGTGATCAGCAGCTGTTTGCCGATGCGGACGATGTCGATGAGCTTCGTCGGGTCGCTGTCGAGGTCGACCATGTTGCCGGCCTCCTTCGCGGCCGACGTGCCCGTGTTCATCGCCACGCCCACGTCGGCCTGCGCGAGGGCGGGGGCGTCGTTCGTGCCGTCGCCGGTCATGGCGACGAGGTTGCCGCCCTCCTGCTCGCGGCGGATGAGGGCGAGCTTGTCCTCGGGCGTGGCCTCGGCGAGGTAGTCGTCGACGCCGGCCTCGGCGGCGATCGCCTTCGCCGTGAGCGGGTTGTCGCCGGTGATCATGACGGTCCGGATCCCCATGGCCCGCAGCTCCCCGAACCGCTCCCGGAGGCCGTCTTTGACGACGTCCTTGAGGTGGATCACGCCGAGCACGCGGCCTTCGCCCGCGGGCGTGAGGGTGGCGACGACCAGCGGGGTACCGCCGGACTGGGCGATGGCATCCGTCTCGTCCTGCAGGTGCGCGCGCAGCGCCTCGGGAACGGGGGATCCGGATGCCGCGAGCCACGCCACCACGGCGGACGCGGCGCCCTTTCGCACCTGCGTGCCGTCGGCGAGGTCGAGGCCGCTCATGCGGGTCTGGGCCGTGAACGGCACGGGCTCCGCGTCGCGGGGCAGCTCGGCGACGATTCCCTGGGCCGCGGCGAGCTCGACCACCGACGTCCCCTCGGGGGTGGGGTCGGCCTGTGACGACAGCGACGCGTACTCCGCGAGGAGCGGCCCCCCGATGCCGTCCAGGGGCACGAACGCGGACGCGCGCCGGTTGCCGTACGTGATCGTGCCGGTCTTGTCGAGCAGCAGCGTCGTCACGTCGCCCGCGGCCTCGACCGCGCGGCCCGACATCGCCAGGACGTTCCGCTGCACCAGCCGGTCCATGCCGGCGATGCCGATCGCGCTCAGCAGCGCACCGATCGTCGTGGGGATCAGGCACACGAGCAGCGCCACCAGCACCGGGATCGACACCGGCGAGGCGGCGTACGAGGCGATGGGGTTCAGCACCAACACGACGACGACGAACACGATCGACAGGCTCGCCAGCAGGATGTTCAGCGCGATCTCATTCGGTGTGCGCTGCCGCGACGCGCCCTCGACGAGCGCGATCATCCGGTCGACGAACGTCTCGCCCGGCTTCGACGTGATGCGCACGACGATCCGGTCGCTGAGGACGCGCGTGCCGCCCGTGACGGCGCTGCGGTCGCCGCCGGACTCGCGCACGACCGGCGCAGACTCGCCCGTGATCGCCGACTCGTCGACGGTCGCGATCCCCGCGATGATGTCGCCGTCGCCGGGGATCAGCTGCCCCACCTCGACGAGCACGACGTCACCGACCCGGAGGTCGCCGGAGGGCACGTCTTCTGTGGGGGCATCGGATGCCAGCGGGTCCGCGGCGGAGTACGCGGTGACGCGGCGGGCCGTGGTGGTCGTCCGCGTCTTGCGCAGCGTCGCGGCCTGCGCCTTGCCGCGCCCCTCGGCCACCGACTCGGCGATGTTCGCGAAGAACACGGTGAGCCACAGCCAGATCGCGATGCCCCACGTGAACCCGAACGGCAGCGAGGCGTCGCCGCCGCCGAGGAACGGCTCGGTGAGCGCGATGAGGGTGGTGAGGGCGGCTCCCACCCACACGAGGAACATCACGGGGTTGCGCCACTGCGACGCGGGGTTGAGCTTCTTGGCGGCTCCGGGGAGCGCGGCGACGATCTGCGCGGCGCTGAACGCGCGGCGCGGAGCGGCCGGGGTCGGGGCCTCGGCCGGCGCCGGGGCGTGGGTGAGCGTGGACATCAGCGCGTAAGTCCTTCGGCGAGGGGTCCCAGGGTGAGGACCGGGAAGTAGGTGAGGGCGGTGACGATCACCGCGACGCCGGCGAGGAGCCCGGCGAACTGCGGGCGGTGCGTCGGCAGGGTTCCGGCGGTGGCGGGCACGGCATCCTGGGCCGCGAGGGATCCGGCGAGGGCCAGCACGAACACGATCGGCAAGAACCGGCCGAGGAGCATCGCGACCGCCAGCGCCGTGTTGAACCACGGGGTGTTCGCGGTGAGTCCTGCGAACGCCGAGCCGTTGTTGTTCGACGCCGACGTGAAGGCATACAGCACCTCGCTCAGGCCGTGCACGCCAGGGTTGAGGATCGAGGTGCCCTCGACATCGCTCCGGATGCCGGGGATCGCGAAGCTCAGGGCGGTTCCGGCCAGCACGAGCGTCGGCGTGACGAGGATGTACAGGCTTGCGAGCTTGATCTCGCGCGGCCCGAGCTTCTTGCCGAGGTATTCGGGCGTCCGGCCGATGAGCAGTCCGCCGACGAACACCGCGATGATCGCGAGGATCAGCATGCCGTACAGGCCCGAGCCGACGCCGCCCGGCGCGATCTCGCCGAGCATCATGTTGATCATCGGCATCATGCCGCCGAGCGCCGTGTAGCTGTCGTGCATCGAGTTCACGGCGCCGGTCGAGGTGAGCGTGCTGGTCGTGCCGAACAGCGTCGAGCCGAAGATGCCGAACCGCACCTCCTTGCCCTCCATCGGGCCGCCCGCGAGCTGCGGGGCCGTGCCCGCCCCGGCGGACTCCGCCCACGTGAGCAGAGCCGCGGATGCCACGAAGATCGCGGCCATCACTCCCAGGATCGTGGAGCCCTGGCGGTCGTCGCCGACGATGCGGCCGAACGCACGGGGGAGCGAGAACGGGATGACGAGCATCAGGAAGATCTCGAACAGGTTCGTCCACGGCGCGGGGTTCTCGAACGGGTGCGCCGAGTTGACGTTGAAGAACCCGCCGCCGTTGGTGCCGAGGAGCTTGATCGCCTCCTGGGATGCCACCGGCCCGCCGGGGATCGCCTGGGCCGCGCCCGCGAGGGTCGTGGCATCCGTGAATCCGCTCAGGTTTTGGATCACGCCGCCCGCGAGCAGGACGACCGCGGCGACGATCGAGAACGGCAGCAGCAGCCGGTAGGTGCCGCGGACGAGGTCGACCCAGAAGTTGCCGATCACACCGCTGCGGCGATAGGCGAAGCCGCGGACGAGCGCGACGGCGACGGCGATGCCGACCGCCGCGGAGACGAAGTTCTGCACCGTCAGGGCGGCGAACTGCACCGTGTAGCCGAGCGTCGTCTCGCCCGAGTACGACTGCCAGTTGGTGTTCGTGACGAACGAGATCGCAGTGTTGAACGACAGCGCCTCGCCCGGGGCGTCGAGGCCGAGCGCGAACGGCAGCAGCGGCTGGAGGCGCATGATCGTGTACACGAACATGACTCCGGCGGCGGAGAACAGCAGCACCGACCGTAGGTACGCCTGCCAGGTCTGGGCGCCGCGCGGGTCGACGCCGAGGAGGCGATAGGTGCCGTGCTCGACCGCGAGGTGGCGCTCGCCGGTGTAGATGCGGGCGATGTAGTCGCCGAGCGGGCGGTAGGCCACGCCCAGGGCGACGATGAGCGTGAGGCTGGTCAGGACGACGGACCAGACGGTTCCGGCATCCATCAGAACTTCTCGGGGCGGACGAGGGCGATCACGAGGTAGACCACGGCGGCGATGGCGAGGACGGCGGCCAGGACGCTCATGCGGCGTCGCTCCCGGGCGTGGGGTCTTGCGCGGCGGCGGGCGGTTGAGTGCCGCGGGCGGGGGAACCGGCCGGGCCGAGGTTCTCCACCCCCCGGGCGACGAGGGCGACCAGCGCGAAGAGCGCCAGGATCGCGACGAGGGAGACGACATCGAGCACGATGACTCCAGTTCGGGAGCTTCCGCGCGACTGCTGTGGCGCGGGCGCCGCAGGGCGGCACGTGTGTCGATGCAACTCCTGTGCGCGGTGGCATCCCACGGTCCTTACGGTTTCCCTACGGTGCGCCCGCGGACCCATACGCGGCGCTTACGCGGCGACCGCGTACACAACGCAGGATTCCCGCGGCCCCGGACCTGCTGACACCCGACGTTCCGCGGACCCGACGCCGGGTCTCCTTCGTCGTGCATCGCCCGCCTCGCGTCGAGCTCGCCGCCGTCGCGCGAAGTGGGGCGGTCGGGGCTGCCATCCGAGGGTCAGTGTCCACTGGCACACGGTTCGTGCGGCCCTCCGTCCGCGTGTCCTGGACACCAGACCACCCGCCTCACTATTCGCTGTTGCTAGGTACTGGTACTCAGTGTTACTTTGTAGCGGTAGTCAACGTTGAGGAGTACCGCATGGCGAGACAAGACACCGAGATGCTCAAGGGGGTTCTCGAGGGCGTGGTCCTGGCGGTCCTCGCGCGGCGGCCGGCGTACGGCTACGAGATCACCGCCGACCTTCGCGACCGGGGTTTCACCGACCTCGCCGAGGGCACGGTCTACGCGATCCTCGTCCGCATCGAGCAGCGGGGTCTCGTGGACGTCGAGAAGGTGGCATCCGAAAAGGGGCCACCACGCAAGGTCTTCACCCTCAACGACACCGGGCGAGAAAAGCTCGCCGAATTCTGGACCACTTGGGGCCTGCTCGCCGACCGGCTCGAGCAGCTCCGCGACGAAGGGAACTGACATGGCCTGGTACGAGAAGATCCTCGGCGACCTGAGCGCCAAGAAGCAGTGGCGGGAGTATCGCCGCCGTCTCGACGCCCTCCCGGCCCCCTACAGGCAGGCGGGCCGCGCGCTCGAGCGGTACGTGCTGAACCTCGGGCCCACCGACGACAGCGACGCGCTCATCCGCATGGTCACCGACCTCGCCGACCTGCTCGAGCAGGCCGCAGCCGTTGACACCCCCATCCGTGATCTGACCGGCGACGAGCCGTCGGTGTTCGCCGAGGAGTTCATGGCGAACTACGGCGACGGCAGCTGGATCGGACGCGAGCGCGCACGCCTCGCCCGCGCGATCGACGAGGCGGCACGCTCCCAGCGCTGAACCACACGCCTCGACCGCCCTCCGGAACCGGCTGACCGGAGGCGCTGGCTTCGTGCGCCCATCGGCCGACCCACCGAGAGGAACACCATGCCCACCATTCACACCGGTCCCGCCATCCGCGTGCGGAACCTCACCAAGTCCTACGGCGACGTGCGCGTGCTCGACGGCGTCGACCTGGACGTCGAGCGCGGCAGCATCGTCGCGCTCCTCGGCTCCAACGGCGCCGGGAAGACGACGGCCGTCCGCATCCTGTCGACCCTGCTCCGCGCCGACGGAGGGACTGCGGCCATCGTCGGAGCCGACGTTGCGTCGCAGGCCGCGAGAGTGCGCGCGTCCATCAGCCTCACGGGGCAGTTCGCGGCCATCGACGAAGTCCTGACCGGCCGCGAGAACCTCATGCTCATCGCGCGCCTACGCCACCTACCCGACCCGGACGCAGCGGCCGACGCGCTGCTCGCCCGCTTTTCGTTGACGGATGCCGCGCGCCGGGCGGCATCCACGTACTCCGGCGGCATGCGCCGACGCCTCGACATCGCCATGAGCCTCGTCGGCGCACCGGCCGTCGTCTTCCTCGACGAACCGACGACGGGACTCGACCCCCAGGGGCGCCTGGAGGTGTGGGATGCCGTGCGTTCCCTCGCCGCGTCCGGCACCACCGTGCTGCTCACGACCCAATACCTCGACGAAGCGGAGAACCTCGCCGACCGCATCGCGATCCTGCACGGGGGGCGGATCATCGCCGAGGGCACCCTCGCCGACCTCCGCGAGTTGTTCCCGCCGACGACCGTCGAGTACGTCGAGAAGCAGCCCACCCTTGAGGAGATCTTCCTCGCCATCGTCGGTTCCGCCGACCCGCTCGACACGGAGGAGTCATGACCACGCACGCCCTGTCCGACACCGCAGCCCTTACCGGCCGCTCGCTGCGGCACATCGTCCGCAGCCCCGACACGATCGTGACCACCGCGATCATGCCGGTCGCCATCATGCTGCTGTTCGTCTTCGTCCTGGGTGGCGCCGTCGACACCGGTGGCACCGCTTACGTGGACTTCTTGCTTCCCGGCATCCTGCTCATCACCGTGGCATCCGGCATCGCCTACACCGCCTACCGCGTGTTCCTCGATGTGCGCGGGGGCATCGTGGAGCGGTTCCGCTCCCTGCCGATCGCGCCGGCGAGCGTCCTCTGGGGACACGTGCTCACGTCGCTGCTGGCGAACGCGGTGTCTCTCGCACTCGTGATCGGGGTGGCGTTGCTCGTCGGCTTCCGGTCGGGCGCCTCGATCCTCGCGTGGGTGGGGGTCGTCGGCATCCTGATGGCGTACACGCTCGCCCTGACCTGGGTCGCGGTGGTGGCTGGTCTCGCGGCGAAGACCATCGACGGCGCCAGCGCATTCAGCTACCCGCTGATCTTCCTGCCGTTCGTGAGCTCGGCCTTCGCACCCACCGGTACCATGCCCGGTCCCGTGCGCTGGTTCGCCGAGAACCAGCCCGTGACCTCGCTCGTGGATGCCATCCGCGCCCTGCTCGGGCAGCAGCCCGTCGGCGCGGGCGTGTGGGTGGCTCTGGCCTGGTGCGCGGGCATCCTCGCGGTCGCGTGGATCGTCGCGGTGGCGCTGTTCCGGCGGTCGGGGCGCTGAGGCTGGCCTCGGTCCGCCCGCCGTTGCGCCGGACGGGAGGGGTGCTGTAACCCCGGTTCAGTGTCCAAGACACGCGGGTCGCGTCGCCGGGCGTCCGTGTGTCTTGGACACTCAACGGGGTGGGCGGCGCGGGGGAGCGCCGGGGGCGGGATGCCGCGGGCTCAGGCGGGGGCGTCGCCCTCGGTGCGGCGGCGGCGCACCTGCTCCTCGAGATCGGCGAGGTACATCTCGCGCTCGAGGTCGGCGATCTGCTGCTCGGTCGTCCGCGCGTCGTGGGCGCGGGGCGCCGGGGCCGGCTCGGCATCCTTCTGCCAACGCCGAGGGTCGCCGAACGACATCGGCTCGCCGCGCTGCTCCCACTCGCGGCCGATCGTGAACCACAGGATCGACCCGATCAGCGGCAGCAGCACGATGAAGAACACCCACGCGAACTTCGGCATGTGTTTGACCTGGTCGTCGCGGCGAGTGATGGCGTCGATCAGCGCGACCACCATGACGGCCAGGGTGAGCACGGCGAGGATCGGCATGGCATCCACCCTGTCGTACGGATTCCCGCCCGGCAAGGTTCCGCCCACACCCCGGTGCCCCGGTGCCCCGGTGCCCGGTGCCCCGGTGCCCCGGTGCCCCGGTGCCCGGTGCCCCGGTGCCCGGTGCCCCGGTGCCCGGTGCCCCGGTGCCCGGTGAGGCGTGCCGAACTCCGGAGTTATCGCGCGTCAGCCTCGCGGACATGGGTCGTTCTGTTGCGGAGGCCGCCGTTTCTCCGGAGTTCGGCACGCCCCTCGCCGGAGCGGCACGGCCCCGGCCGGAGTTCAGCGCGGCCCCCGTCCCAGCAGGCCGGTGCCTGGGGGCCCCAGTGAGGCGTGCCGAACTCCGGAGTTATCGCGCGTCAGCCTCGCGGACAGGGGTCGTTCTGGCGCGGAGGCCGCCGTTTCTCCGGAGTTCGGCACACCCCCGCCCGAGCAGCACGACCCCCGCCGGAGTTCGGCACGCCCCCGCCCGAGCAGCACGCCCCCGCCGCAGCAGCACGGTCCCCGCCGCAGCAGCACGGTCCCCGCCGCAGCAGCACGGCCCCGTCCCCGGGCCACGGGCGCCCGCGGCTCAGGATGCCGAGTTCTCGGGCTCCTTGCGGGCCCGGTGCGCGGGCACCTCGGCGACGGGCTGACCGCCGCGTTGCTGGCCCGGGAGGGGCCGGGAGCGGCGGCCGTAGATGAGCTCGGACGAGTCGAGCAGCCACGGCACGAGTGTGATCGAGACGCCGTGGACGAGCATGAGCTGCTGCGCCAGACGGCGCGAGCGGCGGTTGTGGAGGATCGACTCCCACCAGTGCCCGACGATGAACTGCGGCAGGTACACCGTCACGACCGAGGAGCCGTGCTTCTCGCGGTACGTCTTGATGAACGACGTGACCGGCGAGGTGTACGTGCGGTACGGCGACTCGATGATGACGAGCGGAATGGGCATGTCGTGCTCGGCCCATTCCTTCTGCAGGGTCGTGGCATCCTCTTCGGAGATCGCGACGTGCACCGCGAGGGTCTTGTCGTGCTTGGCCGCGAGGGCGTAGTCGATGGCCTTCATCACCGGCTTCTGCAGGCGGTTCACGAGGATGATCGCCACGTCGCCCGACGAGCCGAAGTGGACGGTGTCGTCCATCCGGATCTCGTGCTCCACGTCGCGGTAGTAGCGGTTCACTCCGAGCATGAGGGTCGCGAGGATCGGGATGGCGATGAACACCAGCCAGGCGCCGTGCGTGAACTTCGTGATCGTGACGATCACGAGGACGAGCACGGTCAGCGAGGCGCCGAGCGAGTTGATCCACAGGCCCGTGATCGCGGAGCGCCGCTCGTAGCGCGCGCTCTGCTGGCGCGCCGCCTCGGGCGACAGTGCGCGCATGTCACGGAGGGCGCGACGCCAGTGCCGCACCATGCCGACCTGGCCGAGGGAGAACGACACGAAGACGCCGATGATGTAGAGCTGGATGAGCGTGGTGAGGTTGGCCTGATACACGATCAGCACGCCGATCGCGACGATGCCGAGGATGATCATGCCGTTCGAGTACACGAGCCGGTCGCCGCGGGTGTTGAGAGCCTTGGGCGCATAACCGTCGCGGGCCAGCACCGCGCCGAGCAGCGGGAAGCCGTTGAACGCCGTGTTCGCGGCGAGCAGCAGCACGCACGCCGTCGCGGCCTGGATCACGAAGAACGGGATGCTGCCCATGCCGAACGTGGCGGCGGCGACCTGCGCCATGAGGCTCGGCTGCGGGTTGTTCGCACAGTCGAAGCCGACGAGGGTGCAGGGGTTCTCCGCATAGTGCACGCCCGCCAGCAGCGCGAGCGCGGTGAGTCCGACGAACAACAGGATCGCGATGCCGCCCATGAGCGTCAGGGTCGTCTGGGCGTTGCGGATCTTCGGCTTCCGGAAGGCGGGCACGCCGTTGGAGACGGCCTCGACACCGGTGAGGGCCGAGCAGCCGCTCGAGAACGCGCGCAGGACGACCAGGATGAGCGCGGCCTGCGTGAGCGACTCCGCCTCGACGGCGTACTCGGCGCTGGATGCCACGGGCACATCGCCCAGCAGCGCGCGGCCGAGTCCCACGGCGATCATGACGCCCACGGACCCGATGAACAGGTACGTCGGGATCGCGAACACCGACGACGCCTCGCGGACGCCGCGCAGGTTCACGATGACGATGAGGATCACGAACCCGACGGCGATCTCGACGCGGAAGGGGTTGAGCCCGGGCAGGGCCGAGATGATGTTGTCGACACCGGATGCCACCGACACGGCGACCGTGAGGACGTAGTCGACGAGGAGAGCCGCCGCCACCACGACTCCGGGCACCTCCCCCAGGTTCTTGCTGGCGACCTCGTAGTCACCGCCGCCCGAGGGGTAGGCCTTGATCAGCTGCCGGTAGCTGAGCACGACGACGATCAGCAGCACGACGACGGCCGCCGCGACCCACGGGCTGAGAGTCAGAAGAGCGGTTCCCCCGATGAGGAGGATCATCAGCAACTCCTGTGGGGCGTACGCCACGGAGGAGAGTGCGTCGGAGGCGAAGATGGGCAGCGCCATCTTCTTGGGGAGGAGCTGTTCGTCGAGTTTTTCCGACGTGAGGGGCTCGCCGATGAGGATGCGCTTGGCCATCGGCGTCTGTTCGCCGGGCTCGCGACTTTCGTCAGTCACGGCGCGCGACATTACGCGCACTGGAGGCCGCACGCAATCCGACGCGCACTCCGTTCATGTCGTTGTACCCGGACCGTGATCGGGTGCGGTCAGGATGCCGCGGTCCCCGCGACGAAGGCCGCGATGGCATCTGCACCGAAATGGTCCTCGGCGGAGATCGTCACGACCGTATCGGCGACCACGATGACGAGCTGTCCGTGCGCGCCGTGCAGGCGCCACGCCGAGCCGGGGCCCTCCCACGCGCCGAGGGCGTATCGGCGGTACCCGTCGGTGTCGCTTCCGGTGTCGACCCGCGCCGTGTGGACGGCATCCGCCCACTCCCGACGCGCGACGGGACGTCCGCCCCACATGCCGTGATCGCGCAGGAGAGCGCCCAGGCGCGACATCTCCTCGGTCCGCAGCGCCACGCCCTCACCGGCGAGGATGCGCCCGCGGGGACAGCGCCGCCACTCCACGTCGCTCAGGCCCAGCGGCCCGAACAGGCGCGGTTCGAGGAAAGCGGCCACATCGCCCACACGCTGTGCGAGCAGGGCCATCGCCGCGTACGTACTCGCGTTGGAGTATTGGAAGATGCGGCCGCGCGAGGGGCGGCCGAGGAACTCGGCGGCCAGGTCCGGCCAGTCGGTCATCATCGTCTCGGACCAGGGGAGATCGATGCCGCTGGTCATCGACAGCAGCTCGCGCAGCGTGGTCCGCGAACCGGTGGCGAGGTCGGGGGCGATGACCGAGGCGGGCTCGTCGAATCCGACGAGGCCCTCGTCGACGGCGAACCCCGCCGCCAGCGTGCACAGACACTTGCTGACCGAGTGGATCTCCTCGCGCACGTCCGGAGTCCAGCGGTGCTCGGCCACCTCCGTGCCGCGCCGCACATGCAGTCCGTGCGCCGCGAAGCCGGTGTCATCGATACGGGCGACGATGCGATCGCGGAGGGCGGCGGCTCGGGTCACCGTCTCAGGCTACGAGGGTGCGCGCCGGGTGACGCCGCGGCGGCGGCGGCCGGGTGGTGCCGGTGGTCGGGTGGCGGTGGTGGCGGCCTGGGCGGCGGCGGGCGCCGGGCGTGCCTAGGATCTCGGGGTGCACAACATCGTCGGATCCGGGTCGTTGGCCGTCTTCCTGGGCGCCATCGTGGCCTTTCTGGCCTTCGTGCCGTTCGTGGCGGTGAGCTACCGGCGGCGAGGGGGGCTGTCGTTCGGGCGCACCGCACTGTGGGCGGGCGCGGCGGTGTACTTCTGGGCGATCTGGACCTATACGCTCGTCCCCCTGCCGCAGAGCGATGAGTACCGCTGCGCCGGGACGAACCTGCGACCGTTCGAGTTCGTCGACGAGATCCGCGCGGCCGTCGCCGTCTCGGGCCGGTACCTGACCGATCCCGTCGTGCTCCAGGTCGCGCTGAACGTGCTGCTGTTCGTGCCACTTGGGTTCCTCCTGCGGGTGCTGGGCGGCCGCGGCATCCTTCTGGCGGGTCTCATCGGACTCGCGGTCAGCGGCCTCATCGAGACGACGCAGCTCACGGGGGTGTGGGGGATCTTTCCGTGCGCCTACCGCGTGTTCGACGTCGACGACCTGATCGCGAACACCTCCGGCGCCCTCATCGGGTCGCTCATCGCGTTCGTCGTCCCGAAGGAGCACCGCGGGGCGCAGAAGACCCCGGATGCCGAGCGCCCCCGTCCCGTCACGCGCGGGCGCCGGCTGCTCGGCATCCTGTGCGACATCGTGGGCGTCTCCCTCGTCGCGTTCGCCGTGTCGGTGGCGACGAAGGCGGTGGGGGAGCTGCTCGCGGACGACCCCGACCGCACCGGCGCGATCTCGTCGCAGGCGGGTACGCTCGCCGCCGCAACGCTCTGGCTCGTCGTGATCCTCGTCACGGGTCGATCGATCGGCGACCTCGCCACGCGAGTCCGGTACACCGACGGTGTACTCCCGGGGTGGGTGGCCCGCCCGTTGCGCTTCCTCACGGGTGCGGGGGCCTACATCGTCCTGGACGATCTGCCCGCTCCCTGGTCGCTCTCGGCATTCGTGCTCGTCGCGGCGACCGCCGTGATGCTCTTCACCTGGCGCGACGGCCGTGGCCTCACCGGGTGGATCGGTCGCCGTCGCCTGGTCGACGATCGCGAGGGCGTCGCGAGCCCGACGGTGGACGCCGCCTCCCCGCTACCGTAGTCGGCATGGGAGAGCCGCTCTCGGCCGACGACGCGCGCATCCTCGCGCTCGAATCCGATGCGGTCCGTGGGCACGCGCTGAAGCTGCTGCTCCTCGAACCGGGTGAGGCCCTCGACCTGGAAGCCGTGCGCACCGGCGTCCTGGCACGCCTGGGCGGGTTCCCCCGGGCGCGGCAACGCGTGGCCGGAACCGCCGCGCCGACGTGGGAGGACGCCGACCTCGACATCGCCGCACATGTGCGACGGTTCGCCGCGGCCGACCCGGTGGAGCTGCGAGCGGTCGTCGGGCGTCTCATGGCGGAGCCGCTCGATCGGGCACGGCCGCTATGGACGATCGACCTGGTCGGGCCGCTCGCCGACGGCCGCGAAGCGCTGGCCGTGCGCCTGCACCACGCGATGGCGGACGGGATCACGGCCGTGCGCTTCCTCGACGCGGTCGTCTTCGAGCCGCACGACGCCCCGGCGCACGAGGTCGGCATCCGTGATCCCGACGCCCGGCCGTCCCGTTGGCGCGAGTGGGAACGGATGCCGCGGACCCTCGTGCGCGAGCTCGGACACCCGGGCTCCCGGTCGCCGTTCGACCGCCCGATCACGGCGCGGCCCGACCACGCGACGGTGAACGACGTGCTCCTCGCCGTCGTCGGCGGGGCCGTCCGAAGGGTGCTCGAACGCCGGGGTCCCCTGCCGCACCTCAACGCCCAGGTCCCGGTGAGTCTGCACGAGGCGGGGGAGGATGCCGCGACCGCCGGCAACCGCGACTCGTTCGTCGACGTCGACCTGTGCGTGCACGAGGGAGACGACCTCCGCCGCCTCGACCTGCTCAGTGCCCAGACCCGCGCCCGCAAGCGCGATCGGGACGCCCGGTCGCTCGACGAGCTGTTCCATGCGCTCGCCGCGGCCGGGCCGGTGGGAGCCGCCGTCCGCGGCTTCGCGGACGGTCCGCGTGCTTTCGCGCTGTCGGTGTCGAACGTGCCGGGCCCCCGCGTCGCGGTCGCCGTGTCGGGTCGCCGGGTCACCCACGTCTACACGTCGTCCGAACCCGCGCCGCACCACGCTCTGCGGGTCGCCGCGATCTCGAACGACCGCTGGCTGGGCGTCGGCTTCTGCGTCGACCCGACCGCGGTCCCCGACGTGGAGGCGTTCGCCGACGCCGCGCACGAGGCATGGGAGGCGCTGCGCGTCGGCATCGGCTGACCTCGGACGTGCACGGCAACGTCCGCCGCCTCAGCGGTTGTGGGCGGCGAACCTTGTCCCGATCGATGTGGCTTCGGCTGCGCTCAGGCAGCAGAAAGTGCGACACGCACCGCCAGGAGTGGGACGAGGGGGCCGGGGCCGGTCGATCGCGTGACGTGGAGGGCTACAGGCTGTCCGCGGGCACCGAGAAGGTGTCGCAGGCGTTCACGCCTCCCGCGCGACCGGCGTCGAACCACCGCTGACGCTGCTCGCTCGACCCGTGGGTCCAGCTCTCGGGATTCACGGCCCCGCCCGACTCGGCCTGGATGTGATCGTCGCCGACGGATGCCGCCGCGGCCAGCGCATCCGTGATCTGCTGCGACGTGGGCCGCTCGAGGTACGGCGTGCCGTTCTCGTCCACCTGGTCCTCGGCGTCGGCGACCCAGGCGCCGGCGAAGCAGTCCGCCTGCAGCTCGGTGCGCACGCCGTTGCTCGCCGGCCCGGTCCCGTTGTTCGGGTGCTGGTCCATGACGCCGATGAGGTTCTGCACGTGGTGGCCGTACTCGTGCGCGAGGACGTACAGCTGCGCGAGCGGACCCGCGGTGGTGTCGAACTGCTCGCGCAGCAGCGCGAAGAAGGTCGGGTCGACGTACACCGTCTCCTCGGGTGGGCAGTAGAACGGCCCGGTCGCGTTGGATGCCGTCCCGCACTGCGTCGAGGTCGAGCCGTCGACGATGATCAGCTGCGGCTCGCGGTACCCCTCGACGGTCTGCGCCCAGAACTGGTCGATGTTCAGCGATGCGGCCGCGAGCCGGCAGTCGTCGTTGCGGTTGGCATCCTGTCCCGTCTCGCAGTTGGCGATGCGCTCACCGCCGGTCTGGGGTTCGGCGGGCGCCCCGCCCTCGCCGAGGAGCCCGGTCAGATCGGTGCCGGTGAACAGCGAGATCAGCAGCACGGCGATCGCGCCGAGGCCGACGGCGCCACCGCCGACGGCGGCCACCGTGCCACCGCGGCGTTTCGCGGAGTTCCCGCCGACACGGGCGTTGTCGTTGAACGTCACGTCCGCGACGGTAGCGGGCGCCGGGCGCGGTGGAAGGGGGGTTGAAACGCGGGGCGTCAGCCGTTCGCGCCCATCGGGTGCGTCGAGATGTCGAAGGTCGCGAACGGGAACGGGTACAGCAGCGAGTAGTTGCTCCAGTCGTCGACCCGGGCCGTCATGATCGCCCAGTACCCCACCACGAAGGTCACGAGGGTGAGGACGACGATGACCATGCGGGCGTTGTTGATGATGCGCAGAGCGGCGTCGACGGTGTCGGCGCGACCCAGGATCCGCGTCAACGACGCCAGCACGATCAGGGCGATCGCGGCGTAGACGAGTGGGCTCGCGCTCACCGTGATCGAGCCGCACATCGGCGTGACATCGGTCGGTTGTCCGTCGGCGTCGAGGAAGCCACCGCTGCCGGTCACACCGCCCGAGCAGCTGCTCATCGAGCCGCGCAGGAACACCGCCAGCATCGTCCCCGCGACGACGGACCAGATCAAGAGCGACCGGATGCCGACGATCACCGCCGCCCCCGGAAGCAGCGTGTCGTCGCGTGTCTCGTTCCGTGTGATCGTCATCGTCGCCTCCCCGGGGTTCTCTCCACCCTCACACGGCGAAGCGGATCAGTCCAGGAACTCCCGCGCCGCGACGACGAGGTTCTCCACCCCGCGATCGATCGTCGGCTGCATGACCGGGGCGAAGAACGGCGAGTGGTTGGTCGGGATGTCCCGCTCGATCGTGCCGCCGGCCACGGCATCCGCGTAGGTCTGCGGGTCCACGCCGCCCCAGAACCAGAACACGAGCGGCGCGCCGGATTCGCGGGCGAACCACGACACGTCCTCGCTCCCGGTGAACATGCCGGGGTCGACGACGCCGGCCTCGCCGAACGTCCGACGGAAGGCCGCGGTCAGGCGGGCCGTGGCATCCGGGTCGTTGATCGTGGGGGGCAGGGTGTGGTCGGTCGTGATGGTCGGGGTCTGCTCAGCGCCCGAGGCCTCGGCCTCGGCGCGGATGATCCGCTCGACCTTGTTCATGACACGCTCACGGGCGACGTCGTCGGGGTAGCGAAGGCTGAGTTCGAGCTTCGCCTCGGCGGGGATGATGTTGTTCTTCAAGCCCGCGTGGATCGAGCCGACGGTCACGACGGCGACGTCGCGCGGGTCGACCTCGCGCGAGACGACGGTCTGCAGACGCATGACGGTAGCGGCGGCCATGACCACGGGGTCGATCGTGGAGTGCGGGCGCGAGCCGTGGCCACCTCGGCCGTGGAGAACGACGGTGAGGCCGTCCGACGCCGCCATCTGGGTTCCGGGTCGTACGCCGATGGTGCCGGAGGGGAGTGGGGTCACGTGCTGCCCCAGCACGATGTCGGGGCGCGGATACCGATCGAGCACGCCGTCGGCGATCATCGCCTGGGATCCTGCGCCGTACTCCTCGGCGGGTTGGAATACCGCGACGACGGTGCCCGACCATTCCTCGGTCGTCGCGACGAGGCGTTGGAGCGCGCCGATGAGCGCGGTGACGTGCATGTCGTGCCCGCACGCGTGCATCACGGGGACGGCGTTGCCCGCCGGATCGGTGCCCCGCGCGGTGCTGGCGTAGGCCAGGCCCGTCTGCTCCTCGACCGGGAGGCCGTCCATGTCGGCGCGCAGCCACACGACGGGGCCGGGGCCGTTGTCGATCCGCGTCACGACGCCAGTGCGGCCGACGCCCTCTTCGACCTCGAGGCCTAGGTCGGCGAGGTGTCGCGCGATGACGCCCGCGGTCCGCGTCTCCTGGAATGACAGCTCGGGGTGCGCGTGCAGGTCGGTGTACAGGCTTTCGAGGTCGACGCTCATGCCGTCGAGCCTAGGCGCCGTGCTCGCGCGGTGTGCCGTGCCGTGTCGTGTCGCGGTCGCCCGGTCCCCCGCCTCCCACTGTCCAAGACACGCCGCATGTGCCCCGCGCCGTGCGGCGTGTCTTGGACGTTCGACGGACGAGGGTGCGGGCGGTACCGGATGCCACGGCGCCTGTCCACCCGTCCCGTGACGCGGGCACGGCCGCAAGGCTGGTCGTATGGCCACGACACACTTCGACTACCTCATCGTCGGCGGCGGAATGGTCGCCGACACCGCTGCCCGCGGCATCCGCGAGATCGATACGGCCGGGTCGATCGGCATCCTGAGCGATGACGTTGACGAGCCGTACACGCGTCCGGCGCTCAGCAAGAAGCTGTGGACCGACGACGACTTCCCGTGGGAGAAGGTGCCGCTCGGCACCGCCGCCGACACCGGCGCCGAGATCCGACTGCGCACGCGGGCGACCGCGATCCGTCCCGAGGCGCACGAAGTGGATGCCGCGGGCGAGACGTTCTCGTACGGCAAGCTCCTCCTCGCGACCGGCGGGCATCCGGTGCCGCTCCCGATCGAGGACCGCTCGAACGGCGAGCGGGCGCTGACCTTCCGCACCGCCGCGGACTACCGCCGCCTGCGCGCGCTGTCGACCGAGGTCGACCGCATCGCCGTGGTCGGCGGCGGGTACATCGGCTCCGAGCTCGCCGCCGCACTCGTCCAGAACGGCGTCGACACCGTGCTGATCCACACGGGCGCGGTGCTCGGCGACGCGGTGTTCCCGCCCGCGCTCGCCGAGCGTTTCGAGGCGCTGTTCCGCGAGGCGGGCGTCGAGATCGTCGCGGGTTCGGAAGTCGTGGGCGGGACGGCGGATGCCACGGGCGTGCGGCTCGCACTCAAGAACGGTGACGTGGTGCGCGCCGACGCCGTCGTCAGCGGCCTCGGCATCGAGATCGCGACGGACCTCGCCGACGCCGCGGGGCTGCGGGTCGAGGATGGCATCGTCGTCGACGCGCAGCTGCGCACCTCGGCCGACGACGTGTGGGCCGCCGGCGACATCGCGAGCTACCCCGACCGGATCCTCGGACGCCGCCGCGTCGAGCACGTCGACAACGCCAACGAGATGGGCCGTGCGGTCGGCCGCAACCTCGCGGGCGCCGCTGAGCCGTACACGCACACGCCGTACTACTACTCGGCGGTGTTCGGCATCCGGTACGAGGCGGTCGGCACCCTCGACTCCTCGCTCGAAACCGTCGAGGACTGGATCGACACCGACCGCGGCGTCATCTATTACCTCGACGCCGACCGCGTGGTCGGCGTGCTGCTGTGGAACGTCGAGGACGCTCGCGACGCCGCCCGTGCCGTGCTGGCCGAGGCCGACACCCTGACCCGCGACGCCCTGGTGGGCCGCATCCGCTGACGGCGCCGCGCACAACTCCTGCCGTGCGGGGCTGCCGAGGCGCTGTTGCGGCCCGCCTGCTGCGGTGTGCAGGAGTTGTGCGCGTCATCCCGGCGTCTCCCGTGCGCGCGATCCGGCGCAGGACTCCGGCGGTACGGCGTCCTGCCGCCGCGTCTGGCCGTAGGGGCCGCGGAGTGCAGGAGTTGTGACGGGATGCCAGGGGTCGGCCCCGCGCGTTCAGCCCGGCGCCGCCGTCGACCCGCGCTCGAGCAGGGCGAAGGGCAGCGTGCCGCGGCGCGTGGCGGGCTCGGCGCCGTCGAGCTCGGCGAGCACGGCTTCGGCCGCCCGCTCGCCCTGGCCGCGCGCGAACTGGTCGACGGTGGTCAGGCCGAACCAGCGGCCCAGGTCGTTGCCGTCGACCCCGATGATCGACACGTCCTCGGGGACGCGCAGCCCGGCCTCGCGGGCGGCGAGCACGGCGCCGATCGCCATCTCGTCCGACGCCGCGAAGATCGCGGTCGGGCGCTCTCCGGCGTCGAGGAGGCGTCGAGCCGCGGCCGACCCACCCTCGATCGTGAAATCCCCCGCTTCGAAGAGGGGCACCGCGCCGCTGGCATCCATCTCCTCGGCGAAGCCGCGGCGACGTAGGGCCGGCACCGACGACACGGCATCGGTCGTCGCGTCGGCGCCGATGTGCGCGATCCGGCGGTGACCCAGGTCGAGCAGATGCCGCGTAGCGAGGCGCCCGACGGCGAGGTCGTCGACGGTGAGGGTCGTGAGCAGCGGAGTGGGCCCCGCGATCGCCACGATCGGGATGCCGAGCCCTCGCAGCAGCGTCGACTCGGCGGCATCCAGCTCGAGGGCGATCGTGATCACCCCGTCGATGCGGCGGCGGCGCAGGTGGTCGTCGAACACGCGGCGGCGTTCCGCGCGCTCGCCGCTGACGCTGTACAGCGTGATGTCGTAGCCGCGGCGCACGAGCGCGTCGGAGATCCCGGCGAGCACGGTGCTGAAGAACCAGCGGTCGAGGAACGGCACGACGACGCCGATCGCCCGCGTGCGCCCGGTCGCGAGCGCCGACGCGGCCGCCGACACGACGTACCCGAGCTCGTCGGCCGCCGCCTGCACACGATCGCGCGTGCGCGACGACACGGGCCCGCGCCCGCTGAGGGCCCGCGAGACCGTGGCCGTCGACACGCCCGCCCGGCGGGCGACCTCGTCGATGCCGACCACGGTCTCGCGGATCCCGGATGCCACGGCTCAGGCCGCGGCGATCCAGACGGTCGTGTCCGTGGGGAGCGAGGCGCCGTCGAGCGGACCGCTCGCGACGACGACATCGCCCGCCGGCAGCGCCACCGCGGTGTCGCCGAGGTTCGCGATCACGGTGATCGGACCGTTGCGGAACGCCACGACATCGTCGCCGAACCCCTCGAGCCACTCCAGCGTCCCGGCGCCGAGGCCGTGGGCACGGCGCTCGGCGAGCAGCGAACGGTAGAGCGACAGCGTGGATGCCGGGTCGTCGCGCTGCACGTCACGGGCGAACTCGGCCCACTCGGCGGGCTGCGGCAGCCAGGCGGCGCCGGTGTCGTTGAAGCCGTAGGCGGGAGCGTCGGCGCTCCAGGGGATCGGGACGCGGCAGCCGTCGCGACCGTAGCGCTCGCCGTTGGTCCGGAACCACGTCGGGTCTTGGCGTGCGTCGTCGGGCAGGTCGATCACCTCGGGGAGCCCCAGCTCCTCGCCCTGGTACAGGTACGACGAGCCCGGCAGCGCGAGCATGAGCGACGTCGCGGCGCGGGCGCGGCGCAGACCCGTGACCGGGTCGGGCTGGCCGGGGGACTTCGGGCCGATGCCCGCACCCTGGGGGTTCTCCGCCGTCAGTGCCAGGCGTGACGCGTGGCGCACGACGTCGTGGTTCGATAGCACCCACGTGCTCGGCGCGCCGACCGCGCCGTAGGCGTCGAGCGACTCGGTGATCACGGCGCGCAGGGCCTCGGCATCCCAGGTCGTCTCGAGATAGTGGAAGTTGAAGGCCTGGTGCATCTCGTCGGGACGCACCCACAGCGCGGTCTGCGCGACGGTCGGCAGCCACGCCTCGGCGCACAACGCGCGATCGCCGTCGTACTCGGCGAGCACCTCGTGCCAGTCGCGCCACACCTCGTGCACGCCCGGCTGGCCCCAGTACGGCACGCCGGCGGAGTCGCCGCCCATCGAGCCTCCCTCGGGGTCGGGAGTGAAGTCGGGGAGGCCCTCGGCCTTGATCAGGCCGTGCGCGACGTCGACGCGGAACCCGTCGACCCCGCGGTCGAGCCAGAACCGCAGGATGTCGCGGAACTCCGCGCGCACCTCGGGGTTGGTCCAGTCGAAGTCGGGCTGCGACTCGTCGAAGATGTGCAGGTACCACTGGCCCGGGGTGCCGTCGGCCTCGGTGACGCGCTTCCACATGCCGCCGCCGAAGACCGACTCCCAGTTGTTGGGGGGCAGCTCGCCGTTCTCGCCCTTGCCGTCGCGGAAGATGTACCGGGCCCGCTCGGGGCTGCCGGGCGCGGCCTTCAGCGCCTCCTGGAACCACACGTGCTGATCGCTGGAGTGGTTCGGCACGAGGTCGACGATCACCCGGATGCCACGCTCGTGCGCTCCCGCCAGCATCGCGTCGAAGTCCGCGAGCGTGCCGAAGATCGGGTCGACGTCGCGGTAGTCGGCGACGTCGTACCCCGCGTCCTTCTGCGGCGACCGCTGGAAGGGGCTGAGCCAGATGGCATCCACCCCCAGCTCGTGCAGGTCGTCGAGGTGCGCGGTGACGCCGGGCAGATCGCCCAGGCCGTCGCCCGAGGCGTCGGCGAAGGAGCGCGGGTAGATCTGGTAGATGACGGCCGTCCGCCACCACTCCGAGCCGGGAGCGGACTCGAGTTCGGGGCGCGCGTCCTGCTGCGTGAAAGTCATGCCGCCCAGGGTACTGCAAGCGCTTGCAGGAGCGTGATCCCGCGCCCCGCCCCCGCCCGCGCCCGCGCCCCCGCCCCGCCCCCCGCCCCGCCCCGCGCCCCGCCCCCTGGATCGGCGAGTGTCCAAGACACGCCGCATCGCGCGCGCCACATGCGGCGTGTCTTGGACACTCGGTCGCGGAGGGCGGGGGCGCGGGGCCGCGATTAGTCTGGGACCGTGCCCGACGCCTCCGCCCTCGCCCGTGCCGAATCGCTGATCGGCAGCATCCCCGACTACCCCGAGCCGGGGATCGTGTTCCGCGACATCACGCCCCTGCTCGCGGATGCCGCGGCCCTGCGCATCACGATCGACGCGCTGCTCCAGCCCTTCGCGGGCCGGTTCGACGTCGTCGCCGGCATCGAGGCGCGTGGGTTCCTCCTCGCCGGAGCCGCGGCCGTCGCGGCGGGCGTCGGTCTCGTGCCCATCCGTAAGGCCGGGAAGCTGCCGCGGCCCGCGGCATCCGTCTCTTACGCGCTGGAGTACGGCACCGCCGAGATCGAGATGCACGACGACATCGCCGACGGCACGCGCGTCCTGCTGCTCGACGACGTGCTCGCGACGGGCGGGACCCTCGAGGCCGGGCGCGCGCTCGTCGCCCGCCTCGGCGGCGAGGTCACCGGTACAGCGGTGCTGCTCGAGATCGACGCCCTCGGCGGCCGCGAGCTGCTCGGCGGCGACGTGCACACGGTCTTCCACGCCTGAGTCGCGGGTAGGCGGAGCCCCCGCCCCCCGCCCGTCGCGCCGGTCCCGGTGCCGCGCTCCGGAGTGGAGCGGGTTGTGCGCCGGATTTGCCGGCGGCGGGTCGGGCGATGCGGCGGTTTCTCCGGAGTCCGGCACCGAGCCACCGGGGCCCTGTCCCGCCGCCCGCGCCCTTTGCCGCACCGCGTCGCCCCCGCCCGTCGCGCCGATACGGCGCGCATCCCGGCGCCGCGCTCCGGAGTAGAGCGGGTTGTGCGCCGGACTTACCGGCCGCGGGTCGGGCGATGCGGCGGTTTCTCCGGAGCCCGGCACAGAGCCACCGGGGCCCTGTCCCGCCACCCGCGGCAACCCGGCGTCAGCGCATCACGCTCGCGCCGAGCTCCACGGGGCTGCCCTCGATGTTGCCGACGATGCCGCGGATCACGGCGGTGCCGTCCTCGCGACGCAGGCCGTCGTACCAGGCCTGAGTGGCCTCGACGTCGAAGGCGTGCGTCTCGTGCGCGCGCTTGCGGGCCCTCAGCACGAGGTCGCCGGCGCGCTCGGTGCGGATGCGTTCGTACCGCTTCAGCGAGTCCTCGACGCCGAGCGTCGTCGTGGCGAACACGATGCCGAGCGCGAAGCTGTCCTCCAGCGCCGAGCAGGCGCCCTGCCCGATGTCCGGGGCGGTGTTGTGCGCGGCATCCCCGAGGATCGCGACGCGCCCGCGCACCCACGTGTGGAACGGATCGATGTCCCAGATCTCGACGCGGTTCAGCGAGGCGTCGGGGTCGATGGCATCCAGGAGCGCCCGGACACCCGGCGCGCCCCACGACCCGAATGCGTCCTCGAGCGCGGCCACGCGGTCCTCGAGCACGCCCGAGGGCCCGGGCACGTCGACGAAGAAGTAGAACCGGTCGCCGGCGACGGGCATGACGGCGCAGCGCTTGCCGTCGCCGACGTAGGTCGTCCACTGGTGCGGCGGGCCGATCCGCGGGTCGGCGGCGACGAGGCCGTTGTAGTTCACGTATCCGGAGTAGCGACGTTCGGGACGGATGCCGGTGGGCTCGGTGACGTAGTCCCGCACGAGCGAACGTGCCCCGTCGGCGCCGATGAGCAGGTCGCCGGTGTCGGTCGAGCCGTCGGCGAAGGTCGCGGTGACGGTGTCGCCGTCGTCGGAGACCTCGACGAGCTGCATCCCGAGGTGGATGCGGTCGAGGCCGACGGCATCCATCATCAGCGCCTGCAGGTCGGCGCGCGCCACGGGATAGGGCCGCTGGCCGGTCTGGGAGGTGACGGATGCCAGGCTGAACCGGCACATCTCCTCGCCGGTGTGGCCGTCGTAGTAGGCCATGTCGTCCATCTGGCCGCCGAGGGCCGCGACCTGGGGACCGAGCCCGAGCCAATTCAGGACCTTCACGCCGTTCGACCACAGCGACAGCGCGGCGCCGACGGGCCGGTTCTCGCGCATCCGGTCGTAGACGACGACCTCGTGGCCGAGCTTCTGCAGGGCCAGGGCGGCGGAGGTGCCGCCGATGCCCGCTCCGATGACGATGACCTTCATGGCTCCTCCTCAGCTGCCGCGGTAGGTCGAGTAGGCGAACGGGCTCAGCAGCAGGGGCACATGCAGGTGGCCCTCGCTGCTGACGGTGAACGCCACGGTCGCGACCGGGTGGAACGACGCGACCCCGCGCGAGCGGAAGTACGCGCCGGTCCCGAACGTCAGGGCGTAGTCGCCGTCGGCGAGGCGGTCCGGGCCCAGCGCGAGGCGTCCGTCGGCGTCGGTGGCGGCGGAGTCGATGGTGGCGCCGTCCAGGTGCGACAGCGTGACGGCGACGCCGGCCGCGGGCGTGCCGGTCGAGGCATCCAGGACGTGCGTGGTGAGGTGCGTCATTCGGCGGGCTCCGGTTCGTCGGGGGCGTCGTCCGCGAGGGTGGTCCGCAGGCGCAGCAGTGCGATCTCGGCGAGCTGTCGCGTCGCCTCGAGGGTCTCGGCGTCGGGATCGTTGCCGAGGCGTCGCTCGAGTTCGGCGCGGATCTCCCCGGGCGTCCGCCCCGCCGCGCGGATGAGGAACACCCGACCGAACCGCTCCTCGTACGCGGCGTTGCCCGCGGCGATCGCGGCGACGTCGTCGTCGGCCGCGGTGGACATCGCGGCTTGTTCGCGGCGGGATGCCGCGGCCTCGGCGTTCTCCCCCGAGACCCGGGCCCCGATCCGCGGGTGGGCGTGCAGGGCCTGCTCGAGGTCGGCGGGCGACCAGGTCGCGGCGAGGTCTCCGGCGTAGGCGGCGAGGGCGTCGACATCCGCGTAGGGGCGGCCGGCGACGACGGCGTCGACCCACCCCGGGATGTCGGCCCAGACGCGGACGACCTCCGCCGCTTCGTCGGGCGTGGCCGCGTGGAAGGCGGTGAGGTGCATGCCCGCCACGCTATGCGGCGCGCGTTACGGGGCTGTAGCGGGATGTGTCCGCAATGTTGCTGTGGGGAACATTTCGGGGTGGGCCCGCCTCCTCCCGGCGCGCGCGGAGGCTGCCGCGGGCCGAACTCCGGAGAAATCGGCTGAATGCCGGGAAACCGGCGGTTCTACCGGCCGGGAGGCGCCGAATCTCCGGAGTTTGGCACGCGGCCCGCGCCCCGCGCCCCGCGCCCCGCACCCCGCGCGCCGCACCCGGCCCGCGCCCGGTCAGCCGTGCACGATCAGCCAGTGCGCCACGGCGTCGGCGGTGCCGGTGTTGTGCAGGCGGTGGGGGACCGAACAGGGGTAGCTGATGGCGTCGCCCGCCCGCAGGATCACGCGCTCGGCTTCGAAGTCGATGGTCAGCTCGCCCGAGACGACCGTGCCGACCTCGTAGCCCTCGTGGTGGAACAGGCCGTCGGCGCCGTGCGCCGACGCGCCGGGCGGGTAGATCGACTCGAAGTAGTCGACGCCGGGGGAGGTGCCCGGGGTCAGGCGGCGGAAGGACACTCCGCTGTCGAGCACGATGTCGGGCGACTGCCCCGCGCGCTGCAGCGTGAAGCCCGAGGGGCCGGCCGGCTCGACGGGGCGGTCGGATGCCGGGTCGAAGGCGGCCACGAGCGGAACGCCGAGGGCGTCGGTGATGGCGATGAGCCGCGACACACTGGGCTGGAGGACGCCCCGCTCGATCTGCGACACGGCGCTGGGGGAGATGCCGAGGGTCTTCGCGAGTGTGCGCGCCGACATTCCGCGCGCGGTGCGCAGCTCGCGGATGCGCTCGCCGACGCCGGTGGGCGCATCGCTCGGGACGGTGTCCTCGACGGCCGCGGGCTGGGTCATGCCCCGAGTTTAGAAGCGGCGCGCGTGTGAAGTGGCGACTTCACACAGCTGTTACATGAACGAAACCGGAGGGGAAGTGTGAACCCATAGCTTCACATCAGTGCACCACTCCGGCCGCGGACTCCACGTCGTGGCATCCCCCGTCCTGAGAGGAAACGACGACATGACCACCACAGCGCTCACCGGCCCCCACGATCTCGTGGAGGCGGCCGGGCATCCCCACGGCGGCGGCAACATGCTGCCGCATTACGACGACCGCCTCGCCAACGAGGACCTCGCTCCGCTGCGGAAGCAGAAGTGGTCGTCCTACAACATCTTCGCCTTCTGGATGAGCGACGTGCACTCGGTCGGCGGCTACGTCACCGCCGGGTCGCTGTTCGCCCTGGGCCTGCAGTCCTGGCAGGTGCTGGTCGCGCTCATCGCCGGCATCGTCATCGTGCAGGTGTTCGCCAACATGGTCGCCAAGCCCAGCCAGAAGACCGGTGTCCCCTACCCCGTGATCAACCGCGTCGTGTTCGGCATCCGGGGTGCGAACATCCCCGCTGTCATCCGAGGTCTCATCGCCATCGCCTGGTACGGGGTGCAGACCTTCCTCGCGGCGGAGTCGCTGAACATCGTCTTCCTGAAGTTCATCCCCGGCTCGGCGGCCCTGCTCGACGTCTCGTTCGCCGGCCTGTCGGCGCTCGGCTGGATCTCGTACGCGATCCTGTGGACCGCGCAGTTCCTGCTGTTCTGGAACGGCATGGAGGTCATCCGCCGCTTCATCGACTGGGCGGGTCCCGCGGTCTACTTCGTGATGATCGTGCTCGCGGTGTACCTGGTGTCGCAGGCCGGCATCCAGAACATCTCGTTCACCCTCTCCGCGACGCAGCTGGACTTCTGGGCCTCGATCCCGGTCATGTTCGCCGCCATCGCGTTGGTGGTGTCGTACTTCTCGGGCCCGATGCTCAACTTCGGCGACTTCGCCCGCTACGGCAAGAGCTTCCGAGCGGTCAAGCGGGGCAACTTCTGGGGTCTGCCGATCAACTTCCTGTTCTTCTCGCTGCTCACCGTCATCACCGCCTCGGCCACGGTGCCGGTGTTCGGCGAGCTGATCACCGACCCCATCGCCACCGTGGAGCGCATCGACACCCCGTTCGCGATCCTCCTCGGCGGACTCACGTTCGTCACCGCGACGGTCGGCATCAACATCGTCGCGAACTTCATCTCCCCGGCGTTCGACTTCTCCAACGTCGCCCCGAAGAAGATCTCGTGGCGCGCGGGCGGCATGATCGCCGCCGTCGGCTCGACGTTCCTCATGCCGTGGAACTGGTACTCCAACAGCGACGCGATCCACTACTCGCTCGGCGTCCTGGGCGCCCTCATCGGACCGCTCTTCGGCATCCTGATCGCCGGGTACTACATCGCCGCCCGTCAGCGCGTGAAGGTCGACGCGATGTTCACGATGGATGCCACGGGCCCGTACTGGTACCGCAACGGCTTCAACCCCAACGCGGTGAAGGCCGTCATCGCGGCGGGTGTTCCGACCGTGGCGATCGCGATCTTCCCGAAGCTCTTCGCGGATCTGGGCCTGTTCGACGTGTCGGCCATCAGCGACTACAGCTGGTTCATCGGCTGCGGCCTCGGCTATGTGCTGTTCCTCCTCTTCGAGCGCCTCGATCCCCGGGTCCCCACGTTCACCGGCGAGACCGACGGCATCTCGGACGGCACCGTCGACGGCGCCGCGGCGTCCGAGCCGCCCGCGGTCTCGGGTGGAGTTCCCGTGGATGGCGCGGGCTCGGTGCCGGGCTCCGGAGCATCAGCGCTGGAAGCGGCCGCAGTGCTCGGGCAGACGACTCGGGACGCCGCTGATCCGGAGCGCGGAACGGGTTCGCCGCGCCAGCGGCCGACCGCCGAGGGCCCGGGCGAGGCGACCGCGTGAGGATCCTGCTCATCAACCCCAACACCTCCCGGGCGATGACCGCGAAGATCGCGGACGCCGCCCGGGAGGCGGCGGGGCCCGACGTCGAGATCGTCGCGGTGTGCCCCGAGGACGGGGCGGCCGCGATCGAGAGCCATGTCGATGAGGTCACCGCCGCGGCGTCCGTGGTCGAGCTGGTCGCGGCCGATCGTGACGGCCCCGCCCCCGCCGACGCCTACGTGGTCGCGTGCTTCGGCGACCCGGGCCTGGATGCGGCACGGGAGCTCGTGACGGCGCCGGTGATCGGCATCGCCGAGGCCGCGATGCACCTGGCCGCGGTGTCGGGGCGGCACTTCGGTGTCGTCACGACCCTGAGCCGTACGCTCGGCCGGGCCCGTGACCTCGTGGGCCGGTACGGGATGGAGCGCGCGTGCGTGTCGCTCGCGGCGACCGGCATCCCCGTGCTCGACCTGGAGGACGCGGGGTCGTCGGCGGTTGCGACCATCGAGCGGTTCGCCGCCGACGCCGCCGAAGGTGGCGCCGACGTCATCGTCCTGGGCTGCGCCGGCATGGCCGATCTCTGCGCCGAGCTGACGGCCCGCGTGGGCGTGCCGGTCGTCGACGGGGTCGCGGCCGCGGTGGGGATGGCATCCGGGATGGTGCGCATGGGCCTCGGCACGAGCAAGCGCGACGAGTACGCGACGCCGCGTGTGCGCCTCGGGGACGGCGGCGGCCTGGAGGAACCGGTGGGCGATCCCTCCTCCCCAGCCAGAGTGTTCGCATGAATGTTGATGACGGTTACATCTGTGAAACGCGGGGCCTTTAGCGTGAGCGGCATGAGCACGAGGATCGCGGCACGCCGCACGTTCGTCGACGGGGGCTTCATTCCCGCCACCGTGGTGATCGACGAGGGCCGCATCGCGGCCGTGACCGTCTTCGACCCCATGGCGGACACGGTGCTGCCCGACGACGCCGTGCTGCTGCCCGGCCTGGTCGACTCGCATGTGCACCTGGACGAACCGGGCCGCACCGAGTGGGAGGGCTTTGCCACCGGCACCGCCGCGGCCGCGGCCGGGGGAGTGACGACCGTCGTCGACATGCCCCTGAACAGCTCCCCGGTCACCACGACCCCCGATGCCCTGAATGCCAAGCGCGCCGCGGCCGCCGGCAAGCTCGCCGTGGACGTGGCCTACTGGGGAGGTGCCGTCCCCGAAAACCTCGGGTCGCTGCGGGCGCTGTCCGATGCCGGTGTCGTGGGGGTGAAGTGCTTCCTCTCGCCGAGCGGCATCGACGAGTTCGGCCACCTCGACGCCGACCAGCTCGAGGCGTGCCTCACCGAGCTCGCCGCGTTCGACGGGCTGTTGATCGTGCACGCCGAAGACCCCGACCACCTGCACGCCGACGGTGCGCTGGGCCCGCACTACCGCGACTTCGAGGCCAGCCGCCCGCCCATGAGCGAGCGTGCGGCGATCCGTCGGGTGATCGACGCGGCCCGCCGCACCGGTGCGCGTGCGCACATCGTCCACGTCTCCGACGGCGAGGCGCTCGACGACGTCCGCGCGGCCAAGGCGGAAGGCATCCGTCTCACGGTCGAGACCTGCCCGCACTACCTCACCCTCGACGCCGCCGAAGTCCCCGACGGGGCCGCGGCGTTCAAGTGCTGCCCGCCCATCCGCGGCGCCGACAATCGCGACCTGCTGTGGGCGGGGATCGTCGACGGGACGATCGACGCCGTCGTGAGCGACCACTCCCCGGCGACCGTCGACCTGAAGTCCAACCCCGACTTCGGCTTGGCGTGGGGAGGGATCGCGGGCCTGCAGACCGGCCTGTCGTCGGTGCACACCGCGGCGCGGGGGCGTGGCATCCGTCTCGAAGATCTCCTGCCCCTGCTGACCACCGGTCCCGCGCGCATCGCCGGACTCGACGGACTCGGCGTCATCGCGCCCGGTGCCCCCGCGCACCTCGTGGCCTTCGCTCCCGACGAGGAGTTCGTCGTGGATGCCGCGGCCCTCGAGTACCGCAACCCCGTCTCGCCGTGGCACGGGCAGACCCTCACCGGCGTCGTGCGCGAGACGTGGCTCCGCGGTGAATCGGTGTTCCGTCGTGGCGAGCCGGTGACGGTCCGTTCGGGACAGGAGCTCGTGCGTGCGGCGGTCGAGGCATGAGCGTCCCGATCCTCCAGCCCGGGGTGGGTCCGATCCCCGGCGACCACTACGTCCGCGCGACACCGGACACCGTCCTGTGGGGTCGCCTCCCGTGCGCGACGGACGCCGCGGTGCTCGAGATCGCGTCGGGCGAGAGTGTGACATTCGACACCGTGAGTCACGAGGGGATCCTCGACGACCAGGGCAAAGACCCCGCGGCGTACTTCGCGTCGAAGGGTGTGCCCGCGGAGCAGGTGCTCGACGACGCGATCGAGATCGCGGCATCCGTCGCCCGGGACCCGTCCGCCGACGGTCCGCACGTCGTCGTGGGGCCCGTGCACGTGCGCGGTGCGCACCCCGGTGATCTGCTCAAGATCACGGTCGAGACGCTCGTGCCGCGTGTGCCGTACGGCGTGATCTCGAACCGCCACGGCAAGGGCGCGCTCGTGGGCGAGCTGCCGCGCGGTGAGCACAACGTGAGCGTGTTCGCCGCGGTGGCCGAGCGCGACGGCGCGCTGCACGGCACGCTGCCGGTCGTCGAGGGCGGCGAACCCGTGGTGGCCTTCCCGCTCGCGCCGTTCCTGGGCACGATGGGCGTCGCCGTCGCGGGTGACGAACGTCCGCACTCGGTGCCGCCGGGAACCCACGGCGGCAACATCGACATCAATCTCCTCGTCGAGGGGACCACGCTGTTCCTGCCGGTACAGGTCGAGGGCGCGCTGGCGTACGTCGGTGATCCGCACTTCGCGCAGGGCGATGGCGAGGTCGCGCTCACCGCGCTCGAGGCATCGCTGCGGGCGACGCTGCGGTTCGAGGTGATCCCGGCGGATGCCGCCCGCGCGGCGTTCGGCGACGTGACCGGACCGCTCGTCCGCACGCCCGACTACCTGGTGCCTACCGGAATGGATCCCGACCTGGACGCCGCGATGCGGGACTGCGTCCGGGCCTCCCTGGCGCTGATCGAGGGGCGCTGGGGCATGGACGAGCACCTCGCCTACGCGTATCTCAGCGCCGCGACCGACTTCGACATCTCGCAGGTCGTCGACATCGTCTCCGGCGTGCACGCCCGCATCCGCGAGGCGGACTTCGCCGGGGTGGACGCCGTGGAGCCGGTCCCCCTGGCATCCACTGCGGGCTCCACGGCCCCGGCCCCCGCCGCCCCCGCGGCTTCCACCCCCGCTGCCGCCCCCGCGGCCCCGGCCCCCGCCGCACCCGACCCCGGGGCTTCCACCCCCGCTGCCGCCCCCGCGGTCCCGGCCCCCGCCGCACCCGAGGGAGACGCCCCGTGACCCCCGCTCTCGCCGCTGCCCTCGCCCGAGCCGAGGCGGCCGACGCCGCCGGACGCCCCACTCCCGGCCCAGTGTCCAAGACACGCCGTATCGCCCCCGTCGTGCGCGGCGTGTCGTGGACACTCGATCGCTTCAGCGGCGCGGCGAGGAGGACGAGATGACGGATGCCACGAGCCCGGTGACCGCAGCCCGGCCCGACGCCGACCCCATCCCCGTCGACCTGCGCGCGGCGTTCGACGCGTACGAGCGCGCGATCGTCGCGAACGACCTCGACGCGCTCGACGCGTTCTTCGCTCCCGGCCCGGACACGCTGCGCGGTGACAACGGCGGCCTGCTCGTCGGGCACGACGCGATCAGCGGGTTCCGGGCGTTGCGCGGCGGCGTCCCTGCGCGCGAAATCACCGACGTGCACTACCGGCCGCTCGGCGACGACGTCGCGCTCCTCGTCTCGGTCTCGGCGTTCCGCAGCGGTGGACGGGGGCTGCAGACGCAGGTGTGGCAGCGCATCGACGGTCGCTGGCTCATCACCGCGGCCCACGTGACCCCGCGCACGCCCGCCCTCGACCGCACGATCTGGCGCAGCGTCGGCGATCCCTTCCTGCAGGGCGCATGGGAGGGACCGCTCGAAGGCCTCACCGTCGCCGTGAAGGACCTGTTCGCGATCGCGGGCTTCCGCATCGGCGCCGGCAACCCGACGTTCCTCGAGGAGGCGCGGCCCGAGAAGGCCACGGCTCCCGCCGTCGCCGATCTGCTCCGCGCCGGCGCATCGCTGCGCGGCATCGCCCGCACCGACGAGTTCGCCTACTCGATCGCGGGCGACAACGTGCACTACGGGACTCCGCCCAACGGTGCGGTGGTCGGCGCGCTGCCGGGCGGATCGTCGAGCGGACCGGCCTCCGCCGTCGCCTCCGGACACGCCGACATCGGCCTCGCCACCGACACGGCGGGGTCCATCCGCGTCCCCGCGTCGTACCAGGGCCTGTGGGGGCTGCGCACGACCCACGACCTCGTGCCGCGGCAGGGCATGCTGCCGCTCGCGCAGTCGTTCGACACGATCGGGTGGCTCACCCGTGACGGCGACACCCTGCAGCGCGTCGCCGACTGGTGCCTCAGCTACGACGGCTCCGCCTCGACCGAGAACGTGTACGGCGCCTCGGGCGACGAGCTTCCGTGGCGGTTCCTCGTGCCCGAGGAGATCCTCGACTGCGTCGAACCCGAGACCCGCGCGGCGTTCTCGCGCCTGCTCGCCGCGCTCGCGGCATCCGACGATCCGCCCCCGTTCCGCGCCGTGGATTCGGGAGATCTGGATGCCACCTTCACGGCGTTCCGCACCGTGCAGGGTGCCGAGGCGTGGCGCAACAACGGCGAGTGGTTGCGCGCGCACCCCGGAGCGGTGGGTCCGGCCGTCGCGGAGCGGTTCCGCATCGCAGCGCAGGTCACCGACGCGGCCGAGGCCGCCGCCCGCCGTGATCTCGAGCCGATCGCCGCGCACCTGTCCGAGCTCGTCGACGGCGCCGTGTTGATCTTCCCGACCGTCCCCGGCCCCGCGCCCCTGCGGACCGCCGACGTGGATGCCGTCCGCACGGCCACCCTGCGCATGACCGCGCCGGCCGCCGCGGCGGGGCTTCCCGCCATCTCGGTGCCGCTTCTGACCGTGGCCGGTGCGCCGGTCGGGGTCTGCCTGGTGTCGCGCGCCGGCACCGACATCGCGCTGGTGCGTCTGGCTCGGCGGCTGGCGGCTCTGGTCGGGGTGGGGGCAGGCCGATGACCCGCGCGGCACGACTCCTGCAGAACTGCAGAGTTGCGGCATCCCCCGCCCGTCCCGCCCGGATTGCCGGAGTTGTGCGGCCCCGACCTGTGGCCCGCGCGGCACAACTCCTGCAGAGCCGACGCCATCCGGCATCCCCCGCCCGTCCCGCCCGGATTGCCGGAGTTGTGCGGCCCCGACCTGTGGCCCGCGCGGCACGACTCCGGCAGAGCCGACGCCATCCGGCATCCCCCGCCCGTCTCGCCCGGATTGCCGGAGTTGTGCCACCCCATCCCACCCGCGGCCCAGCAACACCCCGCACCACCGCAGCCCACCCCCGCACCACGGAGTCCCGATGACCCACCTCCCCGGCCCGATCGACCCGCCCGCGCGTCTGCTGATGGGCCCCGGCCCCATCTCGGCGTACCCGAGCGTTCTGCGAGCGATGGGCGCCCCGCTCGTCGGGCAGTACGACCCGTTCATGACGGCGACGATGGCCGAGACGCAGGAGCTGTACCGCCAGGTCTGGGGCACCGCGAACGACGCGACCCTGCTCATCGACGGCACGAGCCGCGCCGGCATCGAGGCGGCCATCCTCTCCCTCGTGCGTCCGGGGCAGCGCGTCCTGATACCGATCTTCGGCCGCTTCGGCCACCTGCTCGCCGAGATCGCCGAGCGCGCGCTCGCCGAGGTCCACACGATCGAGGTGCCGTGGGGAGAGGTGTTCCCCGTGTCGACGATCCGCGAGGCGATCGAGCGGGTGAAGCCGCACCTCGTCGCGTGCGTGCAGGGCGACACGTCGACCACGATGCTCCAGCCGCTCGACGAGATCGGCGAGATCTGCCGCGCCCACGGCGCCCTGTTCTACACCGACGCCACGGCCTCCCTCGGTGGCAACCCGTTCGAGATGGATGCCTGGGGCCTGGATGCCGCGACTGCGGGCCTGCAGAAGTGCCTCGGTGGCCCCTCGGGTTCGGCGCCGATCAGCCTGTCCGACCGCGCCGTCGAGGTGGTGCGGTCGCGCGCCCGCGTCGAGGCGGGGATCCGGGAGGAGGGGGACGCCTCGGCATCCGACTTCATCCGCTCGAACTACTTCGACCTCGCGATGATCCTGGACTACTGGGGTCCGCGGCGCCTGAACCACCACACCGAGGCGACCACGATGCTCTACGGCGCGCGGGAGTGCGCGCGCGTGCTGCTGCTCGAGGGTCGCGACGAGGTGATTGCGCGGCACCAGCTGCACGGCGATGCGATGCTCGCGGGCGTCGAGGGACTCGGGCTCACCGTCTTCGGCGACGTCGCGCACAAGATGACGAACGTCGTGGCGGTCGAGATCCCCGAGGGCGTCGTCGGCGACGCCGTGCGCGCCGAGCTGCTGAGCGACTTCGGCATCGAGATCGGCACGTCGTTCGGTCCGCTGCACGGGCGTGTCTGGCGCATCGGCACGATGGGCTACAACGCGCGGAAGGATGCCGTGCTGACGACGCTCGCCGCCCTCGAAGCGGTGCTGCGCCGACACGGTGCGTCGGTCGCCGCGGGCGGCGGCGTCGATGCGGCGCAGGACGTCTACGCCGGGGCCGCCGGATGAGGACGCGCCTGCAGGTACCGCCCGAGCGCATCGCGTCGGCGGCGCGCCGCGTGATGGGCCGCTGCGAGGAGCTCGCGCGCGTCACCGCGATGACCGGCGGGATCGAGCGCGTGTACCTCTCGCCCGAGCACGCCCGCGTGAACCGGCTCGCCGCCGAATGGATGCGCGAGCTCGGCATGACGACCCGGCAGGACGCCGCCGGCAACCAGGTCGGCCGCCTCGCCGCGGCCGGAGACCGCGACGCCCCGGCCCTGTTGATGGGGTCGCACCTCGATACGGTCCCGGATGCCGGGCGCTTCGACGGCATCGTGGGCGTGCTGATGGCGCTCGAGGTGGTGCGGCTGGTCCGTCGCGTGGACGACGAGGGCATGGCATCCAGTCCGTTCCCGTTCGCGCTCGAGGTGATCGCGTTCTCGGATGAGGAGGGCACGCGCTTCGGAAAGGCGCTGCTCGGGTCGTCGGCCGTGGCCGGGCAGTGGGACCCCGCCTGGTGGGACCTGAAGGATGCCGATGGCACGACGCTGCGCGAGGCGTTCCGCGAGTTCGGTCTCGACCCGGGTCGTGTGGGCGAGGCCGCGAGGAAGCCCGAGTCGCTCGTGGCGTACCTCGAAGCCCACATCGAACAGGGCCCCGAGCTGGACCGGGCGGGTCTGCCGCTGGCGGCGGTGTCGTCGATCGCGTCGGCCCGGCGTTTCCAGCTGGTCGTCGAGGGCGAGGCCCGTCACGCCGGCGGCACGCCCTACGACATGCGCCGCGACGCGCTGCTCGGCGCGAGCGAGGCGGCCCTCGCCGTGGAGCGCATCTGCCGCGCCGAGCACCACATCATCGGCACGGTGGGGCAGCTCGAAGCCTTCCCCGGAGCGGTGAACGTCGTGCCCGGCGAGGCGCACTTCTCACTCGACCTCCGCGGAGAGTTCGACGACACCCGCGATCACACGTGGGCGGAGATCTCGGCGGAACTGGATGCCATCATGGGCCGCCGCGGCCTGCGCTGGCGGGCCCGTGAGGTTCATTCCGCGCCGGCGGTGTTCTGCGAGCCGCTGCTGCAGGACGCCGTGCGGGCGGGCATCGGCGGTGAGGCCCCGACCTTGTTCAGTCGCGCCGGTCACGACGCGATGGCGATCGGGGCCATCACCGGGGTGGGGATGCTGTTCCTCCGCAACCCCGACGGGATCAGTCACCACCCCGACGAGGCCGTCTCCGCCGCCGATGTCGCGGCGGGGATCCGGGCACTCGCCGAGGCGGTGCTGGGGCTGGGGGCGGAGCGGGGGTGAGAAGCGTTCCTGGCGGGCCATGGGCTCGTGTGCTCCGGCTCGAAGCCGGAACTCAGGAACAGCGAGGAGCTCGCTAGCAGGTTCCGCTCAGATAGGTCGCGAAGTCGTAGCCGTTCTCGCCTGCACCAATGGCATCCGTCACACCCGAGGCGATCAAGGTGTTCTGGTACCAAAGGTTGGTCCCATCGAGGAAGAAACCCCATCCGCCAACATTCTTGGCGGTGGACGGGATGGAGGACCAGGTGCTGCCGGTGAGGACGGATCCTCCGGATTGCCGGATCCATCCCTTGGCGACCCCTCCGACCTTGTATGTGGCCAGGTCATATCCATTCCCGGCGCCGGCGACCGCGTCCGTCACATTGGTTGCGATGATGGAGTTCTGGTACCAGAGGGTCGTTCCGTCGAGGAAGTGTCCCCATCCGCCGAGGTTTTTGGCGGTGGACGGGATGGAGGACCAGGTGCTGCCGGTGAGGACGGATCCTCCGGATTGCCGGATCCATCCTTTGGCGACCCCACCGACCTTGTAAGTCACGTGGTCGTATCCGTTGCTCGCGCCCGCGACCGCATCGCTGACGTTGGTCGCGATCAGCGTGTTCTGATACCAGAGGTTCGTTCCGTCGAGGAAGTGTCCCCATCCGCCGAGGTTCTTCGCGGTGGAGGGGATGGAGGACCAGGTGCTGCCGGTGAGGACGGATCCTCCGGACTGTCGAATCCATCCCTTCGCTTTACCGCCTTCCATGTAGGTCACGTAGTCATACCCGTTGCTGCTCCCGCCGACGGCATCCACTGCGTTGCTGGTGATGAGCGTGCCCTGATACCAGAGGTTGGTTCCGTCGATGAAGACACCCCACCCGCCGAGGTTCTTGGAGGTAGCAGGGATCGACGACCAGGTGCTTCCAGTCAGAACTGAACCTCCGGACTTGCGAATCCATCCCTTAGCGGTTAGACGGCCGGTGCCCGTGGCTGAGGCGGTCGCGGTCGAATTGCTCGGGCCGATTGCGCTGATGGCTGCCGTTCCGCCTGATGCCGGCACGTTGATCGCCGGCAGACTCGCGCGCCCGTCGGGACCGCTGACCTGGGTGTTCGTGGTTGCACCGCCCGCGAACGTGTAGCCGCCGCTGAGCGTCGTCGTCACGCTTTGGGCGGCCGCGGCGACGCCGTCCACCGTCACCGTCACGTAGGCGCCAATGATCGTGCCGCAGGCGGTTCCGTTGTACGTGGTCTTGTCGAAGGCGAGTGCCGTCACGCCCGAGGCGGAGGCCATCGGCGCGATGGACGCCGCAGCAACGACAGGTACCGACCACGCGGCGCCGGTCAGGATCGTGCGGCGGGAGGGAGTGGACGTGCGAGGTGACGAAGGTGCTGAATTTTCGGAGTCGTGAGACATGCGGATGCCTTTCGGGTTCGGGTGTCGTCAGCATCCCGACGCCCCGCGTCGCAGCCAAACGCGAGTTGTCTGCCGCGGCAAGGGTGACGACAAGGGCGCCCAATCGTCTGACGTCAGCGCGAATGCGCGATTCACCGGGTGAATCGGACCCGCTCCTACGGGCGGGCCGGGTGGACGGCATCGACGCTGGGAGCACGCCTCGTGACGATCGGAGAACCATGGCGCGCAGCCTCCGGGCCGAAGGGTCCGCGGTCATCGACTGGTTCGCGGGCCGGTCCTTCGCAGTTGCGCCCTCCGCCGAGGGCCCGACGATTCTCATCGTCGACGAAGCGGAGGTTGCCGCCCTCACCATCCGGCGGTTGTGGCACACCGCCCTCACGATCGAGCCGATGCTCAACCGCAACGACGGCTCGACGCTCGTGCTCCAAGCCGAGGGCTCGGCGGTGATGCGGCTCAGGGGCACCAGCGCCCGACTCGAAGCCGGGGGCGCCCTCGTCTACCCCGCCGCCGCCTTTTGCGATGTGACCACCAGCCAGCCAACCGCCCGTATCGAGATCGTCCTGCCGCACCGGCTCCTCGATGCCCCCGCCGCGCTCCCCGGCGCCGACGACAGCCCGGCGTGGCGGGCACTGGCATCCACGGTCAACGCGATTCTCAACGGCGATCATCGTCTGTCCGTCGCCGCGGAATCGGCGCTCGGCCACGCGATCGAGAGCCTCTGCGCCTCACTCGTCGCCGGGAGGGAAGGCGCGGATGCCGGTGCCTCGGGGTTCCGGTCTGCTCAGGCGACATTCGCCGCCGCGACCCGCGTGCTCACCGAGCGCGCCGAAGACGCGGACTTCACGGTCGAAGACCTCGCCGACGCCCTGCAGGTCTCCCGGCAGTACCTCGCCCGCGTCTTCGCGCGGCACGGACGCACGCCCAGCTCTGCGCTCCGGGCGCGGCGTCTCGAACTCGCCGACGCTCTCGCGGCCACGGGGCTTTCGGTTACCGAAATCGCCCACCGGTCCGGCTTCCGCTCCGCTCGGGCCTTGTCGCACGCGCGCCGCGACCGGGATACGCGCGACTGAAGGCCGGTAACCAGGACTAACGCGTCCGCTAATCCATGTTGTGGGTCGTAACCAGGACTAACGGCGCCTCCGCGCGCGCGTTGGCGCGGTCCACGGATGCCGCACTGGCCCGCGACGCCCCACCCCGCGCTCGCCAGAATCGACGCATGACCGAAGCCCCTGGCATCCTGCATCTGCTCGCCTTCGCCGCCGAACCCGGAGGCGGCAATCCTGCCGGAGTCGTCCTGGATGCCACGGCCCTCGACGACGCCGACATGCTGCGGATCGCGGCCGACCTGGGGTATCCCGAGACGGCGTTCGTCACCGCCCGCCACGGCGACCGGGTGCGGATTCGGTACTTCTCACCCGAGGCGGAGGTGCCGTTCTGCGGGCACGCGACGATCGCGACGGCGGTCGCCCTCGTCGAGGCCGACGGGCCGGGGGAGTTCGTGTTCGAGACCGTCGCGGGCGACGTCACCGTGGTCGCCAGCGCCGACGACGGCCGGGTCGCCGCCGGGTTCACGAGCGTCGAGCCGGTGGTGCGCGACCTCAACGACAGCGCGCCGCTGCTCGCGCTACTCGGACTCGACGCCGACGACCTCGATCCGCGGATGCCGCTCGCCCAAGCCTTTGCGGGGAACTGGCATCCGGTGGTCGCCGTCCGGACGATCGAGCGGTTCGACGGATTCGGGTACGACGCGGACGCGTTGCGGGTGCTGATGCAGGAGCGTGGCTGGACGGGCACCGTCACCGTGGTCCACGTCGCCGGAGACGTCGTCGACGGTGCGGTCGTCGAGGCACGGAATCTGTTCCCCGTCGGCGACATCACCGAAGACCCGGCCACGGGTTCCGCGGCAGCCGCGCTCGGCGCGTACCTCCGCGACCGCGTCGGACTTCCGACGCCGTTCCACGTGACCGTGCACCAGGGGCGGCACATCGGCCGGCCGAGCATCCTCGAGGTGGACGTGCCGCCGGCCGGTGGCATCCGGGTGTCGGGGACTGCTGTGCCGCTGGAGCGCTGAGTTCCGCCGGAGTATGTCCCACTTATTGCGGTTTGCGGCCCCTCCAGGCAGCCAGAAGTGGGACATGCACCGCCGTAAGTGGGACGAGGGGTCCGGTGCTGCGTGTGCGCCGCCAACCCATGTCCCACTTGTGGTTGTCTGCGGCGCTTCCAGGCAGCCACAAGTGGGACATGCACCCCCATAAGTGGGACGAGGGTCCGGTGCTGCGTTGGCGCCCGGAACCCATGTCCCAGTTATTGCTGTCCGCGGCCCTTCCAGGCAGCAAGAAGTGGGACATGCACCGCCGTAAGTGGGACGAGGGTCCGGTGCTGCGTTGGCGCCCGGAACCCATGTCCCAGTTATTGCTGTCCGCAGCCCTTCCAGGCAGCAAGAAGTGGGACATGCACCCCCATAAGTGGGACGAGGGCGCGGCGCCCCCGCCTCACTCCCCTCCGGCGAGCCTCCACACGCGGTCGCGCGAGAACGGCAGCTCGTACCCGCGGCGCCCGAGCGCGCGCGACACCGCGTTGCCGATCGCAGCCCCCACCGGGTTGTACGGCGATTCGCTCATCGACTTCGCGCCGAACGGGCCGAGGGAGTCGTCGGTCTCGGCGAAGTACACCTCGGTGTCGGGGACGTCGGCGAACTGCGGCACGCGGTACGTGCGGAACACGGCGTTCTGCACGACGCCGTCCTCCAGCATCACCTCTTCGTACAGCGCGCCGCCGAGGGCCTGCGCGGCGCCACCCTCGATCTGCCCGCGGCACTGCGCGGGGTTGATCACGACGCCGGCGTCGGCGGTCTGGATCGACTGCAGCACCTTCACGGTGCCCGTCTCGGGATCGACCGCCACTCGCACGGCGTGCACGTTGAACGCGAGCGAGCGGAAGTCGCCGAACTCCGCGCCGTCGGCCGTGAGCCCGTGCTCGTCGCGCATTGTCGCGGGGGCGGCCTCCACGATCCGGTCCCAGGTCACGAGTTCGTCACCGGCCAGGACCCCGGATGCCACGACCTCCGCCGACACGACATCGCCGCCCGCGAGTTGCACGGCGATCTCGACCATCCGCCGGCGGAGCACCGTGCAGGCGGCATGCAATGCCTTGCCGGCGACCGTCGTCCCCGCCGACGCGAAGGCGCCGGTGTCGTGGCGTACGGCGTCGGTGTCGGCAGCCCACAGCTCGAGGCGTTCGGGCTCGGCATCCAGGACGGTCGCCGCGATCTGCCGGTGCACGGTCGAGGTGCCGTTGCCGAACTCGGCGGTGCCGACGCGCAGCAGGTACGTGCCGTCGGGGCGCAGGGTCGCGGTCGTGTGCGCGATATGCCCGCGCGGGGCCATCGTCGCGATCATGGCGGCCGCCATGCCCTCGCCGACCGCCCAGCCCGAGGGGGCCTCGACGCCGTTGCCGCGCCGCAGCGCGTCCTGCGCGAGGTCGAGGCACTGGTCGAGGCCGTAGCTGCCCCAGATCAGGTCTTCCTCGTACTTCTCGTCGTCGTCCGGGTGCAGCGGATCGCCCTCCTGCACCGCGTTGATCCGGCGGAGGTCGAACGGGTCGATCTCGAGCTCCTGCGCGAGCGCGTCCATCGCCGACTCCACGGCGAACACGACCTGCCCGAGGCCGTACCCGCGGAACGCGCCCGACGGCGGGTTGTTCGTGTACACCGCCTCGGCGTCGATCCACTTCGTCGGCACCCGGTACAGCGTCGTGGACTCGGCGCACGAGTGGAACAGCACGCCGATCGCATGGTTGCCGTACGCGCCGGTATCGCTGAGCACGTCGAGCTTCATCGCGGTCAGACGCCCGTCGGCATCCGCCCCCAGCGTGGTGCGCACACGCATCGGATGCCGGAGCGAGGCCCGCACGAACTGGTCGGTGCGCGAGTACTCGAAGGCGACCGGTCGGCCGAGCTTCAGCACGGCGAGCGCGGTGAGGTCTTCCGTGAACAGCTCCTGCTTGCCGCCGAAGCCGCCGCCGACCCGGTTCGCGAAGACGCGGATGCGGTCACGCTCCATCCCGAAGATGTGGGCGAGCTCGTTGCGCGCGAGGAACGGCACCTGCGTCGACGAGCGGATGACGAGCCGCCCGTCGTCATCGAGCCACCCCACCGCGCCGTGCGTCTCGAGAGCCGCGTGGGTGACGCGCGCCGAGCGCCACTCGCCCGTCACGGTGACGTGGCTCGCGGCGAGGGCGGCGTCGATGTCGCCGCCGTGGCCGGTGTGGAAACCGGCGACGACGTTGCGTCCGGCATCCATCACCCGCTCCTCGGGCGTGCGGTCGGGGTGCAGCAGCGGCGCTCCGGGTCGACGCGCTTCCTCGGGATCGAAGACGGCGGGCAGCACCTCGTACTCGACGCGGACCGCTCGGCAGCCGGCATCCGCCGCTTCGGCCGTCTCGGCCACCACCGCGGCGACGCGCTGACCGACGTGCCGGACGACGTCGTCGAGCATGCGCGTGTCGTCGGGATCATCGGTGCGGTGCTCGTGGCGACCGGTCGAGTAGCGGGTCTCGGGGACGTCGAGGTGGGTGAACACCGCGACGACGCCGGGCAGGGCCAGGGCCTCGGCCGTGTCGATCGAGGTGATGCGGGCGTGCGCGTGGGGCGAAGTGACGATGCGCAGCACGAGCGGCGGCCCGCCGGGGACGGGTTCGTCGAAGGTGAAGGGTTCCTTGCCCTGGACGATGCGGCGGGCGGCCTCGGGGGCGACGGAGGCGCCGACGCGGCCCGCGGCCCCGTCGGCCGGTCCCGTCTCGCGCACCGGCCCGAGCACCGATTCCCGGATCGCTTCGCGGATCGGGCGATACCCCGTGCAACGGCACAGGTTGCCCTTCATCCGGCGGTCGAGGTCGTCGAGGTCGCTCGCGCACAGGGTCGAGGCCGTGACGCTCATGCCCGGGGTGCAGAACCCGCACTGGAATCCGAACCCGGATGCCAGCGCCTCCTGCACCGGGTGCAGGTCGTCGCCGGGGGCGAGCCCGGCGGCCGTGGTGATCGAACGCCCCTCGAGACGCATCGCCGGAACGATGCAGGAGTGCGTCGGCTCGCCGTCCAGCAGCACCGAGCACGCGCCGCAGTCACCCGCGTCGCATCCCTTCTTCACCTCGACATGCCCGGTCTCGCGCAGCAGCGTGCGCGCGCATTGACCGGGCCGCGGGTCGGCCTCGACGACGGACCCGTTGACCTGGAACTTCACGCGATGCCCTCCTGCTGGCCTCGTGTCGGGCGGCGCCGGTGCCGCGCTCCGGAGAAAGTAGCTCGCGGGGCGACGTCGGGGTGCGCGTCGAGCGCCGCCCGGCGCAGAACTCCGGAGCGCGGGACGGCGGCTCCGCGGGACCCCGGCGCTCACGCGGCCCCCTCGTGCACGGTCCGCGCGAACCCCGCGCGCAGCCGCTCGGCGAGCACGACGCTCACCCCGCGCCGCCAATCGGCGCTGCCGAGCGGATCGGTGTAGAAATCGGTCGCGGATGCCACGGCATCCCGCAGCTCCCCCTGTCCGGGCACGCGCGCGAACCGCAGCACGCGCGGCCGGCGCACTGCGGCGGTGACGACGAACACCGTCGCGCCGTCGGGGTCGACGCGGGCAGTGACGACGGAGCCGGAGCGGCCGAGCTCGGCCAGCGCGATCTTCTGCAGCGCCACGCGTGACGTCAATGCCGCCAGCGGGATGTCCAGTGCCCGCAGCACCTCGCCGTGCGCGAGGGACGTCGCGGCGTTGTCGATGACGAGGTCCGCCACCGCGATGCGGCGCTCGCCGCCGTCGGGCGTCCACACCACGGCCGTGGCATCCAGGGTCGAGAGGAAGGCGATCATCGCCCCGGCCGCGAACGCCTGGCAGACGTTGCCGCCGACGGTGGCGGTGTTCCAGATCTTGAACGACGCCAGGAGCGCGTCGGCGGACGGCCGCGCGAGCGCGAGCGACGTCCATTCGGCGGGGGCTTCGCGCTCGACCCACGCGAGCAACCGCGCGATCGTGCACGTCGCGCCGATGCGCAGTCCCTCGTCGGTGACCTCGACGTCGGGCCAACCGAGGGTGGTGAGGTCGACGAAGCCCGTCGTGTGCGGCTGCGGCTCGCTCATGAGCCAGGTGCCGCCGGCCATGACCGCCTCGCCCGGTGCGAGGGTCAGATCGGCGCGCGTGCGGGCGGCGCGGTACGAGGTGACGGTCGTGATGTCCACGTGTCAGCCCGCCAGGATCTCGCCCGACCACATCCCGTCGGCGAGGCGGTAGTGCTGTCGAGTGCTCTGACCGGCGGGGTCGCCCCGCCAGAACGTCAGCGTGAGCGGTCGCAGGCGGAAGCCGACCCAGCGCTGGGGCGGTTCGAGGACAGGGTGCGTGGAATCGAACTCCGCCCACACGCGGCGCCGCTCCTCCGCCGGCAGCTGAGCGTTGTCCAGCGTGTTCATCCACGCGAGCAACTGCAGGTAGCGGGACCGTTGCGCGTAGACGGCGGCGGCTTCCCGAGCGCTCACGCGCTCGACGATGCCGCGCACGACGAGCTGCCGGCCCACCTCGGGCCACGCGACGGCCATCGCCGCGACCGGGTTGGCGGCGATCTCGGCGACCTTCGCGCTGGCGGCGTCGGTGTGGAAGTACAGGCCGGTGGGATCCCGGTCGCTCACCAGCACGTGGCGCAGCGACGGCAGCCCGTCGCGGCCGATGGTGGACAGGGCGGCGAGCGGCCGCAGTTCGCTGTCGTGCTCCGGAAGCCACTGCACCATCAGGGCCAGCGGGTCGGCGACGAGAGCGTCGGTCTCGTCGAGGTCGGAGCCGAACGTGGTGCCTGCCGTGATCATGGCCACCTCCGGGATTGCAGCGTCACCGCCGAGCGTAGGCATCCTGCGTTTCGGCGATGTTGCCGCCATGAACATTCGCGGAAACACGCGCTCTCTACACTGCCCGCCAGGGGCGGAGGCGTCCCGGATCGGAGGTGCTCGTGCAGGCTCTGCCCCTTCTCGACGCGTGCCCGAAGCGCATGGAGTACGGTCCGTGCGGCGGCGTCGGCTTCGACGGATCGTGCGAGATCGATGCGGAGCACGCGTGCGCGTTCCTGGCTCGCGCGACGGTGCCGTGGACGGGCGTCGACCGATCCACCCCCGTCGATCCCGGGCCCCGCACCGCCGCGGCGAGCGAGACGCTCGCCTCCCTCGGCACGCGCCCGTGGGTCGTGGCCGACCTGCCCGCCCGCGCGCTGAGCGTGGCATCCATCGACTCGTGCGGTGCGATCCTGGCCGGAGAGGTGGATGCCGTCCTGGCCGGCGACGCGGGATCGGCGCGGGTGCAGTTCCCCCCGGCCTACCGCGCGCACCTGCTGCAACGCGCGGGGCTGCGGGTGTGGACGGGGCTGAACATGCGCGACCGCAACCGCGTGGCGATCGAGGGGGAGCTCGCGGCTTTGGCGGTGGAGGGGGTGGCCGGGGTGCACTGCGTCACCGGCGACCACACCCGCACGGGGCACCGGCCCGACGCCGCCCCCGTCTTCGACCTCGATTCGACCGAGGCCGCCGCCCTCGCCCGCGCCGCGGGACACGTCGTCTCCGTCGCGGCCTCACCCGCCGCGCCGCCGGTGGAGCGGCGGGCGGCGCGCCTGCGCGAGAAGCTGCGCGCCGGCGCGGACGTCTGCTTCGTGAACCACGCCGGAGGAGCGGAGCCCGTACGGCGGTTCATCGACGAGGTCGAGGCATCCGCGCGGTTCATCCCGTGTGTGCCCGTGGTCGTGGACCACGGCTCGGCGGACCTGCTCGAGTCGTTCACGACGCTGGTGCTGCCGGACGGGTTCCTGTCCCGGGTCCGGGATGCCCGCGACCCCCGCGCCGAGGGCATCGCGCTCGCGGTCGCCCTCGCCGAGGAGCTGCTCGCGATCCCGGGTGTCGTCGGCGTCAACCTTTCGGGCGGTCGCGACGGCGCCGAGGAGGCGTTCGCCGAGGCGGAGGCCGAGATCGCGCGGCGCCTGCGCTGAGGAGGGCAGACGGGGCACCGGATCCGGGGGACGCGCCGGGATCACGGCATCCGTCGTGCACACCTCCTGCGGTGAGTCCGCGCGGGCAAGTGGATGCCGGGCGCGGTGAGCTCGTGCCGGAGTTGTGCGGGCGGCGCGTGGTCCTGGCGGGGGCGGCGGAGGGCCACGCGGCTGCGCAGCTCCTGCAGAAGCGCGCGGAGTGGGGCGTCCTGTCTTGCCGCCGGGATCCTGCCGGAGTTGTGCACCCGTGTCAGGCTCCGAGGAACTCCCGGATGCCGGCAGCCACCGTCGCGGGGGCCGTGAACTGCACGAGGTGCCGGTGGCCGGGGACCACCGCGAGCGTGCCGTCGACCGCGCGGTCACGGAGTTCCGCGCACCAGCGCACTCCCGCGATGCGGTCCTTCGAACCGCGGACGACGAGAACGGGCACGGTCAGGGCGGCGACGCGGTCTTCGAGCGGGTAGCGGACCATGTGCCGCGCCTGGGCGAGGTACCAGCGCGGTCCGCTGCGGAGGTAGTCGCCCAGCACGGTCAGTGCCGCGCGCGGAGGCTCGAGGGCGCTGTCGACACCGAGCAGCACGGCCTGAGAGCCCAGCGTGCGGTGCTCCCGGTCGACGACGGGGCTGCACAGCACCACGGCCCGCGCGAGCTCGGGCCGCTGACGCGCCAGCTCGACGACCCACTGAACGCCCATGGAGTGACCCAGGAGCACGGCATCCGCCGCTCCGATCCGGTCGAGCACCGCCCCGAGGGCGGCGGCGATGGAGGCGACGTCGGGCGAGCCCGTCGGCGCGGGCAGGCCGCCGAAACCGGGGAGGTCGATCGAGTGGACCTCGGCGTCCGGCGCCAGCTCGGCGTGCAGACGGGTGAGGTACCGGTGCGATGTGCCGATGCCGTGCACGAGCACGAACGTCGCGGCACCGGGCTCCGCCCGTCGGGTCGACAGGACGCGGAACGCGAGCCCCTCGATCTCGCCGATCCACTCGGCGGGCGTCGTCGGGGCAGGGGGCGGGGGCATGAGTGCCACCGTAGATCGCGTCCGGACACCGGGAAACAGGGTTGCGCCGACCCCGCCGCGTCAGGCCGGCGTGCGGACCGCGGCGAACCGGTTCACGCGGCGCAGCGCGAAGCCGAGGCGCTCGTACGCGGCGATCGCGCCGAGATTGGTGGCCGCCGCGTGCATCATGGCGCGGTCGCCGCGCTGCTGGATGTGGAACGCGACGTCGAGGACCAGCCGGGATGCCAGCCCCTGACGGCGGTGGTCGGCATCGACGGCCACCGCGCTGATCTCGGTCCAGCCGGTCGGATGGAGGCGCTCGCCCGCCATCGCCACGAGGCGGCCTTCGCGACGGATGCCGATGTACCGCCCCAGCTCGTGGGTACGGGGTCGGAAGGGTCCCGGCTGGTTCCGCTCGACGATCGCCATCATGTCCGCGGCGTCGGCGGCGCCCAGCTCGATCGCCTCGTCGTCGGGCCGGGGGTGCAGCGCCGCCGTCTCCACGAGCTGCACGCCCTCACCGCCGCCGAGGAACTCCCATCCCTCGGGCAGCTCTCCTTCGTAGCCGGACAGCCCCACTTCCGCTCCCGCACCGACCAGGTCGCGCATGGCCTCCCAGACCCCGGGGTCGTCCCAGGTGCGGACGGCCACGAAGGGCGCCACGTCCTGCGGGTAGCGGCGCACGAGGTCGCCGCCGATCGCGAAGCGGGCGTGCGGTCCCGCGAGCGAGTGCCACGCGGCGTTGTCGAGCACAGCGTCGTCGGGGGTATCCGGGGACGCGGAGGAGAGTGCGGGGTCGATCGAGGTCATGGCATCCGTTCCGGGCGGGGTACGCCGAATGCAACACGGCAGCGAGAGGACCATTCCCCTCCGGTGCGCCCATCGCAGGAGCCCCCGCACCCACACGGCCGTCCGTGCGCCCCTCCGCGCCTCCGGGCGGGGCGGGTGATGTCAACCCCTCTGCGCCGGTCCGGCCGTCGTCCGTACGCTCGCCGGACCCGAAGAGAAAGGACGGTCCCATGACCATCGCACGCGACATCATGACTTCCCCGCCCCGCCGCATCGGTGAGAACGACACCCTCGGGGATGCCGCGCGGCTCCCCGGCGAGGCGGAGGCGATCTCGCAGTGACGCGCGGAGACGTCCACACACGCGAAGCGCACGGACGCTGGGAGAGCGTCGTCGAGGGGCGCCCCGACCTGCGCTGGGTCTACGAAGGCGAGAAGGATGCCGTCCGCCACGGGGCACAGGTGGCCGATTCCGTCGGCGGCGCCCATGTCGTCGAGAGAGGCGGGACGAGCCCCGACGTGCACGATGTCCCCGGCCACCTCGACGGTGCGTGAGGAGCCACGATGACGGAGGATCACGACCACCGGGGGAGCGACGGCACGGCCGGTCGCTACCTCCGTTTCCTTGCCACCATCGCCGTGTCGATGGTCGTCATGTACGCGGCGATGTTCGCCGGAACCTGGGAATGGGAGCACGTGCGCTTCAGCGAGAGCCGCGTGTTCATGACCATGACGATGGGCGGCACGATGGCGCTGGTCATGCTCGTGGGGATGTCGAAGATGTACCGCAACGTCCGCGCCAACGTCTCGATCGTCGTCGGCGCGCTCGTGTTGATCGCCGGCGGGATCACGCTCGACCGCACGCAGGCTCCGGTTGACGACATCGCGTACATGAACGCGATGATTCCGCACCATTCGCTCGCCATCACCCGCTCGGAGCGGGTGGACCTGGCCGATGCTCGGGTGTGCGAGCTGGCGGCATCCATCAGTACCGCTCAGCGCCGCGAGATCCTGGAGATGGCGTGGCTCGTCGACGACATCCGGGCGAACGGGGTCGCGTCGACCGCCTCCGACGCCGAGCGCCGTGCCGCCCCCGAGTTCCCGGATGCCGTTGCGGATCGCACGTGTGCGGCTGACCGCCCGTAGGCCCGCCCCGGGTCAATGCATGATCATGCCGCCGGTGACGTTGATCGCCTGGCCGGTGAGGTAGCCGCCGGCCGGTGACGCGAGGAAATAGGTCACTCCCGCGACGTCCTCGGGGACGCCCAGCCGCCCGAGCGGCGACTTCGCGCTCCACGCGGCGACGTCCGCCTCCGAGCGGGTGTCGGCGCCCATGTCGGTGAGCACGTACCCCGGGCACACCGCATTGACGGTGACGCCGTGGCATCCCCACTCCTGGGCCCCGGCGCGCGTGAGCGCGACGACCGCGGCCTTCGACGCGGCGTAGTGGCCTTCGCCTCCGCCGCCGTGCTTGGCGGCCATGCTCGCGATGTTGACGATCGCCCCGTGGCCGGCCGCGAGCATGACGGGCGCGACCGTCTGCATCGTGACGAGGGTCGCGCGGGCGTTGATGTCGAGGACGCGGTCCCAGTCATCGACGGTGATCTCGAGCAGCGAGACGTGCTGGAAGATCCCGGCGCAGTTCACGAGCACATCCACACCGCCGAGCGACTCGATCGCGGCGCCGACCGCGCGACGGGTGTCGAGCGGATCGAGCAGATCGACCGGGAAGAAGGATGCCTCGCCGCTCGCCGGGGCGCGCCGGTCCAGGACGGCGACGTCCGCGCCGTCGGACGCGAAGCGCTCCACGATCGCAGCGCCGATGCCGCCGGAACCCCCGGTCACGATGACGCGCTGGGACATGGCACTCCTTCCGGGGCGTCGGGGTCGCCCGTCGGCGTCACCGTACGCCCGGGGGCGAACGCTCCGGCGACGCCGGTGTTTCGGCGGCGTAACGCGCTCCGGGGGCTCAATCGGCCAGAAGCGCCCACACGGCGGCGGCATCGATCTCGCGCCGAGCATCGGTGCCGCGGGAGCGCCACGCGTCGCGGTCGAACACGAACGCGCGGGTGACCTCGAGCACGTAGAGGCGTTTGGTGGGCACGGCGAGCACCGCAGCCGGGTCGTCGTCTCCGGCGTCGCGCGGCAGACGGGCGGCCAAGACCCCGCGGATCGCCGCGGCCTCGGCATCCACTTCCCGTGCGGCGAACGCGAGCTGCACACCGTCGGCGTCGGCCGACGCCGCAGACGAGTCGAACACGACCCCGGATGCCACACCCGACGCCGCGATCGCCCGGGCGTGGCGGGACGAGACGTCGGACTCGACGTACAGACCGCGGGGGAGGAGTCGGTACTGCGCCGCCGCCGTCCAGGGTCCGTCGGCGTCGGCCGTGCCGATCACGACGAAACGCTGCGCGCGCAGGATCGCCGCCGCGCGCTGCTCGAGAGAGGGCATGCGGCCATCGTGCTGTCCGCCCGCGTCGTCGGCGTTTCCGTGCCGTAACGCTTGCCCGCCGTCGCGCGCACACCCCGTGCGCCGGTTCTACGCTCGGTCTGGTCGGCTCAGCCCGTCGGCGCGTGTCCAGACGCGTGGACGGAGCCGCGTGGCATCCGCGTGTCCGGGCCACGGGAGCCCGACGCCCTCGCCCGCCCAGCCGGCGTGGTCACCGACTCCGATCAGACCCCGAGGAACACCGTGAGCGACAGCGTCCACCCCGCGATCACCGACCCCGACGTGCGTGCGCACCTCGCGCGTCTCGCGGCGCACGCGGGAACGATCCCGTCCGGGGCCACGGATGCCGAGGGCCACGACGCCGCGCGGATCGCCGAACTGCGCGCGAACCCGTCGTGGGTACGGCTGCCCGACGACGACGTCGTCGAGTCGATCGACGCCGCCGACGGCGACCTCGCGCTGCGGTTGTACCGGCCGCGCGCCGGGCACCGTGGAACCCTCGTGTTCGCGCACGGCGGCGGATGGGTCGCGGGCGACCTCGACAACAACGACGCCCTGTGCCGCGCGCTCGCCGCCGCGACCGAGGCGCAGGTGCTCAGCGTCGACTACCGCCTCGCCCCGGAGGACCCCTTCCCCGCCGGGCTGGACGATCTCGACCGCGCGCTCCGCTTCGCGGCTGCCGGCGCGGGCGGGCTCGTCACCGAACCCGAGCTCCTGGGCGTCGCGGGGCACAGCGCCGGGGGCAACCTCGCCGCCGCGCTGGCGCTGCGCTCGCGCGCGGGCCGGGCCCCCGGCATCCGGGTCCAGGTTCTGCTGTGCCCCGTGCTCGACGCGCCCGACCTCGACCGCCCGAGCTACCGCGCCCATACCGAGAACCTCCCGCTGACCGCGCGCGGCATGCAGTGGTACTGGGGGCTGTACCTCGGGGACGCCGCGGGCTCGGGCTCTGCAGCGGAGGCCGCGGGTGTGCGCCGCGCCGCGCTCGCCGGCACCGCGGCGGAGCGGGATGCCGATGCCGACGGCGCGGTGCCCGTCGAAGCCGCGCCGCTGCGCGCGCGGGAGCTCACCGGCTCGGCTCCGGCGGTCATCGTCGCGGCGGGCGTCGACCCGCTCTCGGACGAAGCCGAGGAGTACGCCGAGCGGTTGGCGGCATCCGGAACCCCCGTGGAGTTCGTGCGGCGCGAGGGCGTTCCGCACCTGTTCCTCGTGTTCCCCTCGACCCCCGCCCGTGACGCCGTGCTGGCGGCGATCGCCCCGGCGGTGCAGGCGGCGTTCGCCTGAGTCTCCCTCGACCTCGTCCCACTTGTGGTGGGTTGTGTGGCCGCCAGGCGACCACTTGTGGGACATGATCCGCCACGAGTGGGACGCGCAGCGGGTTCGCGGGAGTCGCTCGAGCGATGCCCGTCTTCTCGGGCAATGTCCCACTTCTCGAGCAATGTCCCACTTGTGGTGGGTTGGGCGCCTCGCAACCGGCCATAAGTGGGACGCACTGCGTCATAAGTGGGACGACGACCGCCCGCAAAACCCCCGCCGCACGGCCGGAACACCGCGGAAACACGGCATTGTTACCGTCATCAACATGTCGCTTCTGGTTACGAATGCACGCCTCATCACGGTCCCCGCGGGCACCGACGACCCCGGCTACATCGAGCGCGGATACATGCTCGTCCAGGACGGACGCATCGCCGCGATCGGCGCCGGCGACCCCGATCCGGGACTCACCGCCGACGAGATCCTCGACGTGGACGGCAAGTTCGTCGCCCCCGGGTTCGTGTCGTCGCACAGCCACCTCTTCACCAGCGGCTCGCGCGGGCTCGGCGTCGACCAGACGCTCTACGGCTGGTGCACGTCGATGTTCAGCGTGCTCAACAACGCCTCGCCCGACCAGATCTACTGGGCGACGCTGCACGGCTCACTGGACTTCCTCGCCAACGGCGTGACCACCGCCTACAACTTCACCGACCCGCTGCTGCCGTGGGAGCCGATGGTCGACGGCAAGCGCGCCGACGGCGGCGGTACGCTGCGCGATCACGCCTGGCACACGCGTCAGGCCGACGGATGCTACGACGCCGGCCTGCGCTTCGTCGACTCCATCGCTCTGGATGCCACCGTCGGCACCGACGACGAGATCTTCGGCCGGTTCGAGGCATCCCTCGACCACGTCCTCGCGATGGACCCGGACATCGCGCTCGGCGCGTCGATCATGGGGCAGGTGCAGTGGTCGACCCGGCCGGATGCCGCCGAGATCGAGGTCGCGGTCATGGACCGCTTCGGCGTCACCAACCAGGCGCACTTCCTCGAGACGTACGAGGCGATCGAGCACCAGCAGACGAAGTTCCAGCTGTACAAGAACGCCGGAGCGCTGCGGCCGGGCATGATGTTCGGGCACTTCATCCAGACCACGCCCGAGATCATCCAGGATGCCGCCGCCGGCGGCGCCGCGATGTCATGGCAGCCCGCGTCCAACGGACGTCTGGCGTCGGGCGTCGCGCACGTGCCCGAGATGCTCGACCTCGGCATGAAGGTCGGCATGGGCCTCGACGACCAGGCCTGCACCGACGTCGCCGACCCGTGGCAGAACATGCGCATGGGCATGTTCATGCAGCGCGCCCGCACCCACGACCCGCTGTCGATGATGCCCGAGCGCGTGCTGCGCCTGCACACCCTGGGAGGCGCCGAGATCATGGGCGTCGACGACCGCGTCGGCAGCCTCGAGGTCGGCAAGTTCGCCGACTTCGTCGTGGTCGACCCGCGTCTGCCCGACGTCGGTCCGCTGTGGAACCCCGTGCGCAGCTACGTCCTCGCGTGCGGCCTGCGCAACCTGAAGCAGGTGTACGTCGGCGGCAAGCTCGTGAACGAGAACGGTGTCTCCACGAACCCGCTCGCGGAAGAGGCCTCGCACGTGCTGCACACGCAGCTGCCGGCGCTGGCGGACGAGTTCGGCGTCATCCTGTAGCGAACCGCGCACCGGTGCGCGGGCGGCGCGCTCGCGGTGAGGTGAGTGCCCGCAGGCCGCTGGCGAGCGTCATCGACGCTTGAGCCACCCCACGCGATGACGTGTCGGCCGCGCTCGCACTCGCGCCCGCGTGCGGAGCGTGCCAGCCTGTGCACATGCGCACGACCATCGCCGACCTCGACGTCCACACCTCGACCGACGACGTCGCCGGACGCGACGTGCTCCTCTGGCACCACGGCTCGCCGCAGACGGGGGCGATCCTGCCGCCGGTGCAGGCCGCCGCAGACGCCCACGGTCTCGCGGTCGTCTCGGTCGCCCGGCCCGCGTACGCCGGGTCGCCGCGCATCCCCGGCCGCAGCGTCGCCGACGTGGCGGAGGGGCTACGACCGGTGCTCGAGGCCCTCGGTGTGGCATCCGTCGTCTCCGTCGGAGCCTCGGGCGGCGGCCCGCACGCGATCGCCTGCGCGGTGGCGATGCCGGCGCTGGTCCGGCGCGTGGTGACGTTCGCCTCGCCGGCGCCGTTCGACGGCAGCGACGCCTGGTTCGCGGGGATGCAGGTCCCGCAGGCCCTGCGAGCGGCAGCCGAGGGGGAAGACGCGCGTCGACGATTCGCCGAGATCGACGAGTTCGATCCGGCCTCGTTCGTGGATGCCGACTACGCGACGCTCGAGGGGGAGTGGGCCTCGCTCGGGGCAGACGTCGCGGCCTCCGAGCCGTATGGGATCGACGGGCTGATCGACGACGACCTCGCGTTCGCGCGGCCCTGGGGGTTCGCGCTCGAGGAGGTCGCGGCATCCGTTCTGCTCGTCCAGGGCGAGCGCGACCGGGTGATCCCGTCGCAGCACGCGCGGACGCTGGCCGCGGCCCTGCCCGACGCGACGCTCCACCTGCACCCCGACGACGGCCACGTCTCCGTGTTGCGGTATCTCAGCGCGGCCCTCTGACGCGTCCGCTCAGTCGGGCGGCGGCGGGGCCAGCCGGTACAGGATGCGCGGACGACCGCGCGCGCCGTAGCGGTGAGCGAGGTCGAGGACGCCGGTGGTGACGAGGTGCTCGAGGTACCGCTGCGCGGTGGCGCGCGAGAGCCCGCAGGCGGCGGCGACATCGGCCGCCGAGACGAGGGTCACCGGATCGAGCGCCGCCCGCACCCGCTCCAGGGTCACGGGGGCCAGTCCCTTGGGGAGAGCGGTCGGGGCCGGGCGGTCGGGTAGCCGGACGGTTCCGGTGCCGAGCAGCCGGTCGATGTCGCCCTGGCTGAGCGACCGGTCCCGGTCGGCCTCGGCTCGCGCACGTCGTTCCACACGGTAGGTCTCGAGACGCTGGCGCAGCGTCTCCTCGGTGAACGGCTTCACGAGGTAGCCGATCACGTGGGCCGCGAGGGCCTGTCGCACGGTCACCTGGTCCTGCGACGAGCTGATGACCAGCACGTCGATCCCCTCGGCGCCGAGCGTCCGCAGACGGTGCAGCACCTCGACGCCGCTGATGTCGGGCAGGCGCATGTCCAGCAGCACCAGGTCGACGCCGCCGAGGGCCTGCGCCGCCGCCGCCTCGCCACTGCCCGCCGAACCCACGACGGTGAATCCCGGAGCGCCCGTGACGTAGCGTCCGTGCAGGGCGCGGGCGGCGGCGTCGTCGTCGACGACGAGGACGCGGATCCGGTCGGTCATCGCGGCGCCGCCATCTCGAACGCGAAACGGGTCCCGCCCCACGCAGACCGGGTGACGAGGATCTCCCCCTCGCGCTCGGTGACCGCCCGGCGCACCACGGCGAGACCGATCCCGCGGCCCGTGCCGCTCGGGTCGGGCTTCGACGTGTAGCCGCGGGTGAACGCGCGCTCCACATCACGGGGGTCCAAGCCCGGTCCGTCGTCATCGACCGCGCCGAGCAGCACGTCGCCGACGAGATCGAGCGTGCAGCGCACGCGCGAGGCGCCCGACTCGGCGGCGTTGCGGCACAGGTTCGTGAGGATCAGGACGACGGTCTCATCGATCGGGGTATCGCGGTCGATTCGCACCTCCAAGCGCGCTCCTCGCGCCGACACCTCGCTGCGCAGCGCCTCGATGCTGGCGTTCACGAGCGAGGCATCCAGTCGCGCATCGGACGGTTCACGTGGCGCGAGGCCGGGCATCGCGTCGGAGATGTAGGTCAGCGCGTCGCGGGTGTCGCCGTGCGAGATGAGGCCGTGCAGCACGTGCAGCCGCGTGCCGAACTCGTGCGCCTGCTCACGCAGGGCCACCGTCGTGCGCGCCGTCTGCTCCTGTTCGGCGGCCAGCGCGTCCAGGCGCCGGAAACGTCGCTCGATCGCCGCGGCCAGCAGCGACGATGCGAGGGTCCCGACCACGAGCGCCGCCAGCGCCCACGGCAGCAGATCTCCGAGCGCCTCGTCGCGATCGGACAGGATGCTCGACTCCAGCACCCCGACGGCGACCATCCCCACCACCGCGTTCCCGTCACGGATCGGGACCTTCGCGCGCAGCGAGCTGCCCGAGGGTCCGGTCTCGGTGCCGAGGAACGGCGTCCCCGCCAGCACGCTCGCATTGGTCGTCTCGACCTGCAGACCTCGCTGCGCGCTCGAGGGATGCGTGATGCGGACGCCCTCGTCGTCGGTGATCACGACGTAGAAGACGCCGGTGGTCCGCTCGATCAGGTCGGCCAGCGGCTGCAGCGTCGCGGTGGCCTCGGCGAGATCGTCCGCGTCGGCGAGCCGCGCGTCCGTCCCGAGGGAGGAGACGGATGCCACGGTGGTGCGCACGTCATCGAGTCCGGCCAGGCTCGACGCGACGTCGTAGACCCGCTCGGCGGTGTCGTCCCGGATGTGACGCTCCTGCACCGACGCCGCGATGAGCGTCGTGATCCCCACGGCGGTGAGCACGATCAGGCTCGGCAGCACGACCAGGCCGCGGCGGATCAGCCGGGCGGGAACCGAAGGGCGGGGGTCGGGCATGGCAGGGACATTCTCTCGTGCGCAATATGAGCACAAAGCGACCGGGGGGTGCGTCGTGATCGTCTCCCTGCGAGCGTCGTGACGTTCTGCGAGACGACGACGTTCGCAAGGAGGAGCTGTGATGACGGAGCCTACGCCCCCCATCGTCCGCGATCACGCGCCCACGCCCCCGACCCCCCGGAGTCGGTGGATCGGCCGTGCCGTCGGCGGAGCGGTCGCCGTGACGGCGATCGCGGTCGCCGCGTACGGGTCGGTCACCTCGGCCGCCGCCGGCGACGACATCCACGCGTCGATGACGATCATCGCGCCGGCCGCGGCCGGCGGCGGGTGGGACGGCGTGGCCCGAGAGCTGCAGCAGGCGCAGAAGGCCAACGGGCTCGTCAACAACGTGCAGGTGGTGAACATGCCGGGTGCCGGCGGCACGATCGCCCTCGGCAACGTGTCGGTGCTGAGCGGGCAGGCGAACAATCTGCTCGTCGGAGGCACGGGTCTGCTGGCCGCGACCGTGCAGTTCGACTCCGCGGCGACGCTGGACGACGTCACCCCTCTGGCCGTGATGGTGGAGGAGTACGACGTCATCGTCGTACCGGCGGACTCGCCGTTCCAGACGCTGGACGACCTCGTGCAGGCGTGGAAGGCCGACCCGCGGGCGCTCCCGTGGACGGGCGGAGGATCCTTCGACCAGCTCGTCGTCGCGGACCTGGCGCTCGCCGCGGGCATCACGCCCGCCGACATGACGTACATCTCGTCCGACGGCGGTGGGGAGGCCATCCAGGCGCTTCTCAACGGCACCGCTCAGGCGGCCGCGGGCGGCTACCCCGACAACATCGACCAGATCGAGTCGGGACGGCTGCGCGCCCTCGCCCTCGTCGCCGACGAACCCCTGGAGGGCGTCGACATCCCGACCGCCGCGGAGCAGGGCTACGACGTGAACCTCACGAACTGGCGCATGCTCGCCGCCCCGAGCGGGCTGAGCGACGAGCAGGTGGGCGACCTGACCGAGCTGGTGCTCGAGTCGACCGCGACCCCCGAGTGGGCCGACGCCCGCGCGCGCTACCACTGGACCGAGCGTCTCATCACGGGCGAGGACCTCACGGCGTTCCTCGCCGAGGAGCGTTCCCGCATCGAGCGACTGTACGAGGAGATGGGCCTGTGATGCCGTCGAACAACCCGACATCCGTCTCGGCGGTGGTGGGGAACAGGCTGCGATTCCACCGCGGTCGCGGGGCGTCCGGGATCGCCAAGGCGCTCGCCATGCCGTTGGTGCTCGCGGCCTTCGCGACGTACCTCGTCTACGGCATCGTCACCATGAAGGTGCCGCCCGCCGCCGCGTTCCCGGGGCCGCAGTTCTTCCCGGGCCTCATCGCCGCAGGGCTCTACGTCTTCGCCGTGATCCTCGGGATCGGCGCGGTGAGGGCGCTCGCCGCGAGCCCGACGACGGATGCGGGAGAGTCGGGCGAGCGCTCGGTCGGCGTCGACTGGCGGTCGTTCGCCTGGGTCGTGGGGTCGTTCCTCGCGTTCTCCTTCCTCCTCGGCATCCTGGGGTGGATCATCGCCGCGGCGCTGCTGTTCGCGGGGATCGCCCGCGGGTTCGGGCACGTCCGGCCGTTGTTCGCGCTGTTGGTCGGCGTGACGATCAGCTCCCTCACCTACATCGCGTTCGACATGGGCCTGGGTCTCTCCCTGCCCTCCGGCATCCTGGGATGGAGCTTCTGACATGGACGTTCTCGCTCTCCTCGGCGAAGGCTTCGCCGGTGCCCTGACCTGGCAGAACCTCATCTGGGTGCTCCTGGGCTGCGTACTGGGCACCGCGGTCGGCGTCATGCCCGGTCTCGGCTCCTCCATGGCGGTCGCACTGCTCCTGCCGGTCACCTTCTCCCTCGACCCGACCGCGGCGTTCATCATGTTCTCCGGCGTGTACTTCGGCGGGCTGTTCGGCGACTCCATCACCGGCATCCTGCTGAACACCCCCGGGCAGGCCTCAGCGATCGCCTCGACGTTCGAGGGGCACAAGATGGCCCTGAACGGGCGGGCCGCCCAGGCCCTCGCCACCGCCGCGATCGGCGCCTTCATCGGCGGCATCGTGGCGTCGGTGCTCCTGGTGTTCTTCGCTCCCCTCCTCGCCGACCTGTCGAGCAGCTTCGGCCCGGCCGAGTTCTTCGCGCTGGCGATCTTCGCCTTCGCCGCGACATCGTCGGTCGTCACCGACAACGCCGTGAAGGGCCTCGCGTCGCTGTTCCTGGGCCTCGGTATCGCCGTCATCGGCGTCGACGGCGTCTCGGGCGCGCCGCGTTTCACGCTGGATTCGCCCAACCTCTTCGACGGCATCTCGCTCGTGACCGTGACCGTCGGCATCCTGGCGCTCGGCGAGGTCATCTACGTCGCATCCCTCGAACGCCACATCTCGAACAAGACGATGATCCGACCCACCGGTCGCCCGTGGCTGTCGCGCAAGGAACTGAGGGAGGCCACGCCGGCGTGGCTGCGGGGCACCGCGATCGGTCTGCCCTTCGGTGTGATCCCCGCCGGCGGGTCGGAGATCCCGACCTTCCTCGCCTACGGCATCGAGAAGCGCCTCGACGCCCGGCGCACGAAGCCGCGCTTCGGCACGGGCGCGATCCGGGGCCTCGCGGCCCCCGAGGCAGCGGGCAACTCCACGACGGGTATGGCGATGGGGTCGCTGCTGGCGCTCGGTCTGCCGATCTCGGCGACCGCGGCGATCATGCTCGCGGCGTTCCGCCAGTACGGACTGCAGCCGGGACCGCTGCTGTTCGAGCGGGCGCCCGATCTCGTGTGGGCGCTCATCGCGAGCTTCTTCCTCGCGATGGTCGTGCTGCTGATCCTGAACCTGCCGTTCGCGATGCTGTGGGCGAAGCTCCTGCTCATCCCGCGTCCGTACCTGTACGCCTCCATCGCGGTCTTCTGCGGCCTGGGCATCTACGCCACGTCGGGTGCGACGTTCGATCTGCTCATGCTGCTGGGCATCGGCCTGCTCGGCTTCCTGCTGCGCACGAACGACTACCCGCTCGCACCGCTCATCATCGGCATGGTGCTGGGGCCGCTGGCCGAGACGAGCCTTCGGGATGCCGCGATGAGCGCCAACGGCGACCTCACGACGCTCGTGCAGAGCCCGATCGCGCTGGCGATCTACGCGGTGCTCGCGGTGGTGCTGGTCTTCGCGATCCGCAACCGCGTGGTGGCCCGTCGGGCACCGGCGGACAGCCCCGACCGCGAGAGCGTGGACGCGGGCGGGCAGCGCGACGCGACGTCGCGCTGACGTCCCCGCTGCTGTGTCAGCGGGTGTCGGCCGGGTGCGTCCCGGTGACGAGGGGGACCCGGCCTCCCGCCCGTGCGGTCAGCGCCGCACCGCTCGCAGCAGCGCCTCACCCGCGGCCGCGATCGCCGTGGTGCACGCCAGTGCCACCGCGATCGTGACCAGCGCGGCCGCGGGGCCCGTGGCATCCAGGGCCGACCCGGCGATCACGCCGCCGATCGGCACGCCCAGCGACATCGCCGCGGTCGGGTAGGCGAGGGTCTCGGTGACGCGGCCCTCGGGTGCGCGGGCGGATGCCACGAGGATGCCCGACAGCATCACGGGCGAGATCATGAGACCGAGCGCCAGGATCGCGATGAAGAGCACCGGCACCGACCCCTGGGTCACGGGCAGCGCGAGCGCGACGACGGCGGCGGCCGCGCCGAAGCCGATGAACCGCGCGATCGGCGACAAGGTCCAGGCCCGCGCTCCCGTGATCACCGACCCCACGGCGATCGCGAGCGCGAGCGCGCTGAAGGCCGGACCCGCGAGCCACGGGCGGCCATCCACCTCGGCCCAGCCGACGAGCGTGACGTCGAAGGCGCCGAAGACCCCGCCCAGCGCGATGCAGGCGAGGGCCACCGGCACGACGCCGGCGGGGGGCAGCACGAACCGGGGGCGGCCCACGGTGCCGCTCCGCGCGGGCTCGGTACGGCGCTGGGATGCCAGCCACACCCCGCCGACGACACCGAGGGCGAGCGAGCCGAGCATCGCCACGGCCGGGTCGAGGGCGGCGGCGACGGCGGTGATGACCGGCGGCCCCGAGATGAAGACCATCTGATCGCCGATGGTCTCCAGCGCCAGCGCGTGCGTGCGCTGCGATTCCGGCGCGAGCACCGTCCACCGGGCGCGGACCGCCGAAGTGAGGTCGGGCGTCGATGCGCCGCTCGCGAACGCGGCGATGAGCCATGTCCAGAACGGCGCCGCCGTCAGCACGAGGGCGAGCAGGGCGGATGCCGACAGCACGAGGCATCCGAGAGAGATCAGGATGACGCGGGCTTGACCGTGCCGGTCCATGCGCGAGGACCACAGCGGGGCGGCCACCGCCATGCCGACGACGAGCGGGGCGACGACCACCCCGGCCGCGCCGAAGCTCCCGGTCGCGGCCGAGACGAGCAGGATGATGCCGAGCGACAGCGTCGCCCGCGGGAAGCGGGCCAGGATACCGGCCGCGACGAACGCCCGTGCCCCGGGCAGACGCAGCACCTGCCCGTAGGCGCGGATGCCCGTCGCTTCGGCCGCGACGCTCATGCGGGACCCTCCTGCGCGGGCGCATAACTCCGGCGGGAGGGTGGATGCCGGGTGTGGGGGCCGGTGGCGGCGGGGGTGTGCCGGAGGTGTGCGGCGTTGGCGGAGGGGGCGCCCGGCCGTGCACAACTCCGGCGGATGGGCCCGCTCACCTCCCCGGGCAGGAGCGAGGCTCCCCACCGCAGGAGTTGTGACCGCCCGGCGTGCACCCCGGTCACGCGACGTAGTCGAATCGGCTGATCTCCTCGAGCGCCTCGACCACGAACGACACGCTCTGCTCGAACAACTCGGCGCCGTGGGCGGCGTTCGCGCCCGTCGGGTCGCCGAGCACCCCCGTGGGGCCGAAGTCGTTGGAGAGCCACCCGAAGGTCACGGGCTTGCCGTTGAACCCGATGTGCCGGAAGTCGCCGATGTGCGCCGGCACGGTCGCCTCGAACTTCGTCGCGTCCACGAGCTCGGGGCGCAGGTGCATGATCATGCTCGTCTCGCCGTGCCCCGCGTGGATGCCGGTGCCGTGCTCGTCGGGACCGCCGTCGGTGCCGTCGAACGAGGGCACGCGTGCGGCGGGCATGAAGAACGTGCGCAGACCGAACCGCCGTCGCAGCTCGCGGTTCGCGACGTTGAGCAGCGCCACGTTGCCGCCGTGGCCGTTGAGGAACACCAGGGTGCGAGCGCGCGTGGTCAGCAGAGAGCGGCCGATGTCCACCACCGTCTGCATCATCGTCTCGGGCGTGAGCCACAGCGTGCCCGGCGCCCACGAATGCTCGTCCGACTTCGTGACCGACAGCGTCGGCAGCTGCCAGACGTCGAGACCCTGCGCGGCGGCGCGCGCGACGGCGGCCGTGGCGGATGCCTCGGCGACGATGGCATCCGTCGCCAGCGGCAGGTGCGGACCGTGGTGCTCGATCGCGCCCGTGGGCAGGACGAGGATCGACTTCTCGGTGAGGGCCTCGGCGGCGGCGGGCCCGCTCAGTTCGGCGAGAAGACGGGTCATCGGATCGCGCCCTTGCGCGGGCCCGCGTAGGTCGGGTCGAGCTTGCCGGGGTTCAGCAGCCCGTTCGGGTCGGTCACGCGCGCGGTCTCGGCGGTCTGCTCGACGTTGAAGTCGACGTTCCACTGGTGCGGGTTGTGCACGCCGACGCCGAGGGCGTTCAGGTCGGCGATGCCGCGGTAGACCTCCTCCTCGCTGACGTACGGCGCGGCGAGCATGCCGATCGGGTGCTGCTTGGTCGACTCGATGTGGAGCTTCCCGCCGGGGAAGACGGCTTCGACGGCCTCGACGTTCTCGGACAGGGGCATCCCCGCCACCTCGAGGTGGAACACCTCGTGCGGCTGGCTCTTCTGATACCACTCGATCGGGTGGTTGTAGCTGAGCATCGACAGTCGGATGCTGGCCTGCGGCCCCTCGCGCACGGCCTCGACGCGGCCGCCCGCGCCCTCGACGATCGCGGTCACGGTGTCGATGAGCGACGCGTCGATGATCGCGCGCAGGCTCGACCGCCCCTCGGGGATGGCCTCGTCGGAGGGGAGGGCCGCGGCGATCTCGGGCCCGTCACCCGACACCAGGCGGGGGGTGGGGTCGAGGTTGCCGATGGTCTGCAGCACCGACAGCGTGCCGGAGAAATCGGGGAAGCTGGCCCACAGGCCGCGCCACTCCCGCAGCGGCTCGAGCCGCACGGTCGCGCGCACGATGACGCCCGCGGTGCCGTAGTTGTGCACGTACTTCTGGGCTTCGTCGCCCTCGACGTGGACGATGTCGGCGCTGCCGTCGGCGTGGACGACATCGAGTGCGGCGACGAAGCCGCGGTCGTTCGAGCCGTGCTCGATCGACCCGGTGCCGCCGGAGCCGCCGGAGAGGAAGCCGCCGAGCGTGGACTGCGCCGTCGAGGGGTACATCCACAGCGCCTGGCCCGCGGCCCACGCAGCCTGCTCGAGCAGCACCATCGGCGCACCCGCCTCGGCGGTGATGTAGCCGTCGCCGACCTCGACGATGGCCTTCGCGCGGGTGGTGTCGATGACGAGACCGCCGTGCATCGGGATGGCCTGGCCGTAGTTGCCGGTGCCCTTGCCTCGCACCGTGACGGGCACACCGTGCCGCGCGGCCGCGGCGACCGCGATCGCGATCTGCTCGGCATCCGCGGGGAACACCACGAGGTCGGCGAGGCCGAGGGGGAGCTTGGCCGCGATGATCGGGGACATCGGTGACCCGTCGATGCTGGCGCGCTCACGCACGCGCGGTTCGGTGCTGACGGCGGCGGGACCGAGCAGGTCGAGCAGGTCGTCCTCGAGGGAGAGGACGCGGGTGGCGGTGTCGCTCATGGATGTCTCCGGGTGACGCGGATGGGTGGGTGCCGGGCGGGCGCGGCGGGTGGATGCGAGGGCGGGTCGGGGGTCGGAAGACCGGGGCGGCCCGGCCCGCACGAGGCGGACCGGGCCGGGTCGGTCAGAACGAGATCGAGGTGTCGATGAACTCGTTCGTGTACAGGTCGGCCGGGGTGTAGCCGTCCGCGGGCGGGGTGCCCAGGTCGGTGTAGACCTTGCTGGCCTTGTCGAAGAAGTCCTCGAAGCGGGCGTCGTCGAAGTTGCCGTACGTGGAGTCGGGGCCGTTGCCGACGAGGCCCAGGTCGACCTGGGTCTCCACCGAGTAGTCGGCCACGCCCTGCGTGTAGGTCCAGCCGGTGTCGTAGTCCTCGACGAGCTTCAGGATGAGGTCGTTCGCGGCCGTCGGGTCCTCGTAGTACGCCACGCCCGCCTTCTGCAGCACGGGGACGAGCTTGGTCAGGCACGGCGAGAGCTCTTCGAACTGGTCGGCCTTCACCGACATCGACGACTGGTAGGTCTGCCATCCGGCGTCGTGGATGAGGGCGAACTCCACCGGCTTGCCCCAGGCCGAGACCTCGTTTTGGTAGACGTACGGCTCAGCCGACGCGAAGCCCTGCTGCATGTCCTTGCCGCCGGCGGCGACGAAGTTCGACGGGGTGCCGTCGTACGAGCCGTCCAGCACGTCCGCGCTGGCGAGACCGGCGCTCTTGAGGTACTCGATGTACGCCGAGCCGTCGAAGTAGCGCCACACGCCGCCGTTCGCCTCGAGTGCGGGCTTGACGTCCTCGATCGTCTTGACGTCGGGGTAGGTCTCGGGGTCCCACATGACCATGGTGGGGCTGATGTCCAGCGGCGCCATGACGGCCTTGGTGGGGGTCGTGCTCGAGAGCTGGATGGCCTCGTCGGTGCTGACGTAGCCGAGGGTGATCTTGTCGTCCTGGTACATCTGCGCCGAGACGGTCTGGAAGCCGATCGCGGGGCCGCCCGCGCGGATCTCGAGGTCCACGCCGGTGTACTCGCCGTCCGACATGAGCGGACCGGTGACCGCCTTGGTGTTGGCGTCGATCGTGTAGTCGTCCTTGATCATCTCGTAGAGGTGGCCGTGCTCGGCCTCCGGGTTCCAGTCGGTCTGGACGACGATCGTCGCGGGGCAGTCGGCCGACAGGTCGACCGAGCCGACGGCGAGGTCGGCGGACGGTTCCGACTGCTCCGCGGCGCTGCCTGCGCACGAGGTGAGCGTGAGGGCGATCGCGAACGCGCCGGTGACGGCGGTGCCGCGGACGAGGGTGCTGCGCTTCATGCTGTTTCGCTTTCTGTGACGGGTGGAGCTCTCGGGTACGGAAGGTGGTGCAGGAGGGGTCGGATGCCGCGGCCGCGGGCACGCCCGAGGGCGCGGTGCCGTGGCATCCGGAGTCTGTGCGGTGCGGGTGCGGGGCGAAGCCCGTCGGGGTCAGCGCGCTGCGTCGTACCAGCGGCCGACGGCGACCTTCGACAACCAGCCGAAGAAGGCGAAGATGACCACGCCGAGGAGGCACGCCGCGAGGATCGAGGCGAACAGCTCGGCGCTCTGCAGACGCGACTGGTAGTTGGAGATGAGGGAGCCGATGCCCGGTTCGCCACGGCGGAAGAAGTAGTCGCCGACGATCGCGCCGATCACCGAGAGGCCGGCCGAGGTGCGCATGCCGACGAAGATCGACGGGAGCGCGGCGGGGAGGGTGAGCTTGGTGAGCACCGTCCACTTGTTGGCCTTCTGCAGGCGGAAGAGCTCTCGCTGCGACTTGTCCACCGACTGCAGGCCGAACAGGGTGTTCGAGACCATCGGGAACAGGGCGATCAGGATGCAGACGATGACGCGGGCGAGGAACTCGTAGCCGAACCAGAAGCCGACCAGCGGCACGAGCGCGAGGATCGGGATGCACTGCAGGATCACCGCGTAGGCGTACGTGCTGCGCTCGACCCAGCGGGCCAGGGACATCGCGATGGCCCACCCGATGCCGATGACCATCGCGATCGCGAGGCCGGTGAGGGCGACGCCGGTGGTGCGGAACAGCGCGGTCCAGATGTCGATGCTGACCTGCGGCTCGAAGAAGCCCTTGGTGAACATCTCGTGCGGCATCGGGAGCAGGAAGCCCTTGCCGGTGGCGTTGAGGACGCCCGAGACGACGTACCAGACGCCCACGAGCACGGCGAGGACGCCGAGCGGGGGGCCCGCGAGGATCAGGGCACGGGCGACCGGACCGCGACCGCGGGACGGGGCCTTGGCGGACGCGTCCACGGGCGGAACGGGGCCGGATGCCGTGGGCTCGGACGTCTCGGAGACGACCGGCTCTGCAGAGGTGGTGCTCATGAGTGTCCTTCCCGGAGGGCGTGGGAGACCTCGCCGACGAGTTTGGCGAACTCGCCCGTGTAGCGGATCTCGGGGTCGCGCGGCATGTCGAAGGGGACCTCGAAGGTGTCGACGAGGTGGCCGGGGCGACCTGACATCACGACGACCTTGGTGGAGAGGTAGACCGCTTCGGAGACCGAGTGGGTGATGAACAGTCCGCCGAACTTCTGCTCGACGAAGATCTTCAGCAGCTCGTCGTTCAGGCGCTCGCGGGTGATCTCGTCGAGGGCGCCGAACGGCTCGTCGAAGAGGAACAGCTCGGGGTCGAGCGTGAGCGAGCGGGCCAGGGAGGCGCGCATCTTCATGCCGCCCGACATCTGCTTGGGCAGGTGCTTCTCGAAGCCGGTGAGGCCGACCAGGTCGATCGCCCACTTCGCCTTCGGGGTGCGCACCCGCTTGGGCTGCCAGTTGAGCTCGGCGAGCAGCTCGACGTTGGACTGCACGTCGCGCCAGGGCAGAAGCGTCGCGTCCTGGAAGACGTAGCCGATGCGATCGGTGTTGACCGTCGCGGTGCCTTCGCTCGCGGACTCGAGGCCCGAGGCGATGCGCAGCAGGGTCGACTTGCCGCAGCCCGAGGGGCCGACGACGCTGACGAACTCGCCGCGCTGGACGACGAGGTCGACGCCCGAGAGAGCGGTGGTGCCGTTGGGGAACGTCATGGCGACGTTCCGGAAGTCCAGCAGCGGCGCGGTGGGACCCGCGAGTGTGGCTGCCGGGGAGGGGGAGGCGAGGGTCACAGAACGCTCACTTTCCGGTCGGGACGAGGGTCGGAAGCGCCGGCGCGGACGCGTCGGCGATCGGTGCGGGTGTGGCGGTGGGGGCGGCGATGCGGGTCGAGACGGTGGTGCGGGCGACCACGCGTCCGCGGTGGAGCACGACGCGGTCGGCCGAGGCGAAGGCGACGACCTCGCCGATCGAGTCGGCGCGGACGGCGACGAGGTCGGCGCGGGCGCCGGGGACGGGGCCAGCCGCCGGGAGCCCCATGACGTCGCGGGCTCCGGTGGTGACGGCGTCCATCGCCTCCTCGGGGGCGAGGTGCCCCGCGGCGACGAGGAGGGAGGCGGTCTCGAGGTGATCGCAGCGGCCGACGGGGTTGAACGGGTCGCGCACGTTGTCGCCGCCGGCCGCCACGCGCACGCCCGCGGCCTTCAGGCGCCCGATCGGCGCGCTGCCGCGCGGCACGGCGCGGTCGGCATCCCACCCCTGCAGGTAGAGGTTGGTGATCGGAAGGGCGATGATCCCGATGTCGGCGGCGCGCACCTCCTCCGTGAGCGACGCGAGGTCCTCGGTCGGCATCATGCTCAGGCGCACGCAGTGGCCCGCGGTCCGCGGGCGGTGCCACCCTGTGACGGCCCGCGCGTAGGCGGCGAGGGTGTCGGCGCCCGCGAGGCTCTCGTCGGTGTGCAGGTCGATGCCGACGTCGCGGCGTCGGGCGAGGGCGACGAGGCGCTCGAGATCGGCGACCGGGTCGTCGGCGAGGTGCGGGGCGCCGCCGACGAGATCGATGCCGGCATCGAGGGCGGCATCGAACACCGCGTCGGGCACGGTCGGCCCGCCGAGGGCGACGAGCTCGATGTCCATGAGGCCGCGAAGCTCCTCGCGCAGTCGCACGAGTGCCCGGACACCGATCAGCGCGTCCTCGCCGTGCAGCAGATCGACGTGCGTACGGACGGCGGTGATCCCGGATGCCAGCATCCGCAGCGCCGTGGACCGGGCCCGGTCGAGCGTGTCCTCTTCGTCGAGCGTCATCGCGAAGGCGTGCCAGCTCTCGATCGCGCGCTCGAGGTCGCCGAACGGTGGCCGGATGGCATCCCACGACTGCGACTTGTCGAGGTGCCCGTGCGGCTCCGCACCGGCGGCGGTGACGACGTACCCCGTGAGGTCGAGGGTCTCGCCTCCGGTCTCGGGCAGCGGGCTTCCGGCCGGGACCACCGCGACGACCGTCTCGCCGTCGATCGCGATGTCCACGAGCGCGCCGGTGGCCAGACGCGCGTTGCGGATCGCGGTGATCGAGGCGGGTGGTGCGGCGGACACGAAGACCTCCGGGAAGTGAGAGAAGGGATGCCACGTCATCGAGGCCTTCGCCGTCGGGAGCGGCGTTCCAGTGTTGGTGTGACCAACATCCGGGCTGTTTCCGATGCTAGGAACCGGTCGTTTCCGCCGTATTTCCCGCTCGTGACCCTCGTGACAAACCTCGGCACCCGCGCGCGTCGGGGTCGAAACCAGGGGGAGCGATGAGAACAGGGCGGTGGGGCCGGATCGCCCCGTTCTGGGCTCATCGCCTGTTCTGCGCGCGACCCGGCTGAGCAGTCGGTGCCGGATGCCAGGGCTCAGGCGCGTGCGCCGAAAGCCTCGTGCGCCTCGCGGTAGATGACGTCGATGCGGTCGACGTGCCGGTCGAAGTCGAGACCGGCGGCGCTCGCCGCCGCACCCGCGGTGACCGTCTCGAGCAGCGAGGCGTCGGCGGCCAGACGGCGGAGCGCCTCCGAGAACGCCGCGGGCGTGGCCTCGGCCGACACGACACCGTTCTCCCCGTCGACCACCAGCTCGCCGGCGGCGGCGGGTGTGGCCACGACGGGGCGGCCGAGCAGCAGGCTCTCGGCGATGACGAGGCCGAAGGTCTCGGGCCACAGCGAGGGGAACACCAGCGCCGTCGCCGAGCGGATCAACGCCCCCTTGGCCTCGGCATCCACCCATCCGACGTACTCCACGCTCCCGCCCGCGGCGGCCTGGACGGCGTCCCGCTCCGGTCCGTCGCCGGCGATGACCAGGTCGGCGTCGAGCCGCGCGTCGACCCACGCGCGCAGCAGCAGACCGATGCCCTTGGACTGCTGCAGTCGGCCGAGGAACACGAAGCGGGGTCGCGGAGGAGGCTCGATGTCGAGGTCGGGCGACGGCGGAGCGGGCCACCCGTGGGGAACGACGCGGCTGAGCGCCCGGCCGGCACGGAAACCCAGCTGGGCATGGCGAAGACGGGTCCGTTCGCTCGGGAACACGATCGCGGTCGTCCGCCGCGCGGACATCTCCACCACCCGCGCTCGGAAACGTTGGACGGGGTCGAGGCGGGGTGGCAGCACACCGTTGCGGAGGGTCGTCGACGTCGTATCGACGAGGCAGAAGTCGTGGGCGGTGTGGACGACCGGGGTGCGGAGCGCGCGCAGGACGCTCGCTCCCACGCCCTGGAACCGGTGCACGTGCACCACGTCGCGGTCGTCCTGCACGCGCCGATAGGAGCGCGGGCGGATGACGCCGTGGACGACGTCGAGCGCGTGGAACAGCGCACGGGACAGGGGCGACGACCCGTGCCGATCCGGCGGGTACGGCCGCCAGGTCGGGCGCACGACCACCCGGACGCCTGCCGCGGACGCCCGCGCGATGCTGTCGGCATCCGCGACCGCCGTGACGATCTCGACGTCGTGGCCGCGCGCGCACTGCGCGGCCACGAGCGAGAACACGTACGCCTCTGCGCCGCCCCAGGGGGTGACGAACGTGCTGTGGAGGTGGGTGATCTTCACGGTGGCCTGCCCTCCCTCCGGGCGGACGGGACCGCCGCCGCGAACACAGTACGAGGGGCGCTTCCGCTGCCCTGGCGCCGTCGCCCCATCGTCTGCGCAGGGAGAGCGGTGTTCACACGCGACGTCGCGACCCTGCTGCCCTCGGTTCACCCGCCCGGTCGGGTTCCGGATGCCGACCGGGCCGCGTCGGCGGCTCGGCAGGCTGGTGACTCGTGCCGACCGCGCGGCACGAAGGGGAGGGTGCATGCGGATCGTCAGTCTGTCTCCGGTCGTGCCGTACGACGGCATCCCGCACGCGGGCGGTCAGTACCTGCTGCGGCATCTGCGCGCGCTGCGCGAACTCGGGCATCGCGTCACCGTCGTGTCGTTCGACGACCGTGACAACCGGGCCGCCGCCGAGAGCCTCGCGGGGCTCGTCGACGTCGTGCTCGTGCCCGTCCCCCACCCGCGCACGGCGGCCGCTCGTCGGCTCGTCGACATCCTCGAGCGGCAGGAGCAGCGCGTGTTCCCGGTGCGCCCGGTCGCGCGACGACGGCGCGCACTGCGGCGCAGCGCCGCGGCGCGCGCCGCGCTCGCCGGCGCCGACGCGGTCGAGTACCAGTGGACCGAGTCCGGTTGGCTCGGGCTGCGCCGCCGCCCGGCGGGCTCGGCGCCCCACGTCGTCGTCGCCCACGACGTCGTGCTGCAGAGCTACGAGCGTTTCCTCGCCGCCGCGGGGACGGGCCGGCATCCGCGTGTCCTGCTCGCCCGATGGCGGCGCGCGAGCGTGCGCCGTGACGAGCGCCGCATCTACCGTCACGCCGATGCCGTGCTCACCTTCAGCGCCAAGGACTCCGCGCTGGTCCGCCGGATCGCCGGAGTCGGGACTCCCGCCGTCGTCGTGCGTCCGCCGCTCGCGGACGGGGTGGAACTCCGGCCGCGCACGGGTGATCCGGTGCCGACCGTGCTCTTCGTCGGGGCTTTCGATCGCTCGGTCAACTCCGAGGCGGCCCTGTGGACCATGGCCGACATCGCTCCGTTGGTGCTGGCGGTGCATCCCGACGCGCGGTTCGTCTTCGCCGGTGCGCGCCCGACGCCGGGTATGCGACGTGCGGCGGCCGCGCGCCCCGAGTCGTTCGTCGTCACCGGACGCGTCGAGTCGGTCGACGCGGTGTACGCCGCGGCCGACGTCGTCCTCGTGCCGCTGCGGGCCGGGGCCGGGGTGAAGTTCAAGACGGTCGAGGCGATGGTGCGCGGCATCCCGGTGGTGTCGACGGGGGTCGGGATCGAGGGCATCGTCGACGACCGCATCCGGGCGTTCGCGGTCGCGGACGACGCGCGCGGGCTCGCATCCGGGCTGCTGCGCGCCCTCGCCGATCCGGACGCCGCGCGGCGGGAGGCGCTGCGCTCCCGCGCCGCCGTCGCGGACGAGTTCTCGGGCGGCGCGTTCCGACGCTCGCTCGCCGATGTCTATCGAGGAGGCCGACCGTGAGCGGTCCCCGGCCCACCGTCACCGGCGCGACGGTCACTTACGGATCCCGGCACGACTCGTGCCTCGCGGTCGTGAGGCGCATGCTCGAGGCCGGTGTCGCGACGGTCCTCGTCGTCGACAACGGCTCCGCGCCGGCGGCCGCGGTCGCGCTCGATGCCGCCGCCGCGGAGAGCGGGGGACGCATCGTCGTGCACCGGATGCCGCGCAACGAGGGATCTGCGCCGGCCTTCGCCGCCGCGATCGCCGCCGCGCGCGACGCGGGCACCGAGTACGTCTGGCTCCTCGACGACGACAACCTGCCCGAACCCGGCGCGCTGGAGCGTCTGCTCTCGGCCGACCGCGTGCTGCGCGAGGCCGGCGTCGGCCTGACGGCGGTGGCCCCGCTGCGGGTCCCCGACGCCGAGCCCGCGACGATCGCCGAGGTCTCGGTGGTCGAGAGCGCGCGCGAGAGTCCACGCGAGGCGATCTCGTTCGCGGGGGTCGAGGCGGGCCTGTTCGCCCGGCGTCTCCTCGAGCGCCTGGGCCTGCGCCGGTCGAGACCGCGCGCCGTGGGCGCCGATCTCGCGTACGCCCCGTACGGAGGACTGCTGGTGCGGGCGGTCGTGCTGCGCGCGATCGGTCTTCCGCGCGCCGACTTCGTGCTGTACGGCGACGACCTCGAGTACACCTCCCGCATCGTCGCGCGCGGCGGGCGTCTGGGTCACGTGCGCGACGCGGTGGTCGTCGACCCTCGCGGGGAGCGGTGGATGCCACCGGGCTTCGAGGTGCGGGCGATGTTCCTGTCGACCAACCCGGCGCTGCTGTACTACTTCCTGCGCAACCGCGTGCACCGCGAACTGGGCACGGGGCGGCGGTGGGGCGTCGCGCGGGTGGTGAACGCGGCGTTGTTCCTGGTGCTGTGCGTCGGCTGCGCGGTCGTGACGCGACGGTGGCGCCCGCTGCGCGTCATCCACCGGGCCGTCGGCGACGCGAGGGCCGGCCGACTGGGACGCCAGGTGGAGATCTAGCCTCGAGCGGGTGAGACCAAGGGCGAGAACCGGGTCACAGCTCGATCGTGATGCGCGGGCATGCCGCCCGGGAGACGCACAGCATCATCGTGCGGTTCGCCTCCTGCTCCTCCGGCGACAGCACGGAGTCGCGGTGCTCGACCTCGCCGTCGATCACGGGCACCTCGCACGTCCCGCATGTTCCGACCCGGCAGCTCGAGGGCACCACGGCGCCGTATTCCTCGACGACGTCGAGGATCGACTTCCCGGGCGGAACCGTCACGGTGAGCCCCGACATCATGAGGTCGACGTCGAACGGCTCGGTCCAGATCGGAGGCCCGAGCACCTTCGCCTCGAACCGCTCGACGTGCAGGCTCCCGCGCGGCCAGGTCGACATCGTGGCATCCAGGGACTCCAGCAGACGGGCGGGGCCGCACGCGTATACGACGGCGCGCGCCACGGGGGTGCCCAGCCGCGCGTCGAGGTCGAGTCGGCGACCCTCGTCCGCGGCGAACACCTCGACGCGGTCGCCGTAGAGGCCGGCGAGCTCGTCGGCGAACGCCATGGTGCGGCGGGAGCGGCCGGCGTAGAGGAGGGTCCACACCGCGCCCGCGGCCTCGGCGGCCTCGATCATCGGCACGATCGGGGTGATCCCGATCCCCCCGGCGACGAAGACGTACGAGCGGCCGGCGGTGGGGGCGAAGAGGAAGTGGTTGGCGGGGCCGCGGACCCGCAGCGCGGTGCCCGGGTGCGCATTCTCGTGGAGCCACACCGAGCCCTCGCGCTCGCGGAGCACACCGATGCGCCACGTGCCGCGCTCGCTCGGCGAACCGCACAGCGAGTACTGACGCTCGACACCGCCGGGCAGCACGACATCGATGTGCGCGCCCGGCGACCAGTGGGGGAGCACACTGCCGGCGCGCTCGAGGTCGAGCACGACGACGCCGTCGGCGGCTTCCCGCCGCTCGCGCACGGTCACCTCGAACGTCAGACCACCGCTCATGTGTCTCCCTCGCCGGGGTCGGGGGCGCCGTGCACCAGTTCCTTCACGATCAACAGCCGGTACGGTGCGCCGCCGGGCGAGTGCCAGCGGTGCGGCGTCCCCGAACGGCAGTACACCGAGTCGCCCACGTCGAGCGTGGTCTCGCCGAAGGGGCCGAGCGAGATCACGATCGATCCCTCCAGCACCGTGAGGAACTCGTCCTCCTCGTGGACGTAGTGGTCGCCGGGCTCGGCGTTCGCGCCGGTGAACTCCATCGGTTCGAAACGGCGCGGACCCTCCGCCAGCATCCGTGCGCTGCCCTCGGCGTACGGACCCACGAGTCCCTCGTCGGCGCGTACGAACGTCGGGTGCGCGCTCTCGTCGGGGCGCGGGGGTTCGGAGGCGGCGATGAGCTCGACGCGGCTGGTGCCCAGCGCGCGTGCCAGCCGCTCGAGGCTCGCCATGCTCGGGCGCGCGAGGCCGCGCTCGAGCTGACTGAGGAAGGGGTGCGACAGCGCCGCCGCCTCGGCCAGCTGCGTCAGCGTGAGTCCACGCGCTTTGCGCAGCCCGCGCAGGTGCGCGCCGAGACGTTCGTCGCCGGTGACGGGATCGTCGGCGGGAATCGCGGGAGCCATGGTGGTCATCGTCCCACCCTCTCGAACAGTCGGGCGGTGATCTCGGTCTCGTCGCCGGTCGTGAGGCATCCATCCTCGACGACGACGCGCCCCGCGGCGACGACCGTGCGCGGACGGCGACCGGGCGAGGCCCACAGCAGCCCCGCGACGCGGTCGGCGACCCCGGCGTCGGCGACGCCCGAGACGTCCCACACGCACAGGTCGGCGGCTGAACCGGGGGACAGCCGTCCGAGCTCGGGGCGTCCCAGCCCATCGGCCGAGCCCGCGGTGGCCATGGCCAGCACGGTGGATGCCGCCAGCTGCGGTCCCACGAGCGCCGAGACCTGCAGGGCCAGACGTGCGTCGGCAAGAAGGTGGCCCGCGTCGTTGCTGCCCCCGCCGCTCGTGCCCAGACCCACCGGGATGCCGGCATCCCGCAGCTTCGCGACGGGCGCGACGCCCCAGCCCATCGGCACGTCGCAGCCCGGAGCGTGCGTGGCGGTCACTCCGGCCGCGGCGACGCGGGCGATCTCGTCGTCGGTGACGCCGCACAGGTGCGCGAGGGTGACATCGGGGGCGAGCCAGCCCCAGTCCTCGAGCAGGTCGAGCGGGCGCCGTCCGTACTTCTGCAGGGCGATCTCGACGTCGACGACCTCGTTCGCCTGCGTGCGACGCCGCAGTCCACGGCGTTCCGCGACCTCCGCGAGCAGCGCGAACGTTTCGCGGGGGTCGCTGTGCACGCCCGCCGGACCCACCGCGACCTGCAGCATTCCGTCGGCGGTGACGCCCCCGGGGCGACCGTCGACCAGCGCGGCGGCGATCGCCTCGGCCGACAGGGCGGCTTCCTGCGGATCGTCCCGCGCGGCGCCGCGCACGAAGGCGAGTCGCGCGCCGAGGGAGGCGGCCGCGTCCGCGGCGGCGCGGGCCATGCCGACCGTGTCGGCTCCGGGGGGCCATGTGAGGTGATGGTCGGCCACGGTCGTGACGCCGCTCAGCAGAGCCTCGGCGAGGCCGGCCCGCGCGGCGATGCCGGTCAGTTCCGGGTCCACTCCGGCTGCCGCGTACGCGCTCGCCATCGCAGGAAGCCATTCGCGCATCGGGATGCCGCGGGTGCCCGGAAGCGTCCGGAACGCAGTCTGCAGCAGGTGGTGGTGCGCGTTGACGAGCCCAGGGGTCACGACGCATCCGCCGGCATCCACGACCGTCGCGCCGGCGGGGGCGGGCGCGTCGACGACCACCCCGTCGATGCTCACGACATCGCCCGTGCGGACCCGGCCTTCGGCTTCGACGACCGCGACCGCGTCGCGGATGACGAGCGCCGTCATCGGGCCATCACCGGCGCCGGGAGCGCGCATCCGGGCGCGGCGCCGGCGTGCAGGGGGCCGTCCGTCGAGCTCAGCGGCAGGGCGCTCGCGCGGCGTCGTGCCGCGACGATCTCGGCGATGACCGACAGTGCCGTCTCTTCGGGTGTCTCCGCACCGAGGTCGAGGCCCAGGGGCGAGTGCAGCCGGCCCAGCTCGGCATCCGTCACCCCCGCCTGCGTGAGCAGCGCGGCGCGTCGCGCGACGGTCGCCCGTGATCCCATGGCGCCGACGAACCCCACCGGGAGCCGTAGCGCGGTGCGGATCGCGGGGACATCGAGGCGTTCGTCGTGCGTCAGGACGCACACCGCGGTGCGCTCGTCCGGGGATTCCAGCGAGGCGAGGTACTCGTGCGGCGTGGCGACGACCAGTTCGGATGCCTCGGGGAATCGGTCGCGCGTCACCAGCAGCGCCCATGCGTCGCACACCGTCACGGCGAATCCCGCGGCCGCGCCCACGCGGCACAGGGCCGCCGCGTGCTCACCCGCCCCGAGGACGACGAGCCGAGGGCGCGACGGTCGGTGAAGCTCCAGCACCGTCCCGTCGGTCAGCTCGAGGTCGATCGCGCTCTCCCGACCCGCCGCGGCCGCCACGAGGGCGTCGCGCACCCGGACGTCGTCGCCGTCGATCGGGTAGGCGACCACCTCGATCGCCCCACCGCACGCGAGTCCGGCGGTGACGATCGCGTCGTCCGGGCCGGTGAAGCCGAAGCTTCCGCGACGGACGTCGCCCGAGCGGAGCGCGTCCAGTCCGAGCATCACGGCGTCCCCCTCGACGCAGCCGCCCGACAGCGAGCCGATGACACGCGCGTCGGACGTCACCGCGAGCGTCGCGCCCACTCCGCGCGGGGCGCTGCGCACGACACGGGTCACCGTGACCGCCGCGACGGGTACCCCGCGTTCGATCAGGGGCAGCAGATCCGCGGCCAGTTCGAGCATGCTGGCGACCGTATCCCCGCCGTGTTTCGCGCACGCTACGCTGTCGTGACCATGCCCTCCGAGACCTCCGCCGACACCGTGGCGGACAGGCCGGCGGGCCTCGTCCTCGCCGCGGGGGCCGGTCGGCGATTCGGTGGCCCCAAAGCCCTCGCCCGCGATTCCCTCGGCGTCCCCTGGGTGGAGAGGGCCGTGCGGGCGCTGCGCGAAGGCGGGTGCGACCCGGTCGTCGTCGTCCTGGGCGCCGCGGCCGACTCCGCGGGGCGCCTCGTCCCCGCGGGGACGACCGTCGTGCACGCCGAGGCGTGGGCCGAGGGGGTGTCGGCGTCTCTGCGCGCGGGGCTGGCGGCCGTGGCATCCACCGCCGCTCCCGCGGTCGTCGTGGTGCCGGTCGACACTCCCGACCTGCCCGCCGCGGCCGTCGCGCGTCTCGCGGGCCGCGCGGGCGCCGGGGCGCTGGCGTTCGCGGCGTATGCCGGCGAGCCCGGGCATCCGGTCGTGATCGGGCGCGATCACTGGAACGCCCTCTCCGCGGAGATCCGGGGCGACGTGGGGGCGCGCCCCTACCTCCGCGCCCAGGGTGCCGAGGCGGTCGAGTGCGGCGATCTGTGGTCGGGTGCTGACCGCGACGTGCGCTGATCCGCCCTCGGATCCCGGTGTCGTTATGTGTTCGTTGCATTCTGCGCGCGCCGGGACCCTGGACAAATCCTGACGGCGGGGGATATGTTCACGGAGCCGTCATAATTACGACGACACCAGGAAGCCGGGACGAGGACGTACCCGATCCGACGCCGGGGTGGGCGCCGGGTGCGACCCTCGGGGGTCCCTGCAGTTCAGAGAGGAACGCAGATCACAATGCTGAAGAAAATCCTGACCGGAGCGGCCGTCGCCGCTCTCGCCGTCACCCTCGGAGCGTGCAGCTCCACGCGACCCGCCGACGGCGGCGACGCCGGTGGCAGCGCCGAGTGCAACGTCGGTATCGCGATGCCGACCCGCAGCCTCGAGCGCTGGATCAACGACGGCGAGCAGCTCCAGAAGAAGCTCGCCGACGCCGGCTGCACCGTCGACCTGCAGTACGCCGACAACAAGACCGACCAGCAGATCAGCCAGATCCAGAACCAGATCTCCGGCGGCGCGAAGATCCTCGTGATCGCCGCCATCGACGGCTCGACGCTCGGCCCGGTGCTGCAGGAGGCCAAGGCCCAGAACGCCACGGTCATCGCCTACGACCGCCTCATCAACGGCAGCGAGAACGTCGACTACTACGCCACGTTCGACAACTACAAGGTGGGCACCCTCCAGGGCCAGTTCATCGAGGAGCAGCTGGGCCTCGCGGACGGTGCGGGTCCCTTCAACCTCGAGCCGTTCGCCGGCAGCCCCGACGACAACAACGCGAAGTTCTTCTTCGCCGGCGCCTGGGACCTGCTCCAGCCGTACGTCGAGAAGGGCCAGCTCGTCGTCCCCAGTGGCAAGGCGCCCGCCAACGACGACGCGTGGGCGAGCATCGGCATCCAGGGCTGGGCGTCCGACAAGGCCCAGGCCGAGATGGACAACCGCCTGTCCTCGTTCTACGGCGACGGCAAGAAGGTCAACGTCGTCCTGTCGCCCAACGACAGTCTCGCCATCGGTATCGAGGCATCCCTGAAGTCGGCCGGCTACACCGCCGGCGCCGACTACCCGATCATCACCGGTCAGGATGCCGACAAGGCCAACGTCAAGGCGATCCTCGAGGGTCTGCAGGCCATGACGGTCTGGAAGGACACCCGCGCGCTCGGTGACCGCGTCTTCACGATGATCGAGGAGATCCGCAACGGTGAGGAGGTCGAGGTCAACGACACCGAGACCTACGACAACGGCAAGAAGGTCGTCCCGTCGTACCTGCTGACGCCCGAGGTGGTCGTCAAGGACGACGTGCAGTCCAAGCTCATCGACTCGGGCTTCCTCAAGGCCTCCGACGTCGGGCTCTGATCCATTCTGCGGCGGGGCGGGTTCGCCCGCCCCGCCGCTTCCTCCGTCGCCCCACGGCGACGGAGCTACCTGTCGCCCGGCGCGGCGACGGAGGGAGACACCATGACCGAACCGATCCTGCGCATGTCGGGGATCTCCAAGTCGTTCAACGGCGTCCCGGCCCTCGCCGACGTCTCGATCGACGTGCACCGGGGCGAGGTGCACGCGATCTGCGGCGAGAACGGCGCGGGCAAGTCGACGCTGATGAAGGTGCTGAGCGGGGTGTACCCGGCGGGCAGCTTCGCGGGCACGATCACCCTCGAGGGGGAGCCGGTGGCCTTCCGCTCGATCAACGACAGCGAGGCCGCCGGCATCGTCATCATCCATCAGGAGCTGGCCCTCAGCCCCTACCTCTCGATCGCCGAGAACATCTTCCTCGGCAACGAGAAGGCCACCCGCGGGGTCATCGACTGGAACGCCACCAACACCGCGGCCGCCGAACTGCTCAAGCGCGTGGGGCTCCGTGAGAACCCCGCGACCAAGATCTACGAGCTCGGCGTCGGCAAGCAGCAGCTCGTCGAGATCGCCAAGGCCCTGGCCAAGGAGGTCAAGCTCCTCATCCTCGACGAGCCCACCGCCGCCCTCAACGACGACGACTCCGCGCACCTGCTCGACCTCATCGATCAACTGCGCGACCAGGGGATCACCTGCATCATCATCAGCCACAAGCTGAAGGAGGTGCTGCGCATCGCCGACCGCATCACGATCATCCGCGACGGCCGGACGATCGAGACGATGCGGCGCGACGACCCCGACACCGACGAGGGCCGCATCATCCGCGCGATGGTCGGCCGCGACCTCAACAGCCTGTTCCCGCCGCGCGAGCCCGACATCGGCGAGGAGCTGTTCCGCGTCGAGCACTGGACGGTGCACCACCCCGTGGACACCGAGCGCGTGGTCATCGACGACGCCTCCTTCTCGGTGCGCGCGGGCGAGATCGTCGGCTTCGCCGGGCTCATGGGCGCCGGTCGCACCGAGCTCGCCATGAGCATCTTCGGTCGCATGTACGGCACCGGGATCTCGGGCGAGGTCTACAAGAACGGCCAGCCGATCGATGTGCGCACCGTGGATGCCGCCATCAAGAACGGCATCGCGTACGCCACCGAGGACCGCAAGAAGTACGGTCTCAACCTCATCGGCGACATCCAGGTCAACGTCTCGGCCTCCGCCCTCGCCCGCCTCGCGCGCCTCGGCGTCGTCGACCGGTACCGCGAGTACAAGGTCGCCGACTCGTACCGCTACAAGATGAACATCAAGGCGCCCAGCGTCGCCGCGATCACCGGACGCCTCTCCGGCGGGAACCAGCAGAAGGTCGTCCTGTCGAAGTGGATGTTCACCGGACCCGACGTGCTGATCCTCGACGAGCCCACCCGCGGCATCGACGTCGGGGCGAAGTACGAGATCTACGGCATCATCAACGAACTCGCGGCCCAGGGGAAGGCCGTCATCGTCATCTCGTCGGAGCTGCCCGAGGTCATCGGCCTCTCCGACCGCATCTACACCATCTCCGAGGGGCGCATCACGGCCGAGGTCAGCCGTGCGGATGCCACGCAGGAGACGCTCATGCGGCACATGACCGCCGGAAGGAACTGACAGCAATGGCCACCGCATCCACTCAGACGGTCGACGCGCCGACGCAACCCGGCCCGCGCCGACGCGGCCTGCTCGCCCGCATCAACTTCCGGCAGTTCGGCATCCTCGCCGCGCTGGTCATCATCATCGTGCTGTTCCAGGTGCTCACCGGCGGGCGCCTGCTGCTGCCGGGGAACGTCAACAACCTCATCCAGCAGAACGCCTACGTGCTGATCCTCGCGATCGGCATGGTCATGGTCATCATCGCCGGGCACATCGACCTCTCGGTCGGGTCGGTGGTGGCCATGGTGGGCGCGATCGCGGCCATCGCGATGAACCAGTGGGGCATGCCCTGGTACGTCGCGGTCGTCCTCTCGCTCATCGTCGGCGCCGTGGTCGGCGCCTGGCAGGGATTCTGGGTGGCCTTCGTCGGGATACCCGCGTTCATCGTGACCCTGGCCGGCATGCTCCTCTTCCGCGGTCTCACTCTCGTGCTGCTCACCGGCGGCACGATCAGCGGTCTGCCCGACGGCTTCACGGCGATCGGCGCGGGCTGGCTCCCGCCCGTGCTCGGCTACGTCGGGAACTGGGACAGCCTCACCCTCGTGCTCGGTGCCGTCGCGAGCGTCCTCCTCATCGTCCAGCAGCTCCGCACCCGGGCGACGCTGCGCCGTCTCGAGCTGCCGCGTGAGGTCGCGTGGTCGTTCTGGCTGAAGAACGTGATCGCGGTCGTGGCGATCATGGCCGTCGCGTTCACCATCGCCGCCTACAACGGCACGCCCATCGTGCTGATCATCCTCGCGGTGCTCGTGCTCGCCTACACGTTCGTCCTCAACCGCACGACGTTCGGTCGCCACATCTACGCGATGGGCGGCAACCTGTTCGCCGCCGTCATGAGCGGTGTGAAGACGAAGTGGGTCAACTTCTTCATCTTCGTGAACATGGGTGTTCTCGCGGGTCTCGCCGCGGTGGTCAGCACCGCGCGCGCCGGCGGCGCCGTGGCATCCGCCGGTCAGAACTACGAACTGGATGCCATCGCGGCGGTGTTCATCGGTGGTGCCGCCGTGCAGGGCGGTATCGGCACCGTTGTGGGGGCCGTCGTCGGTGGCCTCGTGATGGGCGTGCTCAACATGGGTCTGTCCATCCTCAGCGTCGATGCGGCCTGGCAGATGGCGATCAAGGGCATCGTGCTGCTCCTGGCCGTCGCGTTCGACATCTTCAACAAGCGACGCAACGGCGGTGCCTGATCGGATGGGGAGCACGACCGATCGCCGTGCTCCCCATCCGTCCGGCCGCGATGGGATGATGGGAGAGGTGCTCCCCTCATGACCCCTGCCGTGTTCGAGCCCGCGACGCCGCTCGCACCACCCGCCGGTCGTACGACCAACGACCTCATCCGGCAGCAGAACCTCGCGTCCGTGCTCTCGTTGCTCCACCTGCGGGGAGCGCTCTCACGGGCGCAGCTCGGGGCCACGATCGGCCTGAACCGGTCGACCGTGACCGGCCTGGTGATGGAACTGACCGAGCTGGGGCTCGTCCGTGAGGTCGCCGCCGGTGAGCGCACCGGCAAGGTCGGCCGCCCCACGCTCGACATCGAGCCCGAGGACCACGTCTCCGCGCTGAGCGTCCGGGCGGAGCCCCACGCGGTCACCGTCGCCCTGGTCGGGCTCGGCGGAGTCGTCCACGCGCGACTGCGCCACGACACCGCGAGCGCCCCCTCTCCCCGGCGCTTCGTGCAGATCGTCGCGTCGTCGGTCGAGGCGATGCGCGCCGACATCGACCGGCACTACCGGGTGATCGGTGCGGGCCTCGCCGTGCCGGGGCTCGTGAACGCCAACGGTTCCGTGCTGGTGTCGCCAACCCTCGGGTGGCGGCGCGATCCGGTGGCCGCGCGGCTGAGCGACGAGCTCGGCATCCCCGTCTCCGCCGGCAACGACGCGAGCATCGGTGCCCTCGCCGAGTCGCGCTTCGGTGTGGGGGTCGGCGTGTCGAACCTGCTGTACCTCGGCGGCGCGATGCACAGCATCGGCGGCGGGCTCATCATCGACGGCACGCTGCTGCGCGGGACCTCGGGGTACGCCGGCGAGCTCGGGCACACGGTCGTCGATCCGCGCGGGCGCGCGTGCGTGTGCGGGCGGAAGGGATGCCTGGAGGCGGAGGTGCGGCTCGACCTGCTGGAGCCGCTGCTGGGTCGCCGCAAGCTCGACGAAGACGAGCTCGACGTCGAGCTCGGCGTCGCCCGGGATCCGCGGGTGATGGCGGAGGTCACGCGCCAGGTCGAGGTGCTCTCGCTCGCCCTGACGAACTTCGTCAACGCGTTCAGCCCCGAGACCGTGGTGCTGTCCGGTTACCTCGGTGCCCTGCTGTCGGTGAGCCGTGAGCGCCTGGCCGAGGCGGTGCGCGTGCATCCGCTGGGGGCGGAGGGCCGCACGATCCGGCTGGAGCGCGCGCACCTGCGTTCGCGCCTGATGCTCATCGGTCCGGCCGAACTCGCCTTCGCCGACCTGCTGGCCAACCCCGCGGGCTTCCGCGGTTGACGCCGGTCGACCGTCGCCCGGTCCGACCTGTTTCTGTTCACGGCGGGTTCATTGCGTTTTTCGGCCCGCTGCCCTACGTTCTCCCCAGCAGACGCACGTTCGGGGGAACGGGTGCGCACCACTGCTGATCTCAGGGGAACGATCAATGGTCGCGTCGTCGCGCTCGGTTCGTGTGGGGTTTCTCGGCGTCGTCGCCGTCCTCTTGCTGGCGGTCGCGGGGGTGATGCTCGCCGCGACCCCACCTGCGCATGCGGAGGATGCCGGCGTCACGGTCACCGGGACGCCCGTCGTCGGCAGCACCCTGACCGTCGCTCCCGGCGCATGGGGCGGCGCACCGGTGGGCCTGAGCTATCAATGGCGGCGTAACGGACAGCCCATTCCCGGGGCCACGGGGACGTCGTACACGCTGACGGCCGACGACGCCGGCAAGGCGATCACCGCGGTGGTGACGGGGACGCGGGAGTCCACCGCCATCACCGTCGGTGCGGCCTTCACGACCGTTCCGGTCCCGACCGTGACGGGAACGCTGCAGAGCGGCAAGACGCTGACGGCCGTGACGGGGACGTGGGCACCGGTCCCCGATGCCTTCGCGTATCAGTGGTCGATCGACGGCACGGCCGTCTCCGGGGCGACCAAGGCGGTCTTCACCCTGCGCACCTCCGACGCCGGCAAGAAGGTCACCGTGACCGTGACCGGCACCAAGGCGGGCTACACCAGCGCCTCGGCGACGAGCACAGCGCTGACCGTCCTTCGCCCGTTCACGACGGCGCCGCTGCCGACGATCACCGGAACCCCGACGTCGGGGAACACGCTCACCGCGGACCCCGGATCGTGGTTGCCCACCGCGCAGGTGACGTACCAGTGGTTCCGTGGATCGACGGCGATCACAGGAGCGACCGCCAAGACCTACGTGGTCGTGGATGCCGACCGCGGTCAGAGCATCACCGTACGCACCACGGGGAGCGCGTCGGGCTACATCACGACGACGAAGGCGAGTGCGGCGACGATGATTCTGAACACCTTCACCGCCGCACCGGTGCCGACGGTCTCGGGTACCCTCCAGACCGCGCAGACGCTGACGGCGGCAACGGGCACCTGGACTCCGACGCCGGATTCGTTCACGTACCAGTGGGCGGTCGACGGGACGCCGGTCGCCGGGGCCACGTCCGCGCGGTTCGTCATCCCATCGACGGCGGCGGGCAAGAAGGTGACGGTGACCGTCACCGGAATGAAGACGGGCTACGCCTCCGCTTCGGCGACGAGCGTGGCATCCACGGTCCTCATCCCATTCACGACGGCCCCGACTCCCTCGGTGAGTGGAACGCCCGAGCCCGGCAGCAGGCTCACCGCGACCGCCGGGACCTGGCAGCCGACGGCGACCCTGAAGTACCAGTGGTACCGCGGGGCGACGGCGATCAGCGGGGCCACCACGACGACCTACACGGTAGCCGACGGCGACCGGGGCCAGACTCTCACCGTCCGGGTCACCGGCACGCGCACCGGCTACATCACGAAGGCGGTGTCCAGCGCCGGTGTGACCGTGCCGCTGCTGTTCACGTCCGCTCCGACCCCCTCCCTCGTGGGCACGGCCCAGGTCGGCCAGGCGGTCACGGTCGATCCCGGCACGTGGGCGCCGGTCCCCACGAGCTACACCTACCAGTGGCTCATCGGCGGCGCCCCGATCGCGGGTGCGACGGGGAGCAGCTACACCCCCGTTGCCGGCGACGGCGGGAAGAGTCTCTCGGTGGCGGTCACCGCCGTGAAGAACGGGTACACGAGCAAGACGGTGACGAGCGCGGCGGCTCCCGTGCTGAAGTTGCTGACGGCGACTCCGACGCCGAAGATCTCCGGAACGCCCCTGGTTGGACAGAGACTGACCGCGGTCGCAGGTACATGGGCACCGTCACCGGTGGCCCTCGCCTACCAGTGGCTGCGCGATGGAACCGCCATTACGGGCGCGACCTCCTCGGCCTACACCACGGTCGCGGCAGACAAGGGCAAGACCCTCACCGTGCGCGTCACCGGTTCGCAGGCGGGGTACGTCACGGCCGTGGCGACGAGCCTCGGACAGCGCGTGTGGCAGCTCAAGCCGGTGTCGGGAGATCTCGCCGCCAGTACGACGTGGTCGAGCGCGGCGGGCGATCTGTATGTGGTCGACGGAGGCCTCACGGTGCCGGCGGGCAAGACACTGACGATCGCCGGAGGCACCGTCGTGAAGTCGACGTACGGAGGGATCGACGTGTACGGCGCGCTGATCGTGAACGGCACGTCTGCCGCCGCCGTCAGCTTCACCTCCACCCAGGATGACGCCGTCGGCGGCGACACCAACGGCGACAAGACGGCCACCAAAGCCGCCCCCTCAGACTGGAATGGGATCTCCGTCAACGCGGACGCCGCGATCACCATCAAGGAGGCGCGGATCGCCTACGCCGCCACCGGTATATCGGCGCACGACGCGAAGCCACTGACGGTCGCCAACGTGCGCATCGACAACAGCCAGTGGGACGCCGCTTCCGTCGACGGCGCGACCATCGACGTCTCGAACTGGACCGGTGTCACCGGGAGCGGCAATGGGCTCAACGGCATCCGGTTGAACAGTGGCAGCATCGTCGGCACGCTCCCCGCCAACCCGAGCTTTCCGTGGGTGTTGGGCGATACAGCGGCGGTCGCCCGAGACAAGGCCCTGACAGTTGCCGCGGGCGCCGTCGTCAAGTCATATATGGCAGGGTTCGACGTGTATGGCAGCCTGACCGTGGCGGGCACGCCTGCATCCCCCGTCGTGATGACCTCCCTCACCGACGACACCGTCGGCGGTGACACCAACGGCGATAAGACGGCCACGAAGGGCGCCCCCTGGGACTGGGGCGGGCTCGGCATCAAGTCGACTAGCACATTTACCGCAGCGTCCTTGAGGGTCGCTTACGCGGCGACGGGCATCCAGGTGCTGACGCCGCAGAAGCTCGAACTCACCGATGTGCAGATCGACGGCAGCTATTGGGATGCGCTCTCCATCGGAGCGGGACCGTTGGACGCTGTGACCCTCACCCGTATCACCGGCTCGGGGAACGGGACGAACGGCATCCGACTGAGCGGCGAGATATCGGGCACCGTGAAGCCCTCCGCCGGGCTCGCGTACGTCTTCGATGGTGTGTCCGTGCCCGCGAAGAAATCCCTCACGCTCGCGGCGGGAACCGTCGGGAAGGTGACCGGCTCGTGGATCGATGTCTACGGCTCGCTCGTCATCGCCGGAACCAGCGACGCACCCGTGCGGCTCACGGCCTGGAGCGACGACTCGATCGGCGGCGACACCAACGGCGACGGGCCATCCACGGGCAGCCCCTACGCATGGCAAGGCATATACGTGCAGGAGAACGCATCGCTGACGGCCGCCGGCATGACGTCGGCATTCGCCGCGACAGGAATCTACAGCGGCAATGCAAAGACTCTGAGTGTCACGGCTTCCACGATCAGCGACACCTACTATCAGGGGATCTTCGCCAGCGTCGGCCAGACCGCTGTCAACCAGGGCACCCGCACTGTGTCGATCACCGGCAACACCATCACGCGGGCCGGCGAGCAAGGCATCCACGTGGACGTCACCAACGCCGCGTTCACGGGTTCGCCCCAGCCTGTCCCGGTCGTGACGGGCAACACCGTCACCGGCGCGGCGGGCAACGCGATCGAGGTCACGGGTCCGCTCGACCCGAGCAAGCTCAGCGGCAACACGGGATCCGGGAACGGCGGTGTCGCGGGCAACGCGGTCGCCATCAACGGCGAGTTGTCGGCGACAGCGACGCTCGGTTCGTTCGGGACGGCCTTCCCGCTCGTCCTGAACAACTGGTTCACGATCCCGAAGGGGCTGACGCTCACCCTGTCCGCCGGGACGGCCATCAAGGTCGCGGACGGCGGCGGGATCAGCGTGCAGGGCAAGCTCATCGGGAAGGGGACGACGGCATCCCCCGTCATCCTCACCTCGATCAACGATGACACCGTCCTCGGCGACACCAACAACAACAGCACGTCGACCAAACCCGCGGCCGGGGAGTGGCAGGGGGTGTACCTCGAGCCCGGATCGTCGTACACGTCCGGCGTACTGTCGATCCGGTACGCGGGGAGCCCGACGCCCTGGGACCAGCGGTGACGGGGATCGACGGGCGGCGTTCACCGTCCCGTTGATCCACCCGGCTACCTTTCCTCCGGCGTCCGCTGACCGTGCGGCGCTGGGGGAAGGTCCACGTGGAAGCCGACGTCGATCGCGATCGCTCGTGGTCCTCGATGCTCGCCGTCGTCGCGGCGGTGCTGTTCGTCGGTGTCGGCATCGCGCTCATCGCGTCCGCGCACGTCGCGGGAAGCGAGCGACCCGCGCAGGAGCGCATCGCCGCGGTCGCTCCGGAGGAGGCATCGGATGCCGTGCCCGCGGGGAACACGTCGACGGTCCCGCTCCCCGGTGGCCCCCGCGCGTCGCTCGTCGCCGCCGACCCGGCGTGGACCGGCCGCACGGCGTTTGCCACGGGCATCCCGGAGCGCGCCCTCCGCGCGTACGCCTCGGCCGCTCTGACCCTGAAGGCCGAGCAGCCGGCGTGCGGGCTCGGCTGGAACACCCTGGCGGGCATCGGGGCGATCGAGTCCGCGCACGGCACGCACTCCGGTGGGCGCCTCGACGACGCCGGGCATCCGCAGCCCGCGATCCGCGGCATCCCCCTGGACGGCAGTGCGAGCGCGGCGATCTCCGACACGGACGGCGGAGTCTGGGACGGGGATGCCGTGTGGGACCGCGCCGTGGGTCCTTTGCAGTTCATCCCGTCGACGTGGCAGAAGTGGGGAGCCGACGGCGACGGAGACGGCGTGGCCGACCCGAACCAGATCGATGACGCCGCGCTCGCGGCCGGCCGCTACCTGTGCGCCGCCGGCGAGATGACGAGCGCTTCCGGCTGGCGGCGGGCGGTCTTCTCGTACAACCACCTCGACAGCTACGTCGACGACGTCGCCGCCACGGCCGACGCGTATGCCGCGCGCGTCGCGGGCTGAGCGCGGCTCAGCTGCGCAGCACCACGTTCTCGGGCTCCTCGCCCGCGAGGAGATGGTCGATCTGGCGACGGACGAGCCGCGCGATGCGCGGCCGCATGGCGTCGGTCGCGCCACCGACGTGCGGGGCGATGAGCACCCCGTCGAGCGACCACAGCGGATGGTCGGCGGGCAGCGGCTCCGGGTCGGTGACGTCCAGGGCCGCGCGCAGCCGTCCGCGCCGGACGTGGTCGACGAGAGCGTCGGTGTCGACGACGGGACCGCGACCGACGTTCACGACCAGGGCGCCGTCGGGCAGGGCGGACAGGGCGGCGTCGTCGAGGAGGTGCTGCGTCTTCTCGCCACCCGGCAGTGACGTGATCAGCACGTCGGTCTCGGCGAGCACGTCGTACAGCTCGCCGAGGGGGAGCACCTCGACGTCGTCCTGCAGCCGACCGTGCGACGCGACGGCGCGCAGCTCCACCTCGAACGGCTTCAGGCGTGCCGCGATCGCTCGGCCGACGCCGCCGAAACCGAGCAGCGTCACGCGCGCGTCGGCGAGCCCCGGCATCCACCGTCCCTTCCACTCGGCGCGGTCCTGCGCGCGCACGAAGTCGGGCAGCGCCCGCTGAGCCGCCAGAGCCAGGGCGACGGCGAGCTCGGCGGTGGCCGTCTCGTGCACGCTCGTGGCGTTGGCGAACACCAGGCCCGCGGGGAGACGCCCCTCGACGTTGTCGTACCCGATGGACTGGCCCTGCACCAGCCGCGTGGTCACCTCGGACAGCCGCGCGATGACACCGTCCATCGACATGTACGGCGGCACCACGATGTCGATGTGGGGGCGGGGCGCGGCATCCGTCATGTCCCAGACGAGCACTTCCGCGCCCTCGGGGACCGGCTGCAGATCGTCGCGGAGCTGCGCGGTGGGCACGGACACGATCAGCGAGGAAGTCACCCGATCCACGCTACCCGCGCGGTCCCGGGGGCGGGCCGCCCGCCTCAGCCGGCGACGTCCGCGGGCACCGGCCGCCGACCGATGTGCACGCCGACCGGGACGTCGTACGCGAGGTACTCCGTCAGCAGGGCGTCCGCGTCGCGGGCGAACAGCCGCCGCGACAGCGCCGCGGCGAGCTTGGTGGCACCGCCGACGAGACCGGGGATCTGATGGCTCAGCATGCCCTGGCTGATCCGCGCGCCGTGGTTGAACAGGTGGATGCGCGACAACGCTGACCCGTCGGGCGCGCTGCGGCTGACGAGCCCGAAGTCGTCGTCGAGGTAGGGGAAGGACGCCAGTCCCGGGTTCTCGGCGACCTGGGCCGGGGTGAGGCGGTCGCTCCACACGGCGGCATCCGACGCCACCGCCGCCAGCTCGGGACGTCGCGACAGATCCGCCACGATCCCCGTCGCGGCGATGACGACGTCGTAGCGATGGATGCCGAGCGGCGTCGTCACGACGATGTCGGTGCCGTCCCACTCGACGGATCGCCACGGCGACGAGGTGAGGAACCGGAAGCCGTCGAAGGCGTGGGCGCGCCAGATCGCGTTCTGCGTCGCGGGCTGGTCGACCGCGGACAGGTGCACGTTGAACGCCCACTTCTGCGCGTCGGTGAAGGAGCCGTAGTTCTCGATGAGCCCGGCGAACTCCATCCACCGGTAAGGGCTGACCTGTGGCATCGCCGGCCGTCGCATGTGAACGTCGACGGATGCCGCGCCGTGCTCGAGCGCGGTCGCGGCGTTGTCGAAGGCCCCCGTCCCCGCGCCGAGGATGCCGATGCGCTTCCCGGCGAGGGCGGCGAAGTCGATCGCGTCGTGGGTGTGGTGCACCCGGTCCTGCGGCAGCCCGGCCAGCAGCTCGGGGATGTGCCTGCCGCCCGCGCCCTCGATCCCGGTCGCGAGCACGACGTGGCGTGCCTCCAGCACCCACGACCCGTCGGGCCCTTCCAGCCGCAGTCGTAGCGGGCCCTCGACACTCGTCGGGGTGATGGCGGCGACCGTCGTGGAGCCGACCACGTCGATCCGTGCGACCGCGCGATACCACTGCAGGAACCCCTGCCAGGCGACGGTGGGGAAGAACTCGATGTCGTGCCACGCGGCTTCGCCGTAGACCGCCTCGAACCACGCGCGGGGGCTCGCCGCCGGAACGCCCCACGTCGGCCAGGCGATGTCCTTCGGCGTGCGCAGCGTGTGCATGCGCGCGTAGGTCGACCACGGCCCGGTCGCATCGGCCGGGGCGGCGTCGAGCACCACGACGTCGTCGATGCCCCGCCGGCGCAGCCCGCGGGCGAGGACGAGCCCGGCCTGCCCGCCCCCGACGATGACGACGGGGTGCTCACCGTTGCGCTCGCGCACCCAGGACCGGCCGTCGCCGGCGCTCACCGCCTCCTGGTGCGCGGCCTCGCGCTCGAGGGCGGCGAGCCGTGTCGTGGCATCGGGGAGCGGGTCGAGCATGCTCACTCGGCGTCGACGACGACGCGCACGCCGTAGGCGTCGTCGAGCCGGAAGTTGTGGTGGTCGGTGACGTTCGTGTCGTCGAGCTCGAGGTTCACGAAGTCCATGCTCGGGTCGGCGAAGAACGGGCCGGCGTGCCACGTGCCCTTGAGCATGGTGATGGCCGTGCGCGGCGGGATGCGGAACGCGCGCAGGTCGTCCAGGCCCGGCTCGTCGATGCCCGCCGGTGCGACGGCGATCGTCCACTCGACGTCGCCGACGGCCATGAGGGTCTGCGTGGTCTCCAGGTGTCGGGTCACACGGGTGAACTCGGGCGTCTTGTCTTCGAGTGACATCAGGTAGAAGCGCGGGATGCCGCCGGAGACGTCGAGCACGGCCTCCTCGGACGTGAAGGGTGTGCCGTCGGCCATCGGTGTGAGGATGACGCCGAAGGGCGAGAACGCCTCGGGGCTGACGGTCTCTGCGGTCAGGGTGTGGAGGGGAAGCGGCTCGGTCATAGCCCGAGACTATCCCTGTCAGACAAGTTGTAGCGACACTTGTCTGACATGTTCACGCCCTCGTTACGACTCCGAAACGCCCCGGTCGTGCCGCACGCGTCGGATGAGGGCGTTCCGCAGCCCGGAGGGCGCCGACACCTGCACCTCACGCGACCAGTACCCGACGTCGTCGCCGGTCCCGTAGCCGCAGTACGTCATCTCGACCACCGGGACGCCCGGCGCCGTCGACAGCAACGCCGCGCGCTCGGCGTCCAGGGCCACCGCGTCGACCCACATCGTCTCCCACGCGACCCGGATGCCGTTGGCCTCCTCCGCCAGGTCGAACACCGGTCGGCGTGGGTCCAGGTCCGCCTCGCGGGCGAGGGGCACGAGGTCTTCGGCGAGGGCGTAGGGCACGCCGTCGACGCGCCACACCTTGACCGTGCGGAGCACCCGGGTGCCGTCGGGGAGATCGTCGAACCGTTCGGGGTCGTCGGCCTCGAGCACGCGAACCCCCGATGCCACGAGCTCGAGCAGAGGCTCGTACCCGGCCGAGCGGATCGACAGGGAGTGGTCGAACTGCTCGTCGATCCGACGCCCGACGTCCGGCAGACGCCGGTTGGGAGTCGTGCGGGTGCCCTGCGTGCGGTGCACGTACCCGCGTTCCTCGAGTCGGACGAGAGCCTCCCGCACCGAGGCCCTGCTGGCCCCGGTCAGCTCCGCGAGCCGCGGCTCGGACGGCAACGTGTCGAGGTCGCCGCTCCACAGCGCGAGGATCCTGTCGATGACGGCATCCTGGTCTGTCGTGCGCATGGCCCCTCGTTCGCGTCGGTTCGGTCACTCGTCCGGACGCTGCAGCACCTCGACGGCGTCCTCCCGGCTCGATACCCCCAGCTTGCCGTAGATCGACCGCACCTGTGATTTGACGGTGTTCAGCGAGACGTTCCGCGCCCGTGCGATCTCGGGCAGGCCGAGGCTCGAGGTGAGCAGGTGCGCGAGTTCGCGCTCGGTCGCGGTGAGGACGGCGAGAGCGTCGGTGGCCGTGGAGCGGGCGGCGATGCCGGGGAGCACCTGGCGCATCATCGCGATGGTCGGGATCAGTTCGGGGTTGTGCGCGGACACCAGGTCGAGAAGCCGCTCGGTGTCAGCGAGCGGGATCATCAGGAACGGGGTGACCGAGCCGCCCGTGCGCTGGATGAGGAGGATCGCCGACTCCATGCTCTGGACCGCGCGCTTCTCGCTCCCCAGTCGGAGGAACGCGACGGCGCGCCGCGTCAGCAGCGGCGTCAGCGTGCGCAGACAGTGCTCGTCGTGGAGGGCGACACAGGCGTTCGTGCTCTCGATGACCTCCCGCTCGCGGCCCATCTGCAGCAGCGTCGCCGCGCGCTGCATCGGGAAGCAGACGGCGTGTCCCGGATGGGTCGTCGCGTTCGAGAGCACGGCGAGCGCCTCGTCGAACTCGCCCTGCGTGGTCAGCATGTCGGCATGGAGGCCGAGGAGGAGGTCCCGCACGATGCGGAAGCTGCGGCTGCGCCCCGAGCCGTGCAGCATCTCCCACGTCTTGGCCAGGCCCTCGGCGATGTCGCGCTCAATGAACAGCGTCGTCACTCGGATCATGCCGGCGCTGAAGCTCCAGTACGGGTCGCCGGGCTGCGCGTGCTCGAGCTCGTCGGCGATCGCCCGCATGCGCGTGGTGTCCGCGCGGCTGACCGCGACCAGGCCGTCGCCCAGCAGGAGGCAGTGGGAGATGTCGCCCGTCTCCCAGCCCTGCGAGCGGAAGAGCCGGTGAGCCTCGTCGATCGCCTGGGCGGCGGCGGGATACTCGGCGTTGAGGCCCAGATTCAGTGCCTGGACGCTCAGCGCGCGATACCGCTGCTCCGGCGTCTCGGCGAACAACAGAGCCTCGGACGCGTAGTGTCCGCCGACCTGCGGCCAGCCGACCGCCGCGCAGTACTCGGCGACGCTGGCGAACAAGCCGGACCTGGCCGCACCGGAGAGGGAGGCCGGACGGGTGAGGCGCCCGGAGTCGAAGTACCGCGAGACCAGATCCATCCCCTCGCCGAGGGCATCGTTGCGGGCGCGGGCGACGAGCATCGCCGACAGGAGCATCGCGCGCGTGTCGGTCCATACCAGGGGTGTGCGTCCCGGTTCGGCTTCGGCCAGGAGCGACAGATGCCGCGCCAGCGGCTGGCCGTGACCGGGTTCGAGTCGCACGGACGTGTGGGCGGCTGCGGCGCGCAGTGCGGCGCTCGGTGCGATGGAACCATCGGAATCGCTCATGTGACCTCCGCGACACGAGCGCGACCGCGCGCGTGGGAGCGGGCGCGGTCGCGTCGTGGAATGACAGGCACCCAGGACGGGCGGTCGGACGCGGATTCGGGTTCGCGATCGGCCGCGGGAACGTCGCCCCCCTCGGACTCGTCCCCACAGCGAGACTATGTCACTCGGGGACGATCCGCCCTCGTCCCGCCCCACGGGGTGAACTCCCGCGCGGCGCGGGCGTGTGGCCTGCCGGTAGGGGCTAAGCGGCGGCGGAGACCACGGCGGAGATCGCGGAGGTGAAGAAGCCCAGGCCGTCCACCCCCGAGCGCATCGCGGCCGCGGTGCCGGGCCCGAAGCCGGGCTCGACGGCGTGCTCGGGGTGCGGCATGAGGCCGACGACGTTCCCGCGCTCGTTGGTGAGGCCGGCGATGTCGTCGAGCGAGCCGTTGGGGTTCACGCCCAGGTACCGGAACGCGACGAGGCCCTCGCCGTTGACGCGGGCCAGAGTCTCGGCATCCGCGATGTATCCGCCGTCGGCGTTCTTCAGCGGGATGACGATCTCGTCGCCCTCGCCGAAGGCGTTGGTCCAGGCGGTCGAGGCGTTCTCGACGCGCAGACGCTGATCGCGACGGATGAACTGCTGGTGGGCGTTGCGGATCAGACCGCCGGGCAGCAGATGCGCCTCGACGAGCATCTGGAAGCCGTTGCAGATCCCGAGGATCGGTACACCCTTCGCGGCGGCATCCTTCACCTCGGACATGATCGGCGCGAACGCGGCGATGGCGCCCGCGCGCAGGTAGTCGCCGTAGCTGAAGCCGCCGGGAAGGACGAGGGCGTCCACGCCCTTCAGGTCGTGCTCTCCGTGCCAGAGGGCCACGGGCTCGCCGCCGGCGAGGCGGATGGCGCGCTGCGCGTCGCGGTCGTCGAGCGAACCGGGGAAGGTGATGACCCCGATGCGAGCGGTCACTCCACGACCTCGATGTTCACGACGTCCTCGATGACCGCGTTGGAGAGCATCTCGTCGGCCAGTTCACGAGCGCGCGCCAGCGTGGCCTCGTCGACGTCGCCCTCGACGGTGAGCTCGAACCGCTTGCCGATGCGGACGTCCGAGAAGCGGTTCTCGCCCAGCCGCGACAGGGCTCCGGCGACCGCCTTTCCCTGCGGGTCGAGAAGCTCGGCCTTGGGCATGACGTCGACGACGATGGTGGGCATTCCAGCTCCAGGTGTCGGAAGGGCAGTGGATGCCATTCTACGGGGCCATCCTCTCGGGCATCCCACGCTCCCCGTCGCGCGGTGCGCGCCGAGCCGCACGACCCGAAAGGCGCCGTGGAAGCGCTCTCTTGACACTTTGGGAGCGATCCCATAGCCTCGGTCGCGATCGGTGAGAGCGCTCCCACGGTTCAGAGGTCGGGGAAGCGCCGTGCACAGGAGCACACCGAGTCGCCCACCACGAAGGAGTGTCCAGTGAAATCACGCGCCCTGCGTCGCGCCGCGGTCGTCGCGGCCGTCGCCTCCACCTCCGCCCTCGTTCTCGCCGGGTGCTCCGGCGGAGGGGGCTCCGCTTCGGGCGACGGGGAGGTCACCCTCACCATCGCCACGTTCAACGACTTCGGCTACACGGACGCGCTCCTTCAGGAGTACATGGACGCGCACCCGAACGTGAAGATCGTCCACAACAAGGCCGCGACCAGCAACGAGGCCCGCGAGAACTACTTCCAGAAGCTCGGCAAGACCGGCCTCGCCGACATCGAAGCCATCGAGGTCGACTGGCTGCCCGAGGTCATGGAGTACGCCGACCTGCTCGCGCCCGTGCCGGAGGACCTGAAGAGCCGCTGGCTGGACTACAAGGTCGAGGCCGCCACGAGCCCCGAGGGCAACCTCGTCGGCTACGGCACCGACATCGGCCCCGAGGGTGTCTGCTACCGCTCCGACCTGTTCGCTGCGGCGGGCCTGCCCACCGACCGCGCGGAGGTCGCCTCGCTCCTCCAGGGCGACTGGTCGACCTACTTCGAGGTCGGCGACCAGTACGTCGCCGCGACCGGCAAGGCGTTCTTCGACTCCGCCGGCGGCACCTATCAGGGCGCGATCAACCAGGTCGAGGCCGCGTACGAGGACCCCGACACCGGTGAGATCACCGCCACCAGCAACCCCGAGGTGAAGAAGATCTACGACGAGGTCCTCGCGGCCAGCGCGACGCAGTCGGCACACCTCGGCCAGTGGTCGGACGACTGGTTCGCGGGGCTGTCGAACGGCGCCTTCGCCACGATGCTCTGCCCCGGCTGGATGCTCGGCGTCATCGAGGGCAACGCCCCCGAGGTCACGGGCTGGGACATCGCCAACGTCTTCCCCGGCGGCGCCGGCAACTGGGGCGGGTCGTACCTGACCGTCCCCGCCAACGGAGCGAACGTCGAGGCCGCCCAGGAGCTCGCCGACTGGCTCACCGACCCCGAGACGCAGGTCAAGGCGTTCGAGAACGCCGGCACCTTCCCGAGCCAGACCGAGGCCCTCGAGGCCGACGCCCTGCTCAGCAGCACCAACGCCTACTTCAACGACGCACCGGTCGGCGAGATGCTGTCCGAGCGCGCGCAGGCGGTCGAGGTGTCGCCGTACAAGGGGAAGTTCTACTTCCAGATCAATGACGCCATGCAGAAGGCCCTCACGCGTGTCGAAGACGGCACGCAGGATGCCGCCAGCTCGTGGCAGCAGTGGGCGACCGAGGTCGACGCCCTGTCCTGACCCGCGCGATCGGATGCCAGGGGCTGCGGCTTCGGCCCCTGGCATCCGTCGCCCGTCCCCCTGGAGGAGACAGAACGTGACCAGCACACTCGAACGACCCGCCCGGGCAGCGACGCCCGGTGCGCGTGACCGCCAGCCCCGGCGCGTCGGCTTCGGCAAGCGCCGCAGCGCGTGGGACCTGAAGCTCTCGCCCTACCTCTACATCTCGCCGTTCTTCATCCTGTTCGCGATCACGGGCCTGTTCCCGATCGCGTACACCGCGGTCATCTCGTTCATGGACTGGGACCTGGTGCGCAACTCGGGGGAGTTCATCGGGTTCGACCAGTACGCCTGGGTGCTCAGCCAGCCGAAGTTCTGGATCGCGCTGCGCAACACCTTCAGCATCTTCCTGCTCTCCAGCGTCCCGCAGCTGATCCTGGCGATCTTCATCGCGGCGATGCTCGACCAGAACATCCGCGCCAAGACGTTCTGGCGGATGAGCGTTCTGATCCCCTACGTCATGGCGCCCGTGGCCGTGGCCCTCATCTTCAGCAACATGTTCGGCGACCAGTACGGCGTCGTGAACACCACGCTGCAGAACCTGGGCCTGCCGGCCGTGCCCTGGCACTCCGACGCCTTCGCCAGCCACATCGCGATCGCGACGATGGTGAACTTCCGCTGGACCGGGTACAACACCCTCATCCTGCTCGCGGCGATGCAGGCCGTGCCCCGGGAGTACTACGAGGCCGCGACCGTCGACGGCGCCGGCAAGGTGCGGCAGTTCTTCTCGATCACGCTGCCGAGCCTCAAGCCGACCCTGATCTTCGTCATCATCACCTCGACGATCGGCGGCCTGCAGATCTTCGACGAGCCGCGCATGTACGACCAGTACGGCACCGGCGGCGCCGACAACCAGTGGCTCACCGTCACGCTCTGGCTCTACAACGTCGGCTGGGGCGAGTGGAACTTCGGGCGGGCAGCGGCGCTCGCGTGGATCCTGTTCCTCATCATCCTCGCCATCGGCGTCGTCAACCTGTTCATCACCCGTTCGCTCGTGCGCGACGAGGGCCGCCGCGATGCGCGTTCCCGCCGGGAGGTCCGGGCCCAGGCGCGTGCCGCCAAGAAGCAGATCCAGCAGCGAGAGGAGGCGGGCCGATGAGTTCCGTCAACGCCGTCCCCGTGTCGCTCGTCGACCCCGAGCTCCCCGCCAAGCCCCGCCGCCGCCCGCGCCCGGTGCGCGGATCCCGTCCGGGCTGGTTCGTCTACGCGGCGCTGGGCGCCGTGCTGCTGGCCAGCGTGTTCCCCTTCTACTGGTCGCTGCTGATCGGCTCGGGCGACTCGTCGACGATCCGTGACGCGAACCGGTCGTGGATCCCGGGCGGCAACTTCTTCGCCAACGCCGCCGCCGTCATCGGCGACCCCGCGGTCAACTTCTGGCCCGCGCTGCTGAACTCCATCATCAGCTCGGGGCTGATCGCGGCATCCGTCGTCTTCTTCTCCACGCTCGCCGGCTGGGCGTTCGCGAAGCTGAGGTTCCGCGGCGGTCCCTGGCTGCTGGTGTTCGTCGTGGCGACGATGGCCGTGCCGACGCAGCTCGGCGTCGTGCCGCTGTACATCCTGTTCAGCGAGCTCGGCTGGACCGGTCAGCTCGGTGCGATCATCATCCCGGCGCTGACCAGCGCGTTCGGCGTGTTCTGGATGACGCAGTACCTGCGTCAGGCGGCGCCCGACGAGCTCATCGAGGCCGCGCGCGTCGACGGTGCCAGCTCGTTCCGCACGTTCCTCACGGTGGGGGTGCCGGCGGCCCGCCCGGCCGCGGCGATGCTCGCCCTGTTCACGTTCGTCAGCGCGTGGAACAACTTCTTCTGGCCGTTCATCGTGCTCGACCGCCAGAACCCGACGCTGCCGGTGGCGCTCTCGCTGCTGCAGTCCAACTACTTCGTCGACTACTCCATTGTCCTCGCGGGCGTGCTGCTGTCGACGATCCCGCTGCTGCTGTTGTTCGTCTTCGCGGGCAAGCAACTGGTCAGTGGCATCATGCAAGGGGCGGTCAAGGGATGACGCTTGCGCCCGCGGAAGGAACCCGATCCATGTCGCACACCCGAGCCTTTCCCGAGGGCTTCCTCTTCGGCGCCGCCACGGCGGCGTACCAGATCGAAGGGGCGGCGTTCGAGGACGGTCGCACCGCCTCCATCTGGGACGCCTTCAGTCGCGTCCCCGACGCGGTGATCAACGCCGACAACGGCGACGTCGCGTGCGACCACTACCACCGCTACGGCGGCGACGTGCAGCTCATGAAGCGTCTCGGTCTGCAGACGTACCGTTTCTCGACCTCGTGGTCGCGCGTGCGTCCGGACGGTGGAGCGCTCAACCCGAAGGGCGTCGACTTCTACAAGCGTCTCGTCGACGAGCTCCTGGATGCCGGCATCCTGCCGTGGCTGACGCTCTACCACTGGGACCTCCCGCAGGCGCTGCAGGACGGCGGCGGCTGGGCTGTCCGCGAGACCAGCGACCTGTTCACCGAGTACGCGCTCGATATGCACGATGCCCTCGGCGATCGCGTGAACGTGTGGACGACGCTCAACGAGCCATGGTGCTCGTCGTTCCTCAGCTACACCGCCGGCGCCCATGCCCCCGGCCACTACTCGCAGGCCGAGGGCATGCTCGCCGCCCACCATCTGCTGCTCGGACACGGTCAGACCGTGCGCGAGCTGCGCGCCCGCGACGCCTCGCTCAACCTGGGGCTGACGCTGAACCTGACGGTGGCGGACGCCGTCGACCCGGCCAACCCCGCCGACCTCGACGCGGCGCGGCGCATCGACGGCCAGTTCAACCGCTGGTTCCTCGACCCGGTGTTCCGGGGCAGCTACCCGGCCGACATCATCCAGGACTTCCGGAACGTGGATGCCGAGGCCGTACGCCGCTGGCAGGACGCCGTGCAGCCCGGCGACCTCGACGTCATCTCGACCCCGATCGACACGTTGGGCGTGAACTACTACCACGGCGAGTTCGTCGGCGGCACCCCGCCGGTGGTCAACCCGCCCGCGGGCGACGCCCCCACCGTGCGGGCCATCGCCTCGCCGTTCCCGGCGCACGAGAGCCTGTACTGGCACGACCGCGGCCTCCCCCGGACGACGATGGGGTGGGAGGTGCAGCCCGACGGCCTCACACGCCTCCTCGAGCGTGTCAGCGACGAGTACTCGGCCGAGCGCGGCGTCGCCCTCTACGTCACCGAGAACGGTGCCGCCTACGACGACGTCCCGGTCGTGGAGGACGGCGAGACACGCATCCACGACGTCGAGCGCGTGGAGTTCGTGGAGGCGCATCTCGCCGCCATCCTGGATGCCGTCGACAAGGGCATCGACGTGCGCGGGTACTTCTACTGGTCGCTGCTGGACAACTTCGAGTGGGCCTGGGGCTACGAGAAGCGGTTCGGCATCGTCCACGTCGACTATGCGACGCAGGAACGTTCCGTGAAGGACTCGGGTCTGGCGTACGCCCGGGTCATTGCGGAGCGGGCGCTGGCGGTGCCCGCGACGGTGATCCCCGCGTGACGTCGATCCCCGGGGAGCGCTGATCCGCTCGGCGCATCACCCGACCGCGCCGAGCGGGATCCGCGTGACGTCGGAGGAGTACGCTCGCAACGTCGCCGGGAGTGATCCGGCGCACCGTCGCGTCGCTGAGCCCGGGAGGAGACCGATGGATCTTGCTCCTGCACGAGGCGCCGCCACCATCGAAGAGGTCGCCGCGCGCGCCGGCGTCTCGCGTTCGACCGTGTCGCGGGTGGTGAACGGCTCGACCGCCGTTTCGCCGGCCGCGTTGGAAGCCGTGCGGCGCGCGATCGAGGAGCTGCAGTACGTCCCCAATCGCGCGGCCCGCTCACTCGCCAGTCGACAGACGCGGGCGATCGCCCTCGTCATCCCCGAGGACACCGACCGCTTCTTCGGCGACCCGTTCTTCGGCTCGATCGTCGCCGGTATCGGCGAGGTGATCGCGGAGTCCGACTACGTCATGAACATGCTCATCGCCAGCGACGACGCCAGCGCCAAAGCGCTGGGGTATCTGCGCGGCGGGAGCGTCGACGGTGCGATCGTGGCCTCGCACCACACCAGCGACACCTTCGTCGATCGTCTCGCCGACACCGTGCCCGTCGTCTACGGCGGGCGCCCGGCGCGTGTGCGTCCCACCGACCACTACGTCGACGTCGACAACGTGCAGGGCGGGCGGGATGCCACCCGCTACCTCCTCGATCGCGGTCACCGTCGCATCGCGACGGTGTCCGGGCCCTCGGACATGCCCGCCGGCATCGACCGCTTGCAGGGGTTCCGCGACGTGCTCGAGGAAGCCGGACTCGAACCGGTCGCCGTGGAGGACGGTGACTTCACCGAGATCGGCGGTGCCGCGGCGATGCGGCGGATCCTGGCATCCGGAGATCTTCCCGACGCGCTGTTCGTCGCGAGCGATCTGATGGCCCGCGGCGCGTACTCGGCGCTCCGCGAGCACGGGCACGAACCCGGGCGCGACATCGCGATCATCGGGTTCGACGACTCGGCGGTCGCGACCTCTCTCGTGCCGGCGCTGACGACCGTGCGGCAGCCGTCGCACGATCAGGGGCGCCAGATGGCCACCATGCTGCTCGAGGTGCTCGCCGGCCGCGTGACGCCGAACACCGCCATCCTGCCGACCGAGATCATCGAGCGCGGCTCGGCTTGAGGCTTCCGGCCGCCCGGGCGACATGCAATGGAGCGAGCCGCTACCCTGAGCGCAACACCGCGCGAAACCCGAATCCGCGCCGGTGCCGGAAGGATCGACGATGCGTCGATGGAGAATGGCCGCCGCGCTCGCGACCGTGGTCGTCGTCGCGGGTCTGGCCGGATGCGCCGCCGAGGAGGCCGCGCCGGTTGCGACGGAGACGTCCACTCCCACCGTGACGGTGGAGACCCCGAGCGCCTCGCCCAGCCCCACGCCCTCGGTGACGGCCGCCAGCGTGGCGGCCAACATCCCGGCATCCTGTGACGAGCTCGGCACCGCGAGCAGTCGGGCCGAGACCGTCGGCGACCTCACCGCCCAGCACGCGGACGGATTCATCCGCCCCGCGCCGGCCGACGCCCGCACGGCGCTGTCGTGCAACTGGATCCAGGAGGAGGCGGCCGCCGTCCTGCTGATCATCAGCACCGCGACCGATGTCCACGTCACGGAGGGGCTCGACGCGCTGGCATCCGACGGCTACCAGTGCCAGCCCGCACAGGACTTCGGTGCGCAGTACTGCATGCGCCCGGGTGACGCCGCCGGCACGGAAGACGTGATCGTGGCGTGCGACGACGTGTGGATCTACCTCGAGACCGTGAACGTCAACGCGCGGGCGTGGCTGTCCGACATCGCGGCGCAGATCTTCGGCTGAGTCCGGGGGCGCTCAGCCGTCGGTCGCGCGGTCGCGCCGCAGCGGCTGCTGGTACACGTCGGGGACGTCGTCGCCGTCGGCATCCACCTCTTCCTCCGCCGCGAGCTGCTTGTAGCGACGGTTGCGCACGAGCAGGACGCTGGCGGCGAGGAGGGATGCCAGGAGCGAAGCGACCATGATCGCGATCTTCGCGTCGTCGGTGTGCGGCGAACCGGCGGGGAAGCTGAGCTCGGCGATCAGCAGCGACACCGTGAACCCGATGCCCGCGAGCAGGCCCACGCCGGCCAGATCGATCCACTTCAACGCCGGATCGAGACGCACCTTCGTCACGAGCGTGAGCACGCGGACCCCGAGCAGGATGCCGAGCGGCTTGCCCAGCACGAGACCGGCGACGACACCGATCGTCACCGGGTCGGTCACCGCCCGGGTGAGTCCCTCCGCACCGCCGATCGCGACGCCCGCGGCGAAGAACGCGAAGATCGGCACCGCGACACCCGCCGACAGGGGGCGGAAGCGGTGCTCGAACTGCTCGGCGAGGTCCATTCCGCGGATCTCGGGCCGACGCTTCGACGGAGCCACCGGGATCGTGAACGCCAGCGCGACGCCCGCGATCGTCGCGTGCACGCCCGAGGCATGCAGGAACGCCCACGCCGCGAAGCCGATCGGCAGCAGCACCACCCACGCGGCCCACGGTGTCCGTGCGAACCAGGCGCGACCGAGGTGCGCGATGACGCCGTAGATGGCGACGAGGACCGCGAAGATCGCAAGCGGCACCAGCGAGATGTCGCTGGTGTAGAACAGCGCGATGATCGCGATCGCGATGAGGTCGTCGACGACAGCGAGCGTGAGCAGGAAGATGCGCAGCGGACCGGGCAGGTGCGACCCGACGAGGGCGAGCACGGCGACGGCGAACGCGATGTCGGTCGCGGCGGGGATCGCCCACCCGGCCAGCAGGCTCGGCTGCGACGACACGATCACGACGTAGATGAGCGCCGGCATGGCGACACCCGCGGCGGCGGCCGTGATCGGCACGATCGCCGTGCTGAACCGGCGCAGGCTCCCGGACACGATCTCTCGCTTGAGCTCGAGACCGACGAGGAAGAAGAAGATCGCGAGCAGGCCGTCGGCCGCCCACGCGCCCACGCTCAGCTCCAGGTGCCACGGCTCATAGCCGAAGCGCAGGTCGCGCAGGACGAAATACGCGTCGGAGGCGGGCGAGTTGGCCCAGACGATCGCGGCGATCGCGGCGATCACCAGCAGCATGCCGCCGACCGCTTCGCGACGCAGCAGCGTGGTGACGCGGTGGACCTCGGCGTAGCCCGGCCAGCGTGGCGCTCGGACGTCGTTCTCGGTCATGGCATCCCTTCGGGGTCGATCGACAGATCGTCGACCAGACTTCCCGACACGCCTCGTCCATTCTACCGGGGTGGTCTGGATGAACCCCGCGGGCCGCCGGATCGGCCGGCGTCAGTCCTCTTCGGGGTTGAAGTTCGATGCGGTGTCGGAGCGGCCGGCCGCGACGCCGTTCGGAGAGTCGGGGATCGTCCCGTCGGTACCGAGGCCGCCGGGCTTGGGCGCGCCGTCGGTGTCCGACGGCGAGACCTCGACGTCGGCGCCTTCGTAGGAGTTCTCGTCGGCCGCGGCTTGCGAGGGGTCGGTTCCGGATGCCATGGGCTCTCCTTTCTCGTCGTCGGGGGCGAGGCGGGCCGGCCGCCGTCGCCGGGGCCGTCGACGCTAGCCGCTCACGGTCCCGCCCCGAACCCGGTTGCGGCCGGGCGTCGGGTGTGCAGGCGTCCAGGACGCCGAACGCGCACGCCCCGACCGGGGACGTGCGCGTTCCCGCCGGTCGTGGTCAGGCCGACAGCGTCGCGGGCTGCTGGACGACGAGACGGTCGCCCTCCCAGGCCACGGGCATGGGGTCGGTGATGCCGCCGACGAACCGGCCGTCGGGGCCGACGTTGCGGAACGCCAGCAGCTGCCATCGCCCGTCCCGACCGCGGATCAGGCGGCCGACGTAGAGGTCGTCGTCGGTCAGAGGCGTCGCCGACGCGATGTCGAACGGGCCGAGAACGCTGTCGGCGGCGACCGCCCACACCGCGCCGCGCGGGTACCGGGCGCGCACGGCATCCGTCGCCTGCGCCGGCATGCACGAGAACAGCAGGACCGGACGGCCGTCGACCTCTTCGACCTGCGTCACTTCGAGCTGGCCGAAGCCGTCGTCGGTCGGCGTGCTGACCGGCGCGCGCAGCTCCCAGTGCTCCAGATCGTGCGAGACGGCGTGCGCGACGACACCTCGGCCGTTCACCGGGCCCTCGGTCGCTCGTGCCGTGACGTACATGTGCCAGCCGTCGCCCGCGGGGTCGGCGAACACCCACGGATCGCGGAACGCCTCGTCGTGCCACGGCGTGTGCGGGAGCCGCTCGTACCGATCGCCGTCGGACTCGAGGATCGGGTTCGCGGGGTTCTTGTGCCATGTGTACAGGTCGTCGCTGGTCGCGAACCCGATCCGCTGCACGTTGCGGCCGTCGTCGCCCAGACGGGAGCCGGTGTAGAAGAGGAACCAGGTGCCGTCCTCCCGGCGCACGGTCGAGCCGGTCCAGGTGGCGAGGGCATCGAAGTCGTCGGCCCCGCCGCGCACGATCGCGTCGGCGACACGCTTCCACGACACCAGGTCGGTCGAGACGGCGTGCCCCACCGAGGCGCGGTAGTGACGGTCCTCCGGGTCGTGCAGGGCGCGCGAGGCGTACAGGAAGAACAGATGGTAGGCGTCGCCGTCGTCGGCGAACCAGAAATCCCACACGTAGGAATCGGCGAGGTCGAACACGTCAGGCACTCTCTTTCGTCGCAGCAGTCCGCTGCAGGTCTTCACGGGTCGGGGGGTCCATGCCTTCGCGGGCCACCGTGATGGCGGCGGCCCGTGCGGCGCGGTGGAGGAGGGGAGGAAGGGTGTCGGCATCCAGGCCGCGCACGCGCGTGCGCAGGGTGTCGGTGTCGCCCGCGAGATCGAGGATGCCGTCGAGCAGGGCGCCCATGAACGTGTCGCCCGCGCCGACGGTGTCGACGACCGTGGTCGGCACCGCGGGGACGTGGATCCGCGCGTGCGCCGTGACGGCGAGCGAGCCGTCACCGCCGTCGGTGATGACGACCAGGCCGGCGCCGAGCTCGACCCACCGCTGCGCGACGTCGACGGCAGCATCTGCCGGGTAGAGCCACTCGGCGTCTTCGATGCTGGCCTTGACCACGTCGCTGAGCGCCACGAGCGCCTCGACGCGGGTGCGGGCGTCGTCGACGCCGCCGGTGAGGGCGGGGCGGATGTTCGGGTCGTAGCTCACCAGCGCCGTCGCGCGGGCGCGCTCGGCGGCCGCACGGACTTCGTCCGCCCCCGGCGCGAGCGTCGCGGCGACCGATCCGGTGTGGAAGACGCGCGCATCCGGCACCTCGACCGGCGACGGCAGCACCCAGTCGATGTCGAAGTCGTACGTCGCGTTGCCCCGTGCATCGATGAGGGCGCGGGCCGTCGCGGTTCGCGTCGGCGTCCCCGCCGGCCGGAGGGCGACTCCGGATGCCGTGACCCAGCCCTCCAGCGCGCGGCCGCGTTCGTCCTCGGCCACGCGGGCCACGAGGGCGGCGCGTCGTCCGAGCCGGCCGAGGGCGACGGAGACGTTGGCCGGGCTTCCGCCGGGGCGCTCGGCCGCCCCGGCGGAAGTGGTGACGATGTCGATCAGTGCTTCGCCGAGCACGGCGACATCGAACTCTGGGCTCACCCCTTGACCCCGCTCGCGGCGATGCTGCTGACGAACGCGCGCTGGAAGACCAGGAACACGATCAGCACCGGCAGCGTGATCAGGGATGTGTAGGCCATGACCTCGCCCCATGCGGTGTTGAGCTGGAAGAAGTACTGCATACCCACCATGACCGGCCGCAGCTCCTCCTTCTGCACCACCATCAGCGGCCAGAGGTACTGGTTCCACGCGGGCAGGAACGTCAGGATCGCGACGGTGGCGAACGCCGGGCCCGACAGTGGGACGATGATCCGGCGGTAGATCGTGAACCAGCTCGCGCCGTCGATCCGGGCGGCCTCGTCGAGCGAGGTGGGGATGGTGGAGAAGTACTGCGCGAACAGGAAGATCGAGAACGCGTTCGCGATGAACGGCACGATCTGCACCTGGTAGGTGTTCAGCCATCCGAAGTCGTACTTCAGGACACCGCCCTCCATGACCAGGGTCGGCAGCTGGTTGACCCAGTAGACCATCGGCACCGCGATCGTCTCGAAGGGCACGATGAGCGTCGCGATCACCAGGGCCATGACCACGACGCGCCCCTTCCACCGCAGACGCGACAGGGCGAAGCCGGCGAGGGAGTTCACGATCAGGCCGAGCCCGACGGTGAGCACCGTCACGAGGATCGAGTTGAACAGGAACTGCGCGACCGGCACGCGGTCGAAGACGCCGAAGTAGTTGTCGAGGCTGATGTCGCCGACCGGCAGGAACGCCGCGGGCGAGTCGATGTCGCGCAGGATCTGCGCGTCGGGCTTCAGGCTCGACACGAACATGAACACCAGCGGGAAGAGGAAGAAGACCGCGAGGATCGACATCGACATGTAGGTGAGGATGCGACCGCGACGGCCCTCCGCGACGCGGGTGCGCCCGCGCGGGGAGTCGGCGTCGGTGCGCGCGGGGCGCGTCGCCCGGCGAGGGCGCTCGAGGGTGCCGGTCATGTCAGTTCTTCTCTCGGGTCAGCCAGCGCTGGATGAGCGCGATGATCAGCACGGCTACGAAGAACAGGAGGGAGATCGCGGCGGCGTAGCCGATCTCCTGCTGCTCGTAACCCTTGCGCACGGCGTGGAACACGACGGTCGACGTCGAGTTGAGGGGACCGCCCTGAGTCATCACGTCGACCTGGACGAACAGGCCGAGGGCGGCGATCGTGATGGTGACGAGGACGAACACCATCGTGGGACGCAGCCCCGGCCAGGTGACGTTGGTGAACTGCCGCCATCGGCTCGCGCCGTCCATGCGCGCGGCCTCGTACAGCTCCTCGGGGATGGTCTGGAGTCCCGCGAGCCAGATGATCATGTGGAACCCCACCGCTTGCCAGATCGAGAGCACGATGATCGCGCCGAGCGCGGTGCTCGGGTCGTTGAGCCAGTCGGCGCCCTTCCACGCCCCGAAGGTCAGGGTGTCGATCATCGAGTTGATGAGCCCGTCGCTCTGGTACATGAAACGCCACAGGATCGACACCACGACGATCGAGGTGACCACCGGGACGAAGAACACCACGCGGAAGAACGTCGTGCCGCGCAACCTCTGGTTCACCAGGATCGCCAGGAACAGGCCCAGACCGGCCTGCACCGGGACGACGACGAGCGCGAAGAGGAAGGTGTTCAGTGCCGACTGCAGGAACACCGGGTCGGCCGTGAACGCGCGCAGGAAGTTGTCGAACCCGACGAAGCGCGGCGGGTTGGGGGAGATGAGTCGGGCGTTGGTGAACGAGAGCGTGAACGCCAGCAGCACGGGGATGATGAGGAACAGCACGAGCAGGAGCGCGGCGGGGGCCATCATCGCCAGGCCCGCCCACGTCTCGCGGCCGCGTGCGGAACGCAGACGGCGGAGGGATCGACGCGGCTGCTCCGCCGCGGCGACCGGGGGTGACACGGTCATCAGGTTCTTCTTTCGCGGGGTGCGGTGGGGGCCGGGTGGGCCCCCACCGCTGACGCGGCGCTACTTCGCGCCGTAGCCGTCGTTGGACTCGATGTTGGTGTCGATCTCGGTGACCGCGGCATCCAGAGCCGACTGCACGTCGGCGCCGTTCATGATGTCCTTGGCCGCCGTCTCGAACGTGGTCGAGATGACCGCGTACGCGGGCGTCTCGGGGCGCAGCACGGCGTACTCCTGGGAGAACTCGGCGAACGGACGCAGGACCCCGTCGGTGGAGTTGAAGTACTTCGACGCCTCGGTCGCGGACTCGGTGGCCGGGATGACGATCTGCTCGTCGGCGAAACGGGTGATGTACTTGTCGTCGAAGCTGAACTCCAGGTACTGGCGCGCGCCCTCGGCGTCGTTGCACGACGACGAGATGCCCCACTGCCACGAGCCGCCGCCGATCTTGGGCCCGTTGCCGAGGTCCGGCGGCGGGAGGATCAGCAGGTCGTCTCCCACGGCGTCCACCGCGGCCAGGCCGTTCCATACGCCCGTGTAGCTCAGGGCGACCTTGTCGTCGACGAACTCCTGGTTGCCCACGGTGCCACCGCTGTTGGCGTAGCCCTTCTCGAACAGCGACTGGAACCACTCGCCCCACTTCACGGCATCCGGGCCGTTGAGGGCGCCGTCGGCGGTGAGCATCGTGTCGCGGTCGATGAGGTCGCCGCCGAAGCTCTGCAGGAACGGCGAGTAGGCGTAGGGCCACCACTCGCCCTTGTCCTCGGCGCCGATGTCGATCGGGGTGTCGTACCCGGCGGCCTTCAGCGTGGCCAGGGCCGCATCGAACTCCGCCGCGGTCCACGGCTGCTCGATCGTGGGGATGCGGATGCCGTTGGCATCCAGGACCGACTTGCGGGCGAAGATGCCCAGAGCGGCGTCCCAGTACCCGGCCGAGTAGATCTCGCCGTCGTACTTTCCGACGGCGGTCGGCAGCAGCTTGTCGGTGATGTCACTGGAGAGGCCGAGCGGCTGCAGGTAGTTCGCCCACGCCCAGTTGGGCATGATCGGACCGTCGAGGTCGAGCAGGCACGGAAGGTCGCCCGAGGCCGCCGCCGCGACGATCGCGTCGTTGTAGGCGCCCTGCGGGAACGACTCCGTCTTGACCTCGTACGTGTCCTGTGAGGCGTTGAAGTCGCTGATGATCTGCTCGTAGACCGCGAGCTCGGCGGGGTTGCCCGCCGAGTGGGTCCACATCGTCAGCACGGTCCGACCGTCTTCGGTCGTGGCGCCGCCCTGACCGGCTTGACCGCAGCCGGTCAGCACCAGCGCGGCAGCCACGCCGGTCGCGGCGAGCGGGATGAAGGACTTCTTCATCGTGTTCCTTTCGGTTCGCGGCGACATCGCTGTCGCCATCGTGAGGGGCCGCCGGAGCGGCGTCAGTCCGCCGCCCGGGGTTCCCGCGCGCTGCCGAGGGGCGCGGGAGGGCCGACGGAAGCCCGACGAACGATCGGGCAGTCCATGAGGTAGGGGGAGTCGAGGGAGGCCTCGCGGAGGCCGAGGGCGACCTCCATCGCCCATCGGCCCATGGCCGCGTGGGGGAGCGAGACGGTGGTGAGCGGGGGGTCGAGTTCCGCCGCGATCAGCTGCTGGTCGTCGTAGCCGACGAGCGAGATATCGTCGGGGACCCGGATGCCATGGCGGTGCGCCCACGACATCACCCCGGCCGCGATGCGGTCGTTGAAGGCGAAGATGCCGGTCGGACGCTGCGCGGGCGGGAGGGCGAACAGTGCGGCGGTCGCTTCCTGGCCCCCCGCCGCCGAGGTGGGGGAGAAGACGTGCAGCGCCGGGTCGGGTGCGATCCCGGCCTCCGCGAGGACGTCGAGATAGCCGCGCAGACGCAGCTCGGCGGCGACCGGGCGGTCCTCGTCGTTGTCGATGAAGGCGATGCGGCGGTGGCCGGCGTCGACCAGCTCCTGCGTCGCCGCGCGTCCGCCCGCGTAGTCGTCCGGGACGACGGCGGGGTACCCGCCTTCCTCCGGTCGGCAGTCCAGGAACACCGTTCCCGCCGGTAGGCCCTCGGGGGCGGGGATCACCCGGTGGTACATCGAGGCGTAGACCATGCCGTCGACGCGGTGGTTCACGAGCGTGGAGATCGCATCGGACTCGATCTCCGGGTGCCCGTCGGTGTCGACGAAGATCACCAGGCGTCCGTTCTCGCGCGCCACCTCCTGCGCGCCGGCGAGCATGCGCCCGGCGAAGGGGGTCGTCGCGATGCGGTCGGATACCAGGCCGATCGTCCCCGTCACGCGCGTGCGCAGACTGCGGGCGATCGGGTTGGGCGAGTAACCGACCTCGTCGGCGACGCGGCGCACGCGCTCCTTGGTCTCGTCGGAGATGCGGGATTCGGCGTTGTTGAGCACGAGCGAGACCGTGGCCGGAGACACGCCCGCGGCCTTCGCCACGTCGGCGAGACGCACTCGGCTCATGACATCACCCCTCATTGGATAATCGATTTATCGCCGCGATAAACCGATTTATCAACGACCGAGATCAGTGTGGGGTCTCGGCCGCGGTGGTGTCAAGTAACGATCGCGTCTCGCACGCGCCCGCGTACCCCCAGATCGCGTGATCTCGCCGAGCGCGCGGCCTGATCTGCCCGCGCGTGCGGCCAGGTGAGCGGAACGGCGCGGATGCCACACGCCGCCCCGGGATCAGGACGGGTCGCCGCCCAGAGGGCCGACGGCCGGGATCGGCCCGCCGTCGTCGGCGCCGGTCGCGCGGGCGCGGGCGATCGCGTTCCCCAGGTGGTAGATCACCAGGGCCGCGGCCGAGCCGAGCACGATCGCGCCGAGCTGGAAGTCGCCCCATTGCATCGTGAACCCGGCGATCGCCAGCACGAGCGCGACCGCGCCGGTGTACTGGTTGACCGGCCGCGAGAAGTCGACGCGGTTATCCACCCAGATCTTGATGCCGATGATGCCGATGAGGCCGTACAACGCCGTCGTCACGCCGCCGAGAACACCGGCGGGGATGGTGTTGAAGACGGCGCCGACCTTCGGCGACAGGCTCAGCACGATCGCCGTGACGCCCGCGACCCAGTACACGGCCGTCGAGTAGACGCGCGTCGCCGCCATGACGCCGATGTTCTCGCCGTACGTCGTCGTGCCCGACCCGCCGAACGTGCCCGCCAGGGTCGTGGCCGCACCGTCGGCGATCAGCGCCCGCCCGGTGGAGCGGTTCGCCGTGGCATCCGTCATCGCCGCCACACCCCGCACGTGCCCGACGTTCTCGGCCACGAGCACCAGCACCACGGGGAGGAACATCGCGATGACCGACCAGGTCTGCGGCGATGCGAAGTCGGCGATCTGGAACTCGGGGAGCCCGATCCACGGCGCCGCCTCGACCGCGGCGAAGTCGATGAGCTGTTCGCCCGTGCCGGCCTGGATCAGCACCGTGGCGACGTACCCCACGATCACGCCGAGGAAGATCGAGATGCGGCCGAGGAATCCGCGGAACAGGACGCTGAACAGGATCACGGCGACGAGGGTGATCGTGCCCGGCAACGGCTGCAGCTGGAAGTTCTGCCAGGCCACCGGCGCCAGATTGAAGCCGATGAGGGCCACGATCGCTCCCGCCACGACGGGCGGCATGACCTTGTCGACCCAGCCGAGACCGGCGAACTGCACGATGAAGCCGATGGCCATGAGCAGGATGCCGACGGCCACGATGCCCGCGAGGGCCGAGCCGAACCCGGCGGTCGCGGTGGCTGCGGTCACCGGTGCGATGAACGCGAACGACGAACCGAGGTAGCTCGGGAGGCGGTTGCGGGTCACCAGGAGGAACAGGAGGGTCCCCACGCCCGAGAACAGCAGCGTCGTCGACACCGGGAAGCCGGTGAGCACGGGCACGAGGAAGGTCGCGCCGAACATGGCGATGACGTGCTGCAGGCCGATCGCGATCGTCGCCCCCCAGTTCAGGCGCTCCCCCGGGGCGACGACGGCTCCCGGCTCGACGGTGCGCCCGTTTCCGTGCAGCTTCCACTGGAACATGTGTTTCTCCTCGCGGTGGGGGTGGATGCCCGAGATCACACGTTCGGGCCGAAAGAATACGTTGCGGCCGACCGGAACGTATGCGCTCGACCCGAACGTGTGCGTTCGACGCGCGGCGCCGCGCGACGGCACCGGAGCCGGGGCCGGAGCCGGGGCCTCAGGACGTCAGTCGTTCGAGCAGCTCGGCGTAGCGGGCGCGGGTGCGCGTGACGATGTCGTCGGGGAGGGTGGGGGGCTCGCCCTGCTTGTCCCAGGTCGCGGCGAGCCAGTCGCGCACGATCTGCTTGTCGAAGCTCACCATGCGTTCGGCGGGGGTCGTGCCGGTGCGCCACGCCTCGGCATCCCAGTACCGCGAGGAGTCCGACGTCAGCACCTCGTCCGCCAGGGTCAGCACGCCGTCGGCGTCGAAGCCGAACTCGAACTTCGTGTCGGCGAGGAGCAGCCCGCGAGCCTCGGCCGTGGCGGCGGCTCGCCGGTAGATCTCCAGCGACAGGTCGCGCAGGGCGGCGGCGGTGTCTTCGCCGACGAGCTCTGCCGACCGTTCGAACGTGATGTTCTCGTCGTGCTCGCCCATCGGCGCCTTGTATGCCGGGGTGTACAGCGGTTCGGGCAGCCGGTCGCCGTCGCCGAGCCCCTCGGGAAGGGGGATGCCGCACACCGTGCGCGACGCCTGGTACTCGGCCCAGCCCGACCCGGTGAGATAGCCGCGCACGACGCACTCGATCGGCTGCATGTGGAGCGACCGCACGAGCATGGCGCGTCCCCGCACGGCATCCGGGATCAGCTCGACGGCGTCGTCGCCCTCGAGCACGTGGTCGGCGGCGAGATGATTCGGGATGCCGCGTCCGCCGTCGGCGCCCGCCAGCTGATCGAACCACCACAGGCTCAGCGTCGTCAGCAGTACGCCCTTGTCGGGGATGCCCGGGCTCAGGACGTGGTCGAACGCGCTGACCCGATCGCTCGCGACCACCAACAGGTGTGCGGGGGCGGCTCCGTCGGCGGTGTCGGTGGGGACGTAGAGGTCGCGGACCTTGCCCGAGTACACGTGGCGCCAGCCGTCGAGCGCGAGGGGGGGAACGGGGGTCACCCGCTCATTATCCCGGTTCGACCGCGGCGGCGAAGGCCGCGAGGACACAGATTTTGTCACATCCCACCCGTGTGCGCCCTCCCCCCTGCTCGCGGGTGGGGCGGTGGGTAGCGTCGAAGCATGACCGAGGCGACACCCGACACCGAGGCATCCATCGACCCGCATGCCGGCAGTTCCCACCGCACCCTGCGCGGCTGGGTGTTCTGGCCCGCCGCCGCGATCGCGCTGGCGTTCATCGCCTTCGCGCTGATCTTCCCGGCCGCCGCGGAGGCGGCGTTCGGCGCCCTGCAGACGGCCATCGTCTCGGCGTTCAACTGGTATTACGTGCTCATCGCGGCCTTCTTCGTCGCCTTCGCGCTCACCATGGGATTCAGTCGTTTCGGCCGCATCAAGCTCGGCGCGGACGATGACGAGCCGGAGTTCTCGACGATGTCGTGGTTCGCGCTCCTGTTCGCGGCGGGCATGGGCATCGGCCTGGTCTTCTACGGCGTGAGCGAGCCGCTCAGCCACTTCGCCTCGCCCCGGCCCGGGGTCGAAGGCACCGACACGGAGCTCGCCCAGCAGGCGATGTCGCAGACGTTCCTGCACTGGGGTGTGCACGCGTGGTCGATCTATGTCGTGCTGGGACTCGCCCTCGCCTATGCCTTCCACCGCCGGAAGCGCCCGCGCACCATCCGCTGGGCGCTCGAGCCGATCCTCGGCGCGCGTCTCGTGCAGGGCGGCTGGGGGAACGCGATCGACGTGGCCGCTCTCGTGGGCACGCTGTTCGGGGTGGCGACCTCGCTCGGCCTCGGCGTCATCCAGATCAGCGCCGGCCTGGACTTCCTCGGGGTCGTGCCGCCTTCGATCATCAGCCAGGCCATCCTCATCGGCATCATCACCGGGTTCGTGCTGTTCTCGGTGCTGTCGGGGGTCGGCCGCGGCATGAAGTGGCTGTCGAACATCAATCTCGTGCTCGCGGGTGTGCTGATGCTGTTCCTGCTGTTCGTCGGGCCGACCGAGTTCCTGCTGCGCGATGTCGTGCAGTCCATCGGGAACTACATCCAGAACTTCATCGGCCTGTCCTTCACGGTGAGCGCTTACACCGGCGAAGCGGGCGTCGCCTGGCAGGGCGCGTGGACCGCGTTCTACTGGGGCTGGTGGATCTCGTGGGCGCCCTTCGTCGGCATCTTCATCGCGCGCATCTCACGCGGGCGCACGGTGCGGGAGTTCGTCACCGGCGTGATCCTGGTGCCCACGCTCGTCGGCATCCTGTGGTTCACGGTGCTCGGTGGATCGGCGATCTACGCGGAGCTGGCGGGGTCGGCGACGTTCGTCGGCGAGGACGGGACGGTGGATGTCTCGACGGCGCTGTTCCAGCTTCTGGAAACGGTGCCCGGTTCGGCGATCCTCACCGTCGGCTTCCTCATCCTCATCGGGATCTTCTTCATCACCTCAGCCGATTCCGGCGCCCTGGTGATGAGCATGATCGCCACGGGCGGGGAGGAGACGCCCCCGCGTTGGACTCGCATCTTCTTCACCCTCGCGACCGCCGTGATCGCTCTCGCGCTCCTCATCGCGGGCGGGCTGACGGCGCTGCAGACGGCGGCCATCAGTATCGCGCTGCCGTTCAGCCTGGTGCTGCTGGCGATCTGCTGGGCCACGGTCGTGGCGTTCCGGCGCGAGATCAAGGCCTACGACCGCGCCCAGCGGGCTCGGTTCCGCGATCAGATCGGCGAGCACTACGGACTCGAGGTCGAGGAGGCGAACCGGCGCGGGATCTTCGGCATCCCCGTGCGGCGCCGCCGTCCTCGCACGCCCGACACCGACGCTCCCACGTCCTAGTCCGGACGCCGCGTCCTCGTCCGGGCGCCGCGTCTCGCCCGGGCGCCGGGTCCGCCTCCGGCGCGCCGAGATCCATCGCGATTCCCCCTTCTTCCGGGGTGTCCGTGCGGTATAGTCCATCTGGACTAGTCAGCACGGACCATGGAGGGTGGATGCCGGACACCACGCGACTCACCCCGCTCGCGGTCATGCTTCTGGCGACCCTGCGCGAGGGCGACATGCACCCGTACGAGCTGCTGCGGCTGCTCCGCGATCGGCGCGACGACCGACTCGTCCCGCTGCAGAAGGGCACGACCTACCACACGATCGGTCGTCTCGAGCGGGAGGGACTGATCGCCGAGGTCGGTGTCGATCGCGAGGGCAATCGCCCCGAGCGCACCACCTACACGCTCCTCGACGCGGGGCGGAAGGCCGTGGAGGCCTGGGTGCGCGCAGAGCTGCCGCAGATCGACCGGCCCGGCGACTTCCGCGTCGCGCTCTCCGAAGCGCACAACCTCGACCGCGACGACGTCGTCGCGCTCCTCGACCGGCGACGGGAACTCCTCATCGCCTCCCGCGACGAGCACCGCGCCGGGCTGTCCCGCGCCCGTGACCGAGCGGTTCCCCGCCAGTACATGATCGAGGTCGAGCGGCAGGCCGCTCTCCTCGACGCCGAACTCGCCTGGCAGGACTCCCTGCGCCACGGCCTGGTCGATGGCACCCTGCTCTGGGGCGTCGACGGCCACCCCCACCACCTCGAAGCATTCCGCGTCTCGAAGGAGACCCTCGCGTGACCGATTCCCGCGCCGCATCCGTGGCATCCGCTCCGCCCGAACGCAACCCGTGGCCCGCGCTCTGGGCGCTGGTCATCGGCTTCTTCATGATCCTCGTCGATACGACGATCGTCTCGGTGGCCAACCCCGCCATCAAGGCGGCTCTGGACCCGTCGACGAACAACCTCGACAACGTCGTGTGGGTCACCAGCGCCTACCTGCTGACGTACGCGGTGCCCCTGCTGGTCACCGGGCGTCTCGGTGATCGATTCGGCCCGAAGAACATCTATCTCGTCGGTCTGGCCATCTTCACGATCGCATCGCTCGCCTGCGGTCTCGCGACCTCGCTCGAGATGCTGATCGTCGCGCGGGCCGTCCAGGGACTCGGTGCAGCGCTCATGACGCCGCAGACCATGGCCGTCATCACGCGTACGTTCCCGCCCCAGCGCCGCGGCGCGGCCATGGGGCTGTGGGGCGCGACCGCGGGCGTCGCCACGCTCGTCGGACCGCTCGCCGGCGGTCTGCTCGTCGACGGCCTGGGTTGGGAATGGATCTTCTTCATCAACATCCCGGTCGGCGTCATCGGCTTCATCGCCGCGCTCGTGCTCGTGCCGCAGCTGCCGAAGTCGACCCACAAGTTCGACCTGCTCGGCGTCGCGCTGAGCGCCGTCGGTCTGTTCCTCATCGTGTTCGGGTTGCAGGAGGGCGAGCACTTCGACTGGGCGGCGTGGATCTGGGCGATGGTCGTCGCCGGTGTCGTCGTCATGGCGCTCTTCGTGTGGACGCAGGCCCGCACCAAGAGCGAACCGCTCGTGCCGCTGGACCTGTTCCGCGACCGGAACTTCTCGGTCGCCAACCTCGCGATCGCGGCGGTCGGCTTCACCGTGACGAGCATGGCCCTCCCGCAGATGTTCTACCTGCAGCTCGCCCGCGGACTGACGCCGACCGAGTCGGCGCTGCTGCTCATCCCGCTCGCGATCCTCTCCGGCGCGCTGGCGCCGTCGGCGGGCAAGCTCCTGGACCGCACCGACCCGCGCTTCCTGCTCGTCCCGGGTCTCCTGCTGGTCGGCGGTTCGCTCGTGCTGTACGCCGCGCTCATCTTCGCCGATGCTGCGGTCTGGGCCTTCCTGATCCCTTCGGCTCTGATGGGTATCGGAAACGCGGGCATGTGGGGACCGCTCGCCACCACCGCGACGCGCAACCTGCCTCCCCGCCAGGCCGGAGCCGGCGCGGGTATCTACAACACCACGCGCACCGTCGGATCCGTGATCGGCTCGGCATCCATCGCCGCGTTCATGCAGGCGCGTCTCGAGGCAAACCTGCCCGGGGCGGGGGATGCCACGGAGAGCTTCGGCTCCGGGTCCCTTCCTCCCCAGGTCGTCGAGGGCTTCGCCACCGCCATGGGGCAGGCGCTGCTCCTGCCGATCGGCGTGATCTTCCTCGGGCTGATCGCGGTGCTGTTCATGCGGCGCCCGTCGGTCATCCGGCCCCACGGCGCCCCGCGGGATGCCACGCCGGCGGCTCAGCCGGCGCCGTCGGCCCAGGGCGCCCCGGCGTCCGCCGGGGAGTAGCCCCGCGCCACGGCCTCCCGAATCGCCGGGACGTCATCGCGCTGACATCTCCCCGCGGGCCGCGAGGGCTTCGTCGGCGCGACGAAGTCTCCTTGGGGGAGCGGCCGCGGATGAGGGAGTGCGTCAGTGCTCGACGACGCGCGCCGCGATGTCGGTGCGATGCTGACCGCCCTCGAGGCCGATGCGGCCGAGGGCCTCGTACGCGGCGGAGCGCGCTTCGCGGAACGTCGTGCCGAGGGCGACGACGTTGAGCACGCGGCCGCCGGTGGCGTGGAGGTCTCCGCCGCGCAGCATCGTCGCGGCGTGCGCGAGGTGCACCCCGTCCACCTCTTCGGCGTCGTCGAGACCGGTGAGCGGACGACCGGTGATCGGCGCCTCGGGGTAGCCCTCGCTCGCCAGCACCACCGTGACGGCGGTCGCCTCGGCGAACGCGGGACGCGGCTGATCCTCCAGCGTGCCGGACGCCGCTGCCATGAGCAGTGTCGACAGGGGGTCGACGAGGCGCGGCAGCACGACCTGCGTCTCGGGGTCGCCGAAGCGGGCGTTGAACTCGATGACCTTCACCCCCGACTCGGTGAGGATGAGTCCGGCGTACAGCAGTCCGATGAACGGGGTGCCCTCGGCATCCATCTGCCGGATCACCGGCTCGGCGATCTCGCGGGTGACCTGGTCGACGAACTCGTCCTCGCCGCCGAACCGCTCGGCGAGCCAGGGCAGCGGCGAGTACGCGCCCATGCCGCCGGTGTTCGGGCCCTCGTCGCCGTCGCGCAGGCGCTTGAAATCCTGGGCGGGGCTGAGGGGCAGCACGTGGTCGCCGTCGCTGAGGAAGAACAGCGACACCTCGGGCCCGGCGAGGAACTCCTCGATCAACACGGGCCCCGTCGGCAGGTAGGCCTCGGCGTGGGCGAGTGCCGCGGCGCGGTCCGTCGTCACGATCACGCCCTTGCCCGCGGCCAGCCCGTCGGCCTTGACGACGTGCGGGGCGCCCAGCTCGTCGAGCGCCGCCTCGACGCCGGCGAGGTCGTGCGCGCGCACCGCTCGGCCGGTCGGCACGCCCGCGGCATCCATGATGCGCTTCGCGTACGTCTTCGACCCCTCGAGCTGGGCCGCAGCCTTGCCCGGACCGAACACGGGGATGCCGCGCTCGCGCAGCGCGTCGGCGACTCCGGCGACGAGCGGGGCCTCGGGCCCGATCACGACGAGGTCGATCGACTGGGTCTGCGCGAACTCCGTGACGGCGGCGGGGTCGTCGGCGACGAGGTCGACGACGTGGGCGTCGCGGGCGATGCCGGCGTTGCCCGGGGCGGCGTAGATCGCGTGCGAGACCTCCTCGGAGCGCAGGGCGAGGATGATGGCGTGCTCGCGCGCGCCCGAACCGAGGACCAGGATTCTCACGCCGCCAGCCTATCGAGCGGTCCGGACACACCCCGCTGCCCGTCGAGCGTCCAAGACACGCCGCAGGGTGAGCGTCCCCAGCGGCGTGTCTTGGACACTCGAGCAGCGCGTTCGGATCAGAGCACGCGGGTACCGTGGACGCATGCCTCCCCGCCGCATCGACACCGGAGACGGCCGCGCGGCGCTCGCCGCCGTCGCCGCGGGCGACGCGCCCCGCACGGCCACCGCGACCGCGGTGCGCTACCTGCTGCAGCTACTGGTCGAGAAGGCTCCGGGCAACTCCGTCGAGATGCGCGTTCCGCCCTTCGGCGCCGTCCAGGTGATCGAGGGGCCGCGGCACACCCGCGGCACTCCGCCGAACGTCGTCGAGACCGACGCCGCGACCTGGATCGCGGTGGCCACGGGAGCCGAGAGCTGGGCGGATGCCGCTCACGCCGGGCGCATCGTCGCCTCCGGGGTGCGCGCCGACCTCAGCGCACTCCTGCCCTTGCGGCCGTAGGCCGCTCGCGTCCCCGCCTCACGCCGTCCCCGCCCGGCCGCCTCCTGACACTCGCGCGCTGCGGCCGTTGGTCTCGACGTCGCGGAATCACCGACCCGCGGATGCCGCGACGGTGGGACAATGTGATCATGGCTGAGCAGCCCGTCCCCGAACGCAAGCCCCTCGTGCACGAGGAGATCGTGACGTTGCGCGTGCGACGTGCGCCCAAGTACGGCGTGTTCCTGGCCGCGGGGGCTGTGCTCGGCATCCTGGCGGCGCTCATCCTGACCTTCGCGATCGACGGTTCCGAGGTCAGCCCGTACACGCAGGTCGTGTACTCCGAGCTGCAGGTCTTCGGATTCACCGCCCTCATCTGCGTCGTCGTCGGGGCGACGCTCGGCGCGATCGCCGCGCTCGTCTTCGACCGCGTGGGGGGACGCCGCGTGAAGGACGTGGCGGTCGACCACGAGCGTTACCGGTACTTACCGCCAGCCGCGGCCTCCCGCCGTGGCGTCCGGCTAGGCCAGCTCGGCGATGATCGGATGGATCGCCGTGTCGAACGCGACGACGTCGCTGCGCAGGCCGTCGGTCACCGCGACCGTGAGCGATCCGATCCACCACACCCCGCGCTGCGCGAGCGGCAGAACCTGGACGTTCAGTTCGAACGAGTGCGCGCGTCGGCCTACGCGCCGTTCGTGCTCGGCGATCGCGCTGGCGTACGCGCGGTAGGACACACCGGGGCGCGAGGCGCCCTCGGCGTTGTACCGCGCGTGCGCGTGCCGGGCGAAGGCGAGCGCGTCCGACGCATGCGGGGTGATCGCCTCCCGCAGGGCCTCCGCCCGCCCGACGGGCAGGGCGAGCAGGTCGTCGAAGCCGTCGACCAGCTCGAGCGGCACCGGTGAGGGGTGGGCGAGGGGCTCGACGCTCATCGCCCAGAACTCGCGCCATTCGCGTTCGAGCAGTGCCTGTCGATCGTCGGGGCGCGGGGCGCCGTCGTACCCGGCAACCCGACGGAGCGCGGGCAGTTCGTCGGGCGCCCGGATGCCGCACACCTGGCGCAGATAGAGCGCGACCAGCACGGGCATCGCCGCGTCCTCGCGGATCACCCACTCCGGTTGGCCGGCCATCATGGCGCAATTGTAGAGAGGGGACGCGCCCCGGAGGGCGGGGGTTGCCCCACCGCGGGCGGAGGACGTCCGGCGACGGGAGGGCGTCACATCGACGGCCGGCGCTCGATGCGGCGGCCGCCGTCTCCGCCGTTGCGCAGGTAGTCTGTTCCGGTGGCCTCTGCTCCCCACGAAAACCCCTACTCCGCCGCCGGCGTCGACACCGCCGCGGGTGATCTCGCCGTCGAACTGATGAAGTCGGCCGTGAAGCGTACGCACGGACCCGAGGTGCTCGGGGGAGTGGGTGGCTTCGCGGGCCTCTTCGACGCCTCCGCGCTGCGCGACTACACGCGCCCGCTGCTGGCGACCAGCACCGACGGCGTCGGGACGAAGGTCGCGATCGCGCAGGCCATCGACAAGCACGACACGATCGGCGAAGACCTCGTCGGCATGGTCGTCGACGACATCGTCGTCGTGGGTGCGCGGCCGCTGTTCATGACCGACTACATCGCGTGCGGCAAGGTCGTGCCCGAGCGCATCGCCGACATCGTCGGGGGCATCGCGCGCGGCTGCGCCGCGACCGGCACGGCGCTCGTCGGCGGCGAGACCGCCGAGCACCCCGGCCTGCTCGGCGTCGACGACTACGACGTCGCGGGCGCGGCGACCGGCGTGGTCGAGGCCGATCGTGTGCTCGGCGCCGAGCGTGTGCGCGGCGGCGACGTGGTGCTGGCGCTGGCCTCCAGCGGCCTCCACTCCAACGGGTACTCGCTCGTCCGGCACATCGTGGCGGGACGCGGCATCACCTACGGCGCGGCATCGGCAGAGCTCGGCGACACGTGGGGCGAGGCGCTCCTCGAGCCCACGCGGCTGTACACCTCTCCGCTGCTGCGCCTGCTCGGCGATGCGGCCGTGGGAGCCGGCATCCACTCGCTCAGCCACGTCACCGGCGGTGGCATCGCGGCGAACCTCGCCCGGGTGCTGCCGCAGGACACCTGGGTCGACATCGACAGGTCGACGTGGAGCCCCTCGCCGGTCTTCCGCGTGCTGGCCGACATGGGCGGCCTCGAGCTCACGGCGACCGAAGGCACCTGGAACCTCGGCATCGGCTTCCTCGCCGTCGTCGCGCCCGAGGTCGCGGATGCCGCGGTCGCGGCGCTGCGGGCCGACGGCATCCACACCTGGCAGGCCGGTGTGGTGCGCGACGACGCGCGCCCCGAGGGAGAGTTCGAACACGGCGCGAAGGGCGTCGACGGGGGCGCGGTGCGTTTGGTCGGCACCTACGCGGATGCCGGGACCCCGGCGAACGGAGCGAAGTAAGCCTTCATGTGCGGCATCGTCGGCATGGCCGGGCAGGGCCCGGTCAACCAGGAGATCTACGACGCGCTCCTGCTCCTCCAGCACCGGGGTCAGGATTCCACGGGCATCGCGACGGCGGAGTCGAGCGGCGTCTTCCACATCCACAAGGCCCGCGGGCAGGTGCGCGAGGCGTTCCGCACGCGCGACATGCGCGCCCTTCTCGGCGACATCGGCCTGGGCCACGTGCGGTACGCCACGAAGGGCACCGCGTCGAGCGAGGAGGAGGCGCAGCCGTTCTACGTCAACGCGCCGTACGGCATCGTCCTCGTCCACAACGGCAACCTGACCAACACGCGCGAGCTGACCAGTGAGCTGTTCCACAAGGACCGCCGACACCTGAACACCAGCTCCGACACCGAGCTGCTGGTGAACATCCTCGGTTCCGAACTGCAGTCCGAGATTTCCGGCCCCGACCTCGACCCCGCCCAGGTGTTCCGCGCCGTCGCGCGGGTTCACGAGCGCGTCGAGGGCTCCTACGCGACGATCGCCCTCATCGCCGGCTACGGCCTGCTCGCGTTCCGCGACCCGTTCGGCATCCGTCCCCTGATCCTCGGTCGGCGACCTGCCCTCGAGGTCCCCGGCGGCGACGCGCGCGACGAATGGGTCGTGGCATCCGAGTCGCTCGTCCTCGAGAACGCCGGCTTCGAGGTGGTCCGCGACGTCGAGCCCGGCGAGGCCGTCTTCGTCACGCTCGACGGCACGTTGCACGCGCAGCAGTGCGCGAAGAACCCGACTCTCGCGCCCTGTTCGTTCGAGTACGTGTACCTGGCCCGTCCCGACTCGGTGATGAACGGCATCTCGGTGTACGAGGCTCGTCTGCGCATGGGCGAGCGCCTGGCCGACACGATCGCGAAGTACACCCCGCACGGCTCGATCGACGTCGTCATGCCGATCCCCGACTCCTCACGGCCGGCCGCGATGCAGGTGGCGCGCAAGCTCGGTATCGAGTACCGGGAGGGCTTCTACAAGAACCGGTACGTCGGTCGGACCTTCATCATGCCGGGGCAGGCGGTGCGCAAGAAGAGCGTTCGGCAGAAGCTCAACGCGATGTCGACCGAGTTCCAGGGCAAGAACGTCCTCCTCATCGACGACTCGATCGTCCGCGGGACCACGAGCCGCGAGATCATCCAGATGGCTCGGGATGCCGGTGCCAAGAGCGTCACGTTCGCCTCGGCGGCACCGCCGGTCCGGTACCCGCACGTGTACGGCATCAACATGCCGTCGCGGCAGGAACTCGTCGCCCACGGCCGCACGATCCCGCAGATCGCCGAAGAGCTGGGCTGCGACTACCTCGTGTACCAGGAGGTCGACGACCTCAAGGCCGCGATCATGGAGGGCAGCGACCTGGTCGACCTCGACATGAGCTGCTTCGACGGTCGGTACGTCACCGGCACCGTGTCGGAGGAGTACCTCGCCTGGGTCGAGGGCAGCCAGGAGTCTTGACCCCGCGCCGCGCGGGGACCGTCGCACTCGCCGCGGCAGCCATCGTGCTGCTCGCGCTGACCCTGCGTATCGCGGTGGCGTCGCTGTCGCCGCTGGTGACGATCATCTCGCGCGACTTCGCCCTGCCGACGGCGGTGGTGGGGCTCATCGGTATGGCGCCGCCGGTGGCGTTCGCGCTGTCGGCCATCGTGACCCCTGTCATCGAGCGAAGGATCGGCCTGGAGCGTCTGGTGCTCATGGCGGCGGTCGCCGCCGCGGCGGCGCTCGCCCTGCGCGCAGTGGCCGTGGATGCCTGGACGCTCCTCGCGGCGACGGCCGGGGTGTTCGCGGCGGTCGGGGTGGCGAACGTTCTGATCCCGGCGGTGGTGAAGAAGTACTTCCCCGACCGCGTCGGCCTCATGACCACCGTGTACACGACGACGATGGCGGTGGCGACCTTCACCCCGCCACTGGTCGCGGTCCCGCTGGCCGACGTCATCGGCTGGCGCGGGTCGTTCGGCGTCTGGGCGTTCGTGGCGGTCGTCGCGGTCGTGCCGTGGATCATGGTGAGCCTGCGGGCCCGCGCCGGCCGAGACGACGTCGTGGAGGAGCCGCGCGCCTCGGTGCTCTCCCGCGTCGTGCGGGTGCCCCAGACCTGGGCGCTCGTGGCGACGTTCGCCGTCAACTCGTCGGTCGCGTACGGGATGTTCGCGTGGCTGCCCACGATCCTCATCGACACCGCCGGTGTCGATGCCGCCCTCGCCGGGAGCCTGCTCGCCCTGTTCTCGTTCATGGGGCTGCCGGTGTCCCTCGTCGTGCCGCTGCTGGTGGCGCGACTGCGCCGGACCGGGCCCTTCTACGCCGTGGCCGTGGCGACCGGCCTCGCGGGGGTGGCCGGTCTGCTGTTCGCGCCCCGCGCGGCCACCGTGCTGTGGGTCGTCCTGATCGGGCTGCCACCGCTGCTGTTCCCGATGGTGCTGGTGCTGTTCGGGCTGCGCACCCGGTCGCACGAGACGGCCGTCGCGCTGAGCGGCTTCGTCCAGAGCCTCGGTTACGCTCTGGCCGCGCTCATGCCGCTCGCGATCGGCGTGACCCACGAGATCACCGGCGGGTGGACCGCCGGTCTGCTGGTGCTCGCCGGGGTCATCGCGGTCGTGGTCCCCGCGGGCATCGTCGTGGCGCGCTCGGAGACGATCGAGGAGGCGTGGGAACGCCGCCACGGCCGGGCGTGGTGACGAGAGGCTAGGCCTTCTCGTCCTCGTATTCGTCGGCGTACTGGTCGGCCCACTTGTCGACGTACGCGTCTTCACCCGTTTCGGGTGCGCCAAGCTCGCGCTCCAGGGCTGCGTAGTTCACCGAGTAGGTGTCGTACTTCAGCTCACGGGCGATCTTGGTGTTCTTCGCCTTCTGACGGCCACGCCCCATGCGAGACCCCCTCACGATCGACATCGCAGGCCTCGCTGCGGGCCCTGCGTATTGCGGTTCCGGACCGAGCCGGTAAGAGTAACAGCCAGGATATCACGGTGCTTTCTGACCCCGCCTGCCGCCGGTCGACGGAGGGGCACACCGCGCGAGGAGAGGAGCCCCCGATGGCCGACACCACCCCCGTCCCCCAGCGCGCAGGAGTCGTGATCGCGGGCGTCGTCCCGGGCCAGTCCCCCCGGGTCGTGCGCGCCGCTGCGCGGCAGGCGGCGATGGCGGGAACGGAGCTCGTGATCGCCCACGTCGACACGACGAGGTTCGTGGCGTTCGAGGATCCCGACGGTTACGTGAACCCGTCCACGGTGGATGTCGTGGGGGCTGCGGCCCGCGCGGCTCTGGCCGAGGTGCAGGCGGCGGCGGAGTCGGCCCTTGCCGGTGACACCGTGTCCTGGTCGGTGCGGCAGGTGATCGGCGACCCTGCGCTCGCCCTGATCCAGCTCGCGGACGAGCTGGACGCGTCGCTGCTCGTGGTCGGGACGCGCAAGCGCGGCCTCGGCGAGTCGCTGCGGGAGTTCCTCACGGGTTCTGTCGCGGCGCGGCTCACCCACCGGCAGCACCGCCCGGTGCTGGTCGTTCCGCTGGGTGAGCCGCTCGCGTCCGACGAGGAGCTCGTCTGGGAGTGAGACTCAGCCGCGCATCGCGCGGGCGACGGCCTCGGAGGCCTGGCGGAGCGCCGACTCGATCTCGTCCACCGCGGATGCCGCGAGCTCGCCGCCACGGGCCACGTGCGAGCGCAGCTCGGCGCGTGCGCGACCCCGGAAGTCCGTGAGGGCCGCGTCGGCGCGGTGCAGCTGTTCCCGGCTGCGCGCGCGAGGGTCGTTCGCCGGAGCGTGGCGGGCCTGCTCCCGCTCGTCGCGCGACGCGGCGGCGAGGTCGGCGCGGAGGCTCCGCATGGCATCACGTACGCTGCCGCGGACCTCGTCCGCGATGAGCCGGACGCTGTCGGCGAGACCCGCCTGGATGCCTTCGAGGTCTCCTTCTCGAGAGGCCACCTCGGCGCGGCCGGCGTCGGTGATCTCGTAGACGGTCTTGCGCCCGTCGACGGTCTTGGTCACCAGTCCCTCCTCCTCGAGCTTGGCCAGTCGCGGGTAGATCGTCCCGGCGGACGGGGAGTAGGTGCCGCCGGTGCGCTCGGTCAGGGCCTGCATGAGGTCGTACCCGTGCCGGGGCGCCTCGGCGAGCAGGCTCAGGATGTACAGGCGCAGGTCGCCGTGGGAGAAGACGGGAGTCATCACCACTCCTCCTCTCCGGCGAGCTCGTCGGGGCGCAGGCCGGAGACACCGCGGCGGAGCACGGTGATCTCGCCCGAGACCGTGTTGACCCGCACGTCGACGAACGATCCCGCGAGGGTGCCGGTCGATCCGGTGTAGTTGGTGGGTCCGGACCCGGATCGCACGTGACCGTCGATCTGGACGCGTCCGCTGACCGAGCGCGCGACGTAGTTCGCGGGGAGTTCCCGGTCCAGGCGGATGGTGGCGGAGCCGTTCACGGAGTTCAGGCCGATCGACTGCACCGTTCCGGTGGAGTCCACGAGCATCGCGCCCGACACGGTGTCGATCGAGGCCTTCGTGACGGCGCCCGTTGCCGCGATGTCTCCCGAGACGCTGTTCGCGGTGAGGGCGCCCCGGAGCTCGCGCACCTGCACATCGCCCGAGACGGCATTCAGGCTCACGTCGCCCGCGAGCCCGTCGACGATGATGTCTCCCGAGACGGTGTTGAGTTTGGCATCCGTCCGCAGTCCCGACACGAGCGCGCTGGCGCTGACCACGCCGAGGGTGAGGGCGACCGTGCGGGGGACGGCGACACTGACCTCGGCCTTGGGGCCGCCGGAGCCGAAGTTGCGGAACACCTCGAGGAAGTTGTCCCACCGCAGCTGCGGGTGGTCGATCTCGAGCCGGCCGTCGACCATTTCGATGCGCAGGTCTTTGACCGTGACGCCGTGCACCTCGATGCGGGTGCCGGGGTCGTCGTGCGCGATGACGTCGACCTGACCGCCGACCAGGCCGATCTTCAGCTCGCGCAGCCCGTCGACGTCGATGACCCGCGTCTCGCCCGGGTGGACGATCCATTTCTCCATGGCGATCTCCTCACTCACGATATATCGCGTTGAGCTCAGTATCGCGATATATCGCGAGTTCGTCAACCGGCGCTGGTCGTGTCCGCCGTCTCGCCCAGTCCGCCGTCCGTATGGACGGGGAAACGACGGATGCCACGTGCTCGATGAGCACGTGGCATCCTGGCGGGCGAACCCGCGGGGGGACGAGGAGCGGCGCGCACCCGAAACGCGCCGACCCTCTCGGGGGTTAAACCGGCTTGCGGCCGCTGATCAAGCGGAACAGCAGCACGATCAGGGCGATGAGGCCGACGATGATCGCGATCCAGAGCAGGAAGTTGGCGGCCTGGCTCAGACCGCTGAAGATCGCGATGACGATCGCGGCGATGATGATGATGATCAAGAAGATGTTCATGGGGGGCTCCTTGCTGTTTCCGCGGAAAAGCGGCAACCGGCGAGTGGTTGGCTTCCACGTTCTCACTCCTCGCCGAAACCGGCAGGGGGTTGACGATCCTGGAAATTGGCTGATAGTCGCGGGTCTCGCCCCGCGACGCGTGCGCGCGCTCCTGTCAACCCCTCGGACGCGGTCGGCGCGACGGTCGTACCGTCATGACATCCGACGGAAGGAGACGCCGATGCCCCAGGGGCGAGGATCCAACAGTCTGAAGGACCCGGACATGTACGAGGAGCTGCGCAAGCAGGGCGACTCGAAGGAGAAGGCCGCACGCATCTCCAACGCCGCCGCCGCCCAGGGGCGCGGCAAGGTCGGCGCCCGCGGCGGTCACGCCGAGAACTACGAGGACCGCACCGTCGACGAGCTGAAGAAGCGCGCGAAGGACCTCGGCATCACCGGCTACTCCGGCAAGAAGAAGTCGGAGCTGATCGACATGCTCCGCAACCACTGACGGTGGCACGACTCGTCCGGGTCCGCCCCTATGAGGACCCGGGCTTCCGTCGAGTGCGCTCGGGAACGGGCTTCCGCTTCGTCGACCACACCGGCACGGCGGTGCCCGAGCGTGAGGCGGAGCGGGCGCGCGGGCTCGTCATCCCGCCCGCGTGGCGCGAAGTGTGGATCGCCCAGGAGCCCAACGCCCACATCCAGGCCGTGGGCACCGACGAGGCCGGGCGCCGGCAGTACACGTACCACGCCGACTGGGCGAAGCGCCGCGACAAGGGCAAGTACGCGCGAGCGCTGCAGCTCGCCGAGGCGCTGCCGCGGGCGCGTGCCCGCGTGACGCAGTCGCTGCGGCGCTCGGACGTCGACCGCGAGCGCGTGCTGGCGGTGTCATTCCGGCTGCTGGACCAGGTGGCGCCGCGCGTGGGCAACGCGCGGTACTTCGCCACCAATGGCAGTAGGGGACTGACGACACTGCAGCGCCGGGATGCCACCGTCGAGGGCGAGCTCATCCGCCTGTCGTTTCCCGCGAAGAGCGGCAAGCGCGCCGAGCTGTCGCTGCAGGACGCCGAGGTCGCGGCTCTCATGATCGAGCTCGCCGCCGGGCGGTCGCGCGCGGCGCTCCTGAGCTACCGCAAGGGCCGCCGTCGCGTGCCACTCACCCCCGGCGACGTCAACGCGTACGTGCGGACGCTGACGGGCGGCCCCTTCACCGCCAAGGACTTCCGTACCTTGCGCGGCACGATCCTCGCCGCCGAGGCGCTCGCCGAAGCCGGTGTCGCCGCGACGAAGAACGAGCGCAAGCGGGTCGAGCTCGCCGCGGTCCGCGCCGCCGCCGCCGCTCTCGGCAACACCCCGGCGGTCGCCCGATCGAGCTACATCGACCCGCGTGTGTTCTCGCTCTACCGTCGCGGTCGCACGATGGAACGGGGCGGTTCGAAGGATGCCGCGATCCGCCGCCTCATCCTGGGCGAGTGACCTCAGGCCAGGGTGAGGAACAGCTTCTCGAGATCCTCGAGCGAGAGGCGGTCCTCCTCCGTCGCGGCCGCGTCGTCCTCGGTGAGGCACGTCCGCATCGCGGTGCTGACGATGGCGAAGCCGGCCCGGTCGAGGGCCTTGCTGACGGCCGCGAGCTGCGTGACGACGGCGCGGCAATCGCCACCGGCCTCCACCGCCTCGATCACGGCGGTGAGCTGGCCGCGGGCACGCTTGAGGCGGTTGGCCGTCTTGCGGATGGTCTCGGCGTCGGTGTCGCTCACGGGTGGGTCCCTTCGGTGGCGGTGCGGCCGGCGAGCCACGTCAGATAGCCGCCGTCGAGGTTGCGGACATCGTGCCCGGCCGCGCTGAGGAGCCGCGCCGCGGTGTGTCCGCGTTGTCCGACCTGGCAGTGTACGACGAGCGGGCCCGGGGGAAGCGGGACCTGTCCTCGTCTCAGGTCATCGAGCGGGATGACCACACTCCCGGGAATCGCGCCGGCGGCGACCTCGGCGGGTGTCCGCACGTCGATCACGGTCGCCCCCGCGTCTCGCGCGGCCTCGAGCTCGTGCCACTGGATCGTGCGCGTCATCCCGGTCCGGAGGTTGTCCGCGACGTAGCCGAGCTGGTTCACGGCGTCCTTGGCCGAGCCGAACGGCGGCGCGTAGGCGAGCTCGAGGCGCGACAGCCCCGAGGCGGTCACCCCGGTCTGCATCGCCAGCGAGAGGACGTCGATACGACGATCGACGCCGCGGCCGCCCACGATCTGCGCGCCGAGGATCCGATCGTCGGCGGGGTCGACGAGCAGTTTGGCGGACATGCGCTCGGCTCCCGGGAAGTACCCCGCGTGATCGGTCGGGTGCGTGTGCACGATGCGGTGCGGCGCGCCCGCAGCTCGCAACTGCGCTTCGCTCGCGCCCACCGTGGCGACGACGAGGTCGAAGACGCGCAGGATCGCGACACCGGTCGCCGGCTCCGCCGGTTCGACCGCGTCGGTCCCCAGGGCGATCGCGTCGGCGGCGGATCTCCCGTGGCGGTTGGCCAGCCCGGCCATCGTGACCAGCGTCGGGGCGTGCCGGACGGCGTCGATCTTCTCGGTCGCGTCGCCGACGGCGAAGATGCGCGGATCGGAGGTGCGGTGCCACGCATCGACGGCGATGCCCCCCGTGTCCCCGATCTTCAGCCCGGCTTCGCGGGCGAGAGCGCTGTCGGGTCGAGTACCGCGGGCGTCGACGACGAGGTCGGCGTCGAGCGCCTCGCCGGAGGCCAGGACGACCCCGCTCCGGGTGACGCGCGCGATCTCGTCGGCGAGGTGCAGATGAACGCCGTGAGTGCGGAGCTCGTCGACGACGGGTGCCGCCATCTCGGCATCCAACGGTCGGAAGGGGAGTGCTCCGCGGTGGACGAGAGAGACCTGGATGCCACGCCGGGCCAGGTTCTCCACGGCCTCGAGCCCGATGAACCCGCCACCGGCGACGATCGCGCGCGTCGCGCCGGAGGCGAGGCTGCCGACGATCCGGTCGACGTCGTCGATCGTGCGCAGGGTCACGACGGGGACTGCGTCGTCCGCCCCGATCAGGGGGTGGGCGGGAAGCGACCCGGGCGAGAGCACGAGCGTGTCGTAGTCCACCACGTCCTCTTCACCCGTCGTCAGGTCTCGCACCCGGACCGTGCGGGCTGCGCGGTCGATGGCCCGCACCTCCTGCTGGACGCGGACGTCGAGTGCGAAGCGCGAGCGCAGGCTCTCCGGCGTCTGCACGAGCAGGGCGCTGCGTTCCTGGATCTCGCCGCCGACGTAGTACGGCAATCCGCAGGAGGCGAAGCTCACGTGCGGGCCGCGCTCGATCACGATGATCTCGCGGTCGTCGTCGAGGCGGCGCAGTCGCGTCGCCGCGGACATGCCACCGGCCACGCCGCCGACGATGATCGTGCGCGGCACCGTCAGCGACCGAGCAGGCGGGACCACAGGCCGCCGGTCTGGGCGCGGTCGTGCCCGGGGCAGCGATCGGCGCGCGGCACTCCGGCCATGACGCTGTCGACGTGCTGGCCGCATCCGGCCCAGGTGGTCTTGCCGCAGGTGCGGCAGGTGACGGCTCGACACATGTCGGTCTCCTTCGTTGTCGTGCCGCCAGTGTACCAATACCCCCGGGGGTATCAAGTCCGCGGTGTTCCGGGGTGGCGCGTGACGACCTCGGGGAGCTCGGTCACCGGGACGATGACGATGTCCTCGACCTTCCAGTCCAGCGCGACGCACGCCTCGCGTGCCGCGTCGAGCTGGTCGAGGGAGACGGTGCGGCTGCGGGGGACGACGAACGCCTCGATGTGGAACACGTGCCCCTCGTCGCGCGCGCGGCTCCCCGCTTCGCGAACCCACTCCAGGTCGGCGAGGACACCGTCGACGCGGTCGACGAGCGGGTGGGGGATACGGTCGTCGAACGTCGTGGCCCTGGCATCCATGAGGTCGGTCGTGGCGGCGATGAGGTTTCGCACGCCGTCGTGCACGATGCTCCCGGCGATGAACAACGCGGCGGCGGCGTCCAGCCACCACAGTCCGACACCGATTCCGCTCACGCCGACGATCGTGCCGAGCGACGTCATCCAATCGGCCCTGTTCATGTCGGCGTCGGCGTAGAGCACCTTGTCGTGCAGATCTCGCGCGAGCCGCATCTTCATCCGGCCGAGGATCACCGGCGGCACTCCCGTGACGACCATCACCGCGATCATGAGCCAGCCGAGCCACACGCTGTGGCCGAACAGCGACACGGTGCCGATCGTGGGGTGTTCGGCTCTCAGCAGGCTGAGGCCCGACTCGACGACCAAGAACGAACCCATCGCGGCCAGCGCGACGGCGGCGACGACGTGCCCGACCGCGACCGAGCGATGATGCCCGTACGGATGCCGCGGGGTGGGGCGTCGTCGGATGATGCGCACCGCCACGAGGAAGGCGATCGGGGGGATGAACGACAGCAGATCCTCGAACCACGCCGCCCGCATCGCCTGCGAGTTCCCGAGGACCAGCAGGACCAGCGTCGCCGTGACGGCGAGGATGCCGATCGAGACCCACTCCAGCCGTTTCGCCCGGTGGAGGGCCTCCGCCTGCGCCTCGGGAAGCTCCGTCCGCCCGAAGGTCGCCGTCTCGCCGCTCACCGTGCGCGCTCCTCGACCAAGAACGTCTCCAACCGCGACAGGAAGGCGTTCTCGCCGAGCGGTACGAGCATGACGATCGACGCCGGGGAGCCGTCCACGAGGGTCGCCTCGGCGTAGGGGCGGGTCACGCCGGCATCCGTCGTCCACGGCGTGGCGTCGGTGATCCCGGCCGCGACCACGTCGAGATCCCCGTCCTTCAGTCCCCGCACCAGGGCCTCCTCCGAGCCCACGGTGAACTCCACCTCGGCGTCGAGAGACTCGGCGAAGGCCCGCAGGCGCTCGACGTCCGTCCCCGAGACACCGTCCGCATCGACCCGCACCCACTCGCCGTTGGGTGACACGCCGGCGTGCAGGACCCCGCCCTCGACCGCTTCGAGCGTGCCGTCGGGGTCGGACGGGATCCGGATGCCGCATCCCGAGACGCCCACGGCGATCGCGGCCGCGGCGCACAGGGCGGCGATTCTCCTGCCCATCGTGATCCTCCTTCCGGCGCAACGCCCCGATTCTCGTCGCGGTGCGATGTCGGGGACGACGGGGTTGCGCGGGAGGGGTGGACGGGGCCAGTCTCCGCGTAGGGTGTCGAGCGTGGTGTCGTGGCGCGATCTGGTCTCCGTCGCCGTCGGCGGTGCGCTGGGCACGGCGGTCCGCGCCGGGCTCACTCTCCTCTCCGCCGAGGTCCTCGGCTCGGCGCTGGTTCCGCTCATCAACGTCGTCGGGGCGTTCGCGATCGGGGTCCTCTTCGGCATCCGGGCGCGGATGCCGCGATCGACCCGGGCGCAGCGGGCACAGCTGTTCTTCGGCACCGGCGTGCTCGGCGGCTTCACCACCTACAGTGCGCTCGCCGTCGAGTCCGCTGATCCGTCGCTGCTGTGGTGGGGGGCGGTGACGGTGGTCGTGGGCACCTCGGCGGCGTGGGTCGGTGTGCTGGTCGGGCGCGGGGGCCGGGCGCGATGACCCCCCTCGTCTTCGTCGCCGTGGTCGCCGCCGGCGGCGTCGGCGCGGCCCTGCGCTTCGCCTTCGACACCGTCGTCCGGGCGTGGACCGGCGAACGCTACCCGTGGGGGATTCTGGTGGTGAACCTGACGGGCGCCTTCGTGCTCGGGCTGCTCACGCCGCTCGTGGTCGACGAGGCCTGGCGCTGGATCGTGGGCACGGGGCTGCTGGGCGGCTACACCACGTTCAGCGCCGTCGCCGTGACCACGGCGCTCCTCGCGGAGGAGGGGCGCACCCGCGCCGCGACGTCGTATGCGGTCGCGTCCTTCGTGGGTTCCGTCCTCGCGGCGGCTCTCGGTCTCGCCCTCGGCCGCCTGCTCTGAGCGGCCTGTCGCCCGCGAGAGCCGTGGGATACTGGCCGGGGATACATCTCTGTATCGAACGGGTGCTCATGGCATCCGTGGTCGGCCGACCCGAAGGGCCCATGCGTGTCGTATCTGGCCGTGCTCAGCCTGCGCAACCGGGCGCTCATCGCCCTCGTCACGATCGTCGCCGCCGTGTTCGGCGGTCTCGCGCTGACGAGCCTGAAGCAGGAACTCATCCCCTCGATCGAGTTCCCGCAGCTCGCGATCGTGACGACCTACCCCGGAGCCTCGCCCGAGGTCGTCGAAGCCGACGTCTCCACCCCGATCGAAGGGGCCATCCGCGGCGTCGACGGGCTCGAATCGACGACGGCGACCAGCACGACCAACTCCTCGATCGTGTCGGCGTCCTTCACGTACGGCACCGACCTCGCCTCCGCGCAGCAGAAGATCCTCGCGGCGATCGCCCGGATCGACGATCAGCTGCCGGAGTCCGCCGACACCACCGTGGCCTCCGCGAGCATCGACGACTTCCCGGTCATCCAGCTGGCGGTGACCGGCTTCTCCGATGCGCAGAACATCCAGTCGACGCTCGAGACCGTGGTGGTCCCCGCGCTCGAGGACGTCGACGGCGTCAACGCCGCGCAGGTGGTCGGCGGCACCGGCCAACGCGTCACGATCACCCCCGATCCCGCGCGTCTGGCCGATCGCGGTTTCAGCCAGCAGGCCATCAGCGACGCCCTCGAGGCCAACGGTGTGCTGTTCCCCGGCGGCTCGGTCACCGAGGGCGACGAGACGCTCACGGTGCAGACGGGCGCCAAGCTCACCAGCGTCGACGAGATCTCGGCGCTGCCGCTCGTTCCCACCGACGCCGCGCAGGCCGCGGCCGGACGGACGACCATCGCCGACGTCGCGACCGTGGCGCAGCAGTCCGACCCCGCGACGACCCTCTCGCGGGTGAACGGCGAGCCGGCGCTCACGATCGCGGTGACCAAGCTCCCGGCCGCCAACACCGTCGACGTCTCCCGCGGCGTCCTCGCCGCGATCCCCGACCTCGAGTCCTCGTTGGGCGGGGCCACCTTCACCGTCGTGTTCGACCAGGCGCCGTTCGTCGAGCAGTCGATCGAGGCTCTCGCGCAGGAGGGGCTGCTCGGACTCGCGTTCGCGGTCGTGGTCATCCTCGTCTTCCTCATGTCGGTGCGCTCCACGCTCGTCACGGCGATCTCGATCCCCACGAGCGTGCTCGTGACCTTCGTCGGGCTGCAGGCGTTCGGGTACTCGCTCAACGTCCTGACGCTCGGAGCGCTCACGATCGCGATCGGGCGCGTCGTGGACGACTCGATCGTCGTGATCGAGAACATCAAGCGGCACTACGTCGGCGACGCCGAGAAGATCCCGACCATCGTCCGCGCCGTGCGCGAGGTCGCCGCCGCCATCACGGCATCCACGATCACCTCGGTCGCGGTCTTCCTGCCGATCGCCTTCGTGGGCGACGTCACCGGCGAGCTCTTCCGGCCGTTCTCCCTCACGGTCACCATCGCCATGGCCGCGTCGCTGCTGGTCTCGCTGACGATCGTCCCGGTCCTGGCCTCGTGGTTCCTGCGGCCCGGGACGGTGATCCGGGATGCCGAGGGCAACCCCGTCGACCCGGAGTCGCCGACGGCGCCGCCCTCGCGTCTGCAGAAGGCGTACGTGCCGATCCTCAGCTGGACCCTGCGGCACTCGTGGGTGACCCTGGGCCTTGCCGTGCTCGTGCTGGCCGGCACCGTGGCATCCGTCCCGCTGCTGAAGACCGACTTCCTCGGCGACTCGGGGCAGAACACCTTCACCGTGACGCAGAAGATCGGCTCGGCACCGAGCCTGGAGGCCGAGGACGCCGCCGCCCAGCGCGTCGAGGCCGTCCTGCGCGACATCCCGGGCGTCGAGACCGTGCAGACCTCGATCGGGTCGAGCGGCTCCGCCCTGCGCGACGCCTTCTCCGGCGGTGGCTCCGGCATCACGTACTCGATCACCTCCGAGGAGGGCGCCGATCAGGTCGCCCTTCGTGAACGCGTGCGCACCGCCGTGTCCGACATCGCCGACGCCGGCGAGATCGAGGTGAGCGCCCAGGGCGGCGGGTTCGGCTCGAGCGACATCACCGTCGACGTCACCGCCGCAGACGGCGAGGGGCTGCAGCGGGCCACCGACGCCGTCATCTCGGGTCTGCAGGGGCGCGAGGGCATCGGTCAGGTGTCGAGCAGCCTGTCGGCCTCGCTGCCGTACGTCTCGGTGCGGGTCGACCGGGATGCCGCGGCCGAACGAGGACTGTCCGAGCGCACGGTCGGGGCGCTGGTGTCGGGTGCCATGCAGCCGCGTCAGGCCGGGACCGTCGAGATCGACGGCCGCGGGATCGACGTCTACATCGCGTCGGAGGATCCCCCCACGACGATCGACACCCTGCGGGCACTGGAGATCCCCACCGCTCGCGGAGCCGTCCGCCTCGACGAGATCGCCACGGTGGAGACGAGCCAGACGCCCCCGAGCATCACGACCTCGCGCGGTCTGCGCACCGCCACGGTCACCGTCACGCCGACCACCGACGACCTCGGCAGTTCCTCGGCCAGCGTGCGCGAGGCGCTCGCGGACGTGTCGCTGCCGGAGGGGGCGACGGCGGAGCTCGGCGGGGTCGTGACCGATCAGCAGGACGCCTTCGGTCAGCTCGGGCTCGCTCTGCTGGCGGCGATCCTGATCGTCTACGTCGTCATGGTCGCGACCTTCAAGTCGCTGCGTCAGCCCCTCGAGCTGCTCGTCTCGGTGCCGTTCGCCGCCACCGGCGCGATCCTCATGCTGCTGGTCACGGGCGTGCCGCTGGGCGTCGCCGGCATGATCGGCGCCCTCATGCTCGTCGGCATCGTCGTCACCAACGCCATCGTCCTCATCGACCTGGTCAATCAGTACCGCGCGCGCGGTCTCAGTGTGTTCGAGGCCACCATCGTCGGTGGCTCACGCCGACTGCGCCCGATCCTCATGACGGCGCTGGCGGCGATCTTCGCGCTCGTGCCGATGGCGCTGGGCATCACCGGACACGGCGGGTTCATCTCGCAGCCGCTGGCCGTCGTGGTGATCGGCGGACTCGTATCGTCGACGTTCCTGACGCTGCTCGTGCTGCCGACGCTGTACAACCTCGTCGAGGGAGCGAAGGAGCGACGTGCCGCACGCCGCGCGACGACGTCGAGGCCCGACGCAGACGCGGAGGAGCCGACGACGGGCGACCACCCGCTGAGCCGGCGAGAGCTGCGCGAGCGCCACTGACGATCGCGGGACGGCGCCGGGTGACGCTCGGCCGTACGTGGCGCACCGCGCGCGATGCGAGCGGGGCCGCGGCGGCGTCGATCCCGGCCGTACGGGTGCGGGCGGGGCGCGCGGGGGCGGCGTCGGCGGTGTCCTGCGCCTGCGCGGGGGAGAGATCGGGGCGCACTCCCGAGAGGCAGTGGGTGAACACGCCCGACCACGCGAACATCGCACTGAAGGCGATGACCTCGAAGAGCGCGAGGTTGATGGTGGCGGTGACGAACAGCCATGCGCCGGCGAAGAGGAACACGAACACGACCGACGTCGAAAGCACCAGACGCTTCGGCAGGCGGTGCAGCAGGAACGGCGAGGTGAGCAGGAGTGCGGCGAAACCGAGGACCATCATGCCGGCGACCTTGTCGTGCAGATCCTTGTTGGTGTTGAGCGGGATGCATCCCACGAGCGCCAGGTTCACGCCGATCACCGTCAGGAAGAACGCCGCCGCCGTCGGGGCGCCGCGGCGACCGGCTCGGCGCCCGAGTCGTCGTAGATCGCGGCGCACGCGCACGGCGTAGACCACCACGAGCGAACCGCCGACCTTGAGGGTGGTGTTGAAGAACGCCGCGGAGAGGTCGCCGAACGTGCCGAGCTGGCTGAAATGCAGCTGCCACCAGAGCGGGTCGGTGGTGGTCAGGATGGAGGCGAGGATGCCACCGACCAGCACGACGAGCACGAGGCCGGCGAGGTGCATCGTGGGGATGCTGTCGATGCGGCGGGTGAGGCGACGCACGACAAGGGAGAGGTCGGCGGAAGGGGCGGTGGGACGGACCGCAATGCTCATTTCGGGCACTTTCGTCGTGGACGGATCGGGCGTCCCCCCACACCGCGAGACCCCAGCCCCCGTCGGCTCATTCGGGTTGAACCGAGGGGACGATGGTCCTCGGTCTCCCCGGCGGCGACGGAATCCGTCAAGGGAATGGTAACTTTCCGAGTGCTCCCATAGGAAAGGTCTTGCCTGCGAATTCCCCAGATCGTATGGGGAATTCTTTGTCCCCCATTTGGGGGACAAACGCTCAATTCCGGTAAGAAATGCCCCATTCTCGACGGATTTCGCGCTCGGGCTGCAGGACGATGAGATCCGTCCCCGTCACGAAGGCGTTCGACGGCGCCGTCATGGGTTCGATCGCGACGGCGAGCGGGTTCCCGGGGTAGCGATCGGTGGTGAACACCTGGACCCACTCGAACCCGGCGTCCTGCCACAGTTCGACGCGTCGACCGTCCGGGGCCGTGAGGGTGTGGTGTGCGCGCCCATCGGCATCCCGTTCCAGCCCGCGATAGGCTTTGTCCAACGCCACGTCGCCCAGACGCCGGCCGGCGCGCAGGTCGGTGGCGTCGTCGACCGGCACCTCGTCGACGGGGATCTTGCGCTCGTCCAGCATCAGGGTCGACGTGCCGGTGGAGCGGAGGACGAGGTCTTCGGTGGCGACCCCGCCGATCTGCAGGTACGGATGGATGCCGAGCGCCACCGGCGCGGCCTCGGCACCGACGTTGCCGATGACGTGAGACACGTGCAGACCGTCCGCGAGGAGCGTGAAGGTCACGCGCGTGCGCAGGTGGAACGGGTACCCGGTCTGCGGGACGACGTCCGCCGCCAAAACGATCCGTTCGTCCGACGCCTCGACCGCGGTGTACGAGCCGAAGCGCAGAAGGCCGTGGCTGGCGTTGCCGAACGCGGGTTCGCTGAGGGCGAGCTGCCGGTCCACGCCGCCGAAGGAGTACTTCCCGTCCCGGATGCGATTCGGCCAGGGCACCAGCACCACCCCGGATGCCGCGGGGGTGGGAACGTCGTCGGGGTAGCGCGGCACGAGGTCGACGCCGTCGACCGTGAGCGCGCGCAGCGCGGCGCCCACCTGGGCGATCTCGGCGGACGACTGCGGCCCGTGCAGGCGGAATCGGTGGCCGGTGGGGTCGGCGGTCATGAGGAGGCCTTTCGAGCGCGGGGCGGGCGTTGCAACCAGGGTCGCAGGAGCTGCGTCACCCAGGGAAGCACCGCGTACGTCATGACGGGGGTGAGCAGCAGGGTCGTCGCCAGGACGCGCAGTGGCAGGGGGACCTCGGCGAAGCCCGGGACGAAGCCGAGCAGCCAACTCGCGAGAAGGTTCGTGGGGAAGAAACCGACCCAGATCGTCACGGCCTGCTTCCACCGAGGCGGTGCCGGCGGCACGGGCTGCTGCACGCCCTGGGTCGTGGCATCCGTCCCGTCCCGTGTCTCCACGTGCATCGCGAGGGGCGCGTCGAACCAGCCCTCGATGCCCGTGCGGCGCTCCACCCGCTCCTCGCGGGCGAACGGCCGACCCGAGTCCAGCCACCATCGCCGCTGCGACGATGTCTCCCACCCCTCGAGGGTGGCGATGTCGCGGAAGCGATACAGCATGTACCAGAGGTCGCTGTCCTCGCCCGCGCGCACCCACCCCGAGCCGAGGAAGCCCGGGAAGGCGGTCGCGAGGTCGGTGCCGGCCTGCATCCAGGAGGTCGCTTCGGCGGTGCGCGTCGGGTCGATGCGCCGCTCGATCGCCACCGTGATGGGGTGAGCGTCGGTGTCTGCCATGCTCCCATCTTCGGTCAGCGGACCCGTTCGCGGTGCGCTCGGAACAGGCGGTGTGCTCCGCGAGTGCGAACCTCGTCCCCGTTCTGTCGGTGCATGTCCCACCTTTGGTCCTTCGAGTGCCGCGCAGGCCGCCACAAGTGGGACGAGGCGGTGGGCCGAGACATGGATGCCATTCCCAGGGGCGACCTGTAACGTAGACGGGTCGGCTCTGGACACCGCGCGTGATGCGCGGATGGGTTTGTGAGTCCAAGGGGCCGATGGACAGGACGCGATCGCGGCCTCGACCATCATCAGTGAATGGCCCCCGGCCGACGACAGTCCGGGTATCGCACCGCCACGAGCGGTGTCGCTGTTTCGCGCGAACAGAACCCAGGAAGTCCCCCATGCCCAAGAACAAGAAGCCCGCCGGCGGTCGCGCCGCGAAGAACTTCGAGCCCCGGTACGGCGCCAAGACGTCGTTCCAGGACCGCAAGCGCCGGCCCGGTGCCGAGGCACCCGCGAAGCCCGGCAGCAAGAGCCCCAACCACCGCGGCTACCGCGCACCCGAGGCCGACACCGCCCCCGCCAAGCGTCGGTGGACGGCGCAGGAGCGCGCCGGCCGCGACGAAGCCCGCGGCATCCGCAGCCACGCGCGCGGCGAGGAGCGCCCGGCGCGTTCTTTCGACCGCGAGGAGCGTCCGCGCCGGTCGTTCGAGGACCGTCCGGCTCGTTCGTTCGACCGCGGACCGCGTCCGGCACGAGACGAGCGTCCCGCTCGCTCGTTCGAGCGTCGTGACGAGCGTCCTGCGCGGTCGTTCGAGCGCGATGAGCGTCCGCGCCGGTCGTTCGAGCGCGACGAGCGTCCGCGCCGGTCGTTCGAGGACCGTCCTGCGCGGTCGTTCGAGCGTCGGGACGAGCGTGCCTCCCGCGACGAGCGTCCGGTGCGTCGGGACGAGCGTCCTGCGCGGTCGTTCGAGCGCGATGAGCGTCCGCGCCGGTCGTTCGAGGACCGTCCTGCGCGGTCGTTCGAGCGTCGGGACGACCGTCCCCGCCGTGCCGCCGGTCCGAACCGCTCCGACTGGAACGCCTCTCCCAAGCGCTCGGCCGAGCACGAGGAGCGCGTCGACGTCGTGCACGAGCGTCTCCAGGCGGAGGCCGTGGATGCCGCGACCGTCGCCGAGGCGAGCTTCGCCGACCTCGGCCTCGGCGACAACATCGTGCGTGCCCTCGCCGGCCTCGGTGCAGCGAGTCCCTTCCCGATCCAGGCCGCGACGGTGACGCCGATCCTCGAGGGCCGTGACGTGCTCGCGCGCGGTCGCACCGGTTCGGGCAAGACGATCGCCTTCGGCGCTCCGCTGGTCGAGAGCATCCTGCGTGCGCAGGCGGGCAAGCGCCGCGAGTTCGGGCGCGCCCCGAAGGCGCTCATCCTCGCACCGACGCGCGAGCTGGCGCTCCAGATCGACCGCACGGTCCAGGTGATCGCGCGCAGCGTCGGGCTGTTCACCACCCAGGTCTACGGCGGTGTGCCGCAGGCGCGTCAGGTCGGTGCGCTGAAGAAGGGCGTCGACATCGTCATCGGCACCCCCGGACGCATCGAGGATCTGCTGAACCAGGGCAAGCTCGATCTGTCCGACGTGCAGATCGCGGTGCTGGACGAGGCCGACCACATGTGCGAGCTCGGGTTCCTCGAGCCGGTGCAGCGGATCCTCCGCGCGACCGCCGAAGGCAGCCAGAAGCTGCTCTTCTCAGCGACGCTCGACCGCGAGGTCGCCGCTCTGGTGGACGAATTCCTCGTCGAGCCGGCCGTGTACGAGGTCGCGGGTGAGGATCAGGATTCGGGCACCATCGACCACCGCGTGCTCGTCATCGACCACCGGGACAAGGCCGAGATCCTCGGTTCGCTCGTCGACCGGGAGGGGAAGACGCTCGTCTTCGCCCGCACCCGCGCCTACGCGGAGATGCTCGCCGAGCAGTTCGACGAGGCCGGCATCGCCGCGGTGGCCCTGCACGGCGACCTGAACCAGCAGAAGCGCACCCGCAATCTCGAGAAGCTCACGTCGGGCCGCGTCAACGTGCTCGTCGCGACCGACGTCGCCGCTCGTGGCATCCACGTCGACGACATCGACCTGGTCATCCAGGCCGATGCCCCCGACGAGTACAAGACGTATCTGCACCGTTCCGGTCGCACGGGGCGCGCCGGTCGCCGCGGCACGGTGGTGACGCTCATCACGCGTCAGCGCCGCCGTCGCATGACGGAGCTGCTGGATCGCGCCGAGATCGAGGCCCCGTTCGAGGAGACGCAGGTCGGCGACGACGTCATCGAGGAGCTGGCGGGCCGTCAGCTCGCCGACGTCGCGTCCTGACCCCGCCACCCGAAGCCCCGTCCGCCGTACGCGGGCGGGGCTTCGTGCGTGTTCAGAACAGGGTCGGCTCGCTCGCGGGGACGACGGAGGGGCGAGCGGATGCCGCGGACCCGGTGGATCGCACCGGTCCGAGCCGCGGTGCCGTGGCCTCGCGAGCGGCGAGGCCCGGTTGCGGTCGCCCGCGCGGGTGGTCGTCCTCGTCCCAGCCGTCGAGTCGGTGCATGCGCAGCAGCGGCTGGACGCGCTTGCCCAGCCACCGCCGGTACGCCTGCGGGGCCTGGACGGAGACGCCGGGGTACAGGCCGCGATAGGACGACACCAGTTCCGGGTGCTCACGTTCCAGCCAGTGCAGGAACCACTCCTTGGCGCCCGGTCGCAGGTGCAAGGCTCCGTAGACGACCCGGGCTGCGCCGGCCGCACGGATGCGACCGAGGGCGTGGTCGAGAGCGGCGATCGAGTCGGTGAGGTGCGGAAGGATCGGCATGAGGAACACCGTCACCCGGAACCCCGCGGCCGTCGCCGCACGGACCGTGTCGAGGCGGGCCTCGGCGCTGGGCGTACCGGGTTCGAGCGACTTCTGCAGGGCATCGTCGAACACGGCGATCGACATCGCCAGCGTCACTCGGACCTGTTCGGCCGCGTCGGCGAGCAGGGGCAGGTCGCGCCGCAGGAGCGTCCCCTTCGTCAAGATCGAGAAGGGCGTGCGGTTCTCGGTGAGGGCGCCGATGATGCCGGGCATCAGCCGGTAACGCCCCTCGGCCCGCTGGTAGGGGTCGGTGTTCGTGCCGAGCATGACCGGCTCGCGCGTCCACGACCCTCGCCTCAGCTCGCCGCGCAGCACCTCAGCGACGTTGACCTTGACGACGATCTGCGAGTCGAAGTCGGCTCCCGAGTCGAGATCGAGGTACTCGTGCGTCTTCCGGGCGAAGCAGTACGCGCACGAATGGCTGCATCCCCGGTACGGGTTCACCGTCCAGTCGAAGGGCATCGCCGACGCTCCCGGCACCCGGTTGAGGGCGGTCTTGGCCAGCACCTCGTGGAAGGTCATGCCGGCGAACTCGGGCGTCGTGACCGAGCGGACGAGCCCGTCCATGCGCTCCATGCCGGGAAGTGCCGCCGAGTCGTCGACGCCCAGCTGTTGCCCGTGCCATCTCATCGTCCTATGGGAACATGTGTTCGAGAAAATGACAAGCGCGGCAGCGCGGGATTCGCAATTCTCTCACGCCGCGCGCGGCACCCGTGCGAGCGCGCCCGGCCTCGGGCACTCGCGCGCGGCGCTCTAGGGCCGGGTCGGCGCGCGACCCGGCCGGGCGTCACACCGTCGCCGCCGCCCGCCCGATGCTGAGCAGCGGTGGTGCGCAGCAGGCGCCGCCCAGGGAATTCCCCGCGGCGTCGAACAGGCCCGCGCCGCCGCAGACGCCGGTGTCGGGCAGGACGAGCTCCGTGCGTCGGGCGGCCTCGTGGTCGCCCGCGAGCTCGGCGACCACGCTGCGCACCTGCTCGTAGCCGGTGAGGGCCAGGAACGTCGGTGCACGGCCGTACGACTTCGCGCCGACGAGGTAGAAATCGGGCTCCGGCTGGGCGAGGTCGGCTGCGCCGGTCGCGGCCACCGAGCCGCACGAGTGCACGTTGGGGTCGACCTCTGCGGCGATCCGGATCGGCGCCTGCAAGGTGGGGTCGAGCTCCAGCCGCAGTTCGGACAGGAACGACAGGTCGGGCCGGAATCCGGTCAGGACCACGACGCGATCCGCCGTGAGGGCGCGACCGTCCTCGGCGATCAGGGTGGCCCGGTCGCCCTCGCGGGCGACGCGTTCGATTCGGAACCCCGTCACCAGCGACACCAGGCCGGCATCCACGTACTCTCGTGCCCGGATGCCGAGGGCTCCCCGCGCGGGGAGCTCGTCGGCCTCTCCGCCGCCGAAGGCGTTGCCGGCGGTGGCCCGACGCAGCGCCCACGTGACGGTGGTCGACGGGTCGCGGCGGGCCATGCGCGCCAGAGCCAGGACCGCCGTGACGGCGGAGTGCCCCGACCCCACGACGACGGTGTGCTTGCCCTCGAATCCCTCGCGGTCGCGGAAGTCGGGGATGCGGTACGACAGCGCGTCGGCGGCCGCGGCTTCGCCGATGGCGGGCAGGCCGTCTGCGCCGGCGGGGTTGGGCGATGACCAGGTGCCCGATGCATCGATGACCGCCCGGGCGAGCAGACGGTACTCCTCGCCCTCGCGGGGGCGGACGTGCACGACGAAGGGCTGCTGACCGCGCCCGGCGTCGACGAGCCGGTCGCGTCCGCGCCGTGACACCCCGGTCACGCGGCTGCCGTAGCGCACGCGATCGCCCAGGGCATCGGCCAGCGGTGCGAGGTACTTCTCGATCCACTGCGCCCCTGTCGGGAACCCGGATGCCGGGGCGGCCCATCCGGTGGGCTCGAGGAGGCGGCGTGCGGACGCGTCGGTCACCTCGGCCCACTCGGAGAAGAGGCGCACGTGGCCCCACTCCTGTACGGCCGCGGCGGCCGATGCGCCGGCCTCCAACACCACGACCGGCACATCCCTCTCGACCAGGTGCGCGGCGGCGGCCAGTCCTTGCGGTCCCGCGCCGATCACGGCCACGGGGAGCACATTGTCCATCGGAATCCTCATCTCCCATCGACGAATCTCGATGGATAGAGGATCGTCGATGTATCGACAGATGTCAATGCGACGTGTCAGAATCATTCCATGACCACGTCGCTTCCGCTCTTGCCCGCGGTGGACTCCGCCGTCTGCTGCACGCCGGTGACCGGCGGTGCCCTCACGACCGAAGAAGCCGAGCGCACCGCCCGCACGTTCAAAGCCCTCGGCGACCCCACGCGCGTGCGCCTGTTGTCGCTGATCGCCGCGTCCGGCGACGGTGAAGCGTGCATCTGCGACCTGACCGCGCCGGTGGGGCTGTCGCAGCCCACCGTCTCGCACCACATGCGCATCCTCGTCGAGGCCGGGTTGGCCACGCGGGAACAGCGCGGCCGCTGGGCCTACTACCGCGTGGTGGTCGACGCGCTCGAGAGCGCCTCCCGCGCCCTCCGGCCGTGAACGACGTCGCCATCCGCCCGATGGTCTCCGCCGATTGGGTCGAGACCGAGGCGATCTATCGACAGGGGATCGAAGCGGGGAACGCGACCTTCGAACGACGGCCCCCCTCGTGGGAGGCGTTCGACGCCGGCAAGCTGCGGGTCGGCCGGCTCGTCGCCGTCGACGGGGCCGGAGCCGTGCTGGGGTGGATCGCGGCATCGGCGGTGTCGACCCGCGAGGTGTACCGCGGGGTCGTCGAGCACTCGGTGTACGTCGCCGATCGAGCGCACGGCCGCGGCGTCGGCGGAGCGCTCCTGCGTGCGTTTCTCGCCGCGGTCGATGCGGGCGGGATCTGGACGGTCCAGTCGAGCATCTTCCCCGAGAACGCCGCCAGCCTCGCCCTCCACGAGCGTGCAGGCTTCCGCCGCGTCGGCTACCGGGAGCGCATCGCCCTCATGACCTACGGTCCATGGGCGGGGCAGTGGCGTGACACCATCCTGATCGAGCGGCGCAGAGCGGCCTCGTCCGCCACCCCGACCGCGGCGGACGCACCTCGGTAGGGCGACCGGCTCCTGAGCATCCGCTCCCACCCCCGCGTTCCGCTCGACCGCGGAGGTCGAGCGGGTGAGAATGGGTCGAGTGACATCTTCCGACCACGAGCTCTCGCCGCGCCGCGCCGCGCGCGCCGAAGCCGAGCGTCGGGCGACGGCCGCCCTCGCGCTGCCGGCCGTCACAGCTCCCGAAGCGCCGCCGCGAGCCGCTTCGTCGAACGGCCCGGCTCGATCGCGCCGCGAGCATCGCGAGCAGCAGCGCGGATCGCGTGCGACGAGCGGGCCCGCCTCCTGGTGGCGGGACCGCCCCCTTCTCGTCCGTCGGCGCCTCGCCGTGCTCGCGCTGGTGATGGTCGTCGTCGTCGCGTGTGGCGTGGCGATATCGGCTGCCGTGGGTGGCCGTCAGGATCAGTCCGCCCCCGGCCCCGCCGTGGCCGCGGCGGCGCTCGCCGGACCCCCGGCGGTGCCCGCGGAGGGGCTGCCGGTCCCGGTCATCTCCGAGGCGCCCGCACCCGAGAGTCCCTGCGACGATCCGGCCGTCACCTCGGCTCTGGCCTCGGGGGACGACGGGGCGACGATCGCCGCGATCGGCGGAGGGGAAGCGTTCCGCGCCGCCGTGGCATCCGGGATCGCTCCGTGCGTGTCGCTCTCGGATGCCGACCGCGAGTGGGTCGTGGTCAACAAGAAGCGTCCGTACGACCCGGCCGACTACCGCCCGGGAGACCTCGTCATGCCCGACGGGGTCCGGGCGCTCGAGGAGTCCGCGCTGCGGCGCCGGGCAGCCGACGCCCTGACCTCGCTGGTGCGCGGGGCCGCGGATGCCGGGGTCGGCGAGATCGGATACCTGAGTGCGTTCCGCTCCTACCAGACGCAGCAGACGACCTACGCGGGCCGAGTCGCCGTGGGTGGCGTGGAGGAAGCAGACCGCGAGAGCGCGCGCGCCGGTTTCAGCGAGCATCAGTCCGGGCTCGCCGTCGACATCGTCCCGTGCAACCGGTCGTGCGGCACGCTCGACGATGTGGCCGGGTCGAGCCAGGGTGCATGGGTGCGCGACCACGCGTGGGAGTACGGCTTCATCACGCGCTATGACGTCGGCCGCATCGACGTCACCGGCTACGAGCCCGAGGCGTGGCACCTGCGCTACATCGGGCCGGAACTGGCGAAGGCGTACCACGACGGCGGCTACACGACGCTCGAGGAGTTCTTCGGCCTCCCCGCCGCCCCGACGTACTGAGCGACGGACGGATGCCGGGCCGAGCCCGGTCGCTACGATCGGGCGCATGCCCCTCGCCCTGATCACCGGCGCCGCACGTGCGAACAGCATCGCGGCCGGCATCGTGCCGCGCCTCGTCGAGGACGGCTGGGACGTCGTCACCAGCGACCTCTCGACGGGGGACTTCCCGTGCGACCTGTCGGATCCGGTCGCGCCGACCGAGCTCGTCGAGCGGGTGGCCCGCGAGCGCGGCACGCTGTCGGCCCTCGTCCTGAGCCACGCCCACGACGTCGAGTCCGGCATCCTCGACACCACCGCGGAGAGCTTCGACCGACATGTCGCCGTGAACGCACGCGCGACGCTGCTGATGATCGCCGCGTTCGCCCGGCAGATCGATGCCACGGGTGGCGCGATCGTGGCCTTCACGAGCGACCACACCACCGGAAACCTGCCGTACGGCGCCTCGAAGGGCGCGCTGGACCGCGTCGTCATCTCGGCCGCGCGCGAGCTCGGTCCGCTCGGGATCTCCGCCAACGTCGTGAACCCGGGCCCGATCGACACCGGCTGGATGGACGACGAGACGCGCACGGCGCTGACGGCGATGCATCCGCTCGGTCGCTCCGGCACGCCGAAGGACATCGCGGCGCTGACGTCGTTCCTGCTCGCAGGCGAGGGTCGCTGGGTGAGCGGTCAACTCCTGCACGCCGACGGCGGCTTCTCCGCCCGCTACTGAGGACCCTCAGGCCACCAGGAACACCGCCGCGGACACCGCCCAGAACGCCAGCACGAACACGGTGTCGCGGTGGTGCCAGGGGACCGAGTGGCGTTCGGTGCGGTCGGGGTGGGCGCCGAAGGCGCGCGCGTCCATCGCGAGCGCCACCCGTTCCGCGTGGCGGATGCCGCCGGCCAGGAGCGGCACAACCGTACGGATCCATCGCAGGGGCAGGAACCCTCCGACGCCGCGTACCCGGTGCGCGAGCCGGATCACCTCGAGCTCGCGGCCGAAGCGGGGAACGAAGCGGATCGCCGCGAGCGCCGCGTATCCGATCCGGTAGGGCACGTGCAGCTGGTGCACGAGCGCGCGGACGAGGTCGGCGCCGGTCGTGGTGAGCCCGCCGATGAACGCGAGTGTCATGATCGCGGCCAGGCGCAGGCCGGTCGCGACGCCCACGGTGAGGGCGCTGTCGGTGAGGGTCCACGTCCCTGCGCGGACCACGTCGGTGCCGCCGCGCGCGGGGTCGACCCACAGCGCGAACCCCAGGCTCACGACGATCACCGCGAGCGGCACGACAGCGCCGAGCAGGACGAACAGCCGCGCCGACCACCGTGCCCCCGCGAACAGCGCCGCATACGCCAGGACGAGGAAGGCCAGCGGCGTCGCGAGGTCTCGGACGAACACCAGGGCGATCATCGCGGGCAGCGGTGCGGCGATCTTCGCGAGCGGATTCAGCCGCAGAAGGAACGCCGTCCGAGACGGCCCGAGCGCGACGGCGGTCACCGGTCGCCCCCGGGCAGATCGCGGAGACGTGTGATGCCGGCGAGCTCCGGATGCCTCCGGAGCCCCGCGAGCGCACGGCCCAGGGGCGGGGTGCCGAGTCCGATGCGATCGAGCAGGGCCTCGTCGGCGAACACGGCATCGACGGATGCGTCGGCGGCGAGGCGCCCGGCATCCACCACGACGACGCGATCGGCGTGCTCCGCCACGAGCTGCAGGTCGTGCGTGACGACGATGATCGTCGTCCCCGCCGCGCGGAGGTCGTCGAGCATCGCGAGCATCTCCTCGGCGCGTGCGCGATCCTGCCCGTAGGTCGGTTCGTCGAGCACGAGCAGTCGCGCACCGGCGACGAGGGCCGTGCCCACCGAGAGGCGCCGTTTCTGTCCGCCCGAGAGGAGGAAGGGGTGCGCGTCGGCGCGGTCGGCGAGGCCGAAGCGCACGAGCATCTCGTCCACGCGCGTGCGCACCTCGGTCTCGGGGAGGCGCAGCCGCCGCAGACCGTGGGCGAGCTCGTCGAACACGGTCGTCGTGACGAACTGGTGCTCGGGGTTCTGGAAGACGAAGCCGACGTGGCGCGACAGCGCACGCGTGGAGATCCGGCGGACGTCCATCCCGTCGATCCGCACGGCGCCGCGCGGGGGCCGCCGCACCCCGGCGATCGCCTGCACGAGGGTCGTCTTCCCCGCGCCGTTGGGGCCGACGACCGCGACGAACCCGCCCGCCGAGACGTCGAGGTCGACGCCGCGCAACACGGTCGCGCCCCCGCGAGTGACCCGCAGGTCACGGACCCGGAGAAGCGGCTCGCCCGCGGCCCGCGCGTCCGCCGAACGGGGCAGGGATGCCACGGCGGGCGGTGCCGCGGCCTCGAGCCCCGCACGCAGCTCCTCGGGCGTGAGGGGCAACGGGTCGAGCGTGTACCCGGCGCGGCGGAGCCGCAGCGCCGCGAGCGTCGCGGACGGCAGCCACACGCCGAGCTCGTGCAGCTCGAGCGCCCGCCCGCGCAAGACCTCGTCCACGCCGCCGTCCGCGACGACATGCCCCTGGCCGTCGAGCGCGACGACCCGCTCGATCAGGTCGATCGCGGCATCCAGGTCGTGCTCGATCAGCACAATCGCCCGATCGCCCGCGGCGACGACGTCGCGCAGGGCCGCGTAGACCTCGATGACACCGGACGGGTCGAGGCTCGCGGTGGGCTCGTCGAGAACGAGGAGCGGGGATGCCATGGCCAGTGCGCACGCGATCGCGAGGCGCTGGCGCCCGCCCCCGGAGAGGACGTCGGGCGAGTCGTCGCGCCGGTCCCACAGCCCGACGCGGCGCAGTGCCGCCTCCGCACGGGCGAGCACCTCGGGGACGGGGAGCCGCAGATTCTCGGGACCGAAGCACACCTCGTCGAACACGGTCCCGGTGATGAGCTGGGCGTCGGGATCCTGGAAGACCATGGCCACGGTGGCAGCGAGCTCGGCGACCGGCGTGATCGTGGCATCCCGCCCGCCCACGGACACCGTGCCGTGCACCTCCGCCGGGACGGCGTGGGGAATGAGCCCGTTCATCGTCAGCGCGAGGGTGGACTTGCCGGATCCGCTCGGACCGAGGACGAGCACGACCTCGCCGGGACGCACGTCGAAGCCCACATCGGCGGGGGTGGGGCGGTCGGCCTCGAAGTGGGTGACGGCGACGTTCCGAAGGCGCAGCAGAGCGTCGACGTCCGTTCGGGGCGACGCGGCTGTGGGGTGCGGGTGGGCGGTCACGGGTGTCCTTCGGCGAGGCGTCCAGTCTAGTTAGGCGGGCCTTACCTCGTCCGGCGGGCCTCTCGATGTCGAACCACGGCCCGGGAGCCCGTGTGCTCTGGACGCTCCGATTGCGCGAACGGTACATTCGAGGTCTTCCTCCGCCCGAACGGATGATCTCGTGACCGGTCTGTCCCGTCGTCAGTTCCTGCACGCCACCGCCGCCGCTGCCGCCGCGACGGGGCTCGGGTTCGACGTCCTCGCGCCGCAGTTCGCGCGCGCGGCCACCCCGTCGGCCGATGTCCCATCGACGCTCCTGCAGACGATCCGGCAGGGGTCGATCCTGTCCGGCACGTACCGCACGCTCACGACCGGGCCGGGGGAGCCGTATGTCCCGCGGATCGACGTGCTGCGGCGCTCGCCGTCGCCCGCGCGCACCACCGCCCGCCGGTCGCTGCTGTACGTGGGACACCTGTCCGACCTGCACGTCATCGAGGCGCAGTCGCCGGGGCGGATCGAGCCCATGATCGTGCAGGACCACTCGGCCTGGGGGTCGGCCTTCCACCCGCAGGATCCGCTGAGCCCCGACGCGACCGCGGCCATGGTGCAGGCGTTCTCGGACGCGCGGTACAGCCCGCTCACGGGGGCTCCGATGAGCGCCGCGATCGTGACCGGCGACAGCGCCGACATGCATTCGCACCTCGAGCTCCGCTGGTACATCGACCTCATGGACGGCCTGTCGGTCGACCCGGCCACGAGCGGACCGACGTGGCAGGGCGTCCAGGCGTGGAGCGAGGCGACGTGGGCGTACCGGCCCGGCGACCCGAGCGGGGGAGACTTCGGCGACTACGGTTTCCCGCGGCTCCCCGACCTGCTCGCGCAGGTGATCGCGCAGCGCGTCGAATCCGTCGGCCTCCCCGCGCCCTGGTACGCCGTGTACGGCAACCACGACACGCTCCTCCTCGGAACGTTCGACATCAGCCCGCAGCTGCGTGCGCTCGCCGTGGGGGCCCGGAAGTCGTACACCCTGGATGCCACGGCATCCACGGCCCTCGAGGGGTGGGCCGCGGGAACGAGCGTACTCGCTCAGGCGTTGGCGGCGCTGGGGCTGGCATCCGGGGGTCCGGGCTTCAAAGACATCACGGCCAACCCCGAGCGCTACCTCTTCGAGCAGCGGGACTTCATGGCAGAGCACTTCCGGACGGAGCCCACGCCCGGGCCGATCGGCCACGGCTTCACCGCGCACAATCTCACCTCGGGCGAGACGTGGTGGCAGGCCGACCTCAGCCCGCGGGTCCGGGCGTTCGGGCTCGACACGTGCAACGCCGTCGCCGGACCCGACGGGGCGGTGCCCGAGACGCAGATGCGGTGGCTGCGGGCGCAGCTCGAGATCGCGCAGCGCGACCAGGTGCTGGCGCTGATCTTCAGCCACCACAACAGCCTCACGCTCGAGAATCGCGCCACCCGGCCCGGGGCCGACGAGAAGCTCTACGGCGCGGAGGAGTTCGTCGCGATGCTGCTGGAGTTCCCCGTCGTCGTCGGGTGGCTGAACGGTCACACGCACCTCAACCAGATCCTGGCGCACACGAGCGCGACCGGCGGCTTCTGGGAGATCACGACGGCGTCGTGCATCGACTTCCCGCAGCAGCAGCAGGTCGTGGAGATCGTCGACAACCGCGACGGCACGCTCTCGCTGTTCACGACCGTGCTCGATCATGCGTCGCCCGCAGTGCCGGGGAACTCGGGGTCGGTCGCCGACCTCGCCGCGCGCAGCCGCGAACTCGCCGCCAACGACTGGGCCGAGACGCCGCTCATGCGCCGGGGGTCGCCGCTCGACCGCAACACCGAACTGCTGCTGCCGGCTCCGTTCGACCTCTCGGTCATCACCGACGCGCAGCTCGAGGCGCAGCACGTGACGGAGCGGGCGCGGATCCTCGCGTACGAGAAGGAGCGCGGACTATGAGGCGCTCTCTCGCCGGGCTGGCGCTCCTCGCTGTCGTCGCGCTCGCCGGCTGCTCGCAGGTCGCCGCGATCGCCCCGGTCGGCGGAAACCACCTGACCGAGGTGCGGTTCGCCACGATCGACGTGCTGCAGCAGAAGGGCATCGCGCTCGAGCAGGTGCCGACGTGCACGCGCGCCGACGACGGCGCGGTGGCGTGCGCCGGCACGACGGCCGACGGTGCGGTCGTCACGGCCGCTTCCCCCGCGGGCGACCCCGACAGCTTCACCGTCACGGTGGGCTCCGACACCGTGTTCAGCGGCAGCGTCAGCGCCGTGATCGACGAGGCCGCGGGGGTGACCCCGTGAAGCGGGCCCTGCTCGTCGCCGCCGTCGTTCTGGCGAACGCCGTCGTGCAGGCGCTGTGCGTCATCCCCGGCGCGACGCCCGCGGGCGCGCCGCTGTTCCTGGCGCTGCTCGCGGCATCCGTCCTCTCGCTCGTCGCCGCGGCGGCGGCGGTCCTCGTCCTGGTGGGCGGTGCCGAAGCGCGGTGGCCCCGTGCGCTCGCCGCGGTCGCGCTCGCGCTCGTGATCGTCGGAGCGCTCGCCGTGACGTCGGCCGCGACCCTCATCCCCGCGCTTCTCGTCGCTTTCGTGACCGTCTCGCCCGCCGGGACTCCGGATGCCACGGCGTGGAGCGGTCCGCGGGCGTTCGCCTGGCATCCGGTCCACGCCGTCCTGCTCGCGGTGCTGACCCTCGTCGCGATGGTCGTGCTCGCCGTGGCCGCGCTGCTCCTCGGCTTCTTCGTGACCGGGGGACTCGGGTCGTTCGCGACGTGGGTCGTGGTCGGGGCGCTGGGTGCACCGCTCGCCCGGGCGTGGGCTCGACTCGCGGTCCGGCCGCGGGGGGCGCATCAGCGCCGCGAGAGCCCCCGCGCCACTCCCGCGCCGCGCAGGCCCGAACCGACCGCCAGCCCGACGGCGGTCCAGAGCACGGGCCCCAGCACGCCGACCACGAGGTAGGTGATCCGCGCCCACGGGGCGAGCGCCCCGATGTCGGCGGCGAACCACACGGCCGCAGCCACCAGCAGCCCGATGATCACGGCCGAGACGAAGAAGCGGGCGGCAGCCCAGACGCGGTAGCGGGTGAGGGCGGCGACACCCTCCTGGATGCCGCCGAAGAGGATCGCGGTGCCCAGGAACCGGAACGTCCACTGCGGCGCCATCGCGCTCGCGACGAGCGCGGCGAGCACGTGCGTGAGGAGAGCCACCCAGGCCCGCCGGACGACCTGCTGCGCGATGATGCCCGGCAGGACGTGCGATCCGAGGACGAGGCCGTATGCCCACGGCGCGGTCGCCAGGACGACGAGGGTGAGCCACCCGGCGGCACCGCCCAGGATCCCCGTGCCCACGCCGATCGCGGCGCAGATCAGCAGAATGCGGGTGGACAGACGGGATGCCGACGACACGGGGTCAGCGTATCGCCACCGCGGCATCCGGTTCTCGCACGCCGTCCGAAAGAAAACGTTGGTGATGAATTTGCCGTGAGTTATGTTTGTGCGACGCGCGCCGTCGTTGTCGCGCACATCGCTCAATTCATCCCCCCGTTTGGAGCGCACTATGGGTCGTACCCTGCGTTCGGCCGCGGTCATCGCGTTGGCCGGGCTCTTCACCGCTGCCGGAGTCACCTCCGTGCAGGCCGCCGTCGTGGACGAGGGGGTGACGCCCCCCACACCCATCGAATCGTCCTCGGGCCGCTACATCGTCGTGCTCGACGAGGCCCCGGTCGCCACCTATGACGGCGGCGAGGCCGGATTGCGCGCGACGAAGTCGGACGAGGCGCGGCTGGACACCGATTCGGACGCCGTCCGCGAGTACTCCGCCTTCCTCGAGCAGCGACAGAAGGACGTCGCCGCAGAAGTCGGAGTGGACGCCGACTACTCGTACACGCTCGCCGTGAACGGCTTCAGCGCCGCCATGGACCCGAATCAGGCCGCGAAGCTCGCGGCCACCGAGGGCGTGCAGAAGGTCGTCCCCGACGAGATCCGCCACCCGGCGGCCGTGCCGTCCACGGAGTTCCTCGGGCTCGAGGGCGAGGGCGGCGTGTGGCAGCAGGTCGGCGGGATCGACGCGGCCGGTGAGGGCGTCGTGGTCGGTGTAGTGGACACGGGCATCGCGCCCGAGAACCCGTCGTTCGCGGGCGACCCGCTCGGCACCACCCCCGGCGATGAGCCCTATCTCGACGGCAACGACGTCGTGTACCGCAAGGCCGACGGCACCGACTTCCGGTCGCCGCGCGTGGCCACGGGCGACGGCTGGTCGGTCGAGGACTACTCGACCAAGCTCGTCGGCGCGCGCTACTTCGACCAGGGCGCCGCGGCGACCGGCTTCACGTTCGAGGCTGACTACCGCTCGCCGCGCGACGGCGACGCACACGGCTCGCACACCGCCAGCACCGCCGCGGGCAACAACGGGGTGCAGGCCAGCGTCGAGGGGATCGACTTCGGTGCCATCTCGGGCGTCGCCCCGGCCGCCAAGGTCGCCGCATACAAGGCGTGCTACTCCGGCCCCGATCCGCTCGTCACCACCGACGACGTCTGCGCGCTGAGCGATCTGCTGGGCGCGATCAATGCGGCCGTGGCCGACGGCGTGGACGTCATCAACTACTCCATCGGCGGAGGCGCCGCCACGACGACGCTCGCGCTGGAGGACGCGGCGTTCTTCAACGCCGCCGCCGCCGGCATCTTCGTCGCCGTCTCGGCCGGGAACTCCGGCCCGGACGCCTCGACCGCCGACCACGCCTCGCCCTGGTACACCACCGTCGCGGCATCCACGATCCCCACCTACGAGGGCACCGTGACGCTGCCCGACGGCTTCCAGGCCGCCGGGGCCTCGGTCTCGGTCCCCGCGGGCGAGGGGGTCACCGCTCCCGTCGTCTACGCCGGCGACATCGCGGCATCCGGAACCGATCCCGCCAACGCCGCGCTGTGCCTGCTGGGCTCGCTCGACGCCACGCAGGCCGAGGGCAAGATCGTCGTGTGCGACCGCGGGCAGAACGCCCGGGTCGAGAAGTCGCAGGCCGTGAAGGACGCCGGCGGCGTGGGCATGATCCTCGTCAACGTCACGCCCGCCTCGGTCGACAACGACTTCCACTCGGTGCCGACCGTGCACATCGACGCGCGCTACCGCGACGACCTGCTCGCCTACGTGCAGGGGACTCCGGATGCCACGGCCACCCTGATCGGAGAGAACATCACGGGCGAGGAGACGCCGACGCCGCAGGTGGCGGGCTTCTCCAGCCGCGGCCCGATGCTCGCCGACGGCAGCGATGTGCTCAAGCCGGACGTCTCGGCTCCGGGCGTGGCGATCCTCGCCGCCGCCGCGAACGCCGAGGGTGCCGAGCCGACGTTCGAGTTCCTCTCCGGGACGTCGATGTCGTCGCCGCACGTCGCGGGGCTTGCCGCGCTGTACCTGGGGGAGCGGCCGCTGGCCACTCCCGCCGAGGTCAAGTCGGCGATGATGACCACCGCCTACGACACTGTGGATGTCGACGGCGATCCGGCGCAGGACCCGTTCGCGCAGGGTGCGGGGCACGTCGACCCGACGAAGTACTTCGACCCGGGCCTGCTGTACCTCAACGGTCCCGCCGACTGGGCGGCCTTCCTGCAGGGCAAGGGCCTCGAGGACTTCGGCGTCGAGCCGATCGACGGCAGCGACCTGAACCTGGCATCCATCTCGATCGGTTCGCTCGCCAAGCCCCAGACCGTCACGCGGACGGTCACCTCGACGCAGGCGGGGACGTTCTCGGCATCCATCGAGGTGCCCGGCCTGGATGCCACCGTCGAACCGTCGACGCTGACCTTCGGCGCCGCCGGCGAGACGCAGACGTTCACGGTCACGTTCTCTCGCACGACCGCTCCGGCCGAGGAGTGGACGACCGGCTTCCTCACGTGGGCGAACGGTGACACCCAGGTGCGCTCGCCCATCGCGGTGCGTCCCACGACCGCCGAGGCTCCGGCCGAGGTGTCGGGAACCGGGCTGTCGGGCACGACAGCGGTCGAGATCCTCCCCGGCGTGAGCGGCGACCTGCCGCTGACGGTGTCGGGCCTCGCGGCCGCGACTGTGCTCACCGACCCCGACAACCCGGTCGAGGGGCACTCGGGGGACCAGGACTCCGGTGATGCCGACGGGTACGTGCGGTGGATCGTCGACGTGCCCGAGGGAACCGCCCTCTCGCGCTTCGACCTCGACTCGTCCGACGACACCGGCAGCGACCTCGACCTGTTCGTGTCCCGCGTGGTGAGCGCCGAAGACCTGCGGTACTACGAGCGGTTCACCTCGGCGTCGGCCTCGGCCGACGAGCGGGTGTCGCTGCCGAACCCCACCCCCGGCACCTACCTCGTCGAGGCGAACATCTACTCGTTCACGGCGCCGTTCACGTGGGACATGACCTCCGCGAACGTCCAGGCCGGGGGCGAGGGGCAACTCGCCGCCACACCCAACCCGGTGCCGGTCGAGCAGGGCGTCGCCACGACGTACGAGCTGTCGTGGCAGGGTCTGCGGCCCGAGACGCGCTACCTCGGCGTCGTGCAGTACGGCGAGTCGGGCGTCCAGACGGTGCTGACGGTCGACTCCGGTCAGGCCGCGCCCGTCGTCGTCGAGGCGCCGACGGTGTCGGGCACACCCAAGGTCGGTCGCACCCTCACCGCGACCGCCGGCACGTGGGACCCGGCCGAGGTGACGACGGCGTTCCAGTGGCTGCGCGGTGGCGAGCCCATCGAGGGCGCGACGTCGCCGACGTACCGCGTCACGCGCGCCGACGTGGGGACCGTCCTCTCGGTGCGGGTCACCGCGACGGCCGGGGACACCGGGCTCACCGGTACCGCGGACAGCGCGGGCGTGCCCGTGGTGGCCTCCTCGCGGACGACGGTCTCGGTCGATCCGTGGGTGGGCCGGACGTCCGACACGTACACGCTCACCGTGAAGGTGCGCCCGTCGGGCGGCCCCGCGGCCACGGGTGAGGTGACGGTGACCGTCGCCGGCATGCCCTACACCGCGACCCTCGAGGACGGTCGCGCCACCATCACGCTCGACCCGCAGACACGGGGCCTGCGCGTGGTGGAGGCGGAGTACGCCGGCAGCGAGACGGTCGAGGCCTCGAAGGCGTACAGCGCGTTCATCGTGCTGCGCTGATCCTCACGCCGACGCGGCGCCCGGGCTCCGGCTCGGGCGCCGCGTTCGTGCGTGCGGGGCGAGGTGTGCGGTCTCGCGGCCCGTCGGCGTCGGCACCGAGCGCGGCCGCCGTCTCGCGGCGCCTCCGGGGTCGCCCCGCGGCGGCTACACCCTGCGGCGACGGGGCGTCAGGCGCACCGCGGGAAGAGGAGGCGCCGGGATGCGCTCGGGGCCGTGGTCGATGACCGCTCCGAAGCGCGGCGCCCGCGCCTCCCACGCCTCGCGCGCCTCGACGATCTCGTCGTGCGAACGCCCCACGAAGTTCCACCACATCACGATGTCCGCCTCGAAGGGCTCACCGCCCAGCAGGAACACCCGGGCGTCCTCGGCGGCGACGATGTCCACGTGAGCCCGGCCCGTGCCCAGGTACAGCAGGCGGGAATCGTCGACGGATGCCGTGGCCCCGGCCACCGCGAGGGGCGTCGTGCGTCTGGCGGCGTCGGCATCGACGGCATCCATTCCCGTCTCGACCGCCGCGGAACCGACCATGCCGTAAAGGGCATATTCCCAGTCGGGCCGCAACGGCACCCGCACCGGCGTCCCCGCCGGGAGGCGGAGTTCGGCGCCCACGAGGGGAGTGTGCACCGTCGCGGGGGACGCCACCCTGCCGAGCTCGCCCATCACGACGACCGCGTCGGCGCCGTCGCCGAGGTCGAGGACGGGGAGGTTCTCGTGCCGCTCGAACGCCGGCCCGCCGTGGCGCCGCGACTCGGGCAGCGCGACCCAGAGCTGCAGGGCGTCGAGGGGAATCGGGGTCTCCCCGACGGAGTACTCCGAGTGCGCGATGCCCTCACCGCTGGTCATGAGGTTCAGAGCCCCCGGGCGCACCACGACGTCGCTGCCGACGGCATCCCGGTGCCGCACCTCTCCGATGATGGGCCACGTCACCGTCTGCAGGCCGATGTGCGGGTGCGGTTCGACGCGCATGAGGGTCTCCTGCGGACCGAACCGGTCCAGGAAGCACCAGGCGCCCACCATCGGCAGAGCCCGGTGCGGCAGCGTGCGGTGTACTTCCATGGCCCGGACGCCGCCGAGCGGCACGTCGCGCGCCTCGACCACGAGGGCCCGCGGCCCGTCGCACTCGACCGGGCCCTCGGTCGCCTCCGGAGCGACGTCGAGTCGCGTCATGCCGGTTCGCCGGGGTCGGCGGAGTCGGCGGCGTCTTCGCGGTTCGGCCAGTCGATGACGAGCCCCGCGACGTCGTGCTCGCGCAGGTAGTGCGCGACGAACGGGCACGTCGGGATGACGGCATCGCCGCGGCGTGCGAGATCGGACAGCGCCTCGCTCGCGAGAGCGGAGCCGAGACCCTTGCCCGTGAACGCCGGGTCCACTTCGGTGTGGGGGAGGACGACGCGGCCCTCGCCCGCGGGGCGGAACTCGAGGAAGCCGCCCAGCTCACCGTCCAGGTGCACCTCGTAGCGGTGGGCCTCATCGTTGCGGGTCACGGTCACTGCATCGGTCATGTCGCCTCCGGTCGTCGGTACTGTCTCCAACGTTCGCAGGGTGCGCGCTGTTCCGCCATCCCGGCGGCGGTGCGGATCTCAGCCGCGACCGCGGATGGAGTCCAGCACGGTCTCGGCGGCCCAGGCGGCGGCGTCGGGGATGTCGCGTCCGCGCATGCCCAGGGCGCGGTCGCGGGTATCGACGTCGACCTGTTCGGCTTCGTGATCGTCGCGGTGCTCATCCTGGCCGGGGCGACGAGCTGGGCGCTCTCGCGGCGTCCGCGCCGGGGCACGGTGCTGGCGCGGTGACCCTCCTCCACAGCCCGAACCCCGTGGACTGCGCCGGATCGATGTCGCCACCCCGGGTTACCGTGGACGGGTGACTTTCCCCGGCGCCGCTCCCGAGCCGTACGCCGACGCCCCTCCCGAGGCGCTCGACGCGTACGACGACCCCTACGCGGGTGCCGACTGGGACCCCGATCTCTTCGCCCCGCCCGACGATCCCGACGCTCCGCCCCCGCCGATGGATGCCGCGGCCTCGCCGTTCGCCCGCGCCGCCGTCGCGACCGGCACGGCCCGCGAGCTGCCCGACGTGCGCGACTTCACGGGGCGCGATCCGCGCGAGGTGCTCCACGAGGTCTACGGCTACGACGCCTTCCGGGGCGATCAGGCCGCGATCGTCCAGCGGGTGATCGACGGTGGGGATGCCGTCGTGCTGATGCCCACCGGCGGGGGCAAGAGCGTCACCTACCAGGTGCCCGCCCTCGTGCGCCCCGGGACCGGGCTCGTGGTCAGCCCTCTGATCGCCCTCATGCACGACCAGGTCGACGCGCTCGTCGCGAACGGTGTCCGGGCGGCGTACCTCAACTCGACGCAAGCCCCCGCGGAACGGCAGGCCGTCGAGCAGGCCTACCTCGCGGGCGACCTCGACCTCCTCTATGTCGCGCCCGAACGTCTCAACGGCGCGCAGACCCTCGGATTGCTCTCGCGGGGGCGGTTGAGCGTCATCGCGATCGACGAGGCCCACTGCGTGTCGCAGTGGGGCCACGACTTCCGGCCCGACTACCTCGCGCTCGGCGACCTCGCCGACCGGTTCCCCGGCGTCCCGCGCATGGCTCTCACCGCCACCGCGACGCCCGAGACGGCGCGCGAGATCGTCGAGCGTCTGCGGCTCCGCGACGCGCGCACGTTCATCGCCAGCTTCGACAGACCGAACATCCAGTACCGGATCGAAGCCAAGGTCGACCCGCGGCGGCAGCTCGTGTCCTTCATCCGCTCGCAGCCCGAGGGCTCGGCGGGCATCGTCTACGCCCTGAGCCGGAAGAGCGTGGAGCAGACCGCCGCCTACCTCGCCGCGCAGGGGCTCGATGCCCTGCCGTACCACGCGGGTCTCGACGCATCCGTCCGCGCGGCGCACCAGTCGCGCTTCCTGCGCGACGACGGGGTCGTCATGGTCGCGACCATCGCGTTCGGCATGGGCATCGACAAGCCCGACGTGCGCTTCGTCGCGCACATCGACCTGCCGAAGTCCGTCGAGGGCTACTACCAGGAGACCGGTCGCGCCGGCCGCGACGGTGACCCGTCGGTGGTGTGGATGGCCTACGGTCTCGGCGACGTCGTGCAGCAGCGGCGCATGATCGATCAGTCGCCGGGCGACCGGTCGTACAAGATGCGCCTCGGTCAGCACCTCGACGCCATGCTCGCGCTGTGCGAGACGGTCGGGTGCCGCCGGCAGAACCTGCTGGCCTACTTCGGTGAGCAGTCTGAGCCGTGCGGCAACTGCGACACGTGCCTCACCCCGCCCGACACGTGGGACGGTCTCGTCGCCGCCCAGAAGCTGCTGTCGACGATCGTGCGTCTGCAGCGAGAGCGCGGGCAGGCGTTCGGCGCCGGGCATCTCATCGACATCCTGCGGGGGGCAAAGACCGACCGCATCGCGCAGCAGGGGCACGACCGCCTGACCACGTATGGACTCGGCGCCGACCTGTCCGATCAGGATTGGCGCAGCGTCGTCCGGCAGCTGCTCGCGCGGGGCATCGTCGTCGCCCAGGGCGACTACGGCACGCTGGGGCTCAGCGAGGCCGCGGTCGGCGTGCTGCGCGGCGAGACCGCGGTGCCGCTGCGCCGCGACGCGCTCGGCCGCTCCGGGGGCGGCGGCGCGAGCCGGCCGCGGAAATCCAGTGCGGATGACGTCGCCGCCGGCGATCGCGACCTCTTCGAGGCGCTCCGCTCGTGGCGCGCCGAACAGGCGCGCGAGCAAGGGGTTCCCGCCTACATCGTCTTCGGCGACGCGACGCTGCGGGCGATCGCGGCCGCGCGTCCGGCATCCCTGTCCGACCTGGACGGCATCACCGGCATCGGCGCGAAGAAGCGCGAGGCGTACGGCGACGGCCTCCTGACGGTCGTGGCCCAGCACTGACCCGGCCGCGGCAGCACGGACGGGCCGAATCGACCTCTGCGCGGACCACCGCTGCGCGCCGAGCGCCCCTCCGCCCGTCTCGCGAGCGGGGATGTTGACGCCCCACAACCACCTCCGGCGACGTCGCCCGGCGAGCTTGTGCGTACTTCACACAATGTTTGATCGGCTGTTGTGGGACTCCTACCGTGGAGGCATCCCTTTGCAACGTCGAAAGGTGCCGAAATGACCGACGCCGCCGTCCGTCCCGTCACGCCCGCCATGAGCACGCGCACGCCTGTCGGAGGTGCGCCCACCGCCGCGCACTCCGCCGCCGAGGCCGCTGAGAACCGCATCGACATCGAGCGCGTCACCGATCTGCTCCTCGGCACGTGGGGCGACACCCGCCGCGAGGCGCGCGAGATGCTGAAGGACCCGCTGTTCTGGCGCGACGACAGCCTCGGCATGGACGCCCACCGGGCGCGCACGCTCGGGCAGCTCCACGAGCTCGTGGCACGCAAGGCCGTGCACCGCGCCTTCCCGAAGCGGTTCGGCGGCGAAGAGAACAACGGCGCGAACATCGCCGGGTTCGAAGAGCTCGTGGCCGCCGACCCGAGCCTGCAAATCAAGTCCGGCGTCCAGTGGGGCCTGTTCGGTTCGGCCGTCCTGCAACTCGGCACCGAGAAGCACCACGAGAAGTGGCTCCCCGGCATCATGAGCCTCGATATCCCGGGTGCGTTCGCGATGACCGAGACCGGTCATGGCTCGGATGTCGCGGCGATCGGTACGACGGCGACCTACGACCCCGAGACCGAGGAGTTCGTCATCCACACGCCGTTCCGCGGCGCCTGGAAGGACTACCTGGGCAACGCCGCCCTGCACGGCAAGGCCGCGACGGTGTTCGCGCAACTCATCACCAACGGCGTCAACCACGGCGTCCACTGCTTCTACGTGCCGCTGCGCGACGAGAACGGCGCGTTCCTCCCCGGAATCGGCGGCGAGGACGACGGCCTCAAGGGCGGCCTGAACGGCATCGACAACGGGCGCCTCCACTTCGACCAGGTCCGCGTCCCGCGCGAGAACCTGCTGAACCGGTACGGCGACGTCGCCGCCGACGGCACGTACTCGAGCGACATCGCCAGCCCCGGGCGCCGCTTCTTCACGATGCTCGGCACGCTCGTGCAGGGCCGCGTCTCGCTCGACGGCGCGGCCGCGTGGGCGTCGGCGATCGGCCTGACCATCGCGGTCACCTACGGCAACCAGCGCCGGCAGTTCGACTCCGGCAGCGGAACCCCCGAGGTGACGCTGCTCGACTACGGCAAGCATCAGCGCCGCCTGCTGCCGCGACTGGCCACGACGTACGCCGAGATCTTCGCGCACGACGAGTTCCTGCAGAAGTTCGACGGCGTCTTCAGCGGACGGCTCGACACGGATGCCGACCGGGAGGACCTCGAAACCCTCGCGGCCGCACTGAAGCCCCTGTCCACCTGGCACGCTCTCGACACCCTGCAGGAGTCGCGCGAGGCGTGCGGCGGTCAGGGCTTTCTGTTCGAGAACCGACTCGTGGGCCTGCGTGCCGACCTCGACATCTACGTGACGTTCGAGGGTGACAACAACGTGCTGCTTCAGCTGGTCGGCAAGCGCCTGCTCGCGGACTACGCGCGTCAGTTCAAGGGCAAGGATGCCAAGGCGCTGGCCGCCTTCGCGGTCGGCCAGACCGCCGGGAAGCTCTTCCACGGTGCCGGGCTGCGTCAGCTGGGACAGGCCGTGACCGACCGCGGCTCCACGGCGCGTTCGGTCGAGAAGGGTCTGCGCGCTCAGCAGCAGCACGAACTGCTCGCCGACCGCGTGCAGCAGATGGTCGCCGACATCGCGGGACGGCTGCGCCCGGCATCCAAGCTCTCCCGCGAAGACGCGGCGGCGCTGTTCAACGAGAACCAGGCGGAACTGATCGAAGCCGCGCGGGCGCACGGCGAACTGCTGCAGTGGGAAGCCTTCACCGACGCGATCAATCGGGTGAACGACGACAACACCCGGCAGGTGCTGACGTGGCTGCGCGATCTGTTCGGTCTGCAGCTCATCGAGAAGCACCTCGCCTGGTACCTGATCAACGGCCGCCTGTCGACGCAGCGCGCGGCGGCGGTGTCGAGTTACATCGACCGGCTCTGCGTGCGGCTGCGTCCGCACGCGCAAGACCTGGTGGATGCCTTCGGCTACGGTCCCGAGCACATCCGCGCCGCGATCGCGACCGGTGTCGAGGACGAGCGGCAGAACGAGGCGGCGTCCTACTACGCCGCGCTGCGGGCGTCGGGCAACGCCCCCGTGCCGGAGAAGAAGCCCGGCAAGTAACCGCGCGGAGGAGGGGCGGTGGTCCTGGGGGCCGCCGCCCCTTCTGCGTCGTCAGGTGCGGTGAAGCAGGAGGAGGCGCACGATCGCGAGGGCGCCGATGGCCACCCCGGCCACCAGCATCACGATCGCGAACCACGGCGGACCGTCGACCCCGACGGCGACGATGCCGACGACGATCATGATCACGGCGAGGACGAGGCCGAGGTACAGCGAGACGCGGGTGCGGCGGGGGCCCAGGGGGAACGGTGTGCATGTCCGGAGGGTAGCGGTGCGCCGCCCAGCGGGCCAGGGGTCGCGGGACGCGATGTCCGACCCCCTGTCTAGTCTGAGCTCATGAGCGACCTGATCCTCGACGCCGACGGCCGCGCCCGCTGCGCGTGGGCCGGCGACGACCCCGAGTACCGGCGCTATCACGACGAGGAGTGGGGCACCGAGTTGCGGGGCGACCGCCCGCTGTTCGAGAAGATGAGCCTCGAGGGTTTCCAGGCGGGGCTGTCGTGGATCACGATCCTCCGCAAGCGGCCGCGCTTCCGCGAGGTGTTCCACGGGTTCGAGCCGGCGGCGGTCGCCGCGTTCGGGCCCGACGACGTCGATCGGCTGCTCCAGGATGCCGGCATCATCCGCCACCGCGGCAAGATCGAGGCCGTGATCGGCAATGCCCGGCTCGTCGCCGACATGGCCGACGGAGAGCTCGACGCCCTGCTGTGGTCGTTCGCTCCCGCGGAGCACACGCCTCCGTCGACGTTCGCCGAAGTGCCGGCCGTCACGCCCGAGTCCGAGGCGATGAGCAAGGAGCTGCGCCGACGCGGCTTCCGCTTCGTCGGCCCCACCACGATGTACGCGCTCATGCAGTCGTCGGGCATGGTCGACGACCACGTCGCCGGGTGCTGGCGAGCGGCCGCCTGACCGCACCCGCTAGACTGGTGGTCGGAGCTCTCGCTCCCCGCGTCGTCGAACGCACCGGCCCCCTTCCCGCGGGCCTTTGACCTTCACGGCGAACGGATGCGCCACCCGGCGCCTTCGCCCATTGCAGCCGCAGCATCGCGGCATCCCGAACCGCCGTGCGCGCGTGCGCGCCGGCAGGAGACTTCATGACGTCCCAGACCTTCACCGACCTCGGCGTGCCCGCGCCGCTCATCGCCGTGCTCGCCGAGCAGGGCAAGAACGAGCCGTTCCCGATCCAGGCCGACACCCTCCCCGACACCCTCGCGGGCCGGGACGTGCTCGGTCGCGGCAAGACCGGATCCGGCAAGACCCTCGCGTTCTCGCTGCCCCTCGTGGCCCGTCTCGCCGCGAAGAGCGACCGCCGACGCGGACGCAAGCCCCGCGCGCTCGTGCTCGCCCCCACCCGTGAGCTCGCCAACCAGATCGACGAGGTCATCAAGCCCCTCGCCGCGGCGTACGACCTCGTCACCACCACCGTCTACGGCGGCGTGAACCAGAAGCGTCAGGTCGACGCGCTCGCCACGGGCGTCGACATCCTGGTCGCGTGCCCCGGGCGCCTGGAAGACCTCATCGGTCAGGGCTTCGCGAGCCTCGACGCGGTCGAGATCACCGTCCTCGACGAGGCCGACCACATGGCCGACCTGGGCTTCCTCCCGGGCGTGACGCGCCTGCTCTCCCGCACGCCCGCCGACGGCCAGCGCCTGCTGTTCTCGGCGACGCTCGACAACGGCGTGGACAAGCTCGTGAAGCGGTTCCTCCGCAACGAGGTCCTGCACTCGGTCGACGAGGCCCACTCGCACGTCGCCGCGATGACGCACCACGTCTTCGTGCCGGCCGACGCGGACGCCAAGAAGCAGCTCGTGCGGACGCTGGCTTCCGGCACGTCCCGCCGCATCCTGTTCATGCGCACGAAGCACCAGGCCAAGAAGCTCGCCAAGGAACTGACCGCTGCGGGCATCCCCTCCGTCGACCTGCACGGCAACCTGTCGCAGCCCGCACGTGACCGCAACCTCGCCGCGTTCGGCGAGGGTCGCGCCAGGGTGCTCGTCGCGACCGACGTCGCCGCCCGCGGTGTACACGTCGACGGCGTCGAGCTCGTGGTCCACGTCGACCCGCCCGTCGAGCACAAGGCCTACCTGCACCGTTCCGGTCGCACCGCCCGCGCCGGCTCGGCGGGAGACGTCGTGACGATCATGCTGCCCGAGCAGCGTCGCGACACCCTCGACATCCTGCGCAAGGCCAAGATCTCGGTCACCCCGCAGCCGGTCACCCCCGCCTCGCCCGAGGTCGTCGCCCTCGTCGGCGAGGTGGCCCCGTACGTCAAGCCCGAGCCGATCGTCGCCGCGCCGCAGGGCGGCGGCCGCTCGCAGGGCGCGAACGCGCAGCGCAAGCGCGCGGCCCGCGGACAGGGATCCTCGGATGCCGCGCCCCGAACGTCGGCGCCCGGCGAGGGTCGTCGTCGCCGCGGCCGCGGTGCCGGCCAGGGTGCTTCGACCGGCGACGGCGCGCAGCCCGCACGCCAGGGCCAGCGCTCCGGTGCCGGTCGTGGACAGGGCGGCGGCAACGCCCGGACCGGCTCGAACACCGCACGCCCCCAGGGTGCCGGGCGGTCGGCATCCGGAGCTCCCACGACCGGCATGGTCGTCGGTCGGGGCGCGCGTACCAACCGTCGCGCCCAGGGCTGACCCCCGTCCCCCGTCGCCCCCGCGGATCCGTCCGCGGGGGCGACGTCGTGTCTGCGGGTGTGTCCGGGGCGCGACGTCGTGTCCGACGTCGGGGGCCGTCGTGTCTGCCGCCGGGTGCCGTCGTTCGGAGTTCGGCGGTGACACGCCGGTGCGGATCGCCGTGGTCCGGTGTGTCGGGTCGGCGCTCCGCCGGAGGGTCCACGGTGACGGCGGCGGCCTCGCGGATGTCGGTGGCCTGCGCCACACTGAGGATCGACTGAGCCGAGGAGTCGCCATGTCCGATGCCCCCGCCGATGCGCACGACGTCATCCGCGTGCGCGGCGCGCGTGAGAACAACCTCAAGAACGTCGACGTCGACGTGCCCAAGCGGCGGCTCACGGTGTTCACGGGCGTGAGCGGTTCGGGCAAGTCGTCGCTCGTCTTCGGCACGATCGCCGCCGAGTCCCAGCGGCTGATCAACGACACGTATCCCACATTCGTCCAGCAGTTCATGGGGCAGCCGTCGCGCCCCGAGGTCGATGCGCTCGAGAACCTCAGCGCCACCATCCGCGTCGACCAGGAGCGCATGGCGCCGAACGCCCGCTCGACCGTGGGGACCGCGACCGACGTGCACGCCATGCTGCGCGTGCTGTTCAGCCGGCTCGGTGAGCCCCACGTCGGCTCGTCTCAGGCTTTCTCGTTCAATGTCCCCTCGATCTCGGGCGCCGGTGCGGTCGAGATCAAGACGGGCGCCCGCAAGGGCCGGAAGGAGCGCCGATCGTTCGAGATCACCGGCGGCATGTGTCCCGACTGTGAGGGTCTGGGCCAGGTGAGCGACGTCGACGTCTCGCAACTCGTCGACGAGTCGAAGTCCCTGAACGGCGGGGCGATCCTCGTTCCCGGGTACACGGCGGACGGGTGGATGGTGCGGATCTTCGCCGAGTCGGGGTTCCTGGACGGCGACAAACCGGTGCGCGACTTCAGCGCCGAGGAGCGCCGGGTCTTCCTCCACGGCGAGCAGACGAAGGTGCGGATCGCGAGCACCAACATGACGTACGAGGGACTCATCCCGAAGATCACCAAGAGCATGCTGCAGAAAGACCGCGAGGGGCTGCAGCCCCACATCCGCGCCTTCGTCGATCGCGCAGTGACGTTCGTGGCCTGCCCCGCGTGCGGAGGCACGCGCCTGAACGAGGGCGCCCGGTCCAGCCGCATCGGCGGGGTGAGCATCGCGGATGCCGCGGCCATGCAGATCACCGACCTCGCCGCCTGGGTGCGGAGCATCGACGACCCGTCTGTGGCGCCGATCGCGACGGGCCTGCGTGACACGCTCGACGCCTTCGTCCACATCGGGCTCGGATACCTGTCCCTCGATCGGGCCAGCGGCACCCTTTCCGGCGGCGAGGCACAGCGCACCAAGATGATCCGCCATCTCGGGTCCAGCCTCACCGACATCACCTATGTCTTCGACGAACCGACGGCCGGTCTGCACCCGCATGACATCCAGCGGATGAACGACACTCTGCGTCAGCTGCGCGACAAGGGCAACACGGTGCTGGTCGTCGAGCACAAGCCCGAGGTCATCGAGATCGCCGATCACGTCGTCGACCTGGGACCGCGTGCCGGTCGAGAGGGCGGAACCATCCAGTACGCCGGAGATGTCGCCGGACTCCGCGGCTCCGGCACCCTCACCGGGCGTTTCCTCGATCACCGAGCGCAACTGAAGTCCTCGGTGCGCCCGCGCACGGGGGCCATGCCGATCCGCGGTGCGTCGCAGCACAACCTCAGGAACGTCGACGTCGACGTGCCCCTCGGCATTCTGACGGTGATCACGGGCGTCGCCGGATCAGGCAAGTCGTCGTTGATCCACGGCAATCTGCCCGGCCTCGACGACGTGGTGGTCGTGGACCAATCGCCCATCAAGGGGTCGCGCCGCAGCAGCCCCGCGACGTACACCGGCATCCTGGATGCCGTGCGTTCGGCCTTCGCCAAGGCGAACGGCGTCAAGCCGGCGCTGTTCAGTGCCAACTCCGAGGGTGCCTGCATCGCGTGCACGGGGCTGGGCGTCATCGTGACCGAGCTCGGGTTCCAGTCGAGCGTCGAGACGGTGTGCGAGCTCTGCGGCGGCACGGGCTTCGCCGACGAGGTCCTCGAGTACTCCCTCCAGGGCAGGAACATCGCCGAGGTGCTGCAGATGTCGGTGACCGAGGCATCCGCGTTCCTCACGCAGGGGCCCGCGGTGGCCGTACTCGCGCGCCTCGTCGACGTCGGTCTCGGCTACATCACGCTCGGCCAGTCGCTCACCACCCTGTCCGGCGGCGAGCGTCAGCGCCTGAAACTGGCGATATCGATGGCGAAGAAGGGGGCGGTCTACGTCCTCGACGAGCCGACGACGGGTCTTCACCTCGCCGACGTCGACACGCTTCTGGCGCTGTTGGACTCCCTCGTGGATGCCGGAAACACCGTCGTCGTGATCGAGCACCACCAGGCCGTGATGGCGCACGCGGACTGGATCATCGACATCGGTCCCGGAGCGGGCCACGATGGCGGAACGATCGTGTTCGAGGGGACTCCGGCCGAACTCGTCGCCGACGCCTCCACCCTCACGGGGGAGCACCTCGCACGCTACGTCGGCGCCTGAACGCCTCGGCGCCGGAGAGGCGATGGGGCGGGGGTGCTGTGTCGCGGGCCCGCCGCCTCAGGCTCCAGCCCGGCTCACGCCGGTGGTGCGACGGTGGCCGTGTGCAAGTGGCGGTCTCCGTGAGCGAGAACCTTCACGATGACGCCGCGCTGACGCAGCTCGGACACGGCACGCGACGCGTCGGCGCGGGAGACTCCGAGGGCTTCGACCGTGGTGACGACGAGCACGTCCCCGCGGGTCAGCGTGCCGAAGAAGCGATCGAGGCGCGCCGCCCAGTCCTCGAGCGTCTCGGGCGCGGGATGACGGAATCCTTCGATCGGGACGCCGAAGCGGGTGAGGTCGTCGCGTTGCTGCACGATCGATGGAAGGCCCGGTCGCGAGACGACCAGTCCGACGAGACGGGAGCCGGCGGGACGAGCCCGCCACCAGGCGCCGTCGCTCTGCATCTCGGTGAAGCACTGCGGGCAGTCGGCCGCCGTGTGGGCGACCGGTGCGGCCGCACGCGCGGCGTCCGCAGACGACGTCGGTGTCGGGTTCGGATCGCTCATGGGCACCTCCGCTTCCATTCTGCCGCACGCCCCGGCGCTCGCCCCCCGGTCGGCGCGGCGTCTTCCGCAGCGGTATGGCGTTCGTCCCGCTCGCGCGAGCGGGACGACGAGGCGTCTCGCGCGCTAGTCCTCGCCGTCGATGCGCAGCTCGAGGCTCAGCTGGTCGGCATCCAGCTCGGCGAGGGCATGTCGGAGGGCGGCGGTGCTGTAGCGGCCGTCGTGGCTGATGCGGTTGAGTTCCCGGCGCATCGCATCGATCGACGCCAGCCGCAGTTCGAGCAGGTCGCGGGCGCGTGCGGTCACCTCGTCGTCGGGCGGACGGGTCAGGCGCGCACCGGCCCGCTCGACGAGGTCCGGCGGGAAGGGCTCGCCGTTGCGCCGCGCGAGCGTGCCCGACGTCACGGCGGCGACCGCCGCCCCGCGCAGCTCGGCATCCAGCGCTCGCTGCTCCTCGCGCGTGGGCCCCTCGCCGCCGCCTCCGGCCAGGCCCACGGCGCGCACGACCGCCGGCAGAGTGATCCCCTGCACGAGCAGGCTGAACAGGGCGACGAGGAACGCGACGAAGATCAGCAGCGGACGGTCGACGGTCTCGCGCGGCAGGGTCTGCGCAGCGGCGAGCGTGACCACTCCGCGCATCCCGGCCCACACGATCACGGTGCCGTGCCGCCAGCCCAGCGGGGCATCGCGGTAATAGTCGAGATCGGCCAGCGTCCGGGTGATGCGCCGACGTGCCCACGCGAAGCGTCGCTGGGCGTGCTCGGGGTCGCCGCCGCGGCGGCCGAAGGCATCGGGGTCGCTCCGATACGCCTCCTCCAGTCGATCGACGCGTTTGCTCGCTCGATGCGCTCGTTCGCGGGTGCGGGGAGTGCCCCGACTGCGTCGGCCCTGCAGCCAGATGAGTGCCGCGACGTAGACGGCCCGAACCGCCAGGGCGATCCCCAGCGCCGAGAGCGCGAGCCACGTGCCGTGCCAGAGGCCCTCATGCTCCTGGAGGTTCGCGCGCACGATGTCCTTCAGTTCGAGGCCGAACACGAGGAAGACGCCGCCCTCGAGGATCAGCTCGATGGTGCGCCAGTTGAGTCGGTCGCTCACCCGCTGCTCCGGTGTGAAGCGCCGCGCCGCTCCCTGGCCGGTGACGATGCCCGCGACGACGGCCGCCACCAGCCCCGACCCGCCCAGGTGCTCGGTGGGGAGGTAGGCGATGAACGGCACCGTGAAGCTCAGCGCGGTGTTGGCCGCGGGGTTGCTGACCCGCTCCCGGATACGCAGATTGCCCCACCCGACGAGCGCTCCCAGCGCGAGGGCAAGGAGAACGCCCCACGCGAAGTTGCCGACGGCATCGGCGAACGCGAACCCGGATGCCACGGCCGCCACGGCCGTGCGCAGCAGCACGAGCGCGGTGGCGTCGTTGAGCAGGCTCTCGCCCTCGAGCAACGTGACCACGCGCGGCGCGATGCCGAGCCGCTTGGCGATCGAGGTGGCCACGGCATCCGTCGGGCTGAGGATCGCGCCGAGGGCCACGCCGAGCGCCAGTCCGAGGCCGGGGATCACCGCCGCGAAGAACAGCCCGAGTCCGAGGGAGCTGAAGACCACGAGCAGGACCGACAGACCGGCGATGGGCGCGAAGTCGCGGCGGAACTCGATCGCGGGCAGTTGGACGGCCGCCGAGTACAGCAGCGGGGGGAGGACCCCGACGAGGATCACCTCGGGCTCGACCGCGAACGCGGGGACGAACGGCAGCAGGCTCACCCCGAGACCGATCGTCATGAGCACGAGAGGCCCGGCGACGTTGAATCGGGGCGCGATGACGGTGACCAGCGAGACCACCACGATCCCGACGACGACGATGAGGAGGGGGTCGATCACCCTCCGAGGCTAGACCCGCGGCGGGGTCGGCGACCACGTCGCGCCGAGTCCCGCAGGCGCCCGGGCGACGGAGCCTTCGCTCAGGGCGTCGGCCCGCACGCGCGGACGGCGTGTTCGGTCAGCCCTCGGCCCGCACGGCCTCGGCGACGGCGGTCAGCCCGGCGAGGGTCTCGGCGAAGCTCGTGGTCAGCGGCGCGAGCCCGATCCGCAGACCGTGCGGGTCGCGGTAGTCCGGGATCACGTCCTGCTCCCACAATCGCGCCGTGACCGCTCGCATCGCCGGGTGCGACAGCGTCACGTGACCGCCGCGCTCCGCGGGGTCCCGTGGCGAGGCCACGCGGACGCCGAGGGGAGCCAGGATGCCGTCGCTCACGCGCAGGGCGAACTCGGTCAGGGTCACGGACTTGGCGCGGATCGCCGTGATCCCAGCATCCTCGATGAGATCGAGCGTGTCCTCCATCGCGCGCATGGCGAGAACGGGTGGCGTCCCCGACAAGAACCGTCGCATCCCCGCGGCGGGGCGGTACTCGGGTCCCATCGCGAAGACGTCGGCCGCCCCCATCCATCCCTGGATCGGCTGGACCAGCGTGGCCTGGTGGCGGGCGGCGACGTAGGCGAAGGCCGGAGAACCCGGCCCCCCGTTGAGGTACTTGTAGGTGCAGCCGACCGCGAGGTCGACGCCCCACGCGTCGAGCTCGACCGGAACCGCCCCCGCGGAGTGGCACAGGTCCCACAGCACGAGGGCGCCGGCATCGTGCACGATCCGCGTGAGGGTTCCGGCATCGGCCAGATAACCGGAGCGGTAGGAGACGTGGCTGAGCAGCACCACGGCGGTTCGGGGGCCGACGGCGCCTCGCAGCGCGTCGGCATCCACTCCGCGGGTGGTGTCGACATCGACCCAGACGACCCGGGCGCCGCGCTCGGCGGCGATCCCCTCGACCAGGTACCGGTCGGTCGGGAAGTCGTCGCGGCCGACGACGATCTCGACACGTCCCGGATCTCCCGCCGACCGCTCGGCGAGCGCCGCCCGGAGCAGCTTGTACAGCAGCACGGTCGTCGAGTCGCCGATGACCGTCTGCCCTGCTGCGGCCCCGAGGGCCAGGTGGCCGAGGCGGTCGCCGAGGTGGAAGGGCATCTGCATCCAGGACTCGTCCCATCCCCGGATCAACCGACCGCCCCACTGGCCGGTGACGAAGTCGGCCAGCCGTTGCGCCGTGACGCGCGGAGGACGTCCGAGGGAGTTGCCGTCGAAGTAGATCAGCGACGACTCCGCGCCGACGAACGCGTCGCGATGCGCGGCCAGGGGGTCGGAGGCGTCGAGTGCGCGGGCCTCGACGGCGAACAGATCGCTCGGATCAGTCGACACGGGTGAGCTCCTCGGTCGGGACCACGCTCGCCCGCGACAGCCACGTCGCGAGCTGGTCGAGGTCGGTGGGAACGGGACCGGCGATGAAACTGCGGACCGCATCGGTGACGGAGCGGGCGGGCCACGGGTCGCAGAGGGATGCCACGAGCGCGTCGCCGCGGATCCCGGCCTCCTGCAGCGCGAGGAGTTCACGGCGGTTCACGCCGAGCGGGAGCGGACCGTTTCCGAGGTCGGTGCCGTAGAGCACGCGTCCACCCCGTTCCCCGAAGGCTGCGAGGTGCCCGATCGCGCGGGCGCGCGCCGACCCGCGGTGGATGTCGAGCGTCGAGATCCAGATCTGCCCGGCGTCGGCCGCCCGCGCGAGGAGGCGTCGCGACAGCGACAGATCAGAGGGTGCGTGGGCGAGCGCGGCGACACCGGCGTCGATCGCGCGCTCCACCTGCCCGGCGCCTTGGGCGTGCGCGACGACGGGAAGACCCCGCTCGTCGGCCGCGGTCAGGATGGCCGCCAGCACCGCGTCCGAGAGCACCGGCCCCGCATCGGCGTTCAGGGCCACCTTGATGACAGCGGCACCGGCGTCGGCCTGCGCGTCGACCGCGGTCCGGGCGCCGCCGGGAACCCCGGGATGAGGCGACGCATCGGTGACGGTGTGGACGATGGCATCCGGTGCCCACGACCGCCCGCTCGGGTATCCGCCGGGGGCGGTGAGGAACGCGCCCGCGAAGGTCACGCGGGGGAGCCCCGTGGTCCGGCGTGCGAGGGCTACCGGGTCGCCACCGAGATCGAGCACCCCCGCGATCCCACCGGCCGGCAGTGCGTGCACGTCCACGAGGTGAGCGTGGACGTGATGGTCGATGAACGCCGGCAGGGCGGTACCGGTCTCACCGGTCGCGTGACGGCGGACCGGCCACGCGGCGGTGAGCATCGGGCGACGGGTCAGATCAGCGCGAGCTCGCGGAGTTTGGCCTCGACGTCGGCGTTCGAGGGCTCGACGTGGTGCGAGGCGTCGGGGTAGACGACGACCGGGATGTTCGTCCGACCCGAGATCTCTTTGGCCACGTCGGCCGCCGCGGGGTCGGCGACGAGGTCGACGTACTCGTAGGCGACGCCCAGTTCGTCGAGCTGCTTCTTCGTGCGGATGCAGTCACGGCACCAGTCGGCGCCGAACATGCGGATGGAGGCATCGGACATGTGAACAGCGTACGCCGCTGAGACGGGCGTCGGCCGATCGGTCGGATGCCGGGGCGTCTCAGGCGGCGAGTTCGTCTTCGAGCGGTTCGGGCAGCGCGGCGATCTGGGCGTTGCGCGCCTTCTTGGGGGCGTAGACCACCAGAGCGTGGAACACGAAGCGGATGACGAACGCGGCGACGAGGGTCAGGCCGGCGGCGACGACGCTCTGGATATGCGCTTCGTTGACCAGCAGCCAGATCACGGGGATGCGGACGATCGCCTCGATGCCGTTGAACGTGAACGACTTCACGAACCGGTGGCGCATGAGACCGGACTCTTCGCGCATGTCGGCGAAGACGAGGTACTCGAGGGCGAGGAAGTTCGCGACGATCGTGATCACGCTGGCGATCACAGCGGCGACGAGGTACTGCACGCCGACCGCGGTGAGACCCCACATGATGAGCAGGTTCGCCACGGCGCCCAGGCCACCGACGAGGGCGAACGCCGACATGCGGCCGAAGCGCAGCATCGTCAGCTGCGTGAGGAAGCGCATGCCCTGGCTGAAGGAGGCCTTGGACTCGCCCGCGAAGCGCGGGGCGAACGAGAACGGCACCTCGGCCACGCGCATCTGCTTGCGGGCGAGGATCTCGAGCAGGATCTTGAACCCCCGCGGACGCAGATCCTCGACGTCGAGTGCGCGGCGGTCGATGAGGAAGAAGCCGGTCATCGGGTCGGAGCAGTTGTGCAGCTTCCGCGGGAACATGGCCTTGGTCAGCAGCGTCGACCCACGGGAGACGAGCGTGCGCACCGCGTTGGCGAGCCCGTCCGACGTGCCGCCGGCGATGTAGCGGGATGCCACGACCACGTCGGCGTCGCCGACCTCGGCGCGCGCGAGCAGTTCCGCGATGACCTCGGGCGGGTGCTGCAGGTCGCCGTCCATGACGACGCAGAAATCGGATGCCGCGGCCCGGATGCCGTCGACGACGGCGCCGCCCAGTCCGCCGACGGGCCGGTCGCGGTGGAGGAGCCGGACGGGGACCGACGCCTGCGCGGCGACGGCGCGGATGATGTCGGGGGTGTCATCGGTGGAGTCGTCGACGAACAGGATCTCGATGGCGCGACCGGGCAGCGCGTCCGTCGTGCGACGGACGAGTTCGGCGACGTTCGGACCCTCGTTGAAGGTCGGAACGATGACGGTGAGGTCCATGGATGCTCGCGTTTCGGTGATGCCAGAAGTACACAGCGTAGACCGGCCGACGCGTGCCCAACTTGGGATTGTGGATCATTTCCCTGAGAGCTAGCGGCACGTTCATCCGCGGGAGCGCTGACATGAGGGCATCGTTCAGCCGATGGCATCCCTCAGATCGTCGACGGTCATGCCCTCGTTCACGCGGATCACCGGCAACGCGAGCTTGTCCGTCCCGACGCGGACGTAGCCGTGCTCCACGGTGCGGCCGAGCTCGAAGCCGGCCCGGCGCACACCCTCCTTGGTCGTGGCGTCGTGATGACCGAAGGGGTACGCCACGACCTCTTTCACGCCGAGGATCGCCGCGGACTGCTCGAGGTCGGCGGCGATCGTGTCGGCGTCGTCGTTGACCATGCGGCCCTTCCCGTTCGCCCCGGCCCGGTGCATGTCGTGCGTGTGCGACCGCTGGAGGACGAAGCGGTTGGGGGTGCCCTCGGTGCGGGCCGAGGTGATGACGAAGGAAGTGGTGAGGAGGTTCCGTGCGTCGACGATCGGTGCCGCCAGCTCGAGCCACGTGCTGTCGGCGTCGTCGTCGGTGATGATGACCGAGCGCTTCGGCAGGAACAGTGCCCCGTCGATGAAGGCGCTCAGCTCGTCCCAGGTCGGCAGGTAGAACCCGGATTCCTGGATGTAGGCCATCTGCGCGTCGAAGTCCCCGATGTAGAGGTAGTTGGCCCGCAGCCAGGTGTCCTCGCCCTCGGGTTTCCGCGTGAACTGGTGATACATGAGGATCGGGATGCCGGCGTCCTCGGCCCTGTTCGCCTCGGGGGTGGTCCACCCCGCGTGCAGCGTCTTCTGACGATCGGTGCACGTGACGAGGTCGGCGCCGTTGACCCGCGCCGGCAGGGCGAGCGCGCTCGCATCGGCGGCGGTGGCGTACCACCCGGCGAACACGCGGCCGTCCGAACGGGGGATCGGGAGGTCCTCGTATCGTGCGTCCTGCGTCTGCAGTCGGGGACCGAGGGCGATGCCGTCGCCGGCGAACGACACCGCGCATGCCCGCGGATCCGCGGTGGTCGAGAGCAGGCTCTGCGCCGGAGTGAGGGGAGTCGGGGTCGGGGTCGGCTCCGCGCTCGGGACAGAGGAGGCGGTCGGGCGGGTCTGAGCGGCGGGGATCTCGGACGATCCGCGCACGACCGCGAACACGATCACGACGACCGCGATGAGGGCGACCGCCACCACCGCGGCGATCGTGCGCCGCAGGCGTGCGCGCCGTGCGGCCCGCCGGCGTCGTTGCGCGCGCGTGACCATCGGTATTTCCCCCGTAATGCGGTGATCGTCCCCACGATCACGGCGATCCTAGCGGGACGGCTCGCGCAATCCGCGCGAGATCGCGCAGAGGAGCACCCGCCATGATGGGGTCATGATCCGCATCGGCATCGTCGGCACCAGTTCCATCTCCGAGCGCCTGGCGGATGCCGTCCGCGCGGTCGACGGGGTCGCGCTCGGTCGCGTGGCGTCTCGTGACGAGGACCGCGGGCGCGAGTTCGCAGACCGTATCGGCGCGCCCGGCGTCGCCCACGGTCTTCGCGCTCTGCTCGCCGCGGACGACGTCGACGCCGTCTACATCGCGAGTCCGAACGCGGTGCACGCGGAGCAGGTGCGGACGGCGGTGGATGCCGGTGTCCCGGTCCTCGTGGAGAAGCCGGCGACCGTGACGGCGGGGGAGTGGGCCGGTCTGGTGGCGCGCGCGAGAGAACGGGGAGTCGTGCTGCTGGAGGCGATGCGCACGGCGTACGACCCCGGCATCCGGGCCGTCGAGGACGTCCTGCCCGGGCTCGGCCGCATCCGCCGGGTCTCGTTCCGGTACGAGAAGCGGTCGGCCCGGTACGACCACGTGCTCGCGGGAGAGCAGACGAACATCTTCGATCCCGCGTTGGGTGGCAGTGCGCTGCGCGATCTGGGGGTCTATCCGCTGCACGCGCTCGTGCTGCTCTTCGGCGAACCCCGGGAGGTCAGCGGGGCGCGTGTGGGCATCGCGTCGCACACCGACGGGCTCGGCAGTGCGATCGCGGAGTACGACGACTTCGTCGCCGATGTGGCGTGGTCGAAGATCACCGACACCACGCTGCCGAGCGAGATCCAGGGGGAGAAGGCCTCTCTGTCGATCGATGCCATCGACGCCCCGCGGCGTCTCATCCTGAGCCCGCGTGGCAGCGCGCCGGAGGTCATCGAGGTCGAGGCGCCGGAGAACCCGATGATCGGCGAGGTGGAACGTTTCCGCGACGCCGTGCGCGGCGCCGACATCGCGGCCGATCAGGACCGCACCGCGCACACCCTCCGCATCGTCGACCTGCTGCTGCAGCGCCCGCTGCGCTGACCCGATTCACCCGGTGTTTCCCGTCCCACGGTAGGAAGAGCGGATGACACGAGCCGGCACCGTCTCCGAGGTGTTCCTCGCGTTCCTGCGCCTGGGCGTGACATCGTTCGGAGGCCCGGTGGCGCACCTGGGCTACTTCCGCGACGACCTCGTCGCGCGGCGTCGTTGGATGGACGACCGGGCCTACGCCGACCTCGTCGCACTGTGTCAGTTCCTCCCCGGCCCCGCCTCGAGCCAGGTCGGATTCGCGATGGGGCTGCAGCGCGCGGGTTTTCTCGGCGCGCTCGCGGCGTTCGTCGCCTTCACCCTGCCCTCCGCGGCGCTGCTCGTCGCGTTCGCCGCCGGCGCGTGGCTGTTCGGGGGACCGGTGGGCGGCGGCATCCTGGACGGGTTGAAGATCGTCGCCGTGGCCATCGTCGCCCAGGCCGTGTGGGGCATGGCCCGCGCCCTCGCGCCCGACGGTCCGCGCGCCGGGATCGCCGTCGTCGCCGTCGCTCTGGCGCTGTGGGCGCCCGGAGCGGTCGGTCAGATCGGTGCGCTGGTCGTCGGGGTCGTGGCCGGGTCGGTCCTGCTGCGGGGCGGCGCCGAGGAGACGGGGGCGTCGGCCCTGTCGTTCGGAGTGCCCCGGGCGGTCGCGATCGGATGCCTCGCCGCCGCCGCGATCGCCCTGGTGGGGCTGCCCGTTCTCGCGGCCGTGACCGGGTCGGGCCTCATCGCGCTCGTCGACGCCTTCTTCCGGGCCGGCGCGCTGGTGTTCGGCGGGGGGCACGTCGTCCTCCCGCTGCTGCAGGCCGAGGTGGTGCAGACCGGGTGGGTCTCGCCGGACGCCTTCCTCGCCGGCTACGGTGCGGCGCAGGCCGTCCCGGGCCCCCTGTTCACCTTCGCGGCGTATCTCGGTTCGGTGTCGTCGGTGGGTCCGGGCGGCATCGCGGGGGCGGCGATCGCGCTCACGGCGATCTTCCTCCCCGGGTTCCTCGTGCTCGTGGGGGTGCTGCCCTTCTGGGATGCGTTGCGCGGACGCCCCCGGGCGCGGGCGGCGATGCGCGGCGCGAACGCGGCGGTCGTCGGCATCCTGGGGGCGGCGCTGTACACGCCGGTGTTCACGACCGCCGTCACCGGACCTGGCGCGTTCATGCTCGCGCTGGTCGCTTTCGTGCTGTTGACGGCATTCCGTGTCCCGCCCTGGGCCGTGGTGATCGTCGGCGCAGCGGGTGGTGCCGCGCTGGCGTCGCTCGGCGTCGTCTGATCCTGCGTGTCATAACACGTGACACCGGGTTCCTCCTTTGACAGGATGAGCGCACGGCGTCGTCGCCGCGTCGGTATCGAAGGAGATCCCGTGTTCCAGAGCCCTTACCCCCGCATCGAAATTCCGTCCCGGAGCGTCTACGACCACCTCTTCGGGTCGCTGACCGACGCTGATCTCGAGCGCGTCGCGTTGATCGACCCCGCCACCGGCGACGAGACGACCTACGGCGTTCTCCGCGACCAGGTCGACGCGTTCGCCGGGGCGCTCGCCCATCGCGGCGTCGACACCGAGACGGTGGTCGGTCTCCTCTGTCCCAACGTCCCCGCCTTCGCGACGGTGTTCCACGGCATCCTGCGGCTGGGGGCGGCCGTGACCACCGTCAACTCCCTCTATACGGCGCATGAGATCGAGACGCAGCTGAGGGATGCCGGCGCCGCCTGGCTCGTGACCGTGTCGCCGCTGCTCGGCCCCGCATCCGAAGCCGCGCGCGCCGCGGGCATCCCCGACGATCGCGTGATCGTCCTCGACGGGGCGCCCGGGCACCCCGACCTGCGGTCGTTGCTCTCGGAGCGGCGGACCCCGCCCGAGGTCGACTTCGACCCGGACACCCACGTCGCGGTGCTGCCGTACTCGTCGGGTACGACGGGAGTGCCGAAGGGCGTGATGCTCTCGCACCGCAACCTCGTGGCCAACGTCGACCAGTGCCGCGTCAGCATCCGGCTCGGCAGTGACGACCGCGTCCTGGCGGTGTTGCCGTTCTTCCACATCTACGGCATGACGGTGCTGCTGAACCTGGCGCTGCGACAGCGGGCTGCGCTGGTCACGATGCCGAAGTTCGACCTGCTCGCGTTCCTGCGCTGCATCCAGGCGCACCGTTGCACCTTCCTGTTCATCGCCCCGCCGATCGCTCTGGCCCTCGCGAAGCATCCCGTCGTCGACGACTTCGACATCTCGAGCGTCCACACCGTCTTCTCGGGTGCGGCGCCGCTGGACGGCGAGACCGCCGAGACCGCGGGTCGACGCATCCACGCCCGCTTCTTCCAGGGCTACGGCATGAGCGAACTCAGTCCCGTCTCCCACGCGATCCCACCCGAGCGCGACGACATGCCGGTCAGCTCGGTCGGCGTGCTCGTGCCGAACGTCGAGGCGAAACTCGTCGACACCGAGACCGGCGCGGAGATCCAGGAGCACGACGATGACGGCCTGACAGCGCCCGGAGAGCTGTGGGTGCGGGGCCCCAACGTGATGCTCGGGTATCTGGGCCGCCCGGATGCCACGGCGGAGACGATCGACGCCGACGGATTCCTGCACACGGGCGACATCGCGACGCACCACGTCGACGGGTACTTCACGATCGTCGACCGGTTGAAGGAGCTGATCAAGTACAAGGGGTATCAGATCGCGCCCGCCGAGCTGGAGGCGCTGCTGCTGTCGCATCCGCAGATCCAGGATGCCGCCGTCATCGGCGTGCTCGACGACGAGAAGCAGGAGATCCCTAAAGCCTTCGTCGTCGCCGCCCCCGGCGCGCAGCTCACCGCCGCCGAGGTGATGGCCTTCGTCGCGGCGGAGGTCGCGCCGCACAAGAAGGTACGGCGTGTGGAGTTCATCGACGCGATCCCGAAGTCCGCATCCGGGAAGATCTTGCGGAAGGACCTGCGCGCCCGGGAGGCGTGACCCGTCCGGGCGACGCCGGTGCCCCGGACACGCGGATCAGCGCGCGCCGCGTCCGTGTGTCCCGGGCACGCGGCGCGGGGAACGGGCGGAGCGGGCGTCCGGGAAAAGAAAAGAACCCCCGCGATGTAGAAGCTACGCGAGGGTTCCAGTGGCTCCGACCGGCATCGATCCGGTGACCTTTCGATTTTCAGTCGAACGCTCTACCAACTGAGCTACAGAGCCGAGCGGCATGTCTGCCGCTTCCTAGACGAAAGGCCTCCTCGAAAGAAGGCCCGTCGCTGTGGAGCGACCCTGACGGGACTTGAACCCGCGACCTCCGCCGTGACAGGGCGGCACGCTAACCAACTGCGCTACAGGGCCATGCTTGTTTAATTGTGACCGGTGAGTGACCCCAACGGGATTCGAACCCGTGCTACCGCCGTGAAAGGGCGGCGTCCTAGGCCGCTAAACGATGGGGCCGGATGAACCTCGAAACCTGCGATTCCGTGCTCACTTGCCGACGACCGAGCCTACTTCATGATTCTCGAGATTGCCAATCGGGGGCGTGGCGCTGCTCCACCCCGGCGTGTCGAGGGTCCAGACTGGGCCGCGGCAACGGGAACTCGACCTGTTGTTCGTGTGATTCGTGTTGCTACTGTGGTGCGAGTTGCGAACCGGTGAGATGAGGTAATGCCGTGGCGCCTGAATCCCACGAAAGCCTGGACGACTGCGGCTGCGCGCCCACCCCGGCCGAGCGTTCCCGTCTGTGGCCTTCGCTCGATCGTCGCGGCGCCCTCAAGCTGGGTGCCTTCGGAGCCGTCGCGCTCGGTGCCTTCGGCGCCACCGTCCCTTCCTTGGCATCCTCGTCCCCCGCGTTCGCCGCCGACTACCCGTCCTGGGCCGATGTCGAGGCCGCGCGCGCCAATGAGGCCGCCAAGGCCGGCGAGATCTCCCGCATCCAGGGCCTCATCGCGGGTCTGCAGTCCGAGGTCGAGCGCACGCAGGCCGAGGTCGTCGCGCGGTCCGGCGAGTACTACGCCGCGCAGCAGGCGTTCTTCGACGCCGACTACCGGGCGCAGCAGATCAGGGCGCAGGCGGATGCCGAGACGGCCAAGGCCGCTGACGCCGCCACGAAGGCCGGCAAGGTGGCCGCGCAGTTGTACCGGAGCGGCGGCGACGACACGTCGCTCGACCTCTTCTTCTCCGGATCGGCCGCCACGGCCGATGATCTGCTGGCCAAGCTCGGCACCATGGACAAGCTCCTCGAGCGCAATCGCTCCGTGTACGCCGCCGCGGTGGCCGCCCGCGACAGCGCGAAGAACCTGAGCAGTCAGGCCGACGACGCCAAGGCCGAGCGCGATCGTCTGCAGAAGATCGCCGAAGAGAAGATGGTGGCCGCCCAGCAGGCGGCCGATGCCGCGCAGGCGGCTCTTGCGGAGCAGCAGGCCAACCAGGTCGTGCTGCAGGCGCAGCTTGCCGCGCTGCAGGACACGACAGCGAAGACGATCGCGGAATACCAGGCGGGCGTCGAGGCCGAGCGCAAGGCGCGCGAAGAGCGCGAGCGCCGGGCCCGAGAGGAAGCCGAAGCCCGCGCCCGCGCCCAGCGCGAGCAGGAGGAACGCGACCGCCAGAACGCGGCCGCCAACGCCGGTGGTGGCGGCAGCGGTGGCGGCGGCGGTGGCAGCAGCGGCGGTGGTGGTGGCGGCGGCGGAAGCGTGGTCGGCTCCGGATGGGCCCGACCTTCCTCGGCCGGCACCACCTCGGGGTACGGCCCCCGTACGGGACAGTGCGGGGCGAGCTATTGCGCGAGCACGTGGCACCTCGGCCTCGACTTCGGCGCCGGATGCTGGTCGCCGATCTACGCCGCCGCGAGCGGCCGGGTGACCTACGCCGGCTACAACGGCGGGTACGGCAACTACATCCGCATCCAGCATGACGACGGCTCCGGCACCGGCTACGCCCACATCGTTCCCGGCGGCATCTACGTCTCCAACGGTCAGCGCGTCTCCGCCGGGCAGCAGATCGCGGCGACGGGTCAGACGGGCAATTCCTTCGGATGCCACCTCCACTTCGAGGTCTACCCGCCCGGCGGCGGGACCACCAACCCCGCCACGTGGTTGCGCAACCGCGGCGTCTGGGTCTGAGCAACGCGAAAGCCCCCGGTCGATGACCGGGGGCTTCGTCGTGACCGGGGAGGTCAGAGGGTGTTGGGTGCTTCGCCCTCACCCTGTGTCTTGGTCTGGGCGTCGTGCTCGTCGAAGCGCGTGAACGCCTCGCCGACCAGGCGCTCGGCCTCGGCGGCATCCGCCCACTCGTCGACCTTGACCCACTTGTTCGGCTCGAGGTCCTTGTAGTGCTCGAAGAAGTGCGCGATCTCCTTCTTCGTCCAGTCGTCGATGTCGCCGACGTCCTGGATGTGATCCCAGCGCGGGTCCTTCGCGAGCACCGCGACGACCTTGTCGTCGCCGCCGGCCTCGTCGCTCATCTTCAGCACGCCGACGGGCCGGACCTTCGCCAGGATGCCGGGGTAGAGGTCGCGGTCGAGGAGCACGAGCACATCGAGCGGGTCGCCGTCCTCGCCGAGGGTGTTCTCGAAGAAGCCGTAGTTGGCCGGGTAGCCGAACACCGTGTACAGGATGCGGTCGAGGAAGACCCGGCCGGTGCCGTGGTCCACTTCGTACTTCACGCGGCTGCCGCGCGGGATCTCGATGACGGCGTCGTACGCGCCCATACCTCTGCTCCTTAGATCGGTGGCTTTTCGCGCCCAGCCTAGTCGCGGCGGCCCCGCGGCCCCGCGCCCGCGTCGGCGTCGCCTGCTCGCCGAGGCACAACGCAGGAGTATCGCCGAGCGCACCGCGGAGGATGGGCGTTCCGGCCGCGGCGGAGGGCAGATCTCCTGCGTCGTGTCCGCGGTGACGGGCGAACGGCGACGGCTAGCGTGGACGTATGGAGCGGCGACCCGGACTCGACCCCGCCGTCGCAGAGGTGCGACGTGCCGTGCGCACGTGCCTCGAGGGGCGGAGCGGGGCGGTCGTCGTCGCGCTGTCCGGCGGCGGCGACTCGCTGGCTCTCGCAGCGGCCGCGGCCTTCGAGGCGCCCAGACTCGGCATCCGCGCGGAGGCCGTCGTCATCGACCACGGTCTGCAGGACGGGTCGGCCGCCATCGCCGGACGCGCCGTGGATGCCGCCCGCGGGCTCGGGCTCGCCGCCCGGACCGTGGCGGTCGATGTGCGCAACAGCGGCGGGGGACTCGAGGCCGCGGCCCGCGAGGCGCGGTACGCCGCTCTCGCGCGCGCCGCCGCCGAGACGGGCGCCGACGCGGTGCTGCTGGGGCACACCCTCGACGATCAGGCCGAGACGGTGCTGCTCGGGTTGGCCCGCGGATCGGGGGCGACGAGTCTGTCGGGCATGGCCCCCGAGCGGAGGGATGCCACGGGACCCGCCTGGTTGCGACCTCTCCTGGCCGTGCGGCGCGAGACGACGGCCGCCGCGTGCGCCGCCGAGGGACTCCACCCGTGGCACGACCCCCACAACTCGGACGTGTCGTTCGCGCGCGTCCGAGTCCGCGAGAACGTGCTGCCCGTGCTCGAGGCCGAGCTCGGGCCCGGTGTGGCGGAGGCGCTCGCGCGTACCGCCGAGCAGTTGCGGGAGGACGCCGCGGCGTTCCAGGACATGATCGACGAGACGATCGAGGACATCGTCGAGCATGCCGAGGCCGGGATCTCCGTGTCGGTAGCAGCACTCGCGGCCAACCCGGCGGCGCTGCGCAATCGCATCGTGCGTCACGTCGTCGACAGCGAGTTCGGCGTGGCGCTCACGCGGGCGCAGACGCTCGAGGTCGCGCGGCTGGCCACGCACTGGCGGGGGCAGGGGCCCATCGATCTGCCCGGCTGCCTCGCCCGCCGCGTCGGAGGCCGGATCGAGATCGTCGCGCGGGCGGCATCCTGAACCGTCCTGCGTAGACTTGTCCAATGCGCGCGGCCGACATCTCCGACGACATCAGCGAAGTCCTCCTCACCGAGGAGCAGATCCACGACAAGCTCGCCGAACTGGCCACGCAGGTCGCGGCCGACTATGTCGGTCGCGATGTCGTCCTGGTGGGCGTCCTCAAGGGGGCGGTGATGGTCATGGCCGACTTCGCCCGCCACCTGCCGATGCACATCACGATGGACTGGATGGCGGTCTCCTCCTACGGAGCGAGCACGCGGTCGAGCGGCGTGGTGCAGATCCGCAAAGACCTCGACACCGACATCACCGGCAAGCACGTGCTGATCGTCGAGGACATCATCGACTCCGGTCTGACCCTCAGCTGGCTGCTCGAGAACTTCGCCTCCCGCGGCGCCGAGTCCGTCGAGGTCCTGGCTCTCCTGCGCAAGCCGGACGCCATGAAGGTCGAGGTCGACTGCCGCTACGTCGGCTTCGACATCCCCAACGACTTCGTCATCGGCTACGGCCTCGACTACGCGGAGAAGTACCGGAACCTCCGCGACGTCGCGGTGCTCGCGCCGCACGTGTACTCCTGACGGCCGGCCGGATGCCGGGCCCGGAGGCGCGGCATCCGCTCGTCCGGTACGCCCACGACGAACGCACAGGCCTGGCATAGTCGGCGCGCGTTACCCTGAATGCCACCGCTTTTTCCGGGCGGATCACGAAAGGGCTGGGCTCGCCCACCATGGATTTCAAGAAGATCACGCGCAACCCGATCATCTACGTTCTGCTGGTCGGTCTGCTTCTGGTCATCGGCTTCTCGCTCATCTCCAACCTCAGCGGAGCGCGTCAGGTCTCCACGCAGGAGGGCCTCGAGCTGCTCAAGGGCGGCACGGTCACTTCGGCGACGACCAACGACGTCGACCAGCGCGTCGACCTCCAGCTCTCGCAGCCCTTCGAAGGCGCCGACACCGTGCAGTTCTACTACGGCACGGCGCGGGCCTCGGAGGTCGCCACCGCGATCGACACCGCCGCGCCGGAAGACGGCTTCAACGACGTCGTGCCGCGCCCGGGCTGGTTCGACGGGTTCCTCTCGCTGATGCTTCCGCTGGTGCTGCTCGGTCTGCTGTTCTGGTGGCTGCTCTCCAGCGCCCAGGGTGGCGGCAGCAAGGTGATGCAGTTCGGCAAGTCCCGGGCGAAGCTCGTGACGAAAGAGACGCCCACCGTCACCTTCCAGGACGTCGCGGGATCCGACGAGGCGATCGAGGAGCTCGAAGAGATCAAGGAGTTCCTCAAAGACCCGAAGAAGTTCGAAGAGGTCGGCGCGCGCATTCCGAAGGGCGTGCTGCTCTACGGCCCTCCCGGCACCGGTAAGACGCTGCTCGCCCGCGCCGTCGCGGGGGAGGCCGGGGTGCCCTTCTACTCGATCTCCGGCTCGGACTTCGTGGAGATGTTCGTCGGTGTGGGCGCCAGCCGCGTGCGCGACCTCTTCAACCAGGCGAAGGAGAACTCGCCGGCGATCATCTTCATCGACGAGATCGACGCGGTGGGCCGCCACCGTGGCGCCGGGATGGGCGGCGGTCACGACGAGCGCGAGCAGACGCTGAACCAGATGCTCGTCGAGATGGACGGCTTCGACCCGAAGGTCAACGTCATCGTCATCGCCGCGACGAACCGCCCCGACATCCTCGACCCCGCGCTCCTGCGCCCCGGCCGCTTCGACCGTCAGATCGGCGTCGACGCGCCCGACCTCAAGGGCCGCCAGCGCATCCTCGAGGTGCACGGCCGCGGCAAGCCGCTGTCGGACTCGGTCGACCTCGAGGTCGTGGCGCGGAAGACGCCCGGGTTCACCGGTGCCGACCTGGCCAACGTCCTGAACGAGGCCGCGCTGCTGACGGCGCGCTCGAACGCCCAGCTCATCGACAACCGCGCCCTCGACGAGGCGATCGACCGCGTGATCGCGGGGCCGCAGCGGCGCACGCGCGTGATGAAGGAGAAGGAGAAGCTCATCACGGCCTACCACGAGGGCGGACACGCGCTCGCGGCGGCGGCGATGAACCACACCGATCCCGTCACCAAGGTCACGATCCTTCCCCGCGGCAAGGCGTTGGGCTACACGATGGTGCTGCCGCTGGACGACAAGTACTCCGTCACCCGCAACGAGCTGCAGGACCAGCTGACGTACGCGATGGGCGGCCGTGTGGCAGAGGAGATCGTCTTCCACGACCCCACGACCGGTGCCTCCAACGACATCGAGAAGGCCACGAGCATCGCCCGAAAGATGGTCACCGAGTACGGCATGACCACCGAGGTCGGTCCGGTGAAGCTCGGATCGTCGTCGGGCGAGGTCTTCATGGGGCGTGACATGGGTCACGGCCGTGATTTCTCGGAGCGCATCGCCGAGCGGGTCGACGCGCAGGTCCGCGGACTCATCGAGCAGGCGCACAACGAGGCCTACCAGGTCATCAACGACAACCGCGAGGTGCTCGACCGCCTCGCGCTGGCCCTGCTCGAGAAGGAGACGCTCGACCACCTCGAGCTCGCCGAGATCTTCAAGGACGTCAAGCGTCTGCCCCCGCGCCCGCAGTGGCTGTCGTCGGGTGACCGCCCGGTCTCGAGCCTGCCGCCGGTCGAGGTCCCTCGCCGCCACACCCCCGCGGGGGTCGCCGCGTCCGTCGAGGCCGACGCCCAGCCCGCGACCCAGCAGCAGCGCAGGCCGAGCGGACAGACGCGTCCGGCCACCGCCTAAGGCGCCGTGGCCGTCGACCGGGAGCGCGTGTCCGCGCTCGTACGCGAGCTTCTCGAGGCGATCGGTGAGGACCCCGATCGCCCGGGCCTGCGGCAGACCCCGGCGCGCGTGGCGGACTCCTGGAGCGAGTTCTTCGGCGGAGTGGGCCAGGATGCCGGCGCCCCGCTGCAGCACAGCATCTCGGTGAGCCGTGGCCCGGCGCCGGACACTCTGCCCTCCGGTGCCGTGATCCTGCGCGACATCGCCTTCCGCTCCATGTGCGAGCACCACCTTCTCCCCTTCCGGGGTCGCGCACACGTGGCGTACCTGCCCGGCGAGGAGGTCGTGGGGCTCGGGGCACTGCCCCGCGTCATCGACATCCTCGCCGCCCGCCCCCAGGTGCAGGAGCGTCTCGGCGAGCAGATCGCCGACACGATCGCCGGTGCCCTCGACGCCCGGGGAGTCCTGGTCGTGCTGGATGCCGCGCACGAGTGCGTCACGATGCGTGGCGGCCGCCAGCCCGATGCCTCGACGGTGACGGTCGCCGCGCGCGGAGAGTACGTGGACCCCGTCGCTCGCACCGAACTCGTCGCCCTCATCGGTCGGGGGCGCCCGTGACCCTCGTGATGGGGATCGTCAACGTCACCCCGGACTCCTTCAGCGACGGCGGCCGGTTCCTCGACCCCGACGTCGCGATCGCGCACGCCCGTTCGCTGCGCGCACAGGGCGCCGACCTGCTCGATGTGGGCGGCGAGTCGACGCGACCGGGAGCCGAGCGGGTCGCGCCCCGTGTCGAGCAGCAGCGGGTGCTCCCCGTCGTCCAGGCGTTGGCATCCGAGGGGCTCGTCGTCAGCATCGACACGATGAACGCCTCCACGGCCCGTGCGGCGGTCGCCGCCGGCGCGCGACTCGTCAACGACGTCTCGGGCGGCCTGGCCGACCCGGACATGCTCGACGCCGTCGCCGAGTCGGACGCCGACATCGCTCTGGGCCACTGGCGCGGGCCGTCGGCGGAGATGTACGCCCACGCCGAGTACGGCGACGTGGTCGGCGAGGTGCGGGCCGAGCTGGAGGAGCGCGTCGCCGCGGCCGAGGCGGCCGGCATCCCGCGCTCCCGCATCGTCGTGGACCCCGGTATCGGGTTCGGCAAGCGGGGGGTGCAGAACTGGCAGACCCTTCGCGGACTGCCGCGCCTGGCCGACCTGGGCTGCCGCGTCCTCGTCGGCACGAGCCGCAAGCGCTTCCTCGCCGAGACGATCGGCGTGGATGCCGATCTCGCCCGCCGCGATCTCGCCACCGCGGTCACCAGTGTCCTGGCGGCGCGCGCCGGGGCGTGGGCCGTCCGCGTGCACGACGTCCCGACCACTCGCGACGCCCTCGCCGTCGCCCGCGCCTGGGAGGCCTGATGGACTTCGCCGATGAGATCACGCTGACGGGGGTGCGCGCCTTCGGCTTCCACGGCGTGTACGCCGACGAGAAGCGCGAGGGGCAGGAGTTCGTCGTCGACGTCTCCCTGCAGTTGTCGTTGCGCCCCGCCGCGGAATCCGACGACGTCGTCGACACGGTGCACTACGGCGAGCTGGCCGAGCGCATCGTCGCGCACGTCGAGAGCGATCCGGTCGATCTGCTCGAGACGCTCGCTCAGCGGATCGCCGACGACGTCCTCACCGACGAACGCGTGATGCTCGTGACGGTGACCGTGCACAAGCCGCAGGCCCCGATCGCGGTGCCCTTCGGGGACGTGTCGGTGACGATCCGGAGGGGGCGCGCGTGAGCGTCCGTCTCGCCCACGGCATCGGCGATCCTCCCGCGGATCAGCCGGTGGACGCCGTCGTCGCCCTGGGCGCCAACCTCGGTGCCCGTAGCGAGACGCTCGCGGCGGCCGCAGCCGAGCTCGGCAGGCTGCCCTTGACCGACGACGTCCGCGTCTCGGCACCGATCGAGACGGTGGCGGTGACACTGGCGGGCGAGGATGTGGACGCCCCTCGCTACCTCAATGCCGTCGCGCTGTTGCGGACGAGGCTCGCGCCGGCGACCCTGCTGCGGGAGCTTCACCGCATCGAAGCCGATCACGGGCGTGTCCGTCGGGAGAAGTGGGGCGACCGCACTCTCGACCTCGATCTCATCGCCTACGGCGACGCGCGCATCGACGAGCAGCACCTGACGGTCCCGCACCCGCGCGCGCACGAGCGGGAGTTCGTGCTGGCGCCGTGGCTCGACATCGACCCGGATGCCGAGATCCCCGGCCGCGGGCGGGTCGACGTGCTGCTGCGCGCGATGCGCGAGGACGCGCCGTGAAGCGGACCGGGGCGACGATCCTCATCGTCGCGGCGCTCGTGGGACTCGTCGCCGGCTTCCTCGTGGACGCGGTGCTGACGTCGCTCGGACGTCCCACGTTCGTTCCGGCGGCGAGCCTGCCGACGATCCTCGTCCTTCTGGGGGCGGTCGTCGTCGCGGTGGCGGTACCGGTCTTCCGTGCCTCCCGTGGGCGGAGCGGTCGGCGCATCGACCCGTTCCGGGCGTTGCGCATCGCCGTGCTGGCCAAGGCGTCCTCGCTCGTCGGCGCGGCCGCGACCGGCTTCGCGCTCGGGCTCCTCGCGTTCGTCTTCACGCGTCCGTTCACTCCGTCGCTAGGCTCGTTGGGATCGATCATCGCGACGGCCGTGTGCGGTGCCGTCCTCGTCGTCGCGGGACTCGTGGCCGAACAGCTGTGCACCATCCGGAAGGACGACGATGACGAACACCCCGGATCTCCCGGAGCGCGCCCCGACACCGGACCATCCGTCGGCTGAACCCTCGGCATCCGTCCTGGACGACGCCACGTACGACCGGGTCCTCGAGCCGCGCGGCGAAGCGCGCCTTCCGCTCGGTGACGGCACGTGGCACCAGCTCGCTCGCGCCTACGTGCGCGTACAGCTGATCTCGCAGGCGGCGGTGTTCGTGCTCGTGCTCGCCGCGGTGATCGTCGCACAGGCCGTCACGGGCGTGATGTGGCAGTGGATCCCGGCCGGGATCGTTCTGCTGGTCACGGCGATCGGCATGATCATCACGCCCCGCCAGGCACGGTCGTTCGGCTACCAGCTGCGGCGCGACGACCTGGTGTTCCGCCGAGGGATCCTCTGGCAGCGGGTGGTCGCGGTTCCCTACGGGCGCATGCAGCTGGTCGACATCACCCACGGCCCGCTCGACCGCGGCTTCGGGATCGCGCAGCTCAAGCTCGTCACTGCCGCGGCGTCGTCCGGCGTCACGATCCCGGGGCTGACCCAGCGCGCCGCCGAGCAGCTGCGCGACACCCTGATCGATGTCGCCGAGACCCGTCGGACCGGGCTGTGACCGATCCGTCGGAGTTCGAGCGCCGAACCCCCGATCCCGCGTGGGGTCCGCCCACCGCGCATCCGGCGGGGGCGGTGCCCGGGGACCCGGCCACGCACGCGACGGGGGCGGTGCCCGGAGACGCGGCCGAAGGGACGCCGCCGCGCGCGCTCGTGCGGTCGCCGCTGAGCGACGGCGAGTGGCAGCGCCTCCATCCGCTCACGCCGCTGCTGCGCGGCGGGCTGTTCCTTCTCGTCATCATCGGTGTGCTGGTGGCCAACCTCCGGGAGCGCTTGATCGAGCTCTTCCTCCCGGCCGTGACGGATCTGCCCCCGGGTGCCCTGCCGCCGGACCCGGTCGATTTCCTCTTCGCCAACAACCTCATCCTCATCGCCGGGGGCGGGGCGCTCGTGGTGCTCATCGTGCTGCTTGTCGCCTTCCGGCTCTCGTGGCGGTTCCACACGTTCCGCATCAGCGACGACGACGTCGAGGTGCGCTCGGGGGTGTTGTTCCGTACTCACCGGCGGGCACCACTGGACCGCGTGCAGGGCGTCAACCTCACGCGGCCGATGGTCGCGCGCTTGCTGGGTCTGGCCAAGCTCGAGGTGGTCGGGGCGGGGCTCGACTCGAACGTGAAGCTGGAGTACCTCTCTGCGCGCGCCGCCGAGACGGTGCGCGGCGACATCCTCCGGCTCGCGTCCGGTCGACGTCGGGCCGAACGCGGTGCCGTCTCGACCGCGTCGGGGTCCACGGTCCAGCAGGCCGCCGGCGCGGTGGCCGCCGGCATCCAGAACATGGTCGATGGTGAAGATCTGTCGGATGCCGAGCCCGAGAGCATCGTCCGGATCCCGTTCGGGCGTCTCGTCGCCTCGCGCGTGCTGAGCGGGTCGACGCTGATGCTCGTCGCGCTGGTCGTCGCGATCGCGGTCGCGGCCTCGCTGTCGACGCTCTGGCTGCTGTTCACGATCGGGCCGATGTTCCTGGCGTTCGGCGCCTATTATGTGCGGTCGGTCGCGCGCGGACTGCGTTACTCGATCGCCCCGAGCCCCGACGGTGTCCGCCTGACCTTCGGCCTCTTCACCACGATCAGCGAGGTCGTGCCGCCGGGGCGCGTGCACGCCATCGCGGTGCACCAACCGCTGTTGTGGCGCCCCTTCGGTTGGTGGAGCATCTCGGTCAACCGGCTCTCGGGCCGCGGAGCGACCGACTCGAGCGTCGATCCCTTCGCCGCGGTGCTCCCCATCGGCACGCGCGACGACGTCGAGCGGGTGCTGCGGATCCTCGCGCCCGCCCTGCCGCCGGACGAGTGGACGTACGTCTTCCGCGACGGCATCCTGGGTCCGGTGGACGACGACCCCTACGTGATCACCCCGCGGCGGGCGCGGCTGCTGCGCCCCCTGTCGTGGCGGCGCAACGGCGCGGTGCTCACCGCCGACGCGCTCTTCCTCCGTCGCGGGTGGGCTCGGCGCACGCTCGCCATCGTTCCGCTGGCGCGACTGCAGTCCGTCGGCCTGCGACAGGGGCCGCTCGCGCGCGCGACGCGCACGGCGACCCTCGCGGCGCACGTCATCGCCGGCACGGTCCAGACCTCGGTGGGCGCTCTCGACCGGGATGCCGCCGTCCGCCTGTTCGAGGACACCGCGCACGCGACGATCGCCGCCGCCGCGGACGACCGCAGTCATCGGTGGGCCGGATGAGCGGCGGCCGCGACGGGCGGCTCGGGGTCGGCATCATCGGCGCGGGACGAGTGGGTCCGGTGGTGGGAGCAGCGCTCGCCGGGGCCGGTCACGCGCTGACCGGGATCACCTCGGGGTCGGACGACGACCGGGTCGAGGCGATCCTGCCGGGGGTGCCCGTGCTCGCGCCCGAGGAGGTCGTACGCCGCAGCGAGCTCGTGGTGATCGCGGTCCCGCACGATCAACTCCGCGGACTCGTCGCAGGGCTCGCCGACGTGGGTGCGTGGCAGCCCGGGCAACTCGTGCTGCACACCGACCCCGCGTACGGTGTGGAGGTGCTGGCACCCGCGCTTCAGCGCGGGGCGATCCCGCTGGCGATCCACCCGGCCATCGTGTTCACCGGGGCCTCCTCGATCGACCTGCGCCAGCTCGCGCAGGCGTACGCCGCCGTCACGGCACCGGGACCCGTGCTGCCGATCGCGCAGGCGCTCGCGGTGGAGCTCGGGTGCGAGCCCGTGGTGATCGCCGAGGTCGATCGTCCGGCGTACGCCGAGGCGGTGGCGACGGCGACGCAGTTCTCGCGATCGATCGTGCGCCAATCGGCGGGACTGCTCGCCGGTGTCGGCGTCGAGAACGCGGGGGCGTATCTCTCTGCGCTCGTGCGTTCGAGCGTCGACCAGGCGCTGGCGGAGGGCACGACTCCGCACGGCGCGGACGGACTCCCCCCGGACGCTACGATCGACGGATGATCCGCACCATCGAGGATCTGCGCACCCGATTGGCCCAGGCCAGAGGCGCAGATCGCCCGGGCGGTGCTGCGCGCGTCGCGCTCGTCTCGACGCTCGGGGCCCTGCATGACGGCCACGTCGACCTCATCCGCGCTGCGCGACAGCGCGCCGACATCGTGGTCGTGTCGACGTTCGTCAACCCGCTGCGCTTCCGCACCGCAGCGGAGACGGCGGCCTACCCCCGCACGCCGGACGCGGATGCCGACCTGCTCGACGAACTGGGCATCGATCTCGTGTTCGCTCCGGCCGCGGCGGAGTTCCTCCCCGCGGGCACCGCGACCACGCGGGTGTCAGCGGGCGACCTGGGCCTACGGTACGAGGGCCGCGTGCGGCCGTTCTACTTCGACGGCGTCCTCACGGTCGAGGCGAAGCTCTTCAACCTCATCCGCCCGGATGTCGCCGTCTACGGCGAGCGCGACCTGCAGCGGGAGTTCCTCGTACGGCGCATGGTCCGCGACCTCGACTTCGACATCGAGACGGTGCTGGTTCCGACGGTGCGCGCCGAGGACGGGCTGCCCGTCTCGAGCCGTGTGGGTCTCCTGGAGGAGGCGGACCGCCGCGCCGCGGCGAAGCTCCCGGTCGCGTTGGAGGCCGCCGTCTCCAACGCCGATCTGGGCGTCGACGCCTGCATCGCGGCGGCGCAGTCCTCTCTCATGGGCGAGCCTCGCATCGGTCTGGAGTACCTGTCGGTCGTCGACCCCGAGACGTTCCTCCCGGTCGACGACGGACACCGGGGCCGCGCGATCGCGCTCATCGCCGCGACCGTCGGCGGACACCGGTTCATCGACAACGCGGAGATCTCGCTGCGCTGAACGTCCGCGCGCCCCTGGCCGGTTCTCGCGTCGGCCTCGGTGCCCGGCGCCGTACGGGGGAAACCCCCGACCGCCCCGCGGATAAACTCGATGCGACCCCGAGGAGCCTTCACGATGACCGACGCGCCCGCGAACGCCGCCGAACCGACCGAAGACGACGTCTTCGAGCAGAAGGCGGTCCGACTCGCCAAGCGGGAACGCCTGCTCCACGAACGTGCGGACGCCGCCGGTGGCCCGTATCCGGTGGTCGTGCCCGTGACGGACACCATCCCCGCCCTGCGAGAGCGCTACGGCGACCTCGAGGCCGGCGCCGAGACCGGTGTGACCGCGGGCGTCGCCGGTCGCGTGGTGTTCAGTCGCAACACCGGGAAGCTGTGCTTCGCCTCCCTGCAGGCGGGGGACGGCAGCCGCATCCAGGCCATGGTGTCTCTCGCGAACGTCGGCGACGAGTCGCTCCAGGCGTGGAAGGAGCTCGTCGACCTCGGCGACCACGTGTTCGTCTCGGGCGAGGTGATCTCCAGCCGCCGCGGCGAGCTCTCCATCATGGTGTCGGACTGGGCCATCGCGGCGAAGGCCGTCCTGCCCCTGCCCAACATGTACTCCGAGCTGAGTGAAGAGAGCCGCGTCCGTAGCCGCTTCCTCGACCTCATCGTGCGCGATCGTGCGCGCGAGACGGTGCTCGCCCGCGCCAAGGTCAACGCGAGCCTGCGCCGCACGTTCGCCGAGCGCGACTTCGTCGAGGTCGAGACACCGATGCTGCAGGTGCAGCACGGTGGTGCCAGCGCTCGCCCGTTCATCACGCACTCGAACGCCTTCGACGCCGACCTGTACCTGCGCATCGCTCCGGAGCTGTTCCTCAAGCGCGCCGTGGTGGGGGGCATCGACAGGGTGTTTGAGATCAACCGCAACTTCCGCAACGAGGGTGCCGACTCCACGCACAGCCCGGAGTTCGCGATGCTCGAGGCGTATCAGGCGTACACCGACTACAACGGCATCGCCGACCTCACGCAGACGCTGATCCAGGACGCGGCGGTCGCCGTCGCGGGGTCGACCACGGTGACGTGGGCGGACGGCACCCAATACGACCTGGGCGGCGAGTGGGATCGCATCTCGATGTACGACTCGCTCTCCGAGGCATGCGGACGCACGATCACCCCCGAGACGACGCTCGACGAGCTGCGTGCGTTCGGTGCGGAGGCCGGCGTCGACGCTCCCGCCCACGAGACGCACGGCAAGTGGGTCGAGGAGCTGTGGGAGCACTTCGTGAAGAGCGGCCTGACCCGTCCCACGTTCGTCATGGACTTCCCCGTCGACACCAGCCCGCTGGTGCGGGAGCACCGCTCGATCGCCGGCGTGGTCGAGAAGTGGGACCTGTACGTGCGCGGCTTCGAGCTGGCCACGGGGTACTCCGAGCTCGTCGATCCTGTGATCCAGCGCGAGCGATTCACCGAGCAGGCCAAGCTCGCGGCGCGCGGCGACGACGAGGCGATGCCCATCGACGAGGAGTTCTTGCGCGCGCTCGAGCACGGCATGCCGCCCACCGGTGGCATGGGCATGGGGATCGACCGTCTGCTCATGGCCATCACCGGCCTCGGGATCCGGGAGACGATCCTGTTCCCGCTGGTGAAGTAAGCGGCCCGCGCTCGAAGACCCACTCGGGTAGTCGCCCCCGGTCGGCCATCGCCCGGACGATCCCGGCGAGGCCGTGATCGGCGTCGACCTCGAGCGCCCGTGCCGCGTATGTGGCCGCGTGCGTCGACTGCCCGGTCGCCCACGCGAGCCACGCGCACGCCGCGAGCGGCCCCGCACGGCCTGCGAGCGGGGTGACCGCCGCCACGTGCCGGCAACGGTCGAGAGCGCGCAGGAGCCGAGGCGGATCCGGGTGAGCGCCTTCGCCCCACAGGGGTCGGGCGAGGTCTTCCGGGAACGGAGAGCCGTGCGCGTAGGCCGACTGAGCACCGTACGTGGCATCGCCGGTCGCCAGATCGCCGGCCCATTGCATCAGCGCGACATCCCGCAGCGCAGGGCGCTGCAGACTGAACGCCACCGCTGCCATGCCGCGGACGTCCACAGGGGCTGCGGATGCGACGAAGGCCTCGAACACCGCCGGCGGATCGCTCAGGTCGTCGAGAACGCCGGCCGCCGCCGCGCGCCGACGTGCGGGTAGGCGCTTACCGCGGTGCGAGCGCGACAACAGATCTTCGACGTCGCTCAGGAGCCGGTGCACCGCTGTCGCCTCCGACGGAGGAACCGGGGGCAGTTCCGCTGCGGCGATCTGGTCGTTGCCGACCTCCGGCATCGGGGGCAGGTGCAGCACGGTGGCGATGTCGGTGAGCGCCTGCGGGCCGTCGGCGGACGGAGCGGCATAGCTGTCCCATCCGTCGGAGCCGACGCACAGCGCGTCGATCAGACGGAGACCGCAGATGTCGGCCCGCGCCGACAGGGCATCGACGAGGGCCCGGTGCGGCGTCTCGGTATCGGTCAGACGGTCGTCGGTGTAGACGACGACCGCGATGGCATCCGTTCGGCTGACCTTGCACGCCAGCCCGACGACGGTGGAGGCGACGCTCTCGACGTCCGCCCCGGCATCGGGATCGGGCAGGTCCACCCGGAGAGCGCCGAGCGAGCGGCCGGCGGAGAAGGTGACGACGGCGAGACTGCGTCGTGGCGTGCATCCGAGCAGATGAGGGACGAGGGCCAGGAACTCGGCGGGGGACCCGGCGCGGGCGATGGTTGACATGGCCATGAGACTGGCGCAGCAGCGCGCCAGGTCGCGCTGCGATGGCGGTCATCTGGGGAGGCATCGACAGGGTCATGGTCTGTGCAGGAGAGGTGCTTCCCGCCCGACGCTCAGCCGCGACCCGTATCCTGAGGACGTGGACAACATGTGGGCTGCCGTGCTGTGGGCGATCCTGCCGACCATCGTGGTCTCGGCGGCCTTCTTCTTCATCCTGCGCGCGGCGATCCGGATGGACCGCACGGAGCGCAAGGCGTATGCCCGCATCGAGGCGCAGGAGCGCGCCAAGCGCGGTCTTCCCGCCTCCGACGGCACCGCCCGCTGACGGCCGAGGTCCCCCGCGTGTCGGGGCCGGTCACTACGCTGGGGGGACATCCCGCCCAGGAGGTCCCGTGATCGACACCACGTTCGAGGCGAGCTGGCTCGTCATCGCGCTGTTCGTGATCGATCTCGTGGTCCGGATCGCCGCCGTCATCATCGTGCCGCGCAACCGTCGGCCCACCGCGGCCATGGCGTGGCTCCTCGCCATCTACTTCATCCCGTTCGTCGGGGTGTTCCTGTTCCTGCTGATCGGGAATCCGCGCCTGCCCCGCAAGCGCCGCCGCAAGCAGACCGACATCAACCGCTACATCCACGACACCAGCGAGTCGCTCGAGTTCGGCACGCTTCGGCCGAACGCGCCCGACTGGTTCCGAGCCCTGGTCCGCCTGAACCGGAACCTCGGTGCGATGCCGATCGCGGGCGACAACGCCGCCACCCTGATCGCCGACTACCAGGAGAGCCTCGACGCGATGGCGGACGCCATCCGGAGGGCGCAGCGGTACGTCCACGTCGAGTTCTACATCCTGCAGTCCGACGCTTCGACCGACAATTTCTTCCGTGCCCTCGAAGAGGTCGCCGAGCGCGGCGTCGTCGTGCGCGTGCTCCTGGACCACTGGGCCAACCGGGGCAAGCCGTTCTACCGTCAGACGCTGCGCCGCCTGGATCGCATGGGGGCGCACTGGCATCTCATGCTGCCGGTCCAGCCCTTCCGCGGGCGGTATCAGCGACCCGACCTGCGCAACCACCGCAAGCTCCTGGTCATCGACGGCGACGTGGCCTTCATGGGTTCGCAGAACGTCACCGACTCCTCGTACAACCTGCGCAAGAACATCCGCCGGGGTCTGCACTGGGTCGACCTCATGGTCCGGGTCGAGGGCCCTGTCGTCGCGAGCGTCAACGCCGTCTTCCTCAGCGACTGGTACAGCGAGACCGACGAGACGCTGGCCGACGAGATCGACCTGTTCAGCGTCGAGTCCGGTCCCGGAGACCTCGACTGCCAGATCGTGCCCTCGGGTCCGGGCTTCGACTTCCAGAACAACCTCAAGCTGTTCCTGGGTCTCCTCTTCGCCGCGCGTGAGCGCATCATCATCGTGAGCCCTTACTTCGTCCCCGACGAGGCGCTGCTCCTGGCCATCACGACCGCGTGCCAGCGCGGGGTCCATGTCGAGCTGTTCGTCTCGGAGGAGGGCGATCAGGCGATGGTGTACCACGCCCAGCGCAGCTATTACGAGGCGCTGCTGACCGCCGGTGTGAAGATCTGGATGTACCGCAAGCCCTTCATCCTGCACAGCAAGAGCCTCACCATCGACGACGAGGTCGCCGTGATCGGGTCCAGCAACATGGACATGCGCTCCTTCGGTCTCAACCTCGAGATCTCCATGCTCGTGCGGGGGGAGGAGTTCGTGCGCGACATGCAACGCGTCGAGGACGTCTACCGCACCCTCAGCCGCGAACTGACGGTCGAGGAGTGGCGGCGCCAGCCGCTGCGGTCCACGATCCTCGACAACCTCGCCCGCCTCACTTCGGCGCTGCAGTGAGCGACGCTCCCACACCCTTCCGGAGGTCCCGATGATCCGCCGTTCCCTGCTCGCCCTCGTGGGCGTCGGCATCCTCTCCGCCGGGCTCCTCGCGGGCTGCGCGACGGGCGCCACATCTTCTCCCGCTCCGGGCGAGGCGGACCCATCGACGTCGGACGTCCCCACGGAGGTGCACGCGGCGTGGCTCGACGCCGGCCGCGGTATCGCCGTCGTGACGCGCGGGAGCTCCTCGTGCGTGCCGACAGCGGGGGAGCCGGTGCTCGAGGGCGAGACGCTCACCGTCGACCTCGTCGACACCGCCGACGGCGCGTGCACGCGCGACATGGCGCCGCGGGCGACGTACGTCGCGCTCCCGTCCGGCGTCGACCCGACGAAGAGCCTCGATGTCGTGGTCACCGGGGCGGTGGCGGGTTCCGCCTCGCTCGCGGGTCTCGCGGCGGTCCCGGCTCCGGTCGCGGAGTTCGCGCCCAGCGCCGGATGGGCCGGCGAGTCGCTCGCGGCGATCCTCACCTGGGGAAGCTCCGGATGCCGCCCGCAGGTGGAGGCCGTGACCTCCACGGAGGGCGGTGTCGTCGTGACGTTCGCCGATCCGCCGGCAGACCAGGTGTGCACGATGGACCTCGCCCCACGGGTGACGCTCGTCGACCTCGCGGGGATCGCCGGGGACGGAGCCGTCGAGTTGACGCTGTCGGGAGGGAACATCGCCTCTGACGGACCCGTCCCGCTGCTCGGGCGCTGACGTCCTCCCGGCGGGCGTGGCGCGGACCTACCCCTGAACGACCAGCAGGTCGCCGACCTCGCACTCCAGCGCGCGGCAGATCGCCGCGAGCGTCGAGTAACGGATCGCACGGGCACGATCGTTCTTCAGCACGGAGAGATTGACGATGCTGACCCCGACGAGCTCGCTCAGTCGCGTGAGGGTCATGCCCCGTTCGGCGAGCAGCTCGTCGAGCCTGCAATGGATGCCGCTGGGCCCGTCGTCTTCGCCCGCCGGGGTCATACGAGTCCCTCCGTGTCGCGCTGGAGGCGGTCGCCGACCGAGAACACGGTGCCGGCGAGAGCGGCGACGAAGGCAGCGCCGAAGAGCACCGGCAGGTCGACCGTCTGCACCAGCCCTCGCTCGTACGTGTACTCCGAGATCCGGGCGAGGGCGCCGTTGGCCACCATGTTCCGGAAGAAGGGGACGCCTGCCAGCCCCACCAGCGCCACGACGCCGACGGTCGAGACGATGACGGTGTGGCGTCTGCTGAAGATGCGGCCGCGCAGGATTCCGGCGGTGAGGACGAGTAGGAGCGCGACGACGGTCACCACCACTGCCGCGAAGAGCGTCTCCGCGATCACCAGCGCCCAGAGCGACGCGAGGGGAAGCTCGGAGGCGACGACGACCCCGCTGCCGAGTTCGACGGGGACGGCAGCGCCGTCGGGTCCGAGCGGTGCCTGTGCGACCGTGTCGAGGAACGGTGCCGCCACCCGCACGTCGCGGTTCGGCAGGGCCTCGATGATCGTGATGACGCTGTGCACGACGGCCCACACGGCCAGTCCCACTCCCAGGACGATGAAGAACAGGAACCCGACGGTGTCGCCGCGGGAGAGGATGCGCGAGGTCGGACGGGGGGATGCCATGACTCACTCCTTATCGATATTCGATGTTACTGATTGTCGATAAGTTATCGATTCTCGATGTCCGACGCAAGTCCGACGCCGCGCCGGGTATGCCCACGGCGAACACGCGTCCGCGGCATCCGGCCGCTGGTTACTCTCGATGTACGGCGCGCGGAGGCGTGCCTGTCAGCCCATTCCTGGAGGGACTGAGGATGTTCGAGAGATTCACCGACCGTGCCCGTCGCGTGGTTGTGCTCGCCCAAGAAGAGGCGAAGATGCTCAACCACAACTACATCGGGACCGAGCACATTCTCCTCGGCCTCATCCACGAGGGCGAGGGTGTCGCCGCCAAGGCGCTCGAGTCCCTCGGCATCTCGCTCGACGCCGTGCGCGAGCAGGTGCAGGACATCATCGGCCAGGGTCAGCAGCAGCCGACCGGCCACATCCCCTTCACGCCGCGGGCGAAGAAGGTTCTCGAGCTGTCGCTGCGCGAAGCGCTGCAGCTCGGCCACAACTACATCGGCACCGAGCACATCCTGCTCGGGCTCATCCGCGAGGGCGAGGGTGTCGCCGCGCAGGTGCTCGTCAAGCTCGGCGCCGACCTGAACAAGGTGCGTCAGCAGGTCATCCAGCTGCTCTCGGGTTACCAGGGCAAGGAGCCCGCGGGTGTCGCCTCCGGCGCCGGCGAGCAGTCGCAGGGCGCCGCCCAGGGTGGCTCGGCCGTGCTCGACCAGTTCGGCCGCAACCTCACGCAGGCCGCGCGCGACAACAAGCTCGACCCCGTCATCGGGCGCGAGAAGGAGATCGAGCGGGTCATGCAGATCCTCTCGCGTCGCTCCAAGAACAACCCCGTCCTCATCGGTGAGCCCGGCGTCGGAAAGACGGCGGTCGTCGAGGGCCTCGCCCAGGCCATCGTCAAGGGCGACGTGCCCGAGACGCTCAAGGACAAGCAGGTCTACTCGCTCGACCTCGGTTCGCTCATCGCCGGTTCCCGCTACCGCGGCGACTTCGAGGAGCGTCTGAAGAAGGTCACCAAGGAGATCCGCACCCGCGGCGACATCATCGTCTTCATCGACGAGATCCACACCCTCGTGGGTGCCGGTGCCGCCGAGGGTGCGATCGACGCGGCATCCATCCTCAAGCCGCTCCTCGCCCGTGGTGAGCTCCAGACGATCGGTGCCACCACGCTCGACGAGTACCGCAAGCACTTCGAGAAGGATGCCGCCCTCGAGCGCCGCTTCCAGCCGATCCAGGTCGCCGAGCCGAGCCTGCCCCACGCGATCAACATCCTGAAGGGGCTGCGCGACCGCTACGAGGCGCACCACAAGGTGCAGATCACCGACGGCGCGATCGTCGCGGCCGCCAACCTCGCCGACCGCTACATCAGCGACCGGTTCCTGCCCGACAAGGCCATCGACCTGATCGACGAGGCCGGCGCCCGCCTGCGCCTGTCGATCCTGTCCAGCCCGCCCGAGCTGCGTGAGTTCGACGAGAAGATCGCCAAGGTCCGCGAGCAGAAGGAGCAGGCCTCCGAGGAGCAGGACTTCGAGAAGGCCGCAGCCCTGCGCGATGAGGAGAAGTCGCTCCTCGCCGAGCGTCTGCGCCTGGAGAAGCAGTGGCGAAGCGGCGACGTCGCCTCCCACGCGGTGGTCGACGAGGGCCTGATCGCCGAGGTGCTCGCCCAGGCGACCGGCATCCCGGTGTTCAAGCTCACCGAGGAAGAGACCAGCCGGCTCATGTTCATGGAGAAGGCGCTGCACCAGCGCGTCATCGGCCAGGAGCAGGCGATCGCGGCTCTTTCTCGCACGATCCGTCGTCAGCGCGCGGGCCTGAAGGACCCCAAGCGTCCGTCCGGCTCGTTCATCTTCGCCGGCCCCACGGGCGTCGGAAAGACCGAGCTCGCCAAGGCGCTCGCCGAGTTCCTCTTCGACGACGAGGGCGCGCTGATCTCGCTCGACATGTCGGAGTTCGGTGAGAAGCACACCGTCTCGCGTCTGTTCGGTGCCCCTCCCGGGTTCGTCGGGTTCGAAGAGGGCGGCCAGCTCACCGAGAAGGTGCGCCGCAAGCCGTTCTCGGTCGTGCTGTTCGACGAGATCGAGAAGGCTCACCCCGACATCTTCAACTCGCTCCTGCAGATCCTCGAAGAGGGTCGTCTGACCGACGGTCAGGGCCGCGTGGTCGACTTCAAGAACACCGTGATCATCATGACGACGAACCTCGGTTCGTCCGCGATCGCCGGTGGTCCGGTCGGCTTCCAGGTCGAGGGCAGCGCGCAGACGTCGTACGAGCGCATGAAGGGCAAGGTCGACGAAGAGCTCAAGCGCCACTTCAAGCCCGAGTTCCTCAACCGCGTCGATGACGTCATCGTCTTCCCGCAGCTGAACAAGGACGAGCTGCGCCAGATCGTGGGGCTGTTCACCAAGCATCTGGCCGACCGTCTGCTCGACCGCGACATGACCATCGAGGTCTCGGACGACGCGAAGGACAAGCTGATCGAGATCGGGTTCGACCCGACGCTCGGTGCCCGCCCGCTGCGCCGCGCCATGCAGCGCGAGGTCGAAGACCGCCTGAGCGAGAAGATCCTCCACGGTGAGCTCGAGTCGGGCGACCACGTGAAGATCGGCGTCGAGAACGGGCAGTTCACGTTCGAGAGCGGCCCTCGCGGCGACAAGGTCGCGATCGGTGTCGGCACGGCCGGAGAGATCTCGGCCACGCCCGACATCGTCGCCGGCAACTGACACGACGACAGCACGAGGGCCCGGATGCCATGGCATCCGGGCCCTCGTCGTACGCTGGGACGATGACTTCCCCCGCGCCGTTCGTCGTCCGCCCCGCCGGAACCGCCGACGTCCGACGCATCCACGAACTGCTCGAGCCGTTCGTCCAGAAGCGCATCCTGCTCGGCAAGGACCTCGTCGTGCTGTACGGCTCGGTGCAGCAGTTCGTCGTCGCCGAGGTCGACGGCGAGGTCATCGGCTGCGGCGCCCTGCATGTCATGTGGGAGGACCTCGGCGAGATCCGCACGCTCATCGTGCACGAGGACTGGCTGCACCACGGTGTGGGACGGGCGATCGTGGAGGTGCTGGAGGAGAATGCGCGGGCGCTCGGGGTCACGCGTCTGTTCTGCCTCACCTTCGAGGTGGACTTCTTCACGCGCCGCGGGTTCGCACCCATCGGCGAGCAGGTCGTCGATCCCGACGTGTACTCGCAGCTCGTCCGCAGCCCCGATGAGGGCGTCGCAGAGTTCCTCGACCTCGCGCACGTGAAGCCGAACACCCTCGGCAACACCCGGATGCTCAAGCACCTGTGAGCGCGGCATGGCGCGGGCTCGCAGCCGCGCCGCCTACTCTGGAACGATGACCGATGCCCCCCGCAGGCGGCGGCAGTCCCCGGCGGTCTACCGTCGTCGCCGGCTTGCCGCCGCGCTCCTCGCGCTGCTCGTGATCGGCCTCGTGGTGTGGCTCGTCGCGGCGCCGCCGTGGCGCTCCGCCCCCGTCGCCGACCCGGCGCCCGTGGCGAGCAGCTCCGCTCCCGTGCCGTCCGCGGCCGAGCCCGCGCCGTCGCCGACGCCGTCGGAGACGCCGACGCCGACGCCGACCGCGCCCGCCGGCCCCGTGGAATGCGCTCCGGCGGACATCACCGTCGAGGCGCTCACAGACAAGGGCGAGTACGCGCAGGGTGAGAACCCGCAGCTGTCGATCCGCCTCACCAACACCTCGGCGACCCCCTGCACGATGAACGTGGGCACGAGCGCCCAGTCCTTCACCGTCACCAGCGGCTCGGACGTGTGGTGGCGGTCGACGGACTGCCAGTCCGAGCCCAGCGACATGGAGGTCACCCTCGCCGCCGGCCAACAGGTCACCAGCGCGGCGCCGCTGACGTGGGACCGCACGCGCTCGTCGGTGAGCTCGTGCCAGGGCGAGCGTCCGTTCGCCCCGGGCGGCGGCGCCACGTACCACCTGAGCGTGTCGATCGGCGGCATCCCCTCCGCCGGCACCGCGTCGTTCATCCTGCAGTGACGGTGAGAGGGGCGGATGCCACGCGGCATCCGCCCCTCTTGACGTTCCGGTCAGGAGCGGGTGTCGCCGAAGACCTCGCCCTCCATCGCGTCATAGCCCTCTTCTTGCGGGTCGCGGTGCAGGCCGCCGGACAGGGCGTACTCCTCCTCGGGGGAGAGCACGAGCCGGTGGCGTCCGTAGAGCGCGAAGCCGATGAAGATCACGGCGTACACCGCGATGATCGCGACGATCGCGAGCAGGTACGCCGGGTTTAGCAGCAGACCGAAGAACACGATCGCGGCGATGATCGCCGCCGAGTAGGCGCCGAACAGGCCCCACGGGCTCTTGTACGGGCGGACCGCGTTCGGGAACTTCCGCCGCAGCACGATGAACGACACCATCTGCAGGAAGTACGCCACGACTGCGCCCCACACGGCGATGTTCAGCACGATGGCGCCGGCGGGGCTGGCATCCCCACCCGCCGCCTGCACGACCACGAGGGCGAGGAAGCCCAGCGCGGCGCCGAACACCAGCGCGACCCAGGGAGTCTTGCGCGCGCCCGTGAGCGACAGCCACCGCGGGTAGTAGCCGGCTCGGGACAGCGAGTACATGTTGCGCCCGTAGGCGAACATGATGCCCATCAGCGAGGCGAGCAGTCCGATGAGCGCGAGGAGCGACAGCAGAGCGGCGGCCTGATCGCCGACCATCGCGCGGAAGCCGTCGAGCAGCGGTTCGAGCGACTGGCCTGTGGCATCCGACCCGAGCACGCCGGTGTTGAGGAACAGCACGATGAGGCCGGTGATGATGAGCGTGCCGCGGGCCCAGAGTCCCGCGCGGGGGATGTCGCGGGCGGGCTCGTGCGACTCCTCCGCGGCGAGGGGCAGCTCCTCGATGCCGAGGAAGAACCACATCGCGAAGGGGAGCGCGAGCAGGATCGACCAGACCCCGAACGGCAGGAACGCCGACTGGCCGGGGTCGGGCGTCTGGTCCCACAGCGAACCCCAGTCGAACGCCCCGGTCGCGAGCGCCATGATGCCGAACACCACGATGATGCCGATCGAGATGACCGACACGACGATCGCGAAGACGAACGAGATGTTGGCGCCGGCGGCGTTGAGGGCGATGAAGACCGCGTACAGGATGAGCCACCACACGAAGGGCGGCAGGCTGACGCCGGTGAGCAGCTCCAAGGCCGAATCGGCGTACTGCCCGGAGAAGTAGACGACGACGGCCGTCGTCGCGACGTACTCGATCGTCTCGGCGAGGCCCGTGGCCAGGCCTCCCCACGGCCCCATCGCGGAGCGCGCGAAGGAGTAGGCGCCGCCGGTGTGCGGCATCGCCGCGGCCATCTCGCCGATCGAGAACGTCAGGCCGTAGTACATGATCACCAGCACGACGAAGGCGATCAGCATGCCGCCGAAGCCGGCGAAGCCGATGCCGAAGTTCCACCCGGAGAAATCGCCCGAGATGACGGCGGCGACGGCGAGACCCCACAGGCCCCACACTCCCGCCGAGCGTTTGAGCGTGCGTTTCTCGAAGTAGGTGGCGTCGGTCGCCGTATAGGTGGCCCCGGCGACCTTTTTCCGGGAGCTGCTCGAGGTGGACATGGGGCCTCCAGACGTATCGGACAGGCTTCGGGCGCGCCTTTGCGGAAGATCATGGACCCCTATTGGTCGACCTGTCTACCTTTGGCGTGTAAGTTCCTCGTTACGTCCTCGGTTCGGGGATTCGAGCAGGCGAGAGGCAGAGACCATGGCGGGCAATCTCACCACCGCGGAACTGGATGCCGCGATCGACTCCGGCGAGATCGACACCGTCGTCGTCGCGTTCCCCGACGCGCAGGGCCGGCTCGTCGGCAAGCGCGTCGCCGCCCGTTTCTGGCGCGACGAGGTGCTGCCGCACGGGGCCGAGGCGTGCAACTACCTCCTGTCGGTCGACGTCGACATGAACACCGTCGAGGGCTACGCGATGTCGAGCTGGGAGAAGGGCTACGGCGACATGCTGCTCGTCCCCGACCTCGACACCCTTCGTCGCGTCCCCTGGCAGGAGGGGACGGCGCTCGTCATGGCCGACCTCGCGTGGGAGGACCGCGCCCCCGTGGTGCAGTCGCCGCGTGGCATCCTGAACGCCCAGCGCGCGCGGCTGGCCGCTTCGGGGCTGCAGGCCTACGTCGGCACCGAGCTGGAGTTCATCGTCTTCGACGATTCGTTCCGGGATGCCTGGGGCAAGGGCTACACGGGACTCACCGCCTCGACCGACTACAACGTCGACTACAACCTCCTCGCCACCACACGGCTCGAGCCTCTGCTGCGCGACATCCGCCGCGGCATGGACGGTGCCGGCATGTACTGCGAGGGCGTCAAGGGCGAGTGCAACGACGGCCAGCAGGAGATCGCGTTCCGCTACGCCGAGGCGCTCGAGACCGCCGACAACCACACGATTTACAAGAACGGCGCGAAGGAGATCGCCGACGCGCACGGCAAGTCGCTGACCTTCATGGCCAAGTTCGACCAGCGCGAGGGCAACAGCTGCCACATCCACCTGTCGGTGCGCGGCGACGACGGCGAGGCCGTCATGGCCGGCGACGGTGAGCACGGCTTCAGCCCGTTCATGGAGCACTGGATCGCCGGCATCCTGGCCACCCTGCGCGAGTTCACGCTGCTGTACGCCCCGACGATCAACTCCTACAAGCGCTACGCCAAGGGGTCGTTCGCGCCGACAGGCGTCGCGTGGGGTGTCGACAACCGCACGTGTGCACTGCGGGTCGTCGGCCACGGCGGGTCGCTGCGCGTGGAGAACCGCGTACCCGGCGGGGACGTCAACCCGTACCTCGCGATTTCCGCGATCATCGCCGGCGGTCTCCACGGGGTGCAGCAGAAGCTTCCTCTGCCCGCGCCGCTCACCGGCAACGCCTACGCGGCCGGGGTGGACACGCTGCCCACGACGCTGCGCGAGGCCGCCCGCCTGTTCTCGGAGTCGAGCGTGGCCCGGGCGGCGTTCGGAGACGACGTCGTCGAGCACTACCTCAACCAGGCGCGTATCGAGGTGGAAGCCTTCGACGCCGCCGTGACCGACTGGGAGCGCGTGCGTGGTTTCGAGCGTCTCTGATCCGTCCCGGACCCCCGTCGTGGGGCTGACGACCTACCTCGAGCGGGCCACGCAGGGCGTGTGGGACGTGCGCGCGTCGTTCCTCCCGCAGCAGTACTTCGACGCCGTCACGGCGTCGGGCGCCACCGCCGTGCTGCTGCCGCCGCAGCCCCGACCCGCGCAGGCCGCGGCCGCCGTGCTCGACGGCCTCGACGGTCTCATCCTCACCGGCGGCCTCGATGTGCAGCCCGAGCTGTACGGCGCCGAGCGGCACCCGCTCACCGACCCGCCGCGCGCCGACCGCGATGCGTGGGAGCTGGCGCTGCTGGCCGGGGCGCGGGAGCGCGGCATCCCGGTGTTCGGCATCTGTCGCGGTCTGCAGCTCATCAACGTCGCCCTCGGCGGGACGCTGCACCAGCACCTCCCCGAGGTCCTCGGCACCGAGCGCTACAAGATCGGGGGAGGGGTCTTCGCCGAGAACGTCGTCCGGGTGGATGCCGGAACCCGGCTGGCCGGCCTCGTCGGTGCCGGAGACCTCACCGTCCACAGCTATCACCACCAGGGCATCGACCGGGTCGGGGAGGGGCTGCGGGTCACCGCGCGCACGGACGACGGACTCGTGCAGGCCATCGAGACCAGCGGCGACGACTACCTCGTCGCCGTGCAATGGCATCCCGAGGAGAACGCCGAAGACCGGCGCCTGTTCCTCGGCCTCGTCGCCGCCGCCGCGCGCCACCGCGCCGCGCGTACCGCCTCCGAGCATCAGGGAGTCTCCGCATGAGCACCTTCGCCGTCATCGACCCGTCCACCGGCACGCCGATCACGACGCTCGCCCGTGCCGAGGTGGAGCACGTGGATGCCGCCGTCGCCGATGCGGTGCGGGCGCAGCGCGCATGGGCAGCCCTGGCGCCTGTCGCCCGCGCCGACGCACTGCGCGCGTTCGCTCGCGTCGTCGAGGCGCATGTCGAGGAGCTCGCCGCCCTGGAGGTGCAGAACTCCGGCCACCCCATCGGATCGGCGCGGTGGGAGGCCCAGCACGTCGCCCAGGTGTTGAACTACTACGCCGGGGCCCCCGAGCGACTGGTCGGAAGCCAGATCCCCGTCGCGGGCGGACTCGACGTGACCTACCACGAGCCCTACGGCGTGGTCGGGATCATCGTGCCCTGGAACTTCCCCATGACGATCGCCGCGTGGGGCTTCGCCCCGGCGCTCGCCGCGGGCAACGCGGTCGTTCTCAAGCCCGCCGAACTCACGCCCCTCACCGCCATCCGGCTCGGCGAACTGGCGCGGGAGGCGGGTCTGCCCGAGGGGCTCTTCCGAGTCGTGGTGGGGTCGGGCTCGGTCGTGGGACAGCGGTTCGTCTCGCACCCCGACGTGCACAAGGTCGTGTTCACCGGCTCCACCGAGGTCGGCACCGAGGTCGCCGCCGGCTGCGCGCGCCTGCTCAAGCCCGTCACCCTCGAACTCGGTGGCAAGAGCGCCAACATCGTCTTCGCAGATGCCGACCTCGAGCGGGCCGCCGCGGGTGTCCCGGGGTCGGTGTTCGACAACGCGGGTCAGGACTGCTGCGCGCGCAGCCGCCTCCTCGTCCAGCGCAGCGTCTACGACCGCTTCCTCGAGTTGCTCGAGCCCGCCGTCGCCGCGTGGCGCGTCGGCGACCCCCGCAACGAAGAGACGCAGATGGGACCGCTGATCTCGGCATCCCACCGATCCACCGTCGAGGGCTTCCTCGACGGCGCGGACGTGGCGTTCCGCGGCTCCGCTCCCGAGGGCGACGGCTTCTGGTTCGCGCCCGCCGTCGTGCTCGCGCAGCCGGGGCACCGGATCGCGAGGGAGGAGGTGTTCGGACCGGTGCTCGCCGTGCTCCCGTTCGACGACGAAGCGGATGCCATCCGCCTCGCCAACGACACCGCGTACGGTCTCGCGGGCTCGATCTGGACGGAGAACCTGGGCCGTGGCATCCGGGTCTCCCGCGCCGTGCGCAGCGGGGTGCTGTCGGTGAACTCGCACTCGTCGGTGCGGTACTCCACCCCCTTCGGCGGCATGAAGGCCTCCGGCCTCGGCCGCGAGCTGGGCCCGGATGCCGCCGAGCACTTCACCGAGACCAAGAACGTCTTCTACGCCACCGAATGACACCGCCCCTCTGAACCTCGTCCCACTTATGACGCCCCTCGTCCCACTTATGGCTGGTGTGGAGGCCCCACACCAGCCATAAGTGGGACGAGGTTCAGCTCGAAAGGAACCACCGCACATGACCATCGACCTCACACAGCGGCTCCGCGACCGTGTCGCCATCGTCACCGGTGGCGCGTCGGGCATCGGCCTGGCCACCGCCCGTCGCTTCGCCGCCGAGGGCGCCCGCGTCGTCATCGCCGACCTCGACGAGACCACCGGCTCCGCGGCCGCCGCCGAGGTCGACGGGGTCTTCCGCCAGGTGAACGTCGCGGACGAGGCATCCGTCGACGCCCTCTTCGACGGCGTCGCCGCCGAGCTCGGCAGCGTCGACATCGCCTTCAACAACGCCGGCATCTCGCCCGCCGACGACGACTCCATCGAGACGACCGAACTGCCCGCGTGGGACCGCGTGCAGGACGTCAACCTCAAGAGCGTGTACCTGTGCTCGCGCGCGGCTCTGCGGCACATGGTGCCCGCCGGGCGCGGGTCGATCATCAACACCGCGTCATTCGTCGCGCTGCTGGGGTCGGCGACCTCGCAGATCTCCTACACCGCATCCAAGGGCGGTGTGCTCGCGATGACCCGTGAGCTCGGCGTGCAGTTCGCCCGGCAGGGGATCCGCGTCAACGCGCTGTGCCCCGGACCGGTGAACACGCCCCTCCTGCAGGAGCTGTTCGCCAAAGACCCTGAGCGCGCGCAGCGGCGCCTCGTGCACGTGCCGATGGGCCGATTCGCCGAACCCGAAGAGATGGCGGCGGCCGTGGCCTTCCTGGCATCCGACGACGCCTCGTTCATCACCGCAACGGCGTTCGTCGTGGACGGCGGCATCACCAACGCCTACGTGACCCCCCTGTGACCTGCGGCATGACAGGCTGACGGGATGACCGAAGCGCCGTTGGACGATTTGCGCCGGGCTGTTTATCGGCCCGTCCGCAGCGGCAACGCGCTCGAGGACACGACGGCTCGCATCGTGCAGACCGTCCGGCTCGGCCTCGTCGCGCCGGGGGAGTCGCTGCCCGCCGAGCGCGAGCTCGCCGCCCTCTACGGCGTCAGCCGCGACACGGTGCGCGAGGCCATCCGTGAGCTGGCGGACGCCGGGTGGCTCGAGACCCGGCGCGGCCGATACGGCGGGACGTTCGTCGTCGACCCGGTACCGCGGCCCACCGACCCGCCGGCGGTGTCGGCGAGCGAGCTCGACGACGTCATCGCCCTGCGCGGTGTGCTCGAACCCGGGGCCGCCCGGGCCGCCGCGGGACGCGCCCTGTCCGCCGACGAGCGCGACGCGCTGTGGGCGCGGCACGAGGCAGCCGCCGTGGCCGTCGGCGCGGACTACCGCCGGCTCGACACGCTGCTGCACCTGACGATCGCCGAGCTGGCCGGCATTCCGTCGCTCGTCCCGCTCGTCGCCGAGAACCGGGCGCGCGTGAACGCGTGGCTCGACACCTTTCCGCTGCTGCCGCGCAACATCGACCATTCCACCGCCCAGCACGCCGCGATCGTGTCGGCGATCCTCGCCGGGCGACCGGATGCCGCCCACGCGGCGATGCTCGACCACGTCGCCGGCAGTGAGGCGCTGCTGCGCGGGTTCCTGGCGTAGCGCGCGCCCCAACCGGAATCGAACAGGCAGGGCCGGCCACCGACGCGACGCGGTCGGGATGCCGCGGATAGGCTCGGGGGATGGCCGGCGGCAAGAAGCGCAAGGGGAAGAAGGCTGACGTGGAGTTCAAGAACACCGCTCTCACCGACGCCCTGCAGACCCAGGACATGGCGGCGATCGCCTTCGCCCTGCGGCACGGGCCCACCGTCGTGCCGCTCATGCGTGCGGGAGACGCCGACAACCCGCTCGACGTCGGCGAGGTCTGGACCTACCGCGACCCCGACACCGGACAGATCGCGCTGCTGCTGTTCAGCGACGCGGCGCACAAGCCCGAGACGCTGCCGCCGCACGTCGCGCTGCAGTCGCCGCAGTGGCTGCGGACCTTCCTCGACCGCCACCGCGACGAGATCACGACCGTGTTCATCGACATCGCGGGGCCGCACCCCATCCAGGCCAGCCCCGTCGACCTGCTCGCCGCCCTCGAGGCCTGACCGGCCGCGCCCGCACATCTCCTGCGCCTTGGCGGAGTGTGCGGTGTGTCGCGCGGACGGAGGCCGCTCGTGCCGGAGTTGTGCGGGCGGCGGTGCCGGCGTTGCGGCGGGATGGATGCCATGACCCGGGCGCCCCACGCCCTCGATGCCCACGCAGGTGAAGTGTCCGACTCGCGCGGGTGAGGCGGGCGTGTAAGACTCGAGGCATGGAGTACCTGATCGCCGGTGCCGTGTGCGCCGCCGGACTCGTGATCCCCGCCGTGCTCGGCTTCACGTCGCCGCACCGCCGTCGCCGCTCGGCGCCTCCCGGCCACTGACGCGGCCGGCGCCCTTCCCGGCCGTTGATGCCCGGCGGCCGCCGTTCCCGGCCGTTGACGCCCGGCGGCCGCTGGTCCGGCCGTTGACGCCCGGCGGTCGCCGTTCCCGGCCGTCGACTCAGAACTCGGGCGCGACCTCATCGCGCGGCATCCCGCGCACCTTCAGCTCGTTCAGGGCCTGTGCGAGCTTGCGCGACCGTGAGTCGAGCACCGTGTGATAGCCCAGACGCGCGGCCTCGGACGCCCGTTGTGCGGCCTGCGTGACGTTGCGGATCTCGCCGGTCAGCGTGAGTTCGCCGATCGCGGCGAGCCGCTTGGAAACGGTCCGGTTCTGCACGGCGTTGGCCACCGCGATCGCGATCGCCAGGTCGGCAGCCGGCTCGACCAGCCGCACGCCGCCGACCGTCGAGACGTAGACGTCTTTGTCGGCGAGCGAGACGCCGATGCGGCTCTCGAGCACGGCGAGCACCATCGCGACGCGCGAGGAGTCGACGCCGTTCACGATGCGCCGCGGATTCGGCGCGGTCTGCTTCACCGCGAGGGCCTGGATCTCGACGGGCAGCGCGCGCCGACCCTCCATCGCGATCGTGACGCACGTTCCCGGCTCGGGGTCGCCGTGTCCGAGGAAGAGGGCGCTGGGGTCGCTGACCTCCGCGATGCCGCTGCCGGTCATGTCGAAACAGCCGACCTCGTCGGTCGGGCCGAATCGGTTCTTGAGCGCCCGGACGAAGCGCAACGACGTCTGCCGGTCTCCCTCGAAGTGACAGACGACGTCGACGAGGTGCTCGAGAACGCGCGGTCCGGCGATGGTGCCGTCCTTGGTGACGTGCCCCACGATCACCACCGGCAGCCCGCGTTCCTTGGCCACGCAGATGAGCGTGGATGCCACCTCGCGCACCTGGGCCGGCTGACCGGCAGCGCCGTCGCTGAGCGCGGACGACACCGTCTGCACCGAGTCGACGACGAGCAGTTCGGGCTCGACCTGGTCGATGTGCCCGAGGATCGTGGCGAGGTCGGTCTCGGACGCGAGGAACAGCTCGTCGTGCAGCGCGCCGGTGCGCTCGGCGCGCAGACGCACCTGTGCCGCCGACTCCTCGCCGCTGGCGTACAGCACCCGCCGTCCCGCGCGAGCGCTCTGCGCGGCGACCTCGAGCAGCAGCGTGGACTTGCCGACACCGGGCTCACCGCTGAGGAGGATGGCGGCGCCCGGGACGATGCCGCCGCCCAGCACGCGGTCGAACTCGCCGACGCCGCTCGTGCGGCGCGGGGCGTCCTGCGTATCGATATCGGTGATGCGGCGGGCCGCCCGCGCCGCGCCCGGGGCGACAGCGGTGACGGACCGGGTGATCCCGGTCTGCTCGGCGGCTTCGACGACAGTGCCCCATGCCTGGCACTCGCCGCACCGACCGACCCACTTCAGCGTCGTCCACCCGCACTCGGTGCACCGGTACGGGGCGGCCGTGGGAGAGGGACGACGGGATGCCATGCGCCCAGGCTACGCGGGCCCTCCGACATCGCCGGCGGCCGGGGTCCGTGGCATCCGCATAAACGCGATCCACGCCCATAAACGCGATGACGACGCGTTTCTCGGCGCGGATAGCGTTTATCGCGCTCGCGCTGGCGCTCGCGCTCGCGCTGGCCCGCGCCGGCGCTCGCCGCGCCGCCCGCGCTCGCTGCCCGGCCGCGCTCGCGCTGGCCCGCGCCGGCGCTTGCGGCCCGGCCGCAAGGCCGGGCGCTCAGTCGCGCAGCGAGTCGGACACGGCCGTCAGGGCGTCGGCGGAGCGGCGCAGGAGCGTCAGCTCCCGGTCCGAGAACGGAGTGCCCGCGAGGGGGACGGCTCCGCGGGCGCTGACGACCGACGGTACCGACAGTGCCATGCCGTTGATCCCGTGGAAGTCCTGCAGCACGGTGCTCACCGGGAGGATCGCGTGCTCGTCGCGCAGGATCGCCTCGACGATGCGCGCGCTCGACAGGCCGATCGCATAATTGGTCGCGCCCTTGCCGCGGATGACCTTGTACGCCGCATCGCGGACGTCGACGGCGATGGCATCCAACTCGGCTTCGTCGAAACGCGTGCCGTCGGGGAGGTCGTACTCGGTGATCGGCACGGAGCCGATGGTGGCGGTCGACCACAGCGGGAACTCGGTGTCGCCGTGCTCCCCGACGATCCAGGCGTGCACGCTCCGGGTCGCCACGCCGGCGCGTTGCGCGATCTTCCAGCGCAGCCGGGAGGTGTCCAGGACGGTTCCCGAGGCGAAGATGCGGCGTGTGGGCAGGCCCGTGGCCTGCTGCGCGAGCACCGTGAGCACGTCGCACGGGTTCGTGACGATGACGTAGATCGCGTTCGGTGCGACCTCGAGAAGTTCCGGCATCATGCGGCGGAGAATGCCCGCGTTGGTCGCGGCGAGCTCTGTGCGCGTCTGGCCGGGGTTCTGCTTCGCGCCCGCGGTGATGACGACGACGTGCGAGCCCTCGGCCACCGAGACATCGCTCCCGCCGGTGATGTCGCTGGACCCGGTGAACTGGGTGCCGTGCGCGAGGTCGAGGACCTCGGCCTCGACCTTGGCCTCGGCGATGTCGTAGAGGGCGACGTGCCGGGCCGAGCCGCGGATGAGGGCGGCGTATGCGACGCTGGCCCCCACGCTCCCCGCGCCGACGACGGTCAGTTTGGAGTTCTCGATCACGCTCATGATCCGATCCTGGCATCGTGCGCAGACCCCCACCAGGATGGTGTTTCGACGATGGAGGACCGGATGCCGTGACCCGGGGCATCCGCCGATTCGCGGCATCCCGCGGAGTGTCGTAAGCTGGTCGGCGGTGACGTGTCCGAGCGGCCGAAGGTGCAACTCTCGAAAAGTTGTGTAGGGTAACCCCCTACCGTGGGTTCAAATCCCACCGTCACCGCCAGAGTCGAAGCCCCGCGAACCCATGTGAACACAGGGATCGCGGGGCTTCTGTCTTTCCCCTAACCGGCTTCGTGGGTAAGAAATGGGTAAAACCGGTGTTCCGACGGGTTGGGTCCGCCGGGCGACGAGGTCAGAGGCTTGGCGGCGTGGTACCGGGATCGGGCTGCCATGGCAGCTCTGCCCGGGTCGCCTGGGCGTTCATCGCCGGCGCCTCCGCAACGATGATGACCGCGGCGTGCCTCGCTCTGGCGAGGGCTTCAGCGACGTAGTCCAGGTCGTCGTCGAACAGATCGGCGTAAGTATCGAGCGTCATTGCCGCCGAGGCGTGTCCGAGCATCCGCTGTACAGCCTTGACATTGGCGCCTGCGCTGATCGCCAGGCTTGCCGCTGTGTGCCGCAGGTCGTGCGGGGTAATCCTCGGGAAGGTGGGGTCGATATGCATCGTTCGCCGCACTGCGGCGGCGAACCACCCATCGCGCGAGTTCGGAAGGCGCTGTGGCTGCAGGCCGTCACCGAATAAGAGATGCTCAGGGCGCTTGCGGCGCAGTTGATCCCGGATGAGCTCGTCTAGGAAGTGCGGGAATGGGACGGACCGGGCGGCGTGTGTCTTGGGCGTGCCGGTGTGGATCGTGCCATTGACCATGACCGCGTTCTCCTGGACGTTCACTCGCCGGCGCGTGAGGTTGACGTCCGCGACGCGAAGTCCTGTCGCTTCCCCCCAGCGCAGACCGGTGTATGCGAGAAAGTAGACGAGGGCTGGATGAATCGCCTGCCGGGCGAGGAGGTCGACTTGCTGGTGCGTGAGGTACACCCTGCGCTTGGCGACCTTCTTCGGCAGCTTGACTCCTCGCGCCGGATTGTCAGCGAGGCGGCGGTCGCGAACTGCCACATCGAGCACGGCGGCGAGCAATCCGTAAGCTCGGATGGTCGTAGTCGCTTTGCGCTGAGTCGCGATCTCCGTCACCCAGGCCCGCACATCGCTATATCGCACGGCGTCGAGTCGTACCGACGCCCAGCGCGGGCCAACGTGCGTCCGCCACGCAGAATGCAGAGCGTGCATTGACGATGGCTTGAGGACGGCCGCCTGGTCGAGAAGCCACGCATCTGCCAGCTCGCCGACGGTAACGCGGGAGTCGACAGGATCGATGTACGCCTTCTTCTCGATCGACACGGTGACGTCGGCCAGAAATTGTTGTGCGTCAATCTTCGTACGGAAGCCGCGCTTATTGGCGTGAGTGCCATCGGGCTTCTTGTAGCGCACGAGGTACCGCGTGCCTTGTGTCGTCTTATAGCGCTGAACGCTTCCCACAAATCACCCGCTCGTGCCATTGCTTCGAAGGTAAACCGAGTATTTCAGGTATCTACTCTTGACTTACTGAATACTTCAGTTACACACTCGTGTCAACCCAACCCCGGCGAAGGAGCACGAGATGACATCAACGAATCAGCACGGACTGTCGCTCCAGCCCGGCGAGTACCTCACGCCAGCCCAGGTGGCGGAGATCCTCCCGGGGCTGACATTGAACTCACTGGCGGTCCGACGGCACCGCCACCAGGAACCGACGTTCTGCCGGCTGGGTCGCACAATCGTGTACCCACGTGAGGTCATCGAGAAGTGGATCGAATCGGCCACGGTGGAGGCGCGACGCCATGCGGGCTAACAGGCCAGAGGTTGTGGCCGTCGCCAATCAGAAGGGCGGTGTCGGGAAGACGACGGTCGCGATGCAGCTCGCCGCCTCGTTGTCCCGTCGGCTACGTGTGTTGCTGGTGGATGTCGATCCTCAGCAGTCGGCGGCGTGGTGGGCGGAGAACGCCGATGACGCGTTGCCTTTCGATCACGCGGCGCTGCCGGGACTTCCGGACGTGGCTCGGTTGAGGCAACTGGGCGCGCGCTACGACCTCGCGGTGGTCGATACCCCGGGCAGCCTCGAGGACACGAAGACTCTGCAGACCGTCCTCGAGCTCGCAGACTTCGTCGTCGTTCCCCTCCCGCCGGAGCCCCTTGCGGTGAACCCGACGGTCCGCACGATCGCCCGATTGATCGAGCCGCGCGGCGTGCCCTACGCGGTCCTGTTTAACCGCATCGACTCCCGCGTCCCGGGGCAAATAGGCGAGTGGGAGCGACTGGTCGACGACACGCTGCGTCTTCCTCGTTTCGTCTCGTATCTGCGTCAGTACCGGGTGCACGCCACCGCGTCGGCGGCAGGTCGCGTCATCACTTCTGTCGCGGACACGCGTCGCACCGCTGGAGCGATCTGGGATGCGACGTCCGTGGGGTTCGAGCTCCTCGGCCGGCTCTCGACTCAACGAGCGGCGGGGTGATCCCGCCATGGCACGCATCGATCTCGCATCCCAGTTCCACGACGTCCGCTCACGTGTCTCGACACAACCGACGACCCCGCCAGCAGCGGGGGTGCAGGACGGGCCGAAGTATCGGCGGCTGACACGCAAGGAGACGCTGCTGCACGCGGATCAGCTCGTCGACCTCGCCGCGCTAGCCCGGTTCCGAATGAAGCAGCGCCGGATACGGACGGAACGCATCACCGAGAACTCGCTGGTGAGAATCGCCGTCGACCTTCTCCTGGACAACCAAGACCTGCTCGACGGATCAACCGAAGCGGAACTCCGAGACTCCATCCTGATCGGCGTCGCTCGCCTCACCGCACGATCCGAGACGCCGACGAGTGCTGAGGGCCGGGGCTCCGAACTACCGCGGTCCGACAGTCCGGAAGGTACAGCCTCCGGTAGCTCGGAAGCGAGGTCGGAGGTGAAGCGATGATCTCGGTGACTGTGTACTCGACCGGTCCTGACTGCAAGCAGTGCTGGGCCACGTGCAAGCGGTTCGAGGACGCCGGCATCACGGTCACCGTGCGTGATCTGTCCGAGTCCGGAACTGACGCAGATCGGGAGTACGTGACGACCGAACTCGGGTACTCCCAGGCCCCGGTCGTCGTGGTCGATGACGAGCCGCAGAATCACTGGAGCGGATTCCGACCCGACCTTATCCAACGCCTCATCACCGCCCACCATGACGGCCGGCACCCCGCCGAGTTGCCGGCAGCCGCCACCGCCCCCGCCAGCAGAGGGATGAGCCATGGGCGTTGAACGGGACGGGAGCACGGAGGACGAGACGAGCGCGGAGGAGCGTCGCCGCCAGATGAAGCGCGAGCAGAACAAGCGCTGGCGGGACGCGAACCCCGAGCGTGAGGCAGAGAATCGCCGTCGATACCGGGAGAGGGCACGCGAGAGGGACCCGGAGGGGTGGTTGCGGAAGCACCGTGAGCAGGAGAAGCGCGCGAACCTGAGACGCCGGCAGCGACGTGAACGCAACGCTCGGAGCCGGGAGAGGTACGCGGAGAACATCGAGCGATCGCGTGAGAAGAGCCGGCAGTACCGGCGTCAGCAGATCGCACGGGAGAAAGCACGAGACCCTGAGGGGTATCGGCTGCGGCACAACGCGGAGATGCGCGAGTGGCGGGCGAAGAACCGGGAGCGACTCAACGCACGCCGCCGGGAACAGTATCGACAGAACCCAGGCGACCGACGTGCGCAGTCGCAAGAGTACTTCGAGAAGAACCAGGAACACGTCCGGGCGAAGCGACGCGAGTACTACCGCACCCACCGCGAAGCGGAGCTGGACGCGAATCGGCGATACAAAGACCGCGAACGCCGGCGACGGGAAGCCGGCCTCCCTCCCCGCCGCCTCCACAAAGTGACCGCGGAAGAACGACGTCGGAATCAGGCGGCTGCGGACGAGTTCTTCAGCCGGCCCATGACCCCCGAACGCCGAGCCGCGCTCGAGCGAACACCGCCCGAGCTCATCGACCGGTGGCAGCAGGAAAGCGACCGCCTCCGCAGCCTCCACGCCTACACCCAGAACGAATCCATCCGGGAACGCCTTCACCGCGAGCATGAGGTCCGAGTGCTCGCACAGCGCGACCGAAGTGACGGCAGAGCGGTTCGAGCCGCTGCGGAGGATGCGCGCATGGACGCCATCGCCCGCATCATCAACGACCACCTCCGCCGCCACCCCCGCACGACGCGACCGTCGACTGAAGCACCCGCCACCGAATTGCGCTCACCGCAGACAAGAGATGGGCGTGGCCTGTAACCGGGCAGCGCGTACTCTCACATCAACACGAAGGATCCTCATGATCGATCGAGCCATCGCCGAAGCCGTCACCTACCGCGTCGCCGTCGCCGCGCTCTCCTATTACGACGGCAAAGAAGACGAACAACCCGGGTACAGCCTCCGCGACGACGTCCGCTGGTGCCTAGAACCCCTGAAAGGCGTCGTCGCCCCTGCCGCGGAGACCACCTTCAGCTGGCTCATCAGCAGCACCATCACCGACCCGACCGCAAATCGCGAACGGCTCTCCAACGGCCTCGCCGCCGTCAGCGCCTGAACGTCGAAGTGCTCGCGCGCTGAATCGAGTGGCTACAAGCCGGGCGAGCGAGGCGTCGGGGCGGTGATCTCCGGATCGACCGACGTCTGCGCGATTCGCTGGACCGTACGTTCGATTGCGGCTCGCCCTGCGCGCAGCACTTCACGCTGCATGACGGCGCTTCGTGAATCATCTCGGATCGGCAGTTCGGGGAGCACTCGGCGCTGCGCCAGATCATAAAGCGACAAGACACTCTCACAGTCCGCTCTCGTGACCGGCGCACCGCTGTTTGCGATGTAGTCCGTGACGCGACGCAGCTCGCCCAGCCACAACACACCCTGACTGCCACGCAACGGTGCTCGCAACGCCGCACCAACAGCGTTCCAAGCCGCCGCTCGCGGCGGACCGTCGTAGGCACTCTCGCCATCCCCGTCGAGAACCAAGACCCGATCCACCGACTCGCGCGGGATAGCCCGCAACGTCTCCACGATGTCCTTCCAGCTCGTCGCCGAGCCACGTTCCGCCTGCGCGCCAGTGGAAGCGAGCTGCTGCTGGAGTCGCTGCGTCGCGATGGTCACCGCCGCCTCGGTCTCGCGAGGCACGGTGACAACGATGCGGGTGGTGAAGCCGGCGCTCTTGAAGGCCGCGAGAGTCTCGTTAGGGGACGCGCTGATTGCGTCGTCGTCGATGATCAGGGGCAGCTTGCTCTGCCGCGCCCGATCGAGCGCCTCCTCCAGCAGGTCCTCCCGCCCGCCTCGCCGCGAGCCTCCGTCAAGCGCCAGCAGATCCGACCGATTCACATAGGCCGTCGGGAATGGCGAGGACGCGAGGAGCCGTCTGACCGCGCGCGCGGGAGCCGCGCCGGGCCCGCCCACCAGAATGGTGACCACCGGCGCATCCACAGGGTCCACCCCGGCGAACGCGGCCGCGACAGCCCCCGAAGGTGCCGCGTCGAGCCCAGCTGCAGTGTCGGCGCTCACGCCAGCACCTCTCTCAGGATCTCGGCGAGCTCGCGGCTACGCGCATCAACCGCGGCGCGGTCATATCCGTCCGTCTCCAGCGTCTTCCGCCGCACCGCCAGCGCACCCTCACGATCCGACAAGACCATCCGCGCGACCACCACGTCCGAAAGCTGACGCATCTGCTCGAAAGCGACCACGTCGCCCACACGCCAACTCGACTCCGACCGCTCCACCAAGACCCTCCTGAGGCGTAAGTCTAGGAGATACCTCAAATACACGGTGCGAGCCCGCGGACGACGACATCTTGCTGGTCCGTTGGGCAGAATAGGCAGCATGGCCAAGCGTGCACGACCCGCCACGAGCACCGAGCTCGAGGGTCCCCTCCGCGTGCTCGGTGTCGGGTCCATGGTCAGCATGAGCATCATCGGATACCTCCGCGACCACGGCCCCTCAAAACGAGGCGAACTCGCCAACGGCCTAGACCTGCTCCCGGTGACAGTCGCGAAAGCACTCAACGAGCTACTGGCCGCGGACTTGATTCGCAGCGACCCGCCGCTCTCGGAACTGCGACGCGGACAGGGCGCGACCTACCGGGTCAACAACCCGGCGGTGACCGATCTGTACATCCAATTCGGGCAAGGCCTTCGCGAGCTGTGAAGCGCACGCCTTGGCATCTCCGCGGAGACACGAGAGGCTCGCGCGGCGGCTCGGGCGACGATAGGCAGGGACGACTGACCCGGGGGCACAGAGCGCGTGCTTGGCGCTCTCTGACAAGGTCACGAAGAACTAGCCAATGCCTTCGTAGCGAAGTACTGAACCGTCAGCCCGACTACGTCTCCGCGCGCGTGCGCATCGACCGGACTCGAGCGGCCAGAGACGCCTATGCGCCACACAGCTGGCCGATTGTCTGTCTCGTCTAGACCCAAAAGTATGCAGCACGCGGCGAAGATCTTGGGGCCCATCGGCACCAACACGATTCGGCTAGCGTCAGAAACTCCAGACACCAGGGACTCGAGGCGGTAGTAAGTTTCGCCCGGGTCAAGCACTGGATACCTGATAACGTCCCGCGGCTCGAAAACCGACAGGAGCAACCGATTTGCGTCGGTCAGCGCCGACGAATACTTCGGGTCGTTGCTGTCGGGCCAGAATGCCCACGCTCGGCTCGGCTCGAGGAGTTCGAAGGCGCCAATTGCTCTTTGAGGCTCGTAACCTAGCCCAAAAATCGCCGTGAGCGGCAACGACGTACGGCGCAGCAGACCGTGAAACGCAGGCCCTACCGGCCCCGCTTCTAACGGGCTGGAGCTCAAGTCGGGATCTGGCGGTGAGAATGCTGCCGGCGCATACAGGAGGTCGGCGCGCAGGGTGTTCAGCTCCTGTGCCCGTCGCTGGAGGCTGGCAAGGAGGATCGCAAGTCGACGTCGATCAAGGCTCGATATGTCGATCCCGACGGTGGACTTATCAGCAATGTCCGAGAGAGTGCGATCGACAGCAGTGGCGAAATTCTCAAGGTTGTCAGCCTTGACCAAGGTCGTGTTCTTCAGACTCTCCAGCACTGAGAGGTTGCGCATGAACGCGGCAGAGCTCTGTCGGCTATACGGGAAATACAGCCGCTGTCGTGCTCGGACTGTCGATGCAATGTGGGACGAGCGAGACTCGTATCCGACCGCTCCAATCAATACGTCGTACGAGTGCTCCGCTCCGGCGAGAGGCAGGACCCGGCGAATCAAGATTCTGACTCCGGTGCGGAGTCGAACAAAGAGAGAACCGAATCTGAAGTTGCTGGCGACTCGGCCAGGATCCGACTCAAGTGCACAGATTTTCCGAGGCGAAGAGGGATCTCATACTTGTCGCGGACCGAAAGCAAGTACGTGATACGGAATCGCTCGCCGTCGAGCTTGGAGAGCAGGCTTGGGCTGCTCGGCCCTCTCACATGCACTACGGCGCCGGCGTTGAGCGCAACTCGAAGCATCGATTTTGTGTCACTGTCGACGGCGTCGTCCACTACGAACGTTGTAGGGATGTCTGCAGAGAACGGACCCAATGCCCTCCGATTGAAGAACGCAGCGATCGTGTTGATGAGGGTCAGTACTCGGTATCGCGGATCTCCAAGGTTGGTCGGAAGCAACTCCAGAAGCGCCTCGAATCGTTCGGCGGCGTCCTTTAGCGCGTCATACTGGAAACCGTAGGGAACGCGATTGCGCTCGCTATCGAACCTCGCAAGCATTTGGCCGAAGACCGCCTTCATCCACCGGGGGTTCGCTTCAAGCGCCGCATATACAACGTCCTGGCCGCTGAAGACCTCATCTACCTTCTTACGTGTTCGGCGGCTGACTCCTCTTGATGAGAAGCGCAGCAACGCGTCACGAAAGACCAGCAGCGGGTAAAACTTTCGAATAGTGGACGAACGCTGCACGTAGCTAAGTGACCCGAGTCTTTGAAGGTCGACCTCGCGCCGCTCGAGATACTTGGCGAATGTCGGATCGTTCGCCTGCATCTCGTACATGAGGTCGAGCTTTTTGCTACCCGGCTCTATGTCCGACGGTTTCCAGTTTCTTCCGCTTGCGTCGATTTCCGACGTGCCCAGTGCCTTGAACGGACTGGCTTGCGCGCCCACGCGACTCGCGAGCATAGACCTGAACATGCTGTCGGCGAACTTTCGGCCGCCCCGCCTATCACCGGACCATAGATATACGGGCACGAAGTCGTTGTCGGCGCTCGCAGCCCCTACGCCCTCGAATGCCGTGCTTGCGTTGTTGTCGAACGGGCTGAAGGACATCTTGAGGACTAGCTGTCGTTCACCACCACGCACACTCCGGATGACAAGCTCGTGCACCTCACGCGGCGCGAGCTCCATCTCGTCTAACAGAAGCGCCCACCGATGATCAGGCTGTGCGGTCATGCGGTTGATTACTCGGATGGCGAATCGGACTGCCTCCATAGGCGAGGCAGATCCACCCGGGACAACGTCTTCCAGGAGCGACAGCTGGTCGGTTGTCCGCCATGCGCTGAGGAGCGAGCCGATTCGAAGAAGACGCTCATCAAGTGCAGAGAGCAGCCCGTTGAGCGTTCTAGTGCGGGGGGTCAGTCCCCACGCGCGAGCGCAGACCTCTACGAGTTCGGACTCAGCCTCCCGCGTGAGACTTGCCGGGAGGTGAATGTCCCCGCCCAACTCGAAGTAGTCGAGTCGGTACTGGAGCGTCTCGATGATCGCTGAGAGTACCTGCGTGCCGAAGGCCGCCAGGCTCATCGATCGCAGAGCGTCGGTTTCCTCTGCGGTGACCCCTGTCGGCCGAGAAAGTTGCGTAGACCACAGTCGGTCCGCTGGCACGAACACCGAGGAGTACGCAACCTGGTCTCGGATGGATTTGGCGCGAGGATGCTTCCAGAGCGTTAGGGTTTCGCCCTGCAGCATGCGCAAAATCGTGGTCTTGCCGCTACCCCGTGGGCCGACAAGGAAGGAGTGGTCGGGACCGACGATGTTCTCGAACTGAGGGGAGATCACGAAGCTGGACGCGATCTCCTCTGCTGACATCTTCCGAGCATTCAACGCCTCGAAGAGCGCGCCCTCTCGCGTCATCATGTCCATGTTGCTTTCCTCGCCACGGTGGTGACTGCAAACTGTCGATCACGTTCCAGTAGGTATCCCAAGGTTTCGAGACGATCCTCGAAGAGACTCATGTCGACCGGTCCGAGGTATTGGGCGAGCGGATACTCAGACAGGATGCTGCTCCAACGATCGAATTCAACTCCGCGAGCGTCCAGCGCTGCCGCAACTTGATCCGCCAAGTCACGTGGGTCGTTCAACGCTCCGAAGCCAAACTCCGACGGCAGCCCGGTGGTCGGCGGCGCTGGACGCCAGCCATGTCCGAAGCTCCAGGCCCATGACAGCACCTTGCCACGAGTGATGGGTTGCCCGAGCGTTCGCGCGGTTTCGAACTCGACGACGTGGAATTGATTTCGTGCGACCGCGGCCACGGGCTGCCACAGGTGACCGCCGACGCTCGCCGCACAGAGAACCATCGGGGAATAGGCGGACCCGCCGTCCACCGTGAAGTTCGGAATGTGTTTATGTCCATGCACCAGCATCCACCTGCCGCAGTTGACCGCACGTTCTAGCAGATCGAGCAACTTTTCCCCGTTCGTGGCGGGGCCGTAGGTGTCCTTCAAGAGATCGTGCCGGGCATGCTCCACCGGGTGGTGATGCATCAGCGCGATGTTGACCACCTTCGGTTCAAGTCCTTGCAGTGCGGCCTCGATCTTCGCCAGACGGTCGACGGAGATCGAGCCTCGCTCGACATGCAGCAGGTGAGCATCCACGTCGTCCTGCGACGCGGCCGGGCCGGGGTGTGATGGGAAATCCGCGCAGGTATTGATGTTCAGGATCCGGTAGCCGGGATCCCTGTCGTCGACATAGAAGCCTTCAGCCCAGTACTGAGCAACGAGTATCGGGTCATCGGTCGGAAAGCTGGGAGTCAGCATCTTCAGGAACTGAGCCTGGTCCGGGCTTGGCTTGCGTGTGACGACATCATGGTTGCCTACAGTCGCTACGACGGAGTTGGCACCGAACGCGCCACGCAGGTGATGTAAGGCATTCCATCCATAGAGTCGCCCAGGCTCGTGTGCCCGATTACCGAGGTCACCCGGGCAAAGGAGAAGATCTGCTTCGAGATGATTCTCGCGGACAAAGCCCGCGAGATCGCGGAGCGGATTCTCATTCGCCGGACTCGAGGGTGGCTCGGTGATAACCCAGGTATCGCCGTGTGGCGCCTCTCCGGCGTGAACATCCGAGAGAATAGCGATGCGCAAGACTCAAGCCTCCCGCGGTCGCTGAGTGGAGAAGATTAGCTCCTTCACGGATCTCCTTTTCGCCGGGTTACCGGCCAACGTCGAGTGTCTTGTGATCTCAGTCACATAGAACCCCGCATACAGGTCGCGAACGGACGCGTGTGCGGCGTTCGTCACGATGACGTGAACCCCGTTCTCTCGTAGGTCGGCGCAGCGGCGCGCGAGTCTCTCCTGATCGGACCAGCTGAAGAGTGTCTCGTTGTAGTGCACAAACCCGTTGTCGTTGTGGGCTGTCACGTAAGGGGGGTCGACGAAGACTAGGTCATTCGGCTCCGCGGTGCTGAGGGTCTGCTCGAAGTCTCCGTGATTGATCGTGGCACGCTTCAATAGGGCCGCCGCCGCGGTCAGGGCGTCGAGGGCGACTATATTGCTTGACTTGGGCAGGCCGAATGGAACGTTGAACTGCCCACTCCGATTGACCCGGTAGAGGCCGTTCCAAGCTGTTTTGTTCAAGTAGATGAACTGAGCGGCCGCCTCGCTGACATCCGCTGGCCGTAAGCCGCGGACCTCCAAGTACGCATCCTTATTCACCTGCCATGCGGAATACCTGTCGAACACTGCGCGCGGATTTGCGCGCACGCCCTCGTAGGTGCGCACAAGCGCTTCAAGCTGGTCCCCAAGCGTCGCACGGGCCGGCTCGAGGTGGAAGAAAAGCGAGCCCGAGCCTAGAAAGGGCTCGTAGTAGTGCGCGTAGGTTGCCGGGACTACCCGCGCGAGCTGGGCCAGATGCGACCGCTTGGATCCGGCCCATCGAAGAAACGGGTCTGCGATGACGGTCCCCCTCCGTGATGCCGGCTCATTCTATCGATCTGTGAAGGCGGAACTGAGCTAGCGGGAAAGAAGGATGCACGCAGGCACTTGAAGTGGGCGGCGTAGCCGGAGTTCGGAGCACGGCGTATCTTGCGGGCCGTGCGCGGAGGTCTGGAGCGGTGGAAGCGTGGTGCGGAATCGCACGGCGTCCGCCAGGCGATGGCCTACGCCTTCGAGGGCACGTGCGACTCACATGTGTCAGCGGGCGCCGCCTCCGCGAGCGGCTACGCCGACGTCTCGGAGCGCACCGTCACTCGCTTCTTGGTGGACGATGGCCGGTTCAGCACGGACGAGCTGAGCCCCGATGCGCTCGCTGCGTGGATAGACGGCCGCGATCCGATCACTGGAGCCGCACGCGGCCGGGTCCTGACGAGTCCGGACGCGGACCTGCTGCTGGACGGCACGATCAACGCGCCGAAGTCGTTCAGTATCGCCGCGTTGCTGCACCCCGATCTCGCGACTGAATTCGAGGCGCTGCAGGACCGGTTGCGGGACCGGGTGATCAAGGCCTGGGCGTCGGAGCTGAACGCTCGCCGCGGCGCCGGCGGGCGTATCCGCGAGGAGTTGTCTCGGATTGAGGTGGTGGAGCTTAAGCACCGCCGATCACGGGCGCTGGATCCGCATGTGCACCGTCACTTGTGGTTGTCGGTGAAGGTCCGCGGCAAGGACGGGCAGTGGTCCAACGTCGATTCTCGTGTCGCGATGAGGTTCCACACGGTGGTCAACGCCGAGGGCGAGCTTGCCGCCCGGACGGACCCACGGTGGCGGGCGGCGCTCGCCGCCCACGGATATAACGTCGCCGCGACGGGAGAAATCGCGGAACTGGCGCACCTGGTGAAGCCGCTGTCCCGACGCTCAAACCAGATCGAAGCGAACAGGGCGGAGCTCCTCGCCCAATGGAGCGAAGATCACGCGGGTAGGGAGCCGACGGCGGACGTCATCCGCGGTATCGACCGGCGGGCATGGGCCACCGGCCGTCCGAACAAGCCGCACCAGGTCGATGAAGACGACTGGGAGCGCCTCATTTGCGACGAGATCGCGGAGCTCGACGCAGCTGTGCGCGCACGGCGCGCTCCGACCGATCACACCGGGGGCGCTCTCGTTCAGGTGGATGTTGCGCTGCTCGCGTCACGGGCGGTCGCTGACGCCGATGCGCGATCGACGGGGTACGGAGGGCGGTTTAGCACGTTCGACCTTCGTGCCGGCGCGATGCGTGCGGTGGCGGCGTCCGGAATGATCGCCGACCGGGATGTCTTGCAGCACACCGTCGATCAGGTAATTGAACGAGCGATGACGGATGTCGAGGACCTGTTGGATGGCGAGGATCGGCGGCCGGCGCATTTGAAGGCGCTGATGGCATCGGTCACGTGGCGGCTGAAGCAGGAGATCGAGGAAGCCCTCGACAGGCTGGCGGAACATGGACGGCGACCGTCGGCGGAGAGCGTCAGGGCAGTGGCGGCTCGTGTCCTCGATGGTGCGGTGGTGCTGGATGATGGTCAGCTCGCGGCGACCGCGGCGATCTCGGGCACAGACCGCTTGGTCAGCGTGACCGGGCCCGCGGGATCCGGCAAGACGGCGATGCTGAAGGCAGCTCGGGCGGCTCTGGAGGCGCAAGGTCGCCGGGTGATCGTGGTTGCGCCGACGAAGAAAGCAGCGACGGTGGCTGCTCGGGAGGTCGGCGCGGACGCGACCAGCCTGCACGCGCTTCTGTTCGACCACGGGTGGCGCTGGGCCGTCGGGGCTTCCGGAGGGCAGGAATGGGTACGTCTGCGACCCGGCGAGACTGATCCGCTCACCGGAGCGCTCTTCAACGGGCCGCGACGCCATCTTCTGCGGGAGGGGGACCGGATCGTCGTGGACGAAGCCGGCATGGTCGACCTCCAGGCCTCATCCGCCCTGTTCGCCTTCGCAGTGGAAACAGGGGTCGGGATCGCGATGGTGGGCGACCACCTGCAAGCCGCACCCGTCGGGCACGCGGGAGCGATGGCCGCTCTCACCCGCCGTGCCACCGCCGTAGTGCAACTTCGCACCGTCCACCGCTTCAACGATCCCGAGTATGCGAACCTCACCCTCCGGCTTCGGGAACCCGCCGGCGCTGAAGATGCGAAGGCGGTGGCGGGTGAGCTGGTTGCCCGTGGTCACGTCGTTCGGGTCGACGGGCAGGAGGCGGCCCGAGCGGTGATGGTCGGTCGCTACTTCGATTTGTCTGAACGCGGGCGGAGGGTGGCGTTGGTGACCGGAAGCAACGACGAAGCGGACGCGCTCAACGAAGCGATCCAGCAACAACGGATTGCCCGCGGCGAAATCGATGCGGCCCGAATCGCTTTCGGCGCTGACGAGCAACGCGTGATGGTCGGTGACGTCGTTCAGACTCGCCGGAACCACACCGCGATGGGTGTTGAGAACCGCGCCACCTGGGTCGTCACTGACATTGATCGCGACATCATTCGCCTCGCCTCCACGAGCGACCAGACGGTCAGGCGAACGGTCAGCGCCGACTATGCCGCCAGCTACGTGCGTCTCGCGTATGCCGCGACTGTGCACGGGTCGCAAGGCGAGACGACTGACGCGTCGATAGTTGGACCTGATGTCGACGCGTCTGGCCTGTACGTCGGGATGACCCGCGGCCGCCACCAGAACGAAGCCATCGTCATCGCCCCCAATGCCAGCGCCGCTGTCACCCGGCTTGCTGAGACGATGCGCCGCGGACTGCCCGAAGTCACCGTCGAGGAATCTCGGATCGCCGCAGCACAGGATCAACGCAGAGCCGCCCACGACCCGGCCCCCGCAGCCTCGACGCAGCCTGCGACCGACTGGAGAACACGAGCGGGGAGATCGACACTGCGGCTTGCGGCAATGTCGGCAACGAAGGTCGCGCGCCAGCACGGCGCCGTAGCTGTGGATGGCGCCGATGACCTGGACCGCCAGCTGGCCGCTCTCCGCCAGGCCATTGCGCACCACGACGAACAGACTGCCGAGCGGACTACGCGCGAAAGCGTTCATTCGCAGACTGATCGGACCGACCACCTCCTGGCGCCGACGCCTGGCCGAGGTATCGGCTGACCGTAGCGTGGTGAACCCGTGTGGCATCCGGTCAGTCGTAAACGTGGTGGACGTGCCACTCGTGCTCGGACCCCTTGAACACGTCGAACACGAACGCTCGCCCGTCCTCATCGTTCGCTTGAAACCGCCACCCGTACATCGCGCGCGCGCCGTCCAGTGGCATCGCCCAGACCCCTTCGCGGAGCCGGGTCGGTACGTTCGTGATGCGCCAGCGGTGGCCGGCGTACAGCATCCGCACGGGGCGCTCATCGACGAGCCAAAGGGTCGCGTGCTGCTCCGTCTCGGCGGTCTTCATGGTTGCCGAGTGTAGAACACAAATTCGAAGCTCGACAGTCCGTAAACGATCGCATTTACGAATGTCGCGTGCTCGGCGCATACTCGTAGTCGTTGTTCAGTTCTACGAGAGGTTGCCGAGTGCGCGCGCTCCTGCTCAGCCCAAGGGCCGCTGCCAAAGTGCTTCAGCGAGCGGACCCCTCGCGTGTCCGCGTGGCTCCCGTCGCCGTCGCCGCGGGGTTCCCAAGCCCGGCACAGGACTACTACGACGGCGACATCAACCTCACCGAACGGCTCGTCGACGACCAAGACGCGACCTTCATCGTCCGAGTCTCCGGGCATTCCATGACCGACGCCGGCATCAGCAACGGCGACGAACTCCTCGTCGACCGCTCCAAGACGCCACGTCACGGCGACATCGTCGTCGCGGTGCTCGACGGAGAGCTCACGGTGAAACGCCTCCGCGTCGAGCGCGCGGGCGTGGTCCTCGCGGCCGAGAATGTGGACTACCCCGACATCACCGTGCCCGAACTTAGCGACCTTCAGATCTGGGGAGTCGCTACGTACTGCCTCCACCACCTGCGCTGATGCTCGCGCACGTTGACGTCAACAGCGCCTACGCCTCGTTCGAGCGCGTCTTCCGCCCCGACCTCGCCACGATCCCGCTGGTGGTCCTCAGCAACAATGACGGCATGGTGGTCGCCGCCTCCCGCGATGCCAAGGCCATGGGCCTGGACCTCGGCGTGCCCTGGTTCAAACTGAAACCCCACGCCGAACGCCTCGGCATCCGCGCCGTCAGCAGCAACTACGAGCTCTACGGCTCGATGTCCGCTCGCGTGATGAGCATCCTGTCCCGCTTCACCGCTGACCTCGACATCTACTCGATCGACGAAGCATGGCTCACCGTCCCCCCTGACATCGCCCGCGACCCCGCTGCGCTGAACGCCTGGGGGCGCGACATCCGCGACACCCTCCGCCGTCTTCTCGGCGTCCCCGTCTGCGTGGGCATCGCCAACACGCGCACGCTCTCGAAACTCGCGAACAAGTGGGCCAAGAAAGCGGACAGCTTCGGCGGCGTCTGCGCATGGGACAACACCCCCCAGGGATGGCGCGATCAACTCATGCAGCGGCTCCCCGTGTCCGAGGTATGGGGGATCGCCTCCCGACTCGAAAAGCGCCTCGCCGGGATAGGCGTGCGCACCATCGCCGACCTCGCCGCCGCCGACCCCACGACCGTTCGGAAGAACACATCGGTCGTGACCATGCGGACAGCCCTCGAGCTGCGCGGCGTTGCCTGCATCATCCCGGAAGGCGACCGCACCGGCCGGAAGCAGCAGATCATCGTCAGCCGATCCTTCAGCCAGCGCATCACCACCGTCGCCGCCATGCGGCAGGTTCTCTCCATCTACGCACAACGAGCCGCCACTCGCCTCGTCAAGAACAACCAGGCCGCGAAACTCGTGACCGCGTTTGCTGCCGTGTCCCCATTCGCCGACAACGAAGCTCCGGCGGGCCGGTCGCTGTTCCCACAGTCGCTCGCCCGATTACCGACGCCTACCGCCGACCCCGTGCAGATCACCAAGGCAGCGCACGCGCTTCTCCCGCAGCTCGCCGACGGCGTGAGGTACGCGAAAGCAGGGTTGATCCTCACTGATCTCCGCAAGGCCCACGAACACCAAACGCTGGACATGTTCCGGCACGCGCACGAGGAATCGAACATCGCCGAACTGATGAGCCGCATCCAATCCAAGACCGGAAGCGACACCCTCGGACTCGGCTACGCCGGCATCCGCCCCGGCCCGAACTGGACCATGAAACGCGAACTCATGACGAGACGCGCCACCACACACTGGGACGAACTCATCGAAGTCCGAGCGTGACCCAGCAGGCAACCGGGTTGACCATCGTTAGCTGAGGTAGGAGTCCACGAACAGAGAACCCCGAATCTCCCGAAGGCGATCGACGAGGCGAACGAGAGCACGCTTGTTCCACGTGGACAGCTGAATGTCCGCGGGTCCCAGCATCTCCAGCTTTCCGGTGCGCAAGCGGATCACTTCCCAGCCGGTAGCGCGCAGCGCCCGGTCTTTCCGCTGGTCGGCGGTCTCGCGCTTACCGACGTGTTCCAGACCGTGCCGGCCGATGCTGTCGTACTCGATGGCGACCCGGAACTCCTCCAACACAATGTCGGGCCAGACCTCCAGGTGTTGAAAGAACGGACGAGCCACCCGCACAGCGTTCAGCCCTTCGGCGAGCGCGAGAGCACCGAAGATGTCAGCGCGCATCGCGGCTTCAACAGCGGACGCCGGCTGCGGTGCGCACCCGCTCACGAAGGCCGTGCCGGTCGGGGCATCCGGCGTCTTCTCGCAGATCACAGTTCGCGCCTTTGGCTTTCGTGCGCGCAGCGTTACCCCCACGGGCGGCGACGGTGCGGTGACGGAGTCGCGCATCGGCATCGCGATGGCGCGGCGCGGGTTAGCGAGCTCGGAACACTCGGGGCACCACGCGCTTCTTCGTCGTTCCCGCCCCGGACGTGACCGCTGCTCGTCTGGGGTTGCCGCGAAGCGATGCCCCCGCTCCTCGCACACCCACAACAGGTAAACGTCGGCCGCGGGTGGAATCTGGCTCAGCGTGATACCCGCGTTCAGATCGGGATGAAACTGCCGGCGTAGTGCCGGATACGCCGCCCACGAATCGCTATAGGTGCCCGGCGCATACGGGACGGCTGCGCCTTTCGACCACTGGCGGCGGGCCCACCACGCCTCAATTCGCTCCGGCATGGCGAGAGGGTACGACGCAGCTGCGACATCGCCCGAACGCGAGACGCGCCGGCTAGAGCTGACGTCCGAGTCCCGAGAGCTACCTTCGGGTGTTCCGGCCAGCGCGGAGACAACGGTTGCGTCCTGGACCCAACCTCCGTGCGATGCTTCAGCCCGGCTCAGCCGGTCACTTCCTCGATCGGCAGTTCTGGGCGCGCGCGAAGATACCTAAGCGCGTGCCGAAACGAGTAGCCCGATCGTGCCACGTCAGAGGAGACCTCCACAACGATGGGCTCCACGCGAGTGATGTCGATCAGGTCGCGCCCACTGCTGTTGAACCGGTCGAGCGCCCCAGGCTTGATCCGTTCCGGCCATGGGTGCCCCCTCGCCGGCGGGCGCATCAAGCGTCCGAGGGCGCGTGAGGCGGCTACCCGCAGCGGTGTTGATCGACCGACGATGCGGAGCTCGCCATCGATGAACAGCCCGAGCACGAGTGCCTCGGGTTGCGAGCGGGCGCCGATCACTGCTGCGCACACGGCATCAAGCGTGTCGCGGTGTTTTACCTTCACCCATTGCCGTTCGCCGCCGCGATATGGTTGGGCGGCGCCCTTGGCGACGACGCCTTCGACGCCCGCCGCTGTCATCGTTTCCAACCATCCGGCAGCCTCCGCGGTGTCCGTCGTTGCTGGCGACAGTGCCAACGGCGGCACCCAGGAAGCCGCTAGCTCCGACAGCAAGGCTCTCCTGTCGCGCAGCGCGAGCGCCCGCGCGTCACGACCGGCGACGGCCAAAATGTCGAACGCCGCGAAAGATGCGGGCGAATCCCGTGCCAGGCGCGCGAGCGCGCCAGTGTTCGTGGTCAGCCGGCGCTGCAGATCGTCGAAGCTCAGCCGCCCGGCACGCCAGATCACGGCCTCCCCGTCCACGACGACGTCCGGCGGCAACTGGTCAGCGGCGGCTGAGATGAGCTCAGGGAAGTGGCGGGTGAGGTCTTTTCCTTGCCGGGACCACATCGAAACCTGATCGCCGTCACGAACGATGAGGGTCCGGAACCCATCCCATTTGGGTTCGTAGAATGTGCCGCCCGGCATTCCGTTCTCGGAGGGGAGGCCGCTCATCGGTCGAGCCAACGCCACGCTCAAGGGCGGGCGTAGCTCGACCGGGAGCGCCACGATCAGCCTTTGACGTTGCGCGGGTCGTTCCCATAGGAATTCCGCTCACCGATCTGACCGTTCTCGTTCCTAATGATGTGCTCGCGATGAGCGCGGCGTGCCTGATCGCGACCCGCCTCGACCGCTTCGGCCTTGGTCGGGAACGGGCCAGTCGTTCCTTTCTCGCCTTCGACGCGGTTGTGCCACGCGCCGTCCTGGTGGAACGTCTCGATGTCTCCTGAGGGCATTACCGTCTCCCTTATTCATTGGTGCGGTCTTGTCTAGCCGTCAGTCGGGGAGGAGCCGCCGGGGTTGCAGTGCGCCGCGCACGCATGGCAGCCGCTTCACGAGCGACCTCGAGCGAATCCTCGCGGCCGACCGAGAATTGCAGACAGCGCCGCTTCGCGAACGTGCCCGTGCGAACTGAGCCCCAGTCGGGGGCGGGTGGAATTCCGGTGGTGGGGGTGGGAGCAGCTCCAGTTGCGCCCTGCGGCGCTTGCCGGTGGGTGACCAATCGGCCTACCGCATCCACGGCCTACCGGGCTGAGGCGTTCGGCGAGCGCCTGATCGGTCAGGGTAGTTCGCTTTGACCCCTCCGTGCCGGCCTTTCGCGGCATATCCTCCCTCGCTGCGCTCGGTCCGGTATTCCACGAGCCGGCACTGCGCGGTCTGCGCTCACTTCATGGCGGGGTATCAGGCAGTGGGTACCCGTGGTGATAGCCGGTTCCACGTAGGAGAACGTTCCGGACGCAGTCGAAAGCGGGTGGGAGTACTCTGACTCCCACCCGCTTCTGACGTGATGGTTGGTTAGCGAGTGATTCCTGCGCCGGCGTACGAGGCCGGTGTGGCTGACGGCCCCGGAGCGTGTGCTGCGGGGCCTTCAGCTATTGGGGTGCGCTCGACGGACACGGTGGCGAACTTCAGGGAGGCGCCGACGTTGTCGGCGATGACGTCGCGGGTTTCGCGGGTCTGGCCGGATTCCTTGTCGACGTAGCTGCCGAACCGGAGGTCGCCGGCGACGACAACGGAGTCGCCCTTATGCAGAGAGTCGGCGACGTGGCGGGCCTGCTTGTCGAAGACGACGACGCGGTGGAACACGGTGCCGGCGTCCTCCCACAGGTTGGTCCGCTGATTCAGGCGACGGTCGTTGATGGCGACGGTGAAGCGGGCGTACTCATTGCCGCTTTCGCCGGTCCCGTGTTCGGGGTCGCCGGTGAGGTTGCCCTCGAGGGTGACCGGGATTCTGGTGGTCATGGTGCGTCCTCTTTCTTTGGGTTGTGAGCGCCCGGGTGGGTGCTCGGGTGGGCGTGGGCCTGGGTGGTCCACGCGGTCCATGCGGTCTCGTCGGTGACGTCGTGCCAGTTGCGGGGTTTGGGCGGGCGGTGTCCGGTGTTGCAGCCGCCGCCATAGGCGCGGGTGAGGCGGGGCATCGCGATGGCGAGGCGTTCGTGCCAGCTGAGCGGCCCGAATCCGGTGTCGGACGGGTCGAACGCGGCGACGTGCGCGGTGTGCAAGGCGGAGAGTTCTTCGACGAGGACGTCGTGTTGCCACCAGCAGGCCGGGACGGTGGAGATGGGCACGTTGTACCGCGTGGTGAACCATTCGACCCAATCCCGCAGCGCCTCCCACGTCGCGGGAGCGTCTTCGTCGGGGAGGGTGCGCCAGTTGATGGTGCCGCCGCCGATGAGCGCCGAGCTTCCGTGGCGGTCGGCGGGGTCGAAGCTTGCTGCTTCGAGGAGGAGTTGTTCGACTTCGGGGTCGTAGTCGCGTTCGGTCATGGTGCCGATGTCTCTCGGGTGAGGGTCGCCCGGAGGCGTTGGAGAGCGATTCGGGAGGCGTCGCGGTGGGTGCGGGAGCGGGCGAGGATCCGGTCGCGGTCGATGAGGCGGTGGAGGAGCTCGTGGCAGAACGGATGCAGCGCGGTGAGGTCGTCGTGTTTTTCGGTGGCGAGCCACCGGCCGTCGAGGACACGGACGCCTCGATAGGTGAGGTGGTGCAGTTCGAGGGTGCGGCGGGTGCCGGGCCGGTCGCAGGCCGCGCAGGTGAGCGGGTGGCGGCGCTCCTGAGTGCGGAACCACTTGTCGCGGCGGGCGAACCAGACAGGGGAGCGGAGGTAACCCGTGCGGTAGCTGTTGCGGACGGCGCCGCGGCGGGCGTTACTCATCGGGCACCGCCTCCGGTGCGCGGCGGGCCGCGAATGTGGCGATCTGTTCACGCTCGGCATCCTGCTTGCCGGCGCGGATCGCGGCGGCGTCGGCGCGGGCATCCCACCCGTCGAGGTTCAGGAGCACGCCGCGCCGGTTGCGGTAGGCAAGCAGCCCGGTGGTGGGCGGCATCCGCCGGATCTCGTCGACCGTCATCAGCGGTTGCCGCTCGATGTGCTCGCTCGTGTTCCGGCCTGCCTGCCGGGTGGACCAGGACTGCTGAGTGCGGCGAGTAACCCGATTGCCGAGGAGAGCCTCGATATCGCGGAGGTGCGCGACATGCGAGGCGCCGCCGAGGAGGACCTTCGCGGTCGCGGCGGCCCAGATGGTGTCGGCTTCGGCGCGCGACCAGGAGGTCTCGGCTTGGGAGAGGGCTTGGAGGACGACGAAGGTGCAGATGCCGCGGCCGCCACCGTCGGCCATGGTGCGGGGGAGGTTTCCCCAGCGGAACATGTTCGCGATCTCGTCGAGGATCAGCCCGAGCGGGAGCCGGAGCCGAGATCCGGGGGAGGCGAGCGCGCGGGTGCGGGCGACATCGACGACGTCGTCGAGGAGCGCGCCGAGGAACCCGCCCATCGCGGACGCGCCGGACGCGGACCCGACCAGGTACAGCGTGTTCTCTCCGTCAAGAAACTGTCGCGGGTCGAAGGCACGGTCGGCGGCGGTGGGGCTGAGGGCCGCGCGGATCTGGGGGACGGCGAGCGGGGCGACGGCCCCCTGGACACCGAACCAAATCGAGGAGACGAGTTTCTCATCTCCCGCGATGACGGCTTCGAGGCTGTCGCCCCAGCCGGGGACGCCGTCGGCGCGGAGGATGTCGACGGCGGAGCGGGCGAGGACGGGGCTGGAGCCCCAGTCGTAAAGGTCGTCGATGCTGCGACCGCCGACGGCGGCGGCGTGCAGGAGCCGGCCGAGGACGACGGAGGAGGCTTGCGCCCATTCGCCGTTGCTGGAGGAAGCGCCGAGCGCGGTTCCGGTGATGATCGCGTCACCGCGCTGCATCGCGATCAGCGGGTCGGCGCACCCGGTGATCGGTGAGATCCGCAGGGGCTGGGCGATGCCGGTGAGGCCTTGCGGGTCGAACACGTGCACGTCACCGCGCTGGGCGCGCATCCGCATGGTGGCGGTGAGGTTGTCGTTGGTGGTGGAGGTGGTCACGAGCGGCCCGGACCAGTCCAGGATTGCGGAAATCAGCACCCGGTAGCCCTTGCCGGAGCGCGGCGGGCCTTCGAGGGCGACGGAGTCTTCAATGGAGACGTACACGTCGCGGCCGCGGGAGCGGCCGATCCGCCACCCGACGTCGGTGGGTGTCGGCCGGTCCAGGTCGGGCCGGAGGTGCCTGGCGCGGGCGAGCACGGCGCGTGCGGAGAGGTGTGCGCCGATCTCGCTGCGGGAGGCGAACCCGGGGCGGGAGCGGAGGTCGGAGATGAAGTGCCCGTCGGACTGGAGATAGCGGGCGTACGCGACCGCGCCGGCGACACCCGCGGCGACGGCAAGGAGGAGGAGCGCCGCGTCGATGAGACGGATACCGAGGATGGGGACCTCGCATCCCGTGGGGGTGATGTAGGCGGCGGGGTCGCCGGCGACGGCGAGCCAGAGCCCGCTGATCGGGCTGGTCGCCGTCGGGGTGGTGCCGCAGACCACGGTGGTGGCGGCGTCGGCGACGACGTTGAACAGCATTGCCAGGATGATCGCGGCGGCGAGAACGCCGGGCAGGATGACGGAGCTGGCTCGGTCGCGCATCACCAGTCCTCCTCCTGCGGCTGGAACCGTGCGGCCGCCGACCGGATCCGGAACGCCTCACCGGTGGCCCGTATCGCCTCCGTGCGCGCCGTCCGCCTGCGGCGGAGCGCCACGGCACCCGCGACCAGCGGGCCAGCGGCGGCCGCGACCAGGATGCTGTCGCCCACCAGGCCCGGGACAACAGCGGTCGACGGGAAGCCCTCGCGTGCGGCGGCAAGGAGGAGCCAGGGCAGCAGGACGGCGGCGCCGGCCACCCCGCCGACCGTGCATCCGACCATGCCGTGCACCCATAGCGGGACCAGGCGGTGCGCGGGCGTAATGCCGAGTTCCAGATCTCGCAGCATCGTCACGCGGCGGGTCCGCATCCGCCGGACGGCCCAATTCACGGCGAGCCCGATGGCGAGTCCGGTCAACGCCGCGATTACGGCGGGTGCCCACGCGTCGAGGTGGGTGAGGGCGGTGGCGAGGGTGGTGTCCATGGGAGGTCACAGGTGGGTGGTGGTGGACGCGGCGGCGGCCACCCATGCGTCCTGGGTGGTGGGGCGGAGGCTGTCGAAGCGGAGCGGCCCGGATTTGAGGGCGGGGTCGAAGGGGATGTGGTGGACGGCGCGGACGCGGCCGGTGAACCCGTCGATGATGCGGTGCGCCTCTGGGGTGGTGTGGCGTTCGTCTTGGGAGACGATCACGACGGCGTGCGCTGCGAGCGCGGCGGAGCGGGCGTCGCGGGCGGCGAGGGCTTCGAGGAGGAGCGCTGCGGATTCGGCGGACTCGGGGGAGGCGAGGGTGGGGACGACGAGTTGGTAGGAGTTGTCGATCATGCGGAGCCACCGGTCGGCGGATTCGTCGTTGCCGGAGTCGAAGATGACGAGCCGGTAGTAGCGGGCGGCGACGGTCATGAGCTGGTCGAATTCTGCCGCTTCGATGCGTTGCCTCGCGGCGAGCGGCTCCGGGTTGGAGCGGAGGACGTCGTACCGGTCCTTGGTCTGGTGGTGCACGAACGCGGCGATGTCCGCAACGCCGGAGCGGGCCTCCGCGAGCCGGGTTGTTTCGGGGAGGAGGTCTTGGACGGTGGCGTCGTGCGGGCCGGATTCGGTGCGCCAGCCGAGGGTGCCGCGGGTGTCGTTGTTGTCCCACGCCAGCACCGACCCGCCACCGTGGCGGGCGAACACGGCGGTGAGCATCGCGGTGGTCATGGTCTTCCCGACCCCGCCTTTGCCGTTGACCACGGCGATCGTGCGGTACCCGGCCCAGTGCTGCGACACCGCGGTGACCGCCGCATTGCGCGCCGTCTCCTGGGCGGACGGGCGCACCCGGAACCCCGCGCGCGCCATCATTCCCCGCCACCCCGTCTGCGCCGTCGGCGCCGGTGCGGTGCCGGTGATGAACGAGGTCCGGCTGGCCGGCTCCGGCTCTGTGAGCTCGACATCCTGCTCGGGCGTTGCCTCATCTGCCGAAGATTCTGTATCCGTGGCATTGCCTGTGGGGATGGTGTCGATGAGTTCGGGAGTTCCGGGGTTCCAGGGTTCGGGTTCTCGGGATTCGCGGCGGGTGTCGGGGTGCTCGGCGCGGGTGACGGTGCCGTCGGGCGCGATCAAGAGCCGGTGCTCGCCACGGTCACCGGTGGCGTGCAGCTCCACCGCCTCGCCCAATCGACTGGCGATGATGACCGCCTCATTGATGACGGTCCCGCGCACGTCCTGTCCGCCGTTGACACGGAGCTGCCGCTCACCATCCGGGGTGACGAGGGTCGCGGTGGCGCCGTGCACGGTCGCCTGGATCTGCGGGTGGTGGGTGAGGAGGGTCATCGCGTTTCTCTTTCTGCGGTGAGCCAGCCGGTGAGACTGGACTCGGGTTCCGGGGTGGGGTTCGGCCACAAGTCCTCCACGGCCATCGGCTCCAATCCGGCCGGAATGAACTCGACGGGGGTGAGGGGCGGGTCCGGGAGGGGGAGGACGGCGTCGTCGGTCTTGAACAGGTCGTATTCCCAGTCGCTGGAGGTAGAGAAGCAGTCAACGAGGTAGGAGAACTGGCCGACGTACGCGATGAATTCGCCTTTGCGGAGCTGCCTCGCCATGTCGACGTGCGCGGCGGGGAGGTTGAGGCGCTCCCGGAGCGCGGCTTGTTCTTGGTGGTTGACGCGGAAGATGAACTTGTTTTCGATGTCGCCGACCATCGAGTAGGCGAGGTGGCGTTCTTGGGAGCCGGCGGCGCCGACGGCGTCGAGGTCGCCCATCTTGTGCAGGATGACGATGTTGCTGATCCCGTAGTGCCGGGACAGCTTCAGCCACTGCTGGTACATCTGCAGCGCGGCCAGCGATGTCATGTCTCGCCACCCTTCCTCCCGAATCACGTACCGCGTGCGGTGCGCGTCACGGTCGGAGATCACCGCCTGAATCCACGCGGTCGCGCATACCTGCGTCAACTGCGCCACGAGCTCGCCGCGCGCGAAGAGCTCCGAGGTGTCCACCACCACCAACGGGGAGCCCTCGTCGAAGACAACGGTCGATTCGTCCTCGAAGAGCCCGGAGAGGTCACCGTCGACGAACCGGCGCAGGACGTACCTGGGCCCGGAGGCGGCCGCGATGAGTTCGGTGTCTTCGGTGTCGCCGCCGGCGATCCGGATGATCTCGGCGTAGACGGCGCGGAGGGTGGGGCGGTCGCCGGTGGTGCTGATGGCGCGTTCCAGGGCGAGGTGGATGCAGGCGTGCTCCGGTGCGGTGAGCGCTTTGCCGCCGAGCGTCATCTCGATGAGGGAGATGAGGGTGGTGATGCGGCGTTGCCTCACCATCTGTTCGTGTTGCTCGTCGGTGGACCGGGTGCGGCGGGGCCCGCGGGCGAGCGGGTTGAGGCGGGTGTGGGTGTCGTGGCCGAGGCGGATGACGGTGCCGCCGACCGCGTCAGCGACCACCACCCACTCACCCTTGCTATCCGAGGGCACGACGGCCTGGTGACCGAACGCGAGGGAGCGGACGACGAGGGTCTTGATGGTCGCGGACTTCCCCGACCGGTAAGCGCCGAGCACGAGAACGTTGGTCGAAAAAGCGCCCCGCTCGGTCGCGTCGGCGTACGTCTCCCACGGCGAGAAATGCCACAGCGCATCGGCGTTGAGGTCGACGCCGACGATCGGGCCCCGGTGCCCGAGGCCGGTGTCAGCAACGAACGGGTAGATCCCGGCGAGATGCTGCGAGGTCGCCTGATGCCCCGGCACCCGCATCGGTGCGAGATTCCAGTACCCGCCATCGGTCAGCCCAGGGCCGAAAGGCCCGGGCACGGCGGCGTCAGGAAGTCCTCGACTGTCTCGGCGCCCCGATTCTGAGCCGCTGTCGCGGAGGGCGGTGCGGATCTGCTGCTCGCGGGCGCGCCGGGCGGCGCGCGTCTCGGAGGCGGGCGTGAGGTGGACGACTTTACGGGTCATCACTTCATCCCCATCCCCAGCGGCAGCGCATTGACGAGCAGGGCTTCGGCTTGCTGGCAGTACAAGATCTGCGCCTCCATCCCGACCTGGGACAGCGCGTTGCGGGCGCCGGCAACGGACTGTTCCAGCTGCTCCTCATCGGGGGCGGTGATGGTGAGGTAGGCGCCATACCGGAACTCACCGTGACCGGCGACCAACTCTTCTTCCTGGCGTTCGAGGGCGAGCCAGTCGGCTTCGTCGGCGGCGGACCCGTCGGCGTTGCGGCGGGCGCGCATCTTCTGGTTCCCCCGCCACACCTTCTTCTCCTCCCGGATCCGGCGCAGCGCCTTCTCCACCGGCACCGGCGTCAGCACGATCGAGAAGATGTGCGTGACCGCTTCCCCGGTGACGGGGTGCCGGGCGAACACCAGCGGGGAGATGAACCCGATCGGGGCGTCCGAGCGCGGCCACTCGTGGATCCACATGGTCGTGTGCACACCGGAGTCGGTGATGACGAGCCCGTTCTTCCCGCGTGGCTCTTCCAGGTACATCGGCCCGATCGCCGAGAGCGCCACACCGTCCTGTTCCGGGTCGCGGTTCTGGACGGTGGAGAGGAACTCGGGGTCAAACGCGGTGCGGGACAGGGCGGCGATGTCGCGCGGGGTGAGCCAGCGGCGGACGGTGATGCGGGCACTCCGGAGCGCGTCAGTGATGTTTCGGGCCTCGATCGCCGCCAGCCGTTGCACCGCCTCTGCTCTACCACCGAGCGCCTTCAACTGGGCGGACAGCGCGGGAAGGTCGAGGGTGAGGGTCAGGAAGTTCCGGTGCGCAACCGCGAACCGCTCCGAGCCATCCATCACCCGCTGGTAGTTGTCGGCCACCTCCGGGGTAGGAGCGTCGGGCAGGCGGAGGGTAATGTCGTCGAGGTGGGCGCGGGCGGCGCGGATCGTGGTCGGGGTGGTGCGTTCTTGCAGGGTGATTCGCTTCACCCCGGGGCGTTGGGTGATTGCGGCGAGCACGTTCGCCCACTGCTGGGCGAGATCGCGGCGCTCGAGGATGTCCTTCATCAGGAATCCCTGCACCTCCAGCTCCGCGGTGATGGAGACAGTGCGCTCGTGTGGGCTGTAGGCGGACGCCATGCCTTCGACATCCCAGATCTGCACCGACGCGCGCGTCCCGGGGAGGTTCAGCGTCCCTTCCTTCGCAGGCGCCTCTGGTCGGTACTGCTGTGTCGTCGCGCCCGCGACGTGCCGGGCCTGCTTCGACAGCCACAACGCGAATAGTCGCGGCGCCGACATGCCCTGCAGCTGCACGAGCGCGAGGATTCCGAAGGGGAGGTAGATCGGTGCGGTGGCGAGGAGGCCTACTGGTCCGAGCCGGTTGATCCCGATCAGGATGGTTACGGCGGCGATGGTGACGCAGGCGATCTGCCAGGCGTCCATGCCGAGGACGATGCCTTGCCGTGACCGGCGCGGGAGCCGGACCGGGCGTGACGGGTCAGTGACGATGGTGCTGGTCATGAGGACCTCCGAGGGGGAGTCGGGGCGGGGGCCGCACTGGGTGAAGGAGCAGAAGCCGGCGATGAGGGACGCGGCGTGGGTCCGGCGGCGGCCGTGCCGGCCGGCGGCGCGCCAGGTCGGGACGGTGCGGGCGCGGGGCGGCTGCCGTTGGCCGTGATCGGCGGGCGCGCCGACGTGCCGCTGGCGCGACTGGCGGGGGCGGCGGAAGGAGCGCGGCCGGGACCGGCGGGTGCTCGGGTGCCGGCGGGGGAGCTGCCGACGCGGGTGGGGATACGAGTGAGGGTGCGGGCGGTGTTGGTGCCGGAGCGGGCGGCGTTGCTGCCCATTCGGGACCCGATGGAGTCGACCGCGGAGCCACCGATGAAGGAGAACAGTCCGAAGACCGCAAAGGGTGCGAACGTCACCAGAAGCAGGCCGAGCAGGAGCGGCCAGGATTGCGGATCCCAGATCGTGGTGATGTTCGCGAGACCGTTGACGATGAGCGCGAAGAAGCCGATCGTGAGCGGCGTCGTGAGTAGCAGCGCGACGACGGCGGAGACGTACCGGATGACCCATTGGGCGCCGAGGGTGCGGACGGGGAAGATCATCCACGCGATCGGCGCGACGGCGATGAGCGCGGCGAGGGCGAGGTTGCGGAATGCGAAGACGACCAGGAGCAGGAAGATCGCGACCATCAGCAGGGAGTGGATGAGGAACGCGAAGAAGTAGTTCGCTTGCCCGCCGGCCCACATCACGCTCTGCAGGGTGGAGAACAAGCTGCCCGGGCCGTCGCGGTTGAGGATGTACCAGGACATGTCATCGACCGCGTTCAGTAACAGCCCGGTCAGCCACAGCCCGATCGGGACGGCCGGGATCGCCAGGAACGACCGGATAATCGCGCTAATGAGGGCGTCGCGGTCGCGAGAGACGACGGCGGCCGTAATGGCCCAGATCATCGCCCCGAGCAGCACCATGAGGATGGCCCACGCCCAGAACGACCACTCGCCGGTCGCCGCTGACCACAAGGCCGTGGTGGTGTCAAAGCTCATCGCCGTCAGGACCGTGTGCATGACGGTGGTCGCAGCAAGAGCGGCACCCCGGCCGGCGTTCTCGAACGTGATGCAGACGACATCGCCAACCGAGCAGCCGTACTGAACGACGATCGCCTTCCCGCCAGCGGCGCGGATGGCGTCGTGATGCCCTTCGTATGTTGTGCAGACCGTTGCGGTACTTCCGCTTGTCGGGACGCCGAGGAAGCAGGCCGCGGTGCGGACGTCTTGAGGGTTGTCTGGTGTGCAGGAGACCTGCCCGGCTTCGGCCGTGCATGTGACGGGGTAGGCGGGGGCCGACCACGACACCCCGTTCACGGGGTTTGCGGCGGTGGCGGGGGCAGGCGCGGCGGTGGCGGGCGGCGCCACCAGGAGCATCGTGGTGAGGCCGAGGGCTGCGGCGACCGCGAGGGTGCGCAGCGTGCGCATCAGAATCCAAAGTCGAAGTTGATGAACCACTGGAAGATGCCGCTGACCGCGCCGAGGATGGCGGCAGCGAGGAAGATCCAGAGGATGTGTTCGCCCGCCCAGGAGCGGACGCGTTCGTTGCCGGCGCCACGGAACGCAAGTGACCCGCCCGCGACGATCAGCATGGTGAAGACCACCAGCATTCCGGCGGCGAGCACATAGGACACGATGACTTGGAAGCCGCCAAAGAACGGGGCGGAGAAGTCCGGATTGATGTCCGGAACGTTCACCGACTGGACGATGGGCATGCTGTTCTCCTTCTATCCGGGGGGTTATGGCAGGGCGAGTCCGAGCGAGTTCATGAAGGGAGCGGGGTCGATCGAGGTGCCGTGATCGATGACCTCGTAGTGCAGGTGACATCCGAACGACTTCCCGGTGTTGCCCTCCGCGCCGATGGGGGTGCCGGCGGTGACGGTGTCGCCGGTCTGGACGCGAAGTGAGCCCCAGAGCATGTGGCCGTAGAGCGTGGTGAGCCTGTCGCCGTGATCGATGCGGACGGTGTTGCCGTAGCCCTGATAGCTGCCCGCGGTGATTACCGTGCCGGGTCCGGCGGCGTAGATGGTGCTCCCGCACCCCTGCGCCATGTCGTACCCCTGGTGATTGACGGAGCAATACGCGCACCCGATCACCGGGTTGTGCCCGAACCCGCGACCTTTCGTGAACCCGCCGGCCAACGGCATCCCCCACTCTCCAGACGCGGACGGTGTGCCGCCGCCGTCCTCGGCGGGCGGGGGAGGGGGCGCTCCCGTGGCGACGGCTGCAGCGATCAAAACCATCGGCATGAGGATGATCCCGGAGGCGGTCGCCAGGACGATGGCTGCGATCAGGAGCATGCGCCGCCCGGTGCGGCTGCGAGCGGCGGTGAGCGCAGCGACCGAGACGGCGGGGGCGGGCATTTCAGTCCCCGAGCGCCGAATCGAAGAACCGAATCAGCATGCAATCCCCAGGCGCCTGCGTCGATCCGGGTGTGGGAACCGAGGCGTCGCCGCACAGCACCTGCGCACTGACACGCACCTGCTCCTCATAGCTGTGCTCAGCCGAATCCTCACCCTCCTCCGTGAAGGTGAGGATGACGTCGCTCGTGCCGATGAACATGTCGTCTCCGGCGTAATCCGGGACGGGCGTGTAAGACATCTCGCCCACGGTGATGGCGACTACACGACCGTCCTCGTCTTCGAGCGACGCCCACACGGCATCGGGAAAGACGACCGCCTCCCGCATCTCTTGCTGGTAGCGCGTCACTTGGGCAGCTTGCTCTTCGGGGTCGGTGTAGCGGGGGTCGGGCGTGAACCAGGTGTCGAGGTAGGTCACCCACTCCTCGCGTGTGGCTCGGGTGGTGTCCACCGTGCCTGCCGCCTCGATCGCCGCGCGCAGGTACACCTCTTCATCCGCCGTGATCGGCTCCGGAACCCACCCCAACTCGGTGACGGAGGCGTCCACCACCGATGCGTTGGAGGCTGTCGGGGCCGGGGTGGTAGCAGTTGGCGTCGAGGATCCTGATGGCTCAGGGGCGGGGGCCGCGCCTTCCCGAGGCGTGATCGCGATCGTGACTGCGAGGATGACGGCTGCGGCAAGTACCGCGCCACCGGCGATAAGCCACGCAAAATTCCGTGTTCGCATCCGTCGTTGCGCCATCACGAGAACCGCCCCTTCGTCTGCCGGGCCTCGCCAACGAAGGCAAGTCGGAGAGGCGCGGCTTGAACGTGACCGAATACTAGGCCTGCCGAAAGTGGCAGTGCACGGACGGTTGTGGATAGTGAAAAATCCCTCATCAAAAGGCTTTTCCGCGGCACAGGGGCGCTTATACACCCTCCGTGACGCGCTCGTCTGTAGGCCGATTGGGGGACGCGCCGCTTGTGCCCGGCAGCCGTCGCCGTACAAAGATGCGAACGCGGAAGCGGAGCCATGAGTGAATACTACAAATACCCACTCGTGAGTCAAGCGGAACGAAGCATTCGTAGTGCGGCCCGGGCCCGGCGGGCAGAATGAACGGGTGGTGAGTTATGCGCGCCCGGCATCCAGCGAGGGCCTGAAAGACCCGGTCGAAGCCCTTGGGTCGATGGTGCGTGCGAGCATCATCGGGTACCTCCGCACCAGCGGTCCCGCCGGTCGAGCGGAAATCTCGCGTGCGCTGGAACTCAACCCCAATACCGTGGTGAAGACGCTCGTGTCGCTGTACAACGCCGGTCTACTCGTCTCCGACCCACCGTTAGGAGAAGCACGTCAAGGTCAGCGAGTGACCTACCGAGTAAATAACCCCGCCGTGACAGAGATGTATCTGCAGCTCGGGCAGGCGATTGGCGAGGTCTAGCACGCGCGCCAGCGCGACCTTGCGGCTCGTCTTCAATGCTCGGGCTCCGCTTCACCCTCATCAGAACCAGGACTGACATGCACGCGCGCACACTCGGACAAGGCCTGCGGGCCTCCGCGATCGGCCTGGGGGGAAGGGGCTCCGACGCCCGCTCGCCAGCAGAGATGTGGCGGCGTCTGAGTGCTCTTTGGTGTGCGCGGTAGGCTGTGGGGGATGGTCTCTTCGGCCCGGATTCCGCGTTCCGCGACGCTGAACGAGCAGTGGTTGATAATGAGGCTCATTACCAGCATCGGTCTGGCGTTGCTACTGATGCTCGGTCTGGCTGCAACGGCGCATGCGGAATCGAGCGAGGCGGCGTCTATTCCGCTCCTGGTATCCGGGCTGATGGACCCGCACGTGGAACCGGTGGCCGACGCCCCCGCAGAGCACGAGGAAGCCGCCAGCGGCGCATGGTCCGGATCGAACGCGCTGGCCGGTGCGGCGTTGTGTGTGTTTGGTGTTCTGTGTGGCCTGACGTTCATGGTGGCCTTGCGAACGCTGTGGCATCGACGGATATCGCCCGTTCTCAGTGAGGTGTCGCGGGTGCCTTCGCTGCTTGCTGTGCCGGCTCTGCGCGCGCATCCGGTGATGTTGTCGTTGACGCAGTTGGGTCTTTCTCGAACCTGAAATCTGGCACGCCGCCCCGCGGGGTGGTGCTTCGTCCCGGGGTTGCGTGCCCGGGATCTTCCCTGTGCCGTGTCTTGGTTTGGAGTACCCGATGAAAACCCCTCTAAAGGTGACCCTCATCACCGCTGCCGTCGTAGCGGTGATGGTTGTGGCCGCGCTGATCTACGTCCTTATCGACCGCAGTCAAACCCCTGCCTCTGGGGAAGGTTCCTCGCCGCCGCAGGTGTTGCGAGAGAGTTCGCATGTTCTCGATGACGGAGGCGAGGGTGCCGTCACCGTGGTGGAGTTCTTGGACTTCGAGTGTGAGGCGTGTGGCGCTTTCTACCCCATCGTGGAGGATCTGCGGGAGCAGTTCACGGGGGAGATCACCTACGTCGTCCGGTACTTCCCGCTCCCAGGTCACTTCAACTCGAAGAACGCGGCCCTTGCCGCCGAGGCGGCGGCGCAGCAGGACCGGTTCGAGGACATGTACCACCGGTTGTTTGAGACCCAGGCGGAGTGGGGTGAGGCGCAGGAGTCGCGCGCTGACCTGTTCCGCGGTTTCGCGGAAGAGCTCGGGCTGGACATGGCTGCCTACGATGCCGCTGTGGCTGACCCGTCGACGGCGGAGCGGGTGGAGTCGGACTTCCAGGAGGGGCGTGCTCTCGGGGTGAGCAGCACTCCGACGTTCTTTGTGGATGGTGAGATCGCCGAGCTGCAGGAATGGGATGACCTCGAGAACGCCATTCAGGCCGCGGTGAACGGTGGCCGGTGATGCGGGCGGGGTTATCGCATCGCCGGGTGATCATCGTCGGCGCCGGGCAGACGGGACTCGCGGTCGCCGCGGCGTTGATCGCGGAGGGTCTGCGACCACAGCACGAGTTCGTGGTGATGGACGCGGCCGCGGCGGGGCAGCGTTCCTGGACGTCGCGGTGGCATTCGATGGAGCTGCTCAGCGACGCCCGGCACAGTGCGCTGTCTCCGCGCCAGCTGCTGGGTGATCAACGCCGGCATCCTCGAGCGGATGAGATGGCTGACTACCTCACCTTTGTCGAAGCCGGCCTGGGTGTGGAGACCGTCTGGAATGTCCGGGCTACCGGGGTGGAGCATCGGGGCAACGGCTCGACGCTGTTGCTGTCGACGACAGTGGGCGAGGTGCAAACCCGCAACGTGGTCTGCGCGACAGGTGCGCACACTCACCCCCGGGTCCCGGACTGGGCGGACGGGCTGACGGCGCCGGGGGTAGTGATCCATAGCAGCGAGTACTTGTATCCGAAGCAGATTCCCACCGGCGACGTGCTGATCGTCGGCGGCGGGAACAGCGGCGTGCAACTGGCCCGCGAACTGTCTGCCTCACACACCGTCACTCTGTCCACCCGCACTCCGCGCCAGCCTCGGCCCGCGATGAGCTACCCCGCCATGGCAGGCGAAAGCGTGCCGCTGTTCTCCCGTACGCGGCGACCCGAGCCCATCTTCGGCGACAGCTACGAGCATCTGCGCCGCCGGGGCGTCACAATCGCCCCCGCAGTCGAGGCCGCGAACGGCGCCGTGGTGACCTTCGCCGATGGCACACAGGTGTCTCCCCGGTCGGTGATCCTCGCCACCGGCTACGACCCCGGCGACCGTTGGCTGCCGCAACCCAACGGCTCTGCGCGGCCTCGACGCACCATGACCGGTCTTCCCGGATTGTTCGTGGCGGGGATGCCGCAGTACGGCGGCCGTGGCTCCGACACCGTCGCGGGGGTCTGGAGAGACGCAACGACGATTGCCCAGCACATCATCAACCGGCCCTGAAAGGACCGTCCCTATGACCACAGAGCCCACAACCTCTCGTGCATCCTTGCGCACGCCGCGCATGTCTGGCAATCGTCGGCGGCTCCGGTTGCTCTCCGCTGTAACGGGGGTGCTGATCGCTGTCGGTCTGCTGTTCGCTGCCGCACCGCCCGCGGCGGCGCATGACCAGATCGTCTCGTCCTCCCCAGAAGCCGCGGGCATGGTCAGTGAGGTCCCGGAGCAGATCTCATTGACGTTCAGCGGCGAGATCCTCGCCGACTTCAGCGCAGTGATCGTTGAGGTCATCGCTGCGGACGGGCAGAACATCGCCACCGGAGACCCGATCGTCGACGGAACAACCGTCACCCAGGCTGTCCAGCCGGGCCAGGTTGGAGTGTTCACGGTGCGGTGGCGGGTCGTCTCCAGCGACGGGCACCCGATCAGCAACGAGTACCAGTACACCGTCGAAGCCGTGCCGGTGTCCCCCAGTATCCCCACCCCCGACGCCACCGAGGAACCGACGCCCAGACCTTCTCCCACGGCCACGGCCACGGCCACTCCCGCTGGCGATGTTCACAACGGCCCCTCCGGGGGAGGGGAGATCTTCCCCGGGCTCGCCGTTCTGGGCGTTGTGGTCGTGCTCGGTGGTGGCCTGATCATCGTGCTCATGATGGGCCGAGAGCGCCGCCGCCGCGACCGGGCAGCCGCCGCCGGCAAGAACACCCGCGCACGGAAGGATGAGCCTGCCGATGAGTCGTGAGCAGACCCGACGGTTCGCGATCGCTTGCCTGGCCGCCGGCGTGGTTGTCCTTATCGACCAGGCAACGAAAGCGGCCGCGATCGGCGGATTGAGTCAGACCGAGCGCATCCCGCTGCTAGGCGACCTACTCGGCCTGCAGCTCGCGTTCAACCCGGGAGCGATCCTCTCGCTCGGTGCGGGGTTCACAGGGCTGCTTACCCTTCTCGGGGTCGGTGCGGTGGTGGTACTAGTCGTTGCCGCGGCACGGGCGAGAACAGGAATCTGGGCGGCGGGGATCGGGCTGATCTTGGGTGGCGCGGTCGGAAATCTCATCGACCGACTCTTCTCGCCGCCAGGGTTCGGGGTCGGGCACGTCACCGACTTCCTCGCCTACGGGAACCTGTTCATCGGGAACCTTGCCGACGTCGCCCTCGGCGCCGGCGTCATCGTCCTCGGCCTGAGCCTGTGGGCTCGTCACCGCCGCGCGCGCGCGAGCGCGACAACCGGTGCGTCTCCTGCGGCGGGCTCAGTGGTGAGCGGGTCATGATGGCGAAGCAGCGGACCCCGTCCGTATACCAGCGCAACGCGTTCGCGCCGGGGCTGCTCGCGGCGGCGGTGTTGTTCCTCGCGCCGGTGCTGATGGTCGGGGACTGGTTCACGGTGGTGCTGTTCGTCGCGGCGATCCTCGCGGTCATCGTGGGGTGGTTCGCGGTCCAGGCGCGGCAGTGGTGGTGGCTGCCGGTGTTCGTCGTGATCGCGGTGATCTGGAACCCGGTGTTCCCGTTCCCGTTCACCGGCCCGGTGTGGACGGCCGCGCAGCCAGTCGCGGCGGTCGTGTTCCTGGTCGCCGGCGCCCTGATCAAGGTCAAGCGCGCATGATCCGCCGCCGAGTCGTTGCCGCCGTGACGCTGGTCGCGGCGCTGCTGCTGGCCGGGTGCACGTCCAGCGACTCGCTTGCGCAGCAGTACCGGGACGGGAACGAGAAGGGGTTCATCGCCGGTGACTTTCAGGTCGTCGAGATCCCAGCGGGGGACCGCGGCGCGCCGGTGGTGTTCGAGGGCGTCACCGAGACCGGCGAGACGGTGTCCAGTGACGACTACCGAGGCGGGGTGTTGGTGGTGAACTTCTGGTATGCGGCGTGCGGGCCGTGCATCGTCGAAGCGCCCATGCTCGAGGAGGTCTGGCAGGACTACCAGGATCGGGGTGTCGCGTTCCTTGGGGTGAACACCTACGACCAGCCCGCCACCGCTCAGTCGTTCGCCCGTGACAACAACGTCACCTACCCGAGCGTGATCGACGTGAACGACGGAAAGGTGAAGCTCGCGTTCGCGCAGGCAACCCCGATCCAGGCCACCCCGACGACCCTCGTCATCGACCAGGAGGGGCGGGTCGCGGCGCGGATCATCGGGCAGCTGGCCGGTGCGTCGATCCTGTCCACCCTGGTCGCGGGCACGCTCGCCGAGGACGCCTCGTGAACCCGGGACAGATGGTCGTCGACGGCGCCCTGTGGGTCGCTGTCCCGGTCGCGATCCTCGCCGGCCTGGTCTCGTTCGTGTCCCCGTGCGTGCTGCCGCTGGTGCCCGGTTACCTCGGCTACCTCGGCAGCACCACCACGACATCCGTGGCCCCCGCGGTGAACGGTAGAGGCATCGTGAGGGCGGAGCGTGCCCGGCTGCTGCTGGGCGTGGGCTTGTTCATCGCCGGGTTCACGGTGGTGTTCGTCGCCGTCACGATCCTCGGCGGCGCCTTCGGGTTCCTGCTGCTGCAGTACGCGGGCATCCTCACTCGTGTGTTCGGGGTCGTCATCATCGCCCTGGGGCTGGTGTTCCTTGGGTTCTTCGGGATCGCGCAGCGCACCTTCCGGCCCCGCGCGCAGGGTCGGGCGGGGTTGATCGGGGCGCCGCTGCTCGGGTTCGCGCTCGGTGTCGGCTGGACGCCGTGCATTGGCCCGACGCTCGCGGCGATCATCTCGATGTCGTGGAACCTCGGCGACCCCGCCCGCGCAGGCCTGCTTGGTCTGGCGTATTCGCTGGGCTTAGGCATCCCGTTCCTGATCCTCGCGGCCGGGTGGGGGTGGGCATCGCGATCGGTGGCGTTCCTGCGGAGACACATTCGCGCGCTGAACATCATCGGCGGGGCCATGCTCATCGCCCTCGGCCTGCTGATGGTGACGGGGCTGTGGACGGCGCTGATGTCGCAGCTGCAACAGGTGGTGATCAATGTCCCCCTCCCGCTCTGACACCGGCACCGACGTCACCGCCGACCCGCTGCGCCCCGGCGACCACGCCGACAGCGAATCCGCGACCGAGATCACCCAGCCGGCGCTGGGCATCACGGGCTGGCTGCGGTGGGCGTGGCGGCAGCTGACCAGCATGCGCACCGCGCTGGTGCTGCTGCTGTTTCTCGCGATCGCCGCCGTGCCAGGATCGCTGTTCCCGCAGCGCAGCGCCGACCCCAACGGCGTCACCCAGTGGGAGCGGGACAACCCCGACGTGTTCCCCCTCGCGGATGCGGTGGGCCTGTTCGACGTGTACCTGTCGCCGTGGTTCTCCGCAATCTATCTGCTGCTGTTCACCTCCCTGATCGGCTGCGTGATCCCGCGCGCCAAGCACCACTTCAAGGCGCTGCGCTCTCGCCCGCCGCGCACCCCGGCACGCCTATCGCGGCTGTCGGAGTATCGGGAGTTGACCTTGCCGATAGGGGAGGGGCAGACCGACCCGGCCTCCCACGCGATCGACGTCGCGGCAGCGCAGCTGCGGAGAGCCGGATACCGGGTGGAGCGCTACGACGCCCGCGGCGCGGCGTCGGTGTCGGCCGAGCGCGGCTACCTGCGCGAGACCGGCAACCTGATCTTCCACGTCGCCCTCGTGGGCGTGCTCGTCTCCGTGGCGATCGGGGGGTCGTTTGCGTACACGGGGCAGCGGGTGGTGGTGGAGGGCACCACGTTCGTGAACGCCCTCAGCGACTACTCCTCGTTCAACCCCGGCCGGTTCGTCGACGGCACCGGGCTTGCCCCCTACTCGCTCACCCTCGATGACTTCCAGGTCTCCTATCGCCTGCCCGGCACGCCCGGCGCCGGCCAGGCCGGCGACTTCTCCGCCGACGTCACCATCCGCCAGCCCGGGCAGGACGACCGGGCGCAGAGCGTGATCGTGAACTACCCGATCACCGTCGGAGGCGACCGCATCTACTTACTCGGCAATGGGTACGCCCCCACCCTCACCATTCGCGACGCCGCTGGCGAGGTCGTGTACAGCGAGTCGCAGCCGTTCCTGCCGCAGGACTCCAACATGACGTCGCTGGGGATCATCAAGGTCCCGGACGGGTTGCCTGAGCAGGTCGGGCTGGTCGGGTTCTTCTACCCCACCCAGGGGGTGTTGCCCTCCGGCGCGTTCACCTCCGTTTATCCGGACGTGATCAACCCGGTGATCACTCTCAACGTGTTCAGCGGGGATCTCGGCATCGACGACGGCACCCCCCGATCGGTGTATACCCTCGAGGTTGACGGGCTTACCCAGCACACCGGTGGCGACACCGCCGCCGACTCCCTTGAGCTCACCCCCGGCGCCACTGTCGACTTGCCGAACGGGTGGGGCACCATCACCTGGGAGGAAGTCACGGCGGAGGAGCCGGTGAAGCGGTTCGCGTCGCTGCAGATGCAGAACGATCCCAGCAGCGGCTGGGTGCTCGGGTTCTCCGTGCTTGCCACCCTAGGCCTGTTCGCCGGGCTGTTCGTGCCCCGCCGTCGGCTCTGGGTGAAAGCCCGCACCACCTCGGATGGTGTGCGCGTCGAGTACGCGGGACTGGCCCGAGGCGAGGACCCCGCTTTGCCGCGCGCGGTCGACGAGCTCGCGACCCGCCACGCGCAGACCCTCGGCGTAGACCAGCCGGCGAAGGACACGCTGTGATGACCGTGTGGATCCCGGATGCCCCGCCGACCCTGGGCGGGTTTCTCACGCCGGCCCCGCTTCCGGCTCCGGTACTGCCGATTCTCGCGGGACTCCTCGCGGTCGTCTATCTTGCTGGCGCGATCCGCATGTGGGTGCGCAGCCGCGGCTGGCCGGTGTGGAGGACGGTCAGCTTCCTGCTCGGCTGCGTCGCCCTTGCCGCTGTAACCGGGCTGGCGGTGGAGAACTACGGGTACGCCTTGTTCTCGGTGTTCATGTTCCAGCAGCTCACCCTGATGATGGCAATCCCGCCGCTGCTGGTCCTCGGCTCTCCCGGCACCCTGCTGTTGCGTGCCACCCCGCACCACGGCCCGGGTCTCCTGGTGCTGCGTGCCGCGCATGCTGGGCTGCGCAGTCGCACCGCGCGGTGGTTGCTCAGCCCGTGGCTGGCGGTGCCCCTCTACCTGGCCGCGTTCTACGGTCTGTACCTGGCGAACTTCGCCGACCCGATCCTGTCCACCGTCACCGGGCATACCCTTCTCGAGGTCGGGTTCCTGGTCGCCGGGATGCTGTTCACCATCCCGATCCTGTCTTCCGACCCGCTGCCGGTGCGGATGAGCCACGGCGGCCGCGCCCTGGACGTGTTCGCCGAAGCCGCCCTGCACGCCTTCTTCGGCGTCTTCCTGATGATGGCCACCACCCCCCCTCATCGACGAATTCGCCGGCCCGACGAGCGCGCTGGGCATCGACCCGATCGAAGACCAACGCCTCGCCGGTGGGCTGGCATGGTCCTACGGCGAGGCCCCCACCCTGCTGATGCTCCTGTACGTCATGCACCGCTGGTTCCGCGACGACACCGCCCAAGCAACCGCCGCCGACCGCCGCGCCGACGCGCACGGCGATCCCGAGCTTGACGCCTACAACGACTACCTCACCCGCCTCCACCAGAAAGACAGCTAACCGATGCGCACGTCCCTGCTGACACCCGCCCCGGCCGCCGCGCAGGAGCAGGAGACGCCGCGCCGCACCGTTGCGGCATGGTCGCTGCCGGTGTGGGCGGCGGTGCTGGCATCCGCGGCAGCCGGCCTCCTGCTGGATCTCGCCTCCGCACCGGTGGGGTGGTGGCCGTTGACGTTCGTGAGCGTCGCTGTCGCCCTGGTGGCACTGATCGGCCGCAGCATCGGCGGGGCGTTGCTGGTCGGCACTGTCTTTGGCGCTGTGTTTTTCGCCACTCATCTGGTGTGGGTGGGGGAGTTCCTCGGCCCGGTGCCGTGGCTTGCCCTCGCCGGGCTGGAAGCGGTCCTCTTCGGCGCGGGCGCGGTGCCGATCGCGCTCGCCTACCGGTGGACCGCCCGCTATCCGGCCCGCGGCCTCGTGCAGCTGCTCGCGGTACCGCCGCTGATCGCGGCTCTGTGGACGGCCCGTGAGGTGGTGATGGGTGCGTGGCCGTACTCCGGGTTCCCGTGGGCGCGCCTCGGAATGACCCAGGTGGGCGGGCCGCTCGCGGAGGCCGCGTCGTGGACGAGCGTGACGGGCCTGTCCCTGCTGATCGTCATGGTGTGCGCCTCTGTGGTGCAGTGGATCCGCGCCGGCGGCATCCGGTTCATGCTCGGGCTGCACCCCGCCGTGAGCGTCGCTGTTCTCCTGGTCGTGACACCGCAGTTCCCCACCGCGTCGGCCGGAGAGTTCCGCGTGGGATGGGTGCAGGGCGACGGCCCCACCGGGTACTTCGACGACAAGGCGCCCGGCGACGTCCTGGCCGCGCAGACCGCCGCCACTGTGCCGCTGTATGGGCAGCCGATGGATCTGCTGGCCTGGCCGGAGGGCGGCGTCGACGCCGACCCGCTCAGTGATCCCGCCGCCGCCGAGGCGTTGGACCGGGTCGTGCGCTCGGCCGAGGCCCCGCTACTGATGAACGCCGCCACCACCCGCGGCGACGATGTCTTCAACACGTCCCTGCTGTGGACTGCAGAACCCACGGACCGGCAGTGGCACGACAAGGTCAACCCGGTCCCGTTCGGGGAGTACGTGCCCGACCGGTGGTTCTACGAGCTAATCGTCCCCGACCTGGTGGGACTGATCCAACGCGAATACACCCCCGGCACCAACCCACCCATCGTGCAGGTCGGGGATGTCAGGGTGGGGCTGGCGATCTGCTTCGACGTGATCTACGACACCGTGATCTGGGATGGCGCACGTGCGGGCGCGGAGGTGTACGTCTTCCAGACCAACAACGCTGACTTCCGTGGCACCGACGAAAACCTGCAACAGCTCGCCTTCGCCCGGATGCGCGCCATCGAAACCGGCCGCGCCGTCGTCAACGTCTCCACAGTCGGCACTAGCCAGGTCATCGCCCCGGACGGCGCCACCGTCGACAGCATCGGTGTCGACACCGCTGACGCGTCGATCAGCACTGTCCCGTTGCGCACCGGACTCACCCCGGCGGTAATCCTCGGGCCCTGGCTCACCGCTCTTGTCGTCCTCGCCGCCGCCGGTGCTTTCATGGCGGCGGGATTCTTCCACCGCGCTCGCACGCGTGCGGACGGCGCAGATCGTCCGACTGGTCCGGGGAGTCAGCCATGAACACGCCACGGGCGAGGCCTGCCGGAGGTCGACTTGCCGGGTCGCTGCGAACGCTGGCGACGCGCAGCGTTCTCACCCTTCCTGGTGCCCTGACGGCGGAGGAGTGCGGGTGCGCGCCCACGCCCGCGGAGAGCAGCGCATTCCGGGCTGGTGTGAGCCGGCGCACTCTGCTGACCGCGGGAGCATTGAGCCCGGTCGCCGTCCTGGTCGCCGGCCCGCTGCTGCCGGCAGCGTTCGCGGCGACCTATCCGTCCTGGGAGGACGTGCAGGCCGCGAAAACGAACGAGGCGACCAAAGCTGCTGAGGTGCAGCGGATCCGGGGCCTCATCCAAAGCCTGACCGGTGACGTGGCGCGCACCCGCACCGCCGCCGAGCAGGCCGCTGGTGCGTTCTACACCGCCCAGCAGGAGTACTTCGACGCATCCATTCGCGCCGACACGTTGCAGTCCCAAGCCGACGTGGAGGCGCAGAACGCGACCGATGCGGCGAACAAGGCCGGCCGCATCGCCGCGCAGCTGTACCGCGACGGGGGCGACACCACCTCCCTCGAGCTGTTCTTCTCGGGGTCGGCCGCGACCGCGGACGATCTCCTGTCCCGGCTGGGCGTGATGGACAAGCTGCTGGAACGCAACCAGGCCGTCTACGCTGCGGCGCTGACCGCCCGCGATGCCGCGCAGAGCCTGACCGATCAGGCGGTGGTGGCCCGGGATGAGCGCGACCGGCTACAGCAAGTCGCCGAGCAGAAGATGCTCGAGTCGCAGCAGGCCGCCGATGCCGCGCAGGCCGCGCTGGACGCGCAGACCCTCCACCTCGGCGAACTTCAGGCCCAACTCACCGCCCTCGAGGACACCACCGCGAAGACCATCGCCGACTATCAGGCCGGGGTGGAGGCTGCTCGCCTCGCCGAGGAGCAGCGGCGAGCGGCGGAGCGCGCCGAAGCGGAACGACTCGCCGCCTCGGGCGGCGGCGGGGGTGTGGTCAGCTCCGGGTGGGCGCGACCGACATCCGGGCACCGCACCTCGGGGTTCGGGCCACGCAGCTCCCAGTGCGGCAACGGGTACTGCTCGACCAGCTACCACTACGGCGTCGACCTCAGCGGCGGGTGCGGCGCGGGGATCTACGCCGCCGCGGCGGGCACCGTCGTCTACGCCGGCTACAACGGCGGCTACGGCAACTACATCAAGATCGACCACGGCGGCGGGATCGGCACCGGATACGCCCACATCCGCCCCGGCGGCTTCTACGTCGGATACGGCCAACGCGTGAACGCCGGCGACCTGATCGGCAGCGAAGGCAACACCGGCAACGCGTTCGGCTGCAACCTGCACTTCGAGGCCTACGTGAACGGCTCCCCGGTCAACCCCATCACCTTCCTCGCCGACCGCGGCGTGTCCATCTGACCCGGAACGAACCAGGACATCATGACTAACCAGACCACCCCACCAGGCGGCGGCGACCAGCCCCAGACGCCCCCCACGCGCCGCAGCCTCCGCCGCTCCGCCACGCCACCAGCCACCAGCATCATCACCCGCCCGCCACGGCGCCCGCCCGCAGAGACGTCCGCCCGTGGTCGGGTAGTCGCGCTGCGTCCAGTGCGCTCCCTGGCGGTCCTTATGGTGGTCACCGGCCTGATCGCGACCTTCGCTCTCCCCGCGTATGCCGCCTGGAAGCCGGCGGACCTCGAGATCCCGACACTGCAGCAAGTCGCGTCCGAGGACGTGCAATCCTTGATCGTCGCCTCCGACGCGACTGGGACGCAGCTCACACGGGAGAGCTACTCGGCCACCACCCAGGCGGAGATCGACCAGAAGAAGGCGGCAGAAGCAGCCGCAGAGCGTGCGCGGGCCTCCGCACAGGTCGCCTCGGTGCCCTTCGACTACAGCATCGTGCCGCAAGGCAGCGGAGCCGTGCGGTGGCCGGTGGGCGGTCCGTTCACCGTGACCGACCGCTTCGGTGCTCGAGGCGGCGCGCATATGGGCACCGACATGGTCACTGCCGGCGGAACCCCCGTCTACGCGTCCGTCGACGGCGTCGTGCGGATCTCACAGGACAGCTACGGCGGATACGGGGTCACCGTCGTGGTGGAATCCGTGCTGAACGGGCAACAGGTGAGCACGGTGTACCCGCACATGCAGACCGGAAGTCGGCAGGTCGCTGCCGGGCAGACCGTCACGGCCGGGCAGCTGGTCGGACTCGTCGGCAGCACGGGACGTTCCACCGCGAACCATCTGCACTTCGAGGTCTACCTCGACGGAACCGCCGTGGACTCGCTGGCTTGGCTGGAAGCGAACGCGGGCTGACCCATGTGCCGCACGGATCTACCGCGCCACCCCGCTCGCGGGCACCCCCTGACCGAAACGACGAAGAGGACGACCCTGCCATGACCGGAACTGACGCGCTCTCCCTGGACGGCATCTCACTGCTGTTGGTGTGGACGGCGATCGCCACCTACTTGCTCGCGTTCATCGCGTACACGATCGACCTGGCCGTGCGCTCCGTCCCCGCCAGCGTCCCGCAGCGGGAGCCTGCCCTGGCCGGCGCCGCCGCCTGGGCGGGCCAGCAGACGGAAAACGCCCAGAGAGCGTCGGTGGACAGTGTTCGCACGCCGCCCGCGCAGCGTCAACGGTTGCTGTGGGCGCGGATCGGGACGTCGCTGACTGTCCTTGCGTTCCTGTTCCACTTGGCCGGCACCATCCTGCGCGGGATCGTCGCGGAGCGGGTGCCGTGGGCGAACATGTACGAGTTTGCGCTGACCGGCACCGTCCTGATCGTCGCCGTATACCTGCTGGTGCTGCGCCGCTACGACCTCCGCTTCCTGGGCGCGTTCCTGATCGGCATGATCGTGCTGCTACTGGGCGGGGCGACCATCACGTTCTACGTCGAGGTCGTTCCGCTGATGGACCCGCTCAAGAGTGTCTGGCTGGTCATCCACGTCTTCGTCGCCTCGCTCGCTACGGCCCTGTTCGCGATCGCCTGCGGGCTCGCGGTCACCCAGCTCATGCAAATCCGCCGGGAACGGCGCGCCGACACAGCCTCGGCTCGTGCCGGGGGCCCGCGGTTCCTGGCGACGCTGCCTACCGCGGACGCTCTCGAAGCCCTCGCGTACCGGTTCGTGATCGTCGGGTTCGTTTTCTGGACTTTCACCCTGATCGCCGGCGCGATCTGGGCCAACGACTCCTGGGGGCGCTATTGGGGATTCGACACCAAGGAAGTGTGGACCTTCGTGATCTGGGTGCTCTACGCCGGGTACATCCACGCCCGCGCGACCAGAGGGTGGCGCGGCACCCGCTCGGCCTGGCTGTGCATCATCGGTTTCGTCACGGTGCTATTCAACTTCACGATCGTCAACATGTTCTTCAAGGGTCTCCACGCCTACTCCGGTCTCAGTTGACCCCCACACCGCGCTCACGGAAAGCCCACCAATGCCCCCTACCGCTACCCGTCCCCCTTCCGCGCAGGGCGTAACCGGTCCGCTACTCACTCCACGCATCCTCCGCACGGTGGGTCCCGCAATCCTCGTTGTAACCGCGCTTGTCGCCCTTGTCGCGGGCCTGGCGTTCGGTGGGGGCGCAGCAGGCCTGCAACTCGGCGACGCTGGCCCCATCGTTCGGTGGGGCCTCCCGACCGCGAAGCTGATCGTGAACCTGGCCGCGGCGGGCATGGTCGGTGTGCTCGTGACGGCGCTCTTTACCCTGCGAGCGGGTGAGCGGGAGTTCGACGTCGCCCTGGATACCGCCTCGATCGCCGCGGCGGTGTTCACCGTGGCCGCCGGGGCGACGGGATTCTTCACCTTCGTTAGCGTGCTCAACCCGGCGCTGGACGCGGGGCCGGTATTCGGGCAGCAGCTCGGCCGGTTCCTCGTCGAGACCGAGGTCGGTCGCACCTGGCTCATCACCACCGTCGCGGGCGCGATGCTCACGGTCCTGACCTTCGCGGTCCGGTCCTGGCCGGCCACGCTTTTCGTGACAGCCGCCGCCGTTGCCGCCCTGGTGCCGATGGGTACGCAAGGGCACTCCGGCGACGACGCGTTCCACCACGAGGCGATGATGGCGCTCATCCTGCATATCATCGGCGCCGCCGTATGGGTCGGCGGACTCTTGCTGCTCGTCGTCGTTCGACCACTTCTGTCGCGGGACCGCCTCGCTGACGTCGTCGCCCGCTACTCAAGCATCGCGCTGGCCGCGTTCATGCTCGTTGCCGTGTCCGGCACAGTGCGTGCCGCAATCGGCCTGCAGGACTGGACGGCGTTGCTCTCCCCGTACGGAACGATCCTCGCCGTGAAGGTGCTGGCGCTGATCGCGCTGGGCTTCTTGGGGGCCTGGTATCGCGCCCGCCTGATCGGCACGATGCGGGATTCCGACCGCATCGGCCGGTCTTTCTGGATGCTCGTCTTCTTCGAGCTGGCGGTCATGGGCCTGGCCAGCGGCGCAGCCGCCGCGCTGGCACGCACACCCCCACCGAACCCGACACCGCTTCCCGAAACCCCGTCCCCTGCGGAACGCCTCACCGGCGCACCGCTGCCCCCCGAGCTCACCATTGACCGATGGTTCACCGCGTGGAACATCGACCTGCTGTGGGCTGTCGTGGCCGCATTCGCGGTCTTCTTCTACCTCGCCGGCGTGTGGCGCCTACGTCGCCGTGGCGACACGTGGCCCGTACACCGCACGATCATGTGGGTCTTGGGGATGGTCCTGTTGGTGTGGGTGACCGGCGGTGTCGTCAACGTCTACCAGGACTACCTGTTCAGCATGCACATGGTGGGGCACATGCTGCTCACCATGGCAATCCCCGTCCTCCTAGTCGCCGGCGCCCCGGTCACGCTCGCGGCCCGGGCGATCCGCAAGCGCGAGGACGGTACCCGTGGGGGACGGGAATGGATCCTGTGGACCGTGCATTCCCCGGTCGCCCGGATACTGACCAACCCGTTCGTCGCGGCCGGGCTGTTCATCGGGTCACTGTGGGTTTTCTACTACACCGACCTGTTCCGGTGGTCGCTCTACGACCACCTCGGACACCAGTGGATGATCACGCACTTCCTCATTACCGGCTACCTGTTCGTGCTCTCGCTCATCGGCGTTGATCCGGTGCCGTACCGCCTGCCGTACCCGGGGCGGCTGCTGCTGCTCATCGGCATCATGGCGATGCACGCCTTCTTCGGCATTGCGATCATGATGCAGGAAGGCCTCATGATCCCCGAGTGGTTCGGCGCCATGGGTCGAACCTGGGGCGCGACACCGCTAGAAGACCAGTACGCCGGTGGTGGTATTGCCTGGTCGATCGGCGAGATTCCCACCCTCATCCTCGCGATCACTGTGGCGATCCAGTGGAGCCGCAGCGACGACCGCGAAACCAAACGCCGGGATCGACACGCCGACCGCACCGGCGAGGCAGAGCTGGAGGCGTACAACGCCCGCCTCCAGAAGCTTGCCGCGAGCGACGCCCGCCACGGTGGGTGAGAACTTCGCTCCTAACCTCGAACGAACGTTGACGTATCTATCAACGACGATATCATCGTCATATGGCGATGGAACCGCTACAGGTCACCGCATTCGATACGAGCGCCACCGAGGTCTATGCGCATCTGTTCGATGCCCTCGGCGACCCGACTCGACTGGCCGTGTTGCAGCACCTCGCGTCCGGCGAACACCGCGTGCGAGATCTGGTCGAACACATCGGTCTCGCGCAATCCACCGTGAGTAAACACCTGAGCTTCCTGCTCGAGTGTCGTCTGATCACGGTCCGGCCGGAGGGCCGCTCCTCGTGGTACTCCCTGACCGACCCCAACGCAATCGCCGCCCTCATCAACGCGGCTCAATCGCTCCTTAGCGCCACCGGAACCCACGCCCAGCTGCACACCCACCTTCGTGAGCCCCACCTTGCTCGCACCGAGAGAACGGAGATCCGCTAATGGGCCCAGGGCACAATCACGGCTCCCCGCCAGGCGCCGCAGGCGAACCGCGCGACCACCGAAAGAGGCTCTGGATCGCTTTGGGTCTAACAGCGACCATTGTCGCCGCCCAAGCAATCGGATCCATCGTCACTGGTAGCCTCGCGCTACTCACCGACACTGCACATGCCATAACGGACGCTTCTGGCCTCCTAGTCGCCCTGATCGCTGCAACCCTCATGTTGCGCCCGGCCAACGCCAAACGCACCTGGGGCTTCCGTCGCATCGAGGTCATCGCCGCGATGGGACAAGCGACCCTGCTCCTCCTCGTCGGCGCCTACACCGCCATCGAGGGCATTCGCCGCTTGTTCGAACCGCCCGAGGTGCCGGGAACCGAGCTCCTGGTGTTCGGCATCATCGGCCTCACAGCCAACATCGTCGCAATAGTCCTTCTGTCCTCAACTCGCGGGGCGAACTTCAACATGCGCGCTGCGTTCCTCGAAGTCCTGAACGATGCTCTCGGATCGCTTGGTGTCATCGTGGCAGCGATCGTGATCGCAACCACAGGCTTCATGCAGGCTGACGCGATCGCTGGCTTGCTGATCGCCGCGCTCATCGTGCCGCGGGCCTTCAAACTCCTGCGGGAGACCACCAGCGTCCTCATGGAATTCACGCCTCCCGGGTTGGACCTCGACCAAGTTCGTGCGCACATTCTCAAGCTCGAGCACGTCAAAGACGTCCATGATCTCCACGCTTCGACTGTTGCGACTGGGTTGCCCACTATCAGCGCTCACGTGGTGGTTGAAGACCAGTGCTTCTCCGACGGCCACGCCGCAAACGTGCTGGAGGAAGTGAAGGAATGTGTCGCCGACCACTTCGAGGTCTCCGTGCTTCATTCCACCTTCCAAATCGAAACAGCTCACATCCAGGAGGAGGAGTCGACCTCCGTCACCCACGCGTAGTGCCCGCAGCAGCCGAGGAAAACCTCGTGATCAACAACCCGGAGAGGTCGGCCGCGGACTGCACCTAGAGATGAAGTCCGCATCGGACGACGTAGGCGGACCTCGTCAAGCAGCTCTCGCGTAGCCTCGCTTCAACGACTGTCATCACACGCCCACAGGCCCCCAAGTCCGAGAACTCCACCAGGGTCACCACTGACCGCCACCGTCATGCCGCGAGAGCGGACGTCCGGTGTGATTCGCGATGCACCGCGGCCTAGTGGTGGTGTGCGTCGTCGTCGTCTTCGTCGTCATGGTCGTGCTCGTCTTCCAAGAGCATCCCGACTGAGGTGGCGCAGGCGTCGCCGCGCCATGCCTCGATGCCCTCGCGGATCGCGAACGCGGCGATGACGAGGCCGGCGATCGCGTCGGCCCACCACCAACCGAACAAGCTATTGACGACAAGGCCCACCAGTACGGCTGCGGAGAGGTAGGTGCAGATGAGGGTCTGCTTTGAGTCTGCGACGGCCGTGGCCGATCCCAGTTCGCGGCCGGCTCGACGCTCCGCGAGGGAGAGGAACGGCATGATGACGACGCTGAGGGCGGTGATGACGATGCCGAGTGTGGAGTGCTCGACGTCGACCTGGCCGACGAGTGCGAGGACGGACGTGACCGTCACGTACGCGGCGAGGGCGAAGAACGCGACTGCGATCACGCGGAGCGTGCCTTTCTCCCACCGCTCGGGGTCGCGACGGGTGAACTGCCAGGCGACCGCGGCCGCCGACAGAACCTCGATCGTCGAGTCCAGGCCGAACCCGATCAGCGCGGCCGAGGATGCCACCGTGCCGGCGGCGATCGCGACCACGGCCTCGATCAGGTTGTAGGCGATCGTCGCCGTGACAATCCACCGGATGCGGCGTTGCAGCACCTGTCGGCGGTCGTCAGCGATGCGGGAAGCGGTGGTGGTCATGCGCAGGTGCAGCTCTCTCCGGCGCAGCAGCCGGGCTCGACGTAGAGGACGACGCGCAGCAGCTCGTCGAGGGCGGGGGCCAGGTGTGCGTCGGCGAGTCGATACCAGGTCCGTCGACCATCGGGCACAGCCTCGACGAGGCCACAGCCGCGCAGGCACGCGAGCTGGTTCGACATGACCTGACGAGAGACGGCAAGGGCGTCGGCCAGGTCCGAGGGGTAGGCGGGTGCTTCGCGCAGCGCCAGGAGGACACCCACGCGCGTCGGGTCAGAGAGTGCGTGGCCCAGGCGGGCAAGTGCAGCCGTGTGCGTCACGGTGGCGGTAGCGGTCGCGGTGGACATGACACCGAGAATACAGAGAACACTGAATAAACAGAACGCTGTACGCCGGGTGCGAGGTGATTACCCCGTCCTGTTGCTATCAATACCCTAGGGGGGTATGGTATACCTGTGAACGGATACGACGGCAACAAAGACGACCTGCAGAAGCGACTGCGTCGGGTCGAGGGTCAGGTGCGCGGGATCGCCCGGATGATCGACGAAGACAAATACTGCATCGACATCCTCACGCAGGTGTCTGCCGCGACGAAGGCCCTGGAAACAGTGGCGCTGTCCCTGCTGGGCGACCACCTGAGCCACTGCGTCGCGGAAGCGAGCGCCGAAGGTGGCCAGGTAGCTGCGGAAAAGATCCGTGAGGCCAACGACGCCATCGCCCGACTCGTCCGTTCTTGATCACACCGAATCCCGTTGAAGGAGCACATCATGACTGACCGCATCGACCTCGGTCTGAAAGACACCAACGCCGGCTGCGCCTGCTGCACCACATCCGCAGCGACGGACGCTCCCGCATCGAGCTCCGCCGCCGTCACGAAAGACGTCCTGGTAGACGGGATGACGTGCTCGCACTGCGTGTCGAGCGTCACCGAGGAGCTGACCGCGATCGACGGTGTGGAGAACGTCACAGTTGACCTGAACGCCCGCGGTACGTCACGGGTCACCATTCACAGCGCCGCGCCGATCGACTCTGACGCCGTAAAAGCCGCGGTCGAGGAGGCCGGCTACACCGTGGCAGGTAGCCCCGCATGAGCACGGTCGACGTCGAGCTCGATATCTCCGGGATGACGTGCGCGTCGTGCGCGACCCGGATCGAACGCAAGCTGAACAAGCTTCCCGGTGTGGAAGCGTCGGTGAATTACGCCACCGAAAAAGCGCGTGTTCGCGGGCACGACGTCGACCCCGCCACCCTCATCGCCACCGTCGAATCCGCCGGATACCAGGCAGCCCTTCCCGCACCGCCGACGAGCGATGACATCGATGAGAACACCCCGGACCGAGAGGACGGCGAGGTCGGGACGCTGCGGCGGCGCCTGCTGATCAGTACCGCACTGTCGTTGCCGGTGGCGGTGCTGTCGATGGTCCCGGCGTTGCAGTTCGAGTACTGGCAGTGGCTGGCCCTCACGCTCACCGCGCCGGTCGCGGTATGGGGGGCGTGGCCCTTTCACCGGGCCGCGGCGGTCAACGCCCGTCACGGCGCGGCGACTATGGACACCCTCATCAGCGTCGGTGTGATCGCGGCGTTCGGGTGGTCCCTGTACGCACTGTTCTTCGGCGGGGCAGGTATGCCGGGGATGACGATGACCTTTACCCTCGTCGGCGCCCCGCAGGCGGGTGGCCATGAGATCTACCTGGAAGTCGCGGCGCTGGTCACCGTATTCATCCTCGCCGGACGGTACGCCGAAGCACGGGCGAAGAAATCATCGTCGGAGGCGCTGCGGGCGTTGCTGGAGATGGGCGCGAAGCACGCCACAAGGCTCGTCGACGGCGTCGAACGGACGGTGCCGGTCGCGCAGCTCGCGGTCGGAGACACCGTACTGGTTCGACCGGGGGAGAAGGTTCCCTCTGACGGTCTGGTGATCGATGGTTCCTCCGCGATCGACGCCAGCATGCTCACCGGAGAGTCGGTACCCGTCGAGGTGACCACCGGTTCCCGTGTCGTCGGCGCCACGGTGAACGTCGGTGGTCGCCTCACGGTCGAAATCACCCGGGTCGGCGCGGACACAGAGCTTGCCCGCATGCGCCGGCTGATGGAGGAAGCCCAGACCGGCAAGGCCAAGGTGCAGCGCATCGCTGACCGCGTCTCTGCCGTCTTCGTCCCCATCGTCATCGGACTGGCCGTGGCCGCGTTCCTCGGCTGGACAATCGCCGCAGCCTCGCTCGAGCTGGCCTTCACCGCGGCCGTTGCCACCCTGATCATCGCGTGCCCCTGCGCGCTCGGGCTCGCCACCCCCACCGCGTTGCTGGTCGGGACCGGCCGCGGTTCCCAGCTGGGAATCCTGATCCGCGGACCGCAGGTGCTGGAGCAGACCCGCACGATCGACACCATCGTGCTCGATAAGACCGGCACCGTCACCACCGGTCAGATGACCGTCACCGACATTCGCCCCGCCCACGACGTCACCCCGGACGAACTGCTGCGCGTTGCCGGGGCGGTCGAGTCGGGATCTGAGCATCCGGTCGCCCGCGCCGTCGTCACTGCTGCACCCGCGAGCGGTTACGCGGACAGCTTCGCGTCGCACGCCGGGTTTGGCGTCCAGGGCATCGTGGACGGGGCGGCGATCGTCGCCGGCCGAGCGTCCTGGCTGGCCGATCAGTGGGGCATCCACCCGCCGGCCGAAGCCGCCGCTGAGCTGCGCGCTCTCGCGCAGAGTGGTACCGCAATCGCGGTCGGTCGCGACGGAGAGTACCTCGGCGCAATCGGGGTGGCCGACACCGTGAAGCCGACCAGCGCCGCCGCGATCACCCGCTTCCAGGCGCTCGGGTTGCGCCCGGTGCTGCTGACCGGCGACAACGCCACCACCGCCGCGCGGATCGCCGCCGAGGTAGGTATCTCCGACGTGCACGCCGAGGTCACTCCCGCCGGAAAGCTCGACGTGATCCGCCAGCTCCAGGACGACGGGCACGTTGTCGCGATGGTCGGTGACGGCGTCAACGACGCCGCCGCCCTCGCCGCCGCCGACCTCGGCCTGGCCATGGGTGGAGGCACGGACGCCGCGATCGCAGCCAGCGACATCACCATCGTCTCCGGCGACCTGACCGTCGTCGTGGACGCGATCCGCCTCGCCCGCCGCACTCTCGACACCATCAAGGGAAACCTGTTCTGGGCGTTCGCGTACAACGTCGCCGCCATTCCGATAGCCATGGCCGGCCTGCTCAATCCTCTCGTCGCTGCGGCGGCGATGGCGTTGTCATCGGTGTTCGTGGTGACCAACAGCCTTCGGCTGCGCCGGTTCCGACCCGACCCGGCACCCGCCCGTACGACCCTTGTTCCCGTGCCCCAACCGGCCTGAACGTGCCGCCGCACCGGCGCACCCAGAGAAGGAGGCTCCGATGAGCCAGCACGACCACCACAACCACCACGCCCCGGCGGCCACCGCCGAACACGACCACGCGGCGATGAGTCACCCGCAGAGCAAAGACGACCGGGCACCCGCCGCCGGACAGTCCGGACACGGCCACGCCGACCACGGCGGGCACGCCGGACACGGCGATCACGTTGCCGGGTTCCGGCGCCTGTTCTGGATCATGCTGATTCTCGCTGTGCCGGTCGTGGGGTTCTCCACGATGTTCTCGATGCTGATTGGATACCCGCTGCCCGACGCCGCATGGGTGGAATGGGTGTCCCCCATCCTCGGCACCGTCATGTATGTGTGGGGTGGCGCCCCGTTCCTCACCGGTGCCGTCAGCGAGCTCCGTGCCCGCAAGCCCGGCATGATGCTCCTCATCGCCCTCGCGATCACCGTCGCGTTCCTCGCCTCGTGGGGGGCCAGCATAGGGCTGCTGCACCACGAGCTGGACTTCTGGTGGGAGCTGGCGCTGCTGATCGTCATCATGCTCCTCGGGCACTGGATCGAGATGCGTTCCCTCGCCCAGACCACCTCCGCCCTGGACTCCCTCGCCGCGCTCCTACCCGACGAGGCCGAAAAGGTCGAGGGCGACAGCACTGTCACCGTCGCCCCCGCCGATCTGCAAGTTGGTGACGTCGTCGTTGTCCGCCCCGGCGGGCGGGTCCCCGCGGATGGTCGGATCGTGCAGGGGTCGGCCAGCATGGACGAGTCGATGATCACTGGCGAATCCCGCCCGGTTCGCCGCAGCGACGGCGACCAGGTCATCGCAGGCACCGTCGCCACCGACTCCGGGGTGAGGGTCGAAATCACTGCGGTCGGGGAGGACACCGCGCTGGCCGGCATCCAGAAACTCGTCACCGAAGCGCAGAACTCCTCCTCTCACGCACAACGCCTCGCGGACCGTGCCGCCGGGTGGCTGTTCTGGTTCGCTCTCGGGGCGGCCGCGATCACAGCCACGGTCTGGACCTTGGTTGGGCTCCCCGACCAAGCCGTGATCCGCACCATCACCGTCCTCGTCATCGCCTGCCCGCATGCCCTGGGCCTTGCCATCCCGCTGGTGGTGTCCATCGCGACCGAGCGCGCCGCCCGCGGCGGTGTGCTCGTGAAAGACCGCCTCGCGCTGGAGAGCATGCGCACCGTCGACACGGTCCTGTTCGACAAGACCGGCACCCTCACCAAGGGCACCCCCGCCGTCACCGCGATCGACCCGGCCGCTGGTATCGAGGCAGACGAGCTGCTCAGATGGGCCGCCGCCGCCGAATCAGACTCGGAACACCCTCTGGCTCGGGCGATCGTGAACGCCGCGCAGGAGAAGCAGTTCACCGTTCCCGCTGCCTTCGACTTTGAGTCCTCACCGGCCGTCGGTGTCCGTGCGCGGGTGACCGGTCGCACCGTCCAGGTCGGCGGCCCGTACATGCTGAAGCAGGAGGGCGCGGCCGAGCTGCCGGTCGCGGATGAGTGGCGCAAGGAGGGCGCGATCATCCTGCACGTTCTCGTCGACGGGCAGGTCGCAGGGGCATTGCGCCTGGCGGACGAGATCCGTCCCGAGTCCCGCAACGCAGTTGACGCTCTGCATCAGCGGGGTGTGCAGGTGGTCATGATCACCGGAGACGCCGAAGCGGTCGCCGCCTCCGTCGCCGCCGACCTCGGTATCGACCGGTTCTTCGCCGGGGTCCGGCCGGAGGACAAGGCGTCCAAGGTCAAGGAGCTTCAAAGCGAAGGCCGCAAGGTCGCCATGGTCGGTGACGGGGTCAACGATGCACCGGCTCTCGCGCAAGCCGACGTCGGTATCGCCATTGGTGCGGGCACTGATGTGGCGATAGCGTCCGCCGGTGTCATTCTTGCCAGTGACGATCCCCGCTCCGTGCTGTCGGTGATCGAGTTGTCTCGCGCCAGCTACCGCAAGATGAAGCAGAACCTGTGGTGGGCCGCCGGGTACAACCTCATTTCCGTCCCCCTGGCCGCCGGGGTGCTCGCCCCCGTCGGGTTTGTGCTGCCGATGTCTGTCGGCGCCATTCTGATGTCGCTGTCCACCATCGTCGTGGCCCTCAATGCTCAACTGCTGCGACGCCTGGACCTCAGCCCGGACGCAGTTGCCGATCGCTGACAGGAGTGACGTACCGTGGAAGGGAGGGAGGTGACATGTCGCTGATCACACTGACAGACCGGCTCCACGCCAGTCGATCCATGGCCCGCACGCTGCTGCTGCTTATCGCGTTGACCGGCGCGGTCATCGTCGGCCTGCTGGCCATGCACTCCCTCAACACCCACACCGCCGCCAACATCGGCCACCAAGCCACCGTCGCCACCGCCAGCGCCACCGCGGATGATCACCATCCCGGTGCCACCGTGACGGACGAAGGGTGTGCGGATTGTGGCTCAGGCCACGCCGACATGTTGGCCATGGCGTGTGTGCTGGCACTGCTGGCTAGCGTGCTGCTGCTGGCCCGACTCCGCCCGAGCCAGGTGTGGTTGTCGGTCCTGCCACGCCCGCGGCCACTCAGTGCCGCGCTTCCCGGCAGGCCGAGGCCGCGGCCGCCTTCTCTCACAGCTCTCTGCATCAGTCGTACGTGATGCGGCCGAGCCGGCGCACTCCTGCCGGCTCCGCCTTTACGCACCTGTCGATGCGACCGGTGTTCGTTCACGTACCCCTGTATTTGGAGAACCCTGATGAAGATTCGTACCGCAGCGACCGCTGCGCTCACCCTCGCCGCCGCCCTCACCCTCGCCGGCTGCGCCGACGGCTCCGGCTCGGAGTCCATGCCCGGCATGGACCACGGCAGCAGCTCGTCCCCGTCCTCATCGTCCACGGCGACGGCAGACTTCAACGACGCGGACGTGATGTTCGCGCAGATGATGATCCCCCACCACCAGCAGGCCGTCGAGATGGCCGACATCATCCTCGACAAGGAAGGCATCGACCCGGACGTGCTCACCCTGGCCTCCGACATCAAGGCCGCCCAGCAGCCCGAAATCGACCAGCTGCAGTCCTGGCTGACCGAGTGGGCCGCCGACATGCCCGATATGGACAGCATGGAGGGCATGGACCACGGCGGCGGCATGATGAGCGAGGACGACATGGCCGCACTGGAAGCCGCCACCGGCGCCGAGGCGTCCCGGCTGTTCCTCGAGCAGATGACGATGCACCACGAAGGCGCGATCGAGATGGCCCAAGACGAAGTCGACAACGGCCAGAACCCTGACGCGGTCGCGATGGCGCAGACCATCGTCGACACGCAGACCGCCGAAATCGCCCAGATGCAGGAACTGCTCGCGCAGCTCTAACGCACCCCACCGGTGAGGACGCCCCCGCAAGGCGTCCTCACCCTGGAATCGAAAGGGTGCGAATGCGCATTCACCTGCCCGCGACGGCGAGCTTCGTCGCGCTCACCAGCTTGCTGCTCACCGGCTGCGCCGCAGCCGAACCGCCATCGACCGGCAGCGACCACACCGACACAGCGATGCCACACGTTCACACGATCGTGCCCGCACCTGACGATGACGGCTTCCTCCTCGGCACCCACGAAGGCCTCTACGCCGCCACGACTGACGGGCAACTCGGCCCCCGCGTCGGCAGCTACGGCTTCGACGCCATGGGCCTCACCGCCGTCGACGACACCCTCATCGCCTCCGGCCACCCCGGCCGAGGCACCCCCGAGGAGCTTGGGGAAGGGAACCTCGGCATCATCCGCAGCAGCGACGGCGGCACGACATGGGAGCCGGTGGCGTTCACCGGCGAGAAAGACTTCCACGTCCTCACCGCCGCACCGGACGGCACCCTGTACGGACAAGAAACCGGCGACGGCCTCATCTTGGCGAGCACCGACCTCGGTGCCACGTGGGCTCCAACAGGCGCGACTCTGCTCGTCTTCGGTCTCGCCGTCGACGCCACGGGCCGTATCATCGCCGCGACCCCGGACGGACTCCGCGTCAGTACCGATCGCGGAGCAACATTCGGTTCCGTTCCGGACGCCCCCAGCCTTTTTGTCATCGCCTCATCCCCGGACCGTGAACGCCTGATCGGCGTCGGAACGAAGGGGGCCATCTGGAGCAGCACGACCGCTGATCCAGTGTGGCGGAACGTTGGTTCCGTGCACGGCACCGTTCAGGCAATCACCGTCACCGAGGCCGGCGACATCCTCGTCGTCGACGACAGCGGGCTGAGCCTGCTTCCCGCCACCTAGCTGACGCTCACCCGAAAGACCACACACGTGCCCGACCTCACCGCCGAAGCTCCCACACGCCGCCGGTCCACCCGGCCGCGCCACACAACCACCAAAGAACCCGCCGACACCCCGACGCATCGCATCGAGCCCGTCCTAACGCGACGCCAAGCACGCGCTCGCGCCACCACGCACCCAACCCTCAGCACCCCTGCTCACACGACACCCCACGACCCACAGCCGCGAAACGCCCAGCCGAACAATGACACAGTGGCACCGGGGGGTGGACACCCGCCGATCGATCCCTTCGAAGCCGCGGCCCGCCTGTTCTCCTTCACTTCAACACCAGCAACGGAAGACGCCACCGAGAAACCAGCCAGTTCGACCCGGAGTATCCCACCCGAGCGGGAAAGGCAGGTGGGCGCGTCAGCCACTGTGCGTCGCCGTTCCGCTGGCCTACGGGCGGCTTTTCTCTCGGCACGCATCATCGGGCTCGTCGGCGTTCTGACCATCGGCATGACCGTCGACGCCGAAGCCCTTCCCCATGAGCACGACGACACCGTCTCGACTCCCCGCAGCGCGCTCAGCGAGGACATCCAGGCGTACGTGACATCAGCAGAAGCCGGAACCGCTGTCAGCCTCAGCCGCGACAGCTACTCCACCGGCACGCTGGTCGACCTAGCGGGCACCGCCGGCATCGTCAACTACTCGGATGCAGTGTTCCGCAATGACCCCACTTGCGCGGTCCAGTGGCCTTACGCGGTCGGGGTGCCCATCACCTACGGATTCGGCATGCGCAGCGGCAAGATGCACGAGGGCACCGACTTCGTCCCCGGCGCCGGTGCACACATCCAAGCCATCGCAGACGGCGTCGTGCGCGTCGCCACCGACAACGGCGGGGCCTTCGGCGTCACCATCGTGATCGATCACGTCGTCGATGGCCAAACGGTGTCCAGTCGCTACGCCCATATGGAATACGACTCTCGGCAAGTCGAGGTCGGTGACACCGTCCGTGTCGGCCAGTACATCGGCCGCACCGGCGACACCGGCCGTTCCTTCGGGGCTCACCTGCACTTCGAAGTTCTCCAAGGTGGCACCACGGCCACCGACCCTCTGCCCTGGCTGCGTGACCACGCAGTCTGCTGAAAACCCTGCGTCTCACCCCGAGGCGCCCCAGACTGGAGCCGCCGCGTGTTTTTCACCGCCCCGCGCGGCGGCTCCTTCATCCGCGTCCCCGACTCTGACAAGCAGGCGAGGACAACATGCCTGATATCGCGCATCCCGACCATGTGCAAGTCCCCTGCGGGGTTCCGCTCCCTCGGCTTACTGTGTGAGCGGGCGGTGATCGACCGAGAGGAAGACCACCATGGTTATTCAAGAAATGCTGAACACCTACCCGCGCGACCTCGGAAACATCGACCGTGACAAGCTGGTCGCGTGCATCGAGGCCTGCCTGGAGTGCGCCCAAGCGTGCACCGCGTGCGCCGACGCATGTCTCAGTGAAGACATGGTCGCCGACCTCACCAAGTGCATCCGCACCAACCTGGACTGCGCGGACCTCTGCGACGCAACAGGCCGGATCCTTTCTCGCCACACCGGCTACGACGCCAACCTCACCCGGGCCGCCCTCGAAGCCTGCCGCACCGCGTGTGCCAGCTGCGCGGACGAATGCGAACAACACGCCGACATGCATGACCACTGCCGCATCTGCGCCGAAGCCTGCCGTCGCTGCGAGAACGCCTGCGCTGAGCTACTCAACACCCTCTGATCACACCCCTCACCCACCGAAGATCTACGAACGGAAGGGGTCTCTTTCCCATGCCTTCAAACAGCAATGCAGGCACCGGCCAAAGCCAGCAGAAGGCCCACAAGCCGTTGAACATGTACATCCGATTCGGCGCGATGATCCTCACAGCGATGGTCATCATGTACTGGGTGATGTTCGTGGGCTCCTGGCAATGGAGCCACATCCGCTTCAGCGAAAGCCGCGTATTCATGGCTCTCACCATGGGTGGCACCATGGTCCTCGTCATGCTCGGCTGGATGCTGAACATGTACAAGAACACCAAAGCCAATATCGCCATCATCGCGGCCGGCTTGCTGCTCATCGGCGGGGGCGTGTTCCTCGACCGCAGCCAGATCCTGGTGAACGACACAGGATTCATGAACTCGATGATCCCGCACCACTCACTCGCCATCACGCGATCGGAGCGCGCCCAGATCCAAGACGTACGGGTGTGTGAACTCGCTGTCGAAATCAGCGAAGCGCAGCGACGCGAGATCTTCGAAATGGAGTGGCTCATCCAAGACATCGAACGCAACGGCGCAGCGACGACATCGGCAGACGCGGAAGCACGTCCAGTGCCTTCCTACAACGAATCGGCAGAACGGCGCTGCCCAACGGAGTAGAGCCGTCTTCCACGAGCGGTGGAGGCAAGCGCGCAGCGAGGAGGAGAACGACGGCTGGGCGCGACCGCTTCGACCAGACCCACACCCTTCAGCTAGGTCCAAGCTGACGTCTGCCCCAGGCAGCGCATCGTCGATGCTGCACCGAAAACGATCGTTTCCGGGACCGTGATCCGCTGTTGGCCGCGGGCGGTCCGCAAACGGGTGCCGTATCGAAACTGGATTTCGGGACAGTGGGTTTCGGCGCACAGTTTCGGGCCAGCGGGGTCTGAGTTAGTTTTGCCTACCGTTCAGTGGTCGTCGTCGTCAGAAAGGTCTTCTAGCACTTCGAACGGTGACTCCACGTCGCCGCGCCAAGCCTCGATGCCTTCACGGACCGCGAGAACGGCAACCACGAGAGCAGCTACGGAGTCGGCCCACCACCATCCGAACAGGGTGTTGAGAATGAGGCCGATGAACACGGCCCCCGAGAGGTAGACGCACAGGATGAGCTGCTTGGCATCGGCCATGACGCTCTTGGAGTCAAGTTCGCGACCGGTGCGCACTTCGAACCACGCCAGAAGCGGCATGATGACCAAGCTCAGTGCGGTAATGCCCAGGCCGAGCGGGCTGTGCTCCGGTCCTTCCTGAGTGATCAGGCTCATTACGGCGTCGACGGCCACGTAGGCGGCGAGAGCGAAGAACGCGAGGCCGATTGCGCGAACAGTGACCTTCTCCCAGCGTTCGGGGTCTTTCCTCGTGAATTGCCAGGCGATTGCTGCGGCTGACAGCACTTCCACGATGGAGTCGAGGCCGAAGCCGATCAGCGCTGCGGACGACGCCAGGGTGCCGGCCCAAATCGCGACGATCGCCTCGATGACGTTGTAGGAGATCGTGAAGCCCACGATGAAACGCACTCGACGGTGCAGCTTCGCGCGACGTTCGCCGCTCAGAATCGCGCTCATGCGCTCGCCTCCGTTCCACAGCAACCCGGCACGGTGCAGGAGGAGTCGACGCAAGGTGCGCTCTCCTCGACCGCCAACGTCACGTCTACGAGCGTCATCAACGCCGCTGCAAGGTGAGGGTCCGCGATTTCGTAGCGCGTCTGCCGACCCTCGGGCTCCGCCACCACGATCCCACAGTCACGAAGGCACGTGAGGTGGTTCGACACGTTCGACCGTGACAGTCCAAGATCGCGGGAAAGGACAGCCGGATAGCTCGGCTCGTCGAGCAACGTCATCAGGATTCGAGAGCGGGTCGGATCAGCCATGGCCCGGCCGAGCCGGTTCATAACGTCAAGTCGCGAAGCAATGGTCAGCATGTGATGACTATACATCGGATGCTGACCTGTTGAGGCTAGCCCGCGCGAGGCGCGCACGATGCGCCCTAGTTGACGCGTGTGGTCATCGAGACAGCTATTGGTCCGCCTTTGTGGGTTTCCGCAAACGTTCAAAACTGATCGTTTCCGGGACAGTCGCGAGCTGCGACGTGGCGCCGTCGACACGCCGTGCCGTAACTCCGTGCCGAAACCTTCCTGCGCCGAATCTCCTCGTCGACCGTTTCCGGAACCGGTAAGAGAGGTCGGCGCTCGGCCAGCACGGAACTGGACCCGAGCCCGTGGGCCAGATCGTGGGCAAAGTCGAGGACATCTCGGACTCATCGAAGCTCGGACTCGCAAGGTCACGACCCCCGCCACGAAAGGGAAGTACCGGTCACGCCTGCGCCAGTAATGCGATCGGATAAGAGTTCAAATCCCACCGTCACCGCCATCGTCGAAGCCCCGCGAACTCCGGAATCCGTGAGATCGCGGGGCTTTCGCTCTCTCTCGGGTCGACTCGTATGGTTGTGCCATGGCAGCCGGAAGCGACCTCAGTGACGAGCAGATGATGATCGAGCTGGGCCGGCGCATCAGCGCCCTGCGGAAGGAGCGGGGTCACACGCTGGTCGCGCTCGCGCAGCTCGCCGGTCTGTCGCAACCCTTTCTCAGCCAGATCGAACGAGGGCGCGCGCGCCCGAGCATGCCCTCTCTGCACCGGCTCGCCTCCGCACTGGATACGACGACCCCGGCCCTCCTCTCCGGGCGACGGCCGGCGGCCGACAACGCGGCGGAGATCGACGACGACGCCGTGAGCCTCGTCCGCGTCGATCAGGGGTCCATGGTGACGCAGTCCAACGGGCAGGCCAAGGCGCTCGTCGTCGGGCAGCGGGCGATGTATCCGATGGAGTTCGTCTCGAGCGTGACGGAGTTCGAGGACTACTACGAGCACCCCGGCGCCGAGTTCATCTACGTCGTGTCGGGGCATCTCGAGGTCGACCTCGCCGACCGCGGGGTGCACGCGCTCGGGCCGGGGGACACGCTCTACTTCGCCGGTGGGGTCCGCCATCGGTGGCGTGTCACCGGCCGCTGGCCCGCGCGTCTGCTGGTGGCGCAGGCAGCTCCCGAGGAGGGAAGCCGGGATATTGGCGACATGCATAGATGATTCGCCGCTGAGACCTTCACCCACGCGCAACGCGTAGTAACGCCCTCGAAACAATCTTCCTCAATATTGATGATGTCAATATTTCGAGGGAGGTCAGATGTCTGGTGCGCCACTCGCATTCTCCGGCGTCGAGATGCGGTTCCCCAACGGCACCGTCGCGCTCACCGGCGTCGATCTGCGCATCGCGCCCGGCGAGTTCGTCGCGCTTCTGGGGCCGTCCGGCTGCGGTAAGTCGACCCTCTTGCGGTTGGCATCCGGGCTGGACACCCCGACGTCCGGCACGGTGGACGTGGGAAGCGACCGCATCGGATACGTCTTCCAGGACGCGACGCTGCTGCCGTGGCTCAGTGTCGAGAAGAATGCGGCGCTGTTCGGCGAGCTCGACCACCTGCCGAGATCGGAGGTCGACCGCCGGGTCCGGTCGTCCCTCGACCTCGTGGGCCTCGGGAGGTTCGCGAAGCATCTGCCGCACCAGCTCTCCGGCGGCATGCGCATGCGAGCATCGCTGGCGCGGTCCCTCGTCAACGAGCCGAACGTGTTCCTCTTCGACGAGCCCTTCGGTGCGCTCGACGAGATGACGCGCGAGAAGCTCAACGACGACGTGCGTGCGCTCTGGCTCGATCGAGGCTTCACGGGTGTCTTCGTCACGCACTCGATCGCGGAAGCAGTGTACATGGCGACGCGCGTGGTCGTGATGGGCGCACACCCGGGCCGCGTCATCGCGGAGTACGCGGTGCCGTTCGGCGACACCCGTGACGAACTCACCCGATATTCGCCTCAGTTCGCCTCGCTGTGCGCGGAGATCTCCGACACGTTGAAGGAGGCCTCGGCATGAAGCGTCTGGGCTGGAAGTCCCTCGTCCTGCCGCTCGCGTTCGCCGCGCTCGTCGTCGCGTTGTGGTATTTCACCAGCGCGGTCCTGCTCTCGCCGTCGCGTAGGTTCATCCTGCCGATGCCGCACGAGATCGTCGTCTCGGCGTTCCTGGACCCGGACAACCTCGCGCAGCTGCTCCGGCCCCTCGGTGCCAGCGCACTCGTCGCGATGACGGGGCTCGTCATCGCCGCCGTGCTCGGCATCGGTACCGCCGTGCTCATGAGTCAGGCCCGGTGGGTGGAGACGACCCTCTATCCCTACGCCGTCGCGCTCCAGAGCGTGCCGATCCTCGCGATCGTGCCACTGATCGCCTTCGCCCTGGGCTACGGCTTCGGAAGCCGCATCCTCGTCGTCGTCCTCATCTCCCTGTTCCCGATCGTCACCAACACCCTCTTCGGATTGCAGTCGGCAAGCCCGCAGATGCGGGACCTGTTCCGGCTCAAGCGCGCGAGCCGCTGGACGATCCTGCGGCGGCTGCAGTTCCCCGCCGCGCTCCCCGCCCTCTTCACAGGCCTTCGGATCTCCGCGGGAATGGCCGTCGTGGGCGCGATCGTCGCCGACTTCTTCTTCCGCCGCGGGGAGTCCGGGATCGGCCTCGCGATCGACACGTACCGCAATCTGCTCGACGGCGAGATGCTCTACGGCGCCATCATCCTCGCCTCGTTCCTGGGGCTGGTCGTCTTCTGGATCTTCGGCGTCATCTCGCGTCTGGTCGTCGGGCGCTGGTACCACCCCGACCGCCGCTGACCACCGCCACACCGCTGCGCACTCTCCTCCGCTCCACCCGCAGTCTCCGCTCCACCCGCAGTCACCCCTTCACCCGCAAAGGAGTTTCCATGCACACGTCCCGACCTCTCCTCCTCACCGTCGGCGCGGCCGCACTGCTGTCGCTCGGTCTCGCCGGTTGCAGCAATGCGTCATCTGCCGCTGTCGACGCCGAGGCCGCGGGTGGTGACGGTGCGCTGAACGCGTGCCCGTCCACCGTCGTCCTGCAGACCAACTGGTTCCCCGAACCCGAGCACTCTGCCGCGTATGCCCTCATCGACCCTGAATCGGCCACGACCGACGCCGATGCCGGAATCTACTCGGGTCCGGCCATCGCCGACCCGAACATCACCATCGAGGTGCGTTCGGGCGGTCCGTTCATCGGCTTCCAGCAGTCGACCGCACTGCTGTACTCGGACGATTCGATCATGCTCGCCATGATCGACACGGACGAGTCGGTGAAACTCTCGGCGTCGCAGCCCACGACCGCCGTCTTCACTCCGCTGCAGAAGAACCCGCAGATCCTGCTGTGGGATCCCGAACGCTACTCGTTCGACGACATGTCGGACATCGCGGCGAGCGACGCGACCGTCCTGTACTTCCAGGGCGCGACGTACATGGACTACCTCATCGCGCAAGGCGACGTGCGTCAGGACCAGGTCGACGGTTCCTTCGACGGCTCCGTCACCCGTCTGGTCTCGGGCGAGCCGGTCGTCATGCAGGGGTACATCACGCAGGAGCCGTACCGCCTCAAGGTCGACTACCCCGACTACGGACGCGACGTCGATTCGCTGCTGATCGCCGACACCGGGTACGACATCTACCCGGCGGCCTGGTCCGGGAAGCCGGAGGTCATCGAATCGCAGGCCGACTGCCTCGCTCAGCTCGTCCCGGCCATGCAGCAGGCGCAGATCGACTACATGAACGACCCCGAGCCCGTGAACAAGGCCATCTCGGACTACCTCGTCGAGATCGACCAGTTCTTCCAGGTCAGCCCGGAGCTGGCGATGTACGTGCACGACGTCATGCGCGACGAGAACCTCGTCGCCGATGGCACAGACGGTGTCTTCGGATCCTTCGACGCCGATCGCATGACCGAGACCACCGACGCCCTGATCGACATCTACGCCACGACCGGCGTCGAAACGGCTCCCGATCTGAAGGCCACGGACATCTACACCAACGAGTTCCTGGACACCTCCATCAGCTACGGCCGCTGACCCGGTGCGGGAGAGGTCGCATCCCTCCGGCCTCTCCCGCGCCCGCCCCTACCGGACCCCTCAGAAAGCACCGCACCATGTCGATCGCCTCCGTCACCCCTTATCCCGTGCGCCTGCGCACCGACTACGCCGAGATGAGTCTGTTCTTCGTCCGGGTCGAGACCAGTGACGGCGCCGTGGGGTGGGGTGAGGCGTGCGACAGCTTCGGGATCTCCTACCCGACCGTGCTCGCGCGTTTGGTCGAGGATGTCTGGTCGCCCGCCGTTCTCGGAGCTGCGGGGGATGCCGCGCTCGCCGGGCTCGAAGCCACCCGTCGGGCGGTGGCTCGAACCCTCGGTTCCACCTACTCGGTCGCGCAATCGCTGAGCGCCGTCGAGATCGCCGTCCGCGACGCGACCGCGCGGGAGGCGGGCGCGCCCCTGACCATGGGGACCGCACGGCTGCGCGACCGTCTCCGGGTGTATGCGGGCAACAGCCACTTCCTCGAGTCGCGCTCCGCGGAAGGACATCTCGACCTGCTCCAGCCGTTGCTGTCGCGCGGCGTCGGCATCATCAAGATGCGCATCGGAGAGCAGTGGCAGCGCGCCATGGCCGTGCTGGCGGACCTGCGCGAGCTTCTGCCCGACATCGAGATCATGGTCGACGGCAGCGAGCTGTTCTCCGTCGCCGAGGCGCGCGAGATGGCCCAACGCCTCGCCGATCTGAGGGTCGGCTGGTTCGAGGAACCCGTGGCCGCGACCCGCATGGGGGCGATCGCGCAGATCTCGAACGCATCGGCCGTGCCCATCGCGTACGGCGAACACCTCTTCAGCACCGATCACATGCTGGAGACCACGGATGCCGCGGCCATCTCCGTGGTGCAGCCGGATGCGTCGATCTGCGGCGGTATGGGAGAGGCGCACCGGATGGGGCAGGCGGCCCTCGGCCGCGGCGCCCGCGTCGTCATGCATCTGCACGGCAGCCCCATCACGATCGCCGCGAACGCGATCGTGGCCGCCGGACTGCCGACCGTCGACGTCATCGAATACCCCTTCCATCTCTCCCCGATGCTGGACCGGGTCGCACCGCGTGCCGGCTTCGGTATCGACGCCATCGTGGACGGCACCCTCGCCATCCCGAGCGGTCCCGGGCTCGGCATCGAACTCGACGTGGATGCCATCGAGGCGGGGCGCCGCGCCTTCATCGACACGTGAGGCGGGTGCCAGAGTGAACTTCATGACAGCGAAGCGAATCCTCGTCACCGGCTCCCGCGGCAAGGTCGGCCGGGAGGTCGTGCGCCGCCTTCTCGCCGCCGGGCACGATGTCCGCGGCACCGATGTGCGCCCGCCGGTGTATGACGCGCACGAGGACAACGAGATCCCCTACGTCAAGGCCGACCTGACCGTCGCCGGCGACGCGTTCGCCGTCGTTCGCGATGTCGATGCGGTGGTGCACACCGCCGGCATCCCGGAGCCGCGGCGCAACGTGGCGCACGAGGTGTTCACCACCAACGTCAGCTCCACCTTCAATGTCATCGAGGCGATGGTGGCCGGCGGCATCCCTCGGCTGGTGAACCTCTCCAGCGACTCGGTCTCGGGGATGACGTGGGCCCACCGGCCGTTCGTGGCGGAAGTGTGCCCCATCGACGAGTCGCTCCCCGACCGGGCGCACGATGCCTACGGACTGTCCAAGCGCGTGTCGGAGCTTCTGTGCGATGCGTTCGTCGCGCGTTCCGGGGGCAGCGCGGTCTCCCTCCGACCCACGTGGGTTCTCACGCCGGACACGTACGAGGCGAACCTGCGGCCCTTCTTCGAGGACCCGGAGCTGACCTCGGCGGTCTTCTGGGCGTACATCGACGTCCGCGACCTCGCAGATCTCATCGCGCTGTGCATCGACCATCCGAACGCGGGCCACGAGGTCGTCTACGCCGCCGCGGCCGACAACATCGGCGGCCGTGACCTGGCGGCGGCCGTGTCGCGCGCCCACCCCGAGGTGGACGTGCGTCCCCTCGCGCGTATCGACGCGAGCGGCATCGATTCGAGCAAGGCCGCGCGTCTGTTCGGCTGGACGCCCCGCCGCTCGTGGCGCGATCACCTCGACACGCACGGTCGTGCACGGGATGCCGTCGAGCCCGGCCCGGCCACGGATGACTCGACGGGCGGGACGACGTGAACGACTTCTCCGGCGCTCTGGCGTTCGAACCCGCGCTCCGTGCTTTCCTTCTGGATGAGGCGCTGCCGTCGGCAGGGATCCCTGCGGCGCGATTCGACGAGGGGCTCGCAGCGATCATCGCCGATCTCGAGCCGAGGCGCCGTGCGCTGCTCGCCGAGCGGCGGCGACTGGAAGCCGAGATCGACGAGTGGCATCGCACCCATCCCTACGACGCCGAGGCGTATCGATCCCATCTCGCCGACATCGGCTACCTGCGACCCGAGCCGCCGCAGGTCGTTCCCGTCACGACGGCGGGCGTTGCCGAGGAGCTGCGCTGCGCGGGACCGCAGCTCGTCGTCCCCGTCACCAACCGACGCTATGCACTGAACGCCGTCAACGCCCGATGGGGGTCGCTGTACGACGCGCTCTACGGCACGGATGCCCTTCGACCGGCGGGGCCGCCCGCACCCTGGGACAGAGGGCGTGCGGCCGTGGTCGTCGCAGCGGTGAGAGAGCTGCTCGACGACGTGCTGCCGCTGGCGGTCGGCTCTCACGCTCGCGCACGCGCCTACTCTGTGCACGGTGCCGAGTTGCAGGTGCAGCTGGATGACGGAACGCTCACGGCACTGCGGGATCCGGAGAGCTTCCGCGGGTACCGCGGTGACCCCCGCGACCCGTCGCTCATCCTCCTACGTCGTCACGATCTTCATCTCGAACTGCACATCGATCGCAACGGTCGGCTCGGCGGATCGGATCCGGCGGGCGTCGACGATGTCCGACTCGAGTCGGCTCTGAGCACGATCGTCGACTTCGAGGACTCCGTCGCGGTCGTCGACGGCGACGACAAGGCGGACGCCTACCGGGTCTGGCTGGGGCTGAACCGCGGAGACCTGCGGACGACGTTCGTGAAGGACGGCCGCGTCGTCGAACGCGCTCTGGCGGACGACCGCACTTACCGTGCTCCAGACGGAGGTGTGCTCGTGCTCCCCGGCCGCTCGCACATGCTCGTGCGCAGCGTGGGAATCCACATGGCGACCGACATGGTGCGCGCCGACGAGGCCGCCATTGGAGAATCGTTCCTCGACGTGCTCATCACAGCCTTGTGCGCCGTGCCGCGGTTGCGCGCGGCGGCGGCCGGCGGCGCTGCCGAACCGACGGGACTGACCGTCGTCATGCCGAAGCTGCACGGGCCCGACGAGGTGGCCTTCGTCGTCGACCTGCTCGCGCGCGTGGAGAGGGTGCTCGACCTCCCCGAACGTACGCTGCTGCTCGGCCTCATGGATGAGGAACGGCGCACCTCTGCGAATCTGCCGGCCTGCATCGCCGCGGCGTCCTCGCGGATCGCTTTCGTCAACACCGGGTTCCTCGACCGCTCCGGCGATGAGATCCACACATCGTTCGAGGCCGGGCCGGTCGTGCGCAAGACGGATCTGCGCTCCAGCACGTGGATGTCGGCGTACGAGCGGCGCAACGTCGCCGCTGCCCTCGCGGCCGGAATGGACCGTCGAGCACAGATCGGCAAGGGGATGTGGGCGATGCCCGATCGCATGAACCGGATGCTGGCGGAGAAGGCCGCGCATCCCGGGTCGGGCGCGACGACCGCGTGGGTGCCCTCGCCGACCGCCGCGACGTTGCACGCGCTGCACTACCTGCTCATCGACCCGTTCGCCGTCCACGCGGACCTCGCAGGTGCCGGATCTCCCGGTCTCGAGGAGCTGCTGTCGCTTGCGCTGGCCCCGGCGGATGCGTGGACCGAGGACGAGATCGAGCGAGAGCTCGAGACGAACCTGCAGTCGATCCTCGGCTACGTCGTGCGATGGGTCGACCAGGGAGTCGGATGCTCGACCGTTGCCGACCTCGATGGTGTCGGGCTGATGGAGGATCGCGCCACGCTCCGCATCTCCAGCCAACACGTCGCGAACTGGCTCCGCCACGGCGTCGTCGATGAGGATCGCGTCCACGAGGCGATGGCGAGGATGGCGGCGCTGGTCGACGAGCAGAACGCGCATGATCCCGGCTACCGTCCGATGAGCCCGGACCTCTCCGGCCCCGCCTTCCGGGCCGCCGTCGAGCTCGTGGCCACGGGTGCCACCGAGCCCAACGGGTACACCGAGCGCGTGCTGCACCGTCACCGGCGCGAGGCGAAGGCGGCCGCCGCGACCCGCGGCGCGCACGCGGGAGCGGCGAGATGATGCGTCCCCCGGGCTGTCCTGGGCCGGTGCCGGTCCGTACGTCCCCCGCGTACATTCCCGTAACACGGTCCCGGTAGCTTCTCCTCGTCACCCGATCGTGGTGCGCCCCCCGCCCGCTCAAGAAAGTCGAAGCGCTCGATGACGCAGACCGCACGTACTCAACTCCAGGCCGCGATCGATGCCGCGCGAACCGGTGAGGCGGAGGGCGGTGTGCCCATCGGTTCGGCCCTCTTCCTGGACGGGGAGCTCGTCGCCACGGGATACAACCGCCGCGTGCAGGACGGCAGCGCCATCCACCACGCCGAGATGAACTGTCTCGAGAACGCCGGTCGTCTGACGGCGGCGGAGTACGCGCGCGCGACCCTGGTCACGACGTTGTCTCCCTGCGCCATGTGCACGGGAGCGGCGATCCTCTACAAGATCCCGCGCATCGTCATCGGTGAGAACGAGACCTTCCTCGGTGAAGAAGAGCTGCTGCGAAGCCGGGGGGTCGAGATCACGGTGCTGGACGATGCGGAGTGCGTCGACATGATGTCGCGCTTCATCGACGCCCACCCCACGTTGTGGGCGGAGGACATCGGCGAGGAAGCCGCCGAGTAGGAGGCCGTCGGAGCGAGATCCCGCGCCGGTCGCATCGCCCGGTGCCGCGGGCGCTCACCGTCGCTCGGTGTCCTCCGGTGCGGCGGCGAGCTCGCTGATGTCGATGGCCTCCGTGGGTGGAAGCGACATGTCGACAGGGCGGATCGGCCGGGGGTCGACCGTGGAACGTGTGGGCACGTCGTCTCTCCTTCGTCTGCGGGCGACATCGGACTCGGGCCGCTCGTCGAGACCAGTGCATCGCATCGCGCGCGGTCGCGGGCGGGCCGAAGGTCCCACGACGTCCCATGCCTGCGGGACCTTCGGCCCACCGGCCGGCGCCGGTCGCGGTCTACCGTGCGAGAAGGGATACGGCTCGGGGAGGCTGCCATGGAGAACATCGTCGTCGGCGTCGATGACCGGGCCGCGTCGCGCGCCGCTCTCGCGTGGGTGGGGCACCGTTGCGCGGCGCACGCTGCCGAGGTCGAGCTGGTGCACGTGGTGGGGGAGGTCTCCGGTCGCCGGAAAGCCACTGCCGACCTGCGGGCAGAAGCCGAGCACATCCTCCACGAGGCCGCGCCGGGACAGGCGGTCCGGTTCCATCGCGCTGAGGGCGGGGTCGCCCGGACGCTCGGAGAGCTCTCGGCCGACGCGGACCTCCTGGTCATCGGCGTAGATCCGGCGCATCCGCTCCGCGCGGCGCTGGGCGGGTGGCTTCCCGTCCGCGTGATCGCACGGTCCGTGCCGCCGGTGTGCATCGTCCCGGCGGGATGGGTGCCGCGAGAGGGCAGCGTGACGGTCGGCGTCGACGAGGACTCGTCGTCGGCGGAAGCGCTGGAGTTCGCGGCGAAGGAAGCCGGCGAGACGTCGCGCCGGCTGCGGGTCGTGCACGCCTGGCACCTGCCGGAGCCCGCCCTGGACGGTTCCGCCGCCCTCCTCGTTCGGCCCGACCGGGTGCTCCAGGAGCACCGCGACCTCCTCGACGCGGCCACGCAGTCCCTCCAGCGCCGATTCCCCGACCTGCACATCGAGTCGGACCTCGTCCGCTCGCACTCGGCCGAGGCTCTCCTGGATCACGCGCCGAACGCGACCATGATCGTCATCGGCACGCACAGAGAGGGCGTGCTCGTCGGCGGGTACACCGGGTCGGTCGCCCAGGACATGCTGTGGCGGGCCGGATGCCCCATCGTGGTCGTACCGCCCGCGGGCTTCCCCCCGAAGGGGGCCCAGCGATGAGCGTGGCGTTGCGCTGGGTGCTCATCGGTTCGCACGCTCTGGTCTCGCTCACGGCGCTCGCGGGTGGGGCCGTGCTCGTCCTCAGCGCCGTGGATGCGAGCCTGGAGTCGACGTGGAAGCCGCCGTCGGACTACCTCGTGGGGACGCCGTTCTCCTCGTACCTGATCCCCGGTCTCGCGCTCATCCTGTTCCTCGGCGGCTTCCAGGGGGTCGCGTGCATCATGCAGCTGCGCAGATCCGGCGCCGCGCCCCTCGTCTCCGCGCTCGCCGGCCTGGTGATGTTCATCTGGATCTTCGTGCAGATGATGTACATCCCGTTCTCGGTCCTGCAGGCCGTCTACTTCGTCATGGCCCTCGTCCAGGTGACGGCGGTCGTCGTCGACTCGGATGTGCTCACGCGAACCGGTTGGACGTGGACGCAGCGATTCCGGATGCCGGGACCGCGACGGGGCTGAGCGGCCCTCGCGCCGCGCGTGACGGCGCGTGGCCTCGCGCCGCCGTCCCCGCTCATACCGGAGGACGGGTGTGCGGAACGACGCAGATCGGCCGGTGCAACGTGCCGATGAGATCCAGGCCGATCGAGCCCAGGAACGCGCCCGCGACGACGCCGCGCCCGTGCGTGCCGATGACGACGTCGCTGCTGCGGTCGGCCACGCGTGTCAACGCCGAGGTGGGGTTGTCTCGAACCAGTTCCGTCACGACCGCGACGTCGGGGTGGAGCTCGCGGACGCGCGCGACCGCCGCTTCCAGGACGCGTTCGTGAGCGGCGGCGACGTCGCGAGGACTCCGTCCGGGCTCCGCGGTCCCGCGCGACCCCGAGGTGCGCATGAGCCAGGAGTGCACCACGCGCAGCGGCACCCGGCGGGCCGAGGCCGCGGCCGCAGCGAAGAGGAGCGCCGCGGACGAGGAGTCGTCGTCGTCCACACCGACGGTCACCGGGTCGTCGGTCGCCGACCACCCGGTCGGAACGAGCGCAGTCGGAATCCGCGATTGGGCGGCGACGCGGGGCGGCACCCATCCGGTGAGCATCGTGCGCGTGCGGAACCCCGGGTGCACGCCGAGGACGAGCAGATCGGCGCCCCTGGCGGCATCGGTCAGGGCGGCCGGCATGAGTCCGTCGAGGCGCGTCACGTCGGCCGGCGCGTCCGGAACGAGGGCGTGCCAGCGTCGGGCGGCACCATCCAGGATCCTGTCCGCCTCCTGGCGATCCGACAGGAACATGTTGGTGACGAGGACGACCTCGATCTCGGTGCGCCGGGAACGGGCCCTCTCGGCTGCCCACTCCAGCGCGGCTTCCGCGGCCGGGCTGCCGTCGTGGCCCAGAACCACCCGTTCCATGCGTCGCTCCCTTCAGACGGACCGAGCGTAGAAGGGAGGGCCGTGGCCGGGATGGGCAGAAGGTCCCGCGACTCACTGCTCCCGGTGTTCGACGCGGAAGATGGCCGCCTGGGTTCGCGACTCCATCCCGAGCTTCATCAGGAGGGACGACACGTAGTTCTTGATCGTCTTCTCCGCCAGCCCGAGCCGTTCGCCGATCTGGCGGTTGGTCAGCCCGTCGGCGATGAGGGAGAGGACCTGACGTTCCCGCAGGCCGAGAGAACCGAGCCGGGGGTCCTCGTCGTCGGAGCGCTCGCGCAGATTCGACGCGGCGCGGGCGGCCGCCTCGGTGTTCAACAGCGCGCGTCCGGCGCTGACGGCGCGGATGTCTTCCAGGAGGCGCATCGCGGCGATGTTCTTCAGCAGGTATCCGGAGGCGCCCGCCAGCACCGCGGCGGACGTGGCGGCGTCGTCGTCATAGGCGGTGAGGATCAGGCAGGCGACGTGAGGCATCGCCGAGCGGATCTGACGGCACAGGTCGATGCCGCTGCCGTCGGGCAGCCGCACGTCGAGCACGGCCACGTCCGGCCGGGCCGCCTCGATGCGCGACAAAGCCTGCCGCACGCCCCCCGCTTCGCCGACGACCTCGAGGCCGGCCGCGCCGTCGATCAGGTCGGCCAGCCCGCGCCGTACGATCTCATGGTCATCGACCAGGAAGACACGCGTCATGGCATCCGTCCCTCGTTCTCGGGTGCGGGGAGGGGGACACGCCACTCGGCGCGCGTGCCGTGCTCACCCGTGTCGAGTGTCATCGTCCCTCGGCGCGCCTCGGCGCGGTCCGCGAGGTTGGCCAGGCCGCTTCTGCGGTCGTCCCGGATTCCGATGCCGTCGTCGGTGACGATGACCGACACGGCCCGTTCCGTGACTCCGACATCCAGCGAGATGCTGTGCGCATGCGCGTGACGCACGCTGTTGCTCAACAGCTCGCGCGCCACGCCCACGACGTCCTCTCCCAGCGAGCCGGAGACGGCATGGTCCACCGGGCCGGAGAACCGCAGGGCGGGCGGTCGGCGCAGAGACCCCGAGACCTCCGCGACCACGTCGATGAGACGGTGGCGGAGCGACGCCCCGTCGCGTGCGGAGATGGCGAAGATCACGGTGCGGATCTGTGCGATCGCGTCGTCCAGCTGCCGGATGACCTCGTCGACGCGGTTCCGGTCGTGGGGGTCGTCCAGAGTCAGGGCCACCGACTGCAGGGTGAGGCCGGCTCCGAAGACCTGCTGGATGACATGATCGTGCAGATCGCGCGCGATGCGGGCCCGCTCCTCGCTCAGGATCGCCTTCTGCTGGTCGCTACGGGCATGGGAGAGCTCCAGCGCGATGCTCGTCTGCGAGGCGAGATCGCCGAGCACCTCGAGTTCCACCGCGGTGAACCCCCGCTCGCCGGGCGCCCGAGCCACGCTGAGCGCACCCCAGGTCCGCTGGCGCGTACGCATCGGCACGGCCATCGCCGGACCGGTCTCCTCGCCCACCGTCACCAACGCCGGGTCGAGCCGGTCGGGGAAGCGCGCAGCGGTGGCGACCCGCACGCCGCCGCTCTCCATCGCCGCGGCCGCGATGCTTGCGCTCCCGGACGAGCTCAGGCCCAGCACGTCCTGCTCGTGGGGACCGCGCGCAGCGGCGACGCGGAGGACGTCCGGGTCACTGGTCGGGGTCACCACGGTCACCTGCGTCCCCGCCGAGAGCTCTTGTACGCGTCCGGCGACGAGGTCGAAGACGGCGTCCGGCGGGGTGGACAGAATCGCCGCCGACACCTCCGCCGTCGCCGCCATCCACGTCGCGCGCGTGCGGGCTTCGTCGAAGAGCCGAGCGTTCTGGATGACGAATCCCGCCGTGGACGCCAGCGCGCGCACCAGCTCCTCGTCCTCCGCCGAGAACGAGCCCCGACGCGCGTTGGTCAGGTAGAGGTTGCCGAACACCTCGCCACGAACCCGGACGGGGGCCCCGAGAAACGAGTCCATGCCGGGGTGGTGGGCAGGGAAGCCGGCGGCTCGTGGATCGGTTGCGAGGTGGGCCAGCCTGATCGGCTCCGGGTCGGCGATGAGCGCACCCAGGATGCCGTGCCCGCGCGGCAGATGCCCGATCGCCGCTGCGTCCTCCGGGGCGAGGCCGACGTGGATGAACTGGTCCAGGGACGATCTGTCGGCGGCGATGACGCCGAGCGCCCCGAACTCGGCATCCACGAGCTCGACGGCCGCCTCCACGACGCGCCGGAGGACGACGGCCAGTTCGATCTCTCCCACCACGGTGTCGATCGCGCGCAACATGCCGCGCAGACGTTCCCGGGGGGAGTGCAACCGTTCCGCCGAAGCGATCGGTGCCTCGGTGTCGCCGGCCGATCCGGCACGAGCCACGGCGGGGAGGGGCCGGTGCGTCTCGCCTGTCATCGGCACCCCCTCTCCCCGACTCCAATCTACGGCCGACGTTCCGCTCTGGCCAGCGTGGGAGGACCTTCGACCCGTCACGACGCGCGCGCGGGCGGTGGACTCGAGGGAGGAGGAGCACCATGAGCAACGAGCCCACCGCCGCATCCGTCACCGCACTGAGCACGGCCGAGTGCTGGCGTCTTCTGGAGACCCAGCGCCTCGGTCGGCTCGCTCTCGTCGACGCGTCCGGCGAACCCCGGATCTACCCGGTGAACTTCGCCGGCCGCGACGGCGTCCTGTACCTCCGCAGTGCCAACGATGCCAAGCTCCGCTTCCTGCGGTCGCGGCCGACCGTCGCCTTCGAGGTCGACGGGAAGGATGCCGACCAGTGGTGGAGCGTGGTCCTGCGCGGAGAAGCGGCCCGGGTGGATGTGGACGCCGAGATCCTGGCCAGCAGGCACGCGCAGGTGCGATCGATGAGTCCCACCGCCAAGCCCTTCGTCATCCGTATCCAGCCGCGGAGCGTGACGGGCCGACGCTTCCGCGAGCGCGGCGATGAGCCGGAGGGCCCGGTGCGGACCCAGATCCTCACTCCGTCGCCCGAACTCCCCCCGCCCGCCGGTCGTCGGCCGCATCCGATCCCGAGCTTCACGCCGCTGGCGGACGGCTGACCGCTCGGCGCGCGAGCAGCGACCGGGGTGGACACCGGTCACCGCTTGTCCGCCACATCGATCATCCGGCTGTGGCCCGCCGGCTCACCGGATGACGGCGGTCACCGTCGGCAGGTCCGTCAGCAGTGCCTGGCTGGTCGAGCCCAGCAGGAAGCGTGCCATCGCTCCGCGTCCGTGGCTGCCGACGACGAGCAGTCGGGCGTTGTGCGCCTCACGTGCGAGGACCGCCGCCGGATACCCGGACTCCACGACGGTGGTCACCGAGAGGTCGGGGTAGTCCTGGCGGAGCCCCGCGAGGGAGATCGCCAGGGCCTCCGTGGTGAGGTCCTGCATGCGGTCGAGATAGTCCACCGGGTAGTCGTCCATCTCGAAGGGAACGGGGACGGGAGACCACGTCATCACCGCGCGGAGGGGCTCACCCAGCCGGTCCGCCTCTGCCGCGGCGAACCTCACGGCCTTCTCGGAGGACTCCGACCCGTCGACGCCCACCACGACACCGGTGCGTCCGTGCGTGCCGTCGTCCGGGACGACGACCACGGCGCAGTGCGCCGCGGCCGTGATGCGCACACCACGGACTCCGCGGAGGCGAGACCCGCCCTTCGCGAAATCGCTGCCGAGCACGAGCAGGTCGGCGCGCTGCGACACATCGAGCAGCCGGGCCACGGGGTCGCCCCGTTCCAGCAGCGTCTCGGCATCCGCCCCCGCAGTACGTGCGCGCGTCGCCGCGGAGTCGAGCATCGTCTCGGCTGTCCGCGTCGCGCGGTCGAGAAGCGTCTGTTCGCCACCCACGCCGCGGCCCGAGCCCACGACGGAGACCAGCAGCAGCCGTTCGCGTCGTGCGACGGCGCGTTCGATCGCCCACTCCAGCGCCCGCTGGGACCCGGATGCCTCTGTCACGCCGACCGCAATGGTCTCGCTCATGGTCGCTCCTTCGCTCGTGCCGTCATCGGCTTGCTTCCAGGGTGCAACCGCGCCGGCCGACCCGACGGGACCTTCGACCCTCCGAGAGCCCGACACGCGGCGGAGACTCGGGTCACACAAACGATCGAAGGAGAGATCATGCGTGCAGCAGTCGTCGAACAGTTCGGTTCCCCCCTCCGGGTGGAGGAGCGAGAGATTCCCCACCCCGGTCCCGGACAGGTGCTGGTCCGGCTGGAGACCTGCGGGCTGTGCCACACCGACATCCACGCGATGAACGGTGACTGGCCGGTCAAGCCCCGGCTGCCGCTCGTCCCCGGCCACGAAGGTGTCGGCATCATCGAGGAACTCGGGGCCGGTGTCACCACGCGCACCGTGGGCCAGCGTGTCGCGCTGCCGTGGCTCGGCCACGCGTGCGGTGAATGCCGGTACTGCGTCGACGGGCGGGAGAACCTGTGCGAGCAGCAGTTCAACAACGGGTACGCCGTCGACGGAGCGTACGCCGAGTACATGCTGGCCGACGCCCGCTTCGCCGTCGCGGTGCCCGACGGTGTCTCGCCTCTCGACGCGGCCCCGCTGACATGCGCCGGCGTCACGACGTACGCGGCGGTCAAGAACGCGCGGATCACACCGGGGGAGACCGTCGCGGTGTTCGGAATCGGCGGGCTCGGACATCTGGCCATCCAGTACGCCCGCCTCGTCGGGGCGAAGGTGATCGCCGTCGACGTGACGGACGAGAAGCTGCAGCTGGCGACCGAGCTCGGGGCCGACCACGTCGTGAACGCGCGCAGCGGCGACCCCGTCGAGGCCATCCGGCGGCTCGGAGGGGCCGACGCCGCGATCGTCCTCGCGGTCGCCCCGGCGGTGTTCCGTCAGGCCTTCGACGCGCTCAACCGGGGCGGCCGGCTGGTGCTCGTCTCGCTGCCGGCCGGAGGTGAACTGACCGTTCCGGTCTTCGACACGGTGCTCAAGGGCATCCACGTCATCGGCTCCATCGTGGGCACCCGGCAGGACCTCGTGGAGGTGTTCGCCCTCCACGCCCTCGGTCGCACGCGGGTCATCACGCAGACCCGCGATCTGGAGGACGTCAACCGCTCGGTCGAGGAGGTGCTCGCGGGGTCGGTGCCGGCGCGTCTGGTCTTCTCGTACCACACCGCCGACCTGGTGCCCGTCACGGAGGCAGTGGAGACCGTCTCCTAGAACGGTCTCTTCGGGCCTGCCTCCCGACGCCGGCCGGTACCGCTTCGTGCGGGCCGGCCGGCGTTCGCGTGGGCGGTCAGTCCGGCGTACCGGGGGGCAACTCCGACCTGTCGACGATGTCCGCGTCGCTCTCGCCGGTGAGTCGCCACCAGCTCGGGCCGGATCTGTAACGGTCGTAGGGCACCCACTCCCCGCCTTCGAGGAGGAAGTCCCGCCCGTCCGAGAGGGCGAAGTAGCGGGTCCCGAGGCTCGTCGAGTGTCGCCAGTACTGGCGAGGTGCGGGCGTCGCGGTGGTCGCGTGTCGATCCGCCGACCGCTCGGCGTGAGGGGCGATGTGCGCGGCGGGCGGCTCTCCGCCGTCCCACCGCGCGTACCAGAAGGCGCGGGAGGTCAGTGCCGCGACGGCGTCGCGCTCGAGCGAAGGGAGCACAGCGCGGAGGCGGGCTTCGAAGCGAGGGCCCGCATCGTGCGCGGCATCGTCCACCCGGATCGTGTTCGCCGTCGCAACCGCCTGTTCCACGGCGCGCGCAAGGTCGAAGGCGGGGATGCCGTGGCGTTGCGCGAGATCCGTGACCGCCTGCGCGTCGGACCCGGGGTGGGGTCCGCGTCCCCACCCGAGATAGGCGACGATGGCGGCCGAGACCAGGCTCCCGTCCACTGATGCGCTCATCTCCTCGAGCTTAATGAGAGGCGTGATCTGCATCCTCCGGAGTGGCCTCGCGTCCGTGCCCGGTGGACCCGGTGGCCGATCAGCGTCGTGCGGCTCAGCCGAGCGTCACCACCCGCCGCTCCCGCGGGCCCGGCCGCTGCCGCGGGCCCGGCCGCTGCCAGGCCACGTCGTTCGATCGAACTTCACCCGCCCTTGCGGTGGTGGGAGAAAAACCCGGTCACGCGCCTGTTGTCATTGCGCTCAGCCGGTTCGCCGATCCTCCACACCCTGCCGCACCCCCGACCTATCCCCATCTGTCCTCCGGGGTCCGCTTCGGTGTCGGAGGCTCTGGCTAGCATGCATACATGACCTTCGAGCCGCCTCTGCCGTCACCGGATGATGGGGTTGCGGCCCTGTCGTCGGTGCTGGCCGAGGTGCGCGGAGTGGATGCCGAGGTCGCCTCCGCCGAAGCCCGGCGCGTGCGCGCGCTCGCGCGCGCGGGGCACCTCGCCCTCGACGCTGCCGCGGGGGTGCGGGCCTCGTCGAAGGCGGCGGAGATGGCGCTGCGGGAGGTCGCGTCCGAGATCGCGGCGGCCGAGTGCGTGTCGGACCGCAGCGTGCAGGCGCAGATCAGTCGGGCGATGACCCTCGCCGACGACTTTCCTGTGACCCTCGATGCGTGGGAGGCGGGCGTGCTGACCCGGGCGCACGTGCGGGTGATCGTGGATGCCGGCACCCCGCTGCCCCTCGAACGGCGCCACGAGTTCGACGTGCTCGCCGTCGCCACCGCTGAGGGCCTGAGCCCGGGGCGGTTGAAGACCCGCCTGGCCGCGCTGACCGAGTCGCTGCAGCCGACGACCCTGACAGAACGTCACCGGCGGGGACGCCAGACCCGGTGCGTGCGGGTCGTGCCGGGGGAGGACGGCATGTCCGACCTGATCGCGACGCTGCCCACGGTGCTGGCGGTGGGGATCTATGACCGGCTCGTGCAGCAGAGTGCGGCGCTCGTCGATCTGCGTCGAGAAGCACCGATGAACCCGGACACCGGGGGTGCAGCCGACACGCGGACCGCCGATCAGCTACGCGCCGACATCCTCGCCGACCTGCTCCTGACCGCCGCCCCCGACGCCGACCCCACCCGCGTCGACGACGGCCCCGGCACGCTCGGCTCGATCCGCGCACGCGTGCAGGTCGTCGTCCCCGCGTTGACGATGCTGCGGCCGGGAGACGAGAACCTCGACCCCGCCGACCTCGTGGGGCACGGGCCTATCGATGCCACCACTGCTCGGGCCCTTGCCGAGGCCACGGCTCTGCCCTGGGATCGTGTCGTGACCCACCCCGTCACCGGGGCGGTGCTGCGCACCGACACCTACCACCGCACCACCGCGATCGACCGCCACCTCCGCGCCCGCGACCGCCACTGCCGCTGGCCCGGCTGCACCGCCCCCGCCATCCGCTGCGAGGTGGACCACACCCACGACTACGCCCTCGGTGGCGCCACGGACGTGTCCAACCTGGCCCACCTGAGGCTGTCGCATGAATCTGCCCGGGCTCGGATGAGCCGGGGCGGCAGGGCCGAGCGGCCCTGCGGTTC
>NZ_JAJGNJ010000030.1 GCF_020781835.1 Microbacterium testaceum
CCGTCGCATTGGACGGACGCGAGCCTGCTGAAGGTGCCGTCGTACATGGCGAGGCTGACGGGCATGTGCCTGTGGGGCATGGTGGACGACGAGGGGCGGGCGGAGTTGCGGCCCGACCTGATCGCGGGGGCAGCGTTCCCGGGGGATCCGGCGGTGACGGCGTCCGACGTGGAGACGTGGATGCTGATGCTGGACGAGGCGGGCTTCCTGACGATCTATACGGCGAACGGCTCGACGTGGTTCGAGCTGCGCCGGCCGCTGGTGACGCAACGCCCGACGGAGTCGGAGCACCCGCCGCCGCCTGTTCCGGAATCCTCCGGAGAGTTCGTGGCTATGGGGGGCGCGGGCGAGCGGGCGCGGGAGCGTGTGCGGGCCGAGGGGGACGAGCGGGCGAGCCGGTGGGCGGCGTGGGCGGACGAGCAGGAGCGGGTGGCCCCGCCGGAGCGTCCCCTGCTGCTGGATGCCCCGCCGATCGGTTGCCCCGAGCATCCGCACAACAGGTTCGCTCTCGACTGTGGGGCGTGCGGGACCGCCCGCCGCCGACACGACCTGTGGGTGACAGAGCAGCGATACCTCAGACGAGTCGAGCAGTACGAAAGGACGGTGTCCGATGACGAGCCTTGGTGACTTCCGCATCCCGATCACGATCCACCTCCACGTTCACACGGTGCGAGCGATCCAGGCGGCGGCGAAACGCGCATCCGAAGTCGCGGGTCGGAAGGTCGAGGCGCGGGAGCTGATCGAGCAGCGTCTCGAGGCGGCCGTGAAGGGCATCGAGCACCTGCAACAGCCACGCCCTGCCGAGCCGGTCATCACCGCGGAGGTGCGTGCTCGACTGACGAACGGGGTGGAGGGCAAGGGTGGTCGCATCACAGCAGAGGGGGTCGCGATGATCCACAAGCTCACGGCCGCCGGCAAGTCGGCGACGTACATCGCCGAGGCGATCGGGTGTCACCCGAAGAGCGTCGCCTATCACCGCCGGAAGGCGCGCGAGATCGAGGAGATGGCTGATGTCTGAGGTGGGAGCTATGGAGACGACACCCCGTTCTGACGGACTGGCGGATCAACTCGCTGCTCGCATCGGCAGGGCAATCGTCGCGGTTCAGAGCGGAGAGCCGGAGAACGTGGTCGTCGGTCTGCTTCGGGGCCAGTTCGTCTATGATCACAACGCCGTGGTGCCGAACGAAAACGCTCGGCACGACCCGGAGTTCCGGGAGGCGGAGAGCCGCTTCTGGCAGAAGGTGCAGCCCACGGGGTACTGCTGGGAATGGACGGCTCACCGAACCAAGAACGGATACGGGCGGGTGTCGTTCCGCGGGAAGAGTCTCGTCGCGCACCGGGTCGCGTACGAGCTCCTGGTGGGCCCCATTCCGAAGGGGATGCAGGTAGATCACCTGTGCCGGAATCGGGGGTGCGTGAACCCGGATCACCTCGAGCCGGTCACCCCTCGGGAGAACGCGATTCGCGCGTTCTCGCCGGCGGGCATTGCCGTCCGGACAGGGGTGTGCCAGCGGGGCCACTCGATGGATGACGCGTACCGGACGAAGCGTGCCGATGGAAAGGTCGTCCGACGCTGCAGGCCCTGCGTGCGAGCAGCGCAGCGCGTTAGGAGCGCGCCGACATACGAGCGACGGTGCAAGGAGTGCGGCGGCGAGTTCGTAGGGCGTCAGTCGAACAAGGTCTACTGCTCCGCGGCGTGCGTGCAGCGGGCCTACGTGAAGCGGAGGGGCGCCAATGCATGATCGAGATTGCGTGCGCGGATGCACTGTCCGTGATGTGCACTTCGCGACATGCCCGTGGTTCGGGGTCGAGGACGGCTCCGAGCGTGCCGCGGCCATGCTCGCCGCCGGTGTCGCGTCATGCTCGGGCTGCGCGCCGCGGGTGGCTCGTGAGGGGGTGCTGCTGTGTGAGGGCTGCTACCGCCGGATTCGCCGCCTGCTGGGGGAGACGCCCGACCTGATCGCGCACCTCCGCTCGCTCGCGGACCCGCTGAAGGCGGCGGTGTACGACCGGGTCATGGTGTCCTCGTCCCGCCCGGATCTCCCGGCCCCGGTGTCGGCTGACCTGATCGACGCGGCGGATGACCTGATGCGGATGCTGCGGGAGTGGGCGGTGGTCGTCGATCCCGGCCTCGCCGGCCGTGCGGGGATGGCGGC
>NZ_JAJGNJ010000031.1 GCF_020781835.1 Microbacterium testaceum
TAGATGGACCCGGCGAGCTCGCGGGTCGCCGCGGCGCGCTGCTCGAAACCGACGACCTCGGCGTACGTCTCCGGCTCCGCCTTCTCCCATGCCGCCTCGTCGAGGACGGTCTTCGTCTTCGGGGTGAAGGTGAGGGATGCGTGGGATCCTTCCCGGCGGAGCACGTCGGTCGGGTTCTGCCCCGCGATCCACGCGTCGATCACGGGGCGGGCAGCCTTCTTCAGCGCCTCCCCCTCGGCGGCGATCGCGAGGCCACGGGCGTACTGTGCGAGCGCTTCGTCGACCTCGTCGGGGAGCCCGTTGATCGACGGTGCGCCGGCCGCCCGCCACGCGATGAAGTCGTCGGCCTGGCGGGCGAGGATCGCGATGCGGTCGTCGTCACGCTCGATCCACCGGTGGTGGATGCGGTCCTCGCCTTCGACCATCCACGCGTACAGCCACCACCGGAGGCCCGTCACCCACATGCCGAATTGGCACTGGTCGACGTGCGCGGGCGGGACGTCTACGGCGGCGGTCTTCTCGCGGCGCTTCACCTCGGCGCCGAAGTACCCGAAGATCGCGTGATGCCCGAGCCCGTCAGGGGTGGCCCGGTGCAGCGGGTGCTCCGGGTGGGCGAGGAGCGCGTTGGACCCTTCGAGTGCGGTGACGCCGTCGAGCTTCGATGCGGCGGCGATGATGACCGGCTCGAGCTCGTGGCCGCGCTTCGTGTGCTGGTTGCCGTGGAAGGTGGAGCCGTTGAGCTTGCCGTCCAGGATCGCTCGGCGCGCCTTGATGCTGCCGACGGTGATCGCGTGGATCTCCGATGCGGTGACACCCTCGGCGCGACCCTCGTGCCAGTCCTCTTCGGGGGCACCGTCGGGCACGACCACGACGAGCTGCGGGGCGCTCATCGCGCACCACCGTTCCCGCGGCACGGGCAGTGCTCGTGCCAGCAGATCATCCCGACACCGTGCGGAGAGTGGCCGCACTCGGGGCAGGTGCGCACGACGTACCCATCGGGAGCGTTCGACCGCGGCCCGTCGCCCTTCTCCTCCCGCTCGCACAGGTCACGGCGAAGCTGGTCCCGCTCATCCGCGATACGGAGGAGCAGGTCGAACTCTTCGGCCGTCAGGGTCGTGCCGAACGCGTGGCGTCCCTGCCGCGCACGCAACCTGGCGAGGGTGCGGGCGTCGCTCTCGGCGCTCACGAGCGTGCCTCTAGGTCTTCGTCGCGCACGTAGCTCTCGCCGTAGACGGTGGCGCTGCACGACTTCGGGAACCTGCAGCACGCCGGGTTGTACGCGCCGGACTCGGCTTCGGGCCACGCCTCGACACACGCGCGAAGGCGGCGCGGGTGTGCAGACTCGGCGTCGATGTACCCGTGCTCGATCTGACGGGCGCGCTCGGCGTCCATCTGCGCTGCCCACTCCTCGACGGTCGGCGCGGTGACCGTCCCGCGCGGGCGGGCTAGCACCTTCCGAGCCGCCTCCGTGAACGCTCTTTGCCAGATCGGCTCGAGGGACTCCCAGGACCACCCGATGTGCGTTGCGAATGTCTGGGCCGCTTCGCGTACGTCGTCGGTGGGCGGGGTCGGCTGTTCGATCGGGTGGGCATCAACAGGCGTGCGATTCGCCCAGTCGGCGTCCCGGAACACCGCCCACGACTCCACCGAGTCACGGCGCTCTTCACCTGTCCACTCGTCGCGGGGCGGGACGTCAAGCGCGGGCGCAAGAACCTGATGGGCAGTACCCTGCGACAGAATGTCGCTGTAGTACCCGTACTGACCTCGGTCGAGGTAGGGGTAGTACGGCTCTTCATGACCTGCCACCATCTGACAACGCACTCCCGGCGCGAACTCGAACGCGCACCGATCCTTCTCAGGCATCTCGGCGCTCACAGGGTCACCACCAGCGCGAACACCAGCTCCACCAGCACCGACACGCCGAGCACGCCGACGAGGACCACCCGCGCGCTCATCGCAGCGCTCCCACCAGGCGACCCGGCGTCACGACACAGTCGGCGAGCATCTGCGTCCC
>NZ_JAJGNJ010000032.1 GCF_020781835.1 Microbacterium testaceum
CAGCGTTGCGCACGCTGCGGCAAGGTCATCTGGGAGAACGGTTCCCGTCACCACCGGAAGTACAAGTCCCGCGGCGGCGGCGACGAGGTATCGAACGGACTCCTCATGTGCGGGTCCGGAACGACCGGATGCCACGGCTGGGCGCACCACCACTCGGACCTCGCCCGCGAGGACGGGTTCGCCGTCAACTCGTGGGAGGATCCGGCGCTCGTGCCCGTCCGCCTCTACATGGCGGGTGGTCGCCTGGTGTACCTCGACGACGAGGGCGGATGGTCGCTCGAGCCTCCCGAGGGGGTGACGGCATGAGCGCGCAGATGCTCGCCGAGTTGCCCGTCGAGGACATCGTCGCAGCGATGGGCTACCCGACGTCGGGCGAGCTGTTCGCCGGCGTCGGCGGCCTCGGCATGGCGGTCGACGAGGTGTTCGGCACGAAGCCCGCATGGTTCTGCGAGTTCGACGCCGCACCGTCGAAGGTGCTCGCGCACCACTTCCCGGACGTGCCGAACTTCGGAGACGTGACGAAGGTGGACTGGTCCGCCGCGCCCCGCGTGCGGGTGCTTGCGGGCGGCTTCCCCTGCCAGGATGTGTCGCTCGCCGGCGCACGTCGGGGCATGCAGGACGGCACCCGCTCGGGTTTGTGGTCGGAGTATGTGAAGGCGATCGACGCTCTCCGACCCGACTGGGTCGTCATCGAGAACGTCCGCGGCCTCCTCTCCGCAGACGGGGAGCCGTGGCACCCCGACCTCATCGAAGCCGACGCCGAGGTGCGTCGCATCGACCAACTCATCCGCATGGTGGACCGGTTCCTCCACGAGAACCCGGCCCGCCGACGCGAAGGAAGGACCCCTCATGTCGTCGAGTGGAGGAGAGCAGCCGTTCGCCTGGCGCGATCCCGTAAGCGGGCGGTTCGTGTCCGCGACCGAGAGCGAGGACTTGTTCGGCGAGCAATCGACACAGTTCTCCGGGACCTGGCCGACCTCGGGTTCGATGCGGAGTGGGTCGGTCTACCGGCGTCCGACATCGGTGCACCGCACGGACGCTTCCGGGTCTTCATCCTCGCCTGGCCCGCAGAGCGCACTCTTCCCGACCCCTCGAGCCTCGGATGGGGAGAAGGGCGACCCGAATCGGCGGGGCCGTCGCGGCGACCTGACGATGAGCTCGGCGGTGCAGACTCTGCTCTGACGCTGCTTCCGACGCCGACGGTCGTCATGAACGACGGCGAGTCGGTCGAGTCGTGGTCCGCGCGTCGCGAGCGCGTGAAGGCGACCGGGGTGAATGGCAATGGGATGGGGATGCCACTGCCTATCGCAGTGCAGCTGCTGCCGACGCCCCAAGTCGCCGACGCGACGGGCGGGCACGCTACGCGCTCGGGCAACCGCGCGGACGAGAAGCTGCTCCCCGGAGCCGCGGTCGACGCCGTTATCGGATGGGGTCCATACGCCGCCGCCATCGCTCGGTGGGAACTCGTCATGGGCCGCCCCGCTCCGTCGCCTGTGCGGATGGACGGGAAGGGCGGGAAGGCTCGCCTCAACCCGGAACTCACCGAGTGGATGATGGGCTGGCCCTTCGGGTGGGTGACGGCATCCGTGATCGGCCTGTCTCGGGCGGAGCAGCTCAAGGCGTGCGGGAACGGCGTCGTCACCCTGCAGGCGATCGCGGCGCTGCGCATCATGCTCGCCCGCCCGGGCGTGCCTGCCGTCGAGTGGGAGGTGGCAGCATGACCGCCCCCACGAGAGTCCCGGGCGCGGTCTGCGCGCTCGGCTGCTGCACCGCCGAGGTCGCCGC
>NZ_JAJGNJ010000033.1 GCF_020781835.1 Microbacterium testaceum
TGAACACGACGAGGGGCGACTCGGTGAAAAATACCGAGACGCCCCTCGGCTGCCCACCTCCCGGGCGGTCCTGGCGCTTCTCTCTCCACGTCGATTCGTGCGGTTGGGTCGATTTCCGCGAGGAGGTGCAGGATGCCGAAGCCGGCTGCCCCGTGTGGCACCTATGCGGCGTTCCTGCGGCACCGCCGGAATGGCGAGCCGATCGACGATGCGTGCGATCATGCTCGCGAGCAACGCAACGCGGAGCGCCGTGATGCTCGAGCGCGCGGGAAGGTGTCGTTCTCGCCGGATGCCCCGGATTCTCTAGGACTCGGCGAGCGGGGCCGCGCGTTCTACGACGCGCTGACTGCGGGCATTGAGGTGCCGGCGGAGCGCATGGCGCTCGTCGTCGAGGCGGCTCGGATGGCGGATCGGCTCGAGCAGATCAACGACGTCATCGCGGGCAAGGGCGTGCTCAAGCTGATGCACTTCCGGGTGCCTGGCGTTCTCGACCCGGACTCGGGTGTGATTCGGGTCGAGATGAGCGTCGATCACGTCATGGGCGAGGCGCGGCAGTTGCAGCTCGCATTCGAGCGAATAGCCCGCAGCGTGTTCAAGGACATCGACGCGCTCCGAGAGAAGAGCGGCGGAGAGGGCGGGGGGCTCGATGAGTTCTTCGGCGCTCCCAATGTTGTCGGGATCTCAACGGCCTCGGCTCGAAAGCCGGCCTGAGTCGGTCGGCTCCCATGGGGATCACGTTCTCCGGTTCCTGCAGGCGTGCGGGCTCACTCTCGACGAGTGGCAGGCGTACGTCATCGGCGGCGTCTTCGATGTCGGCCCGGATCAGACGTGGGCGGCCACGGAGTTCGGGGCGCTGATCAGTCGACAGAACGGCAAGGGCGAGATCCTGGTCGGCTACGACCTGGCGCACCTGTTCCTGTTCCCCCGTCCGGACAATCGGCGGAAGACCATCCTGCACACCGCGCACGAGATGAAGACGGCTATCGACGGCTTCCAGCGGCTCGTGGGTGTGATCGAGGCCAACCCTAAGCTGATGGCGCGGGTGTCGAACATCTACACCGCGAACGGGCAAGAGGGCATCGTTCTACGGAAGCGCCCGGGCCAGTTGCTTGCCGACCGGATCCGCTTCATCGCCCGGTCGAAGAGCTCGGGCCGTGGATTCACCGCCGACGTCGTGGTGTACGACGAGGCGCAGGAGTTGAGCCTGCAAGCCCAGCGGGCACTCACGTACACGCAGTCACAGGTACAGAACCGGCAGGAGCTGTTCACCGGGACGGTGCCCGAGGAGGGTGTGAACGACTGCGAGGTGTGGCGGGGTGTCCGCGATCGCGGCCGCTCTGGGCGTGGCAAGCGCACCGGGTGGATGGAGTGGACGCCGGAGGGGTCGGAAGATCCGGAGCGCGTCGATGACATCGACCTCGGCGACCCGCAGGTGTGGGCGGACTCGAACCCTAGCCTCGGTATTCGCATGCCGATTCAGTCGGTCGTCGATCAGTACGAGCGGGCTATGGAGACGGACCCGGACGGGTTCGCCCGTGAGCGCCTGTCGATCTGGCCGAACCCGCGACCGGTCGAGGCGGTATCGCTGTCCGACCTCGACTTCGAGGTGTGGAAGCGGCACGCGCGCGAGGACGCGGGAGTCGCCGGCGACGGCATCGTGCTCTCGCTGGCCCTGACCCGAGGTGGCAGCGCCGGCACGATCGGCAAGGCCGTCCGGGTCGACTCGGACAGCATCGCCGTCGAGCATCACTGGTC
>NZ_JAJGNJ010000034.1 GCF_020781835.1 Microbacterium testaceum
TGAGGCTGTCGCATGAATCTGCGGGTGATCGGGCGTGTCTGATGCTTGTTTATGCCTGATCAGGGGATGATTAAGTATGGTTGTGAATGTGCGTTCGGGTGGTCGGGATCAGGGGTTTCTGTTGCCACCGTCGGTGCGGGACTGGCTGCCGGGGGATCATCTGGCGTTCTTCGTGATCGATGTGGTCGCGGAGCTGGATCTGACGGCGTTCTACGCCGCGTTCCGCGCTGACGGGCGCGGTGGTGCGGTCTACGACCCGGAGATGATGCTCGGGGTGTTGATCTACGCGTACTGCACCGGTGAGCGCTCCTCGCGGCGGATCGAGAAGCGCCTGGTCGAGGATGTCGCCTATCGGGTGATCGCGGTGAACCAGACTCCCGATCACGCCACGCTGGCGCGGTTCCGGGCGCGGCATCAGGATGCGATCGCCGCGTTGTTCTCGCAGGTCCTGGGGCTCTGCGTGAAGGCGGGGCTGGTCGATGCGGGGCTGGTCGCGATCGACGGGACGAAGATCGAAGCGGACGCGTCGTACTTCGCCAACCGTACCCGGGATGAACTGGCCGCTGCGGTGCTCGCCGAAGCCGCGGAGGTCGATGCCGCGGAGGACGAACAGCACGGCGACCGATCGGGCAGCGAGTTGCCTGATGACTGGTCAGGAGGGCGGGGCCGGCGAGAGCGGATCCGGGCGGCGCTGGCCGAGCTGGACGGGCAGAAGGCCCGGGACTACGAGGCGCGCATGGCAGAGCGGGCAGCGAAGGAGGCCGCCACGGGGAAGGGCATCCGAGGCCCCAAGCCGAAGCCTGACGCTGTGAAGCGGCCCGGGGCGCGGAAGGCGAACACCACAGACCCGCACTCGCGGATCATCGCGCATAAGGCGCGCGGAGTGATGCAGGGCTACAACGCGCAGACGGCCGCGACCAAGGACCAGATCGTCGTGGCGGCGGAGGTCACCGCGACCACGAACGATCAGCCTCACTTCGTCCCGATCGCCGCCGCGGTCTCGGAGAACTTCGCCGAGGCAGGCGCCGGAAAGGTCGGCACGTTCGTCGCCGATGCGGGCTACTGGACCGGCGCGAACGCCACCGCCGAGGTCGGCGCGGACGTGTTGATCGCGACGCGGAAACAGGCTTGGCGGCGGGCCGAGATCCCCGATGATGACAAGCTCGCCGTCCTGGCCAGAGTCAACCGCGGAGAGCTCTCGCTCCGTCAGGCCGGGGAGATCCTCGGGGTCTCCTACACCTGGGTCAGAGACATGACCAAACGCTACTTCGGCAAAGACGGGCCACGCCAAGCCCGCACCGCCCAACCCGAACCCGACGAATGGATGCCCGTGATCGAGAAGCTCGCCCGAGGAGAGATCTCCAAACGCGCCGCCTGCGATCAGCTGCAGGTGTCCGCAGGCCGGGTCAACACCATGCTCGCCCACGTCCGAGGCGAAGCCGTCGACCCCGAGATCGCCCGGCACGCCATGGACGCCAAGCTCGCAAGCGAAGCCGGCTCCAAGGCCTACCGGAAACGGCAGCACAGCATCGAACCCGTCTTCGGGAACATCAAGAACAACCTCGGCTACCGCCGCTTCACCAGGCGAGGAATGCCCGCCGTCCACGCCGAATGGCGCCTGATCTGCAGCGTCCACAACCTCCTCAAACTCCGCACCGCGGCCGCCACCGCCTGAACCGCAGGGCCGCTCGGCCCTGCCGCCCCGGCTCATCCGAGCCCGGGCAGATTCATGCGACAGCCTC
>NZ_JAJGNJ010000035.1 GCF_020781835.1 Microbacterium testaceum
CCTGGAGTCCCGCGGGGTGGTGGTCTTTCGGGCCCGCGGCGTCGTGACCGCGACGGGGTGAGCCATCGTGCGATGGTCAGTGAGAACGACCAAGAACTCACACAGAAAGACGACACCGCACGATGGCTCTTGACCAGTCTGCCCTCCTCGAGCTGCTCGGGGAACTGAAGCTCACCGGCACCACCGACCGCATCCGAGCCGCGACCGAGCGGCTCTACCAGGAGCTGATCGACGCGGAGACAGCCGCATTCATCGGCGCCGCCCCCTACGAGCGCACGAGCGAGCGCACGACTACCCGCAACGGTTCCCGGCCGCGGGTGCTGTCGACCACGGCTGGGGATCTGGAGTTGCGGATCCCGAAGTTGCGGCAGGGGTCGTTCTTCCCGTCGCTGCTGGAGCGGCGCCGCCGGGTCGACCAAGCCTTGTTCGCGGTCGTGATGGAGGCCTACCTCCACGGCGTCTCAACCCGGAAGGTCGATGACCTCGTCAAAGCGCTCGGCGCTGACACTGGCATCTCGAAGTCCGAGGTGTCCCGCATCTGCCAAGGGCTCGACGCCGAGGTCGCATCGTTCCGCGACCGCTCGCTGTCTGACATCGCCTACCCCTACGTGTTCCTCGACGCGACCTACTGCAAGGTCCGCATCGACCACCGTGTCGTGTCCCAGGCGGTCGTCGTCGCGATCGGCGTCGCCGCTGACGGGCGGCGGGTCGTGCTGGGCTTCGATGTCGGAGACAGCGAGACCGAGGAGTTCTGGAAGCAGTTCCTGCGCTCGTTGAAGACACGAGGTCTGGGCGGGGTGAAGCTGGTGATCTCCGACGCCCACGCCGGACTGAAGAAGGCCGCAGCGACCGTGTTGCAGGGCGCCGCCTGGCAGCGCTGCCGCGTCCACTTCATGCGCAACGTCCTGACCGCCCTCCCGAAGGGCCGGCAGGAGATGGTCGCCAGCGTGATCCGCACGATCTTCGCCCAACCCGACGCCGAGCACATCGATGCCCAGTTCGACGAAGTCGTGCGCATGATCGAGCGCGTCCACCCCAAGACCGCCGTGATGCTCACCGACGCCCGTGACGACATCCTCGCGTTCAAAGCGTTCCCCGCCCGGCATTGGCGACAGATCTGGTCCACGAACCCGCTGGAACGCCTCAATCGGGAGATCAAGCGCCGCACCGACGTCGTTGGCGTGTTCCCGAACAACGCCGCCCTGCTCCGCCTGGCCGGCTCCGTCCTCGTCGAGCAACACGACGAATGGGAAGCCGCCGACCGCCGCTACTTCTCCGAAGCCTCCATGACCGAGCTCACCGCGACCACCCCCACCATCGACGAGGCGGTGATACTCCCCGAGATCACCGCCGCCTAAACTAACGACAGCTGATCATCGCAACGAAGCGAAAGACCACCACTCAAACGGACGCGGCCC
>NZ_JAJGNJ010000036.1 GCF_020781835.1 Microbacterium testaceum
CCTGCGCCGGGAGGGCCTGTACACCTCCCACATCATCGAGTGGCGCAAGGCCGCGGCCGCCGGCTCGCTGTCCGGGCTGGGCAGCAAGCCGCGGGACCGGCGCGAGCGGGAGCTGCAGGCGCTACGGGCCCGGGCGGAGAAGGCCGAGGCCGAGCTGGCCAAGACCAGGGCGGCGCTGGACCTGATGGGAAAAGCACACGCGCTCTTGGAGACGCTCTCCGAGAGCGCGGACAAGCCGCCGCGGTCGCCGCGGTGATCAACCCGGCCGTCGACGGGCTGGCCGAGCACGTCGGCACCGCGGCTGCGTGCGCGCTGCTGGGTCGCTCCCGCGCCAGTCACTACCGGGCCAAGAACCCGCCACCGCCACGTCCACGGACACCGCGGCCGGCACCGGCGAACAAGCTGTCCGCCGCCGAGCGGGCCCACGTGCTGGCCGTGTTGACCAGCCAGCGGTTCGCGGACAAGTCGGTCGCCCAGGTCTGGGCCACGCTGCTGGACGAGGGCACCTACCTGTGCTCGATGTCCACGATGCACCGGATCCTGCGCGAGCACGACATGGCCGGGGAACGGCGCCGGCAGGCGAGCCACCCGCCCCGGACCCGGCCCGAGCTCGTCGCGACGGCGCCGGGGCAGGTGTGGAGTTGGGACATCACAAAGCTCAAGGGGCCGGAGCGGGGCGTGTACTACGACCTGTACGTCGTGCTCGACATCTTCTCCAGGTTCGTCGTGGGCTGGACCATCGCGGCCCGCGAGGACGCCGAGATCGCCAAGAACCTGCTCGAGCACGCCATGGGCATCCATGGCGTGCCGGAGGCGATCCACGCCGACCGCGGGACCTCGATGACCTCCAAACCGGTCGCTCAGCTGCTCGTCGACCTCGGGGTGGCCAGGTCGCACTCCCGCCCGCACGTGTCGAACGACAACCCTTACAGCGAGGCGGCGTTCAAGACGCTGAAGTACGCCCCGGTCTTCCCCGAGCGCTTCGGGTCCCTGGCCGACGCCGGCGCGTTCGCCGAGCAGTTCTTCGCCTACTACAACCACGAGCACCGCCACTGCGGGATCGGGCTGCACACCCCCGCCAGCGTCCACTTCGGCACCGCCGGGCAGGTCCGCGCCCAGCGCCAGGCCACCCTGGACGCGGCCTACGCCGCCCGTCCCGAGCGCTTCGGCCACCGCCGACCCCAGGCGCCCAAGCTGCCCGAGGCCGCCTGGATCAACCAGCCCTCACAGGAGGCCCTCATACAGACCGCCTGACGGAATCTGTCTCACCCGCCTTGACACTTTCCG
>NZ_JAJGNJ010000037.1 GCF_020781835.1 Microbacterium testaceum
AGTATTGGTCCGTTCTCGCCCCGTGCAGTGCGAAGGTCAGCAGTGCTGGTGTCTCACCCCATCCTGACGCACAGGGTGCTGCCGAAGCACATCAGGTACGCCTTGTACGACAGAGCCTTGAACTCCTCCGGTGCCGCTGCGTCGACGGCGAACCAGGAAAGCACCTCGGTCTCGTTCTCGCTGATCGGCTGCCAGGTACGGATCGAGATGAACGGGAGCACGTCGTCGCCGTCTTCCACCTTCGGCCAGTTGTGCACGAAGCTCATGTTCGGGAAGATCGAGGCCGCCGAGATCATGAAGCCGTTCTCGCCGATCACATTGAGCTGGTCCTGGGACCAGACCTCCTTCATCCGGTCGATCATCTCGTCGGGGTAGCCCACGTAGCGCAGCCGCTCCTCGAGCGTTCCCTCCGGAAGCTTGTAGGTCGTGCCTCCGCCGTTGCCCGCCCAGTACGTGTTGCCGTCTTTACGCTTCTCCGCCTTCGGTTCGCGGAAGAGGCCGATCTCGACCACCGAGGTGTGGGTCTGTGGCGTGTGGTACATGTCGCCGGCGAAGTTCTCTGCGCCGATCTTCCAGTTCGCCTTCACCCGCCAGCGCTGCGGGCCGCGGAGCTCGATGCCCGAGGAGCTCTGCTTCGTGTAGTAGTCGAGATAGAAAGCGAAATCGCCGAGGTAGTCGATCAGCGGTGGCGCATCCGGATCCATGCTGATGAAGATCAACCCGTTGTAGCTGTCGAGGCTCGGCGCCGGAAGCAGGCGGGCTCCCTTGCGATTGAAGCCAGCCTCGCCACCGTACGCCTCTTCGTGGAACGGCAGCCCCACGATTCGTCCGTCGTTGCGGTACGACCAGCCGTGATACGGGCAGCGGAAGTGCGAGGCGTTGCCCATTTCCGCCCGGCACACCTGCATTCCTCGGTGCAGGCACATGTTGAACATCGCCTTGACGGAGCCACTCTCGTCGCGCACCACGATGAACGAGTCGTCGAGCACTCGCCGCACCACGTAGTCGCCGGGCTGAGGGATCTCTGATTCGTGACCCACGAAGATCCACGCGCGACTGAACAAGCGCTCCCGCTCGAGCCCTGTGCGTCAGGATGGGGTGAGACACCAGCACTGCTGACCTTCGCACTGCACGGGGCGAGAACGGACCAATACTG
>NZ_JAJGNJ010000038.1 GCF_020781835.1 Microbacterium testaceum
GGTGGCAGCATGACCGCCCCCACGAGAGTCCCGGGCGCGGTCTGCGCGCTCGGCTGCTGCACCGCCGAGGTCGCCGCCCTGCGTGATGGTGGCTGGTCGACGAACGACAAGGGCTGGAAGCTCGACGATCGCCGTCGTGAGCACGTGACCCGCGAGTACGCCGCGACATCCGCCCGCATCGACCAGGCGCAGGCGGGATGCCCGCAGTGCGCGCTCTGCGGTCAGCGGGTGATCAGGCTCGACCGGTTCGGGCTGTGCTCGAAGGACAAGGGAGAGCACGCGGAGTGGCGGGCGAATATGCGCCGCGATGAGAAGGTGGGTGCGCGATGAGCGGGTTGCGGGTGGTGCCTGTGGCGCTGGCCGACGCGAAGGCATTCGTTCGCGCGCACCATCGCCACCACCTCGAGCCGGTGACGCATCGGTTCAGCGTCGGTGTCGCCATCGGTGAGACGCTCGTCGGGGTGGCGATAGTCGGCAACCCGGTGAGTCGCGTTCTCGCGGCGGAGAAGTACACGGCCGAGGTGTGCCGGACCGCGACGGACGGCACTCCGAACGCCAACTCCATGCTCTACGGTGCCGCGTGGCGCGCAGCCCGCGCGCTCGGGTGGGAGCGTCTCATCACATACACACAGGAGGGTGAGTCGGGCTCGAGTCTCCGTGCCGCCGGGTTCCGCGTTGTTGGCGAGCGGCCGGCGCGCGGTGGGTGGAACATGCCATCCCGGCCGCGAGCGCCGCGCCTCTGCGAGAGCTGCGGAGAGCCGATCGTCACGTCTGGCGTGGCTCGCACGCTGTGGGAGACGGTCGCATGATGCCGGAGTTCGCGATGACGTATGTCGTCGTCTGGCCAGACGCGGCGGGCCCGGGTGTGCATGTCGTCAAGGTGGGGCGCGCGTGGAAGTCGCACCGTGTCGAGATGATGACCCGCTCCGGCGGTCAGGTCATCATCCTCGCCCGGGGCACGGATGCCACATGGGAGCGCGAGGCGCTGGCCGAGTTGTCCCGGTGGTTCCCGCGCGCGTTCCGTCGCGCGGAGGACGCCGAGGGGCTGCTGTTCATGGGCCGAGGGTTCACGGAGTGCT
>NZ_JAJGNJ010000039.1 GCF_020781835.1 Microbacterium testaceum
TTCGGCGAGAACGACTCCTCGATCCGGTCGGGAGTCCACAGGCCGCCACTAGTGGCGATGGTGACCTCGCTGACCCCTGCGCCTTCGATGCTCGCCGACCATGGCGAATCGCCGGTCATATCCAGGTCGAGACGCTCCCGCGGCTCACCCGTCTTCGCGTCATGCACCCACACGGACCATTCAGGTTCGGACGACATGACACCCCTCTCACACGTACGTGTCGCGGATCAGCACCCGCCCCGGCGCCGACAGCATGTGCTCCCACTGGGTATCGTTCGGGACCGCCCACAGCCGCCCGTGCCCGACTCCCTGCATCCAGACGCCGTCGCGGAAGACTCGACCACTGCGCATGTCGACACTGTGCGTTCCGCCCGCCGCCGCGCCCGTCACGGAGAACACCCCGGCCGGGGACGTCACAGACCAGGAGGACGGCGCGTCAGGAATCTCGATCACCGGATGAGCGGGGAAGTTCCCCCGCGATGGAACATCCACCGTCCCGCCACTGCTGGACACGACGAGACGCGACCAGTCCACGGCGTACTTCCGCGGATCCGCGGCGACGAGCTGCGCGGATAACGACCCCCGCAACAGCTTGCCCGAACGACGCTGCAGGTCGATACCTTCCGACGCGAGCACTCGAACCGATGCGGTGAGCTCCTGGCCGAGGTGCCTAACCGTGAGCGTGAACCGCCCACCGCCCGCGCCCCACCCGTTCATCTGGTCGCACCAGCGCTGCATGTCGTACTCGCTCCGGGCGAGGATGATTCCCGGGTCGATCGTGACGACGCGAGCGGGAAGGCGCACCGGCACATCATGCTCGCCGTCAGCGAGCGCCCGCACCAGCGCCTCCCGGCGACGCGCAGGAAGACCCTGCCACCCCTGCAGCCCATCCCGACCCACGAA
>NZ_JAJGNJ010000003.1 GCF_020781835.1 Microbacterium testaceum
GATCGCACCGAACTGGAAGTTCTGGTAGCAGCCACCGTTCTTCGTGCCACACGTATACGGACCCGTCGGAGCACCCAAAGCCCCGTCCGCGCCGGAGATCGCGTTCCAGCGACGCCCGATATCACCGGTCACCGGGAACGCACCCGCTGAGGTCCACCCAATGGCTCCCCCCTGGAACGCCTGCGACGCCCGCCCATCCGCATTCACCGGAGCTGCCGTCGGATACCCCAGCGGCCCGCCCTCGAATCCCGAGTCCCGCCAAGCCCCACGGATCGACCCATACGTCTCCCACGCCCCCGTCGACGGCGACCAACTGATCGCGCCGAGCTGGAAGTTCTGGTAGCAGCCACCATCCTTGGTGCCGCACGTCGGCGCCCCGATCGGATAGCCGAGCACACCACCCTCGAAACCGATCCGCGACCAGCGCGCACGAATATCCCCGTAGGTCTCCCACGCCCCCGTCGTCGGCGACCAACTGATCGCACCGAACTGGAAGTTCTGGTAGCAGCCACCGTTCTTCGTGCCACACGTATACGGACCCGTCGGAGCACCCAGCGGGTTGGCACGACCGCCGAGTTCCGTCCACCTGGCGAGGATCGCTCCCCCGATGGGCTGAGACGTCGACCCGAACCAGTCCGTGAAGTAATTGAAGAAGTTCCGGTTCCCATATGCCGAACAGGAATCCCCCTCGCCGTATCCCGCGCGCAGGGCGGCGGCATTGGGCTGGTAGGGCGTGTAGTAGTAGAGGTCGGCGGTCGCCTGATTAGCGATATAGACCGGCGACGAACCGCACGAAACGTTGGGGTTGAAGCGGACATTCCACGTCTGGCCGGGCGCATACCACGTGAAGTACTTGCTCGTCCCCGGCGGGTTGGCATACCGCTTCAGCTGCCACGCTGCGCCGTAGACCTGGTTGAAGAATCCGTAGTACCGGGTGTCGCATGCGGCGGTGTCCGGGCATCCCTGGCCCATGGCGATCCTGTACCGCCAGTCGCTCGGCCACGTGTGGTTCACCAGACCCTGCTCCTTCTGGAGCGTGACGAGAATGACCTGCGGATTGATACCGCAGGCCTGAGCGACCTTGAAGATGATCCGGGAGGCGCGCTCCCGCATCCCGCCCGAATACGCGCCGCACATGGCGTCCGCCGAGGTCGTGCGGGACGTGTCGTACCAATCCTTCAGACAGGTGTACCCGGCCCGACAGGTCGGAACCTTCGCCTCGAGGAAGCTCTGAATTTGAGCCTCCGTCATCGTGCCACTGTTGAAAAATGCCTGATCGGTGATGATCTGGGACGGATTGAAACCGGACGGAGCCGCCGCAACGGCGGCAACCGTCGACACCGACTGCGGCGTCGCAGCCTGCGCCGCCGATACGGACGTCAGAGAACCGATCGCCGTGACCAGGACGGCGACCGCCGCGAAGAATGTGGTCAGCGTGATTCGGCGCCCCGATTGCAGCATTGGCCCAGTGTGACGGATGAGGCTTATGTGAATCAAATGTTTGATCGATCGCGCAACCTACGCGCCCCGTCGACCTGGCCGTGATCGCGCGCTACAACTCCGCGTGCAGCGCCCACACGCGCTCGGCGCACGCCTCCCAGGCGAACCCCTTCGCGCGGTCGCCGGCGAGCACGCGCAGTCGCTCGGCGTCCTCACCGAGGGCACGAGCCACGGCTCCGCCGAGCTGCTCCTCCCCCGCGTACAGCGCGGCGTCGGCGAGCACCTCGCGGTGGACGGCGGTGTCGGCCGCGACGATCGGCACACCCACGGCGAGAGCGTCGACGGCGCGCCACGGCCAGTCCGTGCGTGTGCCGGCGGCGACGTAGACGACAGCGTGCGAGAGCACGGCCGCGCGGTCCCACTGGTCGAGCGACCCTCGTGCATGAACGCGGGACTCGGGGATGCCGGCCGCCGACGCGAGGTCGACGACGGCGGGTTCGTCTCCCTCGGGGACGTCCAGCACGACCACGTCGCCGCCCCACTCGGCGGCCGAGACTCCCGCGAAGGCGGCGGCGAGCCCGTCGGAGGCGGCGACACCGCCCGCGAGAGCGATGAACGACGACGGCAGATCGAGCGCGCGCAGTCGGCCCACGGCATCCGAGGGCACACGGAACCCGGCCACAGGGGCTCCGCCGATGACGCGCACCTTCGCGACGAGCTTCGCCTTGGCCACCCCCGCCAGACGCTCCGCCATCGCGTGTGAGGGAACGACGACGGCATCGGCGTGCTTGCCGGTCCGCGACAGCAGCGCACGCGCGGCGAGGACCTCTGCCTTGGGCAGCTCGTCCGGCGTCTCCCACGCTCGCAGGTCCCACAGCGTCACGACGATCTGGTGCGTCTCGTTGACGCGGTCGTGTCGCACGAGGGGGGCGAGGGGTGTCGGCGAGTGGATCAGCCCGCGACCGATGCCGGGAGCCACGCCGAGTTGCCAGGATGCCGCGAGCTCGCGTCTCCGCATCGACAGACGCGTCTCGCCCGACAGTCCCGTGATCGCCCCGTCGTCGGGGAGCCCCGGCGAGGGGGTGATCGCCGCGACGTCGCAGCCGCGCGGCGCGGTGTCCACGAGGGCTTGTGCGAGGGAGGCCGAGGCCTCGGCGAGATCACGGGATGTGGGCGTGACGAGCTGGTCGAGGACGACGCGAAGAGTGACGGTCACGGGGCGGGTGCCTCCGTCTCGGTGGGCGGGTGGAGCGTGTCGCGCACCATCTGTTGAATCTGGGCGTAGTCGGGATCGAACTCGTCGACTCCGCCTTCGGGGGTCAGTTCGATCGTACTCACGGGCTGGTCCTTCGCCTTCAGGGCGAGGTCCACGAGGGTGGGGGCGATGAGGCCCTGCGGCAGATCGGTCTTCACGATGGCCGTGCCGGCGGCGGCGACCTCCTGGAAGCGCGTGAGCACGGTCTGCGGGGTGGCCTGCGCGAGGATCGCCTCCTGCAGCTGACGCTGACGCCGCATCCGGTCGAAGTCGCTCGTGGTGTAACGCGAGCGGGCATACCACTGCGCGGTGTCGCCGTCCATGTGCTGCGGGCCGGGCTCGATCCACCCGAACGCCCAGTCGTCGACCGGCTGGCCGTCGTAGGCCGGGCCGCCCTTGGGCAGACGCTCGTCGACGGTGATGTCGACGCCGCCGAGCGCATCGACGACGTCGGCGAAGCCCTTCATGTCGATGAGGACGTAGTACGGGATCTGGATGCCGAGGATGCCCTCCGCGGCATCCTTGGTGGCTTCGATACCCGGCTCGGAGCCGTTGGCGACAGCGTCGGGATAGAGGGCGTTGCCGTCCTGGCAGACCTCGACCTCGGTGCGGAGTTGGTTCACTCCGCTGCCCCACCCGCAGGTCTCGTCGAACTTGCCCGTGTGCCCGTTGGGGTACTCGTCCTGCATGGGGCCGGGGGCGAAAGGGAAGTGCGGCATGTCACGGGGGATGCCGGTGATGGTCACCGCTCCCGATGCCGCATTGACCGAGATCACCGAGATCGAGTCGAAGCGCATGGAGTCGCGCCCCTCGCCGGAATCGGCACCGAGCAACAGGATGTTGTAGTACCCGTCCGACGGGGGGACCACCGGCGCGGACTGCGCGAAGATCGACGAGAAGGCATCGCGAGTCGCGCCCGCCGTCTGCGCGGCCCACGCCGCACCGGAGCCGGAGAGCACCAGCAGCAGGATCGACACCGACGCGATGGCGAACCGCGCGAGGGGGCCGGTACGAACCAATCGGACGAGCCGCAACGTGTCGATCGTGAGCACGATCCACAGCACGACGTATCCCACGATCACGATCTGCACGACGGTGAGGGGCACCCAGCGGAACCACGACAGGAAATCGGGGATGAACGAGCCGGTGGCCAGCGCGAACAGCCCGCTCGGCCATAGCAGCGCACCCAAGGCCGTCAGCACCAGGGCCGTCCAGAGGAACAGGGTGGCGCCGAGACCGAACCTGCCCAGTCGGCGGCTCCCCGCCAGCACCTGCGCTGACCCGGGGATGAGGAAGTTCAGGGTCACGAGCCACCACCCGCGGCGGGTCATGACCTCGCGCGACGAGGTGTCCGGGTTGCGCATCGGACGCGACTCCACGAGCGGCTCGCGGGGGCGCGCCCGCGGCGGAGCGGCCACGCTCACAGCGAATCCTTCAAGCGGCGGTTCTTCTCCTCCACCTGCGCCTCGAGGTCGGCGGCATAGGACTCGACGCGGTCGCCCAGCTCGGTGTCCGCGGCACCGAGGAGGCGGGCCGCGAGCAGACCGGCGTTCTTCGCACCGTTGATCGACACGGTCGCCACCGGGATACCGGCCGGCATCTGCACGATGCTCAGCAGCGAGTCGAGCCCGTCGAGGGTCGCCAGCTGCACCGGCACACCGATCACCGGGAGCGCCGTGACCGAGGCGAGCATGCCGGGCAGGTGAGCGGCACCGCCCGCACCGGCGATGATCGCCCGCAGGCCCCGGGCGCGGGCCTCCCGGCCGTAGCGGATGAGCTTGTCGGGCGTGCGATGCGCCGAGACGACTTCGACCTCGTGCGGGATGCCGAACTCGGTGAGCACCTGGGACGCGTCGCTCATCACGCGCCAGTCGGAGTCGGAGCCCATGACGACGCCGACCACGGGCGTCTCGGAAGAATGCAGCGGTCGGGTCACCGATCCAGGCTAGGGCGGCTCGCTGGAAGATCCCGGAACGGCGCGCTCAGTCGAAGAAGGCCGCCGCGGCCCGGGCCTCGTAGACCACGTCGTCCAGGTCGTCGCCGGCGACGTTGACGTGACCGACCTTGCGCCCCGGTCGCGGATCCTTGCCGTAGGTGTGGATCTTCGCGGTCGGGTGCGCCGCCATCGCCGGCGCGAACCGATCGGTCAGACCGCCCTCGGCCGGCCCGCCCAGGATGTTGATCATCACTGTCCACGGGGCGACCGCATCCGAGGATCCGAGGGGGAGGTCCAGCACCGCGCGCAGGTGCTGTTCGAACTGGCTCGTGACCGCGCCGTCCTGCGTCCAGTGCCCGCTGTTGTGCGGCCGCATGGCGAGCTCGTTGATGAGGATGCGCTCGTCGGAGGTCTCGAACAACTCCACCGCGAGCATGCCGGTCACCCCGAGCCCCTCGGCGACGGCGATCCCGATCTCGGCGGCGGCGCGCTGCATCCGCTCCCCCGCCCGGGGCGCCGGGGCGATCACCTCGGCGCACACGCCGTCGCGCTGCGTCGTGGCCACGAGCGGGTAGGTGCGCACCTCACCGGAGGGGCGACGCGCGACCTGCTGTGCCAGTTCGCGCGTGAAGTCGACGAGTTCCTCGACCAGCAGCGCACCGCCGTTGGCGTCCTCGGCGAGCGCCGCGAGCCAGTCCTCGGCCTCGGTCGCGGCCGATACGACACGCACGCCCTTGCCGTCGTAGCCGCCGCGCGGGGTCTTCACGACCGCTCGACCACCGTGCGCGTCGAGGAAGTCCTGCAGGCCCGCGGCATCGGAGACGGACGCCCAGTCGGGCTGCGGCATCCCGAGTTCGGCCATGCGCGCGCGCATCACGAGCTTGTCCTGGGCCACGAACAGCGGCGCGGGGCCGGGGTGCACGGCGACACCGGCCTCCACGAGGACCGACAGCACGTCCTGCGGCACATGCTCGTGGTCGAAGGTGAGCACGTCGACGTCCTGAGCGAAGCGCAGAACGGTATCGGCATGGCGGTAGTCGCCGACGGCCGTCGCCGCCAGCGCCGCCGACATGCCCTCGGTCTCGGCGAGGACGCGGATCTCGATCCCGAGCTCCTCGGCGGGCGCGATCATCATCCGCGCCAGCTGTCCGCCACCGACCACTCCGACTCGCAGCGCCATGCCGCTCCTTCCGTCCCGTCCATTGTGGACGACGGCTCCGGGGCCCGCGAGCCCAGAGGGCTCACCGAACACGAAGAAGGAAACCCCGGCACCCGGCTCCGCCCGGAACCGCGCGTGCGCGACCGGGAGCACGGATCTCCTTCGTCGTGTCTGCCGAGGGGACGGGCCGCCCGGAGGCACGGCGGAGGGGCCGGATGCCGGCCGACCGGAAGCAGCGGCAGGTCCGATGAGGCGTGAGGGACCGCTCAGTCGACGGGGCCGGACGCCTGCGCCTGCGAATCGCGGTGGGCGAGGATCTGGTTCACCTCGACCTGATCCACGAGAGTCTCGTGCACCAGCACGGCATGCGGCACGTTCTTCAACCGCATCGGCGGCTCGACGCCGTTCGAGAGCGTGAGCGTCCCCGCGCCCCACAAGCGCTGCAGGATGCCGCGACGCATCTGGATCGCGTACCCGCGGACGTGCGAGATCTCGCGGCTGCTCGAACCGAAGAAGCCGGAGCGTTCGATCACGCGCCGCGTCGTGATGGTCCAGGACCGCGACAGCCACACGAGATAGGGGATGAGTACGAGCAGCAGCACCACGGCCCCCGCCGCGCTCAGCAGCATCCAGTTCTCGAACGGGGCCGGAACGTTGTCGTAGAAATAGGCCGTCGCGCCCGACACCGCGATCAGCACGAGCGCGGACCACGAGAGCCGCCGCGCGTGGCCGCGCAGTCGCGCGATGCGGCGTTCGGGCATCGCCGAACCCGGGGCCGGCGTGCGCGGGCGGCCTCCGTAGATGGTCGGCTGGGTCACGTTCTCATTCTGCGGGGCCGCGGGCTCCACCGTCGCCCGCACACGCGGAACGACCGCGGGTCAGCGCACGTGGACGACGTCGCCCGCCGACACCACGGTCTGAATCGTGCCCGATCCCACCACGAGGCGTCCCTCCTCATCGAGCCGTTCGGCGCGGCCCTGCACGGTGGTGCCGTCGGGGAGCGACACGGACACCTCGCGCCCGACCGTGGCGCACAGCTTCTCGATGTCGCGGTGCACGTGCGCGATGTCGCCCTCCGACAGATGCGAGAGGAAGCCGGCCAGCGCCTCGAGGTAATCGGCGAGCAGCCGGTCCTCGTCGACCTCGAGCCCGATCGCGGCGAACGACGTCGCGGTCGACACGGGAAGATCGGCGCGGGTCATGCGTGTGTTGATGCCCGACCCGACGACGACCGTGTCGAGCGTGCCGGGAACGGCCTCGGCCAGGATGCCGCAGATCTTCGCACCGTCCACGAGCACGTCGTTCGGCCACTTCAGCTCGGCCTTCGAGCCGTGCCCGCTCAGACGGGCGTTCACGGCGCGCGTCATCGCGGCACCGGCAGCGAGAGGGATCCAGCCACGTGCCGCCATCGGTATGCGGCCGGCGTCCACGACGACGGACACGGCCAGGGCGGTTCCGGCCGGCGCGGTCCACGTCCGGTCCAGTCGTCCGCGCCCCGCGCGTTGGTCGTCCGTGATCAGCAACGACAGGTGGGGCCAGCCCGCGGGATCGGACGTGACGGCCGCGACGACGTCGGCGTTGGTGGAGTCGGTCGTCTCGACGACCTGGACGCGGGGACTGAGTGCGGCGGTGAGCGGGTATCCGGCAGCGGGGATCGGCATGTGCACACCCTAGGCAACACGCGGGGAGATCGGCATCCGCTTGCCTTCCGCGCGCGCACCGCCTCCGCGGCGCGGATGGATGGATGCCACAGCCTGTGGCCGAGGTGCTTGTGCGCACCCTCCAACATCGGCGCGGAACCGGTCGCTAGGGTGGAAAGCGTGACCGACCAGCCCGATCTCTCCACGACCGCCGGCAAGATCGCCGACCTGCGCACGAGGTTCCAGGAGGCGGTCGTCGACGCCGAGACCGCCGCGCGCACCAAGCAGCACGCCAAAGGCAAACTGACCGCCCGCGAGCGGATCGAGATGCTCGTCGATCCCGGCTCGTTCGTCGAGCTCGACGAATACGTGCGGCACCGCACGTCGGCGTTCGGCATGGACAAGTCGCGCCCCTACGGCGATTCGGTCGTCACCGGCACCGGCACGATCCACGGGCGCACGGTCGCCGTCTACGCACAGGACTTCTCCACGTTCGGCGGTTCGCTCGGTGAGGTCGCCGGCGACAAGATCATCAAGGTCATGGAGCTCGCCCTCCGCAGCGGCATCCCGATCATCGGCATGCTCGACTCCGGCGGCGCGCGCATCCAGGAGGGCGTGGTCGCGCTCGGCAAGTACGGCGAGATCTTCCGACTCAACACCGCCGCCTCCGGCGTCATCCCCCAGATCTCGATCATCATGGGGCCCGCCGCCGGCGGCGCCGTCTACTCCCCCGCCCTGACGGACTTCGTCATCATGGTCGACAAGACCAGCCAGATGTTCGTCACCGGCCCCGACGTCATCAAGACCGTCACCGGGGAGGACGTCGGGATGGAGGAGCTCGGCGGCGCACACACCCACAACACCCGTTCGGGCGTCGCCCACTACCTCGCCGACGACGAGGACGACGCGCTCGACTACGCGCGCACCCTGATCGGCTTCCTCCCGGACAACAACCTCGCCGAGCTCCCCCTCTACGAGACCCCGTTCGAGTTCGAGACGACGGATGCCGATCGCGCGCTGAACACCGTCATCCCCGATTCCCCGAACCAGCCCTACGACATCCACACCGTCATCGAGGGCATCGTCGACGGAGCCGACTTCCTCGAAGTCCAGCCGCTGTTCGCGCCGAACATCGTCATCGGCTTCGGTCGCATCGAGGGACGAACCGTCGGCATCATCGCCAACCAGCCCTCGCAGATGGCGGGGACGCTCAACATCGACGCCGGCGAGAAGGCGAGCCGCTTCGTGCGCTTCTGCGACGCGTTCTCCGTGCCGATCGTGACGCTCGTCGACGTCCCCGGGTACCTCCCGGGCACCGACCAGGAGTGGACGGGTGTCATCCGTCGCGGCGCGAAGCTGTTGTACGCGTACGCCGAGGCGACCGTGCCGCTGGTCACCGTGATCCTTCGCAAGGCCTACGGGGGCGCATACATCGTCATGGGCTCGAAGCAGTTGGGCGCCGACATCAACCTCGCCTGGCCCACCGCCGAGATCGCCGTCATGGGCGGCCAGGGCGCGGTCAACATCCTGTACCGCGGCGAGATCAAGCGTGCCGAGGAGGCCGGCGAGGACGTCGCGGCCGTGCGGACGCGACTGGCGAACGAGTACACCTACAACGTGGCATCCCCGTTCCTGGCCGCGGAGCGCGGCGAGCTGGACGGCATCATCGAGCCGGCGCAGACGCGCGTGTCGATCGCGAAGGCGCTCCGGGCCCTGCGCAACAAGCGCGCGAGCCTGCCGGCGAAGAAGCACGGGAACATCCCGCTGTGACCGGCGCCGACACCGTCGACCCGTCAGAGACGATCGCCCGCGTCGTCCGCGGGACGCCGACGCCCGAAGAGCTCGCCGCGGCCATCGTGGTCGTGGGCGAGGCGTACGCCCGCGAGACGGCGGATGCCACGGCCCCGGAGGCCACCATCCGATCACGCTGGGAGCTCTCGGCACGCGGGCTGCGCGCGCCGCTGAACCGCGATGCGGGCTGGCGCGGCGTCACCGGCTGACTGTCCCCCGAAATACCTACAGACGCCGAGGAATCGCTCACGGATACTGGAGGAGCTGGAACGCATCACGCGTTCGGTCGGTCCGCTCCATCGAGCCGGTTCTGACCACGCGGACGGTTTTCGGGTAGCCGTTCGCATGGGTGAGGGGCAGGCGTCATCGCCGCCCCTCACCGCTTATCTTTCGCACTCTTCCCCGGATGCTGATACCCGAACACGGCCCCCGCCGGCGTTCACGCCGCGGGGGTCTTCCGGTTGCTCACCGAGGGCGACGGATCTCGCGCCAGAGGTCGACATCGTCCTCGTCCGCCCCGGCGCCCACGGTCGCCGTGCGACCGACGACCGTCACGGCCACCTCGTGGTGGGGCGAGGTGCGGATGATGAGCCGCTCGGACGCGGCGCCGGCCACGATGCCCGCCAGCTCGGCGCGGATGCTCTGCAGGGCGGATGCCGGGAGACCGTCGAGTCCACCCTCGTCGAACAGCATGACGATCGTGCCGCGGCGGCGCGCGGCGTCGATCTGGGCGCGCACGCCGTCGTCCAGAAGACGCGGACTGCGCAGTTCGTCGCGGAGGCTCTGCTCCGCCAGGCGCGCGGCGCTCTTCTCGCTCGGCCGCAGATTACCCCCGGTCTCGATCGTGCGACCGAGCACGGGCCCGGCGACGTGCAGCGCCCGCTGCACGTGCAGACGACGCTCGCGCTGACGACCGCTCTGCGAGGCCTGCCAGGCCGACGCCGCCTGCTGGAGCTCGGAGAGCTGTTCCGCGTCGCGGGCGACGCGATCGAGGGCGATCGTGATGAGCTGCGCGGCGGCGACCCAGACGAGCGACCCGACGAGTCCGAGACTCAGCGCCGAGAGAGGACCGAGCCAGACCGCGGTGGAGACGGCGAGGAGGCCCGTCCCGGTCCACGCCACGGCCGGGCGCCGACGGACCATCACGACGGTCATGAGCGCTCCGATGCCGCCGATCACCCAGGTGACGAACGGCTGGGAGCGACCGGCCTCGCTGACCGCGGCGAAGGCCGCGTTCGGGACGACCGCCGCCGCCATCAGCGCGAGGCCGACGGCCCAGCGCGGCGGTGTCAGCCGCATGCCCTCGCGCGCCTCGTCGGTCCCCGCGGAGCGTCGCCGCGTGGGCAGGAGGATCCAGAGCCAGGTGATGGGGAGATAGAGCACGAGAGCGGCGATGAGCAGCCACCCGCGCTCCACGGTGTCCGGGAGCGTCCACAGCAGACTGCGCGCGGACAGATACGCGGTGAAGGCCAGCGCGATGCCCGAGAGGATCGAGCGGACGGTCACCAGCGGTCCCCGCTCTCCCACTCGAGGGTCACCGTCGTCCCGGCCGGCGAGGAATCCACGGTGGAGCGCCCCCCGACAGCGGTCACGCGGGCGATGATCGACCCCCGGATGCCGAGCCGGTCGGCCGGGATCGCGTCGACGTCGAAGCCGCGACCCGCGTCGCGCACGCGGATGGTGACGCCCCCGGGTTCGGCGGAACCGATGACCTCGACCGTCAGCGCGCGCGCCTCGGCGTGCTGCACGGCATTGGCGACCGCCTGCATCGCCGCGAGCACGAGGGCGCGCGCGACGCGGCCCGGGACGCGGGGCGTCCCCTCCTGCACGCGCCGCGTGACGGCGAGGGTGACACCGAAGTCACGGGCGGACGTTTCGATGTCGTCGGCCAGCGCGCCGGCATCCATCGGCTCGTCGCTGCCCTCCAGGGCGTCCTTCTCGGCGTTGGCGAGCCTGGTGAGCGCCTCGCGTGCCATGCTCACCGCGAGGGTGCGTTCGCGTGGGGTGCCCGCCCGTTCCGCTGCCAGCAACGCGCCCAGGACGCTGTCGTGCATGAGAGCGGCCACCGCGATGCGCTCGTGCTCGGTCGCGGCCGTCGCCGCCGCCGACGCGTAGCTGGCGACCGCGCGCGCCCGCGTCTCGTCGACGTTGGCCGCGATCGATCGATACATCCACGTCAGGGTGACCAGGACGCTGCCCAGCAGCAGCGCGAACGAGACGTCGAGCGCCACCGGGAGCAGGAATTCGGGCTGGCCGCCCGCCTGCAGGAGCCGCACCACCCCGAACAGCAGCGGCGCACTGACCGTCCACGCGACCTGCAACGCCAGAGGGAACGCCACGACCGTGGCGACGGTCGCGACGTTGATGAGGTAGAAGATCCACGGGTTCTGGGTCGGCGAGGGCGCCGGGCCACCGGTCGTGGCGACCGGCCACAGGGCGAGGGCGACCATGAACAGCACGGCGAACAGGCCCGAGAACAGGCGCGCGAAGCGGCCGACCGCACAGGCGACGACCATTGCCACGAGAGGCACGAACACTCCGACCACCAGCGGCAGATGCCAACCGTCGGCCTCGTCGGTCGGGCCGAATGCGGCGACGAAGGCCTGGACCCCCAGGACGAGGCAGGCTGGGCCCACCAGGAGGGTGATGACGCGTTCGATGCGCTTCTGAGTGAAGGAGCCGGGGTCGTCGCTGGTCTCCCGCGTGTGGGGGATGCGCCCCCACGCCTCATCGAGGACGGACCGGTCGATGTCAGGCATCACGGGGGGTCTCGGGCGTCTCGTGAAGGATGCCGTCCTCCATCGCCCGTCGCAGCAGATCGACCTTGGTCGGGGCGGGGCGGCCCACCTCGACGTACTTCACGCGCACGCGTGTGATGTTCTCCTTGGCCGTGGAGTAGGCGACGCCGAGGCGTTCCGCGACGGCCTTCAGCGGAAGGCCCGCCGCGTACAGCCGCAGAACCTCGCGCTCGCGCGCCGACAGTTGCGCGTCGGCGAACTCGCGGTCGCCCTCGACCGCGCTGGCCCACTCGACGTTGTCCAGCAGCTCGCCTCGGGCGACGGTGCCGATCGCCGCGAGGACCTCGTGCGTGGGAGAGGACTTGCTCACGATGCCGGCCGCGCCGGCGGCGAGCGCCTCGCGCACCGCGGCCGGACGGTCGGCGACGCTGTGGATGATGACGCTGGACCCGTCGCGCACCACACGGTCGACGTTCTCGGACACCGTCGTACCGTCACCGAGGGTGAGATCGAGCACCACGACGTCGGCCGGAGCCTCGCCCGCGGCTCGACGCCAATCGAGGTACGCGGCGACGTTCGCGCCCGAGGACACCACCTGGAAGGACTCGGTCTGGGCCAACGCCGCCTCGAGACCGAGTCGGACCGATTCGTGGTCATCGATGAGGGCGACGCGCGTCATCCCCTCATCGTATCCGCGCACGCCCCGCGCGACGGGGAGTGCACAGCCCCCGATCGGCTGGTCATCGCCGCAGCGAGACGACGGCCTCGACGTGGTGGGAGTTCGGGAAGAGGTCCAGGCCGTGCACGCCTCCTTCCGCGCGGTATCCCTGAGCGGCGAACGTGGCGAGATCCCGCGCCAACGCCACGGGATCGCACGCCACGTAGACGACCGCGCGAGGAGCCAGCGCCGCGATCCCCTCGACGACCTCCCGCCCCGCCCCCGCACGCGGCGGATCCAGGACCACGACGCCCCGGGAGAGACGCTCGCGCTCGCGCTCGGAGGCGTCGGCCACGAGCCGGCCCACGTAGCGGTCGACGCGGGCGGTCTCGGCGCGCGCGCCGACCCACTCGGCCAGGTTCTCCCCCGCGTGCTCGGTCGCCCGCGCGTCGCTCTCGACGCTGACGACCCGCGCGGCCGTGCCGCCGAGGCCGGCCAGCGTCGCGGCGAACAGGCCCACCCCGCCGTAGAGGTCCAGGTGCGTGGCATCCGGATCCAGCTCTCCCGCCGTGGCGCGCACCCGCTCGGCGACGGCCTGCGTAAGCGCGGAGGCCGCCAGCCGGTGCACCTGCCAGAAACCGCCGACATCGACCCGGAAGACCCGCTCGCCCACGCGCTCCTCGACGACCTCGGCAGTCCCGGTGGTGCGCGCGCCGTCGGGACGGGGCAGTACGCGGACGCGTCCATCGGCGGGCTGCACGAGATCGATGCGACCCGGCGCGGCCCCTCGCAGCTCGCCGGCGGCGCGCCCGAGCGCGGCCGTGGCCAACGGCAGGTCGGGGGTTTCGATGACCCGGTGCGAGCGCGGGGCGAACGGTCCGACGCGTCCGGCCTTGTCGACGTGCAGACTCACGCGGGTGCGCCAGCCCGTGCCGTCGGCGGTCTCATCGGCACCGGCGGGAGCGACCGCGACGGGCAGCTCGAGACGCCCGACCCGCTCGAGGGACTCCCGGATGACGCGCTCCTTCAGCGCCCGCTGGTGATCGAGGGCGATGTGTCCGAACTCGGCACCGCCCGCACGATCGTCGGGGGCGCGGTCGATGGATGCCGAGGCCCACACGTGCCGCTGGCGTTCGGGAGCGGCATCCAGCACCTCGACGGCCTCGGCGCGCCAGAACGCCTTCTTCTTCGTGTCGGTGAGCCGCACCCGCACCCGCTCTCCCGGCAGGGTGTCGGGCACGAAGACCACGCGCCCTTCGTGGCGCCCCACGAAGATGCCGCCGTGGGCGACGCCGGTGATGTCGAGATCGATGAGGTCGCCGTTGTGCATCCTCCGAGCCTGTCACACGACGGCGCCCGGCGACCGGCGTCGTCGGTAGCGTGAGGGCATGCGCGTATGCCTGGCATCCACCTCCCCCGCTCGTCTCATGCTGCTGCGGCAGGCCGGCATCGAGCCTGAGGCCCGCGCGCCGCAGGTCGACGAAGAGGCGGTGATCGCGGAGGTCGAAGCGTCCGAGGGGCGCACACTCCCGGCTCCCGAGCATGTCCTGCTGCTCGCGCGGCGGAAGGCTGCCGACGTCGCAGATCGCCTGAGGGAGGAAGAGCCCGGGTTCGACGGCTTCGTCATCGGCGGCGACTCCATGTTCGCCCTCGGCGACGACATCCTCGGCAAGCCCTACACGCCCGCGGCGGCGACCGCGCGGTGGCACGACATGCGCGGGCGGACGGGCGTGCTGCACTCCGGGCACAGCGTGTTCCGACTCGCCCCCGGATACCGGCCGCGCGAGGCGTTCGCCGTGGCGGAGGCGTCGGTGAGCTTCGCGGCCGACATCGACGACGACGAGATCGCCGCCTACGTCGACAGCGGCGAGCCGCTGCACGTCGCCGGCGCGTTCACCGTTGACAGCCTCGGCGGCGCCTTCATCGAGCGCATCGAGGGAGACCCGTCGACCGTGGTCGGGATGTCGCTGTCGACGGTGCGACGGCTGGTGCGCGAACTCGGGGGCTCCTGGCCGGCCCTGTGGAACCGTTCGTAGACTCCCCCACACGTTTTCCGGCGTTTCTTGTGGAGGTGGGTCAAAAGACGCACACGCCCCCTCGCTAGGCTGGGAGGATGCCGAAGATCGCCAAGGTTCTCGTCGCCAACCGCGGCGAGATCGCCGTCCGTGTCATCCGCGCCGCACGCGATTCGGGCAAGGCCTCCGTCGCCGTCTACGCCGACCAGGACCGGGATGCCCTGCACACCCGCCTCGCCGACGAGGCCTACGCTCTCGACGGCGCCACCAGCGCCGACACCTACCTCTCGATCGAGAAGATCCTCTCGGTCGCCCGCCGCTCCGGCGCCGACGCCGTCCACCCCGGGTACGGCTTCCTCGCCGAGAACGCCGACTTCGCCCGCGCCGTGATCGACGCGGGACTGATCTGGATCGGTCCCTCGCCTGAGGCGATCGAGGCCCTGGGCGACAAGGTCACCGCCCGTCACGTCGCCGAGAAGGTCGGCGCCCCGCTCGCGCCCGGCACCCCCGGTCCGGTGGCCGGCGCCGAGGAGGTCATCGCGTTCGCCGAGCAGGTGGGCCTGCCGATCGCCATCAAGGCCGCGTACGGCGGGGGCGGGCGAGGCCTGAAGGTGGCCCGCGAGCTCGACGAGGTCGCCGAGATGTTCGAGTCCGCCACGCGTGAGGCCGTCGCCGCGTTCGGCCGCGGCGAGTGCTTCGTCGAGAAGTACCTCGACAAGCCGCGCCACGTCGAGACCCAGTGCCTGGCGGATGCCGCGGGCACTGTCGTCGTCGTCTCCACCCGCGACTGCTCCCTTCAGCGCCGCCACCAGAAGCTGGTCGAAGAGGCACCGGCGCCGTTCCTCACCGACGAGCAGAATGCCGTGCTGTACGCGGCATCCAAGGCAATCCTCCGCGAGGTCGGCTACGTCGGGGCCGGCACGTGCGAGTTCCTCATCGGCGCCGACGGCACGATCTCGTTCCTCGAGGTCAACACGCGCCTGCAGGTGGAGCACCCGGTCTCCGAGGAGGTCACCGGTCTCGACCTCGTGCGCGAGCAGTTCCGCATCGCCGAGGGCGAAGAGCTGGGATACGACGACCCGGCCCCGTCGGGGCACTCGTTCGAGTTCCGCATCAACGGCGAGGACCCGGGCCGCAACTTCCTGCCGCAGCCCGGTCCGATCCACGTCTTCAAGACGTTCGGCGGTCCCGGTCTCCGCCTGGACTCGGGTGTGACCGCGGGCGACAGCGTCTCCGGCGCGTTCGACTCGCTCCTGGCGAAGATCATCGTCACCGGCCGCGACCGTGCCGAGGCCCTGGAGCGCGCCCGCCGCGCCCTGGACGAGTTCGAGGTCGCGGGCCTCCCCACCGTCCTGCCGTTCCACCGCAAGGTCGTCCGCGACCCGGCCTTCACCGCCGAGGACGGCTCGTTCGGCGTGTACACGCGCTGGATCGAGACGGAGTTCGTCAACGACATCCCCGCGTGGGACGGCGAGCTCGAGGCCCCCGGCGAGGCGCCGGGCCGCCACACGGTCGTGGTCGAAGTCGGCGGCAAGCGTCTGGAAGTCAGCCTCCCCGACCGCATCGCCGCGCCCGCCGCGAAGCCCGGCCGCCCGGCCGTGGCCCCGCCGTCGCGCCGCTCCCACGCGGCGTCGCCGGCCGCCGGCTCCACCGGCGACGCGGTGAAGTCTCCGATGCAGGCCACCGTCGTGAAAGTCGCGGTCGAAGAGGGTCAGCAGGTCGTCAAGGGCGACCTCGTCGTCGTGCTCGAGGCCATGAAGATGGAGCAGCCCATCCAGGCACATAAGGACGGCACGATCGCCGGCATCGACGCGAACCCCGGCACCACCGTGTCGGCGGGTCACCAGCTGCTGCTCATCAGCTGAGGCATCCGCCCTCTTCCGGCGCCGCGTCCCTCCGGGGGCGCGGCGCCGTCGCGTTGCGCGGTCGCGCTGCTCCGTCGCGTTGCGTGGCGCCGTGGGGTGGCGCCGTCACGTTCGCGGTCGCGTTGCGCGGTCGCGTAGCGCGGTCGCGTAGCGCGGTCGCGTAGCGCGGTCGCGTAGCGCGGTCGCGTTGCGTGGGGCGTACTGCGGGCTCGGGCGAGCGGGAACGGTTCCCTTCCCGCGCATAAACGCGATTCGCGCCCATAAACGCGCGGTCACCACGTTTATGGGCGCTGGGAGCGTTTATGCGTGGCCCGAAGCCGGACCCGCACGCCGGGGCGCGCGGGGCGCGCGACGCACGCCGGGGCGCGCTCAGTCCTCGCCGGGATCATCGCGGTCGACGATGTGCATCGCGCGCGCGGCGTCGGTGATGCTGGAGGTGAGCGACGGGTACACGGCGAAGACGCGGGCGACCTGGTCGACGGTCAACCGGCGCTCGACCGCGATCGCGATCGGGTAGATCAGCTCGGAGGCGCGCGGGGCGACGATGACACCGCCCATGACCGTGCCGCTCCCCTGCCGCGCGATGATCTTCACGAAGCCGTCGGTGATGCCCTGCATCTTCGCGCGCGGGTTCGCCGACAGCGGCAGCTTCTTCACCACGCCCGCGATCCTGCCGTCGACGACGTCCTGCTCACTGAATCCCACCGTGGCGATCTCGGGGGCGGTGAAGATGTTCGCCGTGATGCGGCGCGTCTCGAGCGGGATCACGATGTCGCCGAGCGCGTGGAACACGGCCTGACGTCCCTGCATGGATGCCACCGAGGCCAGGGGGAAGAAGTTCGTGCAGTCGCCCGCGGCGTAGATGTTCGGCACCGAGGTGCGGGCGACGCGGTTGACGCGGATGTGACCCGACGGCGTCATCTGGACGCCCGCCTGCTCCAAGCCGATCCCGGCGGTGTTCGGGATGGATCCCACGGCCATGAGGCAGTGGCTGCCCTCGATCGTGCGCCCGTCGCCGAGGGTCACCGTCACGCCGTCGCCGGTGTTGACCACCGACTCCGCGCGCGCCTTCGACAGCAGCGTCATGCCGCCGCGCTCGAAGACGCGCTCCAGCACCGCAGCGGCATCCTGATCCTCACCGGGCAGCACCTGGTCGCGGCTGGAGACGAGCGTCACCTTCGCGCCGAGGTTCATGTAGGCCGAGGCGAACTCGGCGCCGGTGACACCCGAGCCGACGACGATGAGGTGCTGCGGGACGGACTTCATGTTGTACAGCTGCGTCCAGGTGAGGATGCGCTCACCGTCCGGGCGGGCCGAGGGCAGCTCACGCGGCGACGCACCGACGGACACGACCAGGGTCTCCGCCTCGATGCGGTCGAAGTCGGTGCCGCCCGCCTCGGTCGAGACGACCACGGCGCCGGAACCGTCGAGGCGCCCGTGGCCGGAGATGATGCGCACGCCGGCCTCGAGCAACGAGGAGCGCATGTCGTCGGACTGCTGACGGGCGAGCGAGAGCAGGCGCTGGTTCACGGCGGCGAGGTTGATGGCGACCTCGGGGGTCAGCGGCTTGCCCCGGTCATCCTTCGCGAACAACTGCACACCGAGCTCGCTGGCGTTGCGGATCGCCACGGCGGCGTCGGCGGTCGCGATGAGCGTCTTGGAGGGCACGACGTCGGTGATGACCGCCGACCCGCCCACCCCCGCCCGCTCGACGAGGGTCACGTCGGCGCCCAGCTGGGCGGCCGACAGCGCCGCTTCGTAGCCGCCGGGGCCACCGCCGACGATCGCGACGGACTGCTTGCGCTCGAAGCTCTGCACCATGGCATCCATTCTCCCCCAGTGCGACGCGCGGCTCGCTCGCCTGGCCCCGGATGCCGCGGCTTTCTAGAGTGGGTCCATGGCACACAGCACACTTCACCCGCTCGACGACCCGGCGGCCGACCCGTTCGAGATCGCCGCGGCGGCGGCCGCCGACATCGCACGCCTCTCCGGCGTCGAGCGTCACGACATCGCGGTCACCCTCGGCAGCGGCTGGGGCCGCGCCGCCGAAATCATCGGCGAGGAGACCGCGTCGTTCCCCGCGACCGAGGTCGTCGGCTTCTCCAAGCCCGCCCTCGAGGGGCACGTCGGAACGCTGCGCAGCGTCCGGACCCCCGGGGGGAAGAACGTCCTCGTCATCGGCGCTCGAACCCACTACTACGAGGGTCACGGCGTCCGTCGGGTCGTCCACAGCGTCCGCACCGCCGCGGCCACCGGCGCGACCACGATGATCCTCACCAATGGCGCGGGCGGTATCCGCGAGACGTGGAAGCCCGGCCAGCCCGTCCTCATCAGCGATCACATCAACCTGACTGCCGACTCCCCACTCGAGGGTGCGACCTTCATCGACCTCACCGACCTGTACTCGCAGCGCCTGCGCGACCTCGCGCGGTCGATCGATCCCACGCTCGACGAGGGCGTCTACACGCAGTTCCGCGGTCCGCACTACGAGACCCCGGCCGAGGTGCAGATGGCCAAGACCATCGGCGGCCACATCGTGGGCATGTCCACCGCGCTCGAGGCGATCGCCGCGCGACAGGCCGGCATGGAGATCCTCGGCTTCTCCCTCATCACGAACCTGGCCGCCGGCATCCAGAAGACGCCCCTCAGCCACGAAGAGGTCCTCGAGGCCGGACGCGAGGCCGAGCCGGTGATCTCCGCGCTGCTGGCCCGTGTGATCGGGGCACTGTGAGCGCCTTCGTCGCGGCGGCCCGCGCGTGGCTCGCCCAGGACCCGGATGCCACGACCCGCGAGGAGTTGACCTCTCTGCTTTCTCGCGTGGAGGAGGGGGATGCCGAGGCGGCCGCTGACCTCGAGGACCGTTTCGCCACGCGCCTCGCCTTCGGCACCGCGGGGCTCCGCGGCACCCTCGGCGCGGGCTCGAACCGCATGAACCGCGTGCTCGTCGCGCAGGCCGCGGCGGGCTTCGCCGCGTATCTGCGGGAGAAGCAGCCCGACGCGACCCCGACCGTCGTGGTCGGATACGACGGACGCCGCAACTCCGACGTCTTCGCGCGGGACTCGGTGGAGATCTTCGCCGGGGCCGGGCTGCGCGCGATCCTCCTCCCGCGCATGCTGCCCACGCCCGTGCTCGCGTTCGCGGTGCGGCACCTTCGTGCCGACGCGGGCGTCATGGTCACCGCCAGCCACAACCCACCGGACGACAACGGCTACAAGGTGTACCTCGGCGGTGCCGACGACGGCGCGCAGATCGTCTCGCCCGCCGACGCCGAGATCGCCGCGCACATCCAGCGCGTGGCCGACGCGGGCGATGTCACGGTGCTGCCCCGCTCGGTCGGGTACGAGAACGCCCCCGAGTCGCTCGTCGAGGCCTACATCACCGCGACCGCCGCCGTCGCCCCGGCACCCGCCGGGGCCGAGGGGCTCCGCTGGGTCTACACCGCGATGCACGGCGTCGGGTGGGAGACGGTCGCACGCGTGCTCACCGAGGCCGGGTACCCCGAGCCCGTGGTCGTGGAGGCGCAGATCCACCCGGACGGGCGCTTCCCGACGGTGGCGTTCCCCAACCCGGAGGAGCCCGGCGCCATGGACCTGTCGTTCGAGACGGCCCGCGCCGTCGACGCCGAACTGGTCATCGCGAACGACCCGGATGCCGACCGCCTCGCCGTCGCGATCCCGGATGCCGAGACCGACGGCGGCTGGCGCCGCCTGACCGGCAACGAGATCGGGCTGCTGCTGGGGTGGCGCGCGGCGCGCGCGGCGGCCTCGACGGGCGGAGCGCTCGCCTGCTCCCTCGTGTCGTCCCCCGGGCTGCAGGTCGTCGCCGAGCACTACGGTCTGGACTTCCATGCGACCCTCACGGGCTTCAAGTGGATCTCGCGCGCCCCCGGGATCGTCTTCGGCTTCGAGGAGGCGCTGGGCTACCTCGTGAACCCCGAGACCGTGCGCGACAAGGACGGCATCTCCGCCGCCGTCGCGTTCCTCGACCTCGCCACCGCCGCTCGCGCGGAGGGCCGTACGGTCGCCGACCTGCTGCAGGAGTTCCGCGACACGTTCGGCGCGTTCGCGAGCGACCAGATCTCGGTGCGCGTCACCGACCTCAGCGAGATCGCCGGGATCATGGCATCCCTCCGTGCCCAGCCGCCCTCCGCGGTGGGCGAGGTCGCCGTCGAGCGCATCGACGATCTGCTGCTCGGCGTCGACGGTCTTCCCCCCGGCGACGTGCTGCGCATCTGGCTGGAGGACGGTTCGCGTCTCATCGTGCGTCCGAGCGGCACCGAGCCGAAGCTCAAGCTGTACCTCGACGTGCGCGGCTCGTCGGCCAAGAAGGCGCGCCGACGCCTCGACGCGCTGCGCTCCGGCGCCGAGGCGCTGCTGGTGTCGCTGCGCTGACGCGCGGCTGCTCCGGCGGCCCGGCGGGGTCGACGGCCCGGCGATTGGGGCACATTTCGTGCACTGGGGCGGTCGTTGTACGCCCCGGTGCGCGAATGCAGCCCCGGTGTCGGAGGGCGCACGGTTCGTCCCCCGGGCGGTGGGTGGGGATGCCATCCACAAAGCGGCGGAAATGGCGCCCGGGCCGCGGGCGTCCCGGGCACAGTGGGGCGATGAACAGCGCTGCCGTCGCCCTGATTCGGCGTTCGCAACTCGCGGACCACGGGTGGCACTCCCGCCGTATCCGGCTCGAGGTGGAGAAGGGATACCTTCGCGCCATCCGCCCGGGTGTCTACGCCCGCGGTGCGGACGTCGATGGACTCCGGCCCGAGCAGAAGATCGTCGTGCGCGCGAGGGCACTCGCGCTCGTCAGCGCACACCGTCCGACCTTCTGCGGCGTCACGGCCGCGGCAATCCAGGGCCTTCCGTGCCTGCGCGATGACGGTCTGCTGCACGTGCTCGCCCCGGACTCCCGGCCGGGCGGTGCACGGGGCGTCGTCCGTCATCGGGACCTCGCACGCGACCCGCACCACGTGGAGCTCGACGGCCTCCGATGCACTCCCCTCGCCCGAACGGTCGCCGACGTCGCCCGCATGGAGTCGCGCGATGCGGCGGTGACCGTCATGGATGCCGCCCTCCGCGAGCGCGCCTTCACCCCGCCGGGCGGCTATGACGTCGAGGAGGCGGAGCGGTTCCGCGAGGAAGCGATGAGCTGGACGCGATTCGCCACCCGCGGACGCCGTGCGGCGGAACGAGCGCTGACACTCGGGGACGGGCGGGCGCAGCTCCCCGGCGAGAGCGTGAGCCGATTGCGGCTGCGGGAACTGGGATTCGCCCCTCCCTCCCTCCAGGTTCCGGTCGCCGGTCCGCGAGGCAACACGTACTGGATCGACTTCGGGCTCGACGATGTCGGAGCGTGGGGCGAGTTCGACGGGATGCTGAAGTACCGGGGTCTCGCGACCGACGCGGGGAGAAGTCCGCAGAGCGTCGTCGAGGACGAGAAGCGCCGGGAGGATTGGATCCGCGGCACCACGCAGCGGCGATTCGCGCGGTGGGGCTGGGAGCATCTCACTGACGCGGCGACGCTGGGCCGTCGCCTCTCCGCCTTCGGCATCACTCCCGTCTGAGTTGCCGCCGCATGCCTGCCGCCGGGGCACCACGCATCCACCCCCACACGGGGGCGCCATGCATGCACCGGAGCGCACAACGACCGCCCCACTGCACAACCCGCGCCCCAAACCCCACCCGCCGCGCGCCTGCCGCCGGGGCACCACCCGTCCACCCCCGCACGGGGGCGCCATGCGTGCACCGGAGCGCACAACGACCGCCCCACTGCACAACCCGCGCCCCAAAACCCACCGTCGCGCGCCGGCCGCCCCGCTGCACGACCCGCGCCCCAAAACCCGAAGCCCGCCGCCCCACTGCACAACCCGCGCCCCAAACCCGAAGCCCGCCGCCCCACTGCATGACCCGCGCCCCAACCCCGCGGGGATGCCACGCAGCCGAGCGTCAGCCGTCGATCACCGCCACCAGCTCATCCAGGAACGCCGGGAAGTCGGTCCCCCGGCGCACGATGCGCTGCACGCTGTCGCGTTCGCTGAACACCTCGACGAACTGCTCGAACACGGTCTGGAAGGCTTCGCGGTCGGTCTCCGAGAACGCCACGAGCGCCACGACCTGCACCCGCCCCTCGCCCCACGCGATGGACGGGTCGGCGATGCCGATGGCGATGCGGGTCTGCGTCGCGGTCATCCCCATCGCGTGCGGCACCGCGAGCGCATCGGTGAACGCCGTGGACGAGATCGCTTCGCGCTCGACCGCCCGGGCGACGTAGTCGTCGTCGATGACGCCCTCGGCCACCAGCAGCCCACCGAGCCGACGGATGACGCCCGCCTCGCCGTCGGCGGCATCCAGGCCCCGGATGAAAGCGTCGGGCGAGAAGTACCGCTCGAGCTCCGCGCGCAGCCGCGCCAGACGCCGGGCCCGTCGCACCCGCGACGCCGCGGCCTGCACGCGTTCGACGTCGGCGTCGGTGAGGAACGGCTGGATCCGAACGAACCGGTCGCCGGGACGCGGCGGGTCGATCGTGGTCAGGACGAGGTCGGTGTCGATGGAATCCCACGTGGGGTCGATGCGGGTCTCGACCCCGACGACCTCGATCGCCTGCCCGAGCGAGCGGTCGACGCTCGAGCGCAGCAGCTCGTGCAGCTCGTAGTAGCCGGGGCACACGATCGTCGCGGTCAGCAGCTGATCGGAACGACGGCTGCGCTCGAGCCGCCCGCCGACGTGCATGGCGATGTACGCGATCTCGTCGTCGAGGATCGGGATGCCGAGAGCGTCCTGCAGCCCCTTGGCGATGTACACCGCCACCTCGAAGATCATCGGGTACGTCGACTTCAGGGAGCGGGTGAGCGGGTTGCGCGACCAGGCCTGCTCGCGCGAGCGGTGCAGCAGATTCTGCACGTGCAGGGCGAGCCGCAGCACGAAGTCGTCGTGCGCGATGTCGACGAGGAACTGGGATGCCGCGGCCTCGACGACGGCGCGCACGGCGTCCTCCACCGCAGGGTCGAGGCGCGCACGCACGTCGTCGGCGGCGGGCGCCCCGGGGGCGACGATGCGCGTGAGGACGAGGGTGGCGAGGTGGCGGAGGTCACCCGCGCCGAGCTGCACGCCGATGTGTTTGAGGGTGAGGCGGTCGAGCAGATCGGCGACGACATCCGCGGCATCCGAAGACTCCCCCGCCGCCGCGCCCAGGCCCCGGTCGCGCGTGACCCGGTCGGCGGCGATCGCGATGTGCATGACGACATCGCCGATCCCGATCTCGTTGACGAAGTATCCGAGGGCCCCCAGCTCCGCGACGAGTTCGGCCTTGAACGGCCCGAATGCCCGGGCGCCTACCGACCTCTCACCCAGCGTGCGTCTCAGGGCGTCGAGATCGAACATCCCGGCATCCATCTCGTCGTGCGCGAGCTTGGACAGCAGCCGGCGCTGGGCGACCTCGGTTCCGCGCAGACGGGCGGTGGATGCCGAGCGCTCCAGGGTGAGCTCGGTTCCGCCGAGGAGCCCCCGCACGCGCGCAAGGTCGGCCTCGAGGGTGGCGGCGCTGACGTGCAGCGAATCGGCGGTCTCGAAGACGTCGATGCCGTCCGCGGAATCGAGCAGCCGCCGCACGAGCGTGTGCAGGCGATCCCGCGGAGTGCCGCTGTCGGCCGGGGAGCCGGAGCGCAGCGCGACGGCCGCGTCCGAACCGGCGCGGTACCCGAGCGGACCGGACTCGATCGCCGCACCCCCGGGCACCCGGGCGTTCACCGCCGTGACGTACGAGCGCACGCTGCGAGGGGTCACACCCAGCGCATCCGCCAGGGACGCGGCCGTGGACCACTCCGCGTCCCGCAGCAGCAGGGCCAGCAGGCGGTCTTGGCGAGCTTTCGTCGTCACGATCCGTCCTCCGCGCCGCCCCCGGATGGCAACGCTCCCTCCATCCAACCACGCGGTGTCGCCCGCGGCGTCGGGGCCGCGGCATCCGCGTTCCGGGGGGTGGGAAACGAACCTGGTTGTCTGCTGTGAACGCGGTACCGAGAATCGAGTCAAAGGAGGCGGGTCGATGAAGATCCTCGTGGTGTGCGGCGCGGGTGCGTCGAGCACATTCGTCGCACAGCGTGTTCAACGCGCCGCCCACGATCGCGGCCTCCCCTACTCCGCTTCGGCGGGGACCGTGCGGTCGTACCCGATCGACCTGCTCGCGACCGACATCGTCCTCGTCGGCCCGCACCTCGGTCCCGAGTTGGAACGGATACAGCAGGATGCCGCGACACGGGGGGTGCGGGTCGCGCTGCTGCCCGAGGACGTCTTCACCGACCTGACCGGTACCCGCACGCTCGCTCTCGTGGAAGAGGCGATGGGCGCGCGGGAATCCGCGGACACCGTCTGACCCGCCGCCGGAAAGGAACACCCATGCCCCAGATCACCCGGACGGTCCGCATCGGCTCGTCGCACGGCCTGCACGCCCGCCCCGCGAAGCTCTTCGCCCAGGCGGCGAAGGAGTCCGGCATCCCGGTGACCCTCTCCAAAGACGCCGGAAGCCCGGTCAACGCCGCGAGCATCCTGGGCATCATCGCGTTGGGCCTGGAGCAGGGGGACTACGTCACGCTCACAGCCGACGGCGACACCGCCGAGGCGACGCTCGAGCGCCTCGCCGAGCTGCTGACCACCGACCACGACGCCGAATAAAGGAAGCACAGGAACATGACGGAACTCCGCGGAGTCGGAATCGGACTGGGAGTCGCCCAGGGACCCATCGCGCGCATGGCCGAGCCCCTGCCCGCCCCGAAGGACACCCCCAGCGAGCGATCGGTGGAGGACGAGACGGCGCGCGTGCGCGAAGCCGTCGCCGCCGTGGCACGCGAGCTCGAGGCGCGCGGCGCCCAGGCCGGTGGCGCAGCGCGCGAAGTCCTCGAAGCGCAGGCCATGATCGCCGAGGACCCGACCCTCGAAGCCGAGGTCGACGCGCGCCTCACCGCGGGCAAGACCGGCGAGTTCGCCGTCCACGACGCCTTCGCCTCCTTCCGCGAGCAGCTCATCGCCCTCGGCGGCTATCTCGGCGAGCGCGCAGCCGACCTCGATGACGTCGCTCAGCGCGTCATCGCCCGTCTTCGAGGCGTCGCCGCTCCCGGCGTGCCCGACCCGGGACACCCGTTCGTCCTGGTCGCGAAGGACCTCGCCCCCGCCGACACCGCCCTGCTCGACCTCGACAAGGTGCTCGCGCTCGTGACCACCGAGGGCGGACCCACCTCGCACACCGCGATCCTTGCGCGAGAGAAGTCCATCGTCGCCGTCGTCGGCGCCAGCGGCGCGAAGGATCTGGTCGACGGGCAGATGGTGATCGTGGATGCCGCCGCCGGCGTCGTCACGGTCGACCCGAGCGACGACGATCTGGCGCGCGCACAGAACCGCGCGGACGCGCGGGCGGCCGCCGCTTCGGCCCCCATCACCGACGGCGCCCTCGCCGACGGGACGAAGGTGCCGCTGCTGGCGAACCTCGGAAAGCCCGGCGGTGCCGCCGAGGCGGTCGAGCTCGGCGCCGAGGGCGTCGGACTCTTCCGCACCGAGTTCCTGTTCCTGAGCTCCAGCTCCGCGCCCACGGTCGAGGAGCAGCGCGCCGCATACGTGGAATTGCTGAGCGCCTTCCCCGGCAAGAAGGTCGTCGTGCGCGTGCTCGACGCCGGTGCCGACAAGCCCCTCCCCTTCCTCAACGACGCGCACGAGGAGAACCCCGCTCTGGGCCTGCGGGGTCTGCGGGCGCTCCGCGCGAGCGAGGACATCCTGCGCGAGCAGTTGACGGCCCTGGCGGAGGCGGATGCCGAGACCCGCAAGAGCGCGGCGGGCCCCGCCGACCTGTGGGTCATGGCGCCCATGGTGTCCACCGTCGAGGAGACCCGCTACTTCACGGCCCTGGCCAAGGACTACGGTCTGAAGACCACGGGCGTGATGGTGGAGGTGCCGTCTTCCGCGCTCCTGGCCGACCGGATCCTGCAGATCGCCGACTTCGCCTCGATCGGGACGAACGACCTGACGCAGTACACCCTGGCCGCCGACCGGCTGCTCGGTTCGGTCGCGTCCTTCCAGGACCCCTGGCATCCGGCCGTCCTCCGCCTGATCCGTGAGGTCGGGGCCGCCGGTCGCGCGAACGGCAAGCCCGTCGGTATCTGCGGCGAGGCCGCAGCCGACCCGCTGCTGGCGGTCGTGCTCGTCGGACTCGGCGCCACCACGCTGTCGATGGCCCCCACCGCCCTCGCCGACGTGCGCGCCACACTGCTCACCCACACTCTCGACGATGCCCGCCGCATCGCCGAGGCCGCTCTGGCCGCCGATGACGCGGCCTCCGCACGGGAGGCCGCCCAGGCCGCCTCCGGATCCACCGCGGCCTGAGCCGCGCCCCCACCCGCGACCCCGGTCGCACACCCACAACAAGGAGACACAGCAATGACGACGGCGTCGACAGCCAAGAAGCCGGGAGGAGCACGGGTCGCAGTCCAGCGATTCGGCACGTTCCTCTCCGGCATGATCATGCCCAACATCGCGGCGTTCATCGCGTGGGGCTTCATCACCATGCTCTTCATCCCCGCCGGGTTCTTCGGCGCGGACAGCCCCTTCGGCTGGCACTGGGCCCCCGTGGCCGAGATCATCGGCGGCGGCGGTGACGCCGCTCAGATCGGCTGGCCGGGCGCCATGACGGCCCTCACGGAGGGTGCCGACGGCACCTACCAGGGATACGTCGGTCTCGTGAGCGTCATGATCACCTACCTCCTGCCCCTCCTCATCGCGAACACCGGCGGCCGCATGGTCTACGGCGCGCGCGGTGGAGTGGTCGCCACGATCGCCGTCATGGGCGTCATCGTCGGCACGAACATCCCCATGTTCCTCGGCGCCATGATCATGGGCCCGCTGGCTGCCTGGATCACGAAGCAGATGGACCGCATCTGGGACGGCAAGATCCGCCCCGGCTTCGAGATGCTGGTGAACAACTTCTCCGCCGGCATCCTCGGCATGGTCCTCGCGATCGTCGGGTTCTTCGCCTTCGGCCCCGTGTTCCTCGGTATCAGCGCGTTCCTCGGCGGCATCGTCGGCTGGCTCGTTCAGTTCAACCTGCTGCCGCTGCTGTCGATCATCGTCGAGCCCGCGAAGGTGCTGTTCCTCAACAACGCCATCAACCACGGTGTCTTCACCCCGCTCGGTGTCGAGCAGGCCGCGGAGACGGGCAAGTCGATCCTGTTCCTCATCGAGGCCAACCCCGGACCGGGCCTGGGCCTGCTCCTGGCCTTCACCTTCTTCGGTGTCGGTGCGGCCAAGGCTTCGGCGCCGGGCGCGATCATCATCCAGTTCTTCGGTGGCATCCACGAGATCTACTTCCCGTACGCGCTCGCCAAGCCGATGACGATCCTCGCGCTCATCGCCGGTGGCGCCGCGGGCGTGACGACGAACATGATCTTCGGCGGCGGCCTGGTGTTCCCGGCTGCTCCCGGCAGCATCATCGCCGTGACCGCCGCCGCGATCGGCGCGGGCCCGGCCAACCTCCTGGTCGTCTACCTCTCGGTCATCGTGGCCGCCGCGGTCACCTTCCTGGTGGCGGGCGTCATCCTGCGCGCCTCGCGCAAGCGTGACCTGGCGGCCGAGGGCGGCGACGACGCGTTCGCCGCGGCGATCGACCAGACCGAGGCGAACAAGGGCAAGGAGTCCTCGACGCTGGGAGCCCTGCGCAACCGTTCCTCGAGCGATGTCACCGCCTCCGCCGACCGCGACGTCGAAGGCGCCCTCGGGGGCATCGGCGGTGCCGTGGCCACCAAGCAGCTGAACACGATCGTGTTCGCCTGCGACGCGGGCATGGGCTCGTCGGCGATGGGCGCCAGCGTCCTGCGCAACAAGATCAAGAAGGCCGGCATCGACGGGGTCACGGTCACCAACCAGGCGATCGCGAACCTCGACGGCACCGCCGACCTGGTCATCACGCAGAACCAGCTCACGGACCGCGCTAAGGCGCAGAACCCCGACGCCATCCACGTGTCGGTGGACAACTTCATGAACTCGCCGAAGTACGACGAGGTCGTGGAGATGGTCCGCGCCCAGCACGAAGCGAAGTAATTCCCTACCACGGAGGGGCCGGAGCTTTCGTTCCGGCCCCTCCGCCTTCCCGTCCGGCTCGCTTCCTGCGAGGCTGGACGGCACGACGAGAAAGGCGAGATCCATGGCGAACGACGTCCTGCGTATCGAATCCGTCCGCATCCACCCCGGCAGCGCCACCCGCGAGGAGGCGATGAAGGAGGCCGCCGACCTGCTCGAAGCCTCCGGCTCCGTCACCGGTGAGTACTTCAGCGCCATGCAGCAGCGCGAGGAGACGGTGTCCACCTACATGGGCAACGAGCTCGCCATCCCGCACGGCACCAACGAGACCAAGCAGGCGATCCTGACCTCCGGGCTCTCGGTCGTCCGCTACGACGGGGGCGTCGACTGGGGCGGGGAGCCCGTGACCTTCGTCATCGGCATCGCAGGCAAGGGCGATGAGCACCTCGAGATCCTGTCCCAGATCGCGATCCTCTTCTCCGAGGAGGACGACGTCGCGCGTCTGAAGGCCGCCTCCTCCCCCGAGGAGCTGTTCGAGGCCCTCGCGGGTTCCGTCAACGCATGAAGGCCGTCCACTTCGGAGCCGGCAACATCGGTCGGGGCTTCGTCGGTCTGCTGCTGCACGAGGGCGGCTACGACCTCGTCTTCTCCGACGTCTCCGCTCCGCTGGTCGCCGCGATCAACGCGGCATCCGAGTACACCGTCCACGAGGTCGGCGAAGGCGGCACCGACAAGACGGTGACCGGTTTCCGCGCGATCGACAGTTCGACGGATGCCGAGGCGCTGGTCGACGAGATCGCCACGGCGAATGTGGTCACGACCGCCGTGGGCCCCACGATCCTGAAGTTCGTCGCACCGCACATCGTCGCCGGTCTCGCCCTGCGCGACCCCTCGCTCCCGCCGCTGCACATCATGGCGTGCGAGAACGCGATCGGCGCGACCGACCAGCTGCGCGAGCACGTGGTCGAGCTCGCGGGCGAGTCCTGGGACGCGCTGGCGTCGCGCGCGGTGTTCGCCAACACCGCGGTCGACCGCATCGTCCCCGCCCAGGCGCAGGGCGGTGTCGACGTCACCGTCGAGCCGTTCTACGAGTGGGCCATCGAGCGCGGTCCCTTCGGCGACAACCCGCCGCACATCCCCGGCGCCCACTTCGTCGACGACCTGACGCCGTACATCGAGCGGAAGCTCTTCACCGTCAACACCGGTCACGCGGCCACCGCCTATTTCGGCGCCCGCGCCGGGGTCGAGCGCATCTCCGACGCCCTGTCCGATGCTGACATCGCCGCACAGGTGGAGGCTGCGCTGGAGGAGACCAGCGCACTGCTCGTGCAGAAGCACGAGCTCGACGCCGAAGTGCAGGGGCAGTATCGCGAGACGATCCTGCGCCGCTTCCGCAACCCCGCACTCCCCGACACCGTGTGGCGCGTCGGACGTCAGCCGCTGCGCAAGCTCTCACGTCACGAGCGCTTCGTCGGACCCGCCGCCGAGGCGATCGAGCGGGGGCTGCCCGTGGACGCGCTCGTCGCGGCGATGGCCGCGGCCCTGGAGTTCCAGGATGCCGAGGACGCCCAGGCCGTGGAGCTGGAGCGCCTCCTCGGCGAGCTCGACGCCGACACCTTCACGGCGGAGGTCACCGGCCTCGAGCCGGAGCACCCGCTGTTCCCGCGGATCGTCGAGATCGTGGCCGCGCGACAGGCGGCACTGCGCTCGTGAGCTGACCGACACCCCCGCGCCGTCCGCCGGCGGGGCGCCCCGTGCGCTCCGCCGGCGTTGTCGTGTCCTGCGGTGTCGGCGCCCCGCGGCGCGGCGCGGTGCCGTCCCGCGCTCCGGAGAGTACTGCCGTTTGCGGCCGGTGGGCCTGCCAGGCGTGCGGATCCGACGCCATCACTCCGGAGCGCGGCACAGACCTGCGCGGGTGCCCACCATTCCTCCACAGCCGTCGACCATCCACAGCTTCGCCTAACGGGCCGTCGTGGGGGGCGGAACGTCCCAAGCTGGGTCGGTGCACGGCCGCCCCCTCCCGACCGATTTCTCCCGATCACTGTCGACGAGCGCGCTCAGAGAGTCCGGGCTGACCAAACGCGACATCACCGCCGCCGTCGCGCGGGGCGATCTCCTTCGTCTGCGGCTGGGACGATACGCCCCGCGGCATACCCCCGAAGTCATGATCGACGCGGCTCGATGGGGCGGCCGCCTCGACTGCGTCTCGTTGCTGTCGCATCTGGGGGTCTTCGTTCACACCCGGGCGGGCACGCACATCCAGATCGATCCCCACGCGACCCGCCTACCGCCGCATCCGGTGTCGGTTCGCTGCCACTGGCGCCCGACGGCAGCACCCGCGGAGTCGCTCGTGGTCGAGATCACAGAGGCGCTCGCACAGGCCGTCATCTGTCAACCGGCACGACACGCCATCGCGACGCTCGACAGCGCGTGGCACATCGGACTCGTCGACGAGCGCGCTATCGGCGACGTCTTCCGGCGGCTCCCGCCCCGGTTCCAGGTGCTTCGCGGGCTGCTGGATCGGCGCAGCGAGGCGGGGGTCGAGACCCTTGTGCGGCTGATCCTGCGCACGCTGGGTCACCGCCCGGAGCTGCAGGTGGTCATCGACGGCGTCGGTCGTGTCGACCTCGTCGTCGACGGGTGGCTCATCGTCGAGTGCGACAGCCGCCAGTTCCATTCCGGTTGGGAGGCTCAGATGCGGGACCGACGTCGCGATGCCGCCGCTCTCGCGCGGGGGTATGTCACCGTCCGCCTGCTCGCCACGGACGTGCTCTCCCGACCCGACGCCGTACGCGCGCAGCTCGAGGAGATTCTCGGTCACGGACGAGCCGTGCCGCACTCCGGAGAAACTCGCGCCTTCCGGGCGAGCAGCGCACGGCGCAGCAGGTTTATGCGGCCATAATCCGGAGCGCGGCACGCCACCGGCACCCGACCCGCACCCCACCCGCAGCCGTCCCGCACACCACCGGCACCCCACCCGCACCCGGCCCGCACCCGGCCCGCACCCGACCGGCGCGGCTCCACCGGTCCGAGATCAGAAGACAGCGTCGCGCGCTCCCGGGACGCCACGTCGCCGCCTCTGCGTCGACGTGTGCCGCGCTCCGGAGAAACCCAGCCCCGCGACCCGGTTGGCCGCACGCGAGACCGGGTCGGGCGAGTGCGCTCCGGAGAGCGGGCCCCCGGGCCGCCGCGACGCCGCTCAGCGCGCGAAGCCCTCGGCGATGATCTCGATGAGCTCCTCACGCTCCTCGACCGGCAGGAACGCCCCCGCGGCGGCGTTGAGCTGGAACGCCTCGAAGTCGTCGAGGTCGTAGTCGAACGCCTGCGCCAGCAGCCCCAGCTCGCGCGTCAGAGTCGTGCGGCTCATCAGACGGTTGTCGACGTTCACCGTGACCGAGAACCCGAGCTGGTAGAGCAGGTCGAACGGGTGGGCGTCCATCGTGTCGCCCCACGCCGTGACCGCGCCGCTCTGCAGGTTCGACGTCGGCGACAGCTCCAGCGTGATCTCGCGGTCGCGGACCCATCGCGCCATGTCACCGAAGGTGACCAGCACCTCCTCGCCCTCACGCGAGACGACGTCGAGGTCGTTGGCGATCCGCACACCGTGCCCGAGGCGCACCGCCCGACCGTCGATCAGCGCGGAGCGGATGGATGCCAGCCCCGCCCCTTCGCCGGCGTGCACGGTCGTGGGGAAGAACCGCTCGGCGAGGTAGTCGAACGCCGCGCGGTGGTTCGCCGCCGGGAAACCGTCCTCGGGACCGGCGAGGTCGAAGCCGACCACCCCGCGCCCGCGCCACGCCACCGCGAGCTCGGCGATCTCGCGGGAGCGGGACCCCTGCCGCATCGCCGTGAGCAGCTGCCCGACGCGGATGTCCTTGCCGCGCGCGTCCGCGGCATCCTCGCCTTCCTCGATGCCCTCCTGCACGGCATCCACGACATCATCGAGACTCAGGCCGCGCGTGAGGTGCTGCTCTGGCGCCCACCGCACTTCGCCGTAGACGACGCCGTCGTCCGCGAGGTCTTCGACGAACTCCTTCGCCGCCCGCACGAGGCCCTCGCGGGTCTGCAGCACGCCGACGGTGAGCGAGAACTTCTCGAGGTAGTCCTCGAGCGAACCCGACTCGACGTGGTCCGAGAACCAGTCCTCGAGGCCCGCGGCGTCATCCGCGGGAAGGTCGAGGTCGAGGTCGTCGGCGAGTTCGAGCACGGTCTGCGCGCGCATGCCCCCATCGAGGTGGTCGTGCAGCGACACCTTCGGCAGGTTCTTGAGCTTCTTGCCCTGGATGCGGACGTCGTCGGTGGCCATGCTGCTCCTCGGGTCGGATGCCATCACGCGGTGATGCGCTCGCGCACGAGCGGGGTGCGCACGGGAGCGACATCGCCGATCTCCCACGCGCCCTCGACCGCTTCGAGGGCGCGCGCGAAACGCGTCTCATCATCGGCCGAGAGGGTGAACAGCGGCTGACCGGCGGCGACGGATTCGCCCACCGTGACGTGCAGGTCGATGCCCGCGGCGTGCACGACGGCGTCCTCGGCGCGCGCGCGGCCGGCACCCAAGCGCCACGCCCCGATGCCGAACGGCAGGGCTTCGACCCGCGTGACGACGCCCGCGCGGTCGGACACGACGGTGTGCGTTTCGCGCGGCGTGGGGAGCGCGGCATCCGGATCGCCGTCCTGCGCGCGGATCATGCGCTTCCACACGTCCATCGCACGGCCGTCGGCCAGGGCCGCCTCGACATCGGCATCGGGCTGTCCGGCGAGCGTCAGCATCTCGCGGGCGAGCGCGACGGTGAGCTCGACGACGTCGGCGGGCCCCCCGCCGGCGAGCACCTCGACCGACTCGCGCACCTCGTTGGCGTTGCCGATCGCGCGACCCAGCGGGGTGTTCATGTCGGTGAGCAAGGCCGTGGTGTTCACGCCCGAGTCGGTGCCGAGCGCGACCATCGTCTCGGCGAGCTCGCGTGCCCGGTCGATGTCCTGCATGAACGCGCCCGAGCCGAACTTCACGTCGAGGACGAGCGAGTCGGTGCCCTCGGCGATCTTCTTCGACATGATGCTCGAGGCGATCAACGGGATGGCCTCGACGGTGCCGGTGACATCGCGCAGCGCATAGAGCTTCTTGTCGGCGGGGGCCAGCCCGGTACCCGCCGCGCAGATCACCGCACCCACGTCGGCGAGCTGCGCGAGGATCTCGTCGTTGGACAGGGCAGCGCGCCAGCCCGGAATGGACTCGAGCTTGTCGAGTGTCCCTCCGGTGTGCCCGAGCCCGCGTCCTGACAGCTGTGGAACGGCGACGCCGAATGCGGCGACGAGCGGCGCGAGCGGCAGCGTGATCTTGTCGCCCACGCCGCCGGTCGAGTGCTTGTCGACGGTGGGCTTGCCCAGCGACGAGAAGTCCATGCGCTCGCCCGAGGCGATCATGGCATCCGTCAGCACGCGGATCTGGTCGCGGCCGAGGCCGTTCAGCAGCACCGCCATCGTGAACGCCGACATCTGCGCGTCCATGACGTAGCCGCGCGTGTAGGCGTCGACCAGCCACCGGATCTCGCCCTCGGAGATGGCGCGCCCGTCGCGCTGCGCCCGGATGATGTCGACGGCGTCGTACTGTTCGCCGCTCACCGGGCCGCCTCCTCGAGGTCGCGCGGACCGAAAGCGTCGGGCAGGACCTCGTCGATCGTCCGGATGCCGCTGACCGTCTCGAGCAGCATGCCCGGGATGGCGTGCTCGAACAGCAGCTGCCGGCACCGCCCGCAGGGCATGAGCGTGCGCCCCTCCCCGTCGACGCAGACGAACGCCACGAGCTGTCCGCCGCCGCTCATGTGCAGCTCGGACACGAGTCCGCACTCGGCGCAGAGGGTCACGCCGTACGACGCGTTCTCGACGTTGCACCCCGAGACGATGCGCCCGTCGGCGACGAGGGCCGCGGCGCCCACCTTAAAGCGGGAGTAGGGGGCGTAGGCGCGGTGCATCGCCTCGGTGGCGGCGGAACGGAGTTCGTCCCAGTCGATGTCGGTCATCGTGGAGCGGTGGATCCTCTCGTGAAGGGAAGGCGGGCCGGATCAGCCCTTGACGTACGGTTTGCCGGCGGCCGCGGGGCCGCGGACCTTCCCGACCAGACCCGCGACGGCGAAGATCGTCACGACGTACGGCAGCATGAGCATGAACTCGCTCGGCACGGGCGAGCCGATGACGCCGAGGGTGTTCTGCAGGTTGGAGGCGAAGCCGAACAGCAGCGCCGCGAGCGTCGCCCGGATCGGGTCCCACTGACCGAAGATGACCGCGGCGAGGGCGATGTAACCGGCACCTGCCGTCATCTCCTTGTTGAAGGCACCGACGGATCCGAGGGTGAAGAAGGCACCGCCGAGGCCGGCGATGGCACCGCCCAGCGAGACGTTCCAGAAGCGGGTCCGGGCGATGTTGATGCCCACCGTGTCGGCCGCCTGGGGGTGCTCGCCCACGGCCCGCAGGCGCAGACCCCAACGCGTGTGGAACAGACCGACGTAGACGGCCACGACCGTGACGTACATCAGGTACACGATGATCGTCTGGTTGAACAGCATGGGCCCGATGATCGGGATATCGGCCAGCACGGGGATCGGCAGCCTCGCGAATCGCGGCGGCGAGTTCAACGCCGCCGCGTTCGGGGACAGCAGCTGCGAGAACAGGAAGCTCGTCAGGCCGACCACCAGCACGTTCAGCACGACGCCGACGATCACCTGGTCGACGAAGTACTTGATCGCGAAGGCGGCCAGCACGAACGACACGAGGACGCCCGCGACGGCGGCGGCGATGAGGCCGATATAGGGGTTCCCGGTCATCGTCGCGACGACCGCCGACGTGAAGGCGCCGGCCAGCAGCTGCCCCTCGATCGCGATGTTGACCACTCCGACGCGCTCGCTGAGCACACCGCACATGGCACCGAAGATCAGGGGCACGGACAGGCTGAGGCCTCCCGCGAGAAGACCCGTGAGCGGGATGACCGCGGTCGTCGCACCGGCGGCGGCCCACGTCAGGAAGCCCACCATGAACACCAGCGCGAAGATGACGGCCAACCAGATCGGGGGACGACGGTGCGCCCGGACCATCAGCACGCTCGCGAGCGTCACCAGTGCCAGCAGCACGGTGCAGACCGCTCCGGTGACGACGCCGCCGAGGACGACCTCGGGCAGCTGGATGAACTCACCGGGGCTGGAGATGCGGAAGACGGCGTCGCCGTCCTGCCGCGCGATGACGAAGAGCACGGCGGCGAGGACCGTGATGACGCCGTAGACGATCGGCGCCTTCCAGCTGACGACGACGGCGGTGTCGAGCGCGTCAGCCGCGGGTGCGGCCTCGGGGCGTGCGGCGGTGGTGCTCATCGGGCCGCCTCCTTCTTCTTGGCGGCGCGAGCCTTCGGCTGGCGCGCTCCGGGAGCCGGCAGGCGGAAGATCGCGCGCACCAGCGGCGGGGCCGCGATGAAGAGCACGATGAGCGACTGGACGACCAGGACGATGTCGATCGGGACGCCGTTGGCGGCCTGCATGGCGAAGCCGCCCGCCTTGAACGCGCCGAACAGGATGCCGGCCACGAGGACGCCGACCGGAGTGGAACGGCCCAGCAGCGCCACCGTGATGGCGTCGAACCCAATGCCCGCGTCGATGCCACTGGAAAAGCCCGTGGTCACGGTGCCCAGCACCTGGTCGACGCCGGCGAGACCGATGAGGCCGCCGGAGATCAGCATCGCGTACACGTACATCGACTTCACGTTGATGCCGGCAACGCGCGCGGCGTGGGGGTTCAGCCCCACCGCGCGGAAGCGGAAACCGAGCGAGGAGCGCTCGAGGATCCACCACACCAGGATCACGGCCGCGATCGACAGCACGAAACCGAAGTGGAGGTTGTACCCGGAGCCGAGCAGGTCGGGGAAGACCGCGGTCTCTTTCATCGCCGGCGTCGTGGGGTTGCTGGAGCCCGGGGCCTGCAGCAGCCCGGGGGTGCGCAGCATGTAGTACACGAGATAGAACGCGACGTAGTTGAGCATGATCGTGACGATCACCTCGTGCGCACCGGTGCGGGCCTTGAGCACCCCCGCGATACCGGCCCAGATCGCGCCGGCGGCGACGCCGGCGACGAGGGCGACCAACGCGTGCAGCCCCCACGGCAGATCGAAGGCGAAGGCGACGTATCCGCCGGCGGCGGCGGCGACCAGCATCTGGCCGCGACCGCCGATGTTGAACATCCCGACGCGGAAGGCCAGGGCGACGCCGAGGCCGGCCGCGATCAGCGGCGTCGCGAACGTGAGCGTCTCGGTCAGGGGCCGGATGCCGGTGGCGAACTCGGGCCTGCGGAAGTTGTACACCGCGCCCTGGAAGAACGACGCGTACGCGCCGGACACCGACTGCCAGATCGCCGTCAGGGTGTCGCCAGGACGGGCGAAGAAGTATCCGGCCGCTGCCTGCACGTTCTCGTCGGTCGCGGCGATCATGATCGCGCCGACCAGCAGAGCCAGCACGACGGCGAGGACGGAGATGATCGCGTTCCCGGTGGCGATCTCGCGCAGGGCACGGCGCCACCGGTTCTCGTCCGATGCGGGCGGCGGTGACGTGACACGTGCGCCGGCGGCGGTGTCGACGACGGCGCCGCCCTCGAGCGCGACGTCTGCTTCGGTGGCGGCGGCCACTTCGGCGGCTCGGTCGGAGCGCGACGCCGTGGGATCGTGCGGGCTGTGCGGATCGCTCACGCGGCGACTCCTTCGTTCTGAGGCGCTTCGCCGGCCATCATGAGGCCGAGGACGTCGCGCGAGGTGTCGCCCGGGACGATCCCGACGACGCGCCCGCGATACATGACCATGATGCGGTCGGCCAGAGCGGTGACCTCGTCGAGCTCGGTGGAGACGACGATCACGGGAACACCGGCGTCACGGGTCTCGATGACGCGCTTGTGGATGAATTCGATCGAGCCGACGTCGACGCCGCGTGTCGGCTGCGCGGCGACGAACAGCCGTAGATCGCGGCTGAGCTCGCGGGCGAGCACGACCTTCTGCTGGTTGCCGCCGGAGAGGCGACCCACCGGCGTCTCGATCGAGGGGGTGCGAACGTCGAACTCGCTCACCTTGTCGCGGGCGAAGTCGGCGAGCGTGGACAGCTGAAGCGACCCGCCCTTCACGAACGGGGCGCCGTCGGACCGGTCGAGCATGAGGTTCTCTGCGATGGAGAACTCCCCCACCAGGCCGTCTTCCTTGCGGTCCTCGGGCACGAACCCGACGCCGGCGTCGAGCACGGCGCGGACGCTGCGGCCGTTCAGCTCGCTGCCGTCGAGGACGATGGATCCTTCGACGCGATCCTGCAGGCCGAGGAGCGCCTCGGTGAGCTCGGTCTGGCCGTTGCCCTGCACGCCCGCGATGGCGAGGACCTCGCCGCGACGGACCTCGAAGCTGACGTCGTTGACCACGAGCTGGCCGATCGGGTCGACGACGGTGAGGTGCGAGACGGACAGGCCCACCTCGCCGAGCGAGGGGGCTTGCTTCTGCACCGTGAGCTCCACGGCGCGACCGACCATCAAGGACGCGAGCTCGGCGTTCGACGCGCGGGGGTCGGCCTCGCCGACGACCTTGCCGAGACGGATCACGGTGATGCGATCGGCGACTTCGCGCACCTCTCGCAGCTTGTGCGTGATGAAGACGATCGAGGTTCCGGAGGCCTTCAGCTGCCGCATGATCGCCATCAGCTCGTCGGTCTCCTGCGGCGTCAGCACGGCGGTCGGCTCGTCGAACACGAGGACCTTGGCATCACGGGAGAGGGCCTTGATGATCTCGACGCGCTGCTGCACGCCGACGGGCAGATCGTCCACGAGGGCGTCGGGGTCGACGTCGAATCCGAAGCGGTCGGAGATCTCCGTGACCTTTGCGCGCGCGGCGGCCAGGTCGAGCCGACCGCCGAACTTCGTCGGCTCGTGGCCGAGCATGACGTTCTCGGCGACGGTGAAGACCGGGATGAGCATGAAGTGCTGGTGCACCATGCCGATACCGGCGCGCATCGCATCGCCGGGGCCGGCGAAGTGCTGGACGGCGTCGTCCAGCAGGATCTCTCCCCCATCGGCCTGGTAGAGGCCGTAGAGGACGTTCATCAGGGTGGACTTGCCGGCACCGTTCTCGCCGAGCAGGCAGTGGATCTCGCCGGCCTCGACGGTGAGGTCGATGTGATCGTTCGCCACCAGGGATCCGAAGGTCTTCGTGATCCCGCGGAGTTCGAGCTTCATGTTCCCGATCCTAGGTTCTGTGGCACCGCACGCGGGGGTGCGGTGGGACGGACGCCCCTCGTGAGGGTGTCTCATCCGACGCCGCGATCAGCGTCGCGCCCCATAAGGGAGGGGAGGCCGGCATGGAGCCGGCCTCCCCCAGGAGAGTGGTGCTCTCAGCCGGCGAGGTAGGACTCGACGGTGATCGCGCCGCTGATGATGTCGGCCTTGAGGGCGTCGATCTCGGTGGTCAGCTCGGCGGGGACGCGGTCCGACCAGTCGTGGTACGGGGCCAGGCCCACACCCTCGTTCTCGAGGGTGCCGACGAACGGCGCGGCGTCGAACTCGCCGTTGCCGGCGGCGACGATGGCGTCCTTCGTACCCACGTCGATGCCCTTCAGGATCGAGGTCAGCAGCAGGTCGCCGACCGAGGGGTCGGTCTCGTAGACGTCGGCGTCGACACCGACGAGGGCGATCTCGCGGCCCGCGTCCTGGATGGCGACAGCGGCCGACTGGTAGATCGGGCCACCGACGGGAAGGAGCACGTCGACGTTCTGGTCGATGATCGCCTGAGCGGTCTGGCGCGCGGTGTCGTTCGCCTCGAAGCCACCGGTGAAGGAGCCGTCCTGAGCGGCGCGGTCCCAACCGACGACGCGAACGGACGTACCGTTGTCGGCGTTGTACTTCTCGACGCCCTGCGCGAAGCCGTCCATGAAGATGGTGACGGTCGGGATGTTCATGCCACCGAAGGTGCCGACGACGCCGGTCTCGGAGACACCCGCGGCGAGGTAGCCGGCGAGGTAGGCCGCCTGGGCGGTGTCAAAGATGATCGGCTTGATGTTGGGGGCGTCGGTCTCGCCGTCGAAGTCGCTGTCGACGGTGTCGTCGATCGAGACGTACTGCAGGTCGGGGTTCGCCGTGGCCGACTCCAGCGCCGCGGGGGCCAGGAGGAAGCCGACCGTCACGATCGTGTTGCAGCCCTGGTCGACCAGGCTCTGCAGGTTGGAGGCGTAGTCGGTCTCGGACTGCGACTCGACCTCGATGGGGGTCTGCGAGCCGAGCTCTGCGGCCGCCTCGTCGACGCCCTCCTTGCCGAGCTGGTTGAACGACTTGTCGTCGAATCCACCGGCATCCGACACCATGCAGGGCAGGTAGTCGCTGGCGCCGGCACCGGCAGACGCGCCGCCGTCGCTCTCGGGCGCGGCACCGCAGCCGGCGAGCAGCACGGCCGTGCCGATCATCGCGAGGCCGCTGACGACGGCCTTCTTCGTGGTCTTCACGAATGGTCCTCCAAGAAGGGGCCCCCAACGGGTTCGGGGGACGATGGAGTCACGTTACCCACTGTGACGAATCGCTTGCGTGTCGAGACCGGCCGCGCGAGCCAATGGTTACAAAGACGCAATCTCACGTGACGCGCGCGCCACACAACACCGCGAGGACGGGACCGGATGCCGCCGTCAACGGCATCCGGTGTCAGAGCACGTCGCCGCGTCCGGTGAGCTTGAGGGCGTCCACGACGCCCTTGACGCGCTGCGCGTTCTCGCTCGTGGTGACCAGGAGCGCGTCCGGGGTGTCGACCACGACGATGTCGCGGACGCCGATGAGGCTGATGACGCGCTTGGTCTGCGAGACGACGATGCCGCTCGACGCGTCGGAGAGCACCCGCGCGTCCTCTCCGAGGATCGCCAGCTCGTTGCGTCCGCCCGAGGAGTTGAGCTTGGAGAGGCTGGCGAAGTCGCCCACGTCGTCCCAGTCGAAGTGCCCCGGGATGACCGCGAGGCGGCCCTTCTCTGCGGCCGGCTCGGCGACGGAGTAGTCGATGGCGATCTTCTTCAGCTCCGGCCAGATGCGGTCGACCGCGGGACCGCGGCGGTCGCGGTCGTCCCACGCCTCGGCGAGTTCGATCAGACCCGCGTGCAACTCCGGCTCGTTGACGGCGAGCTCGGCCAGCAGCACATCGGCGCGCGTGATGAACATGCCGGCGTTCCACAGGTACGAGCGGTCGGCGAAGTACCCCTTGGCCGTCTCCAGGTCGGGCTTCTCGACGAAGCGCTCGACCATGTAGGCCTCGGGTGCGCCGTCGACGATGAGTTCGTCGGACTGCTTGATGTACCCGAAGCCGACGGAAGGCTCGCTGGGTTGGATGCCGATGGTGCAGATGTAGCCCGCTCGCGCGACGGCGACGGCCTGGCGCACGGCGAAGTCGAACTGGCGCGTCTGGCGGATGACATGATCGGCGGCGAAGGAGCCGATGATCACGTCGGGCTCGCGGCGGACGAGGATCGCGGCGGCCAGACCGATCGCGGCGCTGGAATCGCGCGGCTCGGACTCGAGGAAGACGTTGTGATCGGGCACACCCGGCAGCTCGCGTTCCACGGCGGCGCGGTGCGCGCGGCCGGTGACCACGGCAATGCGATCGGCGCCCGACAGCGGGGCGAGACGGTCCCACGTGTCGCGCAGGAGCGTCTGACCGGACCCGGTGAGGTCGTGGAGGAACTTGGGGGCGTCCGCGCGCGAAAGCGGCCACAGGCGGCTGCCGATCCCCCCGGCGGGGATCACGGCATAGAAGTCGTCGATAGCAGGTTCGGCCATGGGACCGACACTACTGGGCGCGCCCCCGCCGATCCGCGCACCGCCGTGGCCGAGCGGCACATGGAAACCGACGCGAAACTATCTCGACATCGAGAGAGTGTTAGGCGACCCTCATCCCTCGAATTCATAGCCCGGACGTAGTATTCGATGGCGCCCGTGTGACGCTCGGGGCCTGTGCAGGCCCCCACACCGTGTTCGATCAGGGAGGACGACCGTGTCAGCACCAGCACGTGTCACGCCGTCGGTGAAAGAGACCACCTCGAAGAGGCCGCGCGGCACTCTCTACCGCGGCCGCGAGGGTATGTGGTCCTGGGTCCTGCACCGCATCACGGGCGTGGCGATCTTCTTCTTCCTCCTCGTGCACATCCTCGACACCGCCCTGATCCGCGTGTCGCCCGAGGCGTACGACGCCGTCATCGGCACGTACAAGAACCCGATCATGGGTCTCGGCGAAGTCGCCCTCGTCGGCGCCATCGCTTACCACGCGTTCAACGGGCTGCGCATCATCCTCGTCGACTTCTGGCCGTGGGCCACGCGTCACCAGCGTCAACTGTGGTGGGGCGTCCTCGGACTCTGGGTCGTCACGATGCTCGGGTTCACCCCGCGCCACCTCATCAACGTCTTCAGCGCCGTCACGGGGAGCCACTGATGTCCGTCGCCCAGGAAGCCAGCACGATTCCCGCGCCCCGTACGCCCGCCGTACGCAAGAAGGGCTCCAATCTCGAGAAGTGGGGCTGGGTCTACATGCGCGCCTCCGGTGTGCTGCTGATCGTCCTCATCTTCGGTCACCTCTTCGTCAACCTGATGACCGGCGACGGCATCCACCAGATCGACTTCGCGTTCGTCGCGGGCAAGCTCGCCTCGCCGTTCTGGCAGTGGTGGGACGTTCTGATGCTGTGGCTCGCCCTCATCCATGGCGCCAACGGCATGCGCACGATCGTCAACGACTACGTCACCCACGCGCAGGTGCGCCGCATCCTCATCGGTGCGCTCTGGGTGTCGGCCGCGTTCCTCATCCTGCTCGGCACGCTCGTCGTCTTTACCTTCGACCCCTGCCTCGGCGTCACCGAGAGCAGCTCCCTCTGGGAGATCTGCCAGGCGTGAGCCGTGGCATCCTCCTTCCCGACTGAGACAGCAGAGGCATTGCACACGTGAGCACTCAGAACAGCGCGGACACGATCGTCAAGGACGGCGTGCACTACCACCAGTTCGACATCGTGATCGTCGGCGCCGGCGGTGCCGGCATGCGCGCGGCGATCGAGGCCGGCCCGGGCGCGAAGACCGCCGTGATCTCCAAGCTCTACCCCACCCGCTCGCACACGGGTGCGGCGCAGGGCGGCATGGCTGCGGCCCTGGCCAATGTCGAAGAGGACTCGTGGGAGTGGCACACCTTCGACACGATCAAGGGCGGCGACTACCTCGTCGACCAGGATGCCGCTGAGATCCTGGCGAAGGAGGCGATCGACGCCGTCATCGACCTCGAGAACATGGGCCTGCCCTTCAACCGCACGCCCGAGGGCAAGATCGATCAGCGCCGTTTCGGCGGCCACACCGCCGACCACGGCAAGACCCCCGTCCGCCGCGCCTGCTACGCCGCGGACCGCACCGGCCACATGATCCTGCAGACGCTGTTCCAGAACTGCGTCAAGCTCGGTATCAACTTCTTCAACGAGTTCTACGTCCTCGACCTCATCACGGTGAAGGACGACGCAGGGCGCACCCAGGTCGCCGGCGTCGTGGCGTACGAACTGTCCACCGGCGACCTCCACGTCTTCCAGTCGAAGGCGGTCGTGTTCGCCACGGGCGGTTTCGGCAAGATCTTCAAGACCACCTCGAACGCCCACACCCTCACCGGTGACGGCGTCGGCATCGTCTGGCGCAAGGGTCTGCCGCTGGAGGACATGGAGTTCTTCCAGTTCCACCCGACCGGCCTCGCCGGCCTCGGCATCCTGCTCACCGAGGGCGCGCGCGGTGAGGGCGCGATCCTGCGCAACGCCAGCGGTGAACGTTTCATGGAGCGCTACGCCCCGACGATCAAAGACCTGGCTCCCCGCGACATCGTGGCTCGCTGCATGGTCCAGGAGGTCGCGGAGGGTCGCGGCGCCGGTCCTCACCGCGACTACGTGCTGCTGGACTGCACGCACCTGGGCGCCGAGGTCCTCGAGACCAAGCTCCCCGACATCACCGAGTTCGCCCGCACGTACCTGGGCGTGGACCCCGTCGTGGAGCCGGTCCCGGTCATGCCGACCGCGCACTACGCGATGGGGGGCATCCCCACGAACATCAAGGCCGAAGTGCTCGCCGACAACGAGACGGTGGTGCCCGGTCTCTACGCCGCCGGTGAATGCGCCTGCGTCTCCGTCCACGGCTCCAACCGCCTCGGCACCAACTCGCTCCTGGACATCAACGTCTTCGGCAAGCGCGCCGGCCGGAACGCCGTCGAGTACGTCCGGACGGCCGACTTCGTCCCCCTCCCCGAGGATCCCGCGAAGGAGGTCCGCGAGATGATCGAGGGCCTTCGCGCCAACTCCGGCACCGAGCGCATCGCGGTTCTGCGCAAGACGCTCCAGGACGAGATGGACAAGGGCGCCCAGGTGTTCCGCACCCACGACTCCCTCGCCGAAGTCCTCGACATCATCGCCGACCTGCGCGAGCGGTACAAGAACGTCCACGTCGACGACAAGGGCAAGCGGTACAACACCGATCTGCTCGAGGCCGTCGAGCTGGGCTTCCTCCTCGACCTCGCCGAGGTCGTGGTGTACTCCGCGCAGAACCGCGAGGAGAGCCGGGGCGGTCACATGCGCGACGATTTCCCGACGCGCGACGACGAGAACTACATGCAGCACACCATGGCGTACCTGACGGGCGACCCGCACTCGTCGCACCCCGCCGACCACATCGAGCTCGGGTGGAAGCCCGTGGTCTTCACGAAGAACGACGCCGGCGAGTTGCGCTACCCGCCCCTGGAGAGGAAGTACTGAGATGGCATCCACCGTCATCGACACCGTCGACACCTCGGACGAGATCGAGCAGTCCCCCGCGGACACCGGCATCCAGTCGTTCCTGGTGACCTTCAACATCCGTCGTTTCGACCCCGAGGTCGACGACGAGCCGCGCTGGGTCGACTACGACGTGGAGCTGTACTCCACCGACCGTGTCCTGGACGCCCTGCACAAGATCAAGTGGGAGGTCGACGGCTCGCTGTCGTTCCGCCGTTCCTGCGCGCACGGCATCTGCGGATCGGATGCCATGCGCATCAACGGCCGCAACCGCCTGGCCTGCAAGACGCTGATCAAGGACCTCGACATCTCGCAGCCGATCTACGTCGAGGCGATCAAGGGCCTGCCGCTGGTGAAGGACCTCATCGTCGACATGGAGCCGTTCTTCGCCTCCTACCGCGAGGTGCAGCCCTTCCTCATCGCCAACAGCAAGCCGGAGCCGGGCAAGGAGCGCATCCAGTCGATCGTGGACCGCGAGGTCTTCGACGACACCACGAAGTGCATCCTGTGCGCCGCGTGCACCTCGTCGTGCCCCGTGTTCTGGACCGACGGCCAGTACTTCGGCCCCGCGGCGATCGTGAACGCCCACCGGTTCATCTTCGACTCGCGCGATGACGCGGGTGACGTGCGCCTGGACATCCTCAACGACAAGGAAGGCGTGTGGCGCTGCCGCACCACCTTCAACTGCACCGAGGCCTGCCCCCGCGGCATCGAGGTCACCAAGGCCATCGCCGAGGTCAAGCAGGCGGTCCTGCGCGGTCGCTGATCCCCGCTTCGGACGGCGGGTGCGCTTCGGCGCCCCGCCGTCCGGCGTTTCCGGGGAGACGCCGTGCCCACCCCGATCGGTCCCGAGCGTCTTCGTGGCCACGTGACCCGCGACGGCTCTCGAAGCGAGAGCCCGGGGACGCGGCATCCATTCATTAGGCTCGAACGGTGACCGAGAGCCGCCACGACCCCCGACCGCTGCCCGGCGCGGCGACGGAGGAGACATCGTTGCGCGAGCGCCTCGAAGCCGCGCAGACGGCCGTACGCGAACGGCTCGACCACCCGATCGCGCGCGCCGCGAAGCTCGCGCAGCTGTTCCCGGTGCGCGTGTGGCGCCACTTCCTGCGGCACAACGGGTTCCTGCTGGCCGCGGGGATGAGCTATCAGGGTCTGTTCGCGATGTTCTCGGCGCTGTATCTGGCGTTCGCGGCCGTCGGCATCTGGTTGGGCGGCAGCAAGACCGCCATCGACGGACTGATCCGGATCGTCAACGGGTACATCCCGGGCATCATCAGCACGAACGGCCTGGTCAAGCCGGAGCAGGTCGAAGCGGTCGCCCAGGAGAGCGGCAGACTCCTGGGCGTGACCGGTGTCGTGGCCGGTGTCGTGGTCGTCTGGACGACGATCGGCTTCGTCACCTTCACCCGCCGAGCCGTGCGCGACACCTTCGGACTGCCCTTCGACCTGCGCAACTACGTGCTGCTCAAGGCCCGGGACTTCGTCGCCTCCGTGCTGTTCGGCCTCGCCCTGCTCATGGGCGCTCTTCTCGGATCGATCACGACCGGCGCCGTCGACCTCGTGTTCGGTTGGATCGGCTGGACCCGCGAGACCGCGTGGTGGTCGCTCGGCGCCCGCGGGGTCTCGCTCCTGGTGGCGTTCGCCGTCAACACTCTCGCGTTGGCATCCCTCTTCCGCTTCCTCACCGGCACCGCGCTCCCCTGGCGCCGGATCTGGCCCGGGGCCCTGGTCGGATCGGCGGGTCTGATCGTGCTGCAGGTCTCGGCGGGCTTCCTGTTCGTCTACACCCCGTCCAACCCGCTCCTGGCGACGTTCACCGTGCTCATCGGGTTCCTGCTGTGGTTCCGGTTCGTGGGCATCGTGATCCTGGTCGCCGCGGCGTGGATCGCCGTCGCGGCCCACGACCGCGACGTGCCGCTGCGCTCGCCCGAAGACCGCCGGGCGATGGAGCAGACCGCGCTCGTCATCGCCGCGCAGGTCGCCGTGCGCGAGGCCGAGCGACGAGCCGCGCTGGCCCGCTGGCCGCGGCGCGGGTCGGCACGACGCCGCCTCCGCGCGGCCCGCGCCCGCCTCGCGCGCGCCGAAGCGGAACTCCCCGCCCCCCGTCGGGCGACGCTGCTGCTGGACTGACCCGGGGTCGACGGCGAGGCTCGTCGTCGCAGACGCACGCTCGGTGTCGGAGGCCCCGGCTACGCTCGACGGGTGGCCCGTTCCGTACGCATCGTCTCCGTCAACGTCAATGGCATCCGTGCCGCCGTCCGCAAGGGCATGACCGAGTGGCTCGACGCTTCGGGCGCCGACATCCTCGCCCTGCAAGAAGTGCGGGCGACCGCCGAACAGCTCGCCGAGGCGCTCCCGGGCTGGCAGATCGTCAACGACGAGGCCCTGCAGAAGGGCCGCGCGGGCGTCGCGATCGCGAGCCGACTCCCCGGCGTCGAGACCCGCACCCACCTCGGACCCGAGCCGCTCGACGCCTCGGGCCGCTGGATCGAGACCGACTTCGACATCGACGGCGAGACCGTGACCGTCGTGAGCGCCTACGTGCACAGCGGTGAGGTCGACACCCCCAAGCAGGATGCCAAGTGGCTCTTCCTGGATGCCATGGAGCGACGCCTCGCCGAACTGGGGCAGACGCGCCCGTTGGCCGTCGTCATGGGCGACCTCAACGTCGGACACCGGGAGCTCGACATCAAGAACTGGAAGGGCAACCGCAAGAACGCAGGGTTCCTCCCCCGCGAGCGCGCGTACTTCGACCGGTTCTTCGGTCCCGCCGGCGCGCAGGTCGAGGGCGCGGACGGCTCGACCGGCCCGGGGCTCGGGTGGGTCGACGTGGGGCGACACCACGCGGGCGAGGTCGAGGGGCCGTACACGTGGTGGTCGATGCGGGGGAAGGCGTTCGACAACGATTCCGGATGGCGGATCGACTACCACGTCGTGACGCCCGCCCTGGCCGAGCGGGTCACCGACTACCGCGTCGACCGGGCACCGTCGTACGACACCCGGTGGAGCGACCACGCCCCGGTCATCGTCGACTACACCTTGGGGATGTGATCCGGGGGTCGACACCTCTGCAGCGGCCTAGGATCGTACGGTGACCCCGCAGCGCCTCTACTCCGGAATGCAGCCCTCCGCCGACAGCCTCCAGATCGGCAACTACATCGGGGCTCTCCTGCAGTGGCGCGAGCTGCAGGACGAGTACGACGCTTTCTTCTCGGTCGTCGACCTCCACGCCCTCACACAGCCCGGCGACCCGGCCGAGCGTCGGGAGAAGACGCGGCGCACCGCGGCGCAGTACATCGCCGCGGGCATCGAGCCGTCGCGGTCGACGTTGTACGTGCAGTCCCACGTGCCCGCGCACGCCGAACTGCAGTGGGTGCTGTCGACCCTCACGGGTTTCGGCGAGGCCGGGCGGATGACGCAGTTCAAGGACAAGTCCGCCCGCTACGGCGCGGACGCCACGAACGTCGGGCTGTTCACCTATCCGGTGCTGATGGCCGCCGACATCCTGCTGTACCAGACCGATGTCGTGCCCGTCGGCGACGACCAGAAGCAGCACATCGAGCTCACCCGCGACCTCGCGGAGCGCTTCAACCAGCGCTTCGGTGAGACGTTCACGATGCCCAAGCCCATGATCCAGCGCGAGACGGCGCGCATCTACGACCTGCAGAACCCCACGTCGAAGATGTCGAAGTCGGCCGAGTCCGACGCCGGTGTGCTGTGGATGCTCGACGAGCCGAAGGTCAGCGCGAAGAAGATCATGCGGGCGGTGACCGACTCCGAGGGAGCCGTGCGATTCGACCGCGAGGCCAAGCCGGGTGTGTCGAACCTGCTCGTCATCTACTCGGCCTTGACCGGTCGCGAGATCGCCTCGATCGAGGACGAGTACGCGGGCCGCGGCTACGGCGACTTCAAGAAGGGCCTCGCCGAGGTCGTCGTCGCGGAGTTCGAGCCGGTGCGCGAGCGCGCGCTCGAGCTGCTCGACGACCCCGCCGAGCTCGATCGCGTGCTCGCGCTGAACGCCGAGCGGGCGGCATCCGTCGCCGAGAAGACCCTCGCCGACGTGTACGACCGCATCGGCCTGCTGCGCCGCGGCTGACGCCGTCGGGGCCGGTGTGCGCCGAGCTGCCCACCGCGCCGAGTTCGCTGAGCAGCCTCAAGACAGCACTACTCCTGCAGAACCGGCCGAGCCGCCATTGATATGCGTGGCCGCGACGGCTCCGCCGGAGTTGCGCGGTGCGGGACAGGCACGGCGCGGCCGCATTGGGAGCCGGAAGCGCCGGAGGTGCCCGGCTCACCCGCCGCTGCGCGCAGCCTCGCCCGCACCCCGGCCTGCACCCCGGTCAGCACAACTCCGGCATTGGTCACTCGAGGGCACTGCGGCGGGGTGAAACAGCCGCCTCTGCCGGAGTTGTGCAGCCGGGCGCCTCAGCGAGGAGCACCGAGGTGGACACCTCGCCGGATGCCTCGCGACGGCGACGCCGCCGCCCGCCCCGCAGCACACCCGCGAGTGCACGCTGCACAGCGTCGGGGCGGTAGAGAATGTCCTCCGCGACCAGGCGCAGCGTGGCGTACCCGAGTTCAGCGGCGACGCGGTCCCGGCGTCGATCGCGCAGTTGCTCCTCCCACGACGAGTGATGCGCACGGCTGTCGCACTCGACGATCAGCCACCCGTCGACCAGGAAATCGACGCGTCCCACGCCGGCGATACGCACCTGCGTCTCGAAGCGAGCGCCGAGACTCCGGAGCATGAGCCGGACGAACGTTTCCGAACCCGCCTCCGCCGATCGGTCGGCCAGCGCCCGGAGCCGTCGGAAGCGTCGCGGAAGCCGCGCGAACACGGCGTCCACCTCCTCCCGAGTGATCAGGTGTTTGTTCCAGGCGCTGTCCACCGAGGCGAGTCCGGCGCGGGGCCCCTGACATCGGAAGGCCTCGGCCAAGGCCTCTACGAGGTCCGCATGCAGATGGCCCGGTCGCGCGCCGGTCGATCGCCAGTGCGCAACGACATCGGGCGGACGGTCGGGGAGCCTGCTCATCTCGCGATCGAACTGCACATGAAGCTGCGGCGCATGCAGAACGAAGACGCCCAGGAGCGAGAGCAGAGACACGCAATCCACGCGCCCGCCGAGACGACCCGCTTCACAGGTGGTGGGGTCGAGGGAGCCTTCCGCGTATCTCCCCCGGCGGAGGCGAACCAGCGCCCCCTCACGCACGGCCCGATCGATCTGTGGACGCGCCATCCCGCGATACGGAGTTCCCGATAGGTATGGAAGCGAGGCGTCGTCATCCTCTTCACTCTGCTCAGATCCCGGGCGGCGGGCGCCGTCCGCGACTCGTTCTGGGGACGAGAGAGCGCCGTTACCGTGATGGGCAGGAGCCGTCGCGAACACAACTCCTGCGGACTGCCCGGGGTCTCTGGCATCCATGCACCTCGGGCCGGGATGCCGGAGTTATGCCGCATCGGTACCGTGGGCGGATGGAGCATGAGCACCTGCACACCGCACGCCTCGAACTCTCGCCCCCGACGACGGCCGACGTCGCCGCCATCCATGCGGCGTGCCAGGATGCCGATCTGCAGCGCTACACCATGGTGCCGTCGCCGTACCTCCTCGAGGACGCGGAACGCTTCGTCGAACTGACCGGGCGATGGTGGGCGGGTGGCACGGAGCCGACGTGGGCGATCCGCCGCGGCGGACGCCTCGTCGGCATGATCGGGCTGGCGAGGCTCGACACCGGGGCGCCCGAGATCGGGTACTGGATCGCCCGCGACGCTCGTCGACAGAATGTGGCAGGCGAAGCCGCCGCGGCCGTCGTCGACTGGGCGTTCGCGGACGAACGTCTCGCCGTCGAGCGGATCGAGTGGCGCGCGGTCGTCGGGAACATCGGCTCCGCCCGAACCGCCCGACGGCTCGGCTTCCGTTACGAGGGGCTGCTGCGACAGGCGCACGTGAACAGTCTCGGCCGCGCGGACGTGTGGATCGGCGGTCTGCTCCGACACGACGACCGGGTCCCGCAGGAGTGGCCTTTCGCCCTCGGGTGAAACCGCCCCCACTCCTGCAGGACCGGCTCCCGCTTGCGGCCACCACCACCGCGTCCGTGTTCCGCAGGAGTTGTGTCGCGGGACCGCGGACCAAACGACCGGACCCGCCGAGCACAACGCTGGCAGATTCGCCGCCGCGCTGGCATCCGCTCCGCACTGACACGCCCCCGCAGGAGTTCTGCGTCGCCAACCCGGCGACTCGTCCTCGGCGCATCGCGGCAAGGGCCTGTCGGATGTCGGAGACGGATGCCACGATGGGCCCATGCCCGAAATGCCCGAGGTCGAAGGACTCGTGGAGTTCCTGCGCGGACGCGTCACGGGGCTGACGTTCACGAAGGCGAGCGTGTCGGCCATCAGCGCCCTGAAGACGTACGATCCGCCGATCGACGCGCTCGTGGGCTCGGCGGTGACGGCGGTCGAACGCCACGGCAAGTTCGTCGACCTCGCCACCGACGGCGGCATCCATCTGATCTTCCACCTGGCCAAAGCGGGGTGGGTGCGCTGGTACGACGCGCTGCCGTCGACGCTCATCAAGCCGGGCAAGACCCCGATCGCCCTCCGCGTCGGCTTCGACGACGGCTCCGGTTTCGACCTCACCGAGGCGGGCACCAAGAAGTCGCTCGCCGTCTACGCCGTCCGCTCCCCCGGCGACGTGCCGGGCGTCGCGCGGCTCGGCCCCGATCCTCTCGATGCGGCTCTGGACCGCGACGCGTTCGCCGCGCTCCTGGCCGGCCGTCGTACGCAGATCAAGGGAGTGCTCCGCGACCAGTCGATCATCGCGGGCGTCGGCAACGCCTACTCCGACGAGATCCTGCACGCCGCGAAGATGTCGCCCTACGCCCTCGCGGCGAACCTCACCGCCGCCGAGATCGACACCCTGCACGCCGCGATGATCTCGACCCTCACCGAGGCGATCGACACCGCGCGCGGTAAGCCGCCGGCCGATCTGAAGGATGCCAAACGTCGGGGCATGCGCGTGCACGGGCGGCGTGGCGAGGCGTGTCCGGTGTGCGGCGGCGAGGTGCGCAGCGTCTTCTTCGCCGACAACTCCCTCGAGTACTGCCCCACGTGCCAGACGGGCGGGAAGATCCTCGCCGATCGCCGTCTTTCGCGCCTGTTGAAGTAGCACCGTCGCCTCCGGCGTCGGCGGGAATGAATCCGTGTCGGCGGTGTTGATTAGACTTCGACCAAGCAACACGTGCTCCGGGGTCGGTGAGAATCCGAACCGGCGGTGACAGTCCGCGAACCCCTCCGCTCAGCGGTGGGGCCGATCCGGTGGAATTCCGGAACCGACGGTGATGAGGCGAGAGATCTCCTCTAGTCCGGATAGGAGGCAGCACGGTCGGCATGCCGCGCCGCCCTGCCCTCTCCTGCCCCGTTCACGACGGGAAGGACAGGAAATGGCATCCGCCGCCGAAACTGACGCCATGCGCCAGGCGCTGCGTCTCGCGCGGAACGGCCCCCGCGGGCTCAACCCGCAGGTCGGCGCCGTGATCCTCTCCCCCGCCGGCGACGTCCTCGCCGAGGGCTTCCACCGCGGTGCGGGCACGCCGCACGCCGAGGTCGACGCGCTGTCCACGCTCGCACCGGGAGCCGCCCGCGGAGCGACCGCGGTCGTCACGCTCGAGCCGTGCAACCACACCGGGCGCACCGGTCCGTGCGCCGTCGCGCTCCTGGAGGCCGGCGTCGCGCGGGTGGTCTACGCCCTCGACGATCCGACGGATGCCGCCGCGGGCGGGGCAGACCGTCTCCGGGCCGGCGGTGTCGATGTCGAGGCGGGGCTCGAGCGCGAGGCCGCGACCGACCTCGTCCGCGACTGGGTGCACCTGCAGCGCACCGGCCGTCCCCGCGTGACCGTGAAGTGGGCGCAGAGCCTCGACGGCCGCGCCGCGGCGGACGACGGTTCCAGCCAATGGATCACCGGACCGAAGGCCCGCCGCGACGTCCACGAACGCCGTGCGGCCGCCGACGCGATCCTCGTCGGCACAGGAACGGTCCGCGCGGACGACCCCGCGCTCACGGCTCGCGACGCGGACGGGGCTCTCCTCGGAGACCAGCCCGTCCCGGTCATCGTGGGTGAGAGCGAGATCCCCGTGGATGCCGCGGTGCGCCGTCACCCGCACGCGCCGCTGTTCTTCGCCACCCGCGACCTCGCCGCTGTCCTCCACGACCTCGGTGGTCGTGGCATCCAGTCCGTGTTCGTCGAGGGGGGTCCCACCCTCGAGAGCGCCCTGGTGCGCGACGGACTGGTCGACGAGCTGCTGGTCTACCTCGCGCCCGTGCTGCTCGGCGGCTCGCGCCTCGCGCTCGGCGACCTCGGCGTGCCGGACATCGCCGCCGCGCGGCGGCTCGCGGTGGCATCCATCGACATCCTCGGCGACGACATCCGCGTCGTCGCCCGTCCCGTCCACGACACCCAGGGGGAATCCTGATGTTCACCGGAATCGTTGAAGAGGTCGGCGAGATCACCGCCGTCGAGCCGTCCGGAGACGGCGTGCGCGTGACCGTGAGGGCGCCGCTGTCGGTGTCGGATGCCGGCCACGGAGACTCGATCTCGGTCAGCGGCGTGTGCCTCACCGTCGTCGAGCAGGGTCCCGACTGGTTCACCGCCGACGTCATGAAGCAGACGCTGGACATGTCGACGCTCGCCGACGTCGCGGCCGGTCGCGCGGTGAATCTCGAGCGCGCCACCGCCGCCCACGGACGTCTGGGCGGTCACGTCGTGCAGGGCCACATCGACGGCACGGGCGTCGTGCGCGAGGTACGACCGGGCGCTCAGTGGAGCGTCGTACGCGTCGGCATCCCGGCCCACCTCGCCCCGCTCGTGGTCGACAAGGGGTCCATCGCGATCGACGGCGTCTCGCTGACGGTGAGCGCGGTGAGCGAGGCCGCCGATCCCGAGCCGTGGCTGGAGGTGTCGCTGATCCCCGAGACCCTCGAGGCCACGACCCTGGGCCGCGCCGAAGCGGGCGTCCCGGTCAACCTCGAGACCGACATCCTGGCCCGGCACGTTCAGCGCCTGCTCGCCTTCCGCAGTACCGAGAACCCCGCGGCCCCCGCCGCGACGACCGAGAGGGGCTCCGCATGAGCCTGTCCACCATCCCCGAGGCCCTCGAGGCCCTGCGCGCCGGGCGGCCGGTGCTCGTCGCGGACGATGAGAACCGCGAGAACGAGGGCGACGTCATCATCTCGGCCCAGCTCGCCACGCCCGAGTGGCTCGCGTGGACGGTGCGCTGGTCCAGCGGCTACGTCTGCGCGCCCATGCCGGCGGACTGGGCCGACCGCCTCGACCTCCCGCCGATGGTCGAGGTCAACCAGGATGCCCGCGGCACCGCGTACACGGTCAGCGTCGACGCGGCCGAGGGCGTCGGGACCGGGATCAGCGCCGCCGATCGCGCGCACACGCTGAACGTCCTCGCCGACCCCGAGTCGGTGCCCGCGAGCCTCATCCGCCCGGGTCACGTGCTGCCGCTGCGCGCCGTCGACGGGGGCGTGCGCGAGCGCGCCGGCCACACCGAGGCCGCCGTCGACCTCATGCGCCTGGCCGGTCTCGAGCCCGTCGGCGCGATCGCCGAGGTCGTGGCCGAGGACGGCAGCATGATGCGTCTGCCCGGGCTGATCGAGCTCGGGCAGCGCGACGGTGTGCCGGTCATCACGATCGAGCAGCTCATCGCCTACCTCGACCAGACCGAACCGGTCGCGACCTCCCCGGCGCCGCGTCGTCGCGTGAGCCTGCGCGCCGAGGCGAACGTGCCCACGGCCCACGGGACGTTCCGCTTCCTCGCCTACAAGGACCGCATCACCGGCACCGACCACATCGCGGTGGTCTCGGGCGAGATCACCGACGCGGCGCCCCTCGTGCGCGTGCACTCGGAGTGCCTGACCGGTGAGGCGTTCGGTTCGCTCAAGTGCGAGTGCGGTCCTCAACTGGATGCCGCGCTCGACACGATCGAACGCGAGGGAGGCATCGTGATCTACATGCGCGGCCACGAGGGGCGCGGCATCGGCCTCATCAACAAGCTGCGGGCGTACAGCCTGCAGGAGCGGGGCCTGGACACCGTGGACGCCAACCTGGCCCTGGGGCTGCCGGCGGACGCCCGCGACTACGCCGCCGCCGCCGGCATCCTCACAGACCTCGGTGTCGAACAGGTCCGCCTGCTCACCAACAACACCGACAAAGTGGCACAGCTGCGCAGCTTCGGACTGGACGTCGTCGAGCAGGTCCCCCTGCTCGTGGGTGTCGGCCCCAACAACCACCAGTACCTCGAGACCAAGCGCGACCGGATGGGTCACGTCATCGACGAGGACGAACTGCGCGACGCGCTCGCGCACATGAAGGAAGGACTCTCCTGATGGCGGGAAGCGGAGCACCCGAGACCGGCGGCATCGACGCGACGGGACTGAACGTCGTCGTCGTCGCGGGCACGTGGCACGAGGTCATCACCGACGGCCTGATCGCCGGCGCGAGGAAGGTCCTGGATGCCACGGGCGCGACGTACCGCGTCGTGCGCGTGCCGGGCTCGTTCGAGCTGCCGGTGGCCGCCGTCGCGGCGTTCGAGGGCGGCGCCGACGCCGTGGTGGCCCTGGGCGTCATCATCCGCGGGGGCACCCCGCACTTCGAGTACGTCTCTTCGGCGGCGACGGACGGGCTGACCCGCGTCGCGATCGACGCGGGCAAGCCCGTCGGTTTCGGTGTGCTCACCCTCGACGACGAGCAGCAGGGACTCGACCGCGCCGGGCTCGACGGGTCGAAGGAGGACAAGGGTGCCGAGGCTGCCGATGCGGCCCTCCGCACCGCCCTGGTCCTGCGCGACCTGCGCGGCTGAACGACCCGGCGAGGCGCGCCTCCCGCGCGGTGAGGCGCGCCTTGCTGGCGTCGAGATCACGGCATCCCTAATCTGACGGTCATGGAGATCCTGCGTCACGTCGTCGTGCTCGTCCACCTCGTCGGATTCGCCGTGCTGTTCGGCGCCTGGATCGTGGAGGCGGTCGCCCGCCGTGTGCAGGTGACGCGTCTGATGAGCTACGGCATGCTGACCGCGCTGGTCTCCGGGCTCGCCCTGGCTGCGCCGTGGGGGATCGATCACGACCTCAACTACGTCAAGATCGGCACGAAGCTCGTCGTGCTCATCGTCATCGGTGCGCTCCTGGGCATCGGCTCGGCCCGGCAGAAGCGCACCGGTGCGGCGCCGTCGGCACTGTTCTGGCTCGTGGGCCCGTTGACGTTGCTGAACGCCGCACTCGCCGTGCTCTGGCGCTGATCGGCGCGTCTCCCGCGAAGGCCTAGACTGGAGGGTCTGGACCCCCACCCGGGTCCTTCCCGGTGCCCCCCGCCGCGCGCCCGGACACGCACACCAGGTGTGTCCGACTCCGCGCCACCGCTGCGCCCCCACGACGGACGCGATTGATCGATCTCCTGTCAGGCAGTCATGACCTCCTCCTCCCCCACCCTCCGCTCGTCGTCGGCTCCGGCCAATCCCCGTTCGCGCGTCATCACCGCGAGCCTCATCGGCACCACGATCGAGTTCTACGACTTCTACGCGTACGCCACCGCGGCCGTGCTCGTCTTCCCGATCCTCTTCTTCCCCACCGGGAACGAGACCACCTCGCTCCTGCTGTCGTTCAGCGTCTTCGGAGCGGCGATGGTCGCCCGCCCCCTGGGCGCCGTGGTCTTCGGACACTTCGGCGACCGGTTCGGCCGCAAGGCCACGCTCGTGGCATCCCTTCTCACGATGGGTGTCGCGACCTTCCTCATCGGATGCCTCCCCACGTACAACGACATCGGCGTGTGGGCCGCGGTGCTGCTGCTGATCATGCGCCTCGCGCAGGGCTTCGCGCTCGGCGGCGAGTGGTCCGGAGCGGCCCTCGTCGCGACCGAGAACGCACCGAAGGGCAAGCGCGCCTGGTACGGAACGTTCCCGCAGCTGGGTGCGCCCATCGGCTTCATCATCGCCAACGGCATCTTCCTCATCATCAACTTCGCCCTCCCCCACCCCGACGGCACGGCGCAGCGTTCCGCGGAGTTCCTCACCTGGGGCTGGCGTGTGCCGTTCCTGTTCTCGGCGGTCATGGTCATCGTCGGGCTGTGGGTGCGCCTGAAGCTCGTCGAGAGCGAGTCGTTCGCGAAGGCCGAGAAGAGCGGTGCGATCCGCAAGTTCCCGCTGGGCGAAGTCATCCGTCGCAACTGGGTGCAGCTGATCCTCGGCACGTTCATCATGCTGGCGACCTACGTGCTGTTCTACCTGATGACGAGCTTCACGCTGTCGTACGGCACCAAGCCGACGCTCGACGGCGCCGCCGCTGCGGCCGAGAAGGCCGGGACACCGTTCGACGCCGCCACGTACGTGCCCGGACTCGGCTTCGGCTACACCGACTTCGTGATCATGCAGATCATCGGCGTGGTCTTCTTCGGCGTCTTCACGATGCTGTCCGGCCCGATCGCCGACCGCATCGGCCGGAAGCGCCTGCTCATCGGCGTCACGATCGCGATCATCGCGTTCGGTCTGACGTTCGCGTTCTTCCTGCTGCCCCAGGCGGACGCCGCTCTGACGCGCGTGTACGTCCAGGCGTTCCTCATCATCGGGTTCCTGCTCATGGGCTCGACGTTCGGCCCGATGGGCGCCGTGCTGCCCGAGCTGTTCCCGACGAACACGCGGTACACCGGCTCGGCCATCTCGTACAACGTGTCGTCGATCCTCGGCGCCGCGCTCGCCCCGATCGTCGCGGTGGCGCTGTGGGCCGCCGGCGACGGAAACCCGTGGCTCGTGGGCGCGTACCTGTCGGCGATGGGCGTGCTCACCCTGATCGCCCTGGTGCTCTCCCCCGAGACCAAGGACGTCGCCTACGACGACAACCTCGCCGCGGGGGCGACCGCGCCGTAGCGCTTCGCGGACGGATCACCGGATGCCACGGGGCCTCGGCCTCGTGGCATCCGTCGTTCCCGCCCCGATCGTCAACTTCAGTTGACATCGCATCAGATGTCAACCAGGATTGACGCATGAGTGAGGCGATCCATACCGCCCTCGGCGGACTCGGCGACGATGAGCCCTTGGTCGAGCTCCGGCGGCTCGCGACGCTCCGTCAGGAGATCGCGCGCGTCGAGGAGGCGCAGGTACGCCGCGCCCGACTGCGCGGACACTCCTGGCTCGCCATCGCGAGCGCGCTGGGCGTGACCAGACAAGCCGCGCACAAGAAGTACGGTCGAATCTGACCCCCGCACAGAACGAGGTGAGCATGTCCGTTCCCGCTCCCGCCCGCGGCCGCCGCGGTCGTCGCGCCGCCGAGGGCCCGCGCGCGTCCTTCCGCCAGCTGCTGCCCTTCCTGCTCGAGCACAAGCGCACGCTCGTCGTCGTGGCCGTTCTGAGCATCCTCGGCGCCGGGGCGACGCTGGTGCAGCCGCTCCTGGTGGGGGAGGTCATCTCGCGCGTGCAGGAGTCCGTGCCGCTCGGGGCACTCGTCTGGCTCCTGGTCGGCTTCGTCGTGCTGTCCTCGCTCATCTCGGGATACCAGCACTATCTGCTCCAGCGCACCGGCACCGCGGTGGTGTACTCCAGCCGACGCCGACTCATCGCGCGCATCCTGCACCTGCCGATCAGCGAGTTCGACGCCCGCCGCACGGGCGACCTCGTCTCGCGCGTGGGCACCGACACGACTCTGCTGTACGCCGTCCTCACCCAGGGGCTCGCGGATGCCGTCGGCAACGCACTCATCCTCGTCGGGGCGGTCGTCGCAATGGCGTTCATCGACCCCCTGCTGCTCGGCCTCATCGTGCTCGTCCTGGGTGCCTCGATCGCCACCGTGGGCATCCTCAGCACGCGCATCCGCGCGGCCTCGGCGGCGCAGCAGACCAAGGTCGGCGAGCTGGCGTCGGGTGTGGAACGCGCCGTCGGGTCGATCCGCACGATCCGTGCCGCCGGGGCGACCGATCGCGAGGCCACGGCCGTGACCCGCGCCGCCACCGAGGCGTACGACGCCGGGGTGCGCATCGCGAAGGTCTCGGCCCTCATCGTGCCCGTGGCCGGCATCGCACTGCAGGTGTCCCTGCTGGTGGTGCTGGGCGTCGGCGGCTTCCGCGTGGCATCCGGCGCCATCGACGTCGCGGCCCTGGTGACGTTCGTCATCTTCCTGTTCCTGCTCGTGCAACCGCTCGCCTCGGCGATCGGCGCGATCACATCGGTGAACCAGGCCCTCGGCGCGCTCGGGCGCATCCAAGAGGTCCTGGACCTGCCGCTCGAAGAGGACGGCGATCGGCACGGCACGACGGAACCCCGCCCGGAGGCCGCCGCGATCGAGTTCCGCGACGTGCGCTTCCGCTACCCCGACCATGTGGTGCGGGCCCGCGAGGCCGCCGCGCGGGAGGCACGTTCCGTGCTCGCGCAGGCACACCTCGACCGCGCCGCGGACGAGACCGTCGCCGAGGCGGAGGAGGGCGAACGGGAGGTGCTGCGCGGGGTCTCCTTCACCGTTGCCCGCGGGTCCCGTGTCGCGCTCGTCGGCCCCTCCGGCGCGGGCAAGAGCACGGTGCTGTCCCTCGTCGAACGGTTCTACGACCCCACCGGGGGCGCGATCCTCGTCGACGGCATCGACGCGCGCGATCTCGCCCGCGATGACCTGCGCTCCCGCTTCGGTTACGTCGAACAGGACGCCCCGACCCTGGCCGGCACGATCGCCGACAACCTGCGTCTGGCATCGCCCGAGGCATCCGACGCCGACTGCGAGCGGGTGCTGCGCGCGGTGAACCTCGGCGACGTGCTGGAGCGCAGCCCGCTCGGGGTCGACGCCCCGGTGGGTGAGGACGGCGTGATGCTCTCCGGCGGCGAGCGGCAGCGGCTGGCCATCGCGCGGGCGCTGCTGGCCGCTCCCCCCGTGCTGCTCCTGGACGAGTCGACATCGTCACTCGACGGCGTGAACGAGCAGCGTATGCGCGAGGCCATCGACGCCGTCGCCACCGGCCGCACGCTGCTGGTCATCGCGCACCGGCTGTCGACCGTCGTGGACAGCGACCTCATCGTGGTGCTCGAGGACGGCCGCGTCGTCGGTCAGGGCACGCACAGCGAGCTCGTGGCATCCGTGCCGCTCTATCGGGAGCTCGCGAAGCACCAGCTGCTCGTGTGAGGCACCCGGCGGCGGACGGGGCACCGGGGCGGGCCGGGCGCCGGGGCGGGGCGCCGGGCCGGGGCGCCGGGCCGGGCGCTGGGCGCCGGGCGGGCGTCGGGCCGGGGCGGGGCGTCGGGCCGGGGCGGGGCGTCGGGCCGGGCTGGGCGGGGCGCCGGGCGGACGCCGTAGCCATGCATAAACGCGATCCGCGCACGGAAACACGCTGCGCACGCGTTTATGCGCGCGAGTGGCGTTTATGCCTGGTGGCACCCCGCACCGCGCCCCCGCACCACCACCGGCGCCGCGCCACCCCACCCGGCTCCCGCACCACCACGCGCCCCCGCGCCGCCGCGCCGCACCGCGCCCCAACACCACCGTCGCCGCCCCGCCGCACCACGCCGCACCACCGCGGCCGCCCGCCCACCCGCGCCCGCGCCGCCGCGGCGACCTGCCGCACGCAGGACGACGCCCCTCCCGCGCGCCAAGAGCAGGGAGGGGCGTCGAGTGTGGGGGTCAGGCCCGCTGCAGGCGGTACCGCAGCGCGGCCAGCTCGGCGCGCAGCGCGGCCGGGAGGTGGCTGCCGAAGGTGTCGAAGAACTCCTCCGTGAGGTCGGCCTCGGCCAGCCACGACTCCTCGTCGATCGCGAACAGCTCGGCGAGGTCGGCCTCGGGCAGGTCCAGGCCGGACAGGTCGAGGTCTTCGATCCGGGGCAGACGTCCGATGGGGCTGTCCACGGCCTCGACCTGGCCGTCGACGCGGCGGATGATCCAGTCGATGACGCGGGCGTTGTCACCGAACCCGGGCCAGAGGAACCGGCCGTCGTCACCCTTGCGGAACCAGTTGACCTGGAAGATGCGCGGCGCGCGGTCGAAGCGGAGCTTCTCGCCGACCTTCAGCCAGTGGCCGAAGTAGTCGCCCATGTTGTAGCCGCAGAACGGCAGCATCGCGAACGGATCGCGACGCAGCTCGCCGACGGTGCCCTCCTGCGCCGCGGTCTTCTCACTCGACACCGTCGAGCCGAGGAAGACACCGTGCGACCAGTCGGTGGCCTCGAGCACGAGCGGGACGTTGGTGGCCCGACGACCGCCGAACAGGATGACATCGAGCGGGACACCTTCGGGCGTCTCCCAGTCCTCCGCGATCTGCGGGCACTGGGCGGCGGCGACCGTGAAGCGGGAGTTGGGGTGAGCGGCCGGCCGGCCCGAGGCGGGCGTCCAGTCGTTGCCCTCCCAGTCGATCAGCCGCGGAGGCGCCTCGTCGGTCAGCCCCTCCCACCACACGTCGCCATCCGGACGCAGCGCGACGTTCGTGAAGATCGTGTTGCCCCACAGCGTCTCGACGGCGGTGACGTTCGTGGACTCACCGGTGCCGGGCGCGACACCGAAGAAGCCGGCCTCGGGGTTGATCGCCCAGAGTCGTCCGTCTTCGCCGGGACGGATCCACGTGATGTCGTCGCCGAGGGTCTCCACGCGCCACCCGGGGATCGTCGGCCGCAGCATGGCCAGGTTCGTCTTGCCGCAGGCCGAGGGGAACGCCGCGGCGACGTGGTACGCCTTTCCCTTCGGGTCGATGACGCGGATGAGCAGCATGTGCTCGGCCAGCCACCCCTCGTCGCGGCCGATCACCGAGGCGATGCGCAGCGCGAAGCACTTCTTCGCCAGGATCGCGTTGCCGCCGTAACCGGACCCGTACGACCACACCTCCAGGGTGTCGGGGAAGTGCACGATGTACTTCTCGTCGTTGCACGGCCACGTGACGTCCGCCTCGCCGGGGGCGAGCGGCGCACCCACCGAGTGCACGGTCTTGACCCACGGGGCACCCGCGGCGATGCGCTCGAGCACCGCGGTGCCGACGCGAGTCATGATGCCGATCGATGCCACGGCGTAGGCGCTGTCGGTGATCTGCACGCCGATGTGGCTGAGCGGACCGCCGACCGCGCCCATCGAGAAGGGCACCACGTACATGGTGCGTCCGCGCATCGACCCCTCGAAGACGCCGTCGAGCGTCTGCCGGATCTCGGCCGGAGCGACCCAGTTGTTGGTGGGACCGGCATCCTTCTCGCGCTCGGAGGCGATGAAGGTGCGCGACTCCAGACGGGCGACGTCGCCCGGGTGCGATCGCGCGAGGTACGAGCCCGGCCGCCACTCGGGGTTGAGCTTGATGAGCTTGCCCTCGTCGACCATCTCGCGCAGCAGCGCGTCGTTCTCGGCCGCCGAGCCGTCGACCCAATGGATGCTGTCGGGCTGCGTGAGCGCGGCGACCTCGTCGACCCACGCGGTGAGCGCGGCGAGGCCCGGACCCTCGACGGACGGGCGGATGCCTCGGCCCGGGCGGGGCGTGTGGGCCGCGGCCGTCGCGGCAGGGCGACCGGAGGGGCGTCCGGCGAAGATGTCGGCGAGTGCCATGTCGATCTCCTCGATTGAGAGCGAATTCGGTGGTCTTCCTCCACTGTGCGGCGCTTCCACCCGATTTTCAGCAGATTTCTGCCGCAAGAATCGCCCATCTTTCGCTATCGTCAAGGAATGGCATCGTCGCTCGAACTCGCCACCCTCGGACATCGCATCCGCCACCATCGCCTGGCCCGCGGCTACACGCTGGACGAGCTCGGCGCGCTCGTCGGTGTGGCCGGCAGCCAGCTGAGCCTCATCGAGAACGGCAAGCGCGAGCCCAAGCTCTCACTGCTGCAGGAGATCGCGCGGGCGACCGAGACCGAGGTCACGGAGCTGCTGTCCACCGAGCCGCCGAACCGGCGCGCTGCATTGGAGATCGAGCTCGAACGCGCCCAGTCGAGCCCCTTCTTCCGGCAGTTGGGCATCCCGCCCATCAAGGTCAGCAAGGGCACGACCGACGAGACCATCGAGGCCGTTCTGGGACTCCACCGCGAGCTGCAGCGTCGCGAGCGCGAGACCATCGCGAGCCCCGAGGAGGCACGCCGCGCGAACACCGAAATGCGTCTGCGCATGCGCGGACTCGACAACCATCTCCCCGACATCGAGAAGCTCGCCGAAAAACAGCTGAAGGCCGCCGGGCACGGAACCGGCGCGCTGACGCACCGCACCGTGAGCATCATGGCCGAGCAGCTGGGGTTCGAGCTCATCTACGTCAACGACCTGCCGCACTCGGCGCGGTCGGTGACCGACCTCGAGAACGGACGCATCTACCTGCCCCCGGCATCCATCCCCGGCGGCCACGGGCTGCGCTCCATGGCGCTGCAGGCGATGGCGCACCGGCTGCTCGGGCACCGCCCGCCCACCGACTACGCCGACTTCCTCCAGCAGCGGTTGGAGATCAACTACTACGCCGCGTGCTGCCTCATGCCCGAGACGAACTCGGTCGCCTTCCTCGCGCAGGCGAAGAAGGACCGCAACCTCGCGGTCGAGGACTTCCGCGACGCGTTCGGCGTCACCCACGAGGCCGCCGCGATGCGCATGACCAACCTGTCCACGACGCATCTGGGCATCCGGCTCCACTTCCTGCGGGTCGACGGCGACGGAGCCATCTCGCGCGTCTACGAGAACGACGACCTACCGTTGCCGTCCGACGTGACCGGGTCGGTCGAGGGGCAGATCGTGTGCAAGAAGTTCTCGGCCCGGGCCGCGTTCGACGAACGGAACCGCACCACCGAGCACTACCAGTACACCGACACCCCTGCCGGCACGTTCTGGTGCTCCACCCAGACCGGCACGACCTCGGACGGCGACTTCTCCATCACTGTCGGCGTGCCCTTCGACGACGCGCGCTGGTTCCGCGGCCGCGAGACCACCACACGCGGCATCTCGCACTGCCCCGACGAATCGTGCTGCCGGCGACCCGACTCCGAGGCGGCCGCGCGGTGGCAGGGCAAGGCGTGGCCGAGCGCGCGCGTGCACCGGCACATGTTCTCGCCCCTGCCCCGCGGCATGTTCCCCGGCGTCGATGACGCCGAGGTCTTCGCGTTCTTGGACCGGCACGCGGGCGACTGAGCCGCGGCCGCGGGTGGGGCGTGGCGGGGGCGAGCCGGGGGCTCGGGCAGCGCCGGGCGCGGCGGCGCCCGCACAACTCCTGCACGATGCGGAGGATCCTGGCATCCCGACCACCCGCGAGTACGCGACGCAGGAGTTGTGCGGAGGGGACCCCGGCCCCGCGGTGTGACTCAGTTACCCCGAACCGGCGCCGCGTCCGCGGCGTGCAGGCACAACTCCGGCGCCTCAGCCAGCCCACGCCGGTCGGGGCCGCCGCTCGACCCGATCGCAGGAGTTGTGCACGACGACAGACGGCGGATGCCACGGCCCCGACGATCCGAGGAGCCCGGAGCCCGGAGCCCGCAGCATGCCGGGCCGGCCGCACAACTCCTGCAGAACGCCGAGCTCCCCCGCCGGCGGCTCGGCAGGGGCCGAAACGCAGGAGTTGTGCGTGACGGCAAACGGCGGATGCCACGACCCCGGCACGCCCGCGAGGGGCGCCGGGGCCGTGGCATCCGGGGTCAGGCGAAGGGGTTCGCCGTCAGGGTGTACTTCGTCTGCAGGTACTCGTGGATGCCCTCGTCGCCGCCCTCGCGGCCGAGTCCGGACTGCTTCCAGCCGCCGAAGGGCGCCGCGGCGTTGGAGACCACGCCCACGTTCAGGCCCATCATCCCGGTCTCGAGGCGCTCGATCATGCGCTGCCCGCGCGCGAGCGACTCGGTGAAGACGTAGGACACGAGGCCGTACTCGGTGTCGTTGGCGATGCGCACGGCGTCGTCCTCGGTGTCGAAGGGGACGATCGCCAGCACCGGTCCGAAGATCTCCTCGCGGAGGATCTCGCTCCCCGGCCGCACGTCCGACACGACGGTCGGCTCGAAGAACGTCCCGGGCCCGTCCACGGGCGAGCCGCCGGTGGTCACGGTCGCGCCGCGCTCGACGGCATCCCCCACGAGGGTCTTGGCCTTGTCGACCGCCCGATCGTCGATGAGGGGTCCGATCTGCACGCCCTCCTCGGTGCCGCGGCCGATCTTCATGCCCTGCACCCGCTCGGTGACCCGGCGCGTGAACTCCTCGACGACCGAGCGCTGCACGATGAAGCGGTTCGCGGCGGTGCACGCCTGGCCGATGTTGCGGAACTTCGCCAGCATCGCGCCCTCGACCGCCTTGTCGAGGTCGGCGTCGTCGAACACCACGAACGGGGCGTTGCCGCCGAGTTCCATCGACGTGCGCAGGACACCGGGCGCGGCCTGCTGCAGCAGCTTCACGCCGACCGGGGTGGAGCCCGTGAACGACAGCTTCCGCAGCCGCGGGTCGGAGATGATGCGCTCGGACACCGGGCCGGTGCTCGTGGTGGTGACGACGTTGACGACACCCGCGGGCACTCCGGCGTCCTGGAGGATCTGCGCGAAGAACAGCGTCGTCAGCGGCGTGAGCGTCGCGGGCTTGATCACGACGGTGCAGCCGGCGGCGAGCGCCGGCGCGATCTTGCGCGTCGCCATCGCCAGTGGGAAGTTCCACGGGGTGATGAGGTAGCAGGGCCCGACCGGGTGCTGGGTGACGATCATGCGGCCGGTGCCCTCGGGGTTCGCGCCGTAGCGGCCCTGGGTGTGGGCGGTGACCTCGCTGAACCAGCGCAGGAACTCGCCGCCGTATCCGACCTCGCCGCGTGCCTCGGCGAGCGGCTTGCCCATCTCGAGCGTCATCAGGAGCGCGACGTCCTCCTTGCGCTCCTGCAGCAGATCGAACGCGCGACGGAGGATCTCGGCACGCTCGCGCGCCGGAGTCGCCGCCCAGGACGGGAACGCCTCGGCTGCGGCATCCATCGCCGCCACGCCGTCGGCCACCGAGGCGTCGGCGATCTCGCGGATGACCTGACCGGTGGCGGGGTCGCTGACCGCGACGGTCTTGCCCCCCTCGGCCGCGCGCCACTCGCCGTTGATCAACAGGCCGGTCGGTACGGATGCCAGCAGTTCGCTCTCGCGCGAATCGGTCATGGGTCCTCCTGGGTCGGTGCGGGTCTCCCGCTCATTCTGGTCAGCCGGCGGGTCGGTGCCGATATACGTGGTGTACAAGCGTGACGCTCGGGTCGCCGCGGGGGAGAATTCGGCCGGCAGTCCGGTCGCGTTCGGGGCGCGCGCCGGCGGCCGCAGGCATAAACGCGAATTCCGCGCAGAAACGCGTCGTCAGCGCGTTTATGCGCGCGAAGAGCGTTTATGCCGAGGTGGCCGCGGGCGGGGGCACCGCGGGCGAGGTGACCGCGGGCGAGGTGACCGCGGCCGAGGTGACCGCGGGCGGGGGCACCGCGATGGGCGCCGCCATCGCGCCGGCCAGGAAGCGGTCCAGCGCGTCCGGGGCCGACAGCGGCAGCACGTGCGCGACGTACTGGTCGGGCCGCACGACGACCACCGCCCCCTCGGCCCCGATACCGCGCTCCGCGAAGATGTCGGCGCTCGTCCAGGCCGACGGCGCAGCGGCGAACACCTTCTCGAGGTCGGTCAGGCCGAGGGGCCCCGACCGCGGGCGGAAAAGCGTCGGCACGTCGGTGACCTCGTCCCAGCGGCCGGGGTACACGACCTTCGCGTCGAACACGGCGTCGAGATCGCCCCCCTCCGGCGTGAAACGTTCGACGATCCCCCGCGCGGCCTCGGCCCAGGTGCGCAGCGCCGAGCCGCCCGCATCCGCGAAGACGTAGAGGCGCCAACGCCCATCGGCGCGCGCATGGTGGCCGAGATGCACCGGATTCCCGTCGCACACCCGGACGACCTCGACGCTCTGGAAGCGTTTCCCGACGGGGAAACCGGATGCCAGTTCCTGCGCCGCGTCGTCCCCGACGATGGCGGAGGGCCCGTACCGGGTCATGAAGCCCGACGGGAACTCGGCCGTGGCGAGGTAGTACGTGGACAGTTCGTCGGGGTCGGTGATCTCCCCGGGCTTGCGCGCCATGAGCGACGACCACTCGCGGTCGAAGTCGATCAGCTGCTGCGCGACGGGCTGTCGCTCGGCGGAGTAGGTGCGCAACAGCCCCGCGGGGGCGAGGCCGGTGAGAACATGGCCGAGCTTCCATCCCAGATTGAAGCCGTCCTGCATCGACACGTTCATCCCCTGCCCGGCCTTGGCGCTGTGCGTGTGACAGGCATCGCCGGTGAGGAAGACCCGCGGATCCTGCTCGTCGTCGTCGAACCGGTCGGTCACGCGGTGGCCCACCTCGTACACGCTGTGCCAGGCGACCTGCTTCACGTCGATCGAGTAGGGGCGGAGGATCTCGTTCGCGCGACGGATGATCTCTTCGATCGGCGTCTGCCGGACGCGATGGTCGTCGTCGGCCGCGACCTCGCCGAGGTCGATGTACATGCGACTGAGGTAGCCGCCCTCCCGCGGGATGTGCAGGATGTTGCCGGCCGCGGCGGTGATGGCGCACTTGATGCGCCAGTCGGGGAAGTCGGTCTCGACGAGCACGTCCATGACGCCCCACGCGTGCTGCGCCGCGGCACCCACGTGCGTACGCCCGATCGCCTGGCGCACGGCGCTGCGCGCGCCGTCGCACCCGGCGACGTATTTGGCGTGGATCGTCCGTTCGCCCGCGGCGTCCCGCACACGCACCTCCACGGGATACTCCCCCGTCTCGCGGACGGTGAGATCGAGGAACTCGACGCCGTAGTCGGGAACGATGCGCGCGGGCCCGTTGACGGCCGCCTCGGCGAAGTAGTCGAGCACGCGCGCCTGGTTGACGATGAGATGAGGAAACTCACTGATCTTCAGGGCGTAGTCCTCGGTACGCGTCGTGCGGACGATGCGGTCCGGCGCGTCGGGATCGGGTGCCCAGAAGTTCATCCAGCCGATGTTGTACGCCTCGGCCGTGATGCGGTCCGCGAAACCGAACGCCTGGAAGGTCTCGACGCTGCGGGGCTGGATGCCATCGGCCTGGCCCAGCACGAGCCGCCCGTCCCGCTTCTCGATGAGACGGGTCATGACCTGCGGGAACTGCGACATCTGCGCGGCCAGCAGCATGCCCGCCGGCCCCGAGCCGACGATGAGCACGTCGACCTCGTCGGGCAGGCCGACCGGCCGGTCGATGCCCGCGCCTGCGGCGGGCTGGATACGCGGGTCGCCGGACACGTACCCGTGGTGGTGGAACTGCATGGCTCTCCTGACATCGATGTCGGGTTGCACCGCCGCGCTGCGGTGTTCTATATTCGAACGCGACGTTCTCCTATCGAACGAGAGGGTATCCGCTCCATGCCCGCACGGCAAGACGCCGCCCCCGCCTCGCAGACGCTGAGCCGCGGCATCCGTCTGCTCGAAGAGCTCTCCGCCGCCCGCACTCCCCTGTCGATCGACGACCTCGCCGGACGCGTCGGCCTGCACCGCTCCGTGGCCTACCGCCTGCTGCGCACGCTCGAGGACCATGGCCTGATCTCGCGGGATGCCACCGGAGCGGTGCGCCTCGGAACGGGCCTGGCCGCTCTGGCCGCCGGAGTCGCCGCCGATCTGCAGTCGGAGGCGCTGCCCGAGCTCACCGCGGCGGCGAACGACCTCGGCATGACGTGCTTCCTCGTGGTGCTCGATCACGACGAGTGCGTGACCCTCGCGAGCGTGGAGCCGCGGCACACGGTCACCGCCGTGGCACAGCGTCCGGGGGCGCGCCATGCCGTGACCCGCGGGGCTCCCGGCCGGGCGATCCTCGCGCAACTCCCCCCACGGCGCTGGCCGAACGATGTGGACGCGCGCCTGGCAGCCGAGGTCGCCGGGACCGCCGAGCGGGGGTGGGCGACGAGTCACGACGAGGTCGTCCCGTCGCTGCACGCCGTCGCGGTGCCCCTGACAGTGCAGGGCCGCGAGCCCGCCGCGGTCGCCGCTGTCCACGTCGCGACCCATCTCGACGACGCCGCGATCGCCGCGCGCCTGGCCACGGCCGCCGACGCCATCCGCGCCGCACTCTGACGCCGATCCGCGGGCGCCCGTGCCGGTCACCGCCCGATGTCCCCCCCCCCCCGACCGGGGCGACGGGGGCGAACCCCGCGGCAGCCGATCGGGCCACCCCGTGTGGCATACTCGTGCCGTCCGGTGCGCGCCGCCGCCGCCGGTGCTCGAAAAAAGGGCACGCAGCCGCTCGACGACCCGAGCAGGCGAGACACATACGGCCTCAGCATCCGTACCGTCTCGAAAGGCCCACCGTGCCCTCTGTGTCCGCCCACGTCGCCCGTACCCTCGCCGCCCACGTCGACCATGTCTTCGGGGTGATGGGCAACGGCAACGCGTACTTCCTCGACGAGCTGGATCGCACCGCCGCGACCTTCACCGCTGTACGGCACGAAGCGGGCGGCGTGGTGGCCGCCGACGCCTACCACCGAGCGAGCGGCCGCATCGCCGCGGCGACCGCCACCTACGGGGCGGGGTTCACCAACACCCTCACCGCTCTGGCCGAGGCGGCACAGGCCCGTATCCCGCTCGTGCTCGTCGTCGGCGACGAGCCCACCTCCGGCCCGCGCCCCTGGGGCGTCGACCAGATCGCGCTCGGCTCGGCGGTGGGCGTCCGCACGTACACGGTGGGCGAGCGGGATGCCGCGGCTACGACGGCGATCGCGCTCGAGCATGCCCTGACGTACCGACGCCCGGCCATCCTCGCCATTCCCTACGACGTGGCCGCCCGCGAGGCGGGAGAGGTTCCACCTCCCACGCCGTTGACGCTCGCCGCGCACGAGGGACCGGCCGTCCCGTTCACGGCGGCAGCGCTAGACCGGGTGACCGACGCCCTCACCGGCGCCGAGCGCCCGTTCCTGCTCGCGGGGCGCGGCGCCTGGCTCGCCGACGCCGGCGCGGCCCTGGGAGCCCTGGCCGAGGCGACCGGAGCGGTCACAGCCTCCACGGCCCTCGGACGAGGAATCTTCCCCGATCAGCGCTACGACCTCGGCGTCACCGGAGGCTTCGGCGCCGAGGGGGCGATGCGCCTCGTGCGCGAGGCCGATGTGGCGGTCGTCTTCGGCGCCGGCCTCAACCAGTTCACGATGCGCTTCGGCGAGTTGTTCGACCCGCGCACGAGGGTGTTCCAGATCGACACCGCCGCCGCGGCCACCCACCCGCAGGTGGGTGGCTTCGTGCGGGCCGACGCCGCCGACGCCGCCGCCGCGATCCTGTCGCGCCTTCGCGCCCGCGGAGCGCATCCCTCGGGCTGGCGGGAGAGCGTGGATGTCGCGGCGCTGCGCGTTCGCGACACGGGCGACGGCGTCGCCGCCGACGGTCGCCTCGACCCGCGCACCGTGGCCGTGCGCATCGGCGAACTCCTCCCGGAGGACAGGGTCGTGGTGTCCGACGGCGGGCATTTCCTGGGCTGGTCGAACATGTACTGGCCGGTGACCTCACCCGACCGCGTGATGATGGTCGGGACCGCGTACCAGTCCATCGGGCTCGGATTCCCGAGCGTGCCGGGAGCCGCGGCTGCCCGGCCGGAGTCCACGATCGTGCTGACCACCGGCGACGGCGGTGGCCTCATGGCCATCGCGGACCTCGAATCAGCCGTGCGCGTCGCCGGCGGGCGCGGGCTCGCCGTGGTCTGGAACGACGCCGCGTACGGCGCGGAGGTCAACCTCTACGGCCTGAAGGGGCTGGCCCGCGAGCCCATGCTCATCCCCGAGGTCGACTTCGCCGCCGTCGCCCGGGGCTTCGGCGCCGAGGGCGTGGTCGTGCGCGACATGGCCGACCTCGACGCGCTCGCCCGCTGGACCGAGCGCGATGCGCACGAACGGCCGTTCCTCCTCCTCGATCTGCGCATCAGCGGCGATGTCATCGCCCCCTACCAGCAGGAGATCATCCGGGTGAACTCCTCCCCCACCGTCCGGCCCTGACGCAAGCCCCGCGACGCGAAGCTCCCGCGCCGTCCGACACGGTGCCGTCAGTCCAGCGGCGGCCGGCCGTCGGCGGGAGTCACCGCGATGAGGGGAACCCCCATCACGACGGCGCCTCCGGTGGCGTAGTTGGGGACATCGGCCTCCACCGCACGCCCTTCGGGTGAGGCCATCGCGGCCGCGGCGGACTCCGGCGAGGCGAAGGTCGCCTCGAACATCGCATAGTAGGGACCGCCGTGCGCATCGAGGTCGAGCGCGTAGCCCATCCCGATGACCCCGGGCAGCCGCGCGGCCAGCCGCAGGTGTGTCTCACGGTAGTACCGGGCGAAGTGCGCCCGGTCGGCGGGAGGCGGGTACAGCACGACGATCTTGTGCATCGCGGCATCCTTTCGACGGGGGCTGTCGGACCCGGGCGGGATGCCCGGACCCGACAGCACACGTGTCACGGTCAGCGGTCGGCGAACGCCGCCACGCAGTCACTGGTGGCGTCGTCGTACTCGGCGTCGGCGTAGGTCTCGAGGCCGGCCATGTACTGCTCGAGCACACCCTCGGCATCCTGGAGACCCTGCCCGGTGGCAAGCTCGATCCACTTCTCGGCACCGGTGTCGCCGACGGCGTCCTCCCAGGCCTGCGTGGCCGACTCGTCCCACGCCGTGAGATCCTCCACCGTGGGCGCGTCCAGCATCTGCTGGCACTGCCCGGCGGCGGTCTCGTTGAACGCCGCGATACCCGCACCGCTGTTGAGCTCCTCCACGACGCTGTCGAACTGCTCGCGCAGGTCGTCCGGAAGGGCGTCGTACGCGTCTTTGGACACCCACATGCCGAACGTCGAGTACTGGCCCACACCCGGGTCGCTCCAGTACGGCAGCAGCTCCATGATCTTGTAGTTCACCGGGAAGTCGATCGCACCGCCGATCGAGGAGACGACGCCGCGTTCAACGGCCTCGTAGGTCTCGGGCGCGGTGATCGCGACGATGTTGGCGCCGGCTCCGCTGAGCACCTGCTGGATGATCGGCCCGGAAGCGCGCATCTGCAACCCGGAGAACTGCGTCGCATCGGTGAGAGGCTCCCTGCTGCCGAGGAGGAAGCGCCCCACCGGCCACGTGGCGACGTGGTGCAGATTGTTGCCGTCCATGACCGCCATCGCCGGCTCGTAGCCGGTGTGCAGATCGTAGATGGACTGCATGATCGCCTGAGAGTTCTGACTGAGGAACGGGATGCTGACCATGCTGGTCGAGGGGAAGTACTGGGGGGTGTAATCGGGCACCGTGACCCCGATCTGCGCGCGCCCGTCGCGCACGCAGTCCGCGACCTCGGCGGCCTTGCAGAGAGCCTCGGTCGCGGTGCGCTCGAAGCTGATGCGCCCCTCCGTGACCTCTTCGACGCGATCGAGGAACCAGTCCTGCACCGCCGCGTTCGGCGTTCCGGCCTGCGCGCCGGTGGCGAGGGTGAAGGTCACGCTCTCGCCTTCGGCGGCGCCGCCGCCGGAGTTCTGGATACCGGCGCAACCGGACATCGCGAGCGCCGCGGCGAGACCTCCGACGAGCGCGAGGGCCCGCCGGGAGCGGCGGCTGGGGTGCTGTGAGAACATCATCGTCCTTTCTTTCGGTCCGCTCCGCCGGGAAACGGGTCGCGGGTGGGTTCAGTCTGCGCGGCGGAGGACGGCATCCCCATGGCTGCAGCCGCAGACGGCCGGGTCATCCGCGCACGTCCGGTCACCCGGCCGTCTGCGCGACGAGGGAGGGCAGCCAGAGCACGATCGCGGGGACGAAGAACAGCACCGCCGAGACGAGGATGTCCATCGACATCAGGGGCAGGACGCCGCGGAACACCGTCTCGGTCGGCACCCCCGTGGCGCCCGACACGACGAAACACGTCATGCCGACCGGCGGGGTGACCATCCCGATCGCGGTGAGCTTGACGATCATGAGGCCCAGCCAGATCCCGTTGAACCCCAGCTCCATCGCCACCGGATAGATGATCGGGATCGTGATGATCAGGACCGAGATCTCATCCAGGGCCGTGCCCAGCGGCAGGAGCAGGAGCAGCAGGAGACCGATCGTCAGCAGCGGCGGGATGGCCAGGCCCGCGATCCAGGTCGTGATCGTGTCGGGAACGTGGGCGGCGATGAGGAAGGTCGAGAAGATGCTCGAGCCCACCAGGATCATGAACACCATCGACGTGGTCTGCGCGGTGTCCAGCAGAGCGCCCTTGACGTTGCTCCACAGGGCGGATGCGCCCGAGCGGCGGAACTCCCACAGCAGGATGAGCAAGGCGACGAAGGCGGCGATGGCGGCCGACTCGGTCGACGTGAACACGCCCGAGAACATCCCGCCGAGGATGATCAGGAAGATCAGCCCCAGTCGCGCGAGCCCGCGCCAGGGAAGCGTGCGCGCGGTGAGCCCGTACGACTGACGCACCGCCCCCGTGTCGGGTGCGGCGTGCAGCGCGGCATCGACCGAGGCCGAGTGCACGGGCGCCTGCTCGGCGACGCCGCCGCGCGCAGCGGTCGCCGCGGCCGTGCGGGCCTCGACGACGACGTCGGCGAGATCGACGTCGTTCCGCACGATCTGGCGGTGGCCGAGGATGAGGATGTACGTGATGTATCCGGCCGCGGTCAGCAGGCCCGGGACGATGCCCGCCGCGAGCATCTGCGCGACCGACTCGCCGGTCATGATCGCGTAGAGCACGAGGAAGGTGCTGGGCGGGATGATGACGCCCAGGGTGCCCGCGATGGCGACGATGCCGGTGGCCAGGGCCGCCGGATAGCCGTAGGCGCGCATCTCGTTGACCGAGAGCTTGGACATGGTCGCAGCTGTGCCGATGCTCGACCCCGAGACGGCGGAGAATCCGGCGCATGCCATGACCGTGGCCACGCCGAGTCCGCCGGGGAACCGGCTGACGAAGTGATTGGCGATGGCGAACACGTGCTCGGCGATCCGTGCGCGCATGGCCAGCATGCCCATCAGGATGAACATCGGGATGATCGTCAGCGAGAAGCTCGCGGTCGCCGAGAACGGCACCGAGCCGAGCACGTTCGTCGCATACGAGGTGCCCTGCAGCACCCCGAGGCCGAGGGTGCCCGACAGACCGAGCGAAAGCGCCACGGGCATCCGCGCCATCAGCAGCAGGATGAGCAGCGCCACGACCGCGAGCACGATGATCGTCACCAGCATGGATTCACTCCCTTGTCGTTCCGGCCGCGCTCACGCGTCGACCGCGGCCTCGGCGTCCTCGCCGTAGGCCTCACGTCCTCGGATGGTGCGCACGACGTTCGCGATGGCGACGACGAGCCACAGCCCGAGTCCGATCGCGATCACCCAGCGCAGGGGCCACACCGGCCACTGGACCAGTCCGAATCGCGTCTCGTTCCGAGTGGTCGCCTGGAACGCGCGCGTGATCGACGCGTACGTCATCCAGGCCAGAAGCCCCGCGTTGAGCACCCAGACCACCACGGACACGGCCCGCGCGAGGGCGGGCCTCAGCCGGTCGGTGACGATCGACACCGCGACATGCCCGCCTTGCATGGATGTCCACGCCAGGCCCAGGAACACCGACGTGACGAGAGCCGATTCGGCGACCTCGAGCATTCCCGGCACGCTGGCGCGCGCGACGAAACGCACGATGACGTCGATGACGGTCGCGAGCATCAGCACGACGAGCGCGCCGGCGGCGATGACACCGAGCACGGCGCTCTGACGACGCAGGTACCCGTCGAAGCGCGAGGTCTTCGTCGTCGCGGAGGCGGCCACGGTCATCTCAGCGCTCGTTCCAGAACTCGAACGCGCGGGTGTGGTCGACGTTGCCGAGGGCATCGAGGGCGTCACCGAGCGCGCCGGCGACGGCATCGCACACCGGAGCCTCATGACCGGTCGCCTGCTGCACCTTCTGCGCGATGCGCACGTCCTTGGTCATCAGCGGCAGCGCGAAGCCCGAGGCGAATCGCCCGCCGACGATGTGATCGGGCAACACATGGGTCGTCACGAAGCTCTGGCCGGTGGACGCGTTCAGGATCTCGACCATCACCGCGGGATCGAGCCCGAACCGGGCTCCCGCCGTCAGGGCTTCGGTCGAGGCGGTGTACGCCGCGGCGGCGACGAAGTTGTTCAGCGCCTTCATCGCGTGCCCGGTACCGAGGCCGCCGGTGCGGAAGATCCGGGCGCTCATCGTGTCGATGACCGGGACAGCGCGCTCCGCGGCCTGCTCGTCGTCCGCACCCATCATGATCGCGAGCGTGCCGGCGATCGCACGCTCGCGCGCCCCCGAGACGGGGGCGTCGACCAGGTGCAGACCGGCAGCGGCCAGGAGCCGCCCCGTCTCGACCGTCTCGGTCGGGTCGGACGAGCTCATGTCCACGTACACGGTCCCCGGCGCGGACGGGATGCGCGGAGCACCGGCGTCGTCCACCAGCACCGAACGCACGATCGCACTCGTGGGCAGCATGAGCACGACGACGTCGCAGTCGGCGAGCTGAGCGATGTCGGCCGCCGATTCCGCCCCGATGCGTGCGGCCAGTGCGGCGGCGCGCTCGACGTCGACGTCGTGCACGAGCACTCGTTCGAAGGCTCCGGACGACGCGATGTTGGTGACCATCGGGTCGCCCATGGTCCCCAGCCCGATGAACCCGACGGTATGGACGCCGGTGGTCACCGTCTCGCCGACGACGGGACTCGTCCCTCCGCTCATGCCGGTACCCCGGCCTTCTCCGCCTCGTCGTCGATGCTGGAGGGCAGGCCCTTCTCGGCCAGCACCTCCTCGAGGGCGCGGAGTCCCTCGACCGCGGCGGGGATACCGCAGTACAGCATCGAGTGCACGATCACCTCGCGCAGCTCGAGCACGGAGACACCGTTGGCGAGCGCTCCGCGCGTGTGGATGCGCAGTTCGTGGGACTTGCCCTGGGCGATGAGCATCGCCAGGGTCACCTTGCTGCGGTCGGTGAGGGGCAGGCCGTTGCGCTGCCAGATGTCGCCGAAGCAGTACCGGGTGACGAAGTCCTGGATCTTGTCGTTGAGGTCGGTGGTGTGCTCGACCTGTCCCTCCGCCCCCTCGGGCCCGAACATGTCGCGCCGCTGGCGCAGACCGATGTCGTACAGATCGTCGCGGATCACCTGATGCTCCCTCGCATGGATTCGTGCGGGACCGGCGTCCCGTCGGACCAGTGTGGCGGGTCGGATGCCAGGGCCACATGGCCCACGGCGCAGGCGCCATGGTGTTCGGCGCACACCGCCCCGGTCCCACGCCCGCGCGGGCACGAGCGCGCATAGTCTGGATCCACGTTTCGACATCACTGCGAGGAGGCAGGCGATGGAGCATCAGGCGATGGAGCACACCGTTGCGACGGCACGCGACATGCAGAACCATCACGGCGTCAGCTTCGACGAGTGGGTCCGACTGGTCGGCAACCGCTTCGTCCCGCTCGTCCTGTCGACGATCGATCCCGACGGGTTCTCGGGGAACCTGCGCACCCGGGTCGTCGACGGCACGTGCGTCACCGACATCGCGGCATCCTCGCACCGGGTGCACCGATCGCCCGCGTCGATCCGCGACGACGATCCGCACCATCTGAAGCTCAGCATGCAGCTGACGGGCACCGGGCTGGTCATGCAGGACGGCCGCAGCGCCCACCTCGCCCCGGGAGACGTCGCCATCTACGACACGGCGCGCCCGTACACGCTCGAGTACGCCGGTCAGATGCGTTCGCTCGTGATGATGTTCCCCCACAGCATGCTCGGGCTGTCCGCCAACCTCGTGCCCACGGTCACCGCCGTGCGTCTGCGCGGCGACACCGGCATCGGGCGGGTCATCTGTCCGTTCATGCAGCACCTGGCCGAAGATCTCGACCAGCTCGAGGGAGTCAACGGCGCGCGCATCATCCGCAGCGCCTTCGACCTCATCACCGCGTTGCTCTCGGCCGAGCTGCAGACATCGACCGCACGCGAACCCTGGCGCGTCACCCTCGACGCCGTCGCGCACTACATCGACCGACACCTGGACGACCCGGGCCTGAACACCGATTCGATCGCCAGGGCGCACTTCATCTCGGCCCGCCAGCTGCAGTACCTCTTCCAGGAGGAGGGCGAGACCGTCTCGGGCTACATCCGTTCACGCCGCCTCGAACGCTGCCGCCTCGATCTGGAGGACGCCGCGCAAGCCTCGCGCTCGATCGTGCAGATCGCCCAGGCCTGGGGCTTCATCGACCCCAGCCACTTCAGCAAGCTCTTCAAATCGACCTACGGCCACGGCCCGCGCGATCATCGCCTGCGCCACCTCGACGCGGCGATCCTCGCCGGGTGATCCTTCCGACGCGGACTGTTCGCTCCACGACACGTGGCGTGCGCCACAGCCCGAGAGCCGTCGGGCTGACGCGGGTTGACTGGGCGCACGGATCTGCTCAGGGAGGATCAGATGACACAGACGCAGACGGCGACCTTGCTCGCCGAGATCACGGTCGACGAAGCGGTCGGCCGCGCGATCCCCGACGCCGCCACCGGCGAGACCATCGGCTACGCGCCGGTGCATACGGCCGACGACCTGGCGCGGGCGGTGAGCGCGGCACGCGCGGCTCAACCGGCGTGGGCGGCGCTCACCCACGCCGAGCGCTCGGCGATCCTGCACCGGGCCGCCGACGAGATCGACGCGCACGCCGAGGAGCTCGCGCAGATCATCGCCCGCGAACAGGGGAAGCCGTTGAACGGACCGGGCGCTCGCTTCGAGGCCGGGGGCTGTGCGGTGTGGATACGGCAGGCGGCCGACACGGTGCTCGAGCCCGAGGTGCTCTTCGAAGCAGAGGGCACGCGCTCCGAGCTGCACTACGCCCCGCTCGGCGTCGTCGGGGCGATCGGACCATGGAACTGGCCGGCGCTCATCGCGATCTGGCAGATCGCACCGTCGTTGCGCATGGGCAACACGGTCGTCGCCAAGCCCAGCGAGTACACGCCGCTCAGTGTGCTCGCGGTGGCGGCGCTCATGAACCGCCATCTGCCCGAGGGCGTGCTGACGGTCGTCGCCGGCGGCCGTGACGTCGGGGAGGCCATCGCGTCGCACCCCGACCTCGACAAGATCATGTTCACCGGTTCCACCGCCACCGGCCGGCGCATCATCGAGGGCTCGGCGCACAACCTGGCGCGTCTCACGCTGGAACTCGGCGGCAACGATGCGGGCATCGTGCTTCCGGGCACGGATGTCGCCGCCATCGCCCAGGGGCTGTTCTGGGGCATCTTCATCAACACCGGTCAGACGTGCGCCGCTCTCAAGCGCCTCTACGTGCACGACTCGCTGTACGAGGAGGTCGTGGCGGCGCTCGCCGAGATCGCCGAGGCGACGCCGATGGGTCCGGGCACCGACGAGGGCAGCGCGCTGGGCCCGCTGTCCACCGCGCAGCAGTTCGACATCGTCTCGCGCCTGATCGATGAGGCCAGGACACGCGGCGCACGCATCGTGACCGGCGGCGAGGCCGCTCCGGAACTCGGTCCGCACTTCTACCGCGCCACGGTCGTCGCCGACATCGACGATGACGCGGCGCTGGTCGGCGAGGAGCAGTTCGGCCCCGCCATCCCGGTGCTGCGCTACACCGACCTCGACGACGCCATCGCCCGCGCGAACGCGACCGACCAGGGGCTCGGCGCTTCGGTATGGGGCTCGGACGTCGACGAAGCCGTCGCGGTGGCCGAGCGCCTGCACGCCGGCACCGTGTGGATCAATCAGCACGGCACGCTCAACCCGCTCGTCCCGTTCGGCGGCGTGAAGGGGTCGGGGTACGGCATGGAGTTCGGGAAGGAAGGCCTGAAGGCCGTCGCCGCCCCCAAGGTCATCACCCGGTGAACAGGGCCGCGGCACGACGCATCGGCACGCCGGGTGGGAGGTGTTCCACCCGGCGCGCCGATGACGATCTCCGCGGCCCCGCGGCGGCGGGAGGCTCAGGACCTGGACACCCCGTAGATCGGCGACACCGCCTGCTCGGCTTCGTTGTCGGGTCCGAGCGGGATGCCACGCCGGTCGCGCAGCAACAGCGTCGCGATGAGCCCGAGCACAGCCATGCCCACGAGGTAGAACGCGACGGACCACGTGGTGCCGGTGGCCTGCACGAGCGCCGTGGCGATCGTCGGCGCGAACGCCCCGCCCAGGATCGCGCCGATCGCGTACGAGATCGACACCCCCGAGAAGCGCACCGAAGCCGGGAACAGCTCGGCGTAGAGCGCCGCCTGAGGTCCGTAGGTGAAGCCGAGACCCACGGTGAGGATCAGAAGACCGAGGAACAGCAGACCGATCGAGCCCGTGTTCACGAGCGGGAACAGCGTGACGGCACCGATCGCCAGCGCGATCCAGCCGATGATGTAGGTCGTGCGTCGGCCGATGATGTCGCTCAGCCAGCCCGAGATCCAGGTGAAGGCGAGCCATCCCACCGAGGCTCCCGTGACCGCCCACAGCACGGGACCGCGGTCGAGTCCGAGGGGGCCCGCGGGGTTGGTCGCGTAGTTCTGGATGTAGCCGCCCGTCGACATGTATCCGGCCGCGTTGTTGCCGGCGAACACGAACGCCGCGATGATCACGAGCGCCCAGTGCTTGCGGAACAGCTGCACGATGGGGGTCTTCGTCTCCTCGCGACGCTCGGCCAGTTCCACGAAGACCGGGCTCTCTTCGACGCGCTTGCGGATGTAGTACCCGACGAAGATCAGGACGACGCTGAACAGGAACGGCACGCGCCACCCCCACTCGAGGAAGGCGTCCCCGGGCGCGATGAGCGCCATGACGGCCATCATCCCGGATGCCAGCAGGAGGCCGATCGGCACGCCGATCTGCGGCGAGGCGCCGAAGAGCCCGCGCTTGTTCTTCGGGGCGTGCTCGACGGCCATGAGCACCGCACCACCCCACTCGCCACCGGCGGAGATGCCCTGCAGGATGCGGAGGAAGATCAGCAGGACCGGAGCGGCCACACCGATGGCCGCATAGGTGGGGAGAAGACCGACGAGCGTGGTCGACACGCCCATGAGGATCAGCGTGATCATGAGCACTACCCGGCGTCCGTACTTGTCGCCGAAGTGTCCCGCGAGGAAGGCGCCGAGCGGCCGGAACAGGAAGCTCAGTCCCACCGTCAGGAACGACAGGATCAACGCGATCCCCGGACCGGCGGGCTCGAAGAAGATCGCGGCGAAGACGAGTCCCGCCGCCTGGGCGTAGATGAAGAAGTCGTACCACTCGACGGTCGTGCCGACGACGGTGGCGAAGACGACCCGCCTCCGATCGGCCGCGGTGGAGATGGTACCGGTGGGCGTGAAGCCGCCCGCTGTGGGTGAGGTGGGAGAACTCATCATTGGGTGTCCTTTTTCGACGTCACTGTCAGGTGGCCGGTTGAACCGCCGTCGCCGATCATATACGATTTCAGATACGACGCAACGAACGAAGGAGTTCCATGAGCACGACGGACGTCGCAGATCCGCGATTCGCCGCCTTGCCCGCCCGACCGGGGAAGATCATCGCGGTGCACCTGAGCTATCCCTCACGTGCCGACCAGCGTGGCCGGCGACCCGCCCACCCCTCGTACTTCTTCAAGCCCTCCAGCTCGCTCGCGGCGTCCGGATCGACGATCGAGCGGCCCGCGGGCACCGAGCTGCTCGCCTTCGAGGGCGAGGTCGCCCTCGTCATCGGCGCAACCGCCCGGCGCATCTCGGCCGACGCCGCCTGGGGCCATGTGGCTGCGGTCACGGCGGCCAACGACTTCGGCGTCTACGACCTGCGCGCGAACGACAAAGGCTCGAACGTGCGATCCAAGGGGCGGGACGGGTACACCCCGCTGGGCCCCCGGCTCATCCCCGCGGCCACCGTCGCTCCGACGGGATTGCGTGTACGCACGTGGGTGGACGGCACGCTCGCCCAGGACGACACGACGCAGGACCTCCTGTTCCCCCTGACGCAGATCATCGCCGACCTCTCTCAACACCTGACGCTCGAGCCCGGCGACGTCATCCTCACGGGCACGCCCGCGGGATCCAGCGTCGTGCTGCCGGGCGCCGTGGTGGAGGTCGAGGTCGATGCGCCCGGCGTGCCCGGCACGCCGAGCTCGGGACGCCTCGTCACGACCGTGGTGCAGGGCGACGTCGCGTTCGACGACACGCTCGGGTCCCTTCCCGCCGTCGACGACCACCAGCGTGCTGAGGCGTGGGGCTCGCGCGAGAGCGCGGGCCTCGCCGCCGCCCCCGCGCCTTTCCGGCTGACCGACGACCTGCGCGCGAAGCTCGCGAGGGTCCCCGTCGCGGCCCTGTCGGGGCAGTTGCGCAAACGCGGATTGAACGACGTCTCGATCGACGGCGTGACCGCGATGCGCCCGGGCACCACGCTCGTCGGCCTGGCCCGGACGCTGCGTTTCGTGCCCCATCGCGAAGATCTCTTCGCCTCGCACGGTGGGGGGTACAACGCGCAGAAGCGCGCGTTCGACAGCGTCGGCGAGGGAGAGGTCATCGTGATCGAGGCGCGTGGCGAGTCGGGGTCGGGCACGCTCGGCGACATCCTGGCGTTGCGTGCGAAGGCGCGCGGCGCCGCCGGCATCGTGACCGACGGGGGTGTGCGCGACTACGACGCCGTCGCGGCCGTCGACCTGCCCGTCTTCTCGCGCGGGCCCCACCCGGCGGTGCTCGGCCGTCGCCACGTGCCATGGGAAACCGATGTGACGATCGGATGCGGCGGAACCACCGTCCAGCCGGGCGACGTCCTCGTGGGCGACGGCGACGGTGTCATCGTCATCCCGCCCGCTCTCGTCGAGGAGGTCGTCGACGCAGCCCTGGCTCAGGAGGAGGAGGACGCGTGGATCGCGGAGCAGGTGGCGGCGGGGCACCCCGTGGACGGCCTCTTCCCGATGAACGCCCAATGGCGCGCCCGGTACGAGCAGGAGCGCTCGTGAGCACCTCGGACGTCGCGCTCAGCAAATCGCAGCAGGCGTACCACTGGATCAAGGAGCGCATCGCCCGTCAGGAGTTCACCCCGGGCTACCGACTCGTGCTCGGCTCCCTCGCCGGCGAGCTCGACATGAGCGTGGTGCCCGTGCGCGAGGCGATCCGCCAGCTCGAGGCCGAGGGGCTCGTGACCTTCGAGCGCAACGTCGGAGCGCGGGTGTCGATGGTCGACGACTCGCAGTACCGGCACAGCATGCAGGCCCTCAGCATCCTCGAGGGTGCCGCCACCGCACTGTCGGCCCGCGCGCTGACCGCCGACGACGTGAAGCGCGCCCGCACGATCAACGAGCGCATGATCGAGACGCTCGACCACTTCGACCCGCGCGCCTTCACCGCCTTGAACCAGGAGTTCCACGCGACCCTGTTCGAGCGCTGCGCGAACCCGCGCATGCTCGAGCTCGTGCAGGCCGAGTGGGCCCGGCTCGGCCATCTCCGTGACTCGACCTTCAGCTTCGTGCCCGGTCGCGCCGCCGAGAGCGTGCGCGAGCACGAGAACATCCTCCGACTGATCGAATCCTCGGCGCCTCTCGGCGAGATCGAGAAGGTCTCGCGCCGCCACCGCGCCGCGACCCTCGACGCCTACCTCATCCACGAACACCCCGACGAGGTCCTCGGCCTCCCGGCGGTCTGACACAGGAGAAGCATTCCCATGAGCGACACGCAGACCGCGACGCGGCGCACCCCGGCCGACCTGCCCGAGCGCATCCGGCACTACATCGACGGCGCCTTCGTCGACTCCGCCGACGGCGACACCTTCGATGTCCTCGACCCGGTCACGAACGAGACCTACCTGACCGCCGCCGCCGGCAAGAAGGCCGACATCGACCGTGCGGTCGCGGCCGCGCGGAAGGCCTTCACCGAGGGACCCTGGCCGCGCATGCTCCCCCGCGAGCGCTCCCGCGTCCTGCACCGTATCGCCGACATCGTCGAGTCGCGCGATGCCCGGCTGGCGGAGTTGGAGTCGTTCGACTCGGGGCTGCCGATCACCCAGGCGCTGGGGCAGGCCCGCCGCGCCGCGGAGAACTTCCGCTTCTTCGCCGACCTGATCGTCGCCCAGACCGATGACGCGTTCAAGGTGCCGGGCCGACAGCTCAACTACGTCAACCGCAAGCCGATCGGCGTCGCGGGCCTGATCACGCCGTGGAACACGCCCTTCATGCTCGAGTCGTGGAAGCTCGCCCCCGCCCTGGCGACAGGCAACACGGTCGTGCTCAAGCCCGCCGAGTTCACCCCGCTGTCGGCGTCGCTGTGGGCGGGCATCTTCGAGGAGGCGGGGCTCCCCGAGGGAGTGTTCAACCTCGTCAACGGCCTCGGCGAGGACGCGGGCGACGCCCTGGTGAAGCACCCCGATGTGCCGCTCATCTCCTTCACCGGCGAGAGCTCGACGGGGCAGCTCATCTTCGCCAACGCCGCTCCCTTCCTCAAGGGCCTGTCGATGGAACTGGGTGGAAAGAGTCCGGCCATCGTCTTCGCGGACGCCGATCTGGATGCCGCGATCGACGCGACGATCTTCGGAGTCTTCTCCCTCAACGGCGAGCGCTGCACGGCGGGAAGCCGCATCCTCGTCGAGCGCTCCGTGTACGACGACTTCGTCGAGCGCTACGCCGCCCAGGCCGGGCGCGTGAAGGTCGGGTACCCCGACGATCCCGAGACCGAGGTCGGAGCACTCGTGCATCCCGAGCACTACGCGAAGGTCATGTCGTACGTCGAACTCGGCAAGACCGAGGGACGCCTGGTCGCCGGCGGTGGCCGCCCCGAGGGCTTCGACGAGGGCAACTTCGTCCAGCCGACGGTCTTCGCCGATGTCGCCCCCGACGCGCGCATCTTCCAGGAGGAGATTTTCGGCCCCGTCGTCGCCATCACGCCCTTCGACACGGAAGAAGAGGCCCTGGCCCTGGCGAACCACACCAAGTACGGCCTCGCGGCCTACGTGTGGACGAACGACCTGAAGCGCGCCCACACGTTCGCGCAGAACGTCGACGCCGGCATGGTGTGGCTGAACTCCAACAACGTTCGGGACCTGCGCACCCCGTTCGGCGGCGTGAAGGCCTCGGGCCTCGGGCACGAGGGCGGCTACCGCTCGATCGACTTCTACACCGACCAACAGGCCGTGCACATCACCCTCGGCCCGTCCCACAACCCGACCTTCGGCAAAGGAGCCTGAGATGACCGACCGCAGCCAGATGACCCGCACCTCCTCGGGCTTCTTCGTCTCCGCCGAGGCGCCGATCCGCACCGACAACCCCATCCCGACCCCCTCCTCCCCCGCGCCTGACATCCTGCGCTGCGCCTACATGGAGCTCATGGTCACCGACCTTGCGGCATCCCGGGAGTTTTACGTCGACGTGCTGGGTCTGTACGTCACCGAGGAGGACGGCGACGCCATCTACCTGCGTTCGACCGAGGAGTTCATCCACCACAACCTGGTGCTGCGTCAGGGGCCGGTCGCCGCCGTCGCCGCGTTCTCGTACCGCGTGCGCAGCGCCGAGGACCTCGACAAGGCGGTCGCCTTCTACTCCGAGCTCGGATGCCGTGTCGAGCGGCGCCCCGGCGGCTTCACCAAGGGCATCGGCGACTCGGTGCGCGTGGAGGACCCGCTCGGGTTCCCGTACGAGTTCTTCTTCGACACCCAGCACGTCGAGCGCCTGTCGTGGCGCTACGACTTGCACACCCCCGGGGAGCTCGTACGCCTGGACCACTTCAACCAGGTCACGCCCGACGTTCCGCGCGCGGTGAACTTCATGCAGTCGCTCGGCTTCCGCGTCACCGAGGACATCCAGGATGACGAGGGCACGGTGTACGCCGCATGGATGCGCCGAAAGCCCACCGTGCACGACACCGCCATGACCGGCGGCGACGGTCCGCGCATGCACCACGTCGCCTTCGCCACGCACGAGAAGCACAACATCCTCGCCATCTGCGACAAGCTGGGCGCCCTCCGACGATCGGATGCCATCGAGCGGGGCCCCGGTCGCCACGGCGTCTCGAACGCGTTCTACCTGTACCTGCGCGACCCCGACGGCCACCGCGTCGAGATCTACACGCAGGACTACTACACCGGCGACCCGGACAACCCCGTCGTCACGTGGGACGTCCACGACAATCAGCGACGTGATTGGTGGGGTAACGCGGTCGTACCGTCCTGGTACACCGAGGCCTCGCTCGTGCTCGACCTCGACGGCAACCCGCAGCCCGTGCGGACCCGCACCGATGCGAGCGAGATGGCCGTGACGATCGGCGCCGACGGCTTCAGCTACACCCGCGCCCCGGAGGACTCCGCCGAGTTCAAGCTCGGCAACCAGTTGTAAGGAGAGGAACACGTGCTCACCGAGGACCAGATCGACGCGATCGCGGCCGAGCTCGCCGAGGCCGACCGCACGCACTCGGTCATCCCCCGCATCACCGCGCGGTTCCCGGATGCCACGGTCGACGATTCATACGCCATTCAGGGCCGCTGGCGCGACCGGCAGATCGCGGCGGGCCGCACCCTCGTCGGCCGCAAGATCGGGCTCACCTCGAAGGCGATGCAACAGGCCACGGGCATCACCGAGCCGGACTACGGCGTGATGTTCGACGACACGGTGTACCGCTCGGGCGACGACATCCCCGTCGAGCACTTCTCCAACGTCCGCATCGAGGTCGAGCTCGCGTTCGTAATGAAGCAGTCCCTCGAGGGGCCGGACTGCACGCTCGAGGATGCCCTGGCCGCGATCGACTACGCCGTACCCGCGCTCGAGGTGCTGAACTCCCACATCGAGCTGGAGGGTCGCACGATCGTCGACACGATCTCCGACAACGCCGCCTACGGCGCCATAGTCCTCGGCGAGGTCCGCAAGCGCCCCGACGAGATCGACCTGCGCTGGGTGCCCGGCGTGCTCTCGCGCAACGGCGAGATCGAGGAGACCGGTGTCGCCGCCGGCGTTCTCGGCCACCCCGCGACCGGGGTCGCCTGGCTCGCGAACAAGTTCGCCCAGCACGATGCCCGGCTCGAGGCGGGCGAGATCATCCTGGCCGGTTCGTTCACTCGGCCGATGTGGGTGTCGCGCGGCGATAGCGTGCTGTGCGAGTACGGACCGATGGGGGAGATCGCATGCCGTTTCATCTGAGCCCCACCTTCCGCGAGCGCCTCGCCGGGTCGTCCCGTCCTCTCGCCGGGATCTGGGTGTGCACGGCCAGCCCGCTCGTGGCGGAGATCGTCGCCGGTTCCGGCACCGACTGGATCCTCGTCGACATGGAGCACTCGCCCAACGGCCTCACCTCCGTTCTCGGGCAGCTGCAGGCCATCGCCTCCTCCCCCGCGACACCGGTGGTGCGCGTGCCCATCGGCGATCCCGTGACCCTCAAGCAGGTGCTCGACCTCGGCGCGCAGAACATCCTCGTGCCGATGGTGTCCTCGGCCGATCAGGCGCGTGACCTCGTCTCGGCGGTGCGCTATCCGCCGCGGGGCGTGCGGGGCGTGGGCTCGGCGCTCGCGCGGTCGGCGCGGTGGAACCGCGTCGAGGACTATCTCGCCCGCGCCGACGAGCACGTCTCGCTCTTCGTGCAGGTCGAGACGATCGAGGGGATCGACGCCGCGGGCGACATCGCGGCCGTCAACGGCATCGACGGTGTCTTCGTCGGGCCGAGCGACCTGGCGGCATCCATGGGTCTTCTCGGTCAGCAGACGCACCCCGACGTCGTCGGCGCCGGCCTGCGGGCGTTCGCGGCGGTGCGCGCGGCCGGGAAGCCGGTCGGCGTGAACGCCTTCGACCCCGACGCGGCACAGGCCTACCTGGATGCCGGGGCGTCCTTCCTCCTCGTCGGGGCCGATGTCGCGCTCCTCGCCCGCGGCTCCGAGGCCCTCGCGGCCCGCTGGTCGTCGGCCGACGACGACCGGCCACGCGCCAGTTACTGAGCCTCCCCGGCGGCCGCGTCCCGCCTCAGCGTGCGACGAGCTCGCGGACGGAGAGTTCGGCGAGCACACCGTCGGCCCACTCGCGCGCGACCTCGGTGGCATCCGACGACCCGCCGGCGTCGTGGCGTCCGTACTCCCCGATGCGCGTCGCCCCGCACGCGGCGAGCGCCTCGTCGATCATCTCGCTGCCCCGTGAGTACGTCCGCGTGTAGCTGCGGTCGCCGAGGCCGAGCACCGCGTAGCGGATGCCGACGAGCGTCGGCCGCTCCGACAGCAATTGCTCGCGGAGCCCCCTGACATTGGTGGGCAGCTCGCCGTCGCCGTACGTCGAGCAGACGATCAGGTGCACGCGCGCGGGGTCGAGGTCGCCCGGCTCCAGCTCGCCGAGATCGACGACCCGCGTCTCGGCGCGATCGCCGAGGTGGCGCGCCAGGTCTTCGGCGACGAGCTCGGCGTTGCCCGACTCGGTGCCGAACAGGATCGTGACGGGGCCGGCGCCCTCTCCCTGGAGAGGGCCGTCGCGGGACACGTCGGCCGCCGGGAGCACGATCGACGAGTCGGCCGCGGCCGCGCAGAGATCTTCGAGGGTACGCAGCTTCGCCCGCACCCGACCGGGTGCAGCGCTGAGGGTCTCGCGTGCGTCGATGCGCCGCCACCCGTCGAAGTCGACGCGAGCGTGGCGTAGTTTCCGGTGGCGTCGATGAGCGTCTGCGACCAGCGCTGCAGGTCCTCCTGGTGCACGTTGTGGAAGCCCAGGATCTCGCGGAGGTTCTCCGCGGCGTACGGGGCGGCGAAGTCCCAGATGATGTCGGCGCCCGGGCCCTTGGCCAGCATCTCGTCGAGGTACCGGTCGGCGTTGCGCTCGAACACGCTCGTCCACGTGCGCTTGACCACGCCCGGGCGCAGCACCGGCTGCCAGGCCTTGCGCTCCGGATAGTGCTCGGGATCGTCGCGGCGCAGCATCGAGTGCCCCATCGCGCGGATCTGCAGTGACCCCTCCTCATTCGCCGAGAACGTCTCCTGGTCGAACTCGGTGGTGTGCACCGCGTCGTAGCTCGTGATGAGGTAGCGACCGACGCTCGGCACCCAGTGCACCCCGCCTTCGGCGCGCAGCCGATCGTAGATGGGGAAGGGGTCGCGGTAGAGGTCGGGGATCGTCACCCAGTCGGCGACGGGGGCGGGTCGGCTCACGGTGCACTTCCTCGTGTCGGTGTTCGACGGCGAACAGTTCGAGTATGGTTCGACGAATACGCCGGGAAAAGCGGTTTCTTCCGGTCAATATCTTCGATTTATCCGATGAGGAGTCCGTGCGATGTTTTCTCTCCCCGACTTCACCCTGCGTCAGCTGGGCTACCTCACCGCCGTGGCCGACGCGGGCACGATCGCCGCCGCGGCCGCCGAGTTGAGCGTCTCCGCCTCGACCCTTTCCGATGCCCTCGCCGACCTCGACCGCATCGTCGGGACGCCGCTCACGGTGCGGCGACGCGCGCACGGGGTGTCGCTGACCGGCGCGGGTGCCCACGTGGTCGAACGCGCGCGGCCCCTGCTGGCGGCCTCCCGCGAGATCATGATCGGTCTGCGCGGGGAGCCGGGAGAACTCGTGGGCCCGATCACGATCGGCTGCTACCCGACCCTCGCCCCCACGGTCCTGCCCCCGCTCCTGCACGACTTCGGCGAGGCCCACCCCCGGGTCGATCTGCACATCCGCGAGGCGACGCATGACCAGCTCGAGGGGCGGATCGAATCAGGCGAGGTCGATGTGGCGTTCGTCTACGACACGCTCGTTCCGGGCCACCCTCGCCGCGAGCGCCTGTTCGCCCTGCCCGCGCACGTCTTGCTGGCGGCCGACGATCCGCTCGCACAGGCCGAGACGGTGCGTCTGGAAGACCTCGCCTCGCGCGATCTCATCCTGCTCGATGCGCCACCGTCCTCCGCCCACACCCTGTCGCTGTTCGAGGCCCGCGGACTCACGCCGCGTATCCGTCATCGCACCGCCAGCTACGAGGCGGTGCGCACGCTCGTCGGCAGAGGGCTCGGCTACGGCATCCTCGTCCAGCGTCCCGCGAACCCGGCGAGTTACGAGGGCTACCCTGTCGCCATGAAGGAGATCTCGCCCCCTGTCGAGCCCGTCGGGATCGACGTGATCTGGTCCGCGACGATCGACCCGCCCGATCGCGTGCGCGCACTCGTGGCCTTCGCCCGCTCGATCAGCTGGACATCGGCGTGAGCGTGCTGGTGTGGGCGGTGAAGCGCTCGCTCGTGGGATACGTGCGCGGCATGGCAGACGGCGCGGTGGTGACGACCGGGGGCGCGCACGAGGTCGACGAGGGCTTCGCCTTCCCCGGCGACGGTCGGACCTTCTTCGGCCGCGTGACCTTCACCGGGCACGGCGGGATGATGCGCGTCGCCCTGGCCGATCCGGCTCTGGTCGCGCACGGGGACACGTGGATGCTGGAGATCGCCGATCCCGACGACGACGCACGGCGACTGCCGTTCGCCGCGGTCGCCGCGTTCGACGGCACCACCGGTACCGGGGTCTCGCTCACGGCCGACGGCGCCGACCTGTTCTTCGGCCCTTACGAAGCGGGCACGCCCTTGGAGGATCTCCTCGTCCAGGAGTGAGGGGCGGCCGGGCTCGACGGGAGTCGTCACTCGGAGCGGTCGAGGATGCCGCGGACGCGCGCCCGTGCGGCGGTGAAGTCGTACGAGCCCACGAGCGCAGAGGCCATCCGCACGGGATCTCCGAAGAAGAAGTACTCGTACAGCGACTGCCGGCCCGCGAATCCCGACACGGCCGCATCCGCGGCGAGACGGAACAGCGCGGTGCGTTCGCGCGCTCCGAGCGTCGCCGACTGCAGGTACTGGTCGAGGTCGCCGTGGGCGTCGGACAGAAAGTCGGCAGCACTGGGGGTGGCCATCAGTCCCGACGCGCCCAGGCTGCGGATGATGTCGGTCAGACGGGGCGAGACGTGGGTGGGGTACCAGTTGCGTGCCGCGTTCAGCGTGGCCCAGCGCGGAAGGCAGACACCGAACTCGTTGACCTCGGCGTCGACCTCGGAGGCACGGAGCATGGCGCGCTCGATCTCGACATAGGTGATGAGCTCGGCCAGCTGCTGTTGGATGTGCGGGAAGCCCTGGATGCCGATCGCCTCCGCCATCGAGCAGGCCAGGCCGAGGAAGAACTCGGTCTTCAGCAACGTGCGCGTGACGACCTGATGGGTCATGAGCGCGCCCGCCCCGGTCTCGGTGTACAGCGCGTTGCACAGATCGGGGCGGCCGAGGATGAACACACGCTCGGCGGGGACGAAGACGTCGTCGAAGACCGCGACGGCGTCCATCTCGTCGAACCGGGATGCCAGGGGCTCGTCGAATGCCGCGCCGCCCCGGTGGAGCGGTGTGCGGCAGTGCAGTCGCAGGCCGGGGGCGTCGGTGGGGATGGCGAAGGCGAAACTGTAGGCGGCATCCTCGGGGGCGTTGCGCAGCACCGTCGAGGGCAGCACGAGCAGTTCGTCGGCGACCGGTGCCGAGGTCGCGAGCATCCGCGCCCCGCGGACGACGATGCCGTCCGCGCGCTCCTCGACCACTCGCGCCGCGAGCTGCCCGTCGCCCTGGCCGGTGACGGGCACCGCGCGGTTGACCTGCGGCGGCAGGAGCGTGTGCGAGAGCACGAGGTCGTCGGCGCGCACGCGCTGGGCGTACGCGGTGACGCGTTGGGCATAGGCGTCTCCGGCCCGCGCGAAGAAGGCGGACGAGCCCGCGAACGCGGCGAGCGCAGAGGACAGGTAGTCGCCCGTGCGTCCCAGGAACCCCGCGCTCTCTCCCGCCCACACCTCCATTCCCCGGCGCCGGCGGGCGAGGTCCTCGGCGGTGCGAGGCACGAGGTGGGCGACCGACTCGGCTTCCCCGGCGTCTGCGGGGTACGTGACCTCCTCGCGGTGGGCGGGGTCGTGCGACAGATCCGCGAGGCGGGCGTACGCGTGCACGACCGGGGCGAACACGGGGTGCTCGGCGATGCGCGCCGTGATCACCTCACCGTCGACGTGGACCTCGGGATGCCGGGCGTTCAGACGGGCGACGTAGTCGGATCCGGTGCGTGCGGGCATGGGGAACCTTTCGAACGGTGAAGCGGGGTCGGGATGGAGCGGGAGCGGCGCGTCAGAACAGCAGCTCGTGGCCCCGGGGCGCCTCGTGCACGGTCGTGAACTGGCCGTTGACGAAACCCAGCGCGTCTCCGGCGCGGTAGCCGAAGTCGGACACCTGCCCGACGAAGAGCGTGTGGTCGCCGCCGTCGTACTCCGCCCACGGCTCGCACTCGAACCAGCTCAGCACTCCGGCCAGCCGCGGGGCGCGCCGCCCTTCCTCCCACACCGGATCCACCTGCGGACGGCCCGCGAACGTCATCGCCAGCCCCTGCTGCTCGGCACCGAGGATGTTGATGGTGAAGGGGGTGTCATGGAGCATCTCGTGGGTGCGCACCGTGCGCTGGATCGACACGAGCACGAGCGGCGGGTCCATCGAGACCGACGTGAAGGAGTTCACGGTGATGCCGTGGCGGGTCCGACCGTCGCCGGCATCCGTGTGGAACGTGACCACGGCCACGCCCGTCGCGAACCGTCCGAGTCCGCCGCGGAAGAAGTGCGCGGTCGGGCGGAAGAGCGTCGACTCGGGCGGGAACGCCCCGATTGTGCTCATCATCATGGCGTGGTCCTCTCTGACCGGATGCGTTCCATCGTGCGCCGCGCGCGGCGCCGTCGTCTGGTGAATGCGCGTGCGGGGCTTGGCCCTCAGTGCCGCGATCCCGCCCGGTGCGGGGCTCGTGAGCGGCGGGTGGACGTACGCTGTGGATGTCCGAGCCGATGCCGGCTCGCTCGATCACATCGATGTGAGGTGAGTGGCGATGCAATCCCCGACGCCGTCCGCGGTCGCGCCCGGTCTGATCCGCGAGCATGCCCTGGGCAGGGAGCAGTGGCAGGCGATCGCCTCACGATCCTTCGTGCCCCTCACCGTGGACTCGCCCCGCGGGACGCCCTTCACCGCCCACCTCGAGGGGCGCGTCAGCGACGGCATCCTGTTCTCCACCGTCCGCGCGAGCGGACACTCGGTGACCCGCTCGCAGGACCTCGTCGATGCGTCGGCGGAGTCGTACGTGAAACTGACACTGCAGCTCAGTGGGACCGGTGTGCTCACGCAGGACGAGCGCACGGCCCTGCTCTCCCCCGGCGACATCGGGCTCTACGACACGAGCCGCCCCTACACCCTGGCGTTCGCCGACGATCTGGCCGCCGTCGTCGTGATGTTCCCGCACCGCATGATCAACGTCGACGCGACGATCCTTCGCGGACTCACGGCCGTCCGGATCCCGGGTGATCAGGGATTCGCCCGCGCGGTGGGGCACTTCCTCGCGGGTCTGGCCAGCGCCCTGCCGACGCTCGACGAGGCCACCGGCGTGCAGGTGACGCACAACACGATGGACCTGATCGCGACGATGGTCGGACAGGAGCTGCGCGACGCCCCGTGGTCGGACCCGCACGCGGAGTTGATGTTCCGCATCGACACGTTCATCAACGCGCACCTGCACGAGCCCGATCTCGGGCCCGAGCGCATCGCGGCGGCCGCGTACATCTCGACGCGGCACCTGCACACGCTGTTCCAGCGACGGGGAACGACCGTGTCGCACTGGGTGCGCGACCGTCGACTCGACCACGTGCGCCGCGATCTCCGCGACCCGCGGCACGCCCGCCACGGGGTGGCCGCCGTTGCAGCGGCATGGGGCTTCACCGACCCGTCGCACTTCAGCAAGCTGTTCCGGGCTCAGGTGGGCGTCTCGCCGAGCGAGTACCGAGGCGCCGTGCTCGCCTGAGAACGGCGTATCCGCCCGACGCACACGCCGGGGCGGGAGCGAAGGCCCCCGCCCCGGCGCGTGCGTCGTCAGACCCGGACGAGCTGCTCGGCCGCGAAGGTCATCACGACGGCGCCGTTCGTGGCGTAGTTGGGCACATCGGCCTGCACGGCCTCGCCCTCCGGGGAGGCGAGAGCGGCACCGAGGTCCTCCGCGGAATCGAACACGGCCTCGAACACCGCGAAGAACGCAGCGGGAGCGGGCCCCGGGTCGTCGACCGACAGCGTGAAGGAGATCTCCCGGACGCCGGGGAGCTTCTCGCACAACGGCAGATGCACCGTGCGGTAGTGCTCCTCGAAGGCACCCCGGTCGACCGGCTCCGGGTAGAGCACGAGCAGCTTATGCATGGGCCGGCTCCTCGCTCGCGTCGCGCGCGGCGGCGCGGGCGATGGCCGCCGCGGCCGTCTCGGGGGACCCGACGACGTCGTCCCACTGTGCGACCGGATCGTTGAAGTTCTGGGTGAACTCGTTCGCCAGGGAGGGCGACTGGCTCATCGCCCCCAGGAGGTCGATCAGGTGCGGCGCCGGCGGCACCTGCACCATGAGGTTCGTCCAATCGCTGACCTTCTCGACGCGTTCGCGGCGCCGCGCGGCCGCTCGGCGGCCGAGGTCCGCCCCGAATCCGCGATCCTCGAGGATCTCCTGCCCGACGGTGTACCCCGAGTAGGAGGCGGAGTTGCCGCCCTGGCCGATGACGGGGTCGAGCACGGAGTGCACGTCGCCCGCCGCGATCACCACGGTGCCGTTGTCCAGGACGCGGTAGTCGTTGCGCAGCACCGGTCGCACCGCTCCCTGCAGCAGGTCCTGCGGCCGCGCGAGCGCGAAGGAGGATTCGTCGATCCGCGCCGCCACAGTTGGGTGGTACTGCCGCACCTTCTCCAGGACGAGACGGCGGAACGCCTCGGGGTCGTCGTCGTACCGCGCGTCGGCGAGCACCTCGGTGTCTCCGCCGATGACGTTCTCGAACAGCAGAGCGTGCGTGTGCCCGGTGAAGCTGTAGAGGGGGATGTCGAGCAGTTCGCCGTGCCCGGGCGCGATACTGAGTGTCACACTCTTGGTGTCCTCGTTGTCGACACCGTGCCACAGCCCCACCATCAAGCGTCGCTGTGGGCCGGCATAGGGGGTCTTGGCTTCGTTGATGCCGAAGAAGTCCCCGAGCGACTTCTTGCCCGAGGCGACCACGAGGGCGTCGTGCTTCTCGCTCAGGGCATCCAGGTCCTCGGCTTCGACGGAACGGATCTCGATCCGCCCGCCGCGGTCCTCGAAATCGCCCATGAGCGTCGGCTGATAGATCCGATAGTCCACCGCCCGCGAGGGGCTCTGGAAATCGCCGCGGAAGAACAGCTCGGCGCCGCCCACCCAGTGGTGGTGGCAGAAGTAGCCGAACTCCTCCACCGGCCAGTGGTCGACGCCCAGCTCGCGCTCGCGCTCGATCGTGACCGCGTGGTGGGCGACGCTGTTGGGCAGTCGCCCCTCGGCCACCTGGTCGGCGGTGCGGTCGGTGTAGATGGTGACGGGGATGTCGTGCTGCCGCAGCAGAAGGCCCAGATGCAGGCCCGCCGTTCCGGCGCCGACGACGCCGATGTTCGTCATGCGTCCTCCTGTGGATGCTCTCGCACGGAGCGCCTCTCTGCGCGCCGCGTGCCCCCGACGGTAGATCCCCGGGCACGGATGCAGAATCCTCGCGCGCCACCGACACGCCCACGAACCAGACACCGGCGTCGAGGGACCAGCCGCGCACGTCGCGCCGGGGAGCGGGAGGGCGGAGGCGACCGACGATGACGAACGGCCGGGGCACCCGAGGGTGCGTCCCGGCCGTTCGTGTCAGGCGGTGGGGGTGGGATCAGTCGTCGTCGCCGTCTTCGTCCTCTTCGTCGTCGTCGCCCACGATCTCGATGTCCTCGACCTCGAGCTCGGGGGTGAGCTGGACGTGCACGAGTGCGTCCGGGAACGACGTGGCTCCGGCGAAGACCACGATCACCGCATCGGCGAACACCCCGACTCCCACGGCCTCGAGGTCCGTGCGCAGGTCGATCTCGGCATCCAGCTCGTCGTCCTCGAGGGCATCCTCGATATCGGAGACGACCTCGTCGACGATCGAACGCCAGCGATCCTCGCTGACGGAGAGGATCTCGGAGAGGGATGCCATGATCGCGTCGACGTCGGGGTCGTCGACGTCGTCGATCTCGGGATCGAGGTCGACCTCCACCTCGACACCGGCGGCATCCAGCTGGGCGAGACCGACGACGGTGTCCTCGTCGATCGTCGGCTCATCGAGCAGACCGCTCTCGGTGACGCGGCGGAGGAGGTCGTTCAGCACGGAAGCAGTCATGAGACGACGATGCCACGTCGCGCCGCCCGGCGCACCCACTGGCGTGTCGCGAACACGTGTGTTCAGGGCGCGTGCGCGCCGGGTTCACCTCGTCGGCGTCACCGATCGACCGAGCGCTCCGCGGCCTCGACGACGTTGGTCATGAGCAGGGCCACGGTCATCGGTCCGACGCCCCCGGGGTTCGGCGAGAGGAAGCCCGCCACCTCGGCGACGTCGGGGTGGACGTCGCCGAAGACGCGGTTCTTGCCGGTCTCGGGATCGATCTCCCGCGTCACCCCGACGTCGAGCACGGCCGCCCCGGGCTTGACGTCCTCGGCGCGCACGATGTGCTTCACGCCGGCTGCGGCGACGATCACGTCGGCCGCGCGCAGGTGCGTGGACAGGTCGGCGGTACCGGTGTGCGTGAGGGTCACGGTCGCGTTGATCTCGCGACGCGTCAGCAGCAGCCCGATCGAGCGGCCGATCGTGACACCGCGTCCGACGACGACGACGTCCTTGCCCTTCAGGTCGTAGTCGTTGCGCAGCAGCAGCTCGATGACGCCGCGCGGCGTGCACGGGAGGGGCGTCGTGATGGGCGCGTTGACGTTGAGCACGAGGCGCCCGAGGTTCGTGGGGTGCAGGCCGTCGGCATCCTTCGCCGGATCGATGCGCTCGAGGATCGCGTCGGTGTCGAGATGCTTCGGCAACGGCAGCTGCACGATGTAGCCGTGGCAGGACGGGTCGGCGTTCAGGCCGTCGATGACCGCCTCGACCTCCTCCTGCGTGGATTCGGCGGGAAGCTCCACCTGGATCGAGTTCATCCCGATCGCCTCGGACTCGCGGTGCTTCATCCCGACGTAGAGCTGGGACGCCGGGTCGGCCCCGACGAGCACGGTCGCGATGCCGGGCACGATGCCCCGTGCGCGCAGGGCGGCGACCCGCTCGGCGAGTTCCTGCTTGATCGCCGCCGCAGCGGCCTTGCCGTCGAGTCTGGTCGCGGTCATGGCATCCCTCTTCCTGGGGTCGATCGTGCGGGTTCTCCGCATGCCTAAACGCTATTGCCGCGCAGAAACGCTCTCTCCGCGTGTTTATGCGCGCGGATCGCGTTTATGCGTGTGGGGCGGTGCCGCTCGCACGGCGGTGGATGCCGAAGCACACCGCCGTGCCGAGGGAGACGCCGCGGATGCCGGCACCCGGCGCTGCCGAACCGCGGCGCCGGGCCCGGCGGGGCTCACTGCTGCAGGCCGGGGTACAGCGGGAACGCCGCCGTGAGCGCCGCCACGCGCGCGCGCAGGGCCTCGAGGTCGGCGCCGGGCTGCAGCGCCAGGGCGATGATGTCGGCGACCTCGGTGAACTCGGCGTCACCGAAGCCGCGGGTGGCCAGGGCCGGCGTGCCGATGCGCAGACCCGACGTCACCATCGGCGGGCGGGGGTCGTTCGGGACGGCGTTGCGGTTGACCGTGATGTGGATCTCGTGCAGGAGGTCCTCGGCCTGCTTGCCGTCGATCTCGGCGTCGCGCAGGTCGACGAGCACGAGGTGCACGTCGGTGCCGCCCGAGCGCACGGCGATCCCGGCAGCCTTGACGTCGTCCTGGGTCAGACGGTCGGCGAGGATCGCCGCGCCACGGAGGGTCCGCTCCTGACGTTCCGTGAACTCCGGGGTCATCGCGAGCTTGAACGCCGTCGCCTTCGCGGCGATGACGTGCATGAGCGGACCGCCCTGCTGACCCGGGAAGACCGCCGTGTTGATCTTCTTCGCCAGGTCGGCGTCGTTGGTGAGGATGAGGCCGGAGCGGGGGCCTCCGATCGTCTTGTGCACGGTGGTCGAGACGACGTGCGCGTGCGGGATGGGGCTCGGGTGGACGCCCGCGGCCACGAGACCGGCGAAGTGCGCCATGTCGACCCACAGGTACGCACCGACCTCGTCGGCGATGGCGCGGAAGGCGGCGAAGTCGAGCTGGCGCGGGTACGCCGACCAACCCGCGATGATGACCTTCGGCTTGTGCTCGAGGGCGAGGCGTCGCACCTCGTCCATGTCGATGAGCGAGGTCTCGGGGTCGACGCCGTAGGCGACGATGTCGTACAGGCGGCCCGAGAAGTTGATCTTCATGCCGTGCGTCAGGTGGCCGCCCTGGTCGAGCGCGAGGCCGAGCAGGGTGTCGCCGGGACGGGCGATCGCGTGCAGCACGGCGGCGTTGGCGCTCGCGCCGGAGTGCGGCTGGACGTTGGCGAACCCGGCGCCGAACAGCGCCTTCGCGCGCTCGATCGCGAGCTCCTCGGCGACGTCGACCTCCCCGCAGCCGCCGTAGTACCGGCGTCCGGGGTAGCCCTCCGCGTACTTGTTGGTCAGCACCGACCCCTGCGACTGCAGCACCGAGACGGGCACGAAGTTCTCCGAGGCGATCATCTCGAGGTAGCCGCGCTGACGGTCGAGCTCGCGCTCGAGCACCTGGGCGATCTCGGGGTCGACCTCCGAGAGGGGGGCGTTGAAGTACGGATCGGTCATGCGATCTCCTTGACGATGGTTCCGGATGCCGCGGACTCGGCGAGTCCGCGGAGATACCGCATCGACCCAGGCGTGCGGTCGAATACCGTCAGGCGGTCGCTCCCCGGTGGTGGCCCACCTCAACGCCAGTCGCGACGTCCTCACCCTACCGGGTCGGCGGGCCACGCGCCCGGGCGAGTCGTTCGCGGATGAGCGCCCCGGATGCCGTCACCGGACGCTCGCGTAAAATGGCGGGGTGACCGACACTCCCCACGTCCGCGCGCAGGCGCCCCTCGCTCCCGGCATGCGTCCGCGCCCCACGGCGGTCGAGATCGGCAGCGTGCTGTGCGGCGTCGCCGCGTTCGTGACGCTCGCGATCTGGGGTTTCACCGGATGGCCGTTCCCCTGGAACCTCGTGGCCGGAATCGGCGCGCCGGCCCTGGCGATCCTGGTGTGGGCGCTGTTCGTCTCACCCCGGGCGGTGCTCGCCGTCCACCCGTTCATCCGCGCGATCGTCGAGCTGTTCGTCTACGCCGCCGCGACGATCGCGTGGTGGAGCATGGGCCAGGCGTGGATCGGGCTGGTCTTCGCGATCGTGGCTGTGACCTTCGGCGCGCTGAACGGCCGTCGGCGCCTGGCGTGACCGCGGACGTCGCGGCGCTGCTGCGGGCCGAGCTGGGCGACCGCGTCGACACCTCCCCCGTCGCTCTGGAGTCCGTTCGCGCCGACAAGTCCGGGCACGCCGCGGCCGGCACGCCCCTCGCCGTCGTGCACGCGGCCTCGGTCCCTGACGTTCAGGCGGTCATGCGCATCGCGACGGCGACCCGCACGCCGGTCGTCCCCCGCGGCGCCGGCACCGGGCTCGCCGGCGGCGCGAACACCGGTGGGGGCGAGATCTCTCTGTCGCTGCGTGGGATGGACCGGCTGCTCGAGGTGCGCCCCGACGACCTCCTCGCGGTGGTGGAGCCCGGCATCCTGAACGCTGAGTTGAACGCGCTTCTCGAACCGCACGGTGTGTGGTGGGCACCCGACCCGGCCAGCCGCGCGATCTCGACGGTCGGCGGCAACATCGCGACCGGCGCCGGAGGCCTGCTCTGCGCGAAGTACGGCGTCGTGCGCGACGCGGTGCTCGGCGTCGACCTCGTCCTGGCCGACGGCCGGCTGCTGCACCTGGGTCATCGCAGCGTCAAGGGCGTCACGGGCCTCGACCTCACCTCGCTCGTCATCGGCTCCGAAGGGATCCTCGGCGTCGTCGTGGGCGCCACGCTGAAGCTCCGGCGGCTCGTCGCCGGCGAACGCGTGACCCTGACGGCGTTGTTCGACGGCGTGCGCGACGCAGCGGCCGCCTCGGCCGCGGTGACCGCGTCCGGCATCCAGCCCGCCGTCATGGAGTTGATGGATGCCACGAGCCTCGCGGCCGTGCATCGCCTGCTGTCGCTGGCAGCGCCGCCGGCGGGCGCGGCGCAGCTGACCATCCAGACCGACGGACCCGTCGCCGCCGGCGAGGCCCGGGCGATCGCCGACGTCCTCCGCACCGCCGGGGGCCGGGTCCAGGTCGCCGCGGACGACACCGAGGGAGAGATGCTCCTGGCCGTCCGCCGCGCGCTGCACCCGGCGATGGAGACGCTCGGGACCACGCTCATCGAGGACGTGTCAGTGCCCCGCAGCGCGCTGCCGGCGATGTTCGACGCGATCGCACGCATCGAGCGCGAGTACGGCCTCGCGATCCCCACGGTCGCGCACGCCGGTGACGGCAACCTCCACCCGAACTTCGTGTTCGCCGGCCCCGAGGTCCCCGACGTCGTCTGGGCGGCGGCGGAGGACCTGTTCCACGCCGCCCTGTCCCTGGGGGGCACCCTCACCGGTGAGCACGGGATCGGTGTGCTGAAGCGGCGCTGGCTGGCCGATGAACTCGGCGATGATCAGTGGCGTCTGCAACGCGAGATCGCGCGCGTGTTCGACCCGCTCGGCATCTTGAGTCCGGGCAAGGTCTTCGCAATCTGACCAAGGGCGCCTCGGTGTAACCAGAACGTGACAATCGTCACGGCCCATCGGGTGAGTGCCCGCCTACCATGGGAAGACTGACTTCCAGGGGGTTCACTCATGACCGACGGCGCGAACGGCACCGACGGAGTCACCTACGCCTGGGCTCCGGCTGAGCCCGCGAAACGGAAGAACCGCTCGGGGCTGTGGATCGGCATCCCCGCGGGCGCGACCGCTGTCGCCCTCATCGCGGCGTCGCTGGTGCTCATCGCACCCGGCGCTTCCGTGGCCGGCGTGCAGATCGGCGGACTCACCGCCGGCGGCGCCGCGCAGGCCATCTCGGCCCGGCTCGCGACCACGGAGGTGACCGTCGAGAGTCCCGCCGGCGAGGTCACCGTCACCGGCGCAGACCTGGGCGCCACCGTGGACGCGACCGCGATCGCCGAGAAGGCTTTCGCCGACAACCCCATGTGGAAGCCGTCCTCCTGGTTCCCCGCCGGCACGGGCGTCGAGATCGAGGTCGACCCCGCCGAGGCTGCCGAGGTGCTCCGCGACCGCGCGCCCGGCACCTACCGCGCCCCCGTCGACGCCGCCGTCGCCTTCGACACCGGCTCGCAGTCCTACGTCGCGACACCGGCCGAGGCGGGCGAGGGCATCGACGTGTCCGCCGTCACCGCCGCCCTGCAGTCCGCGTTCGACGCGGGCACCGTCCAGACCACCGCACAGGCGGGGCTGGTCGCGGTCGAAGCGCCCGTGAGCACGGAAGAGGCCGATGCGGCCGTCGCGACACTCAACGGCATCCTCGACTCCGCCGGCTTCTACATCGGCGAGGAGCGCACCGTCCCCGTCGATCGGGCGACCGCCGCGTCCTGGCTCACCGTGACCTCCGACGGGTCGGGCGCCTTCGCGATCACCGCCGACCAGGCCGCTATCCAGAAGGTCGTCGACGGACTCGCCGGGGCGGTCGACCGTCCCGCCGTCAACGCCGACGTCATCGTCGACACCGGCGGCGAGGTCATCCACACGATCACCGAGGGGCAGACCGGCCGCACGCTCGGCGACACCGCCGACATCGCCGCCGCCTTCGCCGCGCAGCTCGCCGAGGGCAACGGCAAGTTCGCTCTGGCGGTCGCCGAGGCGCCGTTCGAGACCACGAAGACCGAGCGCCGCATCGACGTCAACCTCAGCACGCAGACGACGACGCTGTGGCAGAACGGCCAGGTGTATCGGACGTACACGATCTCGTCCGGAGCCGGCGACCACGCCACGCACACGGGCAACTTCCGCATCGGTTGGAAGACGGCGATGCAGGACATGGGCTGCGTCCCCGGTTATGACTACTGCACCAAGGACGTTCCCTGGGTCGCGTACTTCAACGGTGACGAGGGCTTCCACGGCACCTACTGGCACAACAACTTCGGCACACCGATGAGCCACGGCTGCATCAACATGACGATCCCGCAGGCCAAGGAGCTCTACGACTGGGCCTACCGCGGAACCGAGGTCTCGGTCCACTACTGATCGACCGAGGAAGGGGCCGGATGCCATGGCATCCGGCCCCTTCCTCGTACCCGGCGCGTGAGGAGGATCCGCACGTCGCCGCCCCGTGACGCCGCACAGGACGCGCGTCGGCGGGCACAACTCCTGCATCCCGTACCGCTGAGGCCGCGAGCGCCCCACCCGCCGGGGTTCCGCCGGAGTTATGCGGCGCGAGAACACGAGAGGGGCGGATGCCAGTAACATCCGCCCCTCTCCTGTTCCGCGTGTCAGCGCAGCGCGTCGATGATCCCGTTCAGCGTCGCGGACGGACGCATGACCTTCTCGACCAGCGTCGAGTCGGGGCGGTAGTAACCGCCGATGTCGGCCGGGTGGCCCTGCACGGCGAGGAGTTCCTCGACGATGGTCGACTCGTTCGCGGCGAGGGCCTCGGCCACCGGCGCGAAGACCGCGGCGAGCTCGGCATCCGTCGTCTGCTGCGCCAGCTCCTGCGCCCAGTACAGGGCGAGGTAGAAGTGGCTGCCGCGGTTGTCGATCGTGCCGAGCGCGCGGCCGGGCGACTTGTCGTTCTCGAGGAACGTGCCGGTCGCGGCGTCCAGCGTGTCGGCCAGCACCTGCGCGCGGGCGTTGCCGGTGAAGCCGGCGTAGTGCTCGAGCGAGGCCGCGAGCGCGAAGAACTCGCCGAGCGAGTCCCAGCGCAGGTAGTCCTCTTCGAGGAGCTGCTGCACGTGCTTGGGTGCGGAACCGCCCGCACCGGTCTCGAAGAGTCCGCCGCCGGCGAGGAGCGGGACGATCGAGAGCATCTTGGCGCTCGTGCCGACCTCGAGGATCGGGAACAGGTCGGTGAGGTAGTCACGCAGGACGTTGCCCGTCACCGAGATGGTGTCGAGACCGTGGCGCAGGCGGGCCAGCGTGTAGCGGGTCGCCTCCGCGGGCGGGAGGATGAGGATCTCGAGGCCGTGCGTGTCGATGGTCGCGAGCGCCTGGTAGACCTTCGCGATGATCTGGGCGTCGTGCGCGCGGTTGACGTCGAGCCAGAAGACGGCCGGGACGTTCGTGGCGCGCGCGCGACGCACGGCCAGGCCCACCCAGTCGACGATCGCGACGTACTTCGTCTGCGTCGCGCGCCAGATGTCGCCCGGCTGCACGTCGTGCTCGATGACGACGTTGCCGTCGCCGTCGACGATCTCCACGCGGCCGGCCGCGGCGATCTCGAATGTCTTGTCGTGGCTGCCGTACTCCTCGGCCGCCTGAGCCATGAGGCCGACGTTGGGGACGGTGCCGATGGTCGCGGGGTTCAGCGGGCCGTTGGCGATCACATCGTCGATCACGGCCTGGTAGACCCCCGCGTACGAGGAGTCCGGGATCACGGCGAGCGTGTCGGCCTCTCCCCCGTCGGCGCCCCACAGCTTCCCGCCGTTGCGGATGAGCGCGGGCATCGAGGCATCCACGATGACGTCCGAGGGGACGTGCAGGTTCGTGATGCCCTTGTCGGAGTTGACGTACGACAGGCGGGCGGCGTCGTCGACGGCCTTCTCGAACGCCGCCGCGATCTCGTCGCCGCCGTCGACCGACGACAGACCCGACAGGATGCCGCCCAGGCCGTTGTTGGGGTTGAGCCCGGCGGCGGCGAGCTTCTCGCCGTACTGCGCGAACACGTCGGCGAAGTACGCCTTCACGACGTGACCGAAGATGATCGGGTCGCTGACCTTCATCATCGTCGCCTTCAGGTGCACCGAGAACAGCACGTCGTCGGCCTTGGCCTGCGCCACGGTCTCGGCGAGGAACGCGTCCAGGGCGCCGGCCGAGAGGAACGTGGCATCCACGATCTCGCGCGGGAGGACCTTCAGGTTGTCTTTGAGGACGGTGACCGTGCCGTCTTCGGCGGTGTGACGGATGGTGAGCACGTCGTCGTGGGCGGCGACCCACGACTTCTCGTTGCTCTTGAAGTCATCGTGGCCCATGGTCGCGACGCGGGTCTTCGAGCCCTCGGCGAAGGGCTTGTTGCGGTGCGGGTGCTTCTTCGCGTAGTTCTTCACCGCGAGCGGCGCACGACGGTCGCTGTTGCCCTCGCGCAGCACCGGGTTGACCGCCGAGCCCTTGATGCGGTCGTACCGCGCCCGCACGTCCTTGTCTTCGACGCTCGAGGGGTCGTCGGGATAGTCGGGGATGTCGTATCCCTGCGACTGCAGCTCGGCGATCGCCGCCTTGAGCTGCGGGATGGATGCCGAGATGTTCGGCAGCTTGATGATGTTCGCCTCGGGGAGGGTGGCGAGGCCGCCGAGTTCGGCGAGCGCGTCACCCACGTGCTGCTCGGGGGTGAGGCGCTGCGGGAAGGCGGCGAGGATACGACCGGCGAGCGAGATGTCGCGGGTCTCGACGTCGACGCCCGCCTGCGTCGTGACGGCCTGCACGATGGGCAGGAACGACGCGGTCGCGAGCGCCGGCGCCTCGTCGGTGTACGTGTAGATGATGGTGGAATCGGGCACGTCGAATCTCTCCGTAGAGGCGGCCAGGGATGCGCTTCAGCCTATCGCACCGGCGCAAAGTCTCTTGATGTCGAGATAATTGCGGACGGTCGGCGCCGCCGACCGAGGGTGCCGGCGCGGCAAGCGGCCGTGCGGGACGCGCCGCGGGATGCCCGCCCCGGGATCTGCTCCGGGATGTTGCGCGGATCGGCCGGGCGGATAGCCTGGGCGCATGGCCGACCTTCGTCTCGTCGAACTCTCCGCCTCCACGATCGTGGCGGTGAACACGCTGTCGCTGAAGCCCGGGCAGGAACAGTTCCTCGCTCCGGTGAGCTACGGGATCGCCGCCACGGTGATGAACCCCCAGACGTCGTGGCAGCGGGTCGTGCTCGACGGCGACGAGGTCGTCGGCTTCGTGAGCGCGAACTTCGACCCGGAGGCGCACGAGGAGCACTTCCGGTCGGTGCTGTGGCGCATCAACGTCGACGCCGACGAGCAGGGCCGCGGTGTCGGCCGTTTCGCCCTGCGCGCACTCCTCGACGAGGCGCGGTCGCGCGGCATGGACCACGTCGATGTCATCTACGAGCCCGGTGTCGGCGGGCCCGAGGCGTTCTTCCTGCGCGCCGGGTTCGAGCCCGTCGGCGAGACCGAGTACGGCGAGGTCATCGCCCGCGTCCGCGTCTGAGCGCACGGCGCCTCCGCGCCACGCCTCACCGCTTCGCGACCGCGCCGTTCACGCCCGGTCAGCGCCGAACACGCCCTCCACGCACCGGATGCCGGTCAGCGCCGGGCATGCCCTCCCCGTACCGGATGCCGGTCAGCGGAGGTCGCGACGGAGGTAGGTCCACGCACCGGCGCCCGTCGCGGCTGCGACCCACACCGCGGCGAGAGCCGTCGCGGGTGCGGGCGCGGGACCCAGGGCGGACTCGATGCCCACGGGCGCCAGGTCGTGGCCCGCCGCCCGAAGGAGGACCGGCAGCGGCAGCCACGCGGCGACCGAGGGCCAGAGCGGGGCCGCGAGGAACGCCGCGCTCAGCGACAGCGGGGCGGCGAACAACGACGGCAGATGCGCTTGCACGATCAGTCCGACGCTCATACCCCAGAGCGCGGCGACGGCGCCGACGACGAGGGAGGCGACGACCCCGCCGGCGTCCAGACCGATGACGCCGAAGGTCGGAGAGAGCGCGAGGCGTCCGCCGAGCACCGCCGCAGCCGCCACGATCGCACCCCCGAGCGCCGTGAACGGCAGACGCCCGGCGAGGGTCCAGGGTCGCGGCAGCAACGTCGCACGCTGGGCCACGACACCCGCCCGCCGGTCGGTCGTGTAGCGGAACGAACCGTAGATCGCCGCCAGGACGGCCGAATACACCCCGATCGCGGTCGAGATCGGCGCCGCGGCTGACGCCTTGACGTCATCGGGGGCGCCGGCGAGGTCGGCGGGCACGTTGGCGGCGATCGAGGCCGACAGCACGAGCGCCGCCGCGCACACACCCACCAGTACCAGGTCGCCGGCCGCGCTGCGCGCCTGCGCCGCCAGCGCCCGCCGCAACGGGACCGCGAACGACGTCGCCGCCGTCATACGAAACGCCGTCTTCCGATGACCCCGGCGAGAACCGTGAGGACGAGCGTCCATCCCACGGCGACCGCCAGGCCGACGCCCGGAGAGAGCAGGTCCGGGTGGTTCTGCGGCGAGGCGAGTGCGGCCAACGACAACCCGGGGAGGAATCGGGCGACGTCGGGCGCGGTGCCCAGGAAGGCCAGCTCGAACGCGATGGGGCCCGCCAGCACGATCGCGGCCGCGACGTAGTAGTTGCCGACGATCCACCCGATCGACGCGCCCATCACCGCCCCCAGCGCAGCCCCGGGGACGACACCGGCCACGGTGCGCACGACCGCCGCCGTCGGCGCGAAGGCCAGGCCGTTCACCCCCAGCACGACCGCCACGACCGCGAACCACGCCGTCGCGACCCCGAGCGCGAGAACCAGTCCCACGGCGACCGCCGCGATCGCCTTTCCGATGAAGGCGCGGGGGAACCCGAGCAGCACGATCGTGCGTTCCATCGACCCGTAGTAGAACTCGCGCGTCACGCCGAACGCTCCCGCGAAGGCGGCCACGACGAAGGACCACGCCAGCGGTGCGAAGGTGAGCGACGCCGCCGTCCCGGCATCCAGCGACGTCATCCGTCCGAGGGTGTCGTCGCCGGTGAGCACGATGACGGGGATGAACGCCGCGAGGAGCAGCACAGCGAGGGTGTTCCTGCCGCTGCGCGCGCGCAGCATCTCGGCCCAGGCGGCGCGGATCATACGCCGCGCCCCTCGACGAGGTCGAAGTAGCGCCCCTCGAGGGAGTCGCCGTCCCCGTGGACGAGGTCGCCCAGTGCACCGGAGTAGAGGACCCTTTGCTGCAGGATCACGACCTCGTCGACCGTGTGCTCCAGTTCGGGAAGCTGATGACTCGAGACCAGGACAGTTCCACCGGCGTCGGCGAACGCGCGGAGATACCGGCGGAGCCAGCGGATGCCATCGGGATCGAGGCCGTTCGAGGGCTCGTCGAGCACGAGCGTCCGTGGCGCGCCGATGAGCGCGGTCGCGAGCCCCAGCCGCTGCACCATGCCCGTCGAGAAGGACTTCACGCGGCGACGGGCGTCGCCGGCGAGCCCGACCTCGTCCAGCACCTCGTCGACCCGGCGGCGGGGAGCGCCGACGGCGAGCCGTACGATCTCGAGGTGCCGACGGGCCGTGATGCCCACCTCGAAGCCGAAGCCGTCCATGTGCACGCCGATGTGAGCCGACGGCTGGGTCAGCCGCGCGAACGGGACTCCGTCGACGAGGGCCTCTCCGCGGGTCGGTGCCGCGAGGCCGACGATCGTGCGCAGCGTCGTGGATTTTCCGGCCCCGTTCGGCCCGAGCAGTCCGACGATGCTGCCGCGCCGGACAGCGAACGAGACGTCGTCGACCGCGGTGCGGGAACCGTAGGTCTTGGTGAGGTGGCGCACCTCGAGGGCGTGATCGTTCATCGGGCCTCTTTCGTCTGGGGCATCGGGGGAATCAGGAACGGGAAGAGCACAGCGGCCGGTTGTGCGATGTGCGACGTCCAAACGGCGTCGAGCAGGGACCGGGTGCCCACACGCACCGCCGCCCGGCCGGATGAGGGGAGAGCCGTCCCGTCGGGGACCTCGGCGGTGCCCACGGCCACGGCGTCCACCTCGATGCCCGCCACCTCGACCGGCGCAAACGCCGACAACGGGACGCCGCGCCGGCGGGGGGACTCGGCACGGACCACCCCGGTGGCGAGGTGGGCGTCGGCGAGGATGCCGTTGGTGGTGAGCTCGACCGGGACGCCGTCGGCGAGGGACACGTCCCCCGAAGACCCGTCCGGCACAGCGAGGACGACGCGGTCGCCCGTCGTGGTGAAGCCGAGCGTGCGCACGTCGTCGACGGGGAGGACGGCGGCGACGGCCAGGACGGCGGCGACGGCGACACCGCTGATCACCAGGAACCTCGCCCGGCTGCGGCCACGCGCCCAGCCACGGGCGACCCAGCGCGCCACCACCGCTCCCACGGCGACGAGGACCGCGGCCTCGAGCGCGAGCACGACGAAGGCGCCCACCGGCCCCGTCCCGTCGAGCGCGCGCACCGCCCGTTCGACGGCGAACCAGACCAGGGCGGCGGGAACGACAGCGCTCAGGACGCCGAAGGGCACGCTCCACCACCGGTCGAAGGCGCGCGGCGACCTCTGCCCGCCGAAGACCAGCCTCCGCACACCGTCCGCGGCATCCGCCATCGTGCGTGCGCGCAGGTTCGGCTCGTCCAGTGCGCTCATCAGGGCGATGTACCCGTCGAAGCGGACGAAGGGCACGAGGTTCACGCCGACGACCGTGCCGCAGGCGCACGCCAGGACGAGGAGGGTCCGCCGCAGATCGACGTCGGCCGCGACGAGCGCGGCCAGCGCCGCCGTACCGGCGAGCACGGCGTGCACGGCCGGGCCGGCGAGCGCGACGGCGGCGCGGGCGGCACGCGAGGGCAGACGCCACGCATCGGTCACATCGACGAAGAACGCCGGCCCGAGGTACAACAGCATGACGCCGGCCCGGCGCGGGCGCGCGCCTCCGTGCACGAGCGTGACACCGTGGGCGGCCTCGTGCGCGAACGTGGCGACAACGAGCACCGCGGTGACGATGAGGACGTCACGCCACGGCAGCGGCGACGACAGGGCCGCAAGCGCGGCGTCGGCCTGTACGGCCAGCGCGACGGCGCCGGCCACGACGAACGCTGCCGCGGACCACAGGAGCCCGCGCCGCAGGAACGGCCGGAGCACGCGATGGAGACTGTCGAAGATCTGAGGCGCCCGGAGCGTCGCGAACTGGACCGTCAGCGGCGGCCGGTACGTCACGCGCCCCGTGATGCGGCGCTCGGAGCCCCGCAGCAGCCCGGCTCGACGAAACCTCTCGACCAGATCGGCGAAGGCGTCCGGCGTCTGGTCGGGGGCGAATCGGCGGCGCAGCTCGTCGAGACCCGTGACGCCGTCCATCGCCCGGAGGGTCGCCGCAACCGCCCCCGATGCCCGGGAGACGGGGACCCCTTCGACGCTGACGAGCCAGTACGCACCATCGGCCGACGGCTCGATGCGCACGGACTCGGACAACCGCGGAGGTTCGGCCTCACCGGGGGCGAGCAACTCACGTGTCATGGTCTGCTCCGTCGTCGACCCGGACGCTCAGCAGCACCATGCCTTCGCCCGGGGCGACGCCGTTGGTCCGCACCGGGAGGACCTCGGGCGCGAGGAACCCGGCATCCCGCAGCTCCGACGCCACCGCCGCCGCGTCGAGGAGCTGCAAGCTTGTGGTCAGCACGGGCACCGCCCCCGGCGCGGGAGGGAGCGGGAGCGGCATCCAGTTGACGATCCGGCGCGAACCGTCCGCCTCGACCTGCTGGGACTGCAGGTACACCGTCGAGCCGACCGAGATCTCGCGGTCGGTCGCGGCCCGGAGCGCCCGCTGCGCGGCGGCTCCCGCGACCGACAGCAGGAACGTCCCGGCGGGGGCGAGGTGTCGGCGCACCACGGCGTACAGTCGGCGGCGGTCTGCCGGGCCGAGAAGGGTGATCGAGGTGGCCGCGAGCACGATGAGGTCGAATCGCCGCCCGAGGTCGGCCTCGCACATGTCGGCCACGACGAGCTCGCACGACGCGGTGGCCGGAAGAGCCGCTCGCAGCCGTGCGAGCATGTCGGGTGAGAAGTCGAGCGCCGTGACGCTCTTGCCCGCGCGCAGGAGCGGGAGCGTGATCCGGCCGCTTCCGGCCGCGAGATCGAGCACGGCCGCACCGTGACGCCGCGCCACGTGGAGCACCTCGCGGATCTCCGATCGATCGGGGCCGACGAGGTCGTCGTAGAACCGTGCGCCGTCGCCGGCGTAGATATCGCCGGGTTCGGCGACGCACCCGGCCTCGGCCAGGCGACGGCGAACAGAGTCGGTCAGCGGAGCGGTCATGTGTCCTCGTTCGGGGTCGGGGGGACCGTCGAGGGGGTACGCGTGGCGTCTCCCCCTCGACGGCGCTCAGGTGGCGATGGCGACGGTCGCCGCGGCGATGGCGATGATGTACGTCGCGTGCTCCCACCACTCCATCGGCGCGTCGAGCGCGTCGAGTTCTTCGAAGCGCAGAGCGAGTTCGTTCTGCATGTGTCACCTCCTCGGGTGCGGGAAGAGCGGGATGCCGACGGTCGGGGCATCCGCAGCGGCGCTCACGTGGCGGACAGGGCGAGGAACCCGAGGGCCACTCCGTAGCTGAAGCCGCGGAACCAGTCCCATCCGTCGTCGGGCGCGTCCATCGAGTCGAGCTCGACGAACTCCAGCGCGGAAGTCATATGCATGTCACCTCCTCGAGGGGTCGGTGGTCGGAGGGCTCGGCGGGCTCGGCGACTCAGGTGGCGATCGCGATGCCGATGCCGACCACGGCCAGGCCGCTCAGGACGCCCTGGTAGAAGCTCTCCCAGCTCGGGGTCTCGAGCGCGTCGAGCTCCTCGAACTGCAGCGGCGCCGCAAGGACGGGAGTCGTCATGATTCATCACCTCCCCTCGCCTCGAGCGTGTTCGCCAGCGGGCGGGGCCGGGACTCGCGGAGGGCACCGGGCGGGTTCGGGTCCCACCACGCCCCTTCCAGCACGTCGCGGACGTCCAGGGCGGTGAGGCCCTTCAGCGCCGGCCCCCGCCCGCCCCACCACCGCTCCGCCCGGACGGCCATCGACGTCAGGGCGTCCGCGTCGGGTCGCGGTGCGAGCGGCAGCCCCCAGCGCGCGACGAGGGCCTCGATGCCGGCCGCCGGAGCGAGAGGGAGCCGCGCGTCACGGACCACCTCGCGCCAGAACGCCTCCAACGGCCCGGACGACCCCCAGCGGGTGTCGCCGTCCTCGATGCGCTGCCACACGCGGGAGACGACGGAGGCCGTCGCCCGCATCTTCGTCGTTCGGGCGACGAAGGACACCTCGTTGGCGAGGTACCAGTGGCGGGGGCTGAAAGGCGCGCGGCCGCGCAGTGCGGCGCTGCGCTGCGTGGCCGCGCTCCAGCGAGCGACGCGCAACCGTGACGCGGGCGGCAGCCCGCTGTCACCGAGCGCGAGGAGGGCGCGCGCGATCGCGACCGCGTGGGCGTTCGCGCGCGGATGGGCGCGCGCGGCGGTGCAGGCTCCCGCAAGGCGCAGGATCGCCTCGAGGCACCCGGCTCGCACGTCGCGCGCGGACAGCGACGCATAGTGGACCGCGTCGAGCACGGCATGACGCGGACGCACCGCCTCACCGACGATGAGCCGATGCCCGTGGACGGTGCGGACGACCGCGACCGCGTTCGACTCCGCCGACGTCCCCACGGTCGTGGGCACCGCGACGACGTCGATCGCCGCACGCTCGGGCGCGGGGAGCGGGACGACCGCGACGCGCTCGGCCCGTTCGAGCGCCCACGCCAGTGTCGCGGGGGCCGCGACGCCGATCGCGGCGACCGCGGCGGCGTCGAGCACCGTTCCCCCACCGACGGCCACCACCGCTTGCACCCGCTTCCGCCGCCAGCGCGAGGCGAGGGCCGCGACGGTCGCGGCATCCGCGGTTCGGGGATCCAACGACACGAGGTCCACGGGCCGGCCCAGACCATCGGCCAGCGACGCCAGCCGGGCGTCGACCACGACCGCCGTCCGGCGTCCCGCCGTGGCTTCGGCGCACGCGGCCCGGGTGATGGACGAACCGGCGACCAGCGTGGACCGTCGACGCGGCGCGACCACCGTCATGAGGGATCCTCCGCCGGCCGTGCCAGACCGGCGCGGATCGCGGTGTCGAGCTCCGCGAGGTCGGCGGCGTCGTACCCGTACGCGGGGATGAGCTGGATGCCATCCACCCCCGGGTGCACGATCGCCCCGGCGTCGGCGATGGCGGCGACGGCATCCGGAACACGGGCGGCGGCGAGTCGCGCACCCGCGGCGTCGGTCAGGGCCACGGCCAGGAACGCTCCGCGCCCGCGCACCTCGACGGCGAGCCCGTCGCGGACGAGAGCGTCGGCGAGCGCCCGCACCCCGGCGCTCACGCGCGCTGCGGCGGCCAGAACGTCGGTGCGGCGGATCTCCTCCGTCACCGCCCGGATGGCCGCCGCTACCGCGGGGGTGCCCGCCTGCGTCTCGCCGTGCACGAACGTCGCCCCACGATCGGAGAACACCGACACGACGCGAGGCCCCACGAGGATGGCCGCGGCACCCAGGGCACCGTTGGTCAGGGCCTTGGACAGCACGAGCAGGTCGGGGCGACGGGACCATCCCCCCGAGGCGAACAGCGGTCCGGTGCGTGCGAAGCCCGTCGCGACCTCGTCGGCGACGAGGAGGAACCCGTGCTCGTCGCGCAGATCGAGCACCGTGTCGATGACCTCCGGCGCGACGGGGTGACCGCCGCTGCCCAGCACCGGTTCGACGACCACCGCGGCGATGCGCGCACCCTCGCGGCGCGCCAGGGCCTCGAACTCGCCGGGGTCGGTCGCGTCGACGTGCCGCACGGCGCGACGGTCCAGCGCGTACACGCCCTGGGCGAGGGCATCGCCGCTGAGCGCGTGGCTGCCGTACATCGTGCCGTGATAGCTGCCGCGCAGACCCACGACCAGGGCGCGGGCCGGCTCGCCGCGTTCGATCTGGTACTGGCGCGCGAGCTTCATGACGGCGTCGTTGGCCGCGCCGCCCGAGGTGGAGAAGATCACGCGGCGGTAGGCGTCGGGTCCGGCCAGGTCCAGCAGGGCCGCCGCCGCTTCCTGAGCCGGACGATGCACGGCGCGGAAGAGGGTGAGGTACGACGCGTCGCGCAACGCCTTCGCGACCGCCTCGGCCACGCCGGGATGACCGTAGCCCAGCGGCACGTTCCACAGCCCGCTCGTCGCGCACAGACGCTCGGCCCCGTCGGCGAACCGGACGCGGTGGCCCCGCGCCTCGACCGCGACCCGGTCGGGAGCGAACGGCGTGTCCACGGGCGACAGCGCCGGCCAGACGGGATTCACGCCCCTCCCCCGACGCGCACGTCGACGGCGGCCGTCCCGGGCGCTCGCGCGTCGAGCGGGTGCGTCGGCACCCCGGGCCGCACGCCGAGGCGCTCTCGCGCCTCGGCACAGAGCCGGCGGGCATGCGCGGCGGAGAGGACGAGTGCCCGCGCGACGCGCTCCTCGGCCCGTGACGGATCGGGCGAGGTCTGCAGGGCCGCCACGACCGTGACGGTCGCCTCGGGAAGGAGCTGGCGGCGGCGGGTACGCAGGTCGGCGAGCACCACGCCCCCGGACGTCGCCACGAGGAAGGGGTCGTCGGGATGCGCCATCGCGTCGCCCGGGGCTTCCGGGAGGGCGGACCATCCGAAGCCGTCGATGCGTCCGGAGCCGGACTCGAGGCCGAGGATGCCGGCCAGTTCCGCCGCCCCCACGTACCGCCCGAGCCACGGCCGTGCCGCGAGATCGTGGACCACGCCGTCCGGCTCGGCGATCCCCGCGAACGCCGTCCAGTTCGGACGGGGCGTCACCAGCAGGTCGGCGGCGTCGTCGACCGTCCCGAGCACCGTGCCCTGGGCTCCGGCGGTGACGCGCCCATCGGCGTGCACGTGCAGGGAACGCGGCGCCGCCCGGTCGAACGGTGCCCGGAACACGTCCGCGTCCGCGAGGCGCAGGCGGGCGTCGGTCAGCGGCGCGGCGAAGACACCCGACCCGCGCGCGAGGTCGGCGTCGTCGAGGAACGCCCGCCATCCGTCGGCGTCGAGGAAACGCATCGCAGTGGGGCCGACCAGCTCGACGTAGGCGGCCGAGGCGTAGTGCTGCAGCTCGACCGCGTGCCCCGCGACGTGGAGGACGTCACCGACGTCGTCGAACACGCCGTCGTACCGGACGACTCGCGCAGCGGACTCGACCGGCGCACCCGTGGGCGCGAGCACGACATCGTCGGTATCGAGCGCCGCCGCCAGGCCGTCCGGCGCCCCCGCGGCGCAGAACACCGCCCGCCGGAACGACACGTGTCGTCCCGTGATCCACTCGACCACGATGCGCGCATCCCGCGCGTCGACTGCCCCTCGGGTCACCGGACACATCCCCCTCGCCGCTCCTCCGCGCACTTCCGGAGCGCGGAGACCCTCCGCAGGGCGGGGGGCCGAGAGTGAATGTATACATGTCCTCGCGCGCGGGCGAGGGTCGGGGAGGCCGAATCACCCGGTCTGGTCGCAGCGATCACCAGCGCTCGTCGCCGGAGTCACGTCCAGACGGAGAGGAGGAGGGATGCCACGGCCTCGGGGCCGGCATCCCTCCTCCCTCGCTCAGACGAGCGACTCCCGCCACGAGGCGTGCAACTGCGCGAACTTCCCCGTGCCGGCGATGAGCGCTTCGGGGGTGTCGTCCTCGATGATGCGGCCGTGCTCCATCACGAGCACGCGGTCGGCGATCGCCACCGTGGAGAGCCGGTGCGCGATGATGATCGCCGTCCGGTCGGCCAGCAGCGTCTGCAGGGCGTCCTGGATGAGCCGCTCGCTGGGGATGTCCAGCGACGCGGTGGCCTCGTCGAGGATCAGCACCGCGGGGTCGGCGAGGAACGCGCGCGCGAACGAGATCAACTGCCGCTGACCCGCCGACACGCGGCCGCCCCGCTTGTTGACATCGGTGTCGTAGCCGTCGGGGAGCTTCTCGATGAACCCCTCGGCACCCACGGCCCGCGCCGCAGCCCGGATCTCGTCCATCGTCGCGTCGGGTTTGCCGAGGGCGATGTTGTCGGCCACCGTTCCGCTGAACAGGTACGCCTCCTGCGTCACCATGACGATCGCCCGGCGCAGGTCCTTGGGGTGCAGACGACGCAGATCGACGTCGTCGAGGGTGACGGAGCCCTTCGTCGGGTCGTAGAACCGCGACACGAGTTTCGCGAGCGTGGACTTGCCGGCGCCGGTGGTGCCGACGAGCGCGATGGTCTGTCCCGCGGGGATGTCGAGCGAGAAGTGCGGCAGGATGACGCGGTCCTCGGAGTAGCCGAAGGTCACCTCGTCGAACCGCACGTGACCGCGCGCGGTCCACAGGTCGACGGGGTCGGTGGGATCGGGCACCGTCGGCTCCTCCTCCAGCACGCCCGACACCTTCTCGAGCGCCGCCGTGGCGGACTGGAACGAATTGAGGAAGAACGCGACCTCCTGCAGCGGCGCGAAGAAGTTCCGCACGTAGAGGACGGCCGCCGCCAGCACGCCGATCTCGAGCGCGCCGCCGATCACCCGCCCGCCGCCCCACAGCAGGACGAGGGCGACCGAGACGGACGCCACCGCCATGAGGCCCGGCTCGAAGGTGCCGAACAGGCGGATCGAGCGCATGTTCACGTCGCGATACTGGCCCGCGAGGTCGCCGAACTCCTCGTCGTTGCGCGGCTCTTTGCGGAACGCCTTCACGGCGCGGATGCCGGTCATGGTCTCGACGAACTTCACGATGACCTGTGCGCTGATCACCCGGGACTCGCGGTAGATCACCTGCGACCGGCCGTAGAACCACCGCATCAGGAGGTACAGCGGGATCCCCATGACGGTCAGCACCAGGCCCGACTGCCAGTCGATGAGGAACAGCGCCCCGAGGGTGAAGAGTCCGTACAGAACGCCCGACACGAGCTCGTTGAGGCCGCCGTCGAGCAGTTCCCGGATCGTGTCGAGGTCGCTGGTCTGTCGCGAGATGATGCGCCCCGACGTGTACGACTCGTGGAACTCCAGGCTCAGGCGCTGCGTGTGCAGGAAGATGCGCTTGCGCAGGTCCAGCATGACCGCCTGGGTGAGTCGCGCGGCGACGACGACGTACCACCCGATCAGCACCGCACCGCCGATGCCCGCCGTGAGATAGATCGCGACGACGAGGATCGTCGGCATCCAATCGTTGTTCTGGATCACCGCGGGCAGGGCCGTGTCGATGCCGATGGCGATCAGCGCGGGGCCGGCCACGCGCAGCGCCGTCGAGACCACGAGCACCGCGGCGGCCAGCACAAGCTGCCCGCGCAGCGGCGACACGAGCGAGCCGAGAAGCCGCAGAGAGCGCTGGCGGATCGCGCGGCTCTCCTCGCGCGTGTAGTCCGAGCGATCCTCGCCGCTGGTCCCGGTGACGGTGGTGGTGCTCATCGGGTCGCCTCCTTCGTGGACGAGGGTTCGTCGGCGGATGCCGCGGTGTCGGTGCCGGTGCGGATCACGGGGATCGCGCCCGTCTGCGCCTCGCGCTCGGCCTCGGCCTCCTCGAGGCTCGAGATGACGTGACGGTAGGCCTCGCTCTCCCGCAGCAGGTCGGAGTGGGTGCCGACGGCCGTGATGCGGCCGTCCTGCAGCAGCGCGACCCGATCGGCGAGCGTCACCGTCGAGGGACGGTGGGCGACCACGAGCGCGGTGGTCTCGCTGAGCACCTCGCGCAGCGCATCCTCGACGAGCGCCTCGGTGTCGACGTCGAGGGCCGACAGCGGGTCGTCGAGGACGAGCACGGCGGGGCGCGCCGCGACCGCCCGGGCGAGCGCCAGGCGCTGGCGCTGTCCGCCGGACAGGCTCAGGCCCTCTTCGCCGATGACCGTGTCTAGGCCGTCGGGCAGATCATGGACGAAGTGCGCCTGCGCGACCTCGAGGGCCTCGCGGAGAACGGCGTCGGCTTCGGGCGATCCCGGTGGGAGGTCCTCCCGACCGAGGAGCACGTTCTCGCGCACGGTCTGCGAGAACAGCGTGGCGTCTTCGAACGCCATCCCGACGTGCCGCCGCAGCTCGGCGAGCCGGAGCTCGCGGACGTCCACGCCGTCCAGCAGCACGCGACCGCCGGTGACGTCGTACAGCCGACCGGGGAGGGTCGTGAGGGTCGTCTTGCCCGACCCGGTCAGGCCCACCAGCGCCATCGTCTCCCCCGGGCGCAGACGCAGGTCGACGCCGTCGAGAAGGTCCGGCTCGGTGTCCGCGGCGTCCTGATAGCGGAAGTGCACGTCCTCGAGCACCAGTTCGCCGCGGGGCTCGGTGATCGTGCGCGGCTCGGCCGGGTCGACGATCGCGTTCTGCTCGTCGAAGACCTCGAAGATGCGGTCCGTCGCGGTGCGCGCGTCGAGCAGGAAGGAGAAGAGGAAGCCGATGGACTCCATCGGCCAGCGCAGCACGGTCGCCATGGCGAAGAACGCCACGAGCTCGGCGACCTGGATCTCTCCGAGCTGGGTCAGGACGATGCCCGCGCCCAGGCACACGGCGAAGGCGATATCCGGCAGGAGCACCAGCCAGAACCAGACCCAGCCGATCGCCCGTGCCTTGCCGAGTTCGGTCTCGCGCAACGACTCGGCCTGCCGCGTGAACTTCTGCAGCGCGTGCTTCCCGCGCCCGAAGGCCTTGAGGACCCGGATGCCGTGGACGCTCTCCTCCACCGAGGTCGCCAGGTCGCCCGCCTGGTCCTGGCTCTGTCGCGCGAGCGCGCCGTAGCGCTTCTCGAACCGGTAGCCGGCGTACCACACCGGTGCCGAGGCGATCAGGAACAGCGTTCCCAACAGCCAGTGCCAGCGGAAGAGCAGCACCGCGCCGATCATGATCGTCAGCACGTTGACGACGAGCAGGATCAGGCCGAACGCCAGCCAGCGGCGCAGCATGCTGATGTCCTGCATCATGCGCGAGAGGAGTTGCCCGGACTGCCAGCGATCGTGGAACGCCACCGGCAGGCGCTGCAGCCGCGAGTAGAACGACTGCCGCAGGTCGTATTCGACCTTGGTCGCCGGGGCGAGGACGAACCACCGGCGCAGCCACACCATGCCGGCCTCGGCCAGACCGAGTCCGAGGACCAGCAGCGCGCCCCACGCGAGCTGACCGGGGTCGCCCGAGCCGATGGGACCGGCGACCAGCTGCTCGAGCACGAGCGGGATCGCAAGGGCGAGGACACTGGCGCCCAGCGCGCTGACGGCACCGAGGGCGAGCCGTGGCAGCACGGGCCGCGCGATGGGCAGAAGCCGCGCGAGAGAACGAAGCGTCGACAGGTGAGGGCGGTTTTCTGCGGTGGTCATGATCCTCGTGGGGTCGAAGCGACGCGCCGGTGTGTGGCGCGGGAAAGGGATGCCAGAGTGCGGCGGGGGTCCGCCGGGACGTGCGACGCGGAAGCGGCGGAGCGCTACGGGCGACGGGCGGGGCGGGGCGCGACGGAGAAAGAGGCACCCACGACGGTGGCGTCGATCTGGTCCATGGCATCCTCCTCGGTCGGTACGCAGCCGCCGGGGGGCGCGGCAGCTTTTCAGAATATGCCTGGGAGTTGGCTGAGGGCAAGACTCGAAATCGTGAGCAGGGATGCCTCGAACCCGTGGAATCTACGCCCCGGGCCGTCGGTCGTCGCCGTGCTCGAGCGCTCACCCGACTTTCGCACGGCAACGTGCGAGCTCTGGCTCCCCGTCGAGCGGGTCTGAGGACTGCCCGGTCAGGCCGCGGCTTCGCGCGCGAGCAGACGGCGCTTGATGTCGACGCCCCAGGCGAAGCCGCCCATCGTGCCGTCGCCGCGGAGCACGCGGTGGCACGGCACGAACAGCGCGGGCGCATTGCGCGCACAGATGGATGCCGCCGCCCGGACGGCTGTGGGCGATCCCAGGGCCGTCGCGAAGCCGGTGTAGGTGAGCGGCTCGCCGGCGCGGATGGCGCGCAGCGCCGCCCACCCGCGCTGCTGCAGCGGGGTGCCGAACTGCACGACCTCGACGTCGTCGATCGCGCCGAGGTCGCCGTTGTAGTACGCCGCGACGGCCGCGGCGGCCCGCGTCTCGCCCGTGACGATCTCGGCGGGGCGGTTCCTCGGGTGCAAGCGCGCCAGCACGGCATCCGCGTCGTCCGTCCACCCCGCGACGATCACGCGGTCGCCGTCGTCGGCGAGGATGGCGAACGGCCCGTCGGGGGTGTCGAGGAACTGGAGGGTCGCGGTGCTCACGGCGCGGGCTCGCTTTCGGTCGAGGGTGTCGGGGTGCGCCATGCCTGGGTCACGGGGGCGGCGTACCAGTAGTGGGCCATCGCATAGCTGCGCCACGGCGCCAGCCGCTCGGACCATGCCGTGAACGCGGCCGGGTCGAAGGGCAGTCCGAGCGAAGCGGCTCCGGCGCGCGCGGCGACATCACCGGGAAGGAGAACATCGGGGTCGCCGGTCACCCGCATGCGGACGTAGTCGGCGGTCCAGGGCCCGATCCCCCGCATCGCGAGGAGTCGCGCGCGTTGCTCCGCGCCGTCGTCGCCCGGCCCGAGCGGCAGAGAGCCGTCGGCGAGGGCCGCTGCCGCCTCCACGATCGCGCGCCGCCGCGCCGCGGGCCCGCGGAGCACGTCGAATCCCCGCTCGGCGATGACCGCCGGGTCGGGGAACAGTGTCATGGCGGTGCCGCCGATCTCGGTGCGCTCACCGAGTTCGGCCGACAGCCGCCCCTGCAGCGTGCGCGCAGACGCAACGCTGATCTGCTGGCCGATCATGGCTCGCAGCAGCATCTCGGCGGCATCCATCGTCCCGGGTACGCGCACGCCGGGGATCGCGGCGACAGCGGGAACGAGTTCGGGATGCCGCGCCAGCGCCTCGTCGATCGCGAGCGGGTCGGCGTCGAGGTCGAACAGACGACGGACGCGTGCGATGAGGGTGCCGAGGTCGGCGAGCGCCGTGAGTCGTGCCCGGAGGCGCAGGCGGGAGTCGGCGTCGCGTCGCACTTCGAACCACGTCGGGCCTCCCGGCATCCGGACCACGCGCGCGAAGGATGCGTCGCCGCCGACCTCGACCCCGGGCACCGCGTGCGCCCGCATCCAGCCGAAGAGGCCGACCGTATCGATGGGTCCGCGTGCGGGGAGGGCCAGGTCGATCTCGCCGGCGGGGATCTCTCCCGCCGCGCGCGAACGGCGCGCGCGGAGAGCGGTCGGCGACATGCCGAAGACCTCGCCGATCGTGTCGGTGAACTGCCGGACGCTCGAGAACCCCGCCGAGAACGCGACGTCGGCGGACGACAGATCGGTGCCGACGAGGAGGGCGCGGGCGGTGTGGGCGCGCTGCGCCCGAGCCAGGGCGAGCGGGCCGGCACCGAGTTCTGCGGTGAGAAGTCGACCGAGGTGCCGCGACGAGTAGCCGAGACGACGTGCGAGCCCGGGGACGCCCTCGCGGTCGACGACCCCGTCCGCGATGAGGCGCATCGCGCGGGCGGCGACATCACCGCGGACGTCCCAGGCCGGCGAGCCGGGCGCGGCCTCGGGAAGGCAGCGCTTGCACGCGCGGTACCCCGCCTCGTGCGCTGCGGCCGACGTCGCGTAGAACGTCACGTTCGCCTCTTTCGGCGTGCGCGCGGGACAGCTCGGCCGGCAGTAGATGCCGGTGGAACGGACGGCAGTGACGAACTGCCCGTCGAAGCGCCGGTCGCGCGACTGGATCACCCGGTAGCGCTCGTCGAAGCCCCGGGCTCCTGTCGCGGTGATCGTCATGGCATCCACCCTGCCACCGACCGCCGACACGGTCCGGCGGAAATCGGACATGAGGATGCCCGACGCGCGGGGTGCGGCCCCGGCGCCGCGCCCCCGGGCGCCGCGCCCCGCCGAGTGTCCAAGACACGCCGCATCGGGCCCGGCGTATACGGCGTGTCCTGGACACTCGACAGTGTGGGCGGGTGCCGCGGAGCACGGGCAGGGGCTGCGACTCAGGCGGTCGCCGAAGTTTCGCGCAGGATCACCGCGCCGCCCCAGACCACCAGGGCCAGCACCAGCACGACGAAGCCGAGGAACACCGGCACGAGCGGGAGCGCGAGGAGTGCGACACCGACCGCGAGGGGCGGCAGCGTCATCCCGGCGAAGGCGAGGAGGAACACTCCGGAGGTGATCTCGCCGCGGGTGCGCGGGTCCGCGAGCGCCCCGGCGGTCGCGAGGGCGCCGCGGAAGAGGAGCCCGACGCCCGCGCCGGCGACGATCCCGCCGACGACGAACAGGATGCCGGAGGTCAGGAGGTCGGCGGCGGCCAGGCCGACGAGTCCGGTGATCATGGCGGCGAGCCCCAGCCGCAGCTGCGTGCGGGTCGTACGGGACGCGAAGACCACCTGAGCCACCGCAGCCGCGCCGAAGACCGAGAACGACACGGCCCCGGCGACGAGATGATCCGTGACGCCCAGCCGCCCGGCGAGGAAGGTCGGAGCGACCGAGCCGAACAGACCCGTCACCGCGAAGGCGGCGAACGCCGCGGTCCCCGCCGCCCAGTAGGCGCGCCGTCCGTCCGCGGGGATGCGCACGCGCTGGGGGTGGTAGCGGAAGGAGCGGTCGACCTCGACGGTTTCGGGGACGAAGACGTAGGCGAGGCCGAGGGCGAGGAACCCGACGAGGAAGACGACGTACGGGAGGACGAGCGGCGCGGGGGTGAACTCGGCGAAGAGGCCGCCGATCAGGGGTCCGAGGGCGAGACCGCCCATGTTCGCCACCCCCGCGACGGTCGCCGCGAACCCCGGGGATGCCGGGTGCGACACGCGCCGCAGATCGGCCAGGTGGGCGGTGGCCGAGGCCGTCAGGAGGCCGATGCCGAGCCCCGCGACGAGACGGGCGGCGATGACGCTCCCGACATCGGCGCGCAGCACGAACACCACGGCCGCGGCGATCTCGAGCACGGTGGCCGCGAGGATGAGCGGGCGGCGGCCCAGCCGGTCGCTGAGGTGGCCGGCGAGGTACAGCGACGCCATGACGCCGATCGAGTACGCGGCGAACATGACCGTGATGAGGAACGTGGGGAAGCCGTCCCGCTCCTGGTACAGCGCGTAGAGCGGGGTCGGCACCGTGTTGAAGGCCATGAGCGCGAGGAACGTGGCGGCCGTGACCCAGAACCCGGTCCGGTGCGAGAGGCGCGCGGAGGTCGCCGGAGCGGCCACCGGAAGGGTGATCGAGGAAGTCATGACGTCAGGATGCCGCGTGCAGAGCATCGAGGGAAACGAACGTTTTCGATTGCATCAATCGTTCACGTCTATGATCACGTCATGGAGACCCGACTGCTGGAGTACTTCGTGGCCGTGGCCGACGAGCGCAACGTCACGGCCGCGGCGGGCCGCCTGTTCGCCGCGCAGTCCACCGTGTCCGCGGGCCTGGCGAGCCTCGAGCGCGAGCTGGGCGTGCGCCTGTTCGAGCGCTCGACGAAGGCGGTGCGGCCGACCGCGGAAGGAGAGGCGCTGCTCGCCCACGCCCGCGCGGTGCTGGCCGGCGTCGAAACGCTCCGCGGCGTGGCATCCGAGTCCGGGACCGGCGTTCGCGGGCTGGTGCGGATCGGGACCTTCGCGGGGTTGCGGGTCATCGACCTCCCCGAGATCCTCGGCCGTCTGCGCCGTTCGCACCCGCTCGTCGACGTCCGGGTCACCGTCTCGGCCTTGGGCTCGCGCGGGCTGTTCGACGACCTCGATCGCGACCGCCTGGATCTCGCGCTGACGGCGCTCCCTCCGGCATCCGGTGCCGTGTCCCGCCCCCTCGGCTCGTTCCCGTACGTCGCGGTGCTGCCCGAGGCGCACCCCCTCGCCCGCGTCGACGGACCGATCGCCCTGGCGGAGCTCTCCCGCGACGACTGGATCGATGTGCTGCCCGGCTTCGGCAATCGCGTGCAGCTCGACGGCGAGCTCGAGCGGCGCGGCGTGACCCGGCACATCGTGGCCGAGGTCGGCGAGCTCGCCACCGTGCCCGAGTACGTCGCCGCCGGGCTCGGCGTCGCCGTGATCCCCGACGTGGTGCCGAAGGCCGGATGCCGCGTGCGCGCCGTCGCCGACGACCTTCCGCCGTGGACCGTCTCGCTGACGGTGGGCCCGTCGGCCGCGCATCGCCGGCACGTGCAGGCGGTCGTCGAGGCGATCCACGCCCCGCGCTGAGGCGTCCCCCGCCGGGTTCGGGGCGTCGTTCCGGGCCCGGCGCCCCCGGCTGCCGGGCACCCGGATGCCACCGCGGCGCCGACCCGTGCGAGGTCGACGCCGCGGTCCGGCAGCGGCCGGGAACTCAGCGCTCGGCGACCGCGAAGCCGCCGGGCGGGAGCACCACCGCGGTCTCGCCGTCGTACGCGGTCGTGCGCAGCAGCGCGCCGTGGGCGTCATAGACCCGGACCGTCCCGCCACCCGAGACGGTCGTCCGCTGCGGCGTCGGCGCACTGGAGTGCACGAGCTCGCTGCGGCTGTCGCCGCCCTCGAGGACCAGGCGCGAGACCCACGGCCGCACGATGAGCCCATCGAGCACGAGGTCGCCGCGCTGCGCGGTGACGTTCACCTCGGTCCGGCTCTCGGGAACCGAGCCGGTCAGCGCATGCGGGAGCAGCGCGCCGGACGTCGGCGAGATGCCCTGCACGGGACCGGTGATCTTGAGCACTCCGTTCCCCCGCCAGCGGGAGAGCGACTGCTCCCCCGGCCGCGAGAACACGACGGGCTCGACCCAGCGCCGCGAGTCCGCGGGACCGATGTCCCACGTGGCGCTCTGCCGGGGCTCGAGGGTGAGAGCGTCGCCCGACCAGCTCGACTCCCCCGTCCACGATTCCGGCGTCGACACCGTGCCGTCGGTGGACGTGGCATCCTCGGCCTGCACGAAGGTCAGGCCGACGCGGTCCGTGACGGAGGTGAGCGCCACGGCGCGCGCGGCGATGTCCGGGTGCGCGTCGAGGGCGAGCGCGGTGAGCTGGCCGTGGATGGTCGACTCCGCCCCGCTGTTGCGGTTCACCGTGCCGTCGGGCTGCAGCCCGTCGAACGTCACGCCCGTGGCGGGGTCGTACATCCGCGCGCCGGCGTGGTTGCCGCCGAAGAACCACGCCGCCTGGATGCCCGCCAGGTCGGCGAACGCCGGAGAGCCCGTGGTCTCGGCGAGCGCGACGAGCGACTGCACGCGCGAGTCGGCGCCGTACGCGATCTGCACGCGGTCGGTGGGGCTCGGGAACCAGCCGTTGTCCGGTCCACCCGCGGTCAGCAGCGTCGTCGTGAATCCCGTCGCATCCGCGATCGCGGGTTCGGCGAGCGAGGGAGCATCGAGCACGTCGGCGGCCACGGCGAGCGCCGCGGGCATCTGCGAACCCCACGCGTGCCACATGGCGGGCGACTGCGCCCACGGCAGCACGGCTCCGTACGGCCACTCGCGGGAGGTCCCGGATGCCATGGCCGCCACGCCCTCGGCGAGCTGACGCGCCGCGGTGGCCGAGGAGTCGTCACCGGCCCGCACGGCGGCTGCGAGTCCGAGGACCGCCTCGGCCGAGGCATCCGCCCCGTCCACGATGAGCCACGCGGGGACCTTCTTGCCGTCCGCCTCGACGTACTGGCCGTACTTGCTGAGGACGTCGCGCTCGATCGCGCCGCGGGAGAGCGCCAGGCGCGCCTTCAGGAAGGCGGCGAAGTCGGGGTCCTCCTCGGCGAACGCCGCATACCCCTCGCCGAGCGCCCACACCGTGCGCGCGAGCCAGTAGCTCGGGCCGGAGTCCGACGGGTCGGGCAGCTCGACCGGCTCGGCCGACGGGTTCAGTTCGCCGTCCGGCTGCATCCACAGCACGACGTTCCCGGCATCCGGGCCCTCCGTCGTCTGGTGGTAGGCGACCGTGCGCAGCAGTTCGTAGGCCTTGTGTCGACTGTCAGCATCGCCGGTCTGCTGCCAGTGCCGCAGGTAGACCACGGCGGCCCGCGTGGTGTCGTCGGCGTTGTAGGCGCCCTGACTCCAGTCGCCCGTCGCGGGGTCGAGGCTGCCGCCCCCGATGCGCTCGAAGGTGCCGCCGTCGCGGGCGTCGGCGTAGGTCCACGGCGCGAGGAGCGTCGGTTCCTCGGCGAGGCGGTACGTCGTGTGCCCGGCGACGCCCGGAGGCGGAGCCGGTGAGCCGAGCAAGAAGTCGAGGTGGTCGAGGTTCGGCAGCGGCGCGGCCGCCGCCGACGCAGCCGGGGCGGTGGCGGGCGCCAGTGCCGACGCCGGCGCGGCGCTCAGCGGCACCGCCAGGGCGACCGCGCCCGCGAGGGCCAGGCCGCGCGCACTCCATCGTGCGTTCATGGGGGGGGGATCCTTTCGATGGGGGTGGGACACAACTCCTGCAGAACCGCCCGTGACTCGCCCGGGGGCGGTGGTGACGGCGATTCCGCAGGAGTTGTGCGGGGCGCCGTCCGCGAGCTGCGGCCGACGCGCGACTCACTCAGTCGGTGCGCTCGAGCAGGGCGACGCCGATCTTCGAGTCCGCCATGCCGTAGAACACGAAGTGGCGGCCGTCGATCTCTTCGATCGCGGTGGGGAAGACGACGTTCGGCACGATGCCGCTGCGTTCGTCGTCGGTCTCGGGGGCCAACAGCGGCTCGGGCGTCCGCGTGATCACGCGGCTGGGGTCGTCGGCATCCAGGATCAGAGCGCCCGCGGCGTAGTTCACCTTCTGCTGCTGCGAGAACGCGCTGTCGATGACGCCCGTCACGCCGTGGTGCAGCACCAGCCACCCCTCGGGGATGCGCAGCGGCGGCGGCCCTCCGCCGATCTTCACCGCCTCGAAGGGGAACTCCGGCCCCGCGACGAAGCGGTGCTGCTCCCACAGGGTCAGGTTCGCGAGGTCCTCCCGGACGGATGCCACGGGCACGTAGCTGATCCAGATCGACTGCCGCTCGTCCTCGATGCCCGCCGGCACACGCACGCCCTGTCCGGGCTTGGTCTCGCCGAGGTCCCACATGGGGCGGTGGAGGACGGCGAACGCCTCGGTGCCGTCGGGGGCGGTGACCGGCTCGGGGAAGAAGACCGTGTCCTTGTTGTGGAACAGGTTCAGGTCCATGTCCAGGTCCTCCTGGTAGCGGAACAGCACCGGACCGAGACGCCGCCACTCGCGCAGATCCTCCGACACCGCCACGGCCGTGCGCGGACCGAGCGGTCCGTAGGCGACGTACGTCATGACGTGCAGGCCGAGGGCCTCGACCCATGTCGTGCGCGGGTCCTCGGTGCCGGCGTTGTCGGCACCGCGCTCCCACCCGCGGTCGGGCTGGAGCACCACGCCCTCGCGTTCGACGGCGACGGGCACACCGTCCTCGACGACGACGCGGGCGAGGCCGACGCGCGAGACGTTGCCCTCGGCCACCAGGCGCGGCAGCAGGTACAGCTCGCCGTCCGGGCCGCGGCCCGAGGCCGGGTTGAGCACGCCCTCCGCTTCGTCGATGTTGCCGGGCTCGGGGGTCATCACCACACCCACACGTGTGAGGCGGTAAGGGACGGGGGAATCGGGGGTCATTGTCATCCTTTCACTCCGGATCCGAGGTCGTTCGAGGTGAAGTAGCGCTGGAAGATCAGGAACAGCGCCACCGCGGGAGCGGCGAGCACGACGGCGCCGGCCATCATGGCGCCGAAGGGGTTGGCGGTGGATGCCGCGATGGTGGAGATGAAGTTCGCGAGCGAGACCGCGAGGGGCTGCATCGCGGCGTCCTTCGTGATGAGGAACGGCCAGAGGAACTCGTTCCACGGGCCGATGAACGTCAGCAGCACCGCGGTCAGCAGCGCGGGGCGCACCAGCGGCAGCGCGACGTTCCAGAGGAGGCGGAACTCCCCCGCGCCGTCGATGCGCGCCGCGTCGAACAACTCCCGAGGCAGCTGCAGGAAGTACTGCCGGAAGATCACCACCGCGGTGGAGTTGATGAAGAACGGCAGGATCATCCCGAGGTAGCTGTCGGAGAGCCCGTAGTCGCGGGCGATCATGACGTACAGCGGGATCATCAGCAGCTGGAACGGGATCACCTGCACCAGCAGCACGAGCGCGAAGGTCGCCGACCGCCCGCGCCACTTCAGCACCGCCAGCGCGTACCCGGCGAGCACCCCGAACACGATCGTCCCGAGGATCACTCCCCCGGTGAAGATCCCGGAGTTCACCAGGCCGCGCAGCATGTTGATGCGCCCGTCGATCGCCGTGTAGTTCTCGAGGGTGAGGTTGGACGGGTGCGGGAAGGCGCCCGCGATCGAGGGGTCGGGACTCGTCTGCAGCGACCCGACGACCATGTAGTAGAAGGGGAACAGGAACGCCAGGGCACCCACGGTCAGAACGCCGTACGTCACGAATCGCGTCCTCATGATTCCTCCCTCCCCACGAACCGGCGCTGGAGCGCCGCGATGATCAGCACGAAGATGATCAGCACCACCCCGATGGCGGCGGCCACGTCGGGGTTCTGCTGCTCGATGCCCTTCTGGTAGATCAGCAGCACGGGCGACGTCGACGCCCCGTTGGGGCCGCCGCCGTTGGTGAGCAGGTACGGCTCGGTGAAGAGGTTCGCGCCGGTGATCGTCGCCAGCAGCACCACGAGGAACGTCGCCGGACGCACACCGGGAACGGTCACCGAGAAGAACTGCCGCAGGCGTCCGCCGCCGTCGACGGCGACCGATTCGTACAGCTCGCGCTGCACGTTCTGCAGTGCGGCGAGGTACAGCAGGATGTAGAACCCCAGCCCCTTCCACGTCACGAAGAGTGCGATCGTCGGCATCGCGAGCGCCGAATTGACCAGCCACGACGGGCTCGGGGCGAGGGGCCCCAGGGCGTTGTTGATGAGTCCCGAGTTCGAGAACAGGAACAGCCACACCGCGACCACGGCGACGGATGCCGTGACGTAGGGCACGTAGAACGCGACACGGAAGAACGCGCGGGCGCGCACGACCCGGTCCAGCGCCGTCGCGAGCAGGATCGACAGCACCACCGTCAGCGGGACGTTGATGAGCAGGAAGATCCCGACGTTCCCGAACGACCGCCAGACCGCGGGGTCGGTCAGCGCGGTGACGTAGTTGTCCAGCCCGACGAACGGCCGATCCACCTGCGCGCCGGGGGCCGTGAAGAAGTAGTCGTGGAACGACATCCACACCGCGAAGACGATCGGGTACGCGAAGACGACCGCGATGAAGATCAGGTAGGGCGCGGAGAAGAGGGTGCCGAGCGGCTGTGCGCCGAACGGGCGGCGCCGCTTCTTCCCGGCATCCGTCGTTCCCCCGGCACGACCGGACCGGCCGGGGTCTCCCCCGGTGCGATCGGTCGTGCCGGTGAGATCGACGGTCATGTCAGTTCCCCGCCGCCAGATCGTCGATCTGGGTCCTGGCATCGGTCAGGAAGGTCTCCACGTCGCCCTCGCCGAAGATGACGGCCTTCGAGTAGCCGTCGCGGAACGCCTGCCAGATCTCGACGGAGTTGGGGACGTTCGGCACCTCGACGGTGCGCGCGGCCTGATCGCCGAACTGCTCGTACGCGGGGTTCGCGGCGAAGTAATCGGCGTAGGTGGAGGTCAGATCGGTGCGCAACGGCATCTGCCCCGTCTCCTCGAGCCAGATGCCGTCCTGCTCCTGGCTCGTGGCGAACTTCAGGACGTCCCACGCGGTGCCCTTGTTCTCACAGGCGGTGAACAGGCCGATGTTCTTGGCGTCGCTGAAGGTCCAGGTCTCCTCGGCCGCGGTGCCCTGTTCGGTCGGCACCGGCACGGCGCCCCAGTTCACCTTGTCCTTGTACACCGACACGGCCCACGGCCCGACGATCGCCATCGCGGCCTGACCGTCGGCGAACGAGTCGCCCTGGTACGCCTCGTTCCCGGCCAGCTGCTCGGCGTAGATCGTGCGCCAGAAGTCGGCGACGGCCCGCCCGTCGGCATCGTCGAAGGTGGCCTGGCCGTCCTCGACGAGCTGCTTCCCACCGGTCTGCGCCGCGTAGAGCGGATAGAAGTCGAACCACGACTGGAAGAACTCGCTCGTGGGCGCCGGGTTGATCGCGTACGGCGCGACACCGGCTGTCTTGAGGGTGCGCGCCGTGGTGAGGAACTCGTCGTAGGTCGACAGCTGCGGGCTCTCGGGGTCGAGGCCCGCCCGGGCGAACAGGTCCTTGTTGTAGAAGATCATCACGGGGTTGCTCTTCCACGGAAGCTGGTAGAAGCCGCCGTCGTCCGAGCGGTACTGCTCGGCGAGGTCGCCGCTGCGCTCGGTGATGTATTCCTCGCCGTCCGGGAAGTCCGAGAGGTTCACGAGTCCGCCCTGGCGCTCGAAGCCCGGAACGGCCGCGGGCGAGGTGTTGAAGACGAGGCACGGCGCGTTGCCGGCGGTGATCGCGGCGCCGATGACCTCCTCGCTCGAGGAGCCGGCGGGGATCTCCTGCGCGGTGATCTGCTCGTCCGGGTGGTCGGCGTTCCACGCGTCGACCATCTGCTGCCCCCACGCGATCTCGGCGTCGTTGTTGGAGTACCAGATGGTGATCGGGCCGCGGGCGTCCATTCCGGCTGTTCCACCGCCGCCTCCGCTGCACGCGGAGAGGGCGAGGATGCCGGTGGCGGCTACTGCTGTGGCGAGAATGCGTCGTCGCATGTCTTCCTCCTTGTGGGGCGGGCGGGGGCCCGCGGGTGTCAGCTTCGGATCGGCGGCGCGGTCGAGTCGCGCACCCGGAGCACGGGGTCGGCGAGAGCCAGGCTCTCGGGCTCCGCGCCGGCGATGGCCCGCAGAAGAGCGCGCGCGGCGGCCGCGCCCCACCCGCGGGCGTCGGTGGAGACGCTCGTGAGCGCCGGGAACAGATGCCGGCCGAGCTCGGTGTCGTCGAAGCCCGTCAGCGAGAGGTCGCGGGGCACCGACAGGCCGCGACGCTGCGCCGTGCCGAGCCCCGCGACGGCCATGTTGTCGTTGGAGTACACGATCGCCGTGGGCGGGACGTCCGCATCGAGCAGAGCCGTGGTCGCCCGCGCACCGTCGGCGGCGGAGAAGTCGGTCTCGATGACACGGGCCCGGATGCCGCGCGCTCGGGCAGCGTCCTCGAACGCGGCCGCGCGGTGACGTCCGTGGAGCATCGCGGAGGGCCCTGCGACATGGGCGATGTCGGTGTGACCGAGGTCGGCGAGGTGGTCGACCGCGAGCCGGATCCCGGCGCCGTCGTCGACGGAGACCGATGTGAAGGGGCTGTCGACATCGGGGACGCCGAGCGTCACGGCGGCGAGGCCGAGGCCCGCGACGAGGTCGATGCGCGGGTCGTCGGCGCGCAGGTCGGAGAGGATCACGCCGTCGATACGGCGGTCCTTCGCGAGCCCGCGGTAGGTCTCCTCCTCTTGGCGACCGGGGGTCGCCGCCGCGAGCACCAGGACCTGACCGGAGACGGAGAACTCGTCCTCGACACCGGCGATGAACGACGGGAAGAACGGATCGGCGGCGATGACGTCGGGGCTGCGGCCGATGACGAGGCCGCACGCGAAAGCGCGGCCCACGCTGAGGGAGCGCGCCCGCAGGCTCGGGCTCCACCCCATCTCGGCGGCGACCGAGAGGATGCGATCGCGGGTGTCGGGCGCGACACCGGCCCGTCCGTTCAAGGCGAACGACACCAGGCCCTTGCTGACACCCGCGCGGCGCGCGACGTCGGCGATCGTGGGTCGCGTCTCGTTCGTCATGCGGCACCTCTTCGTGGCATCCGGCGATCTAAACCGGTTCAGTCATCGTAGCCTAAACCGGTTCAGTCCTCCGCGTCAACCCTCCGCGCCCCACATCCGCAGCCGCTCTCCCGTTGCCGCAACCCCTCCCCGATGTCGGCGGCCGTCGATAGCGTGAGCGGCATGAGCGAACGCGAATACGACCTCATCGTCATCGGCGCCGGCCCCGTGGGCGAGAACGTCGCCGACCGCGCGGTGCAGGCCGGCCTGACCGCCGTCATCGTCGAATCCGAGCTCGTCGGGGGCGAGTGCTCCTATTGGGCGTGCATGCCGTCCAAGGCGCTGCTGCGCAGCGGCGCGGCTCTCCGCGCCGCCCGGGCCGTCGACGGAGCGAAGCAGGCCGTCACGGGCGACCTCGACGTCGCCGCGGTCCTCCGCCGCCGAGACTCCATGACCAGCAACTGGAACGACTCCGGGCAGGTCGAGTGGCTGCAGGGCGCCGGCATCGAACTGGTGCGCGGACACGGCCGCCTCACCGGCGAGAAGACGGTGCGCGTCACCGCCGAGGACGGCACCACGACCGATCTCGTCGCCCGCCACGCGGTCGCGGTGTGCACGGGCTCCGCGGCATTGCTCCCCGACATCCCGGGTCTGGCCGACATCGAGCCGTGGACCAGCCGCGAGGCGACCGCGGTGCAGAGCATCCCGGGGTCGCTCGCGATCCTCGGTGGCGGCGTCGTGGGCGCCGAGATGGCGACGGCGTTCGCGAGCCTCGGCTCCGAGGTCACGATCATCGCCCGGTCGGGTCTGCTCGGAGGCATCGAGCCGTTCGCGGGCGAGATCGTGGCCGACTCCCTGCGCGAGCGGGGCGTGACGGTCAAGACGGGCGTGGATGCCACGGCCGCCCGCCGCGACGACGACGGGAGCCGAGTGCTCGAGCTGTCCGACGGCACGACCGTCACCGCCGACGAAGTGCTGGTCGCCACGGGCCGCGTACCGCGCACCACCGATCTCGGGCTCGCGACCATCGGACTCGAGGAGGGTTCCTGGCTCGACGTCGACGACACGCTGCGCGTGCACGGCTTCGACTGGCTGTACGCCGTCGGCGACGTCAATCACCGAGCCCTGCTCACGCACCAGGGCAAGTACCAGGCGCGTGCCGCCGGTGACGTGATCGCCGCCCGCGCGAAGGGCGACGAGGTCGACGACGCCCCCTGGGGCGCCCACGTGGCCACCGCCGACCACGACGCGGTCCCCCAGGTCACTTTCACCGACCCGGAAGTGGCATCCGTCGGCCTCACCGCGACGAAGGCCGAGGAGAAGGGCCTCAGAGTGAAGGTGCTCGACTACGACCTCGCCCACGTCGCCGGCTCGAGCGAGCAGTCCGACGCGTATGTCGGGCGCGCCCGCGCCGTCGTCGACCTCGACCGGGGCGTGCTGGTGGGCGCGACGTTCGTCGGCCCCGACATCGCAGAACTGCTGCATTCCGCGACGATCGCCGTCGTCGGCGAGGTACCGCTGAAGCGGCTGTGGCACGCGGTGCCCTCGTACCCCACGGTCAGCGAGGTGTGGCTCAGACTGTTGGAGACGCTGGGCCGCGACTCGGCCTAGGGAGACGCCGTCGGATGCCGCGCGTCCGCCCGGGGAAAAACAGTCTCGGCCCGAGTTCACGGTGTCGTACGATTCATGCGGTGGATCGGACGTCCACCGCTACTCTCGGGGGTTGGCAAGGTGCCGTTTCGCAGCAAAGAAACGTTGCAGGTATGGCTCGACGAGTTCGCCGCGGATGAGGCGAACGGGAGCGGTGCCGCGTACGTGGCCGACCAGGAACCCGTCGACGGGCGCGACAGCGGCCTGGTGATCTTCCCTCTGCACAACGCCACTACCTCGGTCTACATCCAGCCGACCGAGGCCGGCGCCCCCGACTGGCGCGTCACGTTCGAGCCGCAGCCCGAAGCGACCGAACTCTCGCCCGACGCGCTCTACGACCTGTGCCGGGAGTTGGCGAACGCGGCCGCGCTGTGCGCGTTCCTCCAGGCGAAGTCGGTGGAGCACATGGCCCAGCTGAAGGCACGCGCAGGCGGGACCGACTAGGCGACCGAGGTCTCCGTCGAGGCCCCGGGGTCGACCTGTCGAGCCTCGTCCCGCGCCGCTTCGGTCGTGTGGGTCAGAAAGGCCGCGAGATCGGCCTCGACCTGCGGGTCGAGCCCCCCGATGATCCGCTCGCACGTGCGGTCGAAGCGGGCGAGCTGCGACCACGGCTCCTTCTCCAGATCAACCACCAGGTGGATGTGGTTGACCCGGCGATCGTCGGCATCGAATTCGCGACGCAGGATGCCGCGTCGCACGAGTCGTTCGACCATCGTGGTGACGCCGGCGGAGGTCACCCCGAGGTGGCCGGCCAGTGCGGAGGGCCGGATTCCGGGGTGGGTGCCGACGTAGGCGAGTGCCTTGGCGTCAAGTTCGTTGACGCCGAGCTGCTTCCTCGCCTGGGCCGCGGCCTTGTCGCGTTCCCGGATGTAGAGGGCGAGCGCCGCCATCAGAGGCGACGAATCACCCGATCCCTCCGTCATCGAACGGCTCCCTACCTTGCTCATACCCCGAAGCACTATACCTAACTCCCTAAAGTTCCGTACCTGACCATCGCGTTCAGTGACTGTCAATCATCATGACACTCAACTGAGTTTACTAACTGAGTTGATTACCTGCTATGTTGATGATCACCGGGGTTGACACCCCGACGAGCAGGACGGAAGGAAAGCCCCGATGGTTCGCAGTCTTCTCAGCCGGATGCACGCCGCCCCTGCACGGCGGTCCACGTTCGTCCCTCTGGCCGGGCGTACGGCCCTCCCCGCACTGCCGTCGCTCGTCGTCGCCGCGGCCATCACCGTCTCGCTCGGCGCCGCCGGCGTCGTCGTCCCTCTCGTCCTTTGAACCAGCCGCACACGCCAGGAGTCATCATGGGAAAGCTCTTCTACGGTTCCGACCCGCAGCCGATGGAAATCGACGACCGACTGCTTCAGTATCTCCAGGTCGTCTTCTCCACGAAGCTGCGTCGCAACGAGTCGTTCACTCTCACGTGGACGGATGCCGAAGCCTCGCACGCGCGCACCACACTGTGGATCCAGCCCTCGATCCCGCTGCGCTTCCTTTACTCGCGGCCAGAGACCGAGCGCCTCTCCGGCGCGTACCTCCGCCAGCTCGCGGACCAGGCGGCGATGTCGTCCGGCCTGATCCTGAATGCCTCGACGTGGCAGCACAACGAGGGTGCGCAGCGCGCACCGCTGGCCGCCGCCGCCTGAACCACCCCCGGTAACCGCACCCCGGTCTCGTGCTCGAGACCGGGGTGCGGTCTTTTGCGGGTCCTCCCCCGCACGAGTGCGCCCGCTCGCCCCTCCTCCGCGTAGATTTACGCGCATGACCCGTTCGATCGGTCTGCTCCGCGGTGTCGGCGGTCCCACGGCGTTGAAGATGCCCGCCCTGCGCGAGGTGCTGGCATCCGCGGGCCTCGGCCAGGTCACCACACTCCACGTGGCGGGGAACATCGTCCTCGACGACGGCGGGCGCTCGCCCGACGAGATCGCGCGGACGATCCGGGATGCCGTGCGCGTAGCGTTCGGCTTCGACCTGCCCGTGCTCGTGCGTTCGCACGCCGAGCTCGCCGACGCCCACGCGCGCAACCCCTTCGCCGACGCATCGGAGGGGCGATGGGTGCAGACGGTGTTCCTCGACACCACCCCCGCGCGGCCGCTGGAGGTGGCCGCCGGCATCCCGGAGCAGGCCGTGCTCGACGGCCGCGAGGTGTTCGTCCGCTACCCGGAGGGCATCGGGGGCTCGAAGCTGCAGGCCGCGTGGTTCGAGAAACGGCTGGGCGGGACCGGCACCGCGCGCAACGCCAACACGATCGCCAAGCTCATCGCACTGAGCGCCTGACGCCCCGTCCCCCGCGGTGAACGCTCACCGCACTGAGACAGCGCGCGGCGAGCAGATGCCGGTACAGGACGCGTTCATCGCGGGGAGGGCCGGAGCAGCAGCGATCACGGGGGCGCACGGGCGCCCCCGGGGTCCGCGCCTCAGTGGAAGAAGTGGCGCTCGCCCGTGAAGAACATCGTCACGCCGGCCGCGCGGGCGGCGTCGATGACCTCGGCGTCGCGCACGGAGCCACCGGGCTGGATGATCGCCGAGATGCCGGCATCGATGAGCACCTGTGGTCCGTCGGCGAACGGGAAGAAGGCATCGGATGCCGCGATGGAGCCGGCGGCGCGGTCACCGGCGCGCTCGACGGCGAGGCGGCACGAGTCGACGCGGTTCACCTGGCCCATGCCGATGCCGACGGTCGCGGAGCCCTTCGCGAGCACGATCGCGTTCGACTTCACCGCGCGGCACGCCTTCCAGGCGAAGATGAGGTTCGTCATGTCCTCGTCGGCGGGACGCTCGCCCGAGACGAGCTCCCAGTTCTTCGCGACCGACTCGATGTCGTCGGGGAAGCGGTCGGCGTCCTGCAGCAGCAGGCCGCCCGAGACGAGGCGCACGTCCATCGGCTCCTGCCGCCAGTCGGCGGGGAGCTGCAGCACGCGCAGGTTCTTCTTGAGCTTGAACACCTCGAGGGCTTCGGGCTCGAAGTCGGGGGCGATGATGACCTCGGTGAAGATGTCGCGGAGGTTCTCGGCCATCTTCAGCGTCACGGTGCGGTTCGCGGCGATGACGCCGCCGAACGCCGAGACGGGGTCGCACTCGTGCGCCCGTAGGTGGGCCGAGGCGATCGGGTCGAGCGCGTTGGGGGCCGTGACTGCGATTCCGCACGGGTTGGCGTGCTTGATGATCGCCACCGCCGGCTTGACCATGTCGAACGCGGCGCGGAGGGCGGCGTCGGCGTCGACGTAATTGTTGTACGACATCTCCTTGCCCTGCAGCTGCCTCGCCTGGGCGATGCCGTGGCCGCCGACGCGCGTGTAGATCGCGGCGCGCTGGTGCGAGTTCTCGCCGTACCGCAGGGTCGACAGGCGCTCGGCCTGGATCGTCAGGTGCGCCGGCAGGTCGATGTCGTCGCCGATCGTGCCCTCGGCGAACCACGTCGAGACCGCCGTGTCGTACGCCGCGGTGTGCGAGAACGCCCGTGCGGCCAGCTCGCGCCGCTGCACCAGCGAGGTACCGCCGTCGCGCTGGAGGGCCTCGACGATCGCCGGGTACGACTCGGGCGAGACGACGATGGCGACGTTGGCGTGGTTCTTCGCGGAGGCGCGCACCATCGCGGGGCCGCCGATGTCGATCTGTTCCACCACGTCGTCGCCCTCGGCTCCGGATGCCACGGTCTCGACGAACGGGTACAGGTTCACCACGACGAGCTCGAACGGGAGGATGCCCAGTTCCTCCAGCTGCGCCTCGTGGCTGGCCAGGCGCAGGTCGGCGAGCAGCCCCGCGTGCACGCTGGGGTGAAGCGTCTTCACACGCCCGTCGAGCGACTCGGGGAAGCCGGTCACCGACGAGACATCGGTCACGTCGAACCCGGCGTCGCGGATCGTCGCGGCGGTGGAGCCGGTCGACACGATCTCGACGCCCGCGCCCGCGAGGGCCCGGGCGAACTCCAGCAGTCCGGTCTTGTCGCTCACCGACACCAGCGCGCGGCGGATCGGGACGACGTCACGGGGACGGTAGTCGGCGGGGTCGTGGCGGGGTCCGGCCATGGCTGCGGCTCCTGTGTCTCGTGTCGGGGTTCGGCGCGGGCGGATGATCGCCGCGGGGGTCAGGGAGTGCGGGATGCCGTGGCATCCAGGTCGAGGTCGCCCTCGGCGATGCGACGGACGACGTCGATGAGCAGACGTCGTTCGACGGGCTTGATGCGTTCGTGCAGGCTCGCTTCGTCGTCGCCGGGGAGGACGGCGATCCGCTCCTGCGCGAGGATCGGGCCGGTGTCGACGCCCGAGTCCACGACGATGACGCTCGCGCCGGTCTGGGTGACACCGGCGCGGAGAGCGTCGCGGACGCCGTGCGCTCCGGGGAATTCGGGCAGGTACGCCGGGTGGGTGTTGATGATGCGGGGCTCCCACTCGGCGACGAGGTCGGCGGGAAGCAGCCGCATGAGCCCGCTCAGCACGACCAGGTCGGGCTGCCAGACGCGCAGCTGCGCCCCCAGTTCGGCGCCCCACTCGGCCCGCGAGGCGAACGCATCGAAGGGGACGAGGAAGGTCGGGATGCCGAAGTGCTCGGCGTGGGCGAAGCCGTCGGCTTCGCGATCGGCACCGACCGCGATCACGCGCGCCGGGAAGTCCGGGGCGGCAGTCGCCTCGAGCAGGGCGCGGAGGTTGGAGCCGGCGCCGGAGATGAGGACGGCGACCGTGAGCACGGAGGTCAGTCTACGGGGCGCGCGTCGCGGGCACCGGTCGGGCCGGTCTCGGGCCCGTCACCCCACTCGCGCGGCACCGGTTCGATCTTCGACCAGGCCTCGCGGATGCGGGCCTGGACGTCGTCATCGGCGTCGACGGGACTCGCGTTCGTGGCGGTGGGGCGGTCCGCGAGCAGGGAGGGCCGATCGTCTCCGGTCTCTTTCTCGGAGTGGTCGACCAGCCACGGCGCGGGGGCGGCCGCGAGCAGGGCGTCGGACGGGCGCTCCCGGGCTGCGCGCGTGCTCTCGAATGCGCGGTCACCCGAGCCGGCCGCGATCCTGTCGCCCCGCGCCCCGCGCCGCGGAAGCGGCGCGAGCAGGAGGACCGCGAGCCCCACCAGCACCTCGAGCCCGAGCGCGAGGGCGAGGGGTCCGGGCTGCGGCCCGGTCTCGGCGAGTCTGCCCGGTCCGATGGAGCCGTGGGAGAAGACCGCCATGAGCGCTCCCACGCCGCCGGTGAGGGCCGCGACGGAGACCGCGACGGTCAACCGCGGGGCGACCGGCTCGTGGCCGTCGCGTTCCGGCGTCTGCGCGCGCAGGATCCATCCCGCGAGGGCCCCGACGGCGAGCGGCAACAGCGCCAGGAGAAGAAGCCACGACGTCGTCGACTCGGGCACGATGCCGAGGATCGGGATGCCGGGCACCGCGCCGACCTGCGTGCCCGCCGGTGTCACGGAGGTATCGGTGCCGAGTGCGAAGCCGGGGCCTGCGGCGAACGCCACCGCCCAGAGCACGAGCGTCGGAAGGTACACCAGCTGCCCGAGCGCGAGGACGGTGGCCCCGATCGCGTCGACGTTGCTGGCCTGGAACAGCGTGATGATCTGGGTGCCGCGAGCCAGCAGCCCCGCGACGACGATCACACCCCCCACCGCCACGAGGCCGAGGGTCGTGAGCGCCACGCCGCGCAGGACCAGGGCGGGCACGCCGGCCCAGGCCGACGGCATCCGGCCGAGCCAGGCGCGAAGGCGGTCGATGGGGCCGTCGTCACCGACCCGCCATGCTCCCGCGACGGCGCCGATCAGCGCGGGGACGGCGAAGATCAGGGCCGGGAACAGGATGGCCTGCCACGTCTCGAACGACACCAGCGGAGCCGACGATGTCATCGCGATCAGCGTGGCGATCCCGGCGAAGACGAGGGATCCGGAGATCCACCCGGTCAGCGCGGAGCCCGACTCGGCCGCGCGGACGCCCGAGCGGGCGGCGAACAACCCCGTGAAGGCGGCGAAGGCCAGCGGTGCGAGCGACAGCGTGAAGGTCGCGAGCGCCGGGTCGACGCCCGTCGCCGCGAGGTAGGCGTCGGGCAGCGTCACCGAGATCGGCACGAGATGACCCAGGTGCCACACCGCGGCGGCGGCGGGCCACAGCGCGGACCACTCGGCGTCGCCCAGGGCGACGACCCACATCAGCGCGAGCGGCGCGAGCACCACGGCGACGCCGACCGCGGCGGCCAGGAGCGCGTCGAGGGCGGCGAGGAGAGCGACGAGGAGACGATGCATGAGCAGACCGACCCTACCCGCGGCTGCCGACACCGCCCCTCAGGCGCGGCGGTGTGGTGCCGCTCCCCGCAGATGACGCGAACGGGCGTCCCGCCAGCGTTCCCAGACGATCTCGGCGATCCGCGCGTCGGCTCCGATCGGAGCGGTCGTGAGGTCCGCCCCGGACCCGTCGATGACGCGCGAGAAGTGGCCGGGTGCCAGGACGTAGCTCGCGGCGACGGCGCGCGAGCCCGTCGAGCGCGCGGCGTTCACGGCGTCGGCGATCCGCGGTTCGGATGCCGCGGCGTAGGCGGGCACGACGGGACCGGCGACGCCGGTCTCGGCCAGGAGCTCGACCATCCGCTCGACGTCGACGACCGCGCCCGCCCGGGTCGAACCCGCCGCGGCGAGGACCACGGTGTCGGAGGGCTGCGCGCCGACGACACGGAGACGATCGGCGAGGATCTCGGCCAGCAGCGGGTGCGGGCCGAGGGCCGGAGCCACGGGCAGTCCGGCGGCGGCCTCCACCAGATCCACCTCGGTGTGGTACCCGGTCGAGAGCAGGAGCGGAACGATGACGATGTCGTCGGTGACCTCACGGGCCGCGGCGACGACGTCGGTGACGAACGGCCCGTGCACGTCGACGTAGGCCTCGTGGACCTCCACGTCGGCGGGAGCCGTGTCGCGGAGCAGTCCCAGGATCGCTCGGACGACCTCGCGGCCCTCCTCGAATCGCGTTCCGTGCGCGCAGGCGATGAGCACCGCGGTCATGAGTCCTCCTCGTCGGCCGCGTCGAGACGGTACCCCCGCTTGTACACGGTCCGGATCAGGTCGAGCCCGCCGAGAGCCTCCCTCGTCCGAGCGACGGCGACTTCCACAGCGTGCGCGCTGACCTCGGCCTTCGACAGCGCAGCCACGAGGTCGGCGCGAGAGACCACCGCGCCGGGTTCACGGGCGAGAGCCCGGAGGATCTCGACGCCCGTTCGGGGCAGCGGGATGAACGACCCGTCCAGGACGGCACCGGACGAACGGATGCCGAGAGCCCCCGCCGTCGTGCGGATGACCGGGGCGTGTGCACCGCCGTAGTGGGTGACGACCGCACGCACGAGAGCGCCCAGCCGGCCCCGGTCCGGCACGAGCGGCGTGATCCCCGCCTCGGTGAGGGGCGACGCCGTGATGGGACCGACCGCCGCGATGAGCACGTGTCCCGCGCGTGCCCGGGCGGCGACGCCGTCGAGCGCGCCGGCGCGTTCGGCGGCGAGGAGCCACTCTCGGGCGGCCGGGGCGGAGGTGAACAGCACCGCGTCGATCTCTCCGCGCGCGACGAGCTGCGCGGAGGCGGCGACCAGTGCCGGGTCCGGTGGCGGACCCCAGCGGTAGATCGTCAGGCTCGTCACGCGTGCTCCCGCATCGAGGAACGCCTCGTCCAGGCCGTCGGCGCCGGAGCCGTGGTGCTGCACGGCGACGTGCAGGCCCTGGATCCCCTCGGCGATCAGGAAGTCGCGGAGCTCGGCCGCCGTCTCGGACTCCGCGACCCAGTCGGCCTCGAACCCCGCCTGCTGGATGGCGCCGCGCGCCTTGGGACCGCGCGCGACGATGCGCGCGCGCCCGAGGACGTCGGCGAGCGCGTCGTGGAGGCCGGCTTCGTCCGCGGTCTCCATCCACCCGCGGAATCCGACGCCCGTGGTGGCCACGACGACATCCGGCGGGTCGTCCACCAGGAGCCGCGTCTGGGCGATGAGCTCGTCGTCGTCGACGTGGGGCACGATCGTCAGCGCCGGAGCCACACGGACACGGGCGCCGTGACGCTCCAGCGCGGCCGACAGCTCCCCGGACCGACGATCAACGGGAAGGAGGACGGTGCAGGCCTGCAGCACCGTCGAGATCGTCCGTTGCGGAACGGTCACCCCGTGCCCTCGGCGTGCGGCACCGCGACGGGCAGAAGCAGCTCGGGGCGTGCGACCTCGCCGAACACCAGCACGGCGGGATTGGCGAGACCGTGGGCCTCGGCATCCGCGACCGCCGACCCCAGTGTGGTGCGGATGGTGCGCTGCGCGGGGGTGTGTCCGTTCTCGACGAACGCGACGGGTCGATCGGTCGGCGCCCCGGCGGCCAGCGCGGCACCGGCGAAGCGGGGCAGAGCGCTCACTCCCATGAGGGCGACGACGGTGGCGGTGTCGTCACGGAGAGCGGCGAGAGTCGCCGCGGTCGGAGCCTCTTGCCCGTTCACGATGTGAAGCGTACCGGCCACGCCGCGGTGCGTCACGGGCACCCCTGCCGCTTGCGGAACGGCGATGGCGCTGCTGATGCCGGGGACGACCTCGACCGGGATGCCGGCTGCCCGGCACGCGAGGACCTCCTCGCCGCCGCGGCCGTAGACGAAAGGGTCGCCGCCCTTCAGCCGCACGACCCGCAGCCCCCGGGCGGCTCGATCGATGAGGAGGGCGTTGATCTCGTCCTGCGGCACGGGGTGATGGTGCGGACGTTTGCCCACGTCGATGAGTTCGACGTCGTCGCCGAGCTCGGCGAGGACGCCGGTGGGCCCGAGGCGGTCATGCACGACGACGTCGGCCTCGGCCAGGAGCGCACGCGCGCGCACCGTGAGCAGGTCGACGGGACCAGGGCCGCCGCCGACGAGCGCCACGCTCCCCACGAGCGGGCGACGTCGGCGGCGGAGCGGGAGGGCGCCTTCGGCGAGGCGGTCGGCGATGGCGTCGCGCACCGCCGCGCTCCGGCGCGGGTCGGCACCGGCGGTGGAGACCACGCCGATCATGACGTCGCCGCTGCGGGTCTCGGCTGCCAGGCGTGCGGTGCCCTTGCCCCCGTGACCGGCGTTGATGCACCACACCCGGCGTGCGTCGGCGGCCGAGACGACACGGGCATCGATGGCCGCGTGGCCGGTCGCGGTGTGACAGAACCACGCCTCGTCGAGGTCGCCGTCGACGAACGTGCGGGCGAGCCATTCCACCTCGCCGGCCGCGGCGAGAGCCGCGATGCCGTCGGTGGCGTCCGGGGCGATGACCCGCACGCGCGCACCGGCTGCGCGCAGGCGCGAGATCCGACGTTCGGTGACGCTTCCCGCGCCGACGCAGACCACGAGCTTGTCGGTGAGGTCCAGTCCTGCCAGTGCGATCATCGGGGATCTCCTTCCGTGCCGCCGGGAGCGGGGGCGTCGCCGGGAGCGGACGCGATCTTCACGAACACGTCGCCATCGTCCACCGTCACGGGATGAACCTGCACCACGTGGGGGTCTTCGCCCTGCGTGTCGAGGCACACGCCCGTGCGCAGATCGAACACCTGCTTGTACATCGGGGATGCCACGGTCGGCACGCCGCTGCGATCCCCGACGATGCCGCGCGAGAGCACCGCGGCCCCGCAGTAGGGGTCGATCTGATCGATGGCGTAGATGCGGCCGTCGAACGTTCGGAACAGCGCGATCTGCCGGTCACCGATCAGGGCGGCCGCCCCGCGCTCGACGAGGAGGTCGTCGACGCGGCAGACGCGGACCCAGCCGGGCGTGGCTCCGGCGGCGGCGCCGGGGGGCGTGGCATCCAGGATCGTCATGAGCGCACCGCCAGCGTCGTGCCGCCGATGAACACGGCACCGGATGTCCGCTCCTCGGCCGTCGCCGGACGCGGCTGGCCGCGCTCCGCCACGTACGCGAGCGAGGGGTCGGCCGCGTCGGGAGCGTTGACGAAGCTCTGGAACCGCTTGAGCTTCTCGGGGTCGGCGAGGGTCGCGGCCCACTCGTCCTCGTACGCGTCGATGTGGGTGGCCATGGCGGCGTCGAGGTCCTCGGCGATCCCGAGGGTGTCGTCGAACACGACGCCTCGGAGCGCCTCGATGCCCCCCTCGTACTCCTCCATCCAGGGCGCGGTGCGCTGCAGCCTGTCGGCGGTGCGGATGTAGAACCCCAGGAATCGGTCGATCGCCCGCAGGAGGCCCTCGTCGTCGAGTCCCTCCGCGAAGAGCACCGCGTGGCGAGGAGTGAAGCCGCCGTTGCCGCCGACGTAGAGGTTCCACCCCGCCTCGGTAGCGATGACGCCGATGTCCTTCCCGCGGGCTTCCGCGCACTCGCGCGCACAGCCGGAGACACCGAACTTGAGCTTGTGCGGCGAGCGGAGGCCTCGGTAGCGCAGCTCGAGTTGCACCGCCATCCCGACGGAGTCCTGGACGCCGTACCGGCACCAGGTCTGCCCGACGCACGACTTCACGGTGCGCAGCGACTTGCCGTAGGCCTGACCCGACTCGAAGCCGGCGTCGACCAGGCGGCGCCAGATCGCGGGGAGCTGCTCGAGGCGGGCACCGAACATGTCGATGCGCTGACCGCCGGTGATCTTCGTGTACAGACCGAAGTCGCGGGCGACCTCGCCGATCACCACCAGCCCCTCGGGCGTGATCTCGCCGCCCGGGATGCGCGGGACGACGCTGTAGCTCCCGTCGCGCTGGATGTTGGCCATGACGTGGTCGTTGGTGTCCTGCATCGTCGCGAGCTCGCCCTCGAGCACGTGTTCCGAGTACAGGCTGGCCAGGATGCTCGCCAGCGCCGGCTTGCAGATGTCGCAGCCGCGGCCCCGGCCGAAGCGCTCGACGATGGCCGTGAAGGTGCGCAGACCCGAGATGCGTACCGCGTCGAAGAGCTGCGCCCGCGTGAAGGAGAAGTGCTCGCACAGGCCGTTCGAGACCTCTTTGCCGGATGCCGCGAGCTCGGTCGCGACGAGCTTCTTCACGAGCGTGAAGCAGGAGCCGCACGCCGCACCGGCCTTCGTGCAGGCCTTCACCTCGGCGGCATCCGCGCACTCGTGTTCGGTGACGGCGCCCCGGATCGTGCCGGCGGTGACGCCGTTGCACGAACAGACGATGGCATCCCCGGGCAGGTCGCCCTGGGGTGCGGGGGCGAGGCCCTCCGGCATGAGGTAGGCGGCGGGGTCGCCGCCGAGAGCACGGCCGACCAGCGGACGAAGCGCGGTGTAGGCGGACGCGTCGCCGACGAGGATGCCGCCGAGGAGCGTCTGCGCGTCATCGCTCAGCACGAGCTTCTTGTACACGCCCGAGATCGGGTCGGCGTAGACGACGTCGAGGGCGTCGGGGGTCTCGGCGAAGGCGTCGCCGAAGCTCGCGACCTCGACGCCGGACAGCTTCAGCTTCGCCGAAGTGTCGAAACCGCCGAAGGCCGCCTCGCCACCGAGCAGTCGTGTGGCGGCCACCTCGGCCATCGAGTAGCCGGGCGCGACGAGTCCGATGCACTGACCCTCGAAGCTCGCGACCTCACCGATGGCGAGGATCGAGGGGTCCGAGGTGTCGCAGCCCGCGTCGATGACGACACCGCCGCGCGGGTCGACGGCGAGGTCCGCGGAGCGCGCGAGCTCGTCGCGAGGGCGCACGCCCACCGTGAAGACGACGATGTCGACCGGCTCCCACGTGCCGTCGCGAAGCTCCAGGCCGCACACGGCGCCCGTGACGTCGGCATCCACTCGGGTCGTCACGGACGAGGTGCGCACCTCGATGCCGCGTGCCTCGATGAGCCGCTGCAGCGCTTTCGCCCCGCCCAGATCGAGCTGCGCGGACATGAGCCGCTCGTTGGACTGGAGGACGAAGGGGGCGACGCCCTCGGCCTGCAGCGCACCGGCCGCCTCGAGCCCGAGCAGGCCGCCGCCGACGACGGCACCGCGCAGGGGCCGACCGAGCTGCGCCGACCGCTGCGCGACCCAGTCCCGCATCGCCGCCACGTCGTCCAGCGTGCGGTAGACGAAACAGCCGCGGTGGTCGAACCCGTCGAGCGCGAGGCGCGCCGCATACGAACCGGTGGCGAGAACGAGGCGATCGTAGGCGTGGACCGCACCGGATGCCGTCGTGACGGTGCGAGCGGCACGGTCGATGGCGGTCACACGCGCCCCCGTCTCGACGCGGACGCGTTCGTGCCCGAGCACGGCGGGATCGAGAGCGAGCTCCTCGGGTGTCTTCCCGGCGAAGAACCCCGTGAGGCCGACGCGATCGTACGGCCCTCGCGGCTCATCGCCCAGAACGGTGACGGTCCAGCGGCCGTCGGTGTCGCGGCTGGTCAGGCTTTCGACGAAGCGGTGAGCCACCATGCCCGCGCCGACAACGACGACGGAGCCGGATGACGCGGGGTGGAGCACGCCGTCACCGTACGCGGCGGACTTTGCGCGGCGGTCAGCGGCGCGTTTCACGCCGGTTGCGGTGTCGGAGCGGGCCATGCCCCGACGCTAGGGAGCGGAGATTTCCCCGGAGGTCCCGCGCGCGTTACCCCCGGGGAACGTTTCTCTCACGGCATCCCGCCGCGCGTGTGAGATTCGCGTGGGTCCGGAAGGGGCGATCAGGCGACGGGTTCGAGGACGAAGATCTCGATGCGCCGCTCGGTCTTGCGCTGGTACTCGTCGTAGTCGGGCCATACCGCCACGGCACGCGCCCACCACTCGTCGCGTTCGGTGCCCTCGGCCTGGTGCGCCTCGTACTCGCGCTTGACGTCGCCGTCCTGCAGCTCGACGCGCGGGTTCTTCACGATGTTGTGGAACCACGCCGGGTGCTCGGGCGCGCCGCCCTTGGATGCCACCACGAGGTAGCGACCGTCGTGCTCCACGCGCATGAGGGCCGTCTTGCGCAGGCCGCCGGTTTTTGCTCCGACGGTGGTGAGGACGATGATGGGAACGCCCCGCAACTCCGCGGCCTCCTGACCCCCCGTGGCCTCGAAGGTCTCGGCCTGCGTGCGGGCCCATTCGCTGGTGCTGGGCAGATACTCTCCTGAGAGCGGCATGTCCCCCACGATAAGCCCGCGTTCCCCTCCCGGCACCGACTCTCCCCCTTTTTCTGGAGCTTCCATGAGCACGCCCGCTCCCGAGACCACCGCCGCCCCCGCCCCGAAGAACGCGCTCGACCGCTTCTTCGAGATCACCGCGCGCGGCTCGTCCGTCGGCGCCGAGGTGCGCGGCGGCGTGGTCACGTTCGTGACGATGGCCTACATCGTCATCCTGAACCCGATCATCCTGTCGGGCACGCCCGACGTCGCCGGTGACGCGCTCGGCTTCCCCCAGGTCGCCGCCGTCACCGCTCTGACCGCGGGCGTGATGACGATGCTGTTCGGCCTCGTCACGCGCCTGCCGTTCGCGTTCGCCGCGGGCCTGGGTATCAACTCGTTCCTCGCCGTCGGCATCGTGGGCGGGGTCACGTGGCCCGAAGCGATGGGTCTCGTCGTGATCAACGGCCTGATCATCGTGCTGCTGGCCGTCACGGGCCTGCGTCGCATGATCTTCGAGGCCGTCCCGCTCGCGCTGAAGACCGCGATCACGGTAGGCATCGGCCTGTTCATCGCCTTCATCGGTTTCGTCGACAGCGGCCTGGTCACCGCGACCGGTCTGTCGTCGCCGCCCGTGGGTCTGGGCGTCCAGGGCTCGATCGCCACGATCCCGACCGCGCTGTTCGTGCTGACGCTTCTCATCACCGCGGTGCTGATGGTCCGCAAGGTCAAGGCGGCCCTGCTCATCGGTCTGCTCAGCGGTACGGTCATCGCGGTCATCGTCGAAGCGGTGGCGCGACTGGGTGCCCGCTCGGACGAGAACCCCGGCGGGTGGGGCCTGAGCGTCCCGACCCTGCCCTCGCAGTGGGTCGGCCTTCCCGACCTCTCCCTGGTGGGCCAGGTCGACCTGGTCGGCTCGTTCGGACGTATCGGCGTGCTCGCCGCGCTCATGCTGGTGTTCACGCTCGTCTTCACGAACTTCTTCGACGCCATGGGCACGATGACCGGGCTGTCGCGCGAGGCGGGCCTCGCCGCCCCCGACGGCACGTTCCCGCGCCTGCGCTCGGCGCTGGTCATCGAGGGCATCGGCGCCGTCGCCGGTGGCGCGACCTCGTCGTCGTCCAACACCGTGTTCATCGAGTCCGGCTCGGGCATCGGCGAGGGTGCTCGCACCGGTCTCGCGAATGTGGTGACCGGCGCGCTGTTCCTGCTCGCGATGTTCTTCACGCCGCTCACGAGCATCGTGCCGACCGAGATCGCCGCCGCGGCGCTCGTGATCGTCGGCGCGCTCATGATGGGACAGATCCGCCACGTGGACCTCAGCGACCTGTCGGTGCTCATCCCGGTGTTCCTCACCGTCGCGGTCATGCCGCTGACGTACTCGATCGCGAACGGCATCGGCGCGGGCTTCGTCAGCTGGGTCGTGGTCCAGGCGCTGTCCGGTCGCGCCCGCCGCGTCAGCCCGCTGCTGTGGATCGTCGCCGCCGGTTTCGTCGTCTTCTTCGTCCGCGGCCCGGTCGAGTCGCTTCTCAGCTGACGCGTCGCCCTCTCCCCCGCCGCGTCCCGCCGCCGCGCCCGCCGTGCCCGGCCCGGGGACCCCGGGCCCCGCGCCCCGGGCCCCGGGGGCCCCGGAGCCCCGGGGGCCCCGGCGAGTGTCCAAGACACGCCGCATGCCCCCGACCCGATGCGGCGTGTCTTGGACACTCACGGGCCACACGCCGCACGCCACACGCCACACGCCACACGCCGACGCGCGATGCGGCGGAACGCGAAAGGGCCCGGATGCCAGTGGCATCCGGGCCCGGTGAACGAAAGCGTCAGAGGCTCTCGATGATCTCGCGCATCAGTGCGGCGGTCTCGGACGGCGTCTTGCCGACCTTCACGCCGGCGGCCTCGAGGGCCTCCTTCTTCGCCTGAGCGGTACCGGCGGAGCCGGAGACGATGGCACCGGCGTGGCCCATGGTCTTGCCCTCGGGGGCGGTGAAGCCCGCGACGTAGCCGACGACCGGCTTGGTGACGTTCGCCTTGATGAAGTCGGCCGCGCGCTCCTCGGCGTCGCCGCCGATCTCGCCGATCATGACGATCGCCTTGGTGTCGGGGTCGGCCTCGAACGCGGCGAGCGCGTCGATGTGCGTGGTGCCGATGATCGGGTCGCCGCCGATGCCGATGGCGGTCGAGAAGCCCAGGTCGCGCAGCTCGAACATCATCTGGTACGTCAGGGTGCCCGACTTCGACACGAGGCCGATGGGGCCCTTGCCGGTGATGTTCGCGGGCGTGATGCCCACGAGCGCCTCACCGGGGGTGATGATGCCGGGGCAGTTCGGGCCGATGATGCGGGTCTTCTCGCCCTTCGACTTCGCGTATGCCCATGCCTCGGCGGTGTCGCCGACGGGCACGCCCTCGGTGATCACGACGAGCAGCGGGATCTCGGCATCGATGGCCTCGACCATCGCGTCCTTCGTGAAGGCCGGGGGCACGAACGCGATCGACACGTCGGCGCCGGTCTCGCGGATGGCCTCTTCGACCGAGGCGAAGACGGGAAGCTCGACGTCGTTGCCGGCGGCATCCTTGTGCGTGACGGTGGTGCCGGCCTTGCGGGCGTTCACGCCGCCGACGACCTGCGTGCCGGCCTTGAGCATGAGCGCGGTGTGCTTGGTGCCCTCGCCGCCGGTGATGCCCTGGACGATGACCTTGGAGTCCTTGTTGAGGTAGATCGACATAGTCCTAGTTCCTTGTTCCGATGTCGCGGCTCAGGCGTTGGCCAGCTCGGCGGCCTTGTCGGCGCCCTCGTCCATACCGGCGGCGAGGGTCACGAGCGGGTGGTTGGCGGCGGCGAGGATCGCGCGACCCTCTTCGACCTGGTTGCCGTCGAGACGGACCACGAGCGGCTTGGTGGCGGTGTCGCCGAGGATCTCGAGCGCCTTCACGATGCCCTCCGCGACGGCCACGCACGAGGTGATGCCACCGAAGACGTTGACGAACACGCTCTTGACCTGCTCGTCGCCGAGGATGACGTCGAGCCCCGCGGCCATGACGGTGGCCGAGGCGCCGCCGCCGATGTCGAGGAAGTTGGCGGGCTTGACCCCGCCGTGGTTCTCGCCGGCGTACGCGACGACGTCGAGGGTCGACATGACCAGGCCCGCGCCGTTGCCGATGATGCCGACCTGACCGTCGAGCTTGACGTAGTTGAGGTCGTGCTGCTTGGCCTTGGCCTCGAGGGGGTCGGCGGCATCCTTGTCTTCGAGCTCTTCGTGCTCGGGGTGACGGAAGCCGGCGTTCTCGTCGAGCGAGACCTTGCCGTCGAGGGCGATGATGTCGCCGTCCTCGGACTGGATGAGCGGGTTCACCTCGACGAGCGTGGCGTCCTCGCCCTTGTAGACGTTGTAGAGCTTGACGAAGACGTCGGCGACCTTGGGGGCCAGCTCGTCGTCGAACTTCGCGGCCTTGGCGATCTCGAGCGCCTTCTCGGGCGTGATGCCCTCGAGCGGGTCGACCTCGACCCGGGCGAGCGCCTCGGGACGCTCGACGGCGAGCTCCTCGATCTCCATGCCACCCTCGACGCTGGACAGCGACAGGTAGGAGCGGTTGGCGCGGTCGAGCAGCACCGAGAAGTAGAACTCCTTGGCGATGCGGGCGCCCGCGGCGACCATGACGCGCTTGACGACGTGGCCCTTGATGTCGAGGCCGAGGATGGCCTGAGCCGCCTCGAAGGCCTCGTCGGGGGTCTTGGCGACCTTGACGCCGCCGGCCTTGCCGCGGCCTCCGGTCTTGACCTGAGCCTTGACGACGACGACTCCGCCGAGCTTCTCCGCGGCCGCCTTCGCCTCCTCAGGGGTGTCGGCGATGATACCGGCGAGCACCGGCACCTCGTACTTCTCGAACAGATCACGTGCCTGGTACTCGTACAGATCCACGGACAATCCTTCGCTGGGCGATCGGTGGTGGGAGGAGACGAATCTCTCGATATCAAGAGATCTCGCCAAGCGTCCACCCTACTAGACGGCGCTGAACGGACCGGACGGGTGCACGTCCGAACGGAGGGACATCAGGATGCCGGGCGTCGGGCGACCAGCTCGTCGGGATCGACGCCGTGGCCGCGGTGCGGGGATCGCTCGGCCGTCAGTCCCAGAACCCGCGATGCGGCTCGGCGGCCGCGTCTTCGAGGTGCGGGCCGGACACCTCCACGACAGGGATGCCGCGCGCGAACACCTCACGCGACGGAAGGTCGAGTTCGCGCCCGCCGTCCTCCGACTCGGCGAGCGCGATGAGCCCGGTGCCCGAGAGGGCGTAGACCATGCGCCCGATGCCCGCCCAGAACATCGCCCCGGCGCACATCGCGCAGGGCTCGCACGACGTGTAGAGGGTGGATGCCGCCAGCTCGGTGGCATCCAGTTCTCTCCAGGCGAGGCGCACGAGGTTCGTCTCGGCGTGCGCGGTGACGTCGCGGTCGGTGATCACGGTGTTCTCGGCCTCGAGCACACGCCCGTCAGCGGTGACGAGGACGGCGCCGAAGGGGTGGTTGCCGTGCTCGCGCGCGCTCACCGACAGCGCGATCGCGCGGCGGAGGTGGGCGAGTTCGGTCCCGTCGAGGTCGTCAGCCATGCGTCGATGATGGCAGCAAGCCGGCCCTCGTGACGGGCTGACGGAGCAGGGTGCGGAGCTTGTCGGGGGCGACCTTGCGGACGTCGCTGAAGTAGATCTCGTGATGCTTCCCGCTCATGCTGAGCCCCTGATTCGGAATGAACTGGTGGTGCATCTCGTCCAGCACGGCTGCTTCCTCATCGAAGGATCCGCGGTGCAGTGTCTGCACGCACAGTCCCTCGTCGAGGGTCTCGATCCGCACGTCATCCAGCCGATCTGCCGACCCGGTGGCGCGGACGACGTCGACGGCCGCGCGGAACATCGCCTCGTCGATCCACTCGGGAACCAGGAGCATCATCGTCCAGTCCCACTGCGACTTGTCCCTGGCCACGGTGAAGGCATCCATGTCCTCCGCCCACCACAGACCCTCCAGCGGCGGCACCACGTAGTCGCGACCGAGGTCGCGTTTGCTCGCGAACTTCAGCTTGTACGCCACGGGGTAGAGCGCCTGCAGCGCCTGCGTATAGGCCGACGAGGTGTTGGGGTCACCGTGCCCGTCGATCATGAGATACCGCATCGCGGGGATCTCCAGAACTCGGAACTGGCCGGCCCTGGCCTGATAGCTGTCGAGGGCCTTAAAGTCGATCTTGTCCGGCATGGTGTTCCTCCCCTCGCCCCGCAAGCCTGGCAGGCCGCACCGATCACGCGATAGTGCGGGAGTGCGCCCCGTTCCTGTCGACGCCCGCGCACAGACAGCACCCGGCAACCACCGTGCGGAAACGCGCATAGCGCTTCCATAGCTTCTCTGGGCCCGGGGAAGGGATGCGTTAGGCCGCGATGAGGGCACGGCACCTTTCCTGGTGCCATGGACCCCGCATCCCCCGCTCCCGACACCGCCCCACACGGTGCCCCGACTCCGGCCTCGGCCCCCGGCCGGGCGACGCCGTCGCCCGAGCCCCGCCGCGCCCGGCGCTCCGTCACGCGCCGCGCGTTCGTCACCGGCGGGCTCGCCGTTCTGCTCACGGCCGGAGGTTCCGCGGCGTGGGCCGCCAACCGCTTCCTCGTCCCCCACGTCGAGGTCAGCGACGTCGCCGCCTACGAAGCGGAGCACTCCACGGCATCCGCCCCGGCGACCGCCACGCCCGACGCGGAGCCGGAGACGCTCACGGCGACCCGCTTCAGCGACGGGTCCACCTCTATCGACGTGTCGACGGTGACCACCGACACCCTTACCTATTACGTCGCCGACGTCGTGCTGGGCGATGCCACCGACCTGCGCTCCGCCTTCGCGAACAACCAGTTCGGCGAGAACATCACGCAGACCACGAGCGAGATCGCCGCGGCCAACGGCGCGGTGTTCGCCGTCAACGGTGACTACTACGGCTTCCGCTCCACAGGTATCGAGATCCGCAACGGCGTCGTGTACCGCGACGAAGGCGCCCGGCAGGGTCTCGCCTTCTACACCGACGGTCACGTCGAGGTGTACGACGAGACGCAGACCACGGCCGCCGAGCTGCTGGCATCCGGAGTCTGGAACACCCTCAGCTTCGGCCCCGCGATCGTCGAGGGCGGGCAGGTCGTCGACGGCATCGACAGCGTCGAGATCGACACGAACATCGGCAACCATTCCATCCAGGGCGACCAGCCCCGCACCGCGGTCGGCGTGATCGACGACAACCACCTCGTGTTCGTCGTGGTCGACGGCCGGCAGGAGGGCTACAGCGAGGGTGTGACGCTGCCCGAGCTCGCCGACATCATGCTCTCGCTCGGTGCGACGACGGCCTACAACCTCGACGGCGGCGGCTCGTCGACCATGTACTTCAACGGCCAGGTGATCAACTCGCCCTCCAACGGCGGCGAGCGCGGTACCAGCGACATCCTCTACGTGGCGGCCTGAGCGATGTTCGTGCTCATTCCCGCGTTCGAGCCGGGCCCGCGGATGCCGGCTCTCGTCGCCGAGCTGCTCCGCACCGATCCCGACCTCCAGGTGCTCATCGTCGACGACGGCAGTGGCCCCGTCTTCGCTTCGGTGTTCGCCGCGGCCCGCGAGGCGGGCGCGCACGTGATCACGCACGCGAGCAACCGCGGCAAGGGCGCGGCGCTGAAGACGGGCTTCTCCCACATCGCCGGTCACGATCGGGATGCCGACGTCGTCACCGCCGATGCCGACGGCCAGCACACGCCCACCGATGTGTGCCGGGTGGCCGAGGCGCTGCGCCTCGACGCCGCCGACGGCCGCAGCGCGCTGGTGCTCGGCGTCCGCGGCTTCGCGGGCGAGGTCCCCCTGCGCAGCCGCCTCGGCAACACGGTCGCCCGCGGAGTCTTCCGCCTCGCCACCGGGCGCCGGGTGACCGATACGCAGACGGGGCTGCGCGGCATCCCCGCCGATCGCCTGGACTGGGCACTCGGCATCCCGGGCGAGGGCTTCGAGTACGAGCAGCGGATGCTGCTGCGCCTCGGCCCCGACCAGGTCGGCGCGCACGAGGTTCCGATCGACACGGTCTACCTCGAGCGCAACGCCTCCAGCCACTTCCGTCCGGTGCGCGACTCGCTGCGGGTGCTGCTGCCGGTGCTGTTGTTCGCGTCGTCGTCGCTCGCGGCGTTCATCGTCGACACCGTGGCGCTCCTCGTGCTGCAGGCGCTGACCGGGTGGCTCGTTCCCTCGATCATCGCCGCGCGGGTGCTGTCGGCCACCGTGAACTTCACCGTGAACCGTCGCGTGGTCTTCCGCGCGGGGGGCGGATCGATGACCGGGCAAGCGGTGCGCTACGGCGTGCTGGCGCTGGCGCTGCTCGCGTCGAACATCGCGTGGATGTCGTTCCTCACCGACAACGGTCTGGCGCTGCTGCCCGCGAAGGTCGTGACGGAGGGGGTGCTGTTCATCCTCAGCTACGGCATCCAGCGGGCGCTGGTCTTCCCGCGGGCGGATGCCGAGCCCCCGGCGCGGTCGCCGACCTCACGACCTCGTCGCCCGGGCGCCGCAGTCCCCCACCCCGCCGAAGCGACCGGCACCCGGGCTTCCGACCCCGCCGAAGCGACCAGTACCGCGCCGTCCCCCCGTCCCTCTCCCCACACCCCCGCAAGGAGCACCTCATGACCACCACCGCCCTGATCCTCGCCGCGGCCGACCTCGTCGCCGCCGTCCTGCTCAGCGCCGTCTACTTCCGCCGTCACCGCCGCCGCGACCTCGTCGTCGCGTTCCTCGGCGTCAACGTCGGTGTGCTCGCCGTCGCGTCCGTCCTCGGTACCGCCGAGATCGCGCTCGGCCTGGGGCTCGGGCTGTTCGGCGTGCTGTCGATCATCCGCCTGCGTTCGAGCGAGATCACCCAGCGCGAGGTGGCGTACTACTTCGCCGCCCTCGCGATCGGCCTGATCTGCGGGCTGCCGCACACCGACCTCGTCTCACCCCTGGTTCTGCTGGGCCTGATCGTGGCCGTGCTCGCCGTCGCCGACCACCCGCGCGTGCTGTCGCGGTCGCGTCACCAGACCGTGCACCTCGACCGCGCGATCGCCGACGAGACCGAGCTGCGCGCCGAGCTCGAACGCCTGCTCGGCGGCGAGGTCACCGGCCTCACCGTGCAGCAGCTCGATCTGGTCGACGACACGACGCTGGTCGACGTGCGGTACCGGGTCACGGCCGCGTCCGCCGCGACGGGTTCCGCCCGCGGCGAGGGTGACGGGCGAGCTCCCGCCCCGCGGCGCGAAGGGGCCGAGCCCACCTTCGCCGACCTCCTCGGGGGCACCCGATGACCGCCCGCGACCTCGCCACCACCGCCATCGCCGCCTTCCCCACGATCGGCCTCGAGGCCCTCACCACCGACGCCGCGCTCCTGACCCGCGTGGACCGCAAGTACGTCGTGCCGGTGGATGCCGCGGCATCCCTCCTCCACGACCTCCGGCGATCCGCCGACGCTCCGGCGGCGCTCGAGATCGACGGGGAGCGCGAGCTGGCGTACCGCTCGGTGTACTTCGACACCCCGGATCTGCTGAGTTTCCGCCTCGCCGCTCACGGGCGTCGTCGTCGATTCAAGCTCCGCACCCGCACCTACGTCGACACCGGCGCCGCTTTCCTGGAGATCAAGACGCGGGGAGCGCGGGGCCTCACCCGCAAGGAGCGCGATGCGTACGATCTCGACGCCGCCGACCGGCTCACCGCTCAGGCCCGAGACGAGGTGGCGGGCGCGCTCGACGCGATCGGGGTCGCCCCGGCGCGCGCCGACGATCTCGACGCTCGCCTGCAGACCCTCTACCGCCGGACGACCCTCCTGCTCCCGGGCGCGATCCCCTCGCGCGCAACGATCGACCTCGACCTCGGCTGGGTCGACGCCGACGGCACCGGCTTCACCCTCCCCCGCTACGCGATCGTCGAGACGAAGTCGCCCGGTCAGGCGGGTGCTCTCGACCGGGCGCTCTGGCGGGCCGGATACCGCCCGCAGCGCGTCAGCAAGTACGCCACCGGCCTGGCGGCGCTGCGCCCCGACCTCCCCCGCAACCGCTGGACCCGAGTGCTCACGGGTCCCTTCGCGTCATCCCTCCTCACTCGAAAGGACGCCTCATGCGCCGCCTGATCCCCCTCGCCCTCCCTCTCACCCTCGCGGGCCTCGTGCTCGCCGGGTGCGCCGTCACCGCGCAGCCCGCCGCGAGCCCGTCGGCGTCGTCGCTCAGCGCCGAATCGAGCGCCGAATCGAGCGTGCAGTCCGCCGCCGAGGTCGACACCGCCATCGCGACGGCCGCTGCCGAGCTGCTCGAGGCGAACGCCGACGGCACCGTCGTGAACGACGACGAGTGGGACATCGCGGATGCCGAGACCGTCACGCTCTCCGGATCGACCGCGTCGAGCGACTCGGCGGGTGTCCGCATCGACGGCTCCACCGTTACGATCACCGCCGCGGGGGTGTACCGGCTGACCGGGACGCTCGACGGGCAGGTGGTCGTCTCCGCCCCCGATGACGCGCAGGTCGTTCTGGTGCTCGACGGTGCCACGATCGAGAGCACCTCCGGCGCGGCGATCCAGGTCGTGACCGCCGACGACGTCGCCATCAACCTCGCCGCGGGCTCCACGAACACCGTCACCGCCGCCACCTCGGCCGACGCGGACGCGAGCGCGGCGATCTACGCCGACAGCGACCTCACCCTCTCGGGCTCGGGCGCGCTCACCGTCACCGACACCGGCAACGACGGCATCTCCGCCACCGACGACCTCGCGATCATCGGCGGCACGATCACGGTGGATGCCGCCGACGACGCCCTCCGCGGCAAGGATTCGATCGTGGTGGACGACGGCACGCTCACCCTCACGGCCGGCGGCGATGCGCTCAAGAGCGACCAGACCGACGACGCCACTCAGGGCTACGTCTGGATCGCCGGCGGCACCGTCACGGCCACCTCGACCGACGACGGCATCGACGCGCAGACGGATGCCGTCGTCACCGGCGGCACCGTCTCGATCGCGGCCGAGGGGGATGGCATCCACTCCGAGATCGCGCTGGCGATCGCCGGCGGCGACGTTACGGTCAGCCGGTCGTACGAGGGTCTCGAGTCGGCCGACATCCGCATCGCCGGCGGCACCACCCGCGTCACCTCGTCGGACGACGGCATCAACGCGTCGGGCAGCTCCACCTCGGCCGGCGGCGGCATGGGCGGCGGGGGCATGCAGGACACCGGCGAGACCGTCACCATCTCGGCCGGCACCCTCATCGTCGACGCCGACGGCGACGGACTCGACTCCAATGGCAGCATCACGATGACCGGCGGAGACGTCACCGTTTACGGCCCCACCGCGCAGAACAACGGCGCCCTCGACTCCAACGGCGGCATAGACGTCTCGGGCGGCACCCTCGTCGCGATCGGCAGCAGCGGCATGGCCGAGTCGCCCGACGAGTCGTCGGCGCAGGGCTGGCTGGCCGCGACGGTGTCGGGCTCCGCGGGATCGACGGTGCAGATCACGGATGCCAGTGGCTCGGTCATCGCGGAGTACACGGCCCAGAAGACCTTCGCGACGGTCGTGTTCTCGTCGTCGGCGATCACCGACGGGCAGACGTACACCGTGACCGTGGACGGCACGGCGACGTCGGTCACCGCCGGTGTCGCGGTGGCCGGCGGGATGGGCATGGGCGGAGGTGGGCGGCCCTGAGCGTCGCGCGAGGGTCCTCACCTGCACCGGCGATGCCGAGGGCGTAATACTCCTCGAGGAACAGCTGACCCGACGTGTAGAAGCCGTGGGTCAGCGGGCCTTTCTGTTTGAGGAGTTCCTGGCTGCGCTCGACGATGCGTGACATCGCGCTGTCCCAGTCGGTCTTGACCAGTTCGCCGTTCTCGCGAATCAGCGGACGTGTGAGCCGGTCGGGGTTCGCCATGCCCTGCCAGCTGCCGAACAGGCCCTTCGGTCCGAGGCAGCCGTGATTGACGATGTCGACCGCGCGGCCGCGCACGCCGACCATCTGGCCGTCTTTCACGGCGATGTCGGTGGCGCACCCGTTGCTACACAGCACGCATGCGGACTGCACCCAGCGGTCGACATCGTTCTCGGTGAGGCCGTCGGCGAGCTTCAGGTCGACGCGGACCGGCCACCGCTCCCCTCGCGCGTACGGCGTGCGCGTGCCCTAGATGTGCTCGATGCGGTCGACCATGTGTCCTCCTCGCCGGTCCGCGCGGAAACGTACGGCGGAGGATCGCTCTCATCGAGAGCCTCGACGGGGGGTCGGCGCAGTGCCAAGGTTCTCCCGGCTGACAGACTCGGTGGGGCGCCACAGAAAGGGGACGGGCGAATGGACATCGAACCCGGCATCTACGAGCACTTCAAAGGCCAGCGGTACGAGGTGTTCGGCATCGCGCGCCACTCCGAGACCGAGGAGGTCTTCGTCTCGTACCGCAAGCTCTACGACGACTACTCGTACTGGGTGCGTCCGGTGGAGATGTTCCTGGGGGACGTGGAGCGGGACGGGTACGTGGGGCCGCGGTTTCGGCACGTTATTTGAGCAGTGGCGCAGTTCACCTGGACCAGCAACAGGCGGAAGGCGGCGACCGAACTGACGGGCGCGACTACCTCATGCACCGGCATTGCGGCATTACCCACCACGACATGCGGCTCGCGCTCTTGCGGGACCTGCGGGTACTCGCCTTCCGACTGAATCGCCACGCGATCTCCCGCACAAGCAAGACCAGACAACGCGGACTCTTCGCGCGCACGCGTGCCAAAGGGCGAGCTCACCCGCTACGGTCCGCAGATCAGATGAGCGCGAAGACGAATCAGGAATTCCAGTGGTTGGCCCGCCATCGAAACTGCAGGCCGCTATCTGACGAGAGACCGACATCTTCATTCCCCGATCGCCCCCGGATTATTTGGCACGAGGAATCTCTGCGAGCGGGCTCTCAGAGACTTCCCTCAGCGAACCACTTTCCGGACGAGCCTTCGACACAGCACACGAAGGCTAACCGCCAAGCGTTCACCTCAAGAGTGGCGCGGCCCGGACATACCGCTGCTTGTCAGGCGAGCGGAATGTAACTTCAGCGCACCTACCGGAGAGCATACTCCTCCGGGCAGTCGCGCCCCCCAGGATTGATTGTACATTTCCATCAAATGCTCAGCGGCCAACCATAGCCCCGGCGCAGCGCCACTCGATGAAGTCGCACAAACTCCGGTCGATCCTCCCAGTCATCAGGCAGCGGGAACGGCGGGAGAGAAAGGGCAGTTACAGTGAGCTTGTCGTGAACGTCCAAAGCCCCGAGCTGCCGCACAATCAGCGCCTGATACATCGTCATCAGGCTGCGAGCATCGTCGCCGTCTTTATCCGCGGCATCCGCCGCGGCCCGGTAGAGCTTCATCCCGACCTCAACGTCACCAGCAGCAAGATGCGCCAGCCCCAACGTGGCTTTCAATTCGTAACTTTCATCCGCGTGGTTGCGGATCAAATCGATAGCGCGCCAACTCCGTCCCGACATTGCAAGAACGTAGGCGGCGTTATTCTTGGAAGCGCCGTCGTTAAGCACCCCTGACGAGAGCGCATCAAGAGCGATAGCAGCCGCCTCTTCCCACCTTTCCTCGCCAATTCCAAGGGCCACCAATGCCGCGGTCACCGCCCGCGGGTTAAGAGGCTCAATCTGGTACCACTCACGAGCGAAATTAGCCGCTTCAACGCTCTCACCCCGCAACGTTGCAAGGGTGTATCGGATAAATGCCGCACGGGCGGGAAACGTAGTGTCTTTAACCCGGTCAAACGCAGAGGAGAGAACTGCAGCGTCACTCGTGCGCCAACACACTTGTGCGAGGTTGCTCACCACGACGTCGCTCTCCGGAAATTTTAGACTCAGATCGAGAATCTCGCGAACGCTGTCGGCGCGACTCTCCCGGCTAGATGCAGCACGAATCCGGACCAGATTGCTCCGAACTTCCGCCTCTGTTTCACGATCATTAGCTTGCTCAGAGTACTTTGCAGCCTTCTCAAGCAACCTGATTGCAGACCGAAGATCAGCATTCGCGAGAAATAGACGCGCCTGCATTATTAGCATTTGCGGTGAAGAATCACGGTACTGTGCATCCAACTTCCGCATCTCACGCTGAACCGCCTTGAAGTCACCCTGCGCGAAAAGCAGATCCAGCAGCAAGCAGAGCGCATCTTCCCGGCTCGGGTCTGCCTCCCGCGCGTGGCGGGCAGCCGAAACAGCTTTGCGCCTGGACCCCGAACGCCAAAGAGCGATTGAGAGATTCAGCGCCGACACCGCGTCGTCTGGCGAGTTACGTAGAGCGTCACGAAGTCGGGAGATAGCCTTATGATTTTCACCTTCGAGAAGGTGAATGTAACCAAGAGCCGCGTTCTTGGAACTCGCCTCACTGGAGAGGATGAATCCGCGCGCCTCAACGAAATGCTCCGCGTCAGCCAACGCAACAGCCAGGTCGACCTTTAGATGATTACTGAGTGGGATGTTCTTTGCGATTTCACGAACCTCTTCCAGTCGCCCCTTACGAAGCAGGAGCTCGCAAGCCAAGCGAACCCCGGTTCGATCGAGGTCTGCAGCTACGCGGTCCGAGGAGTACACGTCAAGCGCTTCAAGGGCAGCCTCCACCGCCTCGTCCTCTTCTCGGGCAATTTCCAAAGCCTGCGCCAAGGCGACCAGGTTGTGCGGTCCGCGCACTGCTTCGACTGCGAGTCGGGCCTCGAGCAGCGTTTGCGAAGACGCAGAATCTATTGCTTCGGCGATCCGCCCCGTGACCTCCTGAAAGGGTCGTCGAGATGTCGAGACCTCGGACACACGCCTGGAACGACCTGGCGCCGCAGGCTTAACTGCGTCGCGGGAGAATGCAGCGTCAGCCTCAAGGATGTTCGTAACACCAAGTGCGCTCATTAGGCTGTCCTCAATCTCATGCGACGACGCTCTTCCCGGGATTGAATTTCAATTCGGCGAATCATTATGTCGGCCCTTCGAATCACCCAATCGAGCGGGTGCCGTGCAGCTCTGTCCTTGCTGAATGGTCCAGATGTGACTCTTCTGAATGGTTCGGGATTACACAAATACTCCAGAACCACCCGAAGGTCATCACGTATGATGCGCGGCACATTCTCTATCACGTCATCGACAGCAGAGCGATATTGCATGCTTAGGCTCGCTAACGGTCTTTTCCGACCCATCGAGATATCAGCTTGCGCCTGCCCCATCACCGCGCGGACGTCTCCCATAGCGGAGGCAGTCATAGGGAATCCGGTGATCAACTCCACAAGTATCGACCCCACACCGTAGTAGTCCGCGGCAATAAAGTCGGCCGCCTCGTACCCTCCCTGAAAGAGGAGATACTCCGGTGGCGCGAACCTCAAGTCCCCACGCCCGTTAACATAATCCGCAATAGATCTAGACGGCGACTGCGCCAGGTTCTTGGCGCGGCCTAGGTCGGCGAGCCGAACGCCTGCAGAGGATCCGCGGACCATCAACAAGCAATTGCTGGACTTCAGGTCTCGGTGGACAATACCGAGGTCGTGCATTTGCTTCAGCGCCACTACTGTGTCTCGCCACATGCCGATGCGATCCGCCCACCCCAGATCTCTTCGCGCAAGCGCATCTGAAACCAACTCGTCAAGTGAGCCGGATGCGATTGGCAGCACGTGATAACGAACGTCGACTGGGACCGTAACACCGATGAGACTTCGGAGCTGGACCTGTTCAGTCCCGCCGTCGATGTAGTTAATCACGCCGCTGCATTTCGCCAGAGCGCGGAGCAGTCGACCTTCATTCTCAAAGTCGACAACGTCATCACCAGCCACACCATGTTTCAGAATCTTTATTGCTACCCGCCCACCAGAATCGAGATGTTCTGCCTCAAACACATAGCCAAAACCTCCAATGCCGATACAACCAACAAGTCGGTAGCTACCAAACGGTTGCCCCAGCAGCAGAGCGACCCACGGGTCAGACGAAATGTTCACCGTCATTTGGCATATTTTTCGCGAAGCAAACGGAGTTCGTCGGGGTGATCTCGCAAGATTTGAATCACGTCTGCGGGTGCATTTCCTCGCGCGAGCTCGATGATCTCAGCATCAACAGAGTAGTGTTTGGAAAGTCGCCTCAATGTGTCGTCGTTGATCGAACGTTCTCCGCGCTCGAGCCGCGAAAGATGTGAAGGCGCAATCCCAAGTTCCGCAGCGGCCGATCTCAGGGTCTCCCCTTGTCTGCGTCTCAAGTCGCGAAGGACGGACGCCACGCCCAGATCTGACCCCATTCATGCATGGTAGAGGCTGTTGCCGGATCTGGCAACAACGAGCTGGGTTCTTCGGCATCCGCTGCTGAGCGCCGCGTGGGGCAACGACTTTGTAACGCCCACGTAAACTCCCCCTCTCCCCCATCCCCTGCCCCGGTGAGCACATCGTTACCCCACCGCCCCACCCGACGCCCTCCCGGGTAACGCCCCCTCCGTACGCTTGCGGCACGCCTCGCCGATGCGGGGCGCTGCACCTCCCCCATCGCTGACCGGAGGAACCCCGTGACCGTCACCGACCCGCGCCCCGAAACCGCAACGCCGCCCGCGGCCGCAACGCAAGAAGCAGCACCGCAACTCATCCACCGCCCCGGCCGCTGGATCGACAACTGGAACCCCGAGAACCCCGAGCAGTGGAACACCGTGGGCAAGGCCATCGCCGCCCGCAACCTGCGGTGGTCGATCTTCGCCGAGTTCCTCGGGTTCGTCGTCTGGCAGCTGTGGTCGGTCGTCGTCGTCTCGCTGCCGGCGGCGGGCTTCCAGCTCTCCACGGGCGAGATCTTCTGGCTCATCTCGATGCCGAGCCTCGTCGGCGCGACGCTGCGCATCCCCTATACCTTCATGGTCCCCCGCTTCGGCGGCCGCAACTGGACGATCGTCTCCGCCGGCCTCCTGCTCATCCCGAGCATCGGCCTCGCCATCGCGGTGTCGAACCCCGCTACTCCGTTCGGCGTCCTCCTCCTCATCGCCGCCCTCGCTGGCTTCGGTGGCGGCAACTTCGCCAGCTCCATGGCGAACATCACGTTCTTCTACCCGGCCGCACAGAAGGGGTACGCGCTCGGACTCAACGCCGCCGGCGGCAACCTCGGCGCCTCGGTCGCGCAGTTCGTCGTGCCGATCGTCATCACCGTCGGCGCCGCGGCCACCCTCAACCTTCCGCTCGCGGGTCTCATCTGGGTGCCGCTGATCCTCATCGCCATGGTCGGCGCGTACTTCCGCATGGACAACCTCTCCACCGCGAAGGCCGACATCGCGGCATCCCTCGCCGCCCTCAAAGAGCCGCACCTGTGGATCCTCGCCGTCCTCTACATCGGCACCTTCGGCTCGTTCATCGGCTTCGCGGGCGTCTTCCCGAAGCTGCTCGCCGACACGTTCCCCGACTTCAAGGGCATCGCGATCGGCACCGCCACCGTCACCCTCGCCTTCCTCGGCGCGCTCGTCGGGTCGCTCGCCCGCCCCTACGGCGGCAAGCTCGCCGACCGGTTCGGCGGCACCGTCATCACCATCGGTGCGTTCACGGCGATGGGCCTTGGCATCCTGAGCGTGATCCTCACCCTGGCGCTGCAGAACTTCGCCGTGTTCCTCTCGTGCTTCCTGGTGCTGTTCGCCGCGGCGGGAATCGGCAACGGCTCGACGTACCGCATGATCCCGACGGTGTTCGCCCTCCGCGCGAAGGACGGCGTCGGCGCGCAGCGCAAAGCCGCCGCGGCCCTCGGACTCATCTCGGCGATCGGCGCGTACGGCGGGTTCTTCATCCCACAGCTGCTCGGCCTGTCGAAGACGTCGTTCGGCTCGTACACCCCCGCCCTCACCTGGTTCATCGGCGCGTACGTCGTCTTCCTCGCGATCACGGCCGGGGTGTACCTCACAATGGCGAAGAAGACCGCCACCCGCATCTGATGTCCATGAGCTCCGTCGACACCCACTGCCCCTACTGCGCACTGCAGTGCGCCATGACCGTCACGCACGACAGCGCGACGACGGTCACCGGCCGCGCCTTCCCCACCAATCGGGGAGGCCTCTGCACCAAGGGCTGGACGTCGGCGGAGCTCCTGGCATCCCCCCACCGACTCCGGATGCCACTCCTCCGGCAGAGCGACGGCACCCTCGCCGAAGTCACCTGGGACGAAGCACTGGATGCCACGGCCGACGCGTTCCGCCAAACGCGAGCGAATCACGGGCCCGACGCGAACGCGATCTTCGGCGGCGGCGGACTCACGAACGAAAAGGCCTACCAGCTCGGCAAGTTCGCCCGCGTCGCGCTCGGCACCTCGCGGATCGACTACAACGGCCGATTCTGCATGTCGTCGGCGGCAGCGGCATCCAACCGGGCCTTCGGAATGGACCGTGGACTGCCGTTCCCGGTGACCGACCTCGACGACGCGCGGACGATCCTGCTGCTCGGATCCAACGTCGCCGCGACCATGCCGCCGTTCCTCGCGCACCTCGCCGGGGCGCGGGTGAACGGCGGCCTCATCGTCGTCGACCCGCGCCGCTCGGCCACCGCGCGCCTCACCGAGGACGGCGCCGGCATCCACCTCCCGGCCGCGCCGGGCACCGACCTCCCGCTCCTCCTCGGCCTCACCCACATCGTGATCACCGAGGGACTCGCCGACCGCACCTATATAGAAGAACGCACGACCGGGTTCGACGCCCTCCGGCGGTCGGTCTCCGCGTGGTGGCCCGAGCGCACCTCCGCCACCACCGGCGTCCCGGTCGCGCAGCTGCGCGACACCGCCCGTCGCCTCGCCGCGGGCAACGCGTACATCCTCACCGGACGCGGCGTCGAACAGCACGTCGACGGCACCGCCACCGCGACCGCCGCGATCAACCTCGCCCTCGTGCTCGGCCTCGTCGGCCGCGAAGGCTCGGGCTACGGCACCCTCACCGGGCAGGGCAACGGCCAGGGCGGACGCGAGCACGGGCAGAAGGCCGACCAACTGCCCGGCTACCGTTCGATCCGCGACCCCGAAGCGCGCCGGCACGTCGCCGGGGTGTGGGGCGTGGATGCCGACGACCTCCCGGATGCCGGCATCCCGGCCACCGCCCTGCTCGGCGAACTCGGCGGGCCGGTGAAGACGCTGCTCGTCGCCGGGTCGAATGTCGTCGTCTCGGCGCCCGACGTGGAGGCCGTGCGGGCGCGACTCCAGGCGCTGGACACCCTCATCGTGTGCGACTTCTTCCTCAGCGAGACCGCGGAACTCGCCGACATCGTGCTGCCCGTCCTCCAGTGGGCGGAGGAGGAGGGCACGATGACCTCCCTCGAGGGCCGCGTCATCCGGCGTCGCCGCGCGCTTCCCGGACCCGACGGCGCCCGCAGCGAGCTGTGGATCCTGTCCGAGCTCGCGCGGCGGCTGGGCGCGGCATCCACCTGGTCGACCGATCCGGCCGAGGTGTTCGACGAGCTCGCCCGCGCGTCCGAGGGAGGCGTCGCCGACTACTCGGGCCTGTCGCACGCGCTGCTCGATACCGGCGTCGAGGCGTATTGGCCGTTCCGCTCCGAGAGCACTCCGCGTCCGTTCACCGAACGCTTCGCTCACGCCGACGGCCGCGCGCGTCTCGTCCCGGTGGATGCCACTCCCCCGGCGCCCACCGACGGCGGCGGCGCGCTGACCCTCGTCACCGGCCGCTACCTGCAGCAGTACCAGTCGGGCACGCAGACGCGCCGGGTCGCCGAGCTGAACGCGGCACGCCCCGAGGCGCGGCTGGAGATCCATCCGGCGACGGCTTCGGGGTTGGGAATCCGCGAAGGGAGCCTGGTCGCGGTCTCGAACGAGCGCGGGACCGTGCGGGCGCGGGCGAGCGTGACGACCGACATCCGTCACGACACCGTGTTCCTGCCGTTCCACTACGCCGGCGATGAATGCGCGAACCGCCTGACCGAGGCGATCGTCGACCCGACCTCGGCGATGCCCGAGTTCAAGCGCACGCGCGTGCGCATCGCGGCGATTCCGGATGCCACGGACGGCACGGTCGCGATCCGGGATCACACCCCGGTCGTCGTGTCGGAGCACCCGGGCACCACCCACGACAAGGAGGCGATCCATGGCTGAGCGTGTGGTGCTGGTGGGCTACGGCCCCGTCGGGGCACGGCTCGTCGAGGGCCTCCTCCCCGCGGTGCGCGAGGGACGCATCGACCTCACGGTCATCGGTGCCGAGACCCACGACGTCTACAACCGCGTGCTCCTCGCCGAATATGCCGTCGGGCGCATGCAGCGCGACAGCCTCGACATGGGCGACCGTTCGGTCGCGGAAGCAGCCGGGGTACGTTTCGCGCTCGGAGCGACGGTGGTCGGAGTCGACCGCGACCGTCGCGTCGTGCGGTTGCACGACGGCATCCGGATTCCGTACGACCGGCTCGTGCTGGCGACCGGGGCGCGCGCGAACGTGCCGACGCTCGCGGGTCTGGAACGGGCGCAGCGGCACCGCGCGGCCCGTCCGGGGATCCCCGCGGAACTCGACCGCGGTTCGGCGCCGCTCCCCCGCGGGGTCGTCGCGCTGCGCGACCTCGCCGACGCCGAGCACGTGCGCGCGGCGGTGTCGGCCGGGCAGCGCATCATCGTGCTTGGCGCGGGAGTGCTCGGCATGGAACTGGCCCTGGCCGCCGCCGAGGCCGGTGCCGACGTCGTGGTGGCGTATCACTCCGCCGCCCCCATGAACCGCACGCTCGACGAGAACGGCGGGCGCGTGCTCGCCGCCGCCGCCACCGCCGTCGGCGTCGAGATGATGCACCACGCCCGCGCCGAGAGCATCGTGCAGCGCTACGACGACCACGGTCAGGCGTGGTTCGACGGCCTCGTGTGCGCCGACGGCAAGGTGGTCGCCGGCGACCTGCTCGTGCTGTCGTGCGGAGTCGCAGCGCGGACCGAGGTGGCATCCCTCGCCGGACTCGCCACATCCGCCGGCGTGCTCGTCGACGGATCGTCGCGCTCGTGGACCGACCCGCGCGTCTTCGCGATCGGCGACTGCGCGCACGTCGCCGATCCCGCGGACGCCGGAGCCGATGGCCGCGTTCCGGGCGGTCCGAGCGGGCTCGTCGGCCCCGGCTGGCGGCAGGCCGACCGGCTGGCCGCGCTCCTGTCGACGGGCGACGACGCCCCCGCCGCGTTCGAGCGTCCGGGCGTCGTCATGCTCAAGGCCGAGGGCATCGACGTCGTCGCCGGAGGCGTCGTCGACGCCGACCCCTTCTCGCACGCCCCCGGAAGCCACGGCCCCCAGGTCACTCTCTGGGCCGACCCCGCGCGCGGGGCGTACGTCAAGCTCGTCACCGTCGACGGCGTGCTGACCGGCTTCGTCGCGGTCGGGATGCCGCGGACCGGCGCCGAGCTGACGATGCTTTTCGAGCGAGGCTCGGAGCTGCCCGCCGACCGATCGACGCTGCTGCGGCTGGACGCACCCGACGTGGGGATGCCGGCCGTCGGCGACCCGTTCGCCGCGGACGCCACCGTGTGCTGGTGCAACGGCGTGAGCGCGGGGGCCATTCGCGAGGCGGCGGCCGCCGGGGAGCCGACGGTCGCCTGTGTGAAGGCGTCGACCCGCGCCGGCACCGGCTGCGGCGGCTGCGTCGGGCGCATCACCGAGCTGCTCGCGCGGGAGGCCGTGCCGGCGTGACGCGGGGGCGCCCGTCGGCGCGCGGGAGGACATCCCGGCGTGACGCGGGGGCGCCCGTCCGGCGCTCGGGAGGACGTGCCGGCGTGGCCCGTTCGGCACTCGGGAGGACGCCCCGGCGTGACGCAGGGCCGCCCGTTCGGCGCTCGGGAGACCTCCTCGGCGTGACGCAGGGCCGCCCGTCCGGCCGCGCCGTAGGCTTCCGGTCATGACCGACGCCCCCGCCCCTCCCGGCCGCACCGCCGTCGTGGCCGCCGCGATCGCGCTCTTCGCCGAGCGCGGCTACGACCAGACCTCGGTCGAGCAGATCGCCCAGGCCGCCGGGGTGTCGCGTTCGACGTTCTTCCGCCAGTTCGGCGGCAAGGAGGACGTGGTGTTCGCCGACCACGAGGTGCTCCTCGACGAGACGCGCACGTTCCTGTCGCAGTCCCACGACGATCCGTGGGCCGCGGTGTGCGACGCCTCGATGCGCGTCTTCCGTCACTTCGCCGCCGATCCCGAGCTCGCGCGGCGGCGGTACGCGATCGTGCGCGAGGTGCCCGTGCTCCGCGACCGCGAGATCGTGACGGTGTTCCGTTACGAGCGCCTCTTCGACGAGTACCTCCGCGAAGCGCTGCCGGGACTGGACCCGCTGGATGCCGTCGGGTTCTCGGCCCTGGTCACCGCCGTGCACAACCACGTGCTGCGCCGACTCATGCGCGGCGCGCGGGTGCCGGCATCCACCCTCCGCCGTGCCCTCGACGACGTGCTGCGCCGTTACGGCGTGCACCCCGACGGCGACGACGCCGCGGGCGACGACCTCGTCATCGCGGCGTTCCCCCGCCGCATGCCGGCGGCCGAGGTGACGCGCCGCCTGCGCGCGACGCTGCCGCACTGACGCGGGGGCGCGCCGACGCGCCGACGCGCCGATCCCGGTCGAGTGTCCAAGACACGCCGTTGAGCGCTCGACCCTTGCGGCGTGTCTTGGACACTCAGGCGGGCGCGGGCGACGGGAGCGGGGCAGACGGGGGTACGTGCGCGGAGAGTGACACCCAGTGCCACGATGCGCGATACTCAGTACATGAGCACTGACGCCCAGACCCGCACGCTCCCCGGCGAGCGCATCGCCTCGTACGACCTCCTCGGCCGCCGTGACACCGACTACTACGCGGTGTTCGCCGAGATCCCCGACGCCGACCGTGAGGCGTGGGACCGCGCGAAGACGTTCGTCGACGAGGTCGGCACCCGCATGCAGGCCGAATGGGATGCCGCCACCTACCCGATCGAGCTGCTCCGACGCATGGGCGAGCTCGAGCTGTTCACCGACGGCATCGAGCACCCTGACCTGCCCGCGTCCTCACCGCTCGCGGCCGGCCTGGTCAACATGGAGGTCTCGCGGGGAGACGGGTCGCTCGCCACCGCTCTCGCCGTGCAGGGCGGGCTGGCCCTGCGCACCCTCGCGATGTTCGGCTCCCCCGAGCAGCAGGCGCGCTGGCTGACACCGCTCGCCGACGGCACGGTGCTCGGCGCCTTCGCCCTGACCGAGCCCGACCACGGGTCCGACTCCGTCTCACTCGAGACGACTGCGACCCGCACGACCGAGGGCTGGACGCTCTCCGGCACGAAGAAGTGGATCGGCAACGGCGCTTCCGGCGGCATCACGTTCGTGTGGGCGCGCGTGGATGCCGAGGGCGACGACGACCACGACAAGGTCCGCTGCTTCCTGGTCGAGCAGGACACGCCGGGCTACACGGGCACCGTCATCACGGGCAAGGTGTCGTTGCGTGGCATCCACCAGGCGCACATCGCGCTCGACGACGTTCGCATCCCCGCGGATGCCGTGCTCCCGGGCACCCACACCTTCAAGGACGCCTCGGCGGTGCTGTACGCCACGCGCTCCGGTGTCGCGTGGTCCGCACTCGGGCACGCGACCGCCTGCTACGAGGCCGCGCGCACGTATGCCACCGAGCGCATGCAGTTCGGCAAGCCCCTCGCGAAGTTCCAGATGGTGCAGGAGCGCCTGGCCCAGATGCTCGACGAGCTCACCGCGATGCAGCTGTACTGCCGGCGGCTCGCCGACCTCGAGACATCGGGTGGTCTCCGCCCCACCCAGGCGTCGCTGGCGAAGTACCACAACACGCGCGCCGCCCGCCGCGTGGCCGCGATCGCCCGAGACCTGCTCGGCGGCAACGGCATCCTGCTCGAGAACGGCGTCATGCAGCACATGGCCGACATCGAGGCGATCCACACGTACGAGGGCACCGAGAGCGTGCAGGCCCTCCTCCTCGGCCGCGACATCACGGGCATGAGCGCGTTCGCCTGACCCCGGATGCCATGACCCCGACGCCTAATCCGCGCCGGGGTCACGCGCAACCCGCGCCCCGGATGTCGGGCGTCCCCGCTACCGTCGTGTCATGAGCCTGTTCTCTCGCCGTCCCGCGCACCGCGACGCCGTCGCGTCGGCGATCACCCACACCGAGCAGACCCCGCCGCACAGCCTGTGGTCCGACGCGTTCGGACGCCTGGCGGTCCGCGCGGTGCAGATCATCATCGTCGTCATCCTCGTCGCCGGCCTCATCTGGGGCATCCAGCAGGTGACGCTCGTCATCATCCCGCTGATCCTGGCGCTGATCTTCGCGTCGGCCTTCGGTCCGGTGACGATGTGGATGCGCAGACGGGGCGTACCGGCGGTCCTCGCCACGCTGCTGACCCTGCTCGCGGTCGTCGTCGTGCTCGGTGCGCTGGGCTGGCTCGTCGTCAACGCGGTCATCGATCAGTGGAGCTCGCTCAGCGCGCAGGCCGTCGAGGGGTTCCAGCAGGCACAGGACTGGTACCACACCCTGCCCTTCGCGATCCCGCCCGACCAGGTCGACGCCGCACTGCAGGGCATCGGCGACTTCGTCACGAGCGCCCAGTTCGGCACCGGAGCGCTCGCCGGCGTCAGCGCCGTCGCCTCCTTCATCACGGGCTTCGTGCTGATGGTGGTCATCCTGTTCTTCTTCCTCAAGGACGGCCCCCGCATGTGGGAGTTCGTGCTGCGCCCGTTCCGCGGCAGCGACTACGACCGCGCCCGTCGCATCGGCGACAAGACCGTGACGGTGCTCGGCTCGTACGTGCGCGGAACGGCGTCGGTGGCGGCCGTCGACGCGATCGGCATCGGGGTCGGCCTGCTGATCCTTCAGGTGCCCCTCGCGCTGCCGCTCGCGGTCCTGGTGTTCCTGCTCGCGTTCATCCCGATCGTGGGCGCGGTGACCGCCGGTATCCTCGCGGCCCTGGTGGCCCTCGTCACGAACGGCTGGGTCGTCGCGCTCATCGTCGTCGGCATCGTCGTGCTCGTGAACCAGCTCGAGGGCAACTTCCTCCAGCCGGTGCTCATGGGCCGGTCCATGAAGCTGCACTCCTTCGTCGTGCTGGTGGTGCTCGCCGGCGGCACCGCGATCGGCGGCATCCTGGGCACGCTCCTCGCCGTACCGCTCACCGCGGTGGCGTGGGGCATCGTCACGGTGTGGAACGGTCCCGACGAGCCCGCCGAGTGGGCGCGCCGCAAGAACCGCCGCGACCCGGTGCCCCTGGCCGGGGGCGAAAGCGAGGGCTGAGCCGATGCCGTACGACATCCCGGCACCGATGCTGGCGAAGGCGGTGCCCGCCGTTCCCGAACCGGGCAAGGTCGCGGGTGGCCTCTCGTACGAGCCGAAGTGGGACGGGTTCCGCGCTTTGGTCTCGTGGGACGGCACCGACGTCGAGATCGGCAGCCGGGGCGCGAAGCCGCTGACGCGGTACTTTCCCGAGCTCGTCGAGGCGTTCGCACGGCTGCTGCCCGAGCCGTGCCTCATCGACGGTGAGGTGGTCGTCGCGCGCGGCGAACCCGGCGGGCAGCGGCTCGACTGGGAGGCCCTGTCGCAGCGCATCCACCCCGCCGCATCCCGGGTCACGCTACTGTCCGAGCAGACGCCGGCGATGTTCATCGCGTTCGACCTGCTGGCGCGGGGCGACCGCGACCTGCAGTCGGAGCCCTTCGCCGAGCGCCGCGCGCAGCTCGTCGACCTGCTCGCCTCGGTGCCGCACCCCGTGCACGTCACGCGCACCACCGACGATCCCGACCTCGCCCGGCGCTGGCTCGCTGAGTTCGAGGGTGCGGGGCTCGACGGCGTCGTCGCCAAACCGCTCGCGCAGCCCTACGCGCCGAACAAGCGCGCGATGTTCAAGATCAAGCACGCGCGCACGGCCGACGTCGTCGCGCTCGGCTACCGCATGCACAAGTCCGGTCAGGGTGTCGGGTCGCTTCTGGTCGGGCTGTACGACGACGCGGGCCGCCTGCACGGTGTCGGCGGGGTCTCGGCGTGGACCGACAAGCGCCGCCTCGAGCTCATCGACGAGCTCGCGCCGCTCGTCGAACGGGATGCCGAGGGCGAAGCAGTCGTCGGAGAGACCGACCGTTCGCGCTTCTCGGCATCCAAAGACGTGTCGTTCGTGCGGCTGCGTCCCGAGCGCGTGCTCGAGGTCCGCTACGACCAGCTCGAGGGGATGCGCTTTCGGCACACCGTGCAGTTCGAGCGCTGGCGTCCCGACCGCGACGCCCGGTCCTGCACGTTCGAGCAGCTCGAGACGGTCGGAGCCTACGACCTCGGCGACGTCCTCGACTGAAGCCCGCCGCTGCGCGTCGTCACCGGAACAGGCGAAGCGACGAGAACGGGCCGATCTCACCGCGATCGACCTGTGCCGACGGCATCCCATGCTCTCGGCGCACCCGTGCGGCGCACCCCTGCGGCGCACCCCGCCACGAACACCACGGCCGCGCGACCGCCCGACTACTCCGTCGGTGTCTTCGCGCGCGAGGGCTGCACGCGCGGCGGCTCTCCCGGCATCTTCGGGAACTCGGGCGGGAACGGCAGTTCGCCCAGCCCCGCGTCGAGGTCGCGCTGCCACCACTCCAGCAGCGTGTCGATGCGACCGGGTACCGAGGCGAATCCCGCCCACGGATCGCCGATGGATGCCAGTCGCTCGGGCACCGAGCGCACCGTGAAGGCCGCCGGGTCCACGGCATCCAGTTCATCCCAGGTCACCGGCGTCGACACCGTCGCCGTCGGCAGCGCCCGCGGGGAGTAGGCGCCCGCCATGGTCCGGTCACGGTTGGCCTGGTTGAAGTCGACGAAGATCCGCTCGCCGCGCTCCTCCTTCCACCAGTTGGTGGTCACGGCATCCGGCATCCGTCGCTCCAGTTCACGGGCCGCAGCGATGACGGCATGCCGGACGTCGAGGAACTCGTGCGTCGGCTCGATCGGACAGAACACGTGCAGCCCGCGGTTGCCGCTCGTCTTGGCCCACGCCTCCAGCCCCGCCTCGCGCAGCACCTTCCGCAGCTCGTGCGCGGCAACGACCGCCTCGGCAAATCCGGTGCCCGGCTGCGGGTCGAGGTCGATGCGCAGCTCCACCGGGTGGTCGGGGTCGCTCGCGAGCGACGCCCACGGATGGAAGACGATCGTGTTCATCTGCGCCGCCCAGACGGCGGAGGCGATCTCGGTGAGGACGAGCTGCGGATGCCGCCGACCGCTGTTGTAGGTCACGGTCACCGCCTCGACGAACGCGGGCGATCCCTTCGGCGGGTTCTTCGAGAAGAAGCTCTCGCCGCCGACACCGTCGGGAAAGCGCTCGAGGGACACCGGCCGGTTGCCGTTCGTGGCGAGGAACGGCTCGGCTACGGCGATGAAGTACTCCGCCAGCTCGCGTTTGGTGATGCCGACCTCGGGCCAGAGCACACGGTCGGGGTTCGACAGACCGATCTCGCGGTCGCCGTCGGGGCCGGGCACGGTGAGCGTGATGCGCGGGGATGCCATGACCCGACGGTAACGGTCCGCGCGCGCCGTGTCTGCCCGTTGCGATCACGGACGCGGGCGTCTTCGGGTCTGTCCGACGCCCCGCCGATCGCGCCCGGCGAGAGCTCGCACCGCGCCGACGGCCGTGTCCAGCCCTCGTCCACGACACCCCCGCCCGCTTACGCTCGGACGATGACCAGCCGCGCCGCCCGCACCGCCCTCGATGTCGCCGATTGGCGCCGCCGCGTCTTCGCGCTGTACGCCGCCGTGCGCGAGGCCGAGGATCCGGAAGAGGCTCACGAACTGTGGCGGATCGAGCGGGACGCGCTGTTCGCCGACCACCCCGCCACTCCCCTGCTTCCGGAACAGCGAGACGGGTTCGAAGGGTTGCCCCTCGCCCCCTACGACGCCGCCTGGCGGTTCGAGGTACCGCTGCTCGACGCCGAGGAGGCCTCGTTCGTCGCCACGACCGGCACCGACGGGGATGTCGGCTTCGAACGCATCGGACGCGTCGAACTCCCGGACACCGGATCCCTCGACGTGTGGCGGCTGACCTCGTACGGCGGGGGGCTGTTCGTGCCGGTGCGGGACGCGTCGGCCGGCCGCCCCGGGGGCACGTACGGCGGGGGACGCTACCTCCTCGACACGATCAAGGGCGCCGACCTGGGTACGGGCGCCGCGCCCGGCACCCTCGTGATCGACTTCAACTTCGCCTACAACCCGTCGTGCGCGTACGACCCGGCGTGGGCGTGCCCGCTCGCGCCCGTCGGCAACGTACTGCCGGTCACCGTCCCCGTCGGCGAGCTGTACGGGGTCTGACCCCCGCGCGCCCGCGCCGAACTCCTGGAACTTCGCGGGTTCTTCCCGCCGAACGGCTCACGGCGGCCGCGCAGATACTCAGGCGTTCGACCCGCCCGCGGTCGCGCCGAGCGCGGCGGCGGCTCGCACGACCAGAAACTCGGCGTTCGACCCGCCCTCGCGGTCGCCGCGAGCGCGGCGGCGGGCTCGGGCGCTTACTCCGCGAGTGCCAGCAACCCCGCGAGATCGTCGCGCGTCAGCCGGATCCAGGGGCCGGCGGGGTCGACGAGCAGCCCGGTGAGGCCGTCGTCTCCGACGATGGCCTTCGCCAGCTGCTCGTTCTTCAACGGCAGCGCCTGGTCGCCGCGACCGAGCGCGAGCAGTTCGAGCGGGTGCGAGAACACCTCGAGGTACCGCTCGCCCGTCGCCGTCCGGGATTCGGCGACGCCCACGGGCCCGCCCTCTTCGGCTCTGTTGACCGCGATCCACAGCGGCGCCCCGGCGAGGACGGCTTCGACGATCGTGGATGCCGTCGAGTCGGTGCGCTTCTGGCTGAGGGCGGTCTTGATCCGCAGGTCGGGATCCGCCTCCGACACCATCCGCTCGAGGAGCGCCGTGGGAAGGACCGCGCGGGCATCGCCGGACGCGTGGTCGAGGACGACGCCGGCGTAGGGTCCACCGAGCACGTGCCGCAGCAGCGCCATGACCGGCTGGCCCATGGCGGACGTGTCGCGGTCGCCGTCGGCCTCGACGCTCTTGGTGAGGGCCTGGCCGCTGCTGTAGGCGAGGACGAGCTGCTCCTCGCCGCGGGTGGCGATGGCAAGCGGAAGATCTTTGCCCTCCGCCAGCAGTGCCCGGGCGTCGCCCTTCACGCGCAGGAAGACGTAGCCCTGCAGCAACTGTCGCGCGACGTTGAGCAGTTGAGCGGGCTCCGCCGGGCCCGAGATCTCGGCGAGCGCCGTGGCCAGGAGGGCGTTGTCGCGGAGGCCGGGAATGGACTCGAAGCCGTCCGGCGCCTCCATGGGTCCGGGCTGACGAGCCGACGGACGGGCGGCGACGGGCGGAGTGGGATCGGCCGCCGGAGCCGCACCGGCCGGAGCGCCGACGCCGCGGAACGACGAGGTCGAGATGGTGACATTCGGCACCGCGTCGACCGGCGCCTCGGGCGAGGCGGCGTCACCCGGACTCGTAGGGTCGACGGGCTGTTCTCCCGGCTCGATCATGCCCTCGGGGCGGTCGGCCGACGCGTCATCGGAATCGGACTTCTTGCGGCGCGAGAAAAGAGCCATTGTTCGACCCTATCCGCGCCTGGACCGCACCCGGCGTGTCGCCGGTGGCCTCACAGCTTCGAGATGGGGGCGATCTTCACGAGCAGCTTCTTGGCACCGACCGTGTCGAACCGCACGTGCGCCACGCGCTTCGCGCCCTCGCCCGTAATGGCATCCACGCGTCCTTCGCCGAAGTCATCGTGCCGGATACGATCGCCGGCGGCCAGCTCCATGTCACCGTTGTCGCGCACCTTGGCGGGGATGCGGTTGGGGAACTTGCTCGGGTCGGCCGGCGCGCGCTGGGGCAGTGGCACCAGGTCGTCGCCGTACCGGTTGCCGCCGCTTCCCCCCTGTCCGGGGCGCCGGCCCCGCGCGTTGAGCGCCCGCGACTGGGTGCCGCCGCGACCGTTGACGTCGCCCGGGGACTGGCGCCAGTCGATGAGGTCGGCGGGGATCTCCTGCAGGAAACGGCTCGGCATCGCGACGGTGACCTCGCCGAACTGCGCGCGGGTCATCGCGAGCGACACGTGCAGACGCTTGCGCGCGCGTGTGATGCCCACGTAGAACAGGCGTCGCTCCTCTTGCGGCCCTCCGGGTTCGCCGGCCGAGATGCGGTGCGGCAGCAGATCTTCCTCGACACCGGTGAGGAACACCGCGTCGTACTCCAAGCCCTTCGCGGTGTGCAACGTCATGAGCGACACCGAGCCGGATGCATCGTCGAGGTCGTCGGCATCGGCCACCAGAGCGACCTCGGTGAGGAAGTCGATGATCGTGCCGTCGGGGTTGTTGCGCGCGAACTCGCGCGTGACGGCGACGAGCTCGTCGAGGTTCTCGAGCCGTGCCTCGTCCTGCGGGTCACGGCTCGCCCGGAGGGCGTCGAAGTAGCCGCTCTTGTTGAGCAGGAGCGTCAGCCCCTCGCTGACCGCGGTGGAGGGAGCCAGCTCACCGGATGCCGGGAGCATCAACGCCGATGCCTCGCTCAGCACCGCGTCGAGCTGGTCGATCGCCTTCTGCAGCTTGGGCCCGACGCCCAGCTGCGGGGAGTTGGCGAGGGCGTCGCGGAAGGTGATGCCGTGCTCGGCGGCGTAGCGGGCGATCGCCGTCTCGGTGACGTCGCCGATGCCGCGGCGGGGCTTGTTCAGGATGCGGCGGAGCGCCATCTCGTCGGCGGGATTGGCGACGGCGACGAGATAGGCGAGGGCGTCCTTGATCTCGGCGCGCTCGTAGAACTTGGTGCCGCCCATGATCTTGTACGGCACCGCCGAACGGATGAAGATCTCTTCCAGGGCACGCGACTGGGAGTTGGTGCGGTAGAACACCGCCATCTGGGCGTAGTCGACACCTTTACGGTGCAGGGCCTCGATCTCGTCGGCGACGAACTGGGCCTCGTCGTGCTGCGAGTACCCGGTGAACCCGATGATCGGGTCTCCGGCGCCGACGTCGGTCCAGAGCTTCTTGTCTTTGCGGTCGAAGTTGTTCGAGATGACGGCGTTGGCCGCCGACAGGATGTTCTGCGTCGAGCGGTAGTTCTGCTCGAGCAGCACGACCTTGGCGCCCGGGTAGTCGCGCTCGAACTCGCTGATGTTGCGGATGTCGGCTCCGCGGAAGGCGTAGATCGACTGGTCGGAGTCGCCGACGACGGTCAGCGAGGCACCGCTCTCCGCGGCCGGCTCGGCCTCGAAGATCATCATGCCCCCGCCCGCCGACATCGGCTCCGCGTCACTGCCCGGCGGGCGGGTCAGCTCGTGGATGAGGGCGTACTGCGCGTGATTGGTGTCCTGGTACTCGTCGACCAGGATGTGGCGGAACCGCTTGCGGTAGACGTCGGCCACCTGCGGGAACGCCCGGAAGAGGTAGACGGTCTGCGCGATGAGGTCGTCGAAGTCGAAGGCGTTGGCGCGCTGCAGCTCGCGCTGGTACGACGCAAAGATCTCGATGAAGACACGCTCGGCGGGGTCGCTGGTGTTGGCCTGCCGCGCATAGGACTCGGCATCCGCCAGCTCGTTCTTCAGCTTCGAGATGCGGCTCTGGGTGCCCGCGGGAGTGAGGCCGAACGCGTCGCCCTCGTGCTCCTTCACGAGTCGCTTGATGAGCGCTCGGGAGTCGCCCGAGTCATAGATCGTGAACGCCTTCGTGAAGCCGAACTGCTGCGCCTCGCGCCGGAGGATGCGCACGCACGCGGAGTGGAAGGTCGAGATCCACATGCCGTCGGCGCGCTGCCCGATGAGGTTGTGGACGCGCTCGCGCATCTCGCCCGCGGCCTTGTTGGTGAAGGTGATCGCGAGGATCTGACTGGGGTAGGCCTCTCGCGTGCGCAGGAGCGACGCGATCCGGCGTGTCAGAACGCTTGTCTTGCCCGAGCCGGCCCCGGCGACGATCAGCAGCGCCTGGCCGCGATAGGTCACGGCCTCGCGTTGCGGTCCGTTCAGCCCTTCGAGCAGGTCGGCGTCGGGTCGGGCGTCCGAGGGTGCGGAGGCGCCGACGATGAGGGGCGTGGAGGCGTCGGTCATGGCGCCACAAGTCTAGGCGCGGCCTCCGACACGGCGGCCCCGCGCGAGTACGGGGACCTCAAGCCGTGGGAGCGGGCGGGGTCGACGACAGCAACGACTGGGCGCGGCCGAGGTGCTCGGCATCCACCATCACATCCCAGCGCTCGGCCTCGAGGCCCTGCACCGACGAGAAGTCGCGGCGGCCGCCCGTCAGCGCGTGCCCCGCGAAACCGAACACCGCGCCCCAGACGGCCCCAAGGACGAGGCCCCACAGCAGGAGCAGGAGCCACGAACCGAACGGGACGAGCAGCCCCAGGATCAGGCCGATGAGGAGCCCGAACCACGCGCCGGAAGCAGCCCCGTAGCCGGCGGCGCGACCGCGCGTCATGCGCCCGGTGACCTGCTCCACGATGCGGACGCCCTGTCCGACGATCGACGTGTGCTCGACGGGGAACCCCGCGTCCGCGAGGCGGTCGACGGCCGCCTGCGCCCCGGTGTAATCGGTGAAGCTCGACAGCACGCGACGCTCGGGCGTGGCGGCGGCGTAATCGCTCATGGATCTCTCCTCCGGTTGCCGATGTCGCCAGGCTAGCGCTCACCGCGTCACAGGGCAGCCCCTCCGCGACGGATCGCTCAGCGACGTCCCCGCAAAATCTCCGGATGCCATCACCCTGGCGCGAGAGAATCGCCCCATGCGCCTGATCCTCAACGTCCTCTGGCTCGTCCTCTCCGGGTTCTGGCTGTTCCTCGGCTACCTGGGCGCGGGTGTCGTGCTCTGCATCCTGATCCTGACCATCCCGTGGGGCATCGCCTCGTTCCGTATCGGCCTGTATGCCCTGTGGCCCTTCGGCCGCGAGATCGTGCCGAAGCCGACCGCCGGCGTGGGATCGTTCCTCGGCAACGTCGTGTGGGTGATCCTCGCCGGGTGGTGGCTCGCTCTGGGCCACATCATCACTGGTCTCGCGCTGTGCATCACGATCATCGGCATCCCGCTCGGGATCGCGAACTTCAAGCTCGTCCCGGTGTCCCTCATGCCGCTCGGCAAGGAGGTGCGGGAGATCCGGCGCGGCGGCCCCTTCGACCGCACGCTCGCCGGCTGAGACTCAGGCCGGTGACGGCCGATGCCGACGCTCCCCCGCGCGCAGGGGGAGCGCGAGGACGAGACCGACGAGGGTCAGGAGAGTCCCGGCCACGGCGACCGTGACGATGATCCCGGTCGGGAAGCGTTCCTCGTACATGCCGGTGAGGCGCGCGAGGTGCCACGGCAGCACACCGACCTGGCTGTTCCACGTGCGCAGGGCGTCTCCGGCGCCGACGACCGCCGCGCTGAGGGCAGGCAGGGCGAACGCGCTCCCCACGCCGGCCAGCGCGACACCCGCGGCACGACGCGTGCCGAGCTGCGGGCCCAGCGACCAGCCCGCGACGACGAACACCCACGCCACGAGCGCGAAGGCGACCGTGAGGTAGGCCATCCGCACGGCCGGGACACTCCACAGGTCGTGCCACGCGCCGTCCGGCCCGGAGAACGCGACGGCCCCGAGGGCGACGACGCACCGCAGAACCAGGGCCCCGCCGACCGCGGCGATGATCGGCCACGGCGAGCGCGACCCCAACAGCAAACGGACCGCGAGCGCGAAGACGAGCCATCCCGCGATCGCCAGGACCACGCTCCCGAGCCCGTCGCGGGGCGCCTGCACGATCCGCGTGGCCACGAGCAGACCGCCGGGGATCACGATCATCAACCACCGGTCCAACGGGAGCACGCCGAGGGTCGACTCGCGTGCACGCCAGGGGCGCGTCGAGGCGATCCAGGTGGCGCGGGCGGCGGCGGCGCCAGGCCGGCCGACCAGTCGTGTCCGGGCCGCGAGCATGCCGATCACGGCCCAGGCGACGGCGAGCACGAGCAGCACGCGCGCGCTCCACTCGGTGACCGGGTCGACCTCGCGCGGCGTGCGGACGAACGGATCCGCGACGAACGCCAGTACTGCGCCGATCAGGACAAGTGCTGCGACGGTGGCGAGGGCCAGAACGCCTCGCCCCGCCGTCATCGCCATGACCCCACGTTACCCGCCGCGAGTGGGCACTCCCGCCGGCCGCGGCCCGGTCCGCCCGCACCTCGGCCAATCACCCCGAATCACCCCGCGGAGTCCCCCGACGACACGCCGACCCCACGGCATCCGGAACCGGCGCGCCGCGGCCGAACTCCGCACGACGGCACCACCGCCTCCTCCGGACGAGGGATGCCGCGCCGACGGCGCTCCGCCTGGCCGCCACGAGAGGTCGAATTGTGTAACAATCCTCTCGTGCTTCCCGCTCTCGCCGTCCTCGCTGCCGCCCTGTGCTTCGCGACGACGGGCACAGCGCAGGCTCTCGCGGACGTCGACGCCTCTCCGCTCGCCGTCGGCGCCGCCCGGATCGTCGTGGGCGGCGGCATCCTGGCGCTCATCGCAATGTTGCGCGCGCGACCGCGGCCACAGCGGGTCGCGACGCCGGGGCCGACCGCCCTCCTCGTCGCCCTCGGCGCCGTCGGAGTCTTGGCGTACCAGCCGCTGTTCTTCCTCGGCACACGCGAGAACGGCGTCGCGATCGGGACGGTCGTCGCGCTCGGCTCGGCCCCGATCGCGACGGGGATCGTGGATGCCATCCGCTCGCGCCGCCTGCCGTCCGGCCGCTGGATGCTCGCCACCGCCATCGCGCTCGCCGGCGTCGTACTGGTGTCGGGCGTGACCGGCGGGGCGGTGGCGCTTGCCCCCGCGGGGCTGATGGCATCGGCCGGGGCGGGCGTGTCGTACGCCCTCTATACGGTGTGCGGAAAGGCGTTGATCGAGAGGGGGTGGGACTCCACGCGCGTCATGGGCACCGTCTTCGGCGTCGCTGCGGCTGCCAGCGTGCCCGTACTGCTCGCGACCGGGACGTCGTGGCTGTTCACCCCGAGCGGCGTCGCTCTGGCGTTGTGGCTCGGGATCGCGACCACCGCGGTCGCCTACCTGCTGTTCGGGTGGGGGCTGGCGCGGCTGAGCGCCGTCACCGTGTCCACGCTGACCCTTGCCGAACCGCTCGGCGCGACGCTCCTCGGACTCCTCGTGCTGCACGAACAACTCACCGCCGTCAGTGCGCTCGGCCTCGCGCTCATCGCGGTGGGTCTCGCCGTCGTGTCGGTTCCAGCTCGTCGACGTCAGGAGGTTCCGGATGCCACGGCCTCGACGTGATCCCCCCATGCTCCCGCCCCGCCCGGCCACCGCGCCTCCCGCGAGCTCCGATCAGGGGCCATCTCCACGCCGCGGCGCAGACCCGGGGTCGAGCTCTGGCGCCGCACCGCACCCCACAGCCGGCGCGGCGCCGGGCTCGGCCGCTGCCCCGCACCCCGACGGCACCCCCGGCCCGCGTCCCGCCGGCACCCCCGGGCCCCGCGCGGCCGATGTCGTCGCGGACGCGGTGCGCCGCGGCATCCTGTCCGGCGAGCTCGCCCCCGGCACCCCGCTACGCGAGGAGGACCTGAGCGCGACCCACGGCGTCTCGCGCCATACCGCCCGCACGGCGTTGGCGATGCTGACCGCCGAGCGCCTCGTCACCGCGGAGCCGTACCGCGGCGTCCGCGTCTCACTCCTCGACGACGACGCGCTCATCGCCCTGCAGCAGCTGCGCTGCGCACTCGAGACCGAAGCGTTGCGGATCGTCCGGGAGCGCGGCATCCATCCGCCCGACGTGGACGAAGCCCTCACCGCGCTGGCGGCCGCCGAGGCATCCGGAAACTGGCCCGCCACCCTCGAAGCCCACGCTCGGGTGCACCTCGCCCTGGTGGATGCCGCCGGCTCGCCGAGGATCGCCGAGGAGTATCGACGCCTCGACTCGGAGATGCACCTGCTGCTCACGCACGTCCGGCCCGCGTACGCCCCCGGAGCCCTGACGACCGAGCACCGCGCCTACGTGGAGGCGGCGCTGGGAGACCCCGAGCGGGCAGTCCGCGAACATCTGCAGCATTCGACGCGCGCCATCCTCGAGGGGCGCCGGGCGGCCGATCGACCCGGGTGACATGATGGCGGGAAGGGGAACGGTGGGGGCACCATGACTTTTCACATCCAGCCGCCCGTGGGACGGCCGCTCATCACGACGGTCACGGGGACCAACGGAAAGACGACTGTCGCCACGGCGACACGTCAGGTGATGAACCTCATCGGGTGGCGGGCCGCGGGGTACGACTCGACCGGGGTGACGGAGGTCGACGGCACCGTGCGGGAGAGCCGCGTCCGCCGCTCCCCGGACTACCTCCCCGAACTGATCGACGCGCAGGCGCGCGCGGGCGCGCAGGCGGTGTCGCTGGAGGCGTTCGTCGGCATCCTCGCGGACGGACTCTTCGAACGCGTATCCGTGGACGTCGCCGTCTCCACGGGGCTCGAGCGCGATCACATCGACGTCCACCGCAGCCTCGAGGGGTACTGGAACGCCAAGTTGCGGCTGTTCCGCGAGTATCTGCGCCCGGACGGAGTCGCGGTCATTGCGGCCGGCTCTGCCCAAGGGGACCTCGTGCGCGAGGCCGTCGCGCTGCGCGGGATCCGCCTTGTCGTCGTGGGCGACGGAGGCGACGTGACCACCGAGGGCCTGGAGGAACGGTCGAGCCGCCTGAGGGGGACTTTGCGCGTGGAGGGACAGGCCTATCCCGTCTCCCTCCCTACGGTCCACGCGGTCGCGGTGATGAATCTGCTCCTGGCGGGGACAGCCGTCATCGCTGCGGGCGGCGACCCCTCAGCCGTCACCGACGCGCTCTCGCGGGTCGAGCCGCCGCCGGGCCGACTTCAGGTGATCGGTGAGAAGGACGGCGTGACCGCAATGGTCGACACAGCCCACAATCCGGGCGCCCTAAGGGTCGCTCTGCGTGCGGCTCGAGCGCGGACTGCCGGCCGGGTGATCCTCGTGTTCGGAGCCGGCGGCGAGCGCGACCGCGGCAAGCGAGCTCCCATGGGGGCGATCGCCGCAGAGTTGGCCGATGTGGTGATTCTCACCGACGACAACCCGCGCCGCGAACCGCCCCATCGCATCCGTGCCGAAGTCCGGGCGGGGATCCCGGACTGCATTGAGATCCCTTCCCGAGTGGATGCCATCCACGCCGCGCTCCACATGGCGCGGACGGGCGATCTCGTCCTCGTCGCCGGGAAGGGCGACGAGAACACTCAGATCGTCGGCACGACGAAGGTGCCGCACGACGATCGGGAGGTTCTCCGGCGGGCGCTCGCCTGAGGGAGGGGCTCCCCGCCTCAGATCACGTACCCACCATCCGGGTCATACCCACCATCCGGGTCATACCCACCATCCGGGTCATACCCACCATCCGGGTCATAGGTCGATGCGTCGCTCATGATGCCCCCCGTAGTCTCGACTGCGACATGCCAACGATTGAACGCCTGCAGATCGGCCAGCGCAAGCACTGAACGCCATCCGCCGCGCCGCATAACGACACATCACGTTACGTCCAGCAACACCAATCCACGATGGAGCGGCACCGGCTTACCGTTGAGCGCATCGCGGCGATCCGGGCGGTCCCGGGCCTCGCTTCATAACCGAAGGCGTTGCGGGTTCGACTCCCGCCGTCGCGTCAACTTGTTCCGCGCGAGGGGCCTCGTCTGCCCAACGCTGAGGGAAAATTCGCTTGCTGTGGTCAACGAGAAGCTCGCGGATCCCTCGAACGTGTCGACGAGGTGAGTCCGCTCCTCGTCAGTAGACCGGCTTTCGGGGCGCTATTCTTCGTTCTTGAATGGGGATTTCGTCCCCGCGTCGGGGGGCGCATTCATGACTCGTTCCATCGCGCGCGCACGCGCAAGGGGCCCGTTGCTCGCACACGAAAGTCGTCGGGCCAGACGTCGCATTCCGGTGTGGGCGTGGCTGGTCCTCAGCATTCCGCTCCTGGTGGTCGCTCTGATCCTGGCGCCGATCTTCGCGGTGATATTCCTCGTCGTCTTCATTACCGGGATTATTTCGCTCGCCAGGAACAGTCGGACCTGGCTGCGCTTCACGAGTCGAAAGTCTGCCGCTTGGGTAACGGCCGCCGCCGCCGCGGGTTTCCTGGCCACGGCGGGAGTCACCAACGCGTCCGTGGTCAGCGGCTCGGGAGCGCGTCCTGTCGCGCTCGCCTCTACGTCGGCGACTACAGCCACGGCGACCACAGCCACGACCCCGACGCCGTCACCCACACCCACGCCGACCGCGATTCCGGTCGAGATCGTGTCGGTGATCGACGGAGACACGATCGACACCAGCGTCGGCAAAGTGCGGCTCATCGGCATCGACGCTCCGGAGTCCGGCGCGTGGGGATACGACCAGGCAACCGCCGAGTTGAGCTCCTTCTTGGTTCCGGGCGGCGCTGTCCTCGTCGCCGTCCCGGGCCGCGATGATCAAGACCAGTACGGGCGCCTGCTGCGGTACGTCCAGATCGACGGACAGGATGCCGGCACCCGCATGCTTGCCAGCGGGTGGGCGATCACACGGTACGACGGCCGTGACGGATACGGCATGCACCCCCTGCAGGCGGCCTACATCAGCCTCGACGAGTCCGTTCCGATGCCGGCAGAGCCCGCGCCGACACCCGTGGAACCCGCACCGGCGCCGGTAGACCCCGCACCCGCGCCGCCCGAGCCTGCTGAGCCGGATCCCGCACCGGCAACCGACCCCGATTTCGGCACGTGCAAGGAAGCCAACGCCAACGGCTTCGGCAACTACGTGCGCGGGCAAGACCCTGAATACGTCTGGTACGACGACCGCGACAAAGACGGGGTGGTCTGTGAGTTCTGACCTCGCATTCATTGGCGCGATCTGCGCCCTCGTCGCTCTCGCGGGTGTCGGCATCCCGCTCTTGATCGCGCAGCGAAATCGACGGATCGTCGCCGAGACGAGTTCCGCCCTCGCCGCGCTCCACGAACTGAACGGGCGGTACGCCGCCTCTGTCATGCCTCTTCCGGTCATCACGCGCCGGTACCGCGCGACGACGACGTCGAAATCGGCGTTCGACCGCTTTCGCCTCCGTGAATTCCTGATGGACGCTTTGCTCGACGAAGAGACTCGTCTCGCATTCGACATAGACGCTCGTTTAGAACGAATGCGACGCTACTCCGCCTACACGAATGAGCTGACCGACGTCGGAAGCCGGTCGATCGGTCGTTCCGGCGACCGCCGTGTGAATCCCGAGAAGTATTCGAGGATCGAGCGTCGACTCTTTCACAAAGAAATGCTGACTGCCCCCACACCTGTCGCAACCGTGGCCGCCGTGGTTACCTATACAAGCCCGCAGGGGCGAAACTCCTATCGCAGAGATCTGGCCTGGGGCTTCGTCGAACTGCGCGCGGGCCTCGACGAAGCGCGGCGCCAGCGCGCCGCGAAGTCGACGTCGGAGTACCTACGCCGTCGCGAACGCAGCCTACTCACGCCCAAGCTGCGCACGGACATCCTTCGTCGAGACGGCTCCCGATGCCGCATCTGCGGCGCATCGGCGGACACCGGGGCGGCACTACACGTCGATCACATCGTGCCGATCAGCCGCGGCGGACGGACGGAGCCATCCAACCTCCAGACGCTATGCCAGTCCTGCAACCTCGGCAAGAGCAACCGCTTCGTTGGCTGAGGCTCCAAAGGGACGGCCCAGTTCCAGCGTCAGCCCTGCCGCCCCTTCCACCGCGGGTTGAGCTTGTTGATCACGAACACCCGCCCGCGGCGGCGCACCACCTGCGCCCCGGGCTGGCTCTTGAGCGACTTGAGCGAGTTGCGGACCTTCATGGCATCCTCCTGTTGATAATCGTTCTCAATAACAAGATTGGCTGTCCACCGATTCCCGACAAACGAGAGGCGGATGCCGTGGAGAGAACGATTGCGACGATGGGTGTGTGCGCACCGGAACGGCAGGCCTATGCCGAGCGGACCGCCGCCACCCTCGGGCGACCGCTGCATCTCCTCCGGTACGGCGATCTCCGCGCCGCGCACGCGCTCCCCCATCCACGCCCCCGCAGCGACGGCGAGCGCGCCGTCGTCGATCTCGGCACCGACGTCGACCTCCTGCACGCCCTTGCGGCGCGGGGAGGCGTCGACGTCGAGGCGGTCTGCGTCGTCGACGCGCGGCACATGATCGGCGACCTGCTCGACGAGGCTCCGCTCACGGCATCCCTCCCGCCTGCGACCGCCGGCGGGAACAGGCGCGGCGACGTCCCTCCGAGCGATCCGCGCACCGACGTCGGCGCCCGCGCGCGCCAGGCGGCCCTCGCACTGGAACTGGCGACCCGCATCGTCTGGGTGAACTGGGAACAGGTGCCGACCGCGGCACTCGCGGTGCAGATGGCGCTCGCGTCGCACCTCAACCCCGGCGCCACGCTGCGGCTCACACGTGACCCGGCCGCCGACCTGAACGCGGCGGCCCCTCGCGACGACGAGACCGAGATCCTCGAGCGCGCCGGCTGGGTTCGCGCGCTCAACGACGAGCACGACCCGTTCATGCGCGACAACCGCGTGACCACGGTGCGCTACGACCAGGTGCGCCCGTTCCACCCGGCGCGCCTGCAGTCCTCGCTGGACCGCCTGGACGACGGCGCCGCCGGGCGACTGATCCGTTCCGCCGGATTCTGCCGGATCGCCTCGCGTCCCGGCATCCTGGCCCGCTGGGAACACGTCGGCTCCGCGATGTGGATCGAACCCCTCGGCACCGACGACGGACGCATGGGATGGGGACAGGAGATCGCCTTCACGGGACTGGACATGTCCGAACCGCGGTTGCGGCACATCCTCGACCTCGCCGCCCTCACCGACGACGAACTCGCGGCCGGTCCCGAAGCGTGGACGCGATTCGCCGATCCGCTTCCGCCCTGGCCCGCGGTCGACCTGTCGCTCCCGGATGCCGGCGAGTAGGGACTCCCGTCCTGTCAAGCGGGTCGCCCGACCGGCGGGGATCGGGCACCGTGGCCGCATGAGCACTCCTGATCTGCCTTCGCGCCACGCCGACGACGCCCGCGCCGACAGCGGCGCCCCCACCGACGCCGTCACCGACGACGTCCGCGAGGACGCTGCCGAAGCCGAGGAGGACGTCGACCTCGACGACCACACCGGTGACGCCCTCGAGGATGACGACGCCCCGGCGGCGGAGGGTCACGCCTGACCGGGAGGGCCTTCATCGGCACCTCCGGGTGGCGGTACCCGAGGTGGCGAGGCGACTTCTATCCGCGCGGGCTCGTCCAGCGGCGGGAGCTCGAGTACCTCGCCGAGCACCTGCCGAGCGTTGAGCTGAACGGCTCGTTCTACTCGTTACAGCGACCCGAAAGCTACCGACGGTGGCGCGCGGAGGTTCCCGCGGGCTTCGTCTTCGCGGTCAAGGGTTCGCGGTACGTCACCCACATGCTGCGCCTTCAGAACGTCCACACCGGCATGGCGAACTTCTTCGCCTCGGGCGTGCTGTCCCTGGGTCCCACCCTCGGTCCGATCCTGTGGCAGCTGCCCGAACGGGTCGCGTTCGATCCCGGCGTCCTCGACGCGTTCCTCTCGAGCCTTCCGCGCACCCGCGGAGAGGCGTTGAGCCTCGCGCGCGACCACGATGCCCGCCTCGACGGACGGGCATGGCTCGAGATCGAGGACGACGGTCCCCTGCGCCACGCGCTCGAACCGCGATCAGCCTCGTTCGCCGATCCGCGCGCGGCCGAGATCCTGCGTGCGCACAACGTCGCCCTCGTCCTCGCCGACACGGCCGGCCGGTGGCCCGCGTTCGACGACGTCACCGCCGACCACGTCTACGTCCGCCTGCACGGATCGACGGAACTGTACGCCAGCGGCTACACGCCCGAGGAGCTCGGCACCTGGGCCGACCGCGTTCGTCGCTGGCAGTCCGGCGCGGACGGAGACGGGATGCCGCGCGACGTGTACGTCTACTTCGACAACGACGCACGCGGCCGCGCTCCCCACGACGCCGTCTCGCTGGACGCGCGGCTGCGCTGACGACGCGGCTTGCCTGGACCGGGCCCGCCTCAGGCGATCCGCGTCCCCGGTGGCAGCCGCCGGGCGGGCGTGCGCGTGCGGGCGATGCCCCACGCGAGCAGCCCCGCGCCCAGGAGCACCTGAAGGAACAGCCCGACGAACCAGCTCGGCACAGTGCCCTCGGTGCGGTCCTCCACCGAGTCGCCCGCGCCCGGCGGCATGTTCGCACAGGAGTCGTACTCCAGAGTCGGTTCGGGCGGGATCTGCGCGAGGCGCACCCCGGTGGCGATCTGTGAGAACAGATCCGACGGGTTGCCATAGGCGTCGTAGGTCGGTGGGGTCGCGTCGGCGAGGATCACGAAGGGGTTGGCCGCGAGCACGCCCCAGACGCGATCGAAACGCGGCACTTCATTCGTGTACGACGAGGTGGTGCAGCCGATCTCCTCGACGCTCGGGCACTCGCTCGCATCGTCGGGGAAGTACGGATCGCACCCGACGGGCACGGCATCCCAATCGATGTCACGCGTGGTGACGGTCTGCTCGGACCGCACTGCCGTACCGCCGAGCCCGAACGCGATGAGCGTTCCGACCGTCAGCGCGGCCACGATCAGATAGGTGGTGGCCACCGAGAAGACCGGCCGCGCCACGATCGCGCTCGCCCCGACCCCGATGGCCGCGACCACGCCGACCTCGATCACCAGGATGCCGAGGGACGAGGCGATCACCGCCGGGTTCAGCTCGCCCGCGAGGGTCGCGATCACGAGGAACGGCACAGCGACGACGAGGAACGCGAGCCCCGAGATCCACGCGGCCAGGAACTTGCCGAGCACGATCTCGGCCGTCGTCACCAGCGTCACCTGCACGGGCGCGAGAGTCGCGGCATCCCGATCGCCGTTGACGGCGCTGCCGCTGAGCGTCGGCGACACCAGCAGCACCAGCAGCAGGACGAACATGATGACGATCGAGTAGAACCAGCCGTTGCCGCCGCGGTTCAGCGAGAACGCCGAGAACGACAGCAGCAGCAACGCCAGGAGGACCACGGCGAAGATCCCGAGCAGCACGTACCAGGCGACCGACCGCACGCGCTGGCGCAAGTCGATGCCGACGACGGTGCCGAGGCGGCGCAGGTTCATTCGGGGCTCCCCTCGGCCGCGGTGTCTCCTCGCAGATCGAGGAAGGCGTGTTCGAGATCGCCCACGGCGGGCGCGAACTCGGTGACCGGGATACCGGCGCCCACGAGCGCGCGAAGCCCGGCCACGGCGGCCGACTCGTCCGCGAAGGGAACCAGCAGGTCGCGGCGATCGATGCCGACATCGCCGACCCCTCGCCCCAGCGCCGCGGCCACGGCCTCGCGATCGGAACCGCTCCCCCGCGAGACGTCCGTCGCCACGCGCACGCGCCACGGCCGCACGCGGGTGGTCGCCGCGGCGACGCGATCGCGCCCGACCGTCCGCCCCTCGAGGAGGAAGACGGCGTCGTCGACCACTTCTTCGAGTTCGGACAGGACGTGGCTCGAGATGAGGATCGTCCGGCCCTCGTCGGCCAACCGTCGCAGCAGCACCCGCAGCGCGATGCGCGCCTGCGGATCCAGACCGGATGCCGGTTCATCGAGCAGCAGCACGCGCGGCTCGTGGACGAGCGCACGCGCCAGCGCCAGGCGCTGCTTCTGTCCGCGCGAGAGCACACGTGCGGCGGACCCTGCCAGTGCGGTCAGATCGACGAGATTCAAGAGCCGGTCGGCGCGCTCGCGGGCCTCGGCGCGGGAGAGGTCGTACAACTGCGCGGTCGCGATCAGCACCTCGCGCGCCGTGAGGCTCGGCCACGCGCCCAGAGAGTCCGGCATCCATCCGAGGAGTCGCCGTGCTCCCGCCGGATCGGCCACGGGATCGACGCCCGCGATCCGCACCTCACCGTCGTCGGGACGCAAGAGAGAGGCGAGCATGAGCAACAGGGTCGTCTTGCCCGACCCGTTCGGACCGACCAAACCGGTGACCCGGCCCGGCTCGGCCGTGAAGGTCACGTCCGCCACCGCCGTCACGGCGCCGAACGCCCTCTTGACCTGTACTGCCTCGATGCCCGCGCCCCCTGCGTCCATGCCCCCACCCTACGGGGGCATGCCGACATGCCCCTGTCCCGGGCTTCGGTTCAGGACCCTGCGAGCGCGCGCCCGAGCGCGTCGCCCGACGCCCACGCGGTGCGCACCGCGGCCGACTCCCCCCACGCGTCACCGCACACCGACAGGCCGGGCGAACGGAAGAACGGTTCCCCGGTCGTGCGGACGGGCCGGGCGAAGGTCCACCGGTGCGCGTGCGCCGCGATCGGCTCGACGTCGATCCGCAGGAGGCGACGCGCAGCCGCGGTGACGGGGGCGATCGCGGCATCCGGATCGTCGAGGTGCCGCGCGGCCCGCTCTCCCGTGGTGTGCACGACGAGAACCGGGGCACCGTCGCCGCGGCGATCGCCGTCGTCGGCGAGGAACGCCACGTCGGGATCGCCGTTGATGAACGCCCCGTGCAGGTCGACCGGCCATCGGCGCTCCTCCCAGCGCAGCGCGACGGCGATCACCGGCTCCCACTCCTGCGGAGAGACAGGGATGCCGTCGGCCAGCCGCCGCGCCTGCGGTTCGGGCATCGCGAGCACCACCTCGCCGGCATCCCGCCCGTCCACCCGGAAGGGGGCCGCGTGCTCGACCGTGCGCCCAGATTCGAGGTCGAGCCCGTCGGCGAGGTCGAGCGCGAGCGAACGCAGCCCGGCGGGTGCCGACCACCGCATCGGCCCGGTCTTGCGGGTCTCGATGCCGTCCGCGTCGATGGCGGAGAACGTGTCGGTCCACGATCGCGCGATCCCTCGGGCCTCCCAGTCGGCGACGACCCGCGCGAACCGCCGGTCGTCGCCGACGACGAAGTACGACGCCCCGAGGTCGACCGGGCGCCCGTCGATCGTCCGACTCGCCAGACGCCCACCCGGTCGGCGCCCACGATCGAGCACGCGCGCCGAGCCTCCGGCGTCCCGCACCGCCCGCGCGCACGCGAGTCCCGAGATGCCGCCGCCGACCACCGTCACGTCCACCGTCATGCCGCCATCTTCTCGACTCGGGCCCCGCGATCGGCGGGGGCTTGCGCCTGCGCCCCGGGGCGCCTGCGACACACCCCCGGGAGGCGCGCGGGACCGGGGCTCGCGCCTACGCCCCGAAGAAGGCCACGCCCAGGTCGGGGTGGTCGACGAACACCCCATCGAGCGCCGCATCGCGCAGAACGGCCCACTCGCGCGCGTAATCGCCGAAGGCTGCGGGACCGCCGGGGCCTCGGAACGCCGGCAGCAGGAAGCGGTTCTCGGGACGACACGTCCACGTGAACACACGCAACCCGCGCTGCTGCGCCTGCCCGATGAACTCCGCGGGTCCCTGGGCGCGGCCCCGTCGGTCGGGCGCGAGGACCAACCGCTTGTCGGGGCTGATGCCGTCCACGTCGCGCGCGAGCGCGTCGAGTCCCGCGGGGGTGAGCATCGACGCGTACGACGCCGCATCCGTGCCGTCGCGTTCCCGCAGGTCCCACGGCGCACCCTCGGCTTCGATCAGCTGCACCAGCGGAACCCGGATGCCACGCTCCCGCAGCCGCTGCAGGACGAGGGGCTCGAACGACTCGATGACCAGCGCCGAGTCGTCCCACCAGGCGGCATCCCGCAGCTCCCTCTCGACGAGCGCCGCCACATCGAAGCCGGCGCGCGCGAAGAACGCGGCGTGCTTGATCTCCAGCACCACCCCGACGCCGCCGGCGCGGGCGAGGTCGAGGACGTCGCGAAGGCGCAGCACGGGATCCTCGTCGTCGTGAGCCGCGCTGCCCGGCCGCAGCGCCGGGATCCGCTCGCGGCAGCGGAGGGTCTGCAGCTCCGCCCACGTGAAGTCCTCGGTGAACCACCCGTTCAGGCGGTCCCCGTCGACGACGGCCGTGCGACGCCGGCCGGCGAACTCCGGATGCCTCGAGACATCGGTCGTGGAACCGATCTCGTTCTCGTGTCGAACCACGAGCACGCCGTCGCTCGTCGGCACGACGTCGGGCTCGATGGCATCCACTCCTTCGGCGATCGCGCGCGCGTACGACGATCGAGAGTGCTCCGGCAGATACCCGGGAGCGCCGCGGTGACCGATGATCAGGGGTCGGTCGGCAGGCACCAGGCCAGGCTAGCCAGCGCGCACGACCGGACCCGCTCGCTCATAGCAGAATCCCAGTCAGCACAAGGAATCTCACGGCCTCCTCGGCTAGTGTTGTGTGACAGCACGGTGCTGTGATCACCAGCAATTTGGAGTGTGAGTCCCTGTGGCCCTCAACAACCCGGCCTTCAACACCCCGGCGTTCCAGGACCCTCGTGCCGGCGCCCAGACCCGTTACAGCCCTCCCCCGGCGAACACCGCAGCCGCGGCGGCGGAGACCGCCAACATCGAGGGCATGTACGCCGCCCCGTCGGCGGGCGCGGTGCAGACCGACCGCATGACGGTCGAAGACACCGTCTTCAAGACGATCGGCCTGTTCGCCATCCTCGTCGTCGCCGCCGTCGTCGGCTGGATCTGGACGATGAGCACCGTCACGGTCGCCAACCCCAGCCCCAACGCCCTGCCGATGATCATCGGTGGCCTCGGCGGCTTCGTGCTCGCGATGGTCGCGATCTTCAAGAAGAAGCCGTCCGTCCCCGTCTTCATCGCCTACGCGGCGTTCGAGGGCCTCTTCGTCGGTGGCATCTCGGCCTTCTTCGAGTTCCTCTACCCGGGCATCGTCGTGCAGGCCACGCTCGCGACCCTGTCGGTCGTCGGCGTGACGCTCGCCCTCTTCGCCAGCGGCAAGATCCGCGCCTCGGCTCGCGCCACCAAGATCTTCATGATCGCGATGGTCGGCTACATGGTGTTCGCCCTGCTGAACCTCGGTCTCATGCTGTTCAACGTCCCCATCGCGGGTGGCGCCTTCGGTCTCTACAGCCTCAAGGTCGCGGGCATCCCGCTCGGTCTCATCATCGGCGTCCTCGTGGTCATCATGGCCGCGTACTCGCTGGTGCTCGACTTCGACCAGATCCAGCGCGGCGTCCGCAACGGCGCCCCGCGCGTCTACGGCTGGGTCGGCGCGTTCGGCATCATGGTCACCGTGGTGTGGCTGTACGTCGAGATCCTGCGCATCCTCGCGATCCTGCGCGGCAACAACTGACGCATCGCAGTATCGAAGGGCCGTCCCGTTCGGGGCGGCCCTTCGTCGTTCGCGGCATCCGGAATCAGCCCGCGCTCTTGAACCCCACGCATAAACGCGATCGGCGCGCATAAACGCGTTCTCCCCGCGTTTGTGCGCGCGAATCGCGTTTATGCGTGTGTCTGCGGCGTGTGTCTGCGGCGTCCGCCGCGCGCCGCAAGGGAGTCCCACCCCGGATGCCACGGCACTACCCTCGCGGCATGAGCCCTGCGAAGACGCCCCCGACGACCCTCGACGTGGATGGTCACGAGGTCCGGATCACGAGCCCGGACCGCGTCGTGTTCCCCGAGCGCGGCCTCACCAAGCTCGACCTCGTGCGCTACTACCTCGCCGTCGCCGACGGGGCGCTGCGCGGCGCCGCCGGGCGGCCGATGGTGCTGAAGCGGTTCGCGAAGGGCCTCGGCCAGGAGCCGTTCTTCCAGAAGCGCGTGCCCGAGAACCACCCCGACTTCATCGACACCGCGACGCTGCACTACGCCTCGGGCACCTCCGCCGAGGAGACCGTGATCCGCGATGCGGCCGGTCTCGCCTGGGTCGTGAACCTCGGATGCCTCGACCTCAACCCTCACCCTGTGCGGGCCGAAGACCTCGACCATCCCGACGAGCTGCGCATCGACCTCGACCCCATGCCCGGGGTGGACTGGGCGCAGATCGTCGACGTCGCCTTCATCGCCCGCGACGTGCTGGACGACCACGGGCTCGTCGGGTGGCCGAAGACCTCGGGTTCGCGCGGGCTGCACATCCTCGTCCGGATCCGACCCGAATGGGAGTACTCCGACGTACGCCTCGCCGCCGAGACGCTCGCCCGCGAGATCGAGAATCGGGCGCCGGGCCTGGCCACCGCCCGCTGGTGGAAGGAGGAGCGCGGCGAGAGCGTGTTCGTCGACTTCAACCAGAACGCGAAGGACCGCACCGTGGCATCCGCGTACTCGATCCGGCCGCTGCCCGATGCGCGCGTGTCGACACCGCTGACGTGGGACGAGGTGCGCAATCGGCACCCGGAGGAGTTCACCGTGCTGACGGTGCCCGAACGCTTCGCAACGATCGGCGATCCGCACGATGGCATCGACGGCGCCGCGGGCTCGCTGGCGAGTCTGCTCGCTCTCGCCGAAGAGATGGGCCCCGCCGAAAAGCCTCCTCGCGGGTCCGACGGCTCAGGCCGACGTGCATCGACCATGCCCCTCATCGAGATCGCGCGCACGAAGACGAAGCCCGAGGCGCTCGACGCCCTCGAGGAGTGGAAGCGTCGGCATCCTGACGCCACTGCCACCCTCCACCCGGCCGACGTCCTGGTCGACGGCATGCGCGGTTCGAGCTCGCTCTGGTACCGGGTTCGCGTAAACCTCCAGCACGTCCCGGATGCCACCCGCCCCGCGCAAGAGCCCCTGATCGCCGACTACGACCCCTGGGCCTGAGCGCACCCACGCCGAGTGTCCAAGACACGCCGTATCGCGCCCGCGACATGCGGCGTGTCTTGGACACTCAACGGGTGTGGGCGCGGGGGCGGGGTGCGGGCGGGCGGGGCGGGGGCTAGCGCCGCGTTGGGCGTGAGAGGGCGTCGGCGGATGCCGCGGCGAGGGCGCGCATCGCCCGCTCCGGGCTCAGCGCCTCAGCGGCGGCGCGGGCCTCGGCGGCGAGACGCCGCCGCAACGCCGCATCGCCGAGCACGCGGGTGAGGGCTTCGGCGAGCGCCTCCTCGTCCCCGTCGGGCACCAGGATGCCGCCACCCCCCGCGAGCATGTCCCGCGGCCCGTAGCGGATGTCGTACGCCACCACGGGAACACCGTGCGCGAGGGCCTCCGCGAGCGCGAGCCCCTGACCCTCGAACGCCGAGGTCGTGAGGTACACCGACGCGGAGTCGAGCACCGCGCCCACGTCCAGCGTGAGGCCGGCGAGCGTGACGGCTGCATCGAGCCCGAGGTCGGCGATCAGGGCGACGAGCCTCTCGCGCTCCGCTCCCGCCCCCCACAACTCCATGCGCGCGTGCGGGACGTCGGCGACCACCCGCGCGAACGCCCGGATCGCGTGGTCGAGGCGCTTCCCCGCGGCCAGTCGCCCGAGCACGACGACCGGGCCGTCCTCTGCGGGCGCGACCTCCGCGGGCATCGGTACGCCGTGCGGCGCCACGACGTCGACGCGATCCTCGCCGAACCGTTCTCGAACGTCGCAGCGTTGCGACGAGGTCGGCCACAGTACCGCGTCGAAGCGCGGGGCCACGGCCAGCCACCTTTCCCACAGCCCGTTGATCGGGGCGTCCACGGTGTACGGAGACTCGAGGTGGATCGTGTGCACCGTATGGAGGATGCGCACGTCCGGATCGTCCCAGTCGACGATCAGTTCGCCGAGCTGCCGCGACTCGCAGATGACCACGACGGGCCGATCGACCCGATCCCGAAGCCCTGCGACCACGTGCGCCAGCCACGCGCGATAGAGGGCCCCGAACCCGTCGAGGACACCGGCGACGTCGCCCGCCGCATCCCGGATCACGACGGGTGCGGTCGTGAGGAGCCAGTCCGGGTCGTTCTCGATCCGGGGGAGCGCGACCGCGCCGCCCGCGTACGTGTCGTACGGCACGGACGGGTCGGCCCCACCGGCACGTGCCGCCGCTCGCAGCCACTCGGCGGCGCCACCGTCCGGGCCCTGCGCCTCGTCGAAGAGATTGCGGAAATCCTCGGATGCCACGGCGGCCCCGCGCGCGATGAACTCGGCGCGATGCGCAGCGTGGGCCTCCGCGGTGGCCGGATCGACCGTCAGCAACAACGCGGGGACACCGGCATCCGTCATCTGCCGAGCCCGCGCGAGAGTGGAGATCGTGTATCCGCCGTCGAGGTCGGGAACGAGCCTGCTCGAGAGGAGGAGATACCACGCGTCGGGGAAGAGCGTCATCGGCGCCCCTCGGACCGCAGCCGGAAAACGGGGAACCCCGGTGCGATCTCGCGCAGCCGCTCATCGGACGAGTTCTTGTCGACGCCGTCGAAGAAGCGGCCCACCTCCCACGCCCACGCCACGAGGTAGGCGCGCAGGATCGGCGGCTTGTCGACGTCGGCGACCTCCTCGGCCTGGAACACCTCGGCTTTGCGGCCCGCTCGCAACTCCCCGCCTCCGGCCGCGCGGAGGTTGCGGACCCACTGCGTGGTCCCGCGCGGAGCGACGAGGTACCGCTCACCGTCGACGCGCAGGGGGTTGACGGGTGTCGTCCGCCACTCCCCCGACGAGCGGCCCCGAACGGCGAGGACGCGACTGCCGGCCAGAGGCAGACCGACACGGGTCATCGCCGCGACGGCGGCGTTGAAGACCCCGTCGAGACGGGTGGGGCGCACGAACCTCTCACTCATGCCCCCATCCTCGCGCACGACCGTGACGCGCGAGTCAGGGCACACGCACCGGCACCTTCGCCGGCCGTGCGGACAGCAGGAGCTCGCCCGTGGCGCCGAGCACGAGCGTCGCCACACAACTGGCGGCCATCACGGTGAACCCGAGCACGGGTCCGGCGGCATCCAGTCCAACGCCGGCGAAAGTGGACCCCAACGGGATCCCGGCCCCCAGCCCGAGAGACGGGTAGGCCAGGAGTTCCGTGACCCGCTCCCGATCGGCCCTCGACTCCACGAGCGCATATCCCGCCACCAGCACCGGACCGATGAGCAGCCCCACGACAGCCGACGCCAGCAGAGCCAGCGGGGTGTCCGCCGCGAAGGGCAGCGCGAGCGCCGCCACGGCGAGCAGGGCGCTGCCGACGAGCCAGCGGACTCGGAGCGACGCGCGGGGACGCATCGCACCGTAGACCAAGGCGCCCACGGTGTTGCCGACGGCCAGAGCAGCCATCATGATCCCGGCGAGCCAGGGCGAACCCGCTCGCTCGGCCCACGCCACGCTCGTGACGTCGAACGACCCGAACATCGCGCCCACGCCGACCCACGCGACGGTGACCGGAAGGATGCCGGCCGGCGGGAGCAGTCGCACGCGCCGCTCGCTCGCCCGCACGAGCGGCGGCTGCGACCGGTGCAGCAGGCCGAGCCAGATCATGCCGAGCGCCCCGACCACCACGACGACGGCGATACCGATCTGCGGCGCCCAGATCGCGGCGGCCAGAGTCACGATCGGCGGAGCGATCACGTACACGCTCTCGTCGGCGATCGACTCCAGCGCGAAAGCGCTGTGACGACGGTCGCCCGGCACGAGGGAGCTCCATCGCGCGCGCACCGCCGGCCCGACGTCGGTCGAGACCGCACCGGCGAGGAACGACAGGACGAACCAGAACCCCACGGGCGACTCGCCCAGCACGGCACCGACGAGCGCCGTGGAGGACACGACGAGGGTGCCGGCGGCGATCAGGAGGATCGGACGCTGCCCCCGGCGGTCCATGAGGCGGGACCACAGCGGACCCGCCACAGCGATACCGACGATGTACGTCGCAGCCACGGCCCCGGCCAACGCGAAACTGCCGGTCGCCGCCTGCACGAGCAGGATGATGCCGAGGTTGAGTGTGCCGCGCGGAAACCGACCGACCCATCCCGCGATCGTGAACCAGGGGGCGCCGGGAGTACGCAGCACATCGCGGTAGCCGGAGAAGTCGATACGGGTCATGGTGCGACCTGTGCCGTTCTGGCCGGACGAACCCGGGAGGTTCCCGAGGGCTGATCGCCGACCGCGCCAGCTTACCGAGTCCGCGCCCGCGACGCCGACGCCCCGGCATCCAGAGCAGGATGCCGGGGCGTCGGGGTGGGGAGGGTCACTCCCACTCGATGGTCCCCGGCGGCTTCGACGTCACATCGAGCACGACCCGGTTGACCTCGCGCACCTCGTTGGTGATGCGGTTGCTGATCTTCGACAGGACGTCGTACGGCAGACGCGTCCAGTCGGCCGTCATGGCGTCCTCGCTCGAGACAGGACGCAGCACGATCGGGTGGCCATAGGTGCGGCCGTCGCCCTGGACGCCGACCGAGCGCACATCCGCCAGCAGCACGACGGGGCACTGCCAGATCTCGGCGTCCAGTCCGGCCTTGGTCAGCTCGGCGCGGGCGATGGCGTCGGCCTCACGCAGGATCTCGAGACGGTCAGCGGTGACCTCGCCCACGATGCGGATGCCAAGACCGGGCCCCGGAAAGGGCTGACGGCCGACGATCGCCTCGGGGAGCCCGAGCTCGCGGCCGATCGCCCGCACCTCGTCCTTGAACAGGGTGCGCAGCGGCTCGACGAGCTCGAACTGCAGGTCTTCGGGGAGACCGCCGACGTTGTGGTGGCTCTTGATGTTCGCGGTGCCGGCGCCGCCGCCCGACTCGACGACGTCGGGGTAGAGCGTTCCCTGGACGAGGAAGCGGATGGGCTCGCCCTCGGCCTCGGCCTCGGCGACCAGATCGGCCTGCACCTTCTCGAACGCGCGGATGAACTCGCGGCCGATGATCTTGCGCTTCTCTTCCGGGTCGCTGACGCCGGCGAGGGCGTTCAGGAACGTCTCGCGCGCGTCGACGGTGATAAGGCGCACGCCGGTGGAGGCGACGTAGTCGTTCTCGACCTGCTCGCGCTCGCCCTTGCGGAGAAGACCGTGGTCGACGAACACCGCGACGAGCTGGTCACCGACGGCCTCGTGCACGAGGGCGGTCGAGACCGCGGAATCCACACCACCCGACAGAGCCGACAGCACGCGGCCGTTGCCGACCTGCTCGCGGATGCGCGCGACCTGCTCGGCGATGACGTTGCCGCTGTTCCAGTCGGCGGGGAGACCTGCGGCCTTGTGGAGGAAGTTCTCGAGCACGTTCTGCCCGTGATCGGAGTGCTTGACCTCCGGATGCCACTGCACGCCGTACAGGCGACGGGTGTCGTTCGCGAACGCGGCGACCGGCGTGTGAGCCGTGCGCGCGAGCACCTCGAAGCCCTCGGGTGCACGCGACACCTGGTCGCCGTGGCTCATCCAGACGTTCTGCTCGGCGGGCTGGCCCTGCAGCAGGGTGCCCTCGGTGACGACCGTGGCATCCGTCGCGCCGTACTCGCGCAGGCCCGTGTTCGCGACCTCGCCGCCCAGCGCCTGCGCCATGACCTGAAAGCCGTAGCAGATGCCGAGCGTCGGGACGTCGAGGTCGAACACGCCCTCGTCGAGCCGCGGAGCGCCCTCTTCGTACACCGACGACGGACCGCCGGAGAGGATGATGCCCACCGGGTTCTTCGCCGCGATCTCGTCCGCGCTGGCGGTGTGCGGGACGATCTCGCTGTACACCCCCGCCTCGCGCACGCGGCGTGCGATCAGCTGCGCGTACTGGGCGCCGAAGTCGACGACGAGGACGGGACGCTGCGACGTTTCGGTCTGTTCGGTCACCGGGGTCCTTCCGGGGCGGGGACGGGAACGGAGGCCTCGGCGGCCTCGCGTTCGGCGAGATAGGCGCGCACGCGGCGAGCGGTGCGCACCTCGAGGAAGAAGGAGAGGAAGGGCACCACGCCGCCCAGCGCCAGGAACACGAAGCGACGGAACGGCCACCGCATGAGGCTCCACACGCGGAAGCACGAGAACAGGTACACGACGTAGAACCAGCCGTGCGCCACGAGGATCGCGAGCGAGATGTTGACGCCGTCCCCGGTGGAGACGATGTCGCAGCCGCTGCCGCCGGGGACGAAGAGCGAGAACCACTGGCATCCGGGGCCGGGGATCGCATCCGCGAACCACAGGAGCCCACCGGACCCGCCCAGGAAGAGCTCTTTGTGGATGGGCGTGTACTTCACGATCATCTCGGCGACGAGCAACAGCAGGCCGACACCGGTGATGATGGAGCAGATCTGGTAGAACTTCAGGGCTCCGCGGATCGCCGGGAACGAGGCGAGCTTCGGGGCACGGGGCATGGATGCCAGTCTAGTCGCGGGATGCCGGCGAGCCCGCCGCGAGGGCCTCCGCCTCGGCGTCCTCGAGGTCTTCGACCTCCTTCTCCCACGCGTCGCGCGCGAGGCGGTACCAGAGGTACAACGCGAAGCCGGCGAAGATCGCCCACTCGGCGGCGTAGAAGATGTTCAGCCAGTTGACCCGCGAGCGTTCCTCCGGGGCCGGCGAGTCGATGGCATCGACGGGTCCGATCGCCGTCTGCGAGGCGATGTAGGGCCGATACACGGCGACCCCGTCGACGTCGTGCCAGCGCCCCAGGAGCACCGCCGGAGACATGCGCGTCATCGTCTGCGGATCCACGCCCGCGGGCGGGCGCCCCGGACCCTCGTCGGAGATGAGTCGCCCGGTCACCGCCACGACGGCGTCGGGGTCGGCCCGGACCTGCGCATCGAGTGCCTCGACGGCCCGGTCGGCGGAAGAGGCGTCGCGGGTCCACCCGACGGCGACGGCGATCGAGGTGGGCGTCGCCACCGCATCGAGGCGCAACTGCCCGGTCACCCAGTAGCCTTCGACGCCGTCGTTGAAGCGGGAGGCGACGACGAGGAAGTCGCCGGCGATCCACCGGCCGTTCGCCTCGACGCGCTGCCCGACGAGGGGCTCGGGCAGGTAGGCGCCCGGCTGAGCGACATCGGCGAGGGGACGCACGATCTCGGTCTGGCCCGGCTCGGACGGCGCGGTGTCGACCGCACGGCCGAGCTGCCACTGACCGAGCCACGCCAGGACGCCCGCCACCACGAGCGAGAAGGCCAGGAGTGCCAGCCATCGCGGACGCAGCATGACCTCGCGCAGGGTCGGCGGGAAGACCTGCCGAGGCTCCTGCTCGATCGCCGAGGGAGAGGTCACGCGGTCTCCGGCATCAGTGTCCGTAGGGTGCGACGACGACCTCGACGCGCTGGAACTCCTTGAGGTCGGAGTACCCGGTCGTGGCCATGGACTTCTTCAGCGCGCCGATGAGGTTGGCGGTGCCGTCGGCGACGGGCGCCGGCCCGTAGAGGATCTGCTCGAGGGGTCCGACGCGGTCGACCGCGACCCGGTGCCCGCGGGGCAGCTTCGCGTGGTGCGCCTCGGGGCCCCAGTGGAATCCGCGCCCGGGCGCGTCGGTGGCGCGTGCGAGGGCGACGCCGAGCATGACGGCATCGGCACCCATCGCGAGAGCCTTCACGATGTCGCCCGAGGTGCCCACCCCTCCGTCGGCGATGACGTGGACGTAGCGTCCGCCGGACTCGTCCAGGTAGTCGCGGCGGGCGCCGGCGACATCGGCGACCGCGGTGGCCATCGGTGCGTGCAGGCCGAGGGTCACCCGGGTCGTGGAGGCGGCACCGCCGCCGAAGCCGACGAGCACGCCGGCGGCGCCGGTGCGCATGAGGTGCAGTGCCGCGGTGTAGGTCGCGGCACCGCCGACGATGACCGGCACATCGAGGTCGTAGATGAACTTCTTCAAGTTCAGCGGCTCGGCGACGCTCGAGACGTGCTCGGCGGAGACCGTCGTTCCGCGGATGACGAACAGGTCGACGCCGGCGGCCACCACCGTCTCGTACAGGTCGTGCGTGCGCTGGGGGGTGAGCGCGCCGGCCACGGTGACACCGGCGGCGCGGACCTCGGCGAGACGGTCTCGCACGAGCTCGGGCTTGATCGGCTCGGAGTACAGCTGCTGCATGCGGCGCGTCGCCTCGGAGTCGGGCAGGTTCGCGATCTCGGCCAGCAGCGGCTCGGGGTCGTCGTAGCGCGTCCACAGCCCCTCGAGGTCGAGGACGCCCAATCCGCCCAGGCGACCCAGCTCGATCGCCGTGCGCGGGCTCACGACCGAGTCCATCGGCGCGCCCAGCACCGGGATCTCGAACGGGAACGCGTCGATGGTCCACGCCGTCGACACGTCTTCCGGGTTGCGCGTGCGCCGCGACGGAACGACGGCGATGTCGTCGAAGGTGTAGGCGCGGCGGGCGCGCTTGGCGCGGCCGAGGTCGATCTCCATGGTCACTCCCCCAGCCTACCCGCCAGCATTTCGCCGCCCCGCGTCCTGTTCACGGTTCGTCCGCGCGGACAGCCCTCGACCGCACTCGCACCGTGCCGGCGGGGAAGCACGCATCGAACAGCTCCGGCACGTGCGGATCAGCTGGTCGGCGGAACCGCGCCCTGCGACGCGCGCCCGACCCCGTCCACCGGCGCATCGGTTCCGCGCAGCAGGCGGGTGAGCGCGCCGTCGAAGAAGAACAGGAGAAAGGCGGCAGACCCCACGAGCGGACTGAACAGGACCGCGACGGCGCTGATCAGCACCGCGCTCAGGCTCGCCCGCCCCAGTCGCCGTGCGTCGCCCGGGGTCAGGTCGGGGATCGCGCCCGAACGCACCGCCCACGCCCACTGCAGCCAGCCCGCGACGATCGCGAGGAAGAAGTTGACCGGAAGCACCACGCGACCGATCAGGTAGTCGGAGTAGTCCGTCGCGAGCGAGGACGTGAAGGGCACCAGGACGATCAGAAGCAGACGGAGGTTGTTGATCCACATCCCCGCGTTGTCGATCCGGGCGATCCATTCGAACTGCCGGACATGGGTCATCCACATCACGCACAGGATGAGGAAGCTGATGACGAAGGTGAACACGGGATGCAGCAGGCCCGCCAACGCTGTCACGAGGTCGGCCTCCGACTCGACCGAGCCGAGGGACTGCGACGTGAGTCCGAGCACGAGGAGGGTCGCGGCGATGGCGAAGACCCCGTCGGTGAACGCTTCGGTGCGCCGCGCGGAAACGGTCGCCTCGGGATGCCGCGTGCGCCGGATCATGCGCACAGCGTAGCCCGGCCGAACGCCGAGGTGCCGGGCGGTCGCCCGCCCGGCCCCTCGCAGCGCTCACTTCTTGTAGTTCGGCGCCTCGACGACGATCTGCACGTCATGCGGGTGGGATTCCTTCAGCCCGGCCGAGGTGATGCGGACGAACTTCCCCTTCGCCTTGAGCTCCTCGACGGTGCGGGCCCCGACGTAGAACATCGACTGACGCAGACCCCCGATGAGCTGGTACGCGACGGCGGAGACGGGCCCGCGATACGGCACCTGCCCCTCGATGCCCTCGGGGATGAGCTTGTCGTCGCTGGGGACGTCGGCCTGGAAGTAGCGGTCCTTCGAGTACGAGGTCTTCTTGCCGCGGGTCTGCAGCGCGCCCAGCGATCCCATGCCCCGGTACTGCTTGAACTGCTTTCCCCCCTGGAAGACGATCTCGCCCGGCGACTCGTCGGTTCCGGCCAGCAACGAGCCGAGCATGACCGTGTCCGCGCCGGCGACGAGAGCCTTGGCGATGTCACCCGAGTACTGCAGACCGCCGTCGGCGATCACGGGCACCCCGGCGGGGATCGCGGCCTGCGCGGCCTCGTAGATCGCGGTGATCTGCGGCACGCCCACGCCGGCGACGACGCGGGTGGTGCAGATCGAGCCGGGGCCGACGCCGACCTTGACGGCATCCACACCCGCGTCGATGAGGGCCTGGGCGCCCTCGCGCGTCGCGACATTCCCGCCGATGACGTCGACGTGGGCGAAAGACGCGTCGGCCTTGAGGCGGCGGACGATGTCGATGACGCCGGCGGACTGACCGTTGGCGGTGTCCACGACCAGGACGTCCACGCCCGCGTCGCGCAGGGCCTCGGCCCGCTGCCACGCGTCGCCGAAGAAGCCGATCGCGGCACCGACCCGCAGCCGGCCCTGGTCGTCCTTGGTGGCGAGGGGATACTTCTCGCTCTTGTCGAAGTCCTTGATCGTGATGAGACCGGCGAGCTTGCCGTCGGCGTCGACCAGGGGCAGCTTCTCGACGCGGTGCTTGGCGAAGGTGGCGATGACGTCGTTCGCGTGGATGCCGACGTGCCCGGTGATCAGCCCCTCCTTGGTCATCACATCCTTGACCTTGGTGGTCTGGCGCTCGAAGCCCGAGACGAAACGCATGTCGCGGTTGGTGATGATGCCCACCAGGACACCGTCCGGGTCGACGACCGGCAGACCGGAGATGCGGTACTGCGCGCACATCGCGTCGACCTCGGCGATCGTGGCATCCGGGGTCGTGGTGATCGGGTCGGAGACCATGCCGGACTCGCTGCGCTTGACCTGGTCGACGATGGCGGCCTGGTCCTCGATCGAGAGGTTGCGGTGGACGATGCCGATGCCGCCCTGCCGCGCGATGGCGATCGCCATGCGCGCCTCGGTCACCGTGTCCATCGCGGACGACAGGAGCGGCGTCGCGACGGTGATGCGACGGGTGAGACGCGATGACGTATCGGCCTCGCTCGGGATGACGTCGGTGTGCCCCGGCAGCAGGAGGACGTCGTCGTAGGTCAATCCGACGAAACCGAAGGGGTCGTGCTGCTCCATGAAACCTCCTGCGCACGCGGCGCCTACTCGAAAAGGACGACGTCGGCCGGTGCGCGCACAGCGCTCCACCATGAATTCTAAGCGCCGCGAGGGGCGGAATCATTCCCGAAAGCCCGGCGCGGAAGGGCGATCGCCACGACACGGTTCACTAACGGCGACGAGCCGAAACACGAACGACACATTACGCTCGTAGCGTCGATCGTCGAAGCCGACGAAACGACCTCGTCAGCGTTGCCGAACTGGAGACTCCGTGGGTCATTCCTCCCCCACCGCGACACGATCGCGCACACTTCCCCGCCTAACGGTCCTTCTCGTCTCGCTCGTGGCGAGCGCGGTGGCCGTGCTCAGCCTGCTGATGGCCTCACCAGCCCACGCGCAGACCACCCCGACCCCGACACCATCGGGACCGGTCGACGTCTCGACCCAGTTCTCGATCGGCGGCATCATCCGCGCCGACGACGAACCCGTCGAGGGCGTCGAGATCTCGGTCGAGGGCTCCGGCTTCTCCGAGATCGGCACGACCGGTGCCGACGGTCGGTGGGCGGTCGCCGTCCCCGGCCCGGGCGAGTACACCGCAACGCTCGACGTCGAGTCGCTGCCGGACGGCGTCGCCCCGCGCGACCCCGACAACGTCACGCGTCAGGTGACGATCGGAACGACCAACACGGTGAACGTCCTGTTCCCGACGGGCGAGGGCACCACCGCGACCGGGTCGATCTGGGACACGCTGTTCTCGCGCTTCATCTACGGTCTGAACTTCGGCCTGCTCCTGGCCCTCGCCGCGATCGGCATCTCGCTCATCTTCGGCACGACCGGCGTCAACAACTTCGCCCACGGCGAGATGCTCACCTTCGGGGCCATCATCTTCTACGTGTTCACGTCGCTCGGATGGAACCTCGTTCTGGCGATCCTGCTCACCGTGGCGCTGTCCGCGGCACTCGGATGGACACAGGACGCCGTGCTGTTCAAACCCCTGCGCAGACGCGGGGTGGGGTTGGTGCAGGTCCTCATCGTGACGATCGGTCTGTCGATCGTGCTGCGGTACCTGTACCTCTACTTCTTCGACGGCGGCACGCGGAACATCGACACCGGCATCACCGACAACGTCACGATCGGCCCGGTGACCATCACGCTCACGTCGCTGATCAGCATGGGCGTCAGCGTCGTGATGCTGGCGGCCGTGGCCTACTTCCTCACGCGCACACGCATCGGCAAGGCCACGCGCGCGGTCAGCGACAACGCCTCCCTCGCCGCGGCATCCGGGATCAACGTCGACCGCGTCATCCGCATCGTGTGGGTGCTCGCCGGCGCGCTCACCGGCCTGTCCGGCGTGCTCTACGGCCTGTACCGCGGCGTCACCTGGGACATGGGCTTCGCGATCCTGCTGCTGCTGTTCGCCGCCGTCACCCTGGGTGGCCTGGGGAGTGCGTTCGGCGCGCTCGTCGGCTCGCTCATCATCGGCATCATCACGGAACTGTCCACCATCGTCATCCCCCCGGACCTTCGGTACGCGGTGGCGTTGATCGTGCTCATCGGCGTGCTGCTGTTCCGGCCGCAGGGTGTGCTCGGTCGTAAAGAGCGGATCGGCTGAGGAAGAACGACATGGACTGGCTTTCGATTCTCAACAACGCCGCGGGCGAGCTCATCAGCCCGACCACCGCGGCCTACGCCCTCGCCGCGATCGGCCTGAGCGTCCACTTCGGTTACGCGGGCCTGCTCAACTTCGGTCAGGCCGGCTTCATGGCCGTCGGCGCCTACGCCTTCGCCATCGCGACCCTCTCGCTCTCGGCGCCCGTGTGGCTGGCGATCCTCATCGCCATCGTCGCCTCGGTGCTGTTCGCGTTCATCCTCGGCATCCCGACCCTGCGTCTTCGAGCCGACTACCTCGCGATCGTCACCATCGCCGCGGCGGAGATCGTGCGATACATCGTCTCGACCGTCGGCCTCACCGACATCACGGGCGGCTCGCAGGGCCTGAACGGCTACAACCGCGAGTTCCAGGACCTGAACCCGCTCCCCGAGGGCACCTACGGCCTCGGGCCGTGGACGTACTCCGCGAACGACTGGTGGGTGCGTCTGTTCGGCTGGGGTCTGGTGATCCTGGCGACGCTGCTGGTGTGGCTGCTCATGCGCAGCCCCTGGGGGCGCGTGGTCAAGGGAATCCGCGAGGACGAGGATGCCGTGCGCAGCCTCGGCAAGAACGTCTACTCGTACAAGATGCAGGCGCTCGTGCTCGGCGGTGTCATGGGCGGTCTCGCCGGTGTGGTGTTCATCCTCCCCCGCGCCGTCCAGCCCGGGAACTACGGAACGGCGCTGACGTTCTTCATCTGGACCGCGCTGCTGCTGGGCGGCGCTGCCACCCTCCTCGGCCCGATCGTGGGCGCCGCGCTGTTCTGGGTGCTGCTGTCGCTGTCGAACGGCATCATCGTCGGTCTGCGCGACATCGGCATCCTGGGCTTCATGAGCTCCACCCAGACCGGGCAGGTGCGCTTCATCCTCGTCGGGATCGGGCTGATGCTCCTGGTCATCTTCCGGCCACAGGGCATCTTCGGCAACAAGAAGGAGCTGTCGTTCAATGTCTGACACGACCGTCACCCACCCCCTGGTGAAGGGCGAGGTCGGCCCCGGCTGCGAGAAGGTCGATCCGATCGTCGTCGCCGACGGAGTCACGCGGCAGTTCGGCGGCCTCAAGGCCGTCGACGTCGAGCACCTCGAGATCCCCCGCGGACAGATCACCGCCCTGATCGGCCCGAACGGCGCCGGCAAGACGACGCTGTTCAACCTGCTCACGGGCTTCGACAAGCCCAACACCGGACGCTGGAGCTTCGAGGGATCCAACCTCGCCGGCGTTCCCGCGTTCAAGGTGTCCCGCAAGGGCATGGTCCGGACCTTCCAGCTGACGAAGTCGCTGGGCCGGCTGTCGGTGCTGCAGAACATGCTGCTCGGCGCCCGCGGGCAGAAGGGCGAGAACATCTTCCGCGCCCTCATCCCCTCGATCTGGCGGTCGCAGGAGAAGGCGAACACGGAGCGCGCCGACGACCTGCTGCGCCGGTTCAAGCTGGATGCCAAGCGCGAGGACTTCGCGGCGTCGCTCTCCGGTGGCCAGCGCAAGCTCCTCGAGATGGCGCGGGCGCTCATGAGCGACCCGACCCTCGTGATGCTCGACGAGCCGATGGCCGGCGTGAACCCGGCGCTGACGCAGAGCCTGCTCGGCCACATCCTCGACCTGAAGAAGGAAGGGATGACGGTGCTCTTCGTCGAGCACGACATGCACATGGTCCGTCACATCTCGGACTGGGTCGTCGTCATGGCCGAGGGACGCGTCGTCGCCGAGGGCCCGCCCGAGACCGTGATGAGCGACCAGGCCGTCATCGACGCCTACCTCGGCGCCCACCACGACACCGACCTCGGCGACATGACGACGTCCCAGCTGGAGACCATTCAGGCCGAGGCCGCGGCCGAAGCCGAGGCCGAGCTCGCCGCCGACGAGAAGGACGGGAAGCTCTGATGACCGACACCGCAACCGCCACCCGCACCGCGGTGCTGCGCACCGACGACCTCGTCGCCGGCTACCTGCCCGGGGTCAACATCCTCAACGGCTGCACCGTCGACGCGTACCAGGGCGACCTGATCGGCATCATCGGGCCGAACGGCGCCGGCAAGTCGACCCTGCTCAAGGCCATCTTCGGGCAGGTGAAGATCCGCGGCGGCGCCGTGCTGCTCAACGGCGAGGACATCACCTCGCTGAAGGCTGACAAGCTCGTCGGCAAGGGCGTGGGCATGGTCCCGCAGAACAACAACGTGTTCCCGAGCCTGTCGATCGAGGAGAACCTGCAGATGGGGCTCTTCCAGCGCCCCAAGGTCTTCGCCGAGCGGTTCGAGTTCGTCTCGGGCCTGTTCCCCGAACTCGCGAAGCGGCGACGCCAGCGCGCCGGTTCGCTCTCCGGCGGCGAACGGCAGATGGTCGCGATGGGTCGAGCGCTGATGATGGACCCGTCGGTGCTCCTGCTCGACGAGCCCTCGGCCGGCCTGTCGCCGGTGCGTCAGGACGAGACGTTCCTCCGCGTCGCCGAGATCAACCGCGCCGGCGTGACGATCATCATGGTCGAGCAGAACGCGCGCCGTTGCCTGCAGATCTGCCACCGGGCCTACGTGCTCGACCAGGGCAAGGATGCCTACACCGGCACCGGACGCGATCTGCTCAACGACCCCCGCGTCATCGAGCTGTACCTGGGCACCCTGGCAGCCGACGAGGACGCCAAGCGCGACGCACGGGAGTCCGGAGCCTGACCCGCGCGCGTCCCGTGGGGGCGACGCTCACCCTGGTGGGTGTCGCCCTCGCGGGATGCTCCGCGGCTCCTCCGGCATCCATCCCCGCGGGCCTGGCCGTCTCGGTCGTCCAACAGCGCGGCGACGTCGCGCCCGGCCGCGTACAGGTGCGGGTCGACAACGCCTCCGGCGCACCGCTGACCGTCGTCTCGGCGACGATCCTCTCCTCGGCGCTCTCACGCCCCGCCGTCTGGGACTCTCGCCGCACGCAGACCGTCGATCCCGGACGCGTCGTGAACCTCCCGGTCCTCCTTCCCCCGCTGCTGTGCGCCGTCGGAGACGACGACGTACGCGTCCAGCTCGATCTCGCCGTGGGCGCCCGCACGGATCACGTCGAGGTCGACGCCGATGACCCGCTCGGCGTCCTCGCGCGATTGAGCGCGACGCAGTGCGACCGGGACGCCATCGCCGCGGTGGCCCGTGTGGAGGCGGGGGCCGTCTCCCCACGCGACGACGCGACGGCTGACCTCTCCGTCGTGATCACCCCGCGTACGGATGCAGGACGGTCCGGCTCCCGCCTCGAGCTCGTGGCTCTCACCGGCACTCCCCTCCTCCGTTTCGCCGGCGGCGAGGAGGCCGCGCTGAGCACCATCGTGACGCCCGGTGATCCCCCTTCGACGTTGACGGTCGTCGTCACCCCTCGCCGCTGCGACCCGCACGCGATCGCCGAGGACAAAGTCGGGACCCTGTTCGATCTCGTCGCACGCGTGGACGGTCGCGAGGTCGTGGTCCCCCTCGAGCGCTCACGATCCACGGCTGAGGACCTGCTGGCGTTCACCGCCGCGGCGTGCGGTCTCGCGCGCTGAGGTGCCGCCAGCAACGAAAGAGCCCGGGCCATGCGGCCCGGGCTCTTCCGTCAGAGGATCGGATCACTCGTTGAGCGAACCGAACTCCGTGTTGAGGAGGGTGTACTTGTTGTCGGCACCGTACTGGTAGATGCCGATGTACGCCTCGGTCGGGTCACCGTTCTCGTCGAACGTGATCGGACCGGAGACACCGTCGTAGTCGACGTCGGTGCCCTCGTTGATCAGCGCGAGGCAGTCGGCGAACGTCGTGCACTTCTCGCCGCCCTCGGTGACCGACTGCAGGTTGTCACGGATCGCCGTGCCCGAGTCGTCCTTGGCCTGCGCCGCGGCGAGGGCCGCCACGATCACCGCGTCGTAGGACTCCGGCGCGTAGCTGAAGTCGGTGAGAGCCGGGTCGACCTCGAGGAGGCGACTCTGGAACTCGGTGTCGGCCGGGTTGCCGGGCAGCGTGCCCTTGGCGCCTTCGAGGGTGCCCGCCTGGAACTCGTACGAGTTGGACAGGTTGCCATCGACGAAGTACACCTTCGAACCCGGGAAGCCCTGCGTGTTGACCAGCTGCGGGATGATCGAGGAGGTCTCCTCGAACGCGATCACGGCGATGGCGTCGGGCTGGGCGGCGAGGAGCTCGTCGACCTGCGACGTGAACACCGTGTCGCCCGGGTTGTAGGGAACGGCGACCGAGACCTCGCCGCCGGCGGCCTCGATGGCCGTGGTGGCGTTGTCCTTCAGGCCGATGCCGTACGGGTCGTTGATGTAGATGATGCCCACGTTGGCCGCACCGTCGCCGACCATGAGGTTACCGAGCACGCGGCCCTGGAGGACGTCCGAGGGAGCGGTGCGCCAGTAGTAACCGTCGTCGGCGTAGTCCGTGAAGTCCGGCGACGTGTTGGCGGGCGAGATCTGGACGATGCCCGCGTCCACGAGCTGGTCGACGAACGTGAACGACACACCCGAGGAGGCCGCACCGATGACGACGTCGGCACCGGCGTCGACGAGCTCGGTCGCCGACTGGGTGGCGATGTCCGTCGTCGTGTCACCGGAGTCGCGCTCGGTGAGCTCGACCGTGAACGGGAACGCGTCGGCCGTGGCCTCGATGTCCTGGATCGCGAGCTTCACACCCGCGACCTCGGGCGGGCCGAGGAAGGCGAGGTTTCCGGTGGCGGGCAGGATGGTGCCGACGTGGAAAGTCCCGTCGGCCTCGGACACGGCGCCTCCGCCGGAGGATGCGCTGGGTGCGGCGTCGCCGCCACCACCCGAGCAACCGGCGAGGACGAGCGCGCTGGCACCGACCAGGGCGAGACCGCCCAGGGCCTTGCCGGCACGCGTACGCGTGAAGACGCTCATAGTGCTCCTTGCTGTGAATGAACGTTGGGCGGCACAGGGGTGCCGCCCGGTGTCCTAAACCTAATGGCCCCCACGTTTTCGCCGTATTGCCGTTCGTTAACGATGTGCGTCGCCGAGGTCACGGCGTCATAACGCTCTCTAGACGGGCTCGGCGACATCCGATATGACGGCGCGGCGGCGGCGTGCGGCGAGCAGCGAATCCACGCTCAGCACGGTCAGCGCGAGCCAGACGAGGCCGAATCCGATCCAGCGTTCGGGTGTCATCGGCTCGTGGAGCACCCACACCCCGATCGCGAACTGGATGATCGGCGCGACGAACTGGATCAGCCCCATGACGGTGAGAGGAGCGCGTCGCGCTCCCGCGGCGAACAGCAGCAGCGGCACGGCGGTCACCGCGCCGGCCGAGACGAGCAGAACCGTGTGGAGGAATCCGTTGCTCCCCATCGTGAGGCCGGCCGTCGCACCGACGACGACGAGCTGCACCACCGCAACGGGCAGCAGCCAGAGGGATTCGAGCGTCAGCCCGCTGACGGCATCCACCGAGGGTCCGATCTGCTTCTTCACCAGGCCGTAGACACCGAACGAGACGGCGAGGGTCAGTGCGATCCAGGGGAAGCTGCCGTACCCCACCACGATCACGAGCACCGCTGCCACGGACAGCCCGATCGCGATCCACTGCACCGGACGCAGCCGTTCACGCAAGACCGTCACCCAGAGGAGCACCGTGACGATGGGGTTGATGAAGTACCCGAGGCTGGTCTCGATCACGCGATCGTTCAGCGCACCGTAGACATACGTCTGCCAGTTGATGTAGATCAGCACGCCGGCCGCCGCCGTCAGGCCGAGCAGGCGCGGCTGTCGCACGATCGCCAGGAAGGGTCGCCACGCCCGCAGCACGGTCAGAAGCAGCAGACAGAACACGAACGACAGCGTGATGCGCCATGCCACGATCTCCCACGGACCGGTGGGCGCCAGTTGCAGGAAGTACAGCGGCAGCACACCCCACAGGAGGTAGGCACTGAGCGCGAAGAGGCCGCCGCGGAAGACTCCCGAAGCAGGCGGCGGAGCGGGGTTCACCTCTTCAGCCTAGGCGCGCGAGGCTTCGTGCTTCTGCCGGACCTCGCGCATTCCACGCCATAGAGCGGCCCCTCTCGCGACCGTGGTCGACACCGCGCGCCGACAGCGACGACGGGCGGACTGTTGCCTCGTGTGACGCCGCGTCTCGCGGCCCCTCTCCGGCGGTGGCTAGCGTCACCGGAGTCGTCCCGCATCGACGTGCCCCGATTCCTGCGCCGTAAGCGCAGCACCGTCCCTGCACCATCCGAATCACGGAGAACCCATGAGTATCGCCCGTACCGCCGCGGCCGCCCTGACCGCGACCCTGCTCGCCGTGAGCCTGACCGCGTGCGGCGCTTCGTCCGCGCCGTCCTCCTCCGAGGCGTCCGTCGACAAGACCGCACTGAAGATCGGTTTCAACCCCGGTCCGTACCAGGAGATGTTCGAGGGCGGCATCCAACCGCTCCTGGAGGCGGAGGGCTACACCGTCGAACCCGTGGACTTCACCGACGGGATCGTCGTGAACGTGGCCGTGGACTCGGGCGAGATCGACGCGAACATCATGCAGCACCCCGTCTACCTCGATTTCGTCAACGCCCAGGAGGGGATCGACAACGCCGCCCTCGTGCAGATCCCGACGCCGCGCATGGGTCTGTTCGGTGGGAAGAAGAGCTCTCTCGACGACGTCGCCGAGGGGTCGACCGTGACCGTCCCGAACTCTCCGTCGAACCTGTACCGCGGGCTGCTGATCCTGCGCGAGGTCGGCTGGATCGACTTCGACGACGTCGACGACCCCAACACCGCCGATCTGTCGATCATCACGTCCAACCCGAAGAACCTGAACATCACCCCGATCGAGAACGCGCAGCAGGTTCCGGCTCTGCAGGACGTGGACTACGCCACCATCCAGGGCAACTTCATCGTCTCCGGCGGTCTCGACTACGACGACGCCCTCGCCGTCGAGGACCAGCCCGAGCGCTTCTCGAACGTCGTCGCCGTGCGCGCGGCCGATGTCGAGACCCCGTGGGCTCAGGCGATCAAGGCCGCTTACGAGTCGCAGGAGTTCATCGACTACGTCACGTCGAACCCGCAATACTCCGGCTACCAGCTCCCGGCCTGGTTCGAGTGAGCGGCGCCGCGGGCGGAGGCATCGTCTTCGACGCGGTGACCAAGAGCTACACCCGGGGCGCCGTCACCACGACGGCCCTCCGGGATGTCTCGCTCGAGGTCGCCCCCGGGACGATCTTCGGCGTGATCGGCTACAGCGGTGCCGGGAAGTCCACGCTCATCCGCACGGTGAACGGTCTGGAGAAGCCCACATCGGGGCGCGTCCTCGTCGATGACGTCGACATCTCGTCGCTCCGCGGGGGTGCGCTCCGCGCCGCGCAGAAGAACACCGGCATGATCTTCCAGCAGTTCAACCTGCTGGAGACCCTCTCGGCACGGGACAACGTCGCCCTCCCGCTGCGGCTCGACGGCGTCTCCCCCGCCGACGCCCGCCGACGCGCCGACGAGGTGCTCGACTTCGTCGGGCTGAGCGAGAAGGCCGCGAGCCATCCCGGGGATCTTTCGGGCGGCCAGAAGCAGCGCGTCGGTATCGCGCGCGCGCTGGCCCGCAACCCCAAGATCCTGCTCTCGGACGAGTCGACGAGCGCGCTCGATCCCGCCACCACCGCCCAGATCCTCGACCTGCTGCGCAGGATCAACCGGGAGTACGGCACGACGATCCTCGTCGTCACGCACGAGATGGATGTCATCAAGGACCTCACCCACCGGGTGGCGGTGATGGCCGAGGGCGAGGTCGTGGAGCACGGCAGCGTGCTCGACACCTTCATCCGGCCGCGCGCCGCCGCCACCCGCGATTTCGTCGACACCATCGTGCCGCGGGGCCTGCCCCGCCGGGTCGTCGACCAACTCGGCGGCGAAGGTCTGTGGCGCATGCTCCTGTTGGATGCCGAGGTGGAACAGCCCCTCATCACCGGCCTGATCCGCGATGTCGGGGTCGACGTGAACATGCTCCACGCCGACATGACCCAGATCCAGGACCACACGGTCGGCGAACTCATCGTCAAGGTCACCGGCAGCCCGGAGAAGGTGCACGAGGCGCACCGCTATCTCTCCGAGCGGGTCGTCGAACTCGAGGAGGTCGTGGCGTGAACGGCGACAAGTGGACCCTGGTCACCCCCGAGATCTATCTGCGCGCCCTCGGCGAGACGCTTCAGATGCTGGGGGTCTCCCTCGTCCTGGGGTCGCTCCTCGGCATCGTGCTGGGCGCGGTCCTCGCCCTCACCCGCCGGGGCGGCGTGCTGCAGAGCACACCGGTGAACCTCATCCTGGGCGCGGTGGTCAACCTCACCCGCTCGCTGCCCTTCATCATCCTGCTCGTGGCGATCCTGCCCTTCACCCGGCTGCTCGTCGGGACGAGCATCGGCGTCTGGGCGGCGATCGTCCCCCTGACGGTGATGATCGCGCCGTACATCGGTCGCCTGGTCGAGAACTCCCTCCTCGAGGTCCCGGCCGGAGTCGTGGAGGCGGCACGCTCGATGGGGGCGTCCCCGCTGCAGATCTTCTGGCGGTTCCTCCTGCCGGAGGCGCGAGGCTCACTGATCCTCGCCCTCACCATCGCCACCGTCGGACTCGTCGACGCCACCGCGATGGCGGGGACCGTGGGCGCGGGAGGCATCGGAGACCTCGCGCTGTCCTACGGCTACCAGCGGTACGACGGGTTCGCGATGGTGATCACGTGCGTCACGCTGATCGTGCTCGTCCAAGGCATCCAGGCGATCGGGTCGACGCTCGCGCGTCGGTTCCGGAGGCGGTGACCGTGGTCGACTTCGCCCCCGCCGCTCGCGTCGCTGCCCTGCCGCCGAATTTCTGGGGAGCGATGGATGCCGAGAACGCCCGGCTCGCGGCGCTGCCCGGGCCGCGGTTCATCGACGTCTCCAAGGGCAACCCCGACCTGCCGACGCCGGAGCACATCGTGCGCGCCATGCAGGGCTTCGTCGACGATCCCGTCAACCACCGCTACCCCTCGTACGCCGGGCGTCGGTCGCTGCGCGAGGGCGTGGCACGGCGATACCGCGAGGACCATGGCGTGGAGCTGGACCCCGATACGCAGGTGGGGATCTTCCACGGCTCCCACGAAGCGCTCATGGCCGCGGTCCTGGGTCTCGCCGACCCCGGCGCGACCGTGGTCCTCCCCGACCCGGGGTACCCGCTCTACACGTCGGCGGTCGACCTCGCGCAGGCGCGGGCGGAGACCCTCCCCCTCACCGAGCCCGACCATCAGCCCGACTTCGCCGCGCTGGACCACGTGGACCGTGCGCGCCTCCTGCTGCTGAACTACCCGAACAACCCCACCGGGGCGCTGGCCACTCCGGCGACCTTCACGGCCGCGATCGCCTTCGTCGAGCGGGTCGGCGCGGCCCTCGTGCACGACTTCGCCTACGCCTCGCTGGGCTTCGGCGAGCGCCCGCTGTCGGCGCTCGCGGTCGATGACCCGGACGGACGGACCGTCGAGGTGCAGACGCTGTCGAAGACGTACAGCATGGCAGGATGGCGCGTCGGCTTCGCCGCAGGCAACGCGTCGCTGATCTCCGCCATGCGTCGCTACCAGGCGCACGCCTTCAGCACGATGTTCGGTGCCACGCAGGAGGCGGCCGCCGAGGCGCTGCGAGGCGACCAGCGTGCGGCCGCAGATCTCGTGGAGGTCTATCGGCGGCGGCGCGACCTCGTCGTCGCGGGCCTGCGCGGCATCGGCTGGGACGTCATCGAGCCGCGCGGAACGTTCTTCGTCTGGGTGCGCCTTCCCGAGGGTACGGACGCGGTGGAGTTCGCCCGGCGTCTGCGGGAGGAGGCGCGGGTGGCGATCGCTCCGGGAGACGGCTTCGGCGAGCGCGGGCGCGGGCACGTGCGCCTCGGGCTCGTCGTGGACGACGCGACGCTGCACGAGCTGATCGATCGCCTCGCGGCGTTCGCCTCCGGCGCGGGCTCGACGGGCTAGAGCTTCCGCCCCGGGTTCAGGATGCCGCGGGGATCGAACACGCGCTTGATCTCGCGCTGCAGACCCCGCAGGCGGCGGGAGAGCTCCCCGTCCAGGTCGCCGAGCTTGAGGGTGCCGATGCCGTGCTCGCCCGCGACGGTGCCGCCGAGATGCTGCGCCAGTCGCAGGAGGTCGGCGGCGGCCCGATGCGCCTTTTCGGTTTCGACGGGGTCGGCGCCGTCATAGACCACGGTGGGGTGCAGATTCCCGTCGCCGACGTGCCCCGCGAGGCTGATCTCGACACCCGACTCCCGCGCGATGCGCTCGGCCTCCTCGGCGAACACCGTCAGACGGGACCGCGGCACCGCGAGGTCGCCGTGGGTGGCATCCCCTCGCAGCGCGAGCAACCCGGGGTTGAGAGCGCGACGGGCGGCCAGGAGCCGGTCCAGCTGCTCTTCGTCTTCGGCTCGATCGACCGAGAGGGCGCCGTGCGCCGTGAACGCGTCGGAGAAACGATCCAGATCGCGACCGGCCCCCTCCCTGGCATCCGTGACGGCGAGAAGCCACGATCGCGCCGACGGGTCGAGATCCAGGTCAGGACGCACGAGACGGATGCCGCGCAGAGCGGTGTCGTCCAGGAACTCCAGCGTCGCGGGCAGGCGCTCGCCGATCGTGACCTCGGCCGCGGCGGCCAGCGCCGCACCCGTCGAGGGGAACAATCCCACCACTCCGCGCGCCGGGCCGGGAGCGGGGAGCAACCGGAGGGTCGCCTCGGTCACCACGGCGAGTGTGCCCTCCGAACCCACGACGAGGCTCGTCAGATCCAGGCCGGCGACTCCCTTCACGGTCGCGGGGCGCGTGCGCTCGATCGAGCCGTCCGCCAAGACGATCTGCAGCGACAGCACCGCGTCCCCGGTCACGCCGTAGCGGATGCAGCGCATCCCGCCGGCGTTCGTGGCGATGGTTCCCCCCACCGTCGCCCATTCGGCCGATGCCGGGTCGGGCGCGTAGAAGAGTCCGCGGGCTCGCGCCGCACGTTGCAGATCGGCGACGACGACCCCCGGCTGGACGACCGCAGTGCCCTCGGCGGCGTCGATGTCGAGGATGGCGTCCATCTCCGACAGGTCGAGCAGGATGCACCCCTCGATCGCGGCCGCGGCGCCGACGAGTCCCGTGCGTGCTCCCTGCGGCACGACCGGGGTCGTCGTGGCATGTGCGACCCGCAGGACGGCCGAGACCTCTTCGGCGTTGCGCGGTCGCACGACCAGTGCTGCGCGCGGGGCAGGACGACGGGAGGCGTCGGTCGCCTGGGCTGCGACGAGGGCGGGATCATCGATGAGACGGGCGGCGGGCAGGACGTTCCTCAGGCGCGCGGCCAGATTCGCGGTCATCGGGTCAGCGTATTCGCGCCGTGTTCACCGCCACGCGTCGCAGGTCACAGCGCGTAAGACAGCCGGAAAAGGGCGGAACCCCGGATGCCGAGGCATCCGGGGTTCCGAGGAAATCGCAGTGCGATCAGCGCACGACCACCGCGAGGACGTCGCGGGCCGAGAGCACGAGGTACTCGTCGGCGCCGAACTTGACCTCGGTGCCGCCGTACTTGCTGTACAGCACGCGGTCGCCGACGGCGACGTCGAGGGGGACACGGTTGCCGTTGTCGTCGATGCGGCCGGGTCCGACGGCGACGACCTCGCCCTCCTGCGGCTTCTCCTTGGCGGTGTCGGGGATGACGAGACCACTCGCGGTGGTCTGCTCAGCCTCGACCTGCTTGATGACGATGCGGTCCTCGAGCGGCTTGATGGAAACCGACACGGTCTACCTCTTCTTTCTCGTTACAGAAGACTCGTTAGCACCCACACCAGGAGAGTGCTAATCCGAGTGTAGAGAAGTGCTGGCACTCACGCAACGCGAGTGCCAATACATTCGACACCTAGGCTGGCCGGGTGGAGATCGCCGAGCTGACCGCGCTGCTCACGCCCGAGGGGTTGACGCTGCTCGACGACGTGGGCGGCCTCGCCACCACCGACGACGTCGCGCGCGCCGTCTCCCGCCTCCGGTCCGCCGGCCACTCCCCCGACCTGGTGGCCGCCGTCGTAGGCCAGGCGAGACTCCGTGTCCGCGCAGGCGCGAAGTTCGGCCCCTTCGCCGACCGCATGCTGTTCACCCGCGCCGGGCTCGAGCAGGCGACGCGGCTGTCCATCGCGGCGCGCCACGCCGGCCGCTTCCGCGCGGCGGGCCTGCGCACCGTGGCGGACCTCGGGTGCGGGATCGGCGGGGACGCTCTGGGCCTGGCCGGGCTCGGCATCCGGGTGCGGGCCGTGGATGCCGACGAGGTGACGGCCGCGATCGCCGCCTACAACCTCGCCCCCTTCGGCGACGCCGTCACCGTGGCCCACGGCCGAGCGCAGGATACCGACCTCGACGATGTGGATGCGGTGTGGCTCGACCCCGCGCGCCGGACGGCGGGACACGGGGAGACGCGCCGGGTCGCGGCCGAACAGTGGTCGCCTCCCCTGGACTGGGTGTTCTCGCTGCTGGAGCGTCTGCCCGGCGGTGTGAAGCTCGGGCCGGCCTTCGACCGCGCCGCGATCCCGGAGGGTGTCGAAGCGCAGTGGATCAGCGCCGACGGGTCCACGATCGAACTCGTCCTGTGGTCGGGGAGCCTCGCCCGCGACGGCGTCGGGCGCGCGGCCCTGGTCGTGCGAGGCGATGAGGCCTGGGAGCTGACCGCGCCCGCCGACGCTCCCGACGCCGAGCCCCGCGAACTCGGCGCCTTCGTGCACGAGCCCGACGGAGCCGTCATCCGCGCTCGGCTCATCGGCGAGGTCGCGCGATCGCTCGAGGCCGGCATGCTGGCACCCGGGATCGCCTACCTCACATCGGATGCCGCCCTGACGAGCCCCTTCGTGTCGTCGTTCCGCATACGCGAGGAGCTGCCCACCGACACGAAGAAGCTGTCCCGCGCCCTGCGCGAGCGCGACATCGGGACGCTGGAGATCAAGAAGCGCGGGGTGGACGTCGACCCCGCCGCACTGCGGACGCGTCTCTCGCTGCGCGGCGACGAGTCCGCGACCCTGCTGATCACGCGGGTCGCCGGCCGCCGCATCGCCCTTCTCGCCGACCGCGTGGCGTGAGGCCGGTCAGAACGTCGAGAGCTGGGGCAGCGCCCAGAGCAGCCAGCCGATGCTGAACAGCACCGACACAACCGCGAGGGCGAGCGCCCAGATCGCCACGCGACGGCTGTCGTGCGCACGTCGCAGCGAGATGATCGACATGACGATCGCGATGACGCCGAGCGGCAGCAGGACCCCGACGAACAGCGACGCGATGAGCGCCGCGATCGCGGCGGCCAGCGCCCACGGCGCGACCGAGGGCGGCGCGACCGGCCGCGGCGGACTCCAGGGAAGAACGTGCTCGCCGAAGGCCGCACGCTCCAGCTGCGCGGTCGGAAGGCGCTGATCGTCGAACGCATCGCCCGCCGCGATCTGCTCCGCCGCCGAGGGCGCGGCTACGAACGGGGACTCCCCTGCTTTGCGCGCGCGCCGCGTCGGAGGGAGCGACTCGCTCACGAGGCGGCCCCGACGACGAGCCCGCCGGGTGCCGTGGCATCCGGATCCTCGGCTACCTGGATCTCTGTCACCGGGAGGGTGGAGTCCGCGCCGAAGGCGAGGGTCGACGGGCGACGGCCCGATGCGATCAGCTCCGCGGCGAGCGCGGCGATCATCGCGCCGTTGTCGGTGCACAGCCGCAGCGGAGGGATGCGCACCGCGACCCCCGCGGCGGCGGCGCGCTCGAGGGCCACGTCGCGCAGACGCTTGTTGGCGATGACCCCTCCGCCCAGCAGCAGTCGCGGAACGCCGTACCGCTCGCACGCGTCGAGGGCCTTGGTGACCAGAACGTCGACCACGGCCTCGCGGAACGACGCCGCCACATCGGCCACCGGCACCGGCTCCCCCGCCGCCTCGTGCTGCTCGACCCAGCGCGCGACGGCCGTCTTCAGGCCCGAGAACGAGAAGTCGTAGCGGTGGGATGCCATGTCGGAGGCGCGGGAGAGCCCGCGGGGGAAGCGGATCGCGGCGGGATCGCCCGAGGCGGCGGCGCGATCGATCTCGGGGCCGCCGGGATAGGGCAGCTTCAGCAGGCGCGCGACCTTGTCGAACGCCTCGCCCGCGGCGTCGTCCATCGTCTCGCCGAGGAGCTCCACGTCGCTGGTGAGGTCGCGGACGAGGAGCAGCGACGTGTGCCCTCCGCTGACGAGCAGGGCGACCGTGGGGTACTCCAGTTCGCCGGCATCGGCGTCGAGGATGTCGGCGGCGATGTGGCCGACGAGATGGTTCACAGCGTACAGAGGCTTGTCGAGGGCGACCGCGAGCCCCTTCGCCGCGCCGACGCCGACCATCAGGGCGCCGGCGAGTCCCGGACCGCTGGTCACGGCCACGGCGTCGAGGTCGCCGAGGCTCACCCCGGCCTCGGCGAGCGCGGCGTCGATCGACGGCTGCAGCGCCTCGAGGTGCGCGCGTGCGGCGACCTCGGGGACGACGCCGCCGTAGCGTGCGTGCTCGTCCATGCTGGAGGCGATCGTGTTGCTCAGCAGCTGCCGGCCGCGGACGATCCCGATCCCGGTCTCGTCGCAGCTGGTCTCGATGCCGAGCACGAGGGGCGCGTCCATCAGCACCATCCCTTTCCGGTCGCCGTCGCGTCGTCGGGCGTGCGTCGTGCGGCCCACGCGCGCAGGTCGAGCTGCATGACGATCGCGTCGACGTCGTCGGGTTGGTAGTAGCGCGGGCGGCGACCGACCTCGGCGAATCCCTCCGAGACGTACAGCGTCTGCGCGACGGGGTTGTCGGCGCGCACCTCGAGGAAGACCTCGTGCACCCCACGGCGCACGGCCTCTTCGAGCAGCTCGGTCAGCAGGGCACGGCCGCGCCCGCGTCCGCGCGCGGTCTCGGCGATCGTGATCGTCTGGATGTCGGCATCCCGCGCCCCCCGCACGGCGCGCAGACCCGCGTAGCCGACGAGGCGCCCCGCTTCTTCGACGACGACGTACCAGCCGTGCGGAGACGCCAGCTCCTCGCGCATCATCGCGGGGCTCCACGCGTCGGTCGGGAACGAGGTGTGCTCGAGCGCCATGATCGCGTCGAGGTCGTCGAGGGTCGCGGCGCGGGTGCTCACGCGCTCACCCGCTTGGGGGCGTGCGCGGCGACCACGTCGGGGCTGCGCAGGTAGAGCGGCTCGGGGCCGGCGAGCACGCGGCCCGCGTCGAGCGCGCGCGCCGCCGCGAGGGCGATCATCGCCGCCGACACGCTCGTGGCGTCGTACCGCGCGGCCCCGGCCTCGGCGAGGCGGGCGTCGAGGTCGTCGCGCGGGCTGAGCGCGGCATCCGTGATCCGGAGGGGAAGACCGTCGTCGTCGAGACCCTCGTAGACGCTGTAGGCGAACTCTTTGCGGCGGGCATCGGTGACGGCGGCGAAGCGCGGGGTCTCGGTGTCGGTGAGGGCGTCGGCGAGCAGGACGCCCAGGGCGATGCCGTCGTGGCTGGGCACCGGGACGGCCCGGATGCCGCGGCCGAGGGCGAACGCGCGGGCCGTGGCGATACCGACCCGCAGACCCGTGAACGGCCCGGGCCCCATGCCGATCGCGACGTGCGTCGGCGCGGATGCCACCCGGATGGCGCGGGCGAGGAGATCGCCGATGACCTCCGCGTGCCCGAGCGGATCGGCGCTCTGCTCGTCGGCGAGGACTTCCCCGTCGCGGGCGATCGCCGCCACCGCGGTGCCGAGGGAGGTGTCGATGCCGATGATCACCGTTCCAGGGTATCCGGGGCGCACGACACGGATGCCGCCTCGGTGTGGGCTTGCCGTGCCCTGTCCCACTTCTGGCGGGTGCATGTCCCCTTTCTTGCTGTCTGCGACCTCGGCAGACCGCAAGAAGTGGGACGGAGGCCGCGCGGCCACGACCTGCCGGCGTTCACCAGGCATCCGGTCCAGGCCTCGGCTCCGAACACAGGGCATGGAACGACGGTTGCGCCGGCTGGTGGTGCCCACGGCCGTGGGACCGGTGGTCGCCCACGCGGGACGACGCTCCACCGGTGCCGTGGCCACGGTGCTGCTGCACGGCGCCGCCGGGTCGTGGAGGACGTGGATGCCACTGCTCACCGCGGCCGACCGGCTCGGCATCCCGCTCGACGACGTCATCGCGGTCGACCTGCCCGGCTGGGGCGAGTCGCCCGGCCCGGTGCCGACACCCGCGGACGCGGCCGAGGCCGTCGTCGCCGTCGCCCGCGCGCTGGGCTACCCCCGCTGGCGCGTCGTGGGCCATTCGCTCGGTGCCGTCATCGCCCTGGACATCGCCGCGCGCTTCCCCGCCCAGACCGTGGCCGTCGGACTGGTCTCGCCCACCGGCGCCGCGGCACGGGCGATCCTGGACCGTCCCCTGTCCGGATCGGTGAGACTTCCCGCCTTCGCGGGCATGGTCGCCGCGATGGCCGTCCTGCGCGGCCTCGGCCCGGTCGCGCGCCCGCTGCTGCGGGGGCTGCGCCTCATCGGTGCACTGCACCTCCTCGCGCGCCCGCTGTTCCGGCATCCGGACCGCGTCGGCCGCGGGGTATCGGACGCGCTGGCCGAGGAGATCCGGCCGGCGGCGTTCCTCGCCGCGGTCCGAGCAGCGCGGACCCACGACGATGCGGCATGGCGACGGATCACGGCGCCGGTGCGCGCCGTCCGCGGACGGCACGACGTGTTCGCCGGTCGGCAGGACCCGCGCGATGCCCGCCGCCGGATCCCCGGCTACCGCGAGACGGTGCTCGAGGACAGCGGGCACTTCGCCCACGTCGAGCAGGCGTACGAGACCCTGCGAGCCCTGCGCGAGGTCTGGACCGCCGAGCCCGACCGGCGTTCGTCGCCGCGGCACGGTCTGCAGCCGACCTGAGCCCCGCTCAGGGCCGACGCGAGATGGTCACCGTGCGGGGCGCGTCGGCATCCAGCTCGAGGGTGTGGCCGGCGATCTCGCCGCACGCGTTGTCGACGCCGCGACCGCCGACCTGACGCGAGATCTCGACCTCCCACCAGGTGTCGGCGAGGTGGTCGGCGACGCCGCGCCCCCACTCCACGATCACGACGGAGTGCTCGACGTCGATGTCGAGATCGTCGAGCTCGACGGCGGCGCCGAGTCGGTAGGCATCCACGTGCACCAGGGGCGCGCCGCCGACGAGCGACGGGTGCGTCCGCGCGATGACGAACGTCGGGCTCTGGACCGGACCCCGGATGCCGAGACCCTCGCCGATCCCGCGGGTCAGGGTCGTCTTGCCGGCGCCGAGGGGACCGGTGAGCACGACGACATCGCCCGGTTCGAGCGCGCGGCCGAGGGCGCGGCCCAGTTCTTCCATGTCGACGGGACCGGCGATCTCGCGCTCGCCCAGCAGCTCCGCGGGGACGCTCATGCGCCCACCTCCCGTCGCGGAACCCGCGGACCGATGCGCGTGACGATCTCGTAGTCGATGGTGTCCGCGGCATCCGCCCAGTCCCTGGCCGCCGGCACCCCCAGCGTCGGGTCGCCGAACAGCACGGCCTCGTCGCCCACGGATACGGGGTGGTCGCCGACGTCGACGACGAACTGGTCCATCGCGATGCGCCCTGCCACGGTGAATCGACGACCGTTGATCGTCACCGGTCCGCGCCCCGACGCCTGCCGGGGGACGCCGTCCGCGTACCCGAGCGGCACCAGGGCCAGGGTCGTGTCGGTCTCGGTGCGGTAGGCGTAGCCGTAGGACACCCCGGTTCCGGCGGGCACACGCCGTACCGCGGCGACCGCGCCGCGCAGCGTCATCGCGGGGCGCAGACCCAGGTCGGCCGAGGAGCGGTCTACGAGCGGGGAGATGCCGTAGATCCCGATGCCGATGCGCACGCAGTTCAGTCGGGCCTCGGGCAGGGCGATCGCGGCGTGGGTCGCGGCGATGTGCCGCAGGGGCGGGTTCAGCCCGGCGGCGGCCGCGAGCACGACGCCCTCCTCGAACTTCGCCAGCGCCGCGCGATCGTCGGCCTCGCTCGTGTTCGACAAGTGGGAGAACAGTCCGACGACCCGCAGGCGCCCGATCCGTTCCAGGCGCGCGGCCTCGGAGAACACCACGCGCCAGTCGGCCGGGGCGATGCCGTTGCGCGACAGACCCGTCTCGATCTTGAGGTGGACGGCCGCCGGCCGATCGCCCTGGGCCGCCTCACCGGCGCGCAGCAGCTGGTCGATGTCGGAGATGCCGAGCTCGACGTCCTCGCGCACCGCCTCCACGAACGACGCACCGGGCGCGTGCAGCCACGCGAACAGCGGCGCCCGGATCCCCCGTCGCCGCAGCGCCAGCGCCTCGTCGACGTCGGACACCCCGATGCGCGTCGCTCCCCCGCGCAGCGCCGCGACCGCCGCCCGATGCGCCCCGTGTCCGTAGCCTTCGGCCTTCACGACCGCGATGACCTCGACGCCGGTGAGCCGCCGCAGGTGCCGGACGTTCTCGGCGATCGCGTCGACGTCGACCAGCGCTTCGCGCAGCACTCCGGATGCCATCCTCATGCGGTGTCCTCTCGGGTCGGTGCCGCGGTCCCGAGCTCCGGTGCTCCCGCTCCGGCCTCGGCGATGACGTAGGCCGTGGCGAGGGCCGCGTCGTGCGACATCGACAGGTGCAGCGCGGTGATCCCACGTGCCGACACCGTCACGGCTGTCTCGCCGGTCAGCGTGAACGTCGGGCGCCCGGAGGGTTCTGGCGTCACCTCGATGTCGGTCCAGTACACGCCGTCGGAGCCGCCGAGCGCCTTGATCAACGCCTCTTTCGCGGCATACCGCGCCGCCAGCGACCGGGGCTTGAGCAGCCGCTCCGCGGGAGCGAACAGTCGCGCGAGCAGGCGCGGGGTGCGGGCGAGTTGCTGCTCGAAGCGGGGGACGTCGACCAGGTCGACGCCGATTCCGACGATCATGCGCCCTCCCTCCCTGGCATCCTGTCCATTCTGCCGTGCGGACGGTCTCCCGGCCGCGCGGCCCTACACGCACAACTCCGGCGAACTTCACCGGTATTGCCCGATCACCGCCCCACGTGGCGCCGACAGCCGGAGTTGCGCGGACGCCCGGGCGCCGCCGACGCGCCGTCACAACTCCGGCGTCAACGACCACCTGGACCCCGTCGCGGCGTCACCCGGCGGGAATGCCGGAGTTCTGTGTGCGTCCACGACGAAGAAGGGGGCCGGATGCCACTGGCATCCGGCCCCGAGAAAATGCGGGTGTCACTCCACGGTCACCGACTTCGCGAGGTTGCGGGGCTGGTCGACGTCGAGGCCCTTCGCCTCGGCGAGCCCCATCGCGAAGATGTGCAGGGGCACGACGGCCAGGAGCGGCTCGAACAGCGGGGCGGCGAGCGGGATGCGCAGCACCTCGTCGGCGGCCGGGAGCACGGCGACGTCGCCCTCCTCGGCGATCGCGATCACCCGAGCGCCGCGGGCGCGGATCTCCTCGATGTTCGACACGACCTTCTTGTGCATCTCGCCGGCGCCGCGCGGCGACGGGACGACGACGAAGACGGGCTGGCCGGGCTCGATCAGGGCGATGGGACCGTGCTTGAGCTCGCCCGCGGCGAAGCCCTCGGCGTGGATGTACGCGAGCTCCTTGAGCTTGAGGGCCCCCTCGAGCGCGATCGGGTAGCCGACGTTACGGCCGAGGAACAGCACCGATCGCGTGTCGGCCATCCAGTGCGCGAGCTGCTCGATGCGGCTCTGCTCGGTCTCCAGCACGCGTGCGATCTTGCCGGGGATGGCCTCGAGCTCGGTCACGGCCTCGACGGCGACGACGGGGTCGACCGCCCCGCGCACCCGCCCCACGTGCAGAGCGAGCAGGTAGAGCGCGGTGATCTGGCCGACGAACGCCTTCGTCGAGGCGACGGCGACCTCGGGGCCGGCGTGCGTGTAGACGATGGCATCCGACTCGCGCGGGATGGTCGCGCCCTGGGTGTTGCAGATCGACAGTGTCTTGGCGCCGCGCGATCGTGCGTACTTCACGGCCATGAGCGTGTCCATCGTCTCGCCGGACTGGCTGATCGAGACCACGAGCGTGCGGGGCGACAGCACCGGGTCGCGGTAACGGAACTCGTGCGCGAGCTCGACGTCGACGGGGACCCGCGTCCACGTCTCGAGCGCGTACTTGCCCACCATGCCCGCGTACGCGGCGGTGCCGCAGGCGATGACGAGGATGCGGTCGATGTCGGCGAGGAAGTCGTCCATGCCGTCCAGCTCGGGGATCTCCACCCGGCCCTCGTGAATGCGGCCGCGGAGCGTGTTGGCGACGGCCTCGGGCTCCTCCGAGACCTCCTTGGCCATGAACGACGACCACCCGCCCTTCTCGGCGGCCGACGCATCCCACGTGACCTCGAAGGCCTCGACCTCGACCGGCGCGCCGGAGAAGTCGGTCACCTCCACGCCCTCGGGCGTGATGGCGACGATCTCGTCCTGACCGATCGCGAGAGCCTTGCGCGTGTGCTCGACGAAGGCGGCGACGTCGGAGCCGAGGAAGTTCTCGCCCTCGCCGAGGCCGATGACCAGCGGCGAGTTGCGGCGGGCACCCACGACGAGGCCCGGGTGGTCCTTGTGCATCGCGAGCAGTGTGTAGGCGCCCTCGAGGCGCGACACGACGGCACGGAAGGCCGACACCAGGTCGCGGGTGCGGGCGTACTCCCGACCGATCATCGCGGCGGCGACCTCGGTGTCGGTCTCGCTGCGGAAGGTCACGCCCTCGCCGACCAGCTCGCTCTTGAGCTCGGCGAAGTTCTCGATGATGCCGTTGTGGATGACGGCGAGCTTGTCGTCGTCGGCCAGGTGCGGGTGCGCGTTGGCGTCGGTGGGGCCGCCGTGGGTCGCCCAGCGCGTGTGCCCGATTCCCGTGGTGCCGTCGTTCAGCGGTGTGGATGCCAGATCTTCACGCAGCACGGCGAGCTTGCCGGCGCGCTTGCGCATGCCGAGGCCCCCGTCGCCGTCGATCACGGCGATGCCGGCGGAGTCGTACCCCCGGTATTCGAGCCGCGACAGGCCCGACAAGAGGATGTCCTGGCTCTGCCGAGGACCCACGTATCCGATGATTCCGCACATAGCCTCCGAGTCTACGGGGCCGTGCCTGGGGAATCCCGGCGGGGCCCGCGCAGGTCAGAGCTTGCGCAGGAGCACCGATTCGACGGTGTGATCCGCGCCCTTCTGCAGCACGAGCTTGGCCCGGTGCCGCGTCGGCAGCACGTTCTCCTCGAGGTTGGGCAGGTTGATGTCGCGCCAGAACCCGAGCGCGCGCTCCACCGCTTCCTCGTCGCTGATGTCGGCGAAGACGCGGAAGAACGATGTCGGGTTGGTGAAGGCGTTGTCGCGCAGCGCGAGGAAGCGATCGACGTACCAGCGCTCGATGTGCGCGGCGTCGGCGTCGACGTAGATGGAGAAGTCGAACAGGTCGCTCACGGCGACGTCGTTGGGCGTGGGCGGCGGCTGCAGCACGTTGAGCCCCTCGACGATCACGACGTCCGGCCGGTGCACGGTGACGTGGGCGTCGGGCATGATGTCGTAGCGCACGTGCGAGTAGAACGGGGCGCGCACCTCTTCGGCGCCCGACTTCACCTCGCTGAGGAACTCCACGAGCGCCCGCCGATCGTAGGACTCGGGGAAACCCTTGCGATCCATGAGTCCCCGCCGCTCCAGCTCGGCGTTCGGGTAGAGGAACCCGTCGGTGGTCACCAGCTCCACGCGCGGGGTGTCGGGCCAGCGGCTCATCAGCTCGCGCAGCAGGCGCGCGATCGTCGATTTGCCGACCGCGACGGATCCGGCGACCCCGATGACGAACGGGGTCGTGGCATCCGGTTCGCCCAGGAACTCGCTCGTGTCGGCGCCGAGGCGGCGCGTGGCGCGGGCATAGAGGCTGAGCAGCCGGCTGAGCGGCAGGTAGACCTCGGCCACCTCGCGCACGTCCAGGCGATCGCCGATGCCGCGCAGCTGCACGACCTCGGTCTCGGTGAGAGGCTGCTCGATGCCGCCGGCCAGGCGGGCCCACTCGGCGCGATCGATCTGGCGGTACGGACTCAGCGACGGCGCGGGTGCGGCGGTCTCGGCAGCGGACACCCGCTCATGCTACCCGCGGGCCGGCACTACGCTCGGAGCGTGCGACTCGGGGTACTCGACATCGGTTCCAACACCGTCCACCTGCTGGTCGCGAACGCGCGCGCCGGCGGCCGACCGACAGCGACGACGTCGCATCGCTCGGTGCTGCGTCTCATGCGCTACCTGCAACCGGACGGTGCGATATCGGACGAGGGCGTCCGGGGACTGGTGGATGCCGTGACCCAGGCGCGCGAGAAGGCGCGCGCCGAGGGCGTCGACGAACTGCTCGCGACCGCGACCTCCGCGGTCCGCGAGGCCACCAACGGCGAGGAGGTCATCTCCCGGATCGAAGAGGTGCTGGGCCAGCCCCTGCAGGTGCTCGGCGGCGAGACCGAGGCCCGCTTCACGTTCCTCGCCGTGCGGCGGTGGTTCGGGTGGTCGGCGGGCCAGATCCTGCTGTTCGACATCGGCGGCGGGTCGCTCGAGATCGCCGGCGGCGCCGACGAACTGCCGGAGCTGGCCGAATCCGTGCCGCTGGGCGCCGGGCGCTCCACCGTTCGGTTCCTCCCCCACGACCCGCCGAGCCAGGACGAGATCGAGGCGCTGCGCCGGCACGCGACGTCCGTCCTCGCGCCCGTCGCGGAGCGTTTCGCCGCCCTCCCGCGACCCGATCATGTCATCGGCTCGTCGAAGGCCATCCGCTCGCTCGCGAAGCTCGCCGGGTACCCGGTGCCGGGATGGTCGGGCATCGAGCGGATGGTGCTGCCACGCCGAGAGCTGAAGGACTGGATCCCCCGCCTCGCCCGCATCCCGGCGGATGCGCGCGAGGCGCTGCCCGGGATCACCGCGGACCGGACGTTCCAGATCGTCGCAGCGGCGATCGTCGTCGAGCGCGCCATGAAGGCGATGGACGTCGACGAGCTCGAGGTCTCGCCCTGGGCTCTGCGCGAGGGCGTGCTGCTGCGCTACATCGAGTCGCTGGAGTACTGAAACAGCGAGTGTCCCAGACACGCCGTCGATGCCCGGAGGCGAGCGGCGTGTCCGGGACACTCGCGTGGCGTGAAGCGGAGTAAGGAGCCCCGCGTCAGAGGGCGAGGCGCTCCCGCACGACCTCGGACAGGCGCTCGGCGTGCGCGCGGGCGACGTCCTCGGACGCGGCTTCGACCATGACGCGCACGAGCGGCTCCGTGCCCGACGCGCGCAGCAGCACACGACCCGAATCGCCGAGGTCGGTCTCGGCGGCTCGGACGGCTTCCTGCACGCCCTCGTCGGACACGCGCTCCCGGTCGACGCCACGGACATTGACCAGGACCTGGGGGTACACCGTCATGATCGACGCGAGCTCGGCCATCGTCTTGTTCTGCCGCGCCATCTCGGCAGCGATGTGCAGGCCCGTGAGCAGGCCGTCGCCGGTGGTGGCGAACTCGCTCATGATGACGTGGCCGGACTGCTCACCGCCGAGGGAGTATCCGCCCTCGTTCATCGCCTCGAGCACGTAGCGATCGCCGACGGCCGTCTGCCTGACGTGGATGCCGTGCGCGGCCATCGCGCGATGCAGACCCAGATTGCTCATGACCGTCGCGACGAGGGTGTCGTGCGCGAGGGCGCCGCGTTCCTTCATCGCCACGGCGAGGATCGCCATGATCTGGTCGCCGTCGACGACGTTGCCCTGCGCGTCCACGGCGAGGCACCGGTCGGCGTCCCCGTCGTGCGCGATGCCGACGTCGGCGCCGAGGCGCACCACGGCCTCGGAGAGGACGTCCAGGTGGGTCGATCCCACGCCGTCGTTGATGTTCAGACCGTCGGGGTCGGCACCGATCACCGTCACGGTCGCGCCGGCGTCGCGGAAGGTCTCGGGCGAGACTCCGGCCGCTGCGCCGTGGGCGCAGTCCAGGACGACGTGGATGCCATCCAGCCGGTGCGGCAGCGAACCGAGAAGGTGCACCACGTACCGGTCCTCGGCGTCGGCGAAGCGACGGATGCGGCCGACACCCGCGCCCGTGGGCTGCAGTCGATCCCCCTCGAGGGCGCGCTCGATGCGCTCCTCGACGATGTCGGGCAGCTTCGTCCCGCCGCGGGCGAAGATCTTGATGCCGTTGTCGGGGGCGGGGTTGTGGGAGGCCGAGACCATCACGCCGAAGTCGGCGTCGCGATCGGCGACCAGGAACGCGGTGGCCGGGGTGGGGATCACACCCGCGTCGAGCACGTCCACACCCGACGAGGCGAGGCCCGCCGCGACCGCGGCCGAGAGGAACTCTCCCGAGACCCGCGGGTCGCGCGCGATGACGGCGGTGAGGCGTCGGCCTTCGGCCTTGCGCGCCTCCGCCGAACGGCCCTGGCCCAGGACGACCGCGGTCGCCTGGGCCAGGTGCAGCGCGAGTTCGGCGGTGAGGAGGCCGTTGGCCAGCCCCCGCACCCCGTCCGTGCCGAAAAGAGGCATCCGGAGCGTCGAACTCAGCGCTTGGAGTACTGAGGCGCCTTGCGGGCCTTCTTGAGACCGGCCTTCTTGCGCTCCTTCACGCGCGCGTCGCGCGAGAGGAAGCCGGCCTTCTTCAGACCCGGACGGTTGTTCTCGGCGTCGATCTCGTTGAGCGCACGGGCGATGCCCAGGCGCAGCGCGCCGGCCTGACCCGAGGGGCCGCCGCCGGAGATGCGCGCGATGACGTCGTAGGCGCCGGCGAGCTCGAGGACCGTGAACGGGTCGTTGATGAGCTGCTGGTGGAGCTTGTTGGGGAAGTAGTCCTCGATCGTGCGGCCGTTGACCGTGATCGTGCCGGAGCCGGGGACCAGACGCACGCGGGCGATGGCCTGCTTGCGACGGCCGACGGCTGCGCCGGGGACCGAGAGAACGGGACGCTCGGTCGCGACGACGGACTGCTCGGCCGGCGTCTCGGTGCTGTAGTTGGTGGGGTCGATGTTCGACACTGTTTCGTCCTTATCCGGCGGCGCTTACTGGGCGACCTGGTCGAAGGTGTACGCGGTGGGCTGCTGGGCACCGTGGGGGTGCTCGGCGCCGCGGTAGACCTTGAGCTTCTTGAGCTGCGCCGCGCCGAGGCTGTTCTTGGGCAGCATGCCGCGGACGGCCTTCTCGACCGCGCGGACGGGGTTCTTCTCGAGGAGTTCCTCGTAGCTGACGGCCTTGAGGCCGCCCGGGTAACCCGAGTGGCGGTAGGCCATCTTCTTCTGGAGCTTCTGGCCCGTGAGCGCGACCTTGTCGGCGTTGATCACGATGACGAAGTCGCCCGAGTCGATGTGGTTGGCGAAGGTCGCCTTGTGCTTGCCGCGGAGGAGGGCCGCCGCGTGCGAGGCCAGACGGCCGAGGACGACGTCGGTGGCGTCGATAACGACCCACTCGCGCGTGACCTCAGCGGCCTTGGGGGTGAAAGTGCGCGTCACAGTAGTGCTGCTTTCTTGATCGAACGGAGGAGTTCGTGAATCCCGCTCCGGTGGTCGGTTCTCCGGTCGATGACCGGGCAACTGGGCCGGTGGAGGGCTCACGTTCGGGTCACCCGCTCGCAGTGAGGCGGGCACCAAAGAGTTAGCTTACGGCATCCGGATGCCACGACCAAACGCGCACGCCCGGGTCACACCACGACGGAGGCCGCCACCACCACCGCGACCCCCGTGAGGTTGTAGACGGCGTGCAGCAGGACCGCGGGCCAGAGCCGCCCGGTCGTGAGAACGCACGTCGCCGCGACAGCACCCACCAGCGCGAGAGACGCCGAGCCCGCGGTGGTCACGGGCGCGACCAGCGCATGCGCGGCGACGAACAGCACCGATGAGACCACGAGCGAAGAGAGGGATGCCGCCGCACGGCCACTGACCCGACGGACCACCGTGTACACGGCCACGAGCAGCACACCGCGGAAGTACAGCTCCTCGACGGCGGGCGCCGCGATCGTGGCGGCCACCGCCTCGACGAGGAAGGGCACCGAAGAGGGCGCGACCGGAGAGGGCCATACCGACTCCCCCGCCGCGGTGGCCAGCGCACCCTGCACAAGACGCAGCGCGATCCCCCACACGAGGCCGATCACCGGATCGACCCAGCGGAACCGGAGGAGGCCCCGCGGGCGCGAACGGCCGAAGGCCCATGCGGCGGGAGCGACGAAGGCCGCCCACAGCACCGCCTGGCACGCGAGGCCCGCCGCGGCCGGCGGAAGGAGGATCGCCCCGAGGCGGGCGGCGAGCACACCGATTCCGAGCGAGAGGATCGACCAGCCGAAGACCTCGAGGTTCCAGCGCACGACGGTGGACCCGCCCTCCCTCCACCCGCGGGGGCGTCGGCGAGAGCGAGCGAGCGAGGGGATCGCATCGATCGGCTCGGGCATGCTCTGACCGTAGGGCCCGGCCGACGCACCACGCGCCGTGCCGTGGACGACGCGCGGCCGGGTCACATCGCCCTCCACCCGACAGGACACAGTCGTTCACCCGCTCGTGACGACGCCCCCGGCACGGGATGCCGGGGGCGGGTGAGGCGTCCTGCGCTGATCGCGGGCGAGATCGAGGACGCCGATCGACGGGATCAGCGCTGCAGGAAGTCCACCAGCACGCGGTTGAACTCGTCGGCGTGGCTGACGTTGACGCCGTGCGGCGCGCCGTTGACCACGTGCAACTCACTGCCCGGGATGGCCTCGTGAGTGCGCTTGCCGGATCCCTCGAAGGGCACCGTCGCATCGCTGTCGCCGTGGATGACGAGGGCCGGAACGGTGACGTTCCTCAGGTCGTCGCGGAAGTCCGTCGTGCCGAACGCCTCCATCGCCGTGAGTGCGGCGTGATGGTCCGCCTGGTTCGCCAGACGCTCCGCCTCGGCCTGCTCGGCGGCGGGCACCGCGAGAGCCCCGTCCACGGAGAAGAAGTCGGTCGTGAACTGGTGGTAGAACGCCTTCTGGTCGCCTTTCAGGCCCTTTTCCATCTCGTCGGCGGTCGCCTGGTCCAGCGGGCCTTCGGGATTGTCCTCGGTGTGGGCGAGGTACGGCGGGACGGCCGCCGCGAAGACGACGCTGTGGACGCGACCGGCTCCGTGGCGCGTGAGGTAGCGCGCGACCTCGCCCCCGCCCATCGAGAAGCCCACGAGCGTGGCATCCCGCAGGTCGAGCGCCTCCAGCACGGCGTGCAGGTCGTCGGCGAAGGTGTCGTAGTCGTAGCCGGAACGCGGCTTGTCGCTGCGGCCGAATCCGCGCCGGTCATAGGTCACGACGCGGTAGCCGGCTCCCTGGAGGGCCGGTACCTGGTGGGCCCACGACTCTCCCGAGAGGGGCCAGCCATGAATGAGGACGACGGGGCGACCGGCCCCGCCGGTGTCGTCGACGTGAAGGTCGACGTCGGTCAGCAGTCCGTGGTGTGCGGTGATCTCGCTCATGCCCGTCATGCTTCGACGCCCACCTGGGCGTCCACCCGCGGTTGACGCGGCGCGCCCGAGTTGATAGTAGGCGCAGACGGGCCTGGCATATCGACCGCTCGCGCGCAACGACTCCGACGCGGCGCCTCGCCGTCGATAGCCTCGCGCCATGGCATCCCTTCGCGCTCTCACCGGCGGGCTCTCGACCCTCGGACTCTCCCTCGCCCTCACCGCGTGCGTCCCTTCGGTCGGAGCGGGCGGGTCCGACGACCGCGCCTACGAGACCGTGATCGCCGCCGTGATCCGGGCGGAGTCGGATGCCGGCGGGCGAGCCTTCGACGTGGAGATCGAGGACGGGACGGCCCAGGTGCACGTCGCCGTCGATGGTCGCGATACGGAGGTGGACGTCGAGCTCGCCGGGCCCACCGTGACGGAGCGGCACGACGACGGCGACCTGGATGCGGACGATCGCACGGCGCTGGATGCAGCATCGACGACGCTGGCCGACGGGATCCGCATCGCTGCGGCCGCGCACGGTGGCGGCGGGGACGTGTCCGAGGTCGATCTCGCGCGCGGCGACGACGCCGCCTGGCGGGTGGAATTCACGGACGGCACGACGATAGCCGTCGCGGTCTCCGACGGCACGGTCGTGCGCGCCGGGGGCTGAAGCGGCGCGCGTCAGGCGGGCTCGATCAGGCCCGGGGTGCTCGGCATCCCGAGGTCGAACTGGTGTCCGTTGATGGCGAGGACGTCGCGGTCTCCGTCGGCGAGGAAGCCCGACGGAGAGACGGCGCTCGCGTCGCTGCGGGGGATCATGCGACCCATGGTGAGCGGGAACGCGGATCGAGTGCAGGGGTTGACTTCTCCGGCTGGGTGAGATTCTTATTGTGCACAACTAAGTTGTGTGCAATTCTTTTCTCATGTCCGCCGTCGACTCCCTCGTCTGCTTCGCCCTCTACGCCGCGAGCCGCACGACCACCCAGGCGTACCGGGTGCTGCTGGATCCGTGGGACCTCACCTACCCGCAGTACCTCGCTCTCGTGACCCTCTGGAACGACGGAGACCAGACCGTGAGCGGACTCGGGGATGCTCTTCAGCTCGATTCGGGGACGCTCTCGCCGATGCTCGCCCGCATGGAGTCCGCCGGCTACGTCACCCGAACGCGCCGCGCCGATGACGAGCGCGTGGTGACGGTCTCACTCACCCCCCGCGGACGCGAGATGCGCGACGAGCTCGCTCACATACCGCGTTGCATCGCCGTCGGATCGGGCCTCACCGATGCCGAGAGCGCCCGCGAGCTGATCAACGCCCTGCAGCAGCTGACCGTCGCCATGCGCGACCTGCGCGACCAGCCACAGACCGTCCTCGACCGGACCGCTGCATACACGCCTGCGCCCTGATCCCCGCGCGCACCACCCGCCCTCGGGTACCCGACTCGGCATCCGTCCGACTCCTCCGCCACCCCGACGGCACTCCCCCGTCCGAAAGAAAGGAACCATCCCATGGACGTCCTCTACACCGCCGAAGCACTCTCCACCGGTGAAGGCCGCAACGGCCACGTCGTCGCCGGCGACCAGCTCGACCTCGATGTCGCCGTCCCCCAGGAGATGGGCGGGTCGGGCAACGGAACCAACCCCGAGCAGCTCTTCGCCGCGGGCTACGCCGCGTGCTTCCACAGCGCCCTCCACGCGGTCGCTCGAGGCCACAAAGTGAAGCTGGAGGACTCCTCGGTGGGCGGTCGCGTGCAGATCGGCTCGAACGGTCAGGGCGGCTACCAGCTCGCCGTGCTGCTCGAGGTCGTCCTGCCCGGGATCGACCACGAGCAGGCGCAGCAACTCGCCGACGAGGCTCACCAGGTCTGCCCGTACTCCAACGCCACGCGCGGCAACATCGACGTCACCGTCACCGTCTCCGACGACTGAGCCGTCACGCAGGGGCGGCGCCGGTGGTCCGGCGCCCCCTTCCGTGCTCCCCCCGGGCGGCGCCGGCCGGCCCGTCGTAGGGTGACACTCGTGATCCGCGTGGTAGTCGTCGACGACGAGGCCCTCGTCCGTTCGGGCTTCGAACTCATCCTCGGCGCCGCCGACGACATCGAAGTGGTCGCCGCCGTCGACGGCGACCAGGCCGTCGAGACCATCCGCCGCGAACGGCCGGACGTCGTACTCCTCGACATCCGGATGCCGGGACGCAGTGGACTGGACGTGCTCGCCGACATCCGCGACGATCCGGGGCGCCCGGTCGTCGGCATCCTCACGACCTTCGACACCGACGAACACATCGCCCGCGCGCTGCAAGACGGCGCCTCCGGCTTTCTCGTCAAGGACACGCCGCCGCAGCACCTCGCCGCCATGGTGCGCTCGCTCGCCGCCGGCGGGGTCGTCCTTTCGCCCCAGGTCTCCCGCACGCTGGTCGAGGGGTACGTCGGGGCACCCGACCCGGACGCCGTGGAGCGCATCGCGCTTCTCACCGAGCGCGAGCGCGATGTCCTGGACCACCTGCCGACGGGCGAGTCGAACGCCGAGATCGGCAAACGCCTCCACCTCAGCGGAGCGACCGTGAAAGACCACGTCAGCGCGATCCTCGCGAAGCTGTCGGTGTCCTCGCGCCTGGAAGCCGCCCTCATCGCGGAGCGCGCCCGTCGAGGTGGCGACCGACGGTGACCGCCCGCTCCCGTCATCGTCTGACGCCCCTCACGCGGAGCCGGTGGTTCGCGGTCGTCACCGATCTCGCTCTGGCGGCCGCGGCCGTCATCGACGTCGTCGTGCTGCTCCCGGGCTGGACACCCTTCGAGATCGCGCTCGCCGCGGTCGCCGTCGCCGGACTCCTCGTGCGACGGCGCCTGCCCTGGGTCGCGTTCGTGCTCGTCCTGCCCGGACTGGTCGTGGATGCCATGACGATCGCCGCCCCGATCGCGCTGTACTCCGTCGCGGTGCGGGAACGTCGCCTCCCGCCCGTGCTCGCCGCGGGAGCGGTGACCTTCGCCTGCTTCCTCCTGCCGGATTGGCAGCTGCCTGAGCTGGACTACCTCGCGCCCTCGCTGCTGTACGCCCTGATGTACGCCGCCACGCCGATCGCCCTCGGCGCGCTCGTGCGGACCCGGACGGAGCTCAGCGACCGTGTGGCGGAGCTCTCGGCCGCCCGCGCTGTCGAACGCCTGCGGGACGAGCAGGACGTGCTGCGCCGGGAGCGCGCTCGTCTCTCGCGCGAGATGCACGATGTCGTCTCGCACCAGGTGAGTCTCATCGCCGTCCAGGCCGGCGCCCTGCAGGTCGCCTCCACCGACCCGGACGCGCGCAGGGCGGCGGGCGTCATCCGCTCCCTCGCTGTACGCACCCTCGATGAGCTGCGGCAGATGGTCGGCGTCCTGCGGGCCGAAGGCGCACCGACCGGCGGGGACAAGCCGCAGCCGACCCTGGACGACCTCGCGCGCCTCGTCGCGGACAGCGGCATTTCCGCCGAACTCGTCACCGATATCACCTCCGACCTCGCGCCGCCGCTGGAACGCGCCGTGTACCGCACGGTGCAGGAAGGGTTGACCAACGCCCGCAAGCACGCGCCCGGCGCTCCCGTACGGGTCAGCGTGCGCACGACGACCGCGAGCATCCAGGTCGTGGTCGACAACGACGCCCCGACGACGGCCGCCCTTCCCTTGCCGTCCGGAGGCGCGGGCCTGCGGGGACTGCGGGAGCGCGCCGAGCTGCTGGGGGGAAGCCTCGACGCGGCGAGCCGGTCCGGCGGAGGTTTCCGCCTCTCCGTGTCGCTTCCGCGACGCGAACCGGAACGCTGAGCAGCGCTCAGGACAGGCGCAGCTCCGCCTCGTTCATGGGATAGGTCCGTCGCAGCCACTCGCCGAAACCCGGCTGCGCCAGGCAGGTGGACGCCTCGGCGCACCGGACGACCGGATCGTCGGCCGCGTACGTGCGGTACACCTCGACCTTGGCATCCAGTGCCGTGCCCGTGACGTTGACGGGCTGGTCCTGCGACGGATATCCGAGGTAGTACGACATCGCCTCGGGTGCGAGACCGACGACCGGCGCCGAAGCGCGCACGAGCGAACCGACGCACGAGTGGTCGGGGTGATCGCCGCGGGCGAAGGCGCTTTCATGGGGCACGTTGGTGCTCACGCGGCGCGGCTCGGCAGCGGAAAGAAGCTCGGCGAGCGTCGCCGTCAAGCGCGGAAGGTCGTAGACCGGTCCGCCGTCGACCGGCGCGAGGACGTCGACCTCGCCGTTGATGAGCTGTGTGAGTCCCGCCCCGCCCGTGGCGAGGAAGCCCTTGCCGTCGAGACCGCCGTCCGGCAGGCGGAGGACGGTGATCGACAGCCGCGGCTCGTCGGCCGGGACGAACCGCGTGACCCTCGCACCGCTGAGAAGGGTGAGTTGTCGTTCGTCCCACTCTCCGGTTGCTCCGCGCATGAGGTCGTAGGCGGCGCGGATGCCGGCTTCCCGCTCGAGGGCGTAGTCGAGGCCCTTCCCGGCGTCGCCCGCCGTGACGTACACCGCCCGCACGGTGGCGCCGGCGGCGATCCCCTCACCCAGTTCCGGGTTGGCGAAGATGATGTCGTCGTCGGCGTGCGCCCAGATCGTCATGCACGTGTCCAGTCCCGGCGCCTCGACGGCGGGCGACAGCGTCGCCGGCGGCGCCGGCGCGGCGATCGGGCGGAGAGGCATCCACGCCCCCACAGGGCCGCCGCTGTGGCGCAGCTGACGAACGAACAGCGCACCGCCCCCGAGTGCGGCCAGCGCGAGACCGCCGATGAGCAGTCCGCGACGCGTCACACGGACACGGCGAGCTGCGCGCTCTGCCGCGCGTTCCTCGCCCTCCGCCCCAGAAAGCTCGTCTTCCCGCACCGTGGCTCCGTCCTGTGTCCCCCCAGCCGAGCGCAGCGACGGGTTCGGGTCGTCGGCGCTCGGCGTGACGGTACGACGCTATCGCGCGGACGGGCGCGAATCGGGTAGACCACACCAGCCCCCACCGAGCGGCGGGGCCCAGAGGCGCCGGTCGGGGGAGAACGCTTCCGCCGACGGCCCCTCGTACGGAGGCCGACGTCGTCGATCCCCGAGAATCGACGGCTACCCACCTCCCGGTGCGGATGCAAGCCCGCGCTCGCCACGGCCACGACCTCCTAGGGTGCCGTCATGGTTGATCTGACCCGCCCCCAGAGTCCCGACCCGTACCCGCTCCTTCCGGCGGTCGCGTCCTTCGACGTCACCAGCGACGACGTCACCGACGCGCAGCCGTTGAAGGACGACCAGGTCGCCTCCCGCGGCAACACCTCCCCGCATCTGACCTGGTCGAACCCGCCGGAGGGCACGTCGTCCTTCACCATCACCTGTTTCGACCCCGACGCTCCCACGCCGAGCGGGTTCTGGCACTGGGTTCTCGTCGACCTGCCGGCCGATCTGCGCGAGATCCCCGCGGGGTTCGCCGCGGGCGACCTCCCCGAAGGCGCGTTCCACGTCCGCAACGACGCCGGGGAGGCAGGTTTCCTCGGCGCGGCGCCGCCGGAGGGCGACCAGCCGCACCGCTACTTCTTCGTCGTGCACGCGGTCGGCGCCGAGAGCCTCGGCGTGGATGCCGCCGCGACCCCCGCCGCGGTGTCGTTCGCGCTGGCGTTCCAGACGCTCGGCCGCGCGATCGTCCACGGGACCTTCCAGCACTGACGGGGCGGCCCCGGCCGGACGCGCGGTCAGGACAGGCGGAGCTCGGCCTCGCTGAGCAGATACGACCTGCGCAGCCACTCGCCGAACTTACGTGTCTTCAGACAGGCGGCGCGGTCCGCACAGCGGACCACCTCGTCCTGCTGCGCGTAGATGCGATAGGTGTCGACTTTGGCATCCAGCACCGCTCCGTCCAGGGTGCGGGGGAGATCCTGCGAGGGATAGCCCACGACGTACCGGATGCCGGCGGCCGCCGGCCCCTGCTGCCCGATGGCATCGCGCACCAGCGTGCCGACCGCGGAATGGTCGGGGTGGTCGCCGGCGGCAAAGGCGCTGCCGCGGGGCACATGGGTGAGCGTGCGCGCCGGCTGCAGGGCGGAGGCGATCTCCGTCAGGGCCGCCGACAGCTGCGCCCGGTCTACGGCTGGTCCGCCGTCGATGGGAGCGAGAGCGCCGATCCCCCCGTCGATCAGCTTGCTCAGCGTCGCGTGGCCCGTGGCGTCGAACCCGCCGTCGGTGATGTTCCCGTCCGGAAGACGGACGAACATGATCGAGACGCGCGGGTCCCCCTGTGGGGTCAGACGCTCGACCCGCAGCCCCGCGTCCAGCGTCACCACGGTGGAGTCCCATAGTCCGTCGGCGCCGCGCATGTGGTTGTAGGCCCGCAGGATGCCGAGCTCGCGCGAGCGGGTGTACGTGAGGCCCTTGCCCGCATCGCCCGAGGTCAGGAATGCGGTACGAACGCACTGCCCGGCGGAGAGGGCACCCGAGATGGCCGGATTACCGAAGATGATGTCGTCGTCCGGGTGGGCCCAGACGGTGAGGAGGGTGTCACTCTCACACGGCTGCGCGGCGGGCGAGAGCGACACCATCGGTGCGGGCGCAACCGTCGGCGGGGGTGTGGTCACCGCGGGCGCGAGCCGCGGAATCGGTGCGAACGTGGGAGCGGCGGTGGGTCGGCCCGATGCGAGGGGGGCGGCGTCGCGGGTCGCGGCTCCGACGGGCCAGACCCCCAGAGCGCCCGACACCACGATCGACCCGCCGACGAGGAGCACGACGGCCAGCGCCGCGATGAGCGCTCCTGCACCGAGTCGGGCGCGCAACGGGGTCGACCGGTCCACGCGTGTCATCGGCGATCCCCCCGGTGTCGCGGTCATCGACTTCCGGGCGCCGAAGACCGCTGCCGAGTCTAACGGCGGCGTCACGGTTACACCACGAAGCCACGCAGCACCTTCCACTTGACATCGATCAGGGGATGTGAGGGCCTGTCAGGAAAGGCGGCTCCGAGGATGTCCCCCAGCCGGGGGACACGCGGTTATGTGGGGAAAATGGGGGTGACCAGACTCACCGGTCAGGAAACATCTCGTTCATACACGGGTGATTCACGGGGTGAGTTCAGGCTGTTATCGTTCAGCAGGAGAACCACGATCCGACCATCGGAGAAAGGGGCCTACGCACTGTGACGTCTGACCTGCAGGTCGACGCGACATCGACGTCGCAGGGCGCCGTCGCCGAGATCGACGAAGCGACGATGGCGACGAAACCGCCCCGCGACCACGCCGCGGATCGTGCACCCGAGGCCTCCCCTCCGAGACGCGACCGCTGGCGCCAGCGCTACCGCCGCAACCTCATCCTCACCGACCTCGCCTCGCTGATCTGGGTCGTCTACGGCACGCAGCTAGCGTGGTTCGGCACCGGTAACGCCGCGGTCGCGGCGAGCCGCGACAACCGCATCACCGACCTCTCCTACTGGGTCTTCTCGGCGGGCCTCATCATCGCGTGGATGTGGGCACTGTCGTTCATCGATTCGCGCAGCGACCGAGTGCTGGGCACGGGCTCGCAGGAATACATCCGCGTCATCGATTCCAGCTTCCGACTCTTCGGCACGATCGCCATCATCGCCTTCCTCACCCAGATCGACGTCGCCCGTGGATACCTGCTGATCAGCCTGCCGGGCGGCATCCTCGTCCTCATCTTCACGCGGTGGCTCTGGCGCCAGTGGCTCATCGTCCAGCGCTCGCGCGGGAAGTACTCCGCCAGCGTGCTGCTCGTGGGTTCGCTCGCCTCGGTGACCCAGGTCGCGCGGGAGTTCGCCCGCAATCCCAACGCCGGTTACCGGGTCGTGGGAGCGTGCGTTCCCAGCGGCAAGGTCGCAGACACCATCCCCGGGACGGACATCCCGGTGATGGGGCACGTCGGCGACATCTCCCGGGCGCTGCAGGCCACGGGAGCGGACACCGTCGCCGTCACGAGTGCCGACGAGTTGCCCGCGGACAAGGTCAAGCAGATCTCCTGGAGCCTGGAGGCCGGCCGGCAGCATCTCGTTCTCGCTCCGAGCATCATCGACATCGCCGGACCGCGGCTGCACACACGCCCCGTCGCGGGGCTCCCCCTCATCCACGTCGAGACTCCCCGGTTCTCGCGCGGACAGGTGTTCCTCAAGCGCACCGTGGACCTCGTCGCCAGCATCGCCGGTGTGATCCTCCTGAGCCCGCTCCTGGCCTTCCTCGCCATCGCCGTGCGCCTCTCCAGCGAGGGACCGGTCTTCTTCCGACAGAAGCGCGTGGGCTTCCGCGGCCGCGAGTTCACCATGATCAAGTTCCGCTCGATGGTCGTCAACGCCGAAGACCTGCTCGAGCAGCTCGCGAAGCAAGAGCGGGATGCCGGCAACGAGGTGCTCTTCAAGATGAAGAACGACCCGCGGGTCACCCCCATCGGTCGGATCATGCGCAAGTTCAGTCTGGACGAGCTCCCGCAGCTGTTCAACGTCATCGGCGGATCGATGTCGCTCGTCGGCCCTCGTCCGCCGCTGCCGTCGGAAGTCGCCCTCTACGCTGACCACGTGCACCGTCGATTCCTTGCGAAACCAGGCATCACCGGACTGTGGCAGGTCAGTGGGCGCTCGTCGCTCTCGTGGGAGGAGTCCGTGCGCCTGGACCTGTCGTACGTGGAGAACTGGACGCTCGTCGGCGACTTCGTCATCTTGGGCAAGACCGCCCGCGCCGCCCTGGCGCCGGGCGAGACGGCCGCGTGAACTCCCCGCGCTCCCGTGCGGGTCGACGGCGCGACATTCGCGTGCTGTCTGGAAACAGAGCTGGAGGAGACCCGTGCGTCTTTCTGTAATTGGTTGTGGATACTTGGGAGCCGTCCATGCGGCGGCGATGGCCTCGATCGGGCACGAGGTCGTCGGTATCGACGTCGATGAGCGGAAGGTCGCCTCGCTCTCGAAGGGCGAGGCGCCCTTCTTCGAACCCGGACTCCAGGAGATCCTCACCGAGGGCATCGCCTCCGGTCGTCTGTCGTTCACGACCGACATGTCGGCCGCGCAGGGCGCCAAGGTGCACTTCATCGGTGTCGGCACGCCGCAGCAGCCGGGTGGATACGCCGCCGACCTCACCTACGTGCACGCGGCCGTGGACGGCCTGCTCCCCTACCTCTCCGAGGGGGACATCGTCGCGGGCAAGTCGACCGTGCCGGTGGGCACCGCGGAATCCCTCGCCCCCCGCGTGACCGAGCGCGGCGCCACCCTGGTCTGGAACCCCGAGTTCCTCCGCGAGGGGTGGGCCGTTCAGGACACCGTCGACCCCGACCGCCTCGTCGCGGGGGTGCCGAGCGCGGATGGTGCACCGACCGAGGAGGGCGCGCGCACCGCCGACGTCCTGCGCGAGGTGTATCACCCGTCCATCGCCAAGGGCACGCCGTTCATCATCACCGACTACGCCACCGCTGAATTGGTGAAGGTCTCGGCGAACGCGTTCCTGGCGACGAAGATCAGCTTCATCAACGCCATGGCCGAGATCGCCGAGGTCACCGGTGCCGACGTCACGACGCTCGCCGACGCCATCGGCCACGATGCGCGCATCGGTCGCCGATTCCTCGGCGCCGGCATCGGGTTCGGTGGCGGCTGCCTCCCCAAGGACATCCGTGCGTTCTCCGCGCGGGCCGAGGAACTCGGACGCGGCGAGTCGGTGGCATTCCTGCGAGAGATCGACGCGATCAACCTCCGCCGTCGCGACCGGGCTGTCGAACTCACCGTCCAGGCGCTGGGAGGCTCGGTGTTCGAGAAGAAGGTGGCCGTTCTCGGCGCGGCCTTCAAGCCGCACAGCGACGACATCCGCGACTCCCCCGCTCTCGACGTGGCCGTGCGCCTCCACGGTCTGGGCGCCGACGTCACGCTGACCGACCCCGCCGCGATCGAGAACGCCCGTCGCATCCACCCCCAGCTGACCTACATCGAGGACCGTGACGAAGCTCTGCGCGACGCGGACGCCGTCATCGTCGTCACCGAGTGGGACGAGTACCGTCGCGATCTCGACCCGGCCCACGCCGCCGAGCTGACCGCGGGCCGCGTGGTGATCGACGGACGCAACTGCCTGGATGCCAACGCCTGGCGCTCCGCCGGCTGGACCTACTACGGCATGGGTCGCCCCTGACCTCTGCCCCCCGCCACCCCCGAGCGCCCCGGCACCACTGCCGGGGCGCTCGGCATTCGAGGGCGCGGTCCGGATTTCTTCGCTCGCCGCGTGACGAATCCGCTCCCCGCTACGTCTCATCAGTACGCGAACACCGCTGCGCCGGGATGTCCCGGCGCAGAACGTACTGAAAGGACACTCCGATGGCTAGCCAAGACAAGCCTGCGGCGCCCCTCGCCGCAACGCAGGGCTCGCGCGTGGACCGCGCGTTCCCGGGTTCCGGGAGCCCCTCGTCCGAGACCGCGGGCAAGACCACCATCGCCGATTCGGTCGTGGCCAAGGTCGCCGGCATCGCCGCGCGCGAGGTTCCCGGCGTGTACGCGCTCGGCGGTGGCGGGGCCCGGGCCTTCGGCGCGATCCGCGACGCGATCAACGCCACCGACCTGACGCAGGGCGTCAAGGTCGAGGTCGGCGAGACGCAGGCCGCTGCCGACGTCACGATCGTGGTGGAGTACCCCGCCCCCATCCAGGAGGTGGCCGATCAGGTGCGTACGCGCGTCGCCGGTGCCATCAGCGGTCTCGTCGGCCTCGAGGTCGTCGAGGTAAACGTCGACGTCAACGACATCCACATCCCGGGTGACGATGACGACGACTCGACCCCCTCTCGCGTGTCATGAACCCGACGCTCACCGGTGCCCTCATCGGCCTCGTCCTGGCCGTCGCCGCACTGATCTTCGGCTTCTGGGGCTTCCTCCTGGTCGCCCTGTTCATGGCGATCGGCGCGATCGTCGGTCGGATCGCCTCCGGCCAGATCGACATCCGCAGCATCGCCAACGCATTCTCGGGTCGGAGCACGTCGTGACCACCGCGCTTCCCGGGGTGGCCGCCGCCCCGGGGGGCGGGGTCGCGGTGCGCACCGGCGGCCGCGTCGACGTCGCCGACCGCGTCTACCGGAAGGCGGCGGAGCAGGCGGCGGCCGAGGCGATCGGGGTCGCCCGTGCGGAGGTCTCCGTCGACATCGCCGCCTCGATCGGCTCGGTCGTCGTACGCATCCGATCGCCGTTCCCCGTCCCCCGCCTCGACGACACCGAGGCCGTCCGGGCCGCCATCCCCGTTGTGGAGGCGGCGCACGGCATCCAGCAGGACCTCCGTACGCGCCTCACGCGTCTGTTCGGGCGCGAGGTCTCCCGCGTGGACCTCACCATCGTGGGCGCCACGATTCCGAAAAGAAGGAGGGTGAGATGACCGATTCCGTTCTCCGCACCGTCGTGCGTCGGGAGACGCACTCGCCGCGCACAGGGGCGATGCTCCTGGTCGTGGTGCTGCTGATCCTCGCGGCGGTGTATGCCGCCGTCGAGATCGTTCTCGCGCTGACGGGCCGGCAACCGCTCCTGGTCGCTCCCGCGGCCGCCGTGGAGGCCCTGGCGGCGCTTCCGATGACCGTCGCTCCGACGGGCCTGATCGCCGCCGGCGCCGTGATCGCTCTCGTCGGTCTCGTCGTGTTCGCCGTCGGGGTGTCTCCCGGTCGCCTGTCCCGGCATGAGATGGCCTGGGGCGACCGGGCCGTCGTCGTCGACAACGGCGTCGTGGCCTCCGCGCTCGCCCAGCACGTGAGCACGGCGTCGGGGATCGCGCGGGAGAACGTCGTGGTGGGCGTCGCGCACCGCGCTGTCGACGTGACGGTCCGGCCGCCCGTCGGCGTCCCCGTGGAGGCGGAGAGACTGCGACAGATCGTCGAGGACGAGGTCGCGTCGTACCGCCTCAGCCCCTCGGTGCGCACCCGGATCCGAGTCGATCGACCGCGCGACGCCGGAAGAGAGGACCCCCGATGAGGAACACCAATCGAGCGCTCAACCGCACCGTGCTGATCGTCGTCGGCCTCGTCCTGCTCGCCCTGGGGGCACTGCTCATCGCGGTCGCTGCCGTGCCCGGCGCGGCGGATCTCTGGACGCAGGCCGCCGACGGCATCCGCGCCTGGGCAGACGAGATCGCACAGCCCTCGCTCGGCATCGGCGCCGTCGCCGCGCTCGCGGTCGTCGCGCTCGTGCTCGTGCTCGTCGCCGTGAGCGCAGTGCGGGGCACGCACCGCGTCCCCCTGCAGTCCACAGGGACCGAGAGCGATGTGGGTCGCATCACGCTGACCGACGGATTCGCCTCGGCGGCACTGAAGAACTCGCTCGACGAGCGCGACGAGCTCCTCGCCGCCCGCATCGCCTCCAACGAGGTGCGCAAGGAGACGGTTCTCCACGTCAGCGTCACGCCGCGTCAGAACACCTCCCCCCGGCAGATCGCCGAGCACGTCGACACGCTCGTGACGAATCTCGCGACATTGACGGGGCAGGGCTTCCGCACCTACATCTCGGTGCACTCGAGCCTGCGCGCGAAGCTCGCGCATGACCGGAGGCGCCTCGACTGAGTGGAGCGCGGCGGGGCCGAGGAGGTGTTCGCCTCCTCCCCCGCCCCGTCGGGGCGGCGGACCCCTGTGGACGGTTTCTGCGCACCGCGGCATGCGCATGTAAAAATGCCCTCGACAGAAGGGCACGCCATGATCCCCTCCCCCGGCCTCCCCCCTGCGAACGCCGCGCCCGCACCGCCCCCGGACGACGGAGCGACGAGCGGGTTCCCACCCCGCTGCCTTCGATGCCTCCACACGCTGGAGCCGCGACGACGTGGCGGCTCGGCCGTGTGGGGGTGCCCGGGATGCCAGCTCGTTCGCATCGCGTGACCCGGCGGCTACGCTGACCCCGTGCTCGTCACCCTGCTCATCGCCGTTCTCGCGATCATCTGCGCGGTCCTCGTGGGCTTCGTCGCCCGTCAGATCCTCGGGACGGCGGTGGGGTGGCCGCGCAGCATCGTGATCGGTCTGCTGGTGTTCTTCCTCGGCGTTCCCGTCGCCGGCTGGGTACTGCGACAGACCGGCATGCCGGATGGGGCCACACCCGGGGGCGAAGAGGACGTCTGGCTGTGGGTCGGGCTCATCGCCCTGTCGATCAGCTGGGTGTTCGCCCTGGGAGTCGCCGCTCTCGTGGCGAGTGAGGCGATCTTCCCGACCCGCCCGCTTCCCAACCCGATCGACGTGATCCGCGCAGCCCTCCGCCAGCGCAAGCGCACCCGTCGATACCTCGAGATCCTCGCGATCGCCTCGCGTCACGGCGTGGGCTGGCTCTTCCATGGCGGACACTCGCGCGTCGAGCAGCAGTTGAGCACATCCGAGGAGCGGGCCCGCGCCATCGTGGCCACCATCAACGACGCCGGTGTGAGTTTCGTCAAGCTCGGTCAGGTGCTCTCGACACGCCGCGATCTCATTCCGGAGCCCTACCTGAGCGCTCTCGCCTCACTGCAGACCAACGCCACGACTCTCCCCTGGGAGACTGCGCGCGAGGTCATCGAGAGCGACCTGGGACGCCCGGTCGACGAGATCTTCGCCGAGGTCGATCCTCACCCGCTCGCCGCCGCGTCGGTCGCCCAGGTGCACCGGGCGGTCCTGCACGACGGCAGTCGTGTCGTGGTCAAGGTGCAGCGCCCCGCCGCACGCGCGCAGGTCGAGGCGGATGCCGACATCATCGGCCGCCTCGCCCATCGCGCCGAGGCGCGCACCCGCGTCGGGCGCGACCTGCGCATCGAGTCCGTCGCCCGCGGCTTCACCAGCACGCTGCTCGAAGAGCTGGACTATCGCGTGGAGGCGCGCAACACCGAGATGATCCGCGCCACCGTCGAGCGCATCGACGCGACCGATCCCGCGCGGCGGGGACTCGTGACCGTGCCCGCAGCTTTTCCCCTGGCGTCCGGCACGCGGGTGCTCACGATGGAGATGGTGGACGGAGCGGCGCTCAGCGACTCCGCCGACCGCCTGGCGGCGATGACCGCGCAGGAGCGGGATCGCCTCGCGGAGGTGCTGATGACGACGGTCATCGAGCAGATCCTGGTCTACGGCGTGTTCCATGCCGACCTCCACCCGGGCAACGTGCTGCTCACGAGCGACGGCACCCTCGGGCTGATCGACTTCGGTGCGGTCGGGATCATCGAACGCAGCCGTCGGCAGCACATGACGGCCTTCCTCCTCGCCGCGCTCAGCGAGAACGACGTCGCCGCGACGGACGCGCTGTTGCTCATCGTCGACGCCCCGGACGACGTGGATCTGGATGCCTTCCGTCACGACGTCGGCATCGTGCTCACGGCGGAGCACGTGCGAAGCGTCGGCCAGGGGTCGATCTTCACGCGGATCGTCGACGTCATCCGGCAGCACAGGATCGCCCTCCCGGGCGAGCTGGCGTCGGCGCTGCGCAGCTTCGCGACACTGGAAGGATGTCTCCGCGTGATCGTGGACGACTTCGACATGGTCGGCCGCGCTCTCCCCCTCATGCCGACTCTGCTCCGTCGCACGATCTCGCTCGGCCGGGCCGCCACCGATCTGCAGGCGGGTGCCGTGATCTCGCTCGCGCGTCTTCAGCGGATGCCGCAGCGACTCGAGGCCCTGCTCACGGGCATCGAGCGGGGATCGATCGGCATCACGCTCCGTTCCGACGACGGAACCGACACCAGTGGCATCCTGAGCCGGATCACCTCCGAGATCGCCACCACCCTGGTGTCGATCGCGGCGGTCGTGATCGCCGTGGTGCTGATCGTGGCCGGGGGCGGGCCCGTGCTGGGGGGATCGGTGACGTTGTTCGCGATCCTGGGCGCGGTGATCGGGCTCTTCGGTTTCCTCGGGCTGCTCCGTGTCGTCCGGCGCACCTTTGGCCGACGGCACTGATATACCGCATCACGCCACGGCGCGGGAGTCCCTCTGCGATGTCCGAATGACCACTACAGTGACGAGCACATACTCTTTGTGCACCGCCGGACTCCGAAGGAGAAGTCCCATGGTCGTCGTCGTCACCGCCATCGTCGTCGGTATCGTCGCTTGGATCGTCACCGCACTCGCGGCCGGGATCAGTCTCGGCCGCATCATCGCCCGCGCCGACAGCGAAGAGGGACGCGTGCTCGACGCCCCTTCTTCGCCCAGTCTGAGCGGGGCGCTCATCCTCTGATCGCTCCGAGGCCCGGGTCAAGGACGTCGCCGCGTGCCTCGACGCCGTAGCGAGGCGTGGCAACGCTCATGGCTGCACGCCGCCGGGGAAGACCCGGCTCGCCCCTCGCCGCGCGCGGCGGGTCATCGGGACCACTCCCGGGCCGACCTGCGGGCTGCGATCTCGGAAGAGAGCCCCGGCGCGGGCGGCAATGACCTCCACTGCGTCCACCGCGCACCGTTCGAAGTCCGCCCACACCGCAGCGGACTGCCCCACGGGATCGACCAGATCATCGTCCTCCGCGGCCCGCCGGCGGAGCCGAGTCCGCCGGTGGGCCGCCGAGTCGACCAGCGCGGCCCAACTCCCGTGCGCGTCGGCCTGATCCTCCTCAGCCAGCAGACGCGCGAACTCGCGCAGGGTGAAGGTCGAGTCCAGAAGATCCGGACGCATGTCGAGGACGACCCGCCGATGGACGGCCGCCGCGCACAGGACAGTGGTTCCGGGCTCGAGCAGGGATTCATCGAGGCGGCGTGAGCGGTGACGGCCGAGGTCGAGGCCATACCGGTGCCCGATGGCGATCGCCTCCGGTTCGACCGGACGGCCGGGACGCGCGGCGGATCCGGCACTGTCGATGATCAGTTCCGGCGCTCCGGCCGAGACACGCTCACGGAGCAGGTGCTCCACGAAGGGCGATCGGATCACGTTCGCGGTGCACACGATGAGGACGCGGACGGGTGCCGATGGGCTCACAGGGACCTCTCGATGGACGGGCGGGGACGAAGGACCGTTCCCGTCAGTCCATCGCCTTCCCGCCGACACGCGTGCGCCCGGCGATGGGCGCGCGCGGTGCCGGTTCGGGGTGAAAGACTCTTCGTCGGAATCGACCGCGTCTTCAGGGCCGCAGAGCTTCTCGGATCTGCGGATCGTCGGCGAGCGCGCGCCGCAGTTCTCGGGCGCCCTCGGCACTCAGAGCCAGTCCGCCTCCTCCCACCTCGATGACGAGCCAGTTCTCCGTGTCGTCCCGGCGCCGCAGGATCCCCACCTCCACATCGACCGCGGCGCCCCGACCGCTCTCGTCGACACCTCGCAGGCGCGCACTGAATCCCGCCCCCGCACTGCGGTGATCCTCGTCATCGGGGTGCGTCGTCTCTCCGTGGAGCGTCGTGCACCACGCGAACGCGCAGCGCCCGTTCGAATGACGGGGACGGACGTCGTCTTCACTCATGCCGGACACCTCTTTCTCCGGATCGTCCGCGAGGGCGACCCGATCGTCGGTGGGCACGGAGGAAGTGAAGCACGAGCCTCCGACACCGCCGTCAGCGTCCGGGCGCGATGCCCTCCGGAGGCTGCGGCAGCAGGTCGGGGAGTGGAATCTCCAGGACCTCGGCCAGGCACACGATGGTCCGCAGACGGGGATTCGCGGGAGTACCCGGGTTGGACTCGCCACGCTCGAGTTTGCGGTACGTGAAGGTCGCAAGCCCTGCGGCATGGGCGACGTGCTCTTGCGAAAGACCGCGCTGAGCCCGGGCGTGCAGGAGACGCGATCCGAACTCGCGGGCGAACTCGTTCCAGGGATCGGACGCGTCGGTCATGCGTCCAGCTTGACTGCTCCGCTACGCGCACATGAACATGCATACATACGAGGGCGAAAAGTGCCACCGCCGTGCCCCGTGCGTCGTGCGGGGTGACGAGCGCGAACGCCCAGGTGAGCATCCAGGCGATCCCCCCACTGAGAAACCGGCGAGTTCGCGGAGCCCGTCGGGCGGCACGACGCCACCGCCGCGCGGTCGCCGCCCTTCACCCCGCCACGGGCGAGACGGCGCTTCCCGCTCGCGCGCACACGCGGTGGCAGAGTGCCCGGACCCTGCGCCTCCTGTTCCAGCCCAGAGGCGCCTCATCTCCGGCCACTGAGCCCGATCAGCGGAGCACTCATGGATCTCGCCACCTCATCACTCCCTTCACCACCCATAACAAGAAACTTCACCCCTGCCCGTGACGGGCGCCGACGCTCCTGGCAAGCCCGGTATGCCCGACGGCTCGCCGTTCTCGACACCGTCGTGGTGATCACCGCGGTCTTCGGTACCCAGCTGCTCTGGCTCGGGCCGGAGCCCGCCGGCGTGAGCGCCGCACCCATCGATTACACGACCGTGTCGGTCCTGCTCAGCGCGGCGTGGCTCGCCGCGCTGGCACTCTGGGGGACGCGGCTGCCCCGCGTCGTCGGACACGGCGTCGCCGAACACCGCCTCGTGATCGCCGCATCGTTCCAGCTCTTCGGGCTCGTGGCGATGGCCGCGTATCTGACCGGCATCGACCTCTCCCGCGGCTACTTCCTCCTGAGCCTGCCCGTCGGAACCCTCACACTGCTGGTCGCGCGCACCGCCGCCCGTTCTTGGCTGGTCTCCCGCCGCCGGAAGGGCGACATGTCGGCTCGGGTCGTGCTCGTGGGCAGCGCGGAGGAGAATGCGCGCGTCGCGGGAGAGATCATGCGTCAACCGGGTGTCGGCCTCACTGTCGTGGGGCTGCATCCGATCGCCGTCGACGAAGAGTCGTGGACCGAGGCGCAGGCGCGCCGGCTGCGGCGTCGGCTCGACCAACTCGACGCCGACAGCGTCCTGGTCACGGGCGGCGGTCACCTCGACGCCCACGACATCCGACGAATCGGCTGGAGCCTGGAGCCCGGACGGCAGCACCTCATCGTGGCCGTGAACCTCACGGACGTGGCGGGCCCTCGCATCCACACCCGTCCGGTGGCGGGCCTGCCGCTCGTACACGTGGAGACTCCGCAGTACTCGACGCGCCAACGCGTGCTCAAGCGCGCGTTCGACGTGGTCGGGGCCCTGCTCCTGCTTGCTGCCACGAGTCCGCTGCTGCTCGTGCTCGCCGGCCTCGTGCGCCTGTCGGGACCAGGCCCCATCCTGTACCGTCAGGAGCGCGTCGGACAGGGCGGCGTCCGGTTCGGAATGCTCAAGTTCCGCTCGATGGTCGACGGGGCGGACGCACGACTGTCCGAACTCCTCGCCACCCAGGGACGCGACGGCGCTCCGCTCTTCAAGATCGAGAACGACCCTCGCGTCACCCCCATCGGCCGGGTGCTCCGGAAATACTCGCTCGACGAGATCCCTCAGCTGTTCAATGTGCTGATCGGGCAGATGAGCCTCGTCGGCCCCCGCCCCCAGCGTGATGCGGAGGTCGCCTTCTACGACGACGACGCCCGCCGCCGGCTCATCGTCCGCCCGGGAATGAGCGGGCTCTGGCAGGTCAGCGGCCGCTCGACGCTGTCGTGGGAGGACGCGATCCGGCTCGACCTCTTCTACGTCGAGAACTGGTCGCTGGTCGGCGACATCGTCATCCTGTTCCGGACGATCAAGGCCGTCGTCGCACCGGGCGCGACGGCCCACTGACGCGACGATGAAGGCGCCGGTTCCCGTGGGGAGCCGGCGCCTTCATCGTCCACGGTCGGGACCGTTCATCCTCGCTGGCGGCGGCGGGCGCCGGAATCATCCTCGCGAGGGCGGGGAACGGTATCGACCGAACGGGTAGCTTCATCCACGGAATCACCCGATGTCGTGGGTGTGCTCCGCCGATGGGATAGCGTCCGCAAGCCGCTGACGTTCGATGGCACGGGCTCCGCCGAACGGCGGCGGGGGCCCGGCTCCCCGTCGCCGGAGGCTGGTGCGGCGCCGGGGGCGCGTCGCCACGGGCGTCGCCACCACGGGGTCCGACCCCCGCGCGGGTCGGGGGCGCCGTAGCCGTAGTAGCCCCCGTACTGGGAGCCGTAGTAGCCGGAGTCGGCGCCGCGCAGCGGGACGCGGTTGAGCACGACGCCCAGAAGCCGACCCCGAGTCTTGGCGATGTTGCCGACCGCCCGCACGAGCATGTCGTCCGTCGTGCGACCGGCGGTCACCACCAGCACCGCGCCGTCGGCCCAACTCGCGATGACCGCCGCGTCCGCGACCGCGAGTGTCGGCGGCGAATCGATGATCACGACGAGGTCGTCGGCCAGCGTGCGCGCGAGCTGCTGCATCCGCTGCGAGCCGACCATCTCGCTCGGGTTAGGGGGCGTGCGCCCCGCGGCAACGACGAACAGGCGCCCGTGCTCGTCGACCTGATGGGCGACCTGCTCGATCCGTGCGCGCCCGGCCAGGACGTCCGAAAGCCCGACGTCGTCGGAGAATCCGAAGGTGGCGCCCAGCACGGGTCGGCGGAGGTCGGCGTCGATGAGGATGACGGACTGGCCCGTCGCCGCGATGCTGACGGCGAGGTTGGCAGCCGTCGTCGACTTGCCGTCACCGGGCAGTGGGCTCGTGATGACCATGACGCGCGGAGGGTGGTCGACATCGACGTACTGGAGATTGGTCCGGAGCTCGCGCATCGCCTCCTTGTGCGCGAAGGAGCCCCGCCCGTCGCGGATGTCGTCGAACGAGAAGACGGCGCGACCGGCCGCAAGCTCCTTGTCCACGGGCAGGACGCCGACCACGGAGGCATCGACGGAATCAGAGATGTCGCGCGCTGACCGCACCCGGCGGTCGAACGCGCGCCGGACGAGGGCGAACACGATGCCGACCACGGCGCCGGCGATCGCGCCGACGGCGACGGTGAGCCGCTCATTGGGCGAGGAGGGCACCGTCGGCAGACGTGCCGAGTCGCCCGCGACGAGATGCACGGCGCCTTGGCTGCTTCCCGTCGACTCCAGCTCGTCGACCTGGAGCGTCATGCCGTGCAGCCACGCCTGAGCGAGGTCGCGGGCGGCCTCGGGCGTCGACCCCGTGGCCTCCACGCGCACGTTCACGGTGTCGACCGGGTTGGACACATGGATGCGCTGCACCAGGGACTCGGGGCTGTCGGTCAGGCCGAGTTCGTCCCGCGCCGTCTCGGCCACCGCTCGCCAATAGCCCATGTCGATGAACGACTTCACCTTCGAACGGGCCAGGGTGTCGCCCGCGAGGGCAGTGGCGGCCGATCCGTCCAAGGACACGCTCGCGACGTACCCGCTCGCGTCGGCGGTGTAGACCCGGGGCTGCACCGCACTCCAGCCCAGGCCCGCGAGCCCTCCCGCGACGGTGAGGGCGAGGATCGCCTTCCAGTACGCGCGCAGGATCCGCGCGACGCGTTGCATGTCCACTCGTGTTCCGCCTTTCGCCGGGCCCGCGTCGGGAACGCAGAGCCGGGGGCAGCATAGGCATGCGCCGGACCGCCCCCGGCGCGGGTTCGGCTCCCCTCAGAAGGGGCGAATCGGCGGGGGAAGCGCTCGCGTCCGCTCATGGTGAGAACTCGTCACGGAGTGTGATGCCGACAGGGTGAAACCGGGATGACGACGGGGATGAAACCGTTCCCCTAAGACGTCGCGCGGGCGAAGACCACCCCAAAGATCGGGTGAAGCGCACCACCGCGGTGCGCTGCCTCCGTCGCCCCGCACCCGCACCGGCGCGACGAGACACTGCCCGAGAGTTGGAGACCCGATGCTGATCGACCTCGACACCCCACCCACCGCCGCACGCGCCGCCCGGCGTTCCAGTCGGTTCTGGACGCCGCGCACCGTCACCGTCGCCAAGCTCCGCGATGCTCTCGAGAGCGATGTCGTGCTTCTGCGCGGCCCCGCAGGAATCGGCAAGAGCGCCCTGCTGCGGCAGTTCTCTGCGGCACTCCAGGACGATCCCGAGGTCGGCATCCAGCTCCTCGATGCCGCGCACGCCGATCCGGGCACGCTCGATCGCGTCGCGGCCGCATTCCGCGAGGGTCCGGCGCAGCACGTGCTGCTGGTGGACAACCTCGCCGACGGACGCGGGGTGGACTCCGCCGCGATCATCGATCTGCTGCGCTCGGATCCCGAACTGCGGGTGGTGGCAGCGACCCGCCACGTCACCCGGCTGGAGAGCCCGCTCGTCGCGCTGGAGTTCGACGTGCACGTTCTCACCCCGGAGGACCTGCTGATGACGCGGGACGAACTCGTCCTCGTCCTGGAACTGAACGGGATCGAGTCGACCGACGTGGCGATCGACGTTCTGATGCGTCGCACGCACGGCTGGCCCGCACTGGCCCAACTGGCCAGCTCCCGACTCCGCCTCGAGGGGCTGCCGCTGCGCACCCGGGATGAGGCCGACGCCATCGCCGACTACGCCTCTCGCGCCCTGAGCGCCGACATGGAGGCGCATCTGCGCGCCCCGATCACGGACGAGGTACGCCTCCTCGCCGTGGCGCCCTACATCAATGTGGAACTGGCGGAGGCCATCGGTATCGACCCCACGACCGGCACGACCGGCGATCTGCTGACCGAATTGCAGGATGCCGGATTCGTCTGGCCCAGCACGACCCGACTCGTGCTCGCCGAGCCCGTTCGCGCCCAGTGGTTACGGGAGATCACGGCCGGGGCTCCCGAGCTCGTGGAGCGCGCACGTCTGCGCCTGCTGGACCACCTCGTCGCCGCCGGGGAGCCCCTCCGTGCCGCGCAACTCGCCGCCGACGCCGCCCAGTGGCCGACCCTCGGGTCGATCCTGCGTTCCGCGGGGCCGGAGATCTGGGCACGGGATGCCACCGCTTACGCGGCGCTCGTCGAGACCCTGCGCACGCACGTCGGATTCGACCCGGTGTCCGTGGACGCCCTCCTGACCGTCGACAGCGAGACGGCGGCATCCGCCGAGACCCCCGCGCTCGTCGTCGGCGCCCTCGGACGGCTGCCCGAGGCGAAAGTGGCCGCCCAGCACAACATCGAGGCGCTGATCATGCGGGTGAGCCTGCTGCGTGCCGCGGGCCGGTTCGCGCTGGCCACCGAGTCCGCCTCGCTGCTCGTGGACGCACTGCGCCGGCGACCCTCGCTGTCGGACGACGTCGTGGCCGAGGGCTGGTACCAGGTGGCGATGACGCACCTGGCGATGGGCAAGCTGCGCGACGCGAGCCTCGCGCTCGGCCAGGTGGAGCGTCTCGCTCCACCGGCGCGGCGGCTGCGTGCCCGCGGCGTGCTCGCGATCGTCGCGCTGCTCGAGGGCGACGTGCGCGCGGCCTCGTCGCTGTGCGATGTCGATCGGGAGGACGGGTGGGTCACCTCGCCATGGGGCGAGGGGACGCGTCTGGCCGAGGCGTGGCTGTGTCTGGAGCGCGGCGACGCCGCCGCGGCGCGCGAGCGCCTCGACACCATGACGGCGACCGGTGGGGCTCGCGAACTGTGGCCGTTCGCCGCAGCCGTCCAGGCGATCGCGTTCCTGTTGTCGGGAGCAGCACCCGACGCACTCGGAATGCTCCGGTCGTGGATGGCGAGGGCGCGCAGCACTCCCCCGTCGCACTTTCAGTCGATTCACCTGCTGACGGCGCGTGCGAAGGTGCTGATCGCCCTCCGGCAGGCTCGGAAGGCCCTGGCCCTGTTCGAGGGGCCGTTCGGCCTTTCCGCTGCCACCGCCCCCGCCATCGCGCTGTCGCAGCTGTACGCCGGACGCGCTCACGAGGCCTACGTCATGAGCGTCAAGTGGGGCATCCACCAGGACTCCTCGCCCCGTGCGGCCCTGGAGAGCCTGGTCGTGAGCATGGTGGCTGATGTCCGGCTCAACGGCACCGGCGCCCACCGGTCCACCGCACAGCGGGCCGAGGCGCTCAGCGCACGCCACGATCTCTGGAGCCCGTGGAGCGCGGTCGCGCCGGAGGATCGAAGCCTCGTCCTCCGACTGCTCTCGCCCGCTGCGCGTGACCGCGTCGCCCACCGCGACTCGTTCTTCGCCTCGTCTGTGAGCGTCCCGCACCTCACGAAGCGCGAGCAGGTGGTGCTCGCTCAGCTCACGCCCACCTCGACCATCGCGGACATCGCCCGAGCCCTCGTGGTCTCACCGAACACCGTGAAGACGCAACTGCAGAGCCTGTACCGCAAGCTCGAGGTCTCGGACCGGGCGAGCGCCATCCGCGCCGCCCACGCGTGGGGGCTCATCGAAGCCGAGAACGATCTGTGAGGGCTAGGGGCGCCGATTCCACCGCGGCTCGCGCCGCCGACGGGAGAGGCCGACGACGAGACGCCCCGCGAGGAGCACCGCAAGGACGACGACGACACCCGGCACGGTCAGAGGCACCCCGGCGCCGTGCAGGACCACGAGGACGACGACCAGCGCTGCGACCGGCGCGACGACACCGAGGATCCGGCGGAGACGTCGTCTGATCATGGGGTAACGGTAGCCGGTACCGACCAACGGGTCATCGGGGGTCCGACCGGGGCACCGGCTCGGGGCTGCGATCGGCGGCGACCTGCAATCCGAGGACACCGAACCAGGCGATGGCCAGGGTCGCGGCGGTGAACTCGAGGTTTCCCCCGAGAACGGTGTCGCCGCGGAACACCGCCAGCATCGCGCCCGTGAACGAGGTGAGACCGACCGCGACGAGGGTCACAAGACTCGCCGCGCGCATCCACGGACGGCGACGCAGGGCCGAGACCTGGGCCATCGCGACGATGGCGAGGACGAAACCCAGGACCGCGGCCGTGATGTGGATGAGGTCTTGCGGCAGAGCGCCCGGAGTGAACGGAACGGGACACCCCGGCGAGCACGTGACGACGGATGCCACGGCGAAGCACGCTCCGCACACGACCAGGGTCGCCGCGATCGGCCACCCGGCGACGTAGACGTACGGTCGGTGCAGGAGCGCCCGGTCGACGAGCACCGCCGCCATCCCCAGCAGAAGCAATGCCGAGTTGAACACCGGAGCGGTCGGCATGCCGGTCGCTCCGAGCTGACTCACGTAGTGGACGCTCGGATCCCACAGCCGACTCAGCCAGATCAGGCCCGCACTGAGGAAGGCGGCACTGCCGCCCACGGTGGCGAGAAGAGCGACGCGGCGATTGCTCGGGCGTACCGTGAAGCGCGGCGACCGAACGATCGTCTCGGTCATGGGCGTCTCCGGCGGCGTCGAGGGGTGCGGTCAGACTACCGCCCCACGAGCCGCCGCGCGCAGCGGCGACGCGCGCCCCCGACGAAGCGGTCGGACTCGTCGGCGAACTCGGGCGATTCTGCGGGTGAGGAATCGGCGAAGGAGCGGCGACCGACGTCGGCGCCGTGGCATCGTCGTCCTCGAGTGATCGCGAGTGGTTCTCCCCCAAAGTTCCTCACTCTTCGACCCGATCACTCACCGCGGATGCGCGGTCTCGTGGCCACGGCACCCGGTTCGAGACCGCGCATCCCTTCGCACAGATGCGTCGGCGTGCAGGCCCGCGGGCATGCTGCGGGCTGTCCTCCAGCGCGAAAGTCGGCCGTTGGCCCCAACCGACACCGTCGGGCGCGGCCGCGGGATAACGTGGAGCGATGCGATCCGTTCCCCTCGGCCCCTCGGGCCCCGCCGTGCCCGCTGTCGTCGCCGGAATGATGCGTATCGACGGCAAGAGCGACGCCGATGTCCGTGAGCTGTACGCGGCCGCGCGCTCCGCGGGCATCGACTTCTTCGACCACGCCGACATCTACGCTCGAGAGTTGCACTCCGCGGAACGGCGCTTCGCGGAAGCGCTCCGGCTCAGCCCCTCCGAGCGCGCGGAGATCCGCCTGCAGACCAAGGCCGGCATCGTTCGCGAGGGCCCGTACTTCGACTTCTCGTACGAGCACATCGTGTCGTCCGTGGAGGAGTCCCTTCGTGCGCTCGGGACCGACTACGTCGATGTCCTCCTGCTGCATCGCCCCGACGCCCTCGTCGAGCCCGAGGAGGTCGCCCGTGCGTTCGACCACCTCGAGGCGACCGGGAAGGTGCGGGCGTTCGGGGTGTCCAATCACACCCCGCGTCAGATCGACCTGCTGCGCACGGCCGTGCGACAGCCCATCGTCGCCAACCAGGTTCAGCTGTCGGTGGCGCACGCGCCGATCGTCGCGCAAGGACTGGCCATGAACATGGAGTCCACTCCCCAGTCGACCGTGCTGGACGGCGGCGGGCTGATCGACTACTGCCGCCTGGAGGGCATCACCCTGCAAGCGTGGTCGCCCCTGCAGGGCAGCGAAGGCGTGTTCCTCGACAACCCCGCCTACGCCGAACTCAACGCCGTCATCGACGGCTTGGCGGCGCGCTACGCCGTGACCCCCCTCGCGATCGCCGTTGCGTGGATCACGCGGCATCCGGCAGGAATGCAGGTGGTTCTGGGAACGACGACGCCGAGCCGCGTCGTCGAAGCGGCGGCGGGAGCCGACATCGTGCTGACCCGTGCGGAGTGGTATTCCCTCGTCCGGGCGGCGGGCTACATCGTTCCCTGACGACGACCGACACCGGGAGGATGACGCATGGCGCGGAAATCAGTGGTGCCCTGGGGCGCGATCGTCTCGGTCATGGCGGCGGGCGTCCTGGCCGCGCCGACCCTGTTGCTTCCCGCGGACAGCCCCGTCGGTCCGAAGCTGGTGTTCATCGTCGTCGGCTCCCTGTTGTTCGCAACAGCCGTCGCGCTCACGCGCGCGGAACCGGGCAAGCGAGGTTCGCGAGCCCCGGACGAGGACGACGTCAGACCGTGACGGCCGGGGTCAGTGTCGCGGGAGTGATGATCGTCAGCGGTTCCGTCGGAACGTCCCACGCCTCGAGGTGATTCACCGCGGCCGCCTCGGCCCGCGGGCTCCGGAAGCTCATGCGGCGCGGACGAGCGGACGCGGGGCGGCGGAGGAGCGGGCCGGCTTCTGCCGGGCGGGGGCGGGGCGTGCCTCGGCGACAACCTGTTCGGTGTCGAAGTCCAGGCTCAGCCCGCGGGAGGAATTCGCGTCGTTCGCCATGCGCTTCAGGAGGTTCTGGTCGAGCGACTCCGGCTGCTCGGACTCGAAGACGAAGCGAAGAGGAATCGCCGGTTGCAGCCAGATCGTGGATCGACCGACGGGTTCGTCCGGTCCGTGCGTCCACGACAGGGTGAAGCTCTCGCCGCGGCGGAGCTTGGTAGCGACGACCACTTTGACGTGAGCGAGCATCCGGTCATCCACCGTGATGGGCTCCGGAGTCGTTCCGTAGAAGAGCTTGGCCATGGTTGTTTCCCTTCACTCTTTCCTTGTTCGCAAACTTACTAGGTAAGCTAGCGAATAAGCAAGCGAGATATAAGGCTGATCGGCGAGAAGGCCATCGCCGAAACGGCGTCGATGCCCGCGACCGCCTAAACCCCCGTAAGCCGGATCCCCCGTGAGAGGGAGTCGTCGCGTCCCGCTTCTCGCTAGCGTCGAGGAATGGACGTCCTCGCCTCCCGAGTCCGCTCATCTCGCCTCCTGCACGCCGCGGCCGCTCTGCTCGGGCTGCTGGGGCTGCTCGTGATGGCGGCCGCGGTCGCTCCGCCCGCCCGTGCCGACGTCGAGGACTTCCGGTTCGACTCGTTCGACGCGCGCATGAGCCTCTCGCGCGCCGCCGACGGTCATGCGGAACTCGCGGTCACCGAGACGCTGGTGGCTCGTTTCCCCGACGAGGACCAGAATCGCGGGATCATCCGAGCGATCCCCGACGACTACGACGGTGTGCCGCTGCAGACCCGTATCACCTCGGTGACGGGCGCGGACGGCGCGGCGATCCCGTACGAGATCGAGACGGATCGTCGCGAAGTGCGCGTCCTCACCGGTGACGACGCCTATGTCCGAGGCGTGCAGACCTATGTGATCAGCTACACGCAACGCGACACAATCCGGTCGTTCGCGGACACCGACGCCGACGAGTTCTACCGCGACATCAACGGAACGCAGTGGGAGCAGCCGTTCGGACGTGTCAGCGCCGAACTGACCATCGACCGGGACCTTGCGGACTCCGCGCTCGACGGAGCCGCGTCCTGCTACCGAGGAGCGGAGGGCTCGACCGATCGGTGCGACATCACCCGCACCGACGGCGCGAACGGTGCTGTGACGTTCTCGGCTTCGTCGACCGACCTGGGTCCGGCCGAGAACGTCACGATCGCGGTGGGATTCGCCCGTGGCACGTTCGTCCCCGGAGAGGTCGTCCGCACTCCCATGGAGCAGTTCTCTCTGGATGCCGCGCCGGCGCTGTCGGCCATCTCGATCGGCGCCCTGGGCGTCAGCGCCGTCGCGATCGGGACAGCCGCCTTCTCCCGCCGCCGCAACCGCGACGCCCCCGGGCGCGGGATCGTCGTCGCCGAGTACACCCCGCCCGCCGACACCGACGTGCTCGAGGGCGCTCAGCTCGTGGGGCGCACACAGGCGGCCATCCCCGCGGCCGTCCTCGATACAGCGGTGGCCGGTCACCTTCGCATCCTCGAGGACCCGTCGGCGGACGACGAACTCGTACTCGAGTACATCGGCCGAGCCGGGGCCACCCCGATGCGCGCCGGCGTTCTGGCGGCCGTGTTCGGCGACGACCCGCGACCCGGCGAGCGCGTCGCGCTCGACACCCCTGGCTCCGACGTGGGCGAGCGGTTGCGCGACCTGTCGACAGTGGCCGCCGCCGAGGTACGACGTCGAGGGTGGATGCGCCGTCCGCGGATGAGAGCTGCGGTGATCGCCGGCGTGATCGCGGTGCTCGGCTTCGCCCTGTCGATCGCCGCCGTCCTGGTCACTTCGCTCGGCGGGACCCCGATGTGGTGGCAGGTCGCGGCCATCCCCGTGACGGTGGTGGCCGGCATCCTGACCTTCGTCATCATCCGCTACTCGGATCGGGTCACGGATGCCGGGGCGCCCGCGCGCGATCACCTGCTCGGACTGCGCACCTACCTGACCCTCGCAGAAGCCGATCGACTGCGCGTGCTGCAGAGCCCGGAAGGGGCCGAACGCCGACCGATCAGCGCCGACGACCCCGCGCAGGTGCTGCACCTCTACGAGCGGCTCCTCCCCTGGGCCGTGGTGTGGGGCGTCGAGCGGGAGTGGGCCGATGTCCTGGCCACACACGCGCGGGCCAGCGGAACGGATGTCGGCTGGTATTCCGGCCCGAACGGCTTCTCCAGCGCCGCGTTCGCCTCGTCTCTGTCGACGATGCGAGCCGGCAGCAGCCCCGCCCCGCAGGCCAGCGGGTCCGGCAGCTTCTCCGGCGGGTCGTTCGGGGGCGGGTTCTCGGGTGGCGGAATGGGGGGCGGCGGCGGCGGGGGGCGCTGACACGGATCCGCGTCATTCCGCAGCGCGGATGACTTCGGCGATCACGCGCGGATCCGCGAGCACACGGAAGTGGCCACCTCCCTCCAGCCGGACATTGCGTGCCCCCGCGAGTTCGCTGCCCTCGGGGATGTGGGGGTCGAACGCGCCGTAGACGGACACGATCCGCGCGTTGACAGCGGCCGACGCGCCTAACGCCCGCATCGTGGCATCCCCCGACCGGAAGGCCCGCAGCGACGGGGTCGGCATGAGACGGCTGTACCTCGACCCACCGAACGGGGTCGCCACGGCCACCATGGCCCGCACCCGTGCTCCGGCGGGCTCGAATGCCATGACCTGCTTGCCGATCAGGCCGCCCTTGCTGTGCGCGACGAGCACGACGTCGTCGAGATCGCGGTCGACGAGGAGCTCGGCGACTCGGCCGGCCGATTCGACGATGGGACGGCGGTTCGAGCCCAGTCCGGTCACGACGTGGACGGGGTGGCCCCGGGCGTGGAGGGCGTTGGCGAGCGGCTCGAGGAAACGCCACGTCTCGTAGATGCCCGGCAGCAGCACGAGCGGTCGGTGAGGGCCGGAGGCGAGGTCGTCCGGCCGGCCCGGTCCGGCGGCACGCACCTGGGCCGTCGCGGCGTAGAGGTAATCCTGGCCCCACCACCTGAGATCGCGGGCCAGGTCGCGCCACCGGTGCGGCCGGAACACGGCATCCGTCGACATCCCCCCATCCTGGGTCACCCCGGCCTCCCGACGGTCGGGGGTTGCGCCGACGGAGCGCGTCGCGTCCCGCGTAGAGTCACGTCATGCGCACCTCCCCCCGCAGCGCCGGTCTCCTCCGCCATCGGCGCTCGCCCTCGGCGCCGCCCGGAGTCGTCCGGTGACCGTGCTGCCTGCGGGCCGTCAGTTCGTCCTCACGTGGGGAGTGCCGCGCGCGTACGGGGGGCTGACGGCGGCGCTCCTGCAGCGCTCCCGCCTCTTCGACCGCCTCGGCGGCGCGCCGGTGACGGTGCTGACGTGCGACGATCGCGCGGATCCTGCCGCCACGGCGGCGGAGCTGTCCGAGCGGGCGGCGCTCTCGCCCGGTGTCCGCGTCCTCAATCTCTGGGACTGGCTGCGCGAGAACGATCTGCGCGGCCGTGCGGTGGGTCCCACGGCGGGATTCGCCCCGCTGCCCGCCGACTCGAGCGAGGAGCGGGCCGAGGGGCTCCTGCTGCGGCGGGTGCGCACGGACGCCCGGGGAGCCGTTGTGCAGATCGATCATCTCCGAGCCGATGGCACGCTCGCGGTGAGCGATCGCCGCGACGTGCCCGCGGCGAACGGCGATGTTCGTCGCGTGATCGTGACGTGCGACGGGTCGGGCGAGCCCCGTGCCGCGTGGCGTGGGGTGCGCGCGTTGTACGCCGCGTGGCTGGATCGACTGACCGCGGGCGAGCCGGCGTTCCTCCTCGTCGACAGCAAGGCGATGGCGCGGTTCGCCGCGCGATATCGCCGACCGCACGTGGTCGTGCTGCACGTGGTCCACGGCTCGCACCTCACCGAGGACGGCACGGAGGTGCGCCCGTCGCGTGCGGAGGTGTTCGCCCGGCTGGGCGCGTTCGACGCGGTCGTCTTCTGCACCGCACGTCAGGCGCGCGACGTCCGCCGGCGGGTGGGTCCGCTCCCGCTGCTGGCCGTCGTGCCGCACCCGGTGGCGCGGGTCGCCGTTCCCGCCGCCGCGCGCCAGGGGGCGGTGGTGATCGCGCGACTGGAGGGGATCAAGCGCGTCGAGGACGCCGTGCAGGCAGCCCGTCGCGCCGCAGACAGGGTTCCCGGTCTCACGCTCGAGGTGTTCGGCGACGGCCCGGAGCGCGCGGCCCTGGAGCGCAGCGCGGGCGCCGACGGCCTCGTGCGGTTCCGCGGTTTCGATCCGTCCGCCCGCGACGCTCTGGTCACGGCGTCCGTCCTGCTTCTGACCAGTCGCTCAGAGGCGTTCTCCCTCGTCGTCGCCGAGGCCATGGCGGCGGGGTGCCTGCCCATCGCCTACGACGTGCCCTACGGGCCGCGGGAGCTGATCGACCACGGTCGCACCGGATGGCTGGTGGAGCCCGGGAACGTCGACCAGCTCGCGGAGACGCTCGCTCGCGCCCTGTCCACGGATGAGCGGAGGCTCGCGCGGATGCGGCGGGATGCCATGACCCGATCCGCGGCACTGGACGAGTCCGCCGTCCTGACACGGTGGGCGGTGGTCCTGCGTCGCGCGGCCAGAAGGCACCGCGCTCGGCGGGCGACCTGGAGACTCCGTGAACTCCTTCGGCGACGCCTGCGCATCGGCTGAAAGCGAGACCCGGCGCCCCCGATCGGATGTACCGTCTTGCTCGCCCGGCCCCGGCATCGCCGGCGCGGATGACGCCCTCAGCGGCGTGCGGCGGCCCCGTCCGTCGAGCCACTCCCCCACGCGGCTCCGGACGGGGCTCGTCGCATCAGCGGTCCTCGCCGTAGGCGCGGATGCTCCGCACGTCGTCCTCGAGTTCCTCGTCGGCGGCGTCATTGCCCACCGCCGCATCGGCCGCACGTTGCTCCTGCGCGCCGGCCTTCTTCTCCTCCGGTGCCGCGTCGGTGGCGCCGTCCATGATGGGGGCGTCCTGGGTCTCGTCGCGATCGTTCATAGCGGTCCTCCTCGATCGATGTCGTGCTGCCATCGTCGGACCTCCCGGCGGGCGCCCCCGAGGGGTTGCGTGGGCCGGGCCGGCGTGCTCCCCGTCACCACGCGAGCGATGACGGGGGCACACCCGCCGTCCAGCGCCCGCCGATCGGCGGGTGTGCCGTAGAATCGACGTCAGCAAGGGGAGTACTCCCACGCGACGTTCCCGTCAATACGGTCCACGCCATCGTGGACCCGGGCCGTCGGTCCGCATCGCGGATGGAAGAGACCTTGGTGTTTCGACGTACACCAGAACCCCTGGAGGCCCGCGTGGGTGTCACCCCGCTCATCTGGATCATCACGATCGCGATCACCATCGCGTTCTTCGTCTTCGAGTTCTTCGCCCATGTGCGAAAGCCGCACGAACCGTCCGTCGGCGAGTCCGCCCGATGGTCCGCGTTCTACATCGGGCTCGCGCTGCTGTTCGGCGTGGGCATCGGCGTCGTGTCGGGCTGGACCTACGGTGGGGAGTACTTCGCCGGCTACCTCACCGAGAAGGCCCTCTCGATCGACAACCTCTTCGTCTTCCTGATCATCATGACCGGGTTCGCCGTGCCGAAGAAGTACCAGCAGAAGGTCCTGATGATCGGCATCGTGATCGCGCTGATCATGCGCGGTGCCTTCATCGCCGTCGGCGCCGCCCTCATCGAGAACTTCTCCTGGATCTTCTACATCTTCGGAGCTCTGCTGTTGTTCCTCGCCTACCGCCAGGCGTTCGCACACGGCGAGAGCGACCCCGCGAACGGCCGGTTCATGCGGTTCGTCCGGCGTGTGCTCCCCGTCACCGAGGAGTACCACGAGGACAAGCTCACGGTGAAGAAGGATCGAAAGCGCTTCGTCACCCCGATGCTGCTGGTGATCATCGCGATCGGGTTCATCGACCTGGTCTTCGCGGTCGATTCGATCCCGGCCATCTACGGCCTGACGAACGAGGCGTACATCGTCTTCACGGCCAACGCGTTCGCACTGATGGGTCTGCGCCAGCTGTACTTCCTGATCGGCGGTCTGCTGGAGCGTCTGGTCTACCTCTCGCAGGGTCTCGCCGTCATCCTGGCCTTCATCGGCGTGAAGCTCGTCTTCCACGCGCTGCACGTCAACGAACTGCCCTTCATCAACGGCGGACAGCCGCTGCTGTGGGTGCCGGAGATCCCGATCTGGCTCTCGTTGCTCTTCATCGCCGCGACGGTCGCCGTGGCGACGGCGGCGAGTCTGGCCAAGACACGCAAGGACGCCGAGAAGAAGCGGCGCGATGAGTTCGACGGCGAGAAGGTCATCCACGCCCCCGAGGACTGATCCTCGGCACCGGGCCCGCGGCGTGCGCCGCGGGCCCGGTGCCGTATCGGGTCGTCGAGCGCAACCCCGCGCCCTCGGTCTTCGTGCGCGCCTACCGTGGCGGGCATGACTCGTTTCGGATACACCCTCATGACCGAGCAGAGCGGTCCCCGTGAGCTCGTGGACTACGCCGTCGGCGCCGAGCGCGCCGGGTACGACTTCCTCGTCTCCAGCGACCACTACTCGCCCTGGCTGACATCGCAGGGCCACGCCCCGTACGCGTGGACGGTGCTGGGCGCCGTCGCGCAGGCCACCACCGACGTCGAGCTCATGACCTACGTCACGTGCCCCACCATTCGGTATCACCCCGCGGTCGTCGCGCAGAAGGCGGCGACCCTGCAGCTGCTCTCGGACGGGCGCTTCACCCTCGGCCTCGGCTCCGGCGAGAACCTGAACGAGCACGTCGTCGGCGAGGGCTGGCCCGCGGTGCACGCTCGCCAGGACATGCTCGTGGAGGCGATCGAGATCATCCGCGCCCTCCACACCGGAGACCTCGTGACGTACGACGGCGAGTACTTCCGGGTGGATTCCGCCCGCGTCTGGGACGTCCCCGAGGGCGGAGTGCCGATCGGCGTCGCCGTCTCGGGTGCGCGCTCGATCGAACGGTTCGCGCCGCTGGGCGACCATCTCATCACGACCGAGCCGGAGGCCGATCTTCTGAGCGGATGGGATGAGCACCACGAGGGCGAGTCGCGCAAGATCGGTCAGATCCCCATCAGCTGGGACCCCGACAAGGATGCGGCGATCGCCCGCGCCCACGACCAGTTCCGGTGGTTCGCCGGAGGCTGGGCGGTCAACTCCGATCTGCCGACCCCGGCCGGCTTCGCAGGCGCGTCGCAGTTCGTGCGTCCCGAGGATGTCGCGGACTCCATCGCGTGCGGTCCCGACCTCGACGAGCTCGCCGAGAGCGTGCGTCCGTTCATCGACGCCGGGTTCACCGACATCGCCATCGTGCAGGTCGGCGACGAGCAGCAGCAGCGATTCGTCGAGGAGATCGCCGCTCCCCTGCTGGAGAAGCTCCGCGCGCTCTGACGCGGTCGGCCGGCCACGCGGACGGGCCCCTCGGGCTCACCCCGCGTGGCCGGACTCGCGCACCCACTGCTCGAGCCGCCACACCGGAACCCGGAAGACACGGGCGACGTCGGGGATCGCGTGGTGTCCCTCGACGACGGATGCCACCGCGAACTCCTGCAACGAGCGGAAGTTGCGGCCCGCGAGCGGGCCGACGCGCAGGTCTGCGAAAGTACGCGGAGCGGTGCCGGAACCGGCGCCGGGTGCCACGAACACGTAGGGGGATGCGCCCTGCATGCCCCGTTCGGCGGCGCGCTGATGAACGCTCGGCGCGACCGACGGGGCCGGCAGGTGCGCACCGGGGTCAGGGGGGTCGGCATGCACGGGCGCGGGTGACGACGTCGGCCACGGGCGATGAGGCGCACTCCCTGCCGGGTCCGGAGGCAGAGAGGGCGCGGCCACAGCGTGCGGCACAGATGCGGGCGGCACCGGAGCCGGGCCGGGCGGCACCTGACCGCCCGGAGCCGGCGCGGGCACGGCCGCACCCGGAGTCCCGACCGGGGGCACCTGAGCGTCCGGGACGGGAGCGGGCACGGCCGCATCCGGAGTCCCGGCCGGCGGCGCCGAACTCATCCACGGCGCGGGTGGCAGCTCACCGCCCCAGATCACGGGGCTCGGCACGACGTGCGGACTGGAGCTCGGGGCATCGATCGCGTCCGACGCAGCCGCGGTGGACACTCCGTCGCCGAACAGGTCGGCGATGCCGACCTCGAACACGTCGGCGAGCGCGACGAGCGCCGCCAGCGGTACCGCGGTGCGCCCCGCCTCGAGCGATCGGATGCGCTGCTCCGACAGTGCCGCTTCGAACGAGAGGGCCGTCACCGACAATCCGCGGGCGAGGCGCATCGCGTGCACCCGGTCGCCGAGCCTGCGCAGAACCGTGTGCAGTCGATCGTCCTCGTGCTCCTCGGTCATCGTCGACCACCTCCGACGTTCGAGTTTCGCGCCGCCTCCTCGACCCACTGTTGCAGCCGCCACTGCTGAATCCGGAACAGGCGCGCGATGGTCGGCACGGGATAGCCGCCTTCGAGCACCGCGGCCACGGCGAACTGCTGCAGAGAGGCGAAGGTGCGCCCCTCCAGGGGCCCCGTCCGCAGATCGGCGAACGAGCGGGGGCGATGGTGCGCGGGTCGGCCGCCGGAAGTGGATGCCGATGCCGGTCGCGCCGCGGGAGCTCGGGAGGGAGCCGGGCCGGGTGCGGAGCCCGGGGAGCGGCCGGCCGTGCGCGCTGCGTCTCGGGCGGCCACGGGCACGGCCTCGCGTTCGAACGGATCCGGTGGCTGCCAGCTCGCCGGTGGAGCGTCGGCTCGATAGGCCGCCACCTGCTCCTCGCCGTGCCGCAGCAACGCCTCATGCAGGAGCGCCCGCAGTTTGCGATGCTCCCTCCGGCGACGCCAGAGCACGGGGACCCCGATCGCCGGGATCAGCAGAACCAGGCTCCACATCCACATCATCGGGTGCTCGTTCATCCACCCGACCCACGCCCACTGGAACGTCCAGTCGGTCTGTACGTTGTCGGCCTGCATCGTGCGCGAACCGGACCACGACGCCACCACGTCCTGGCCGACGCCGTGGAAGGTGTTCCCGGTGATGTCGGCGCGGGCGCCCTCCGAGAGTTCGACGGCGAACCCGGATGCCACCCGCAGATCGTTGTCGCGGACGATGACGGCCGCGCCGGTCAGCTCGAGCGCGATGCGACGCCCCGCCAGGCGCGAGTCCGACACCGTGGCATCCGTGATCTCGCCCGACACGTCGAGAGCACGCAGGTCCGACGAGGTGAGATCGGCATCGGTGACCGTGAGCCCGGTCGAGGGCCCCTGGACCAGCACGGCGGTCCGCGTCTCCTCGACGCGGGTGCTGCGGATCTCGGTCGTGTCGGTGGAGATCACGCGGACCCCGCCCTCGCGGTTGCCGGTGACGCGGGACCCGGTGAGTGCGAACCCCTCCGCGGGGCTGAGCCCGTAGCCGCCGGACGTGGGACCGTCGGCGAGCGCGGCACCGTCGACGCGTACGCCCCAGCCCGCGGAGCCGTCGACCGTCGAGTCGGTGATCTTCGTCCCCGTCGACTGGCGGGAGATGGAGATCCCGTCCCCGCCCGAGCCGCTGACCGTGGTGCGTTCGATCGTGGTGTCCGACGCCCCGTTGGTCGCCTCGATGCCCGTCATCGTCGAGTTCTCGATCGTGCTGTCCTGGATGCCGGCTTCCGTGGTGTCGGAGAAGAACACGCCGTAGTGCAGCCCCGTGATCTTCGTCGACACGATTCCCGCCGAGGCCCGGTCGTCCCCGGTACCGGTGACCGCGAGTCCTCCCGTGCGGCCGCTCCAGTAGCCGAGGTCGCGGAACTCCGCGTGGCCGATCCCGAGCACGCCGTCGCGCGCGCGGACGTAGGCGCGTCCGTCGCTCTCGTCAAGATCGGGCGCGACCGCCGCCTCATCCCATGAGGTGAAGACCAACGGATCGTCCTCGTCGCCGAAGACCCCCAGGATCCCACCCCAGACGACGATGCTCGTCGTCCCCTGGGCCGAGCTGAGCATGCGAACGGTTCCTCCGCCGAAGAAATCCAACTCCGCCCCCCGGCGCACCACGACGTTGCGAATCAGTGTCAGCGTGCGGTCGTCGTCGGCGCGGACCGCACCGGCGGCGATGAGATCGGCGACCCCGTAGCCCGTCAGCTGACCGCTCCTCGGGGCCAGCACGACGGTGTTCCACTGCTCCACCAGAGCGGGATCGTCTGGCGCGAGCGCGGCGACGGCCGCGAGTCGGGCGTCCTCATCGGCGACGAGCTGGGCCGGTGTCTTCGGCACGGCGGGGCCATCGGTGGCATCCGCGGTCGGGGGCGCCGTGACGACCGGGGCCGCGGAGTCGCCCGCGCGCAGCCACGGCAGCAACGTGCCCGTGTGGACGAAGTTCCCGGCGAGCACGACCCCCACGACGAGGAGGGCGACCGTCACGACGATCACCACCCGGGCCACACCGCGGAAGGCCGGGTGCGTGTCACCGCGTTCCTGCGCGGTCAGCGCGCCGTCGTCATCCACCAGGCGCCTCCGCCGGGTCCGGCGCCGGGCCGACGCCGGCCGCCGATTGCGCCTCACCGCCGAGGCTGGCCTCGGACTGACCCTCGCCCCCCTGACTGTCGGCCGAGCGCGTCAACCACCCCTGCTTGTTCATCGTGAACAGGGCGTACACCTTGATGGGCAGAGCCACGAAGATGATCACGAGCGTCACCAGCGGCAACAGCACGATGTCTTCCGGGCGACGCCAGAGGTGCGACATTCCACGGATGCCACGACCGACGAAGACCCACACGATTGCCAGGCCCAGACCGAGCAGCGGGTGGTCCGCACGGACCGAGAGGGCGATGTAGGCGAGGGCGACGAACATCGTGAAGGGGGTCAGCAGGATCTGCATCATCGTGATCTGGGAGATCAGCGGCACCTTGAAGATCCACCCGTGCCGGATCGCCGTGAGGTAGCAGCGGAACGAGTTGCGGCTCCAGCGCACGCGCTGCTTCACGAACGCACGGAAGGTGCCTGGGAACATCGACAGGGCCCGGGCGCTGTCCTGGTGGGCGACGCGGAAGCCCTGTGAGAGCACGAGCCACGTCATCCGTCCGTCGTCGCCCGCGACGCACTCCCGGCCGAGGAAGATCTCGTGTTCGAGATCCTCCACGCGCGGCTGGATGACCGATCGTCGGTACGCCGCCGTGCGCCCCGATGCGCAGATGATCCCGCCGAAGCGCCCCATCGCGGGGGCGTAATCGGTGTAGCGCAGGTCGATGATCCAGTCCGCGACGCGACGCCAGATGCTCGACTTCGGCAGGTAGACGTTCTGCCGCGTGCTCACCGCGCCCACGGCGGGGTCGATGAAGGGCATCTGGACGGCGGCGAGCATTCCGTCCTCCCACGCGGTGTCGGAGTCGACGAACACGATCAGTTCCGTGTCGACCATCCGGATGCCGACCCCGAGCGCGGACCGCTTCCCCCGGTGCCGGAACATGACGACGTCCACCGTGGGGATGCCCAGCGCCTCGATGCGCCGCTGGGCTTCGATGTCGGCGACATCGAGGACGATGATGATGCGAGAGGGGCCCTGCCGCACCCACGTGTGCAGACACCGCAGGAGCACGTCCGGGTCCTCGTGGAAGGACGGCACCACGACGGTCGTCGTGGTGCGGTAGTCGTTGCGAACCGGGCGCGACGTGGCGGCCAGGATCTTGCGCACGATCCAGAAGCCCCAGGACACGATGCCGAGGTACCCGAACGGCAGCAGCCACATCAGCTGCTCCCCGAATGACCCTTGGCCCACCCGTTCTCCCCGTTGCGCGCGGCGAATACGCTCGATTTCCGGCCCGGGGAGACAGTGCAGGTTACCGCGTCCGCGTTACGCGCACGCAACGTCGGTCAGAACCGCGCCCGTTTCGAGGGTGTTGTCGCACGCCACGGCGTTGCCGGCCGACCGCGCGGAGCCGACGACCGCAACGCCGACACCGTCCGGTCCCGGACGCAGGAGGTTCCCTGCGACGACGTTGCCGGCTCCCCAGGGATCCAGGATGACGTGGATCGACACGGCATCCACGGGTCCCGAGATCGTGTTGCCCTCCAGGCGCCACTGGCTGCCCTTGAGGTCGACGGCGCTGTCCACCGCAGGCGCGGGGCCCACCGAGAGCGACGACCCCCGCACGACCCCACCCGTCGTGCCCTCCTTGGCGTCGAGCGCCTCGGCCGTGGTGTCGCGCACGACGAGGTCCAGGAACGCGTTACGGTCGCTGCGGTCGGGCTCGCAGGCGGTGTACCGGCACCAGTTCGACTCCGCCGAACCGACGTACACGCCCTCACCGAACTCGGGGTCCGTCAGGCCGGTGCGCTCGACGGTCACCGAGCGCACGGTGTTGTCGCTGCTCCCGGCGCGCAGATGCAGTCCCTCCTGGCCCACGTCCGAGATGGTCAGCCCACTCAGGGTGGAGTGGGTCGTGGCGTCCAGGACCACCCCCTTCTGGGAGCCCCGTACCGTGAGGTCGCGGACGTCCCAGTAGTCGGCGCCCTCGAGGTGCAGCGTGTATCCGTCCCCGACATCGCCTCCGTCGAGCACCGTCCCCGCCGAACCGCACAGCACGATGGGGGCCTGTGCGCTCGCGCTCGCTGAAGCGCGGAAGCGTCCCCGGTACACGGTCGGTGCCAGTTGCAGCACCGCACCCGGCACGGCCGCGTCCAGCGCGGCCTGGAGCGCCTCGGCACCCTCCCCGACGGCGACCGCGCCGGGCGCACACGGCACGACCGTCGCAGACGGTGCCGTGTCGGAGCCCGGCGCGCATGCCGACAACGCCGCGGCGAGCGCGGCGACCGCGATGGCGGCGGCGAGAGTGCGGTTCATCGCGTCGAGTATCCCAGGCGGGGACGGGCGGTGATCGCACGCCGCGGCCGCCGTCTCTCCCCCACGGCTGCCGCGCCGAAGCGTGGGGATGCTCTCGGCAGGGCGCTGCGGAGGCGACGCGGACCGCGCCCTGAGCGGGTGCCCGGACCCGGCCGGACCCGGGCAGCCCGGATCAGTCGCCGATCATCAGGTCGCGGAAGAACCCGTCGACGTGAGCGCGCAGCATTTCGACACGGCGGTCGCGCGCGGCGGCGGCGTCGTGACCCAGATACGCGGGCGGGTCGAGGCGTCGCGCGTTCGCGGAGCACTCGAAGTTCGCACACAGCAGGGTGCCGACGGAGTTGCCCGCTTTGCCGGCGCGACCGGCACGACGGGCGGAGAAGAAGACGACATCGTTCGGCAGGGTGACGTCGGAGCACCACGAGCACTGGGGCCGCGAACGGGTGGGCTGCTCGGCCTGGCGCAGCTGCAGTCCCACGGGGACGGCATCGATCTCTGCGACGACGAACCCCAGCAGCGGTGACTTCGGGTCGCGCCAGCCGAGATAGTCGAGACGGTCCCAGTCGCGGTCGGCGAGATCCGCGGGGAGGACGATCGCTTTGCGTTCGCGCAGAGAGACGTTGACGAAACTGGATCGGATGGTGGACTCGGTGAGAGCGATCATGACGGTTTTCCCATCGACGGACCGGATCTGTTCCGGTCGGACGGCACCCGCGGCTCAGCGCGGGTGAACGGAGGATCCGCACCGACGACGTGTCGGCGCGAGTGTGGGTGCACCGTCCCGAGGGGTGCACGACGTCGCCGCTCAGGCGGCGAGGGCCACAGATCCGATCGCGCCTCTGTCGTCGGCGCTCCACGCGCCGACGACCCCCTCACGCCCGACGGGCATCGATGGGGAAAGGAAGGACATGCTCCGAGCGTACTCCGATCAGGCGCGGAACGAGGCCGATCCGAGGACGCGCGCGACCGTCATCTCCAGCACGACCCGCTCGGGGTTCACACGCGGCTGCCGATAGCGCGCGGCGTACAGGTCGACGGCGCGGGCGACGGCCTCGGGATCGTCCGTCACACGGGCCGGTCCCTCGAAGCTGATCCACCGGGCTCCGTCGACCGAGCAGATCGAGGCGCGCCCGTCGCGTTCGGCGTTGACGAATTTCTGGCTTCCGCGCGACCCGATGACCCGGACGACGCCGTCCGTGTAGGTGAAGCCGACGGGCACGGCGTGCACCCGCCCCGATCGGCCGATCGTGGAGAGGGTTGCCAGGTGGTACTCGGCGAGGAAGGCCAGGGCGGCGTCGGTCAGCACGACTCCAGGGTCCCACGTCCGGCGATGTGCGAAACCGTGCGGGTGGCCGAATCCCACCGCCGGATGCCGATCGCCCGCGCCTCGATCGGCTCGCCGGCTCCGACACCGGCGGCCAGCGCGTCTCCGACGCGGTCGACAGGGAGCCGACGCGCAAGGGTGACGTGCGGGGTCCAGTCCCCCGGCACGGTGTGCGCAGCATCCTCCCCGGAGCCGGCGAGCGCGTGCACCTGGGCGTGCAACTCCAGTAGCGCCGCAGTCGGAACGACCGAGCGCGCCAGCACGCGGGTGCGGCCACCGCCGAAGAGCAGGGGGGCGCCGAGGGTGACGGCCAGCGGCAGGCGGCCCTCGAGGGAACCCTCGGGGAGAGCCGGCGATCGCGTGCGGACGAGGAGCGTCACATGCGGTCGGTTGCTGGATCCCGTGTGCCGCGCCTGACTCGGCAGACCTGCGGCGTCGAGGATCTCCCACTCGCCTCGCACCGCGGCCTCCGCATCTGCGTCGAGGATGAGCTCCAGGCTGACGACGGCATTCATCGCCGCGTCAGCGTGTCGACCACCATGCCGCGGCAACGAGCACCGGCTGGAAGAACAGCCGCGTGAAGCGTCGGCGGTCGGTGTCGAGCCCGAATGCGGAGCGCTTCTTGCGCCACTGGTCGATGTTGCCGGGGAAGACCGCGACATAGAACGCCGCCAACGCCGCCCCGATACGACGGCGCTCCTTCGGGAGAGCCACGAGCGCGACCCCGAAGGCGACCTCCACGACCCCGGATGCCACGACCACCGCGTCGCGGTCGAGCGGTGTGCGTGCCACCAGGGCATCGGGCACCTGCGCCTGGAATTCTCTTCGGGCGAAGGTCAGGTGCGCCACACCGGCGAACGTCATCGCGAGGGCGAGGCCCCATCGGACGATCGATCTCATGCGAGTCAGCGTAGAACCGGCCCGTGCGGGGCGGACCGGGGTTGACGCCGCGCCCGCGGAACGTCGCGCATCGCTACGCCAACCACCGGACAAGCGCAACCCCCGGACGCGGGGCGCATCCGGCGATTGACTGAAGGCACGTCGACGAGGGAGGTGCAATGACGCTGACCGACAGCACCCGCGCCGCCGTCGGCGGGGTCGACCTGGACATGCTTCTCGTGCGGGCGGCATCCGGCGACCGCGACGCGTTCGTCGAGTTCTACGACGCCACGTCACCGCGCGTGTACGCCGTGATCCTCACCCTGGCGAGGGACGCCGACGCCGCGGCATCCCTCCTCGAAGGCGTCTACGTCGAGGCATGGGAGCGCCTGCGACGACGATCCGCCCCGCCCTGCCCCGGTATGGAGTGGGTGTCATTGATGGCTCACCGACACGCGTCGGGCCGGCGCTGAGGTGCCGTGCCCCGTTCAGCAGGTGCGACGCTCACGGTCACACGGCGCCGGAAGGTGCTCCGACCGGGCCGGGCGCGGCGATGTCGAGATCGATCGTCAGGCCGCCCGACGAGTTCGCGGAGTTGGCGTAGGTCTGCAGCAACGCCGGGTCCAGCACCTCGGGCTCGATGGCCCCGAACACGAATCGCAACGGGATCGATGGCTGGATCCAGATCGTGCTTCGTCCGCCCTCCTCGTCCTCGAGGTGGCGCCACGACATCGTGAAGCTCTCTCCGCGGCGGAGTTTGGTCGCTATGACGACCTTCACGTGGGCGAGCACGCGATCCGGGACCCGGATCGGGCGCTCGGAAGAGCCGTAGAACAGAAGGCCCATGAGCGTCTCCTTCCGGAGTTGTGGACGGTCGATATTTTACTAGACGACCTAACTATCACAAGGTGAATCACGCGAGAATCTCGGCGGTCCGCCAAGTTTTCTCACATCTCCCCCGACCGTCCCCCAATGTTTTGAGCCACTGGAATCTCGTTTGCCTAACTAGACTGTCGCATCGGGCGGCCGGACCCTTACAGGAGAGCCATGACGATCGTGACTGAAGACGACCCCGCGACGGTCGCCGCCCGCGCCGTCGAGAGACTGCGCTTGGCGGAGGCCAGGCTGGCACGACGACGACAGACGGGATGCGGCCCCAGTGAGAACGCGCGCGCCGCGATGCGTCTCATCCTCGAGCGCGCGGACGAGGGGGCCACGGTCACCCCCACCGAGATCGCGCAGGCGCTCGCGGTGTCGACCGCGTCGGTCACCGGCATGCTCGATCGACTCGCCGCCGGAGGGCTCATCGGCTTCGTGGCGAATCCCGCCGATCGGCGCAGCAAGTTCGTCGTGCCCTTCGACCGCAGCACGGACGCCGACGCGATCGACCCCGTCACGGCGCGGATCCGCGAGTTCGCCCTCGATCTGCCACCGGGCGCGGCCGACCAGGTGGCCGATTTCCTCGATCGCGTCCGCGAGGTGGTCGACGCCGAATGCCGCTGACCCGACTCAGGCCGTGACCGGGTCCACCGAATCCGGGTCGGGTTCTGCGACGACGGTGAGCCCGTTCGGCGAGCTCGCCTCGTGCATGAGCTCGTCGACCCACCGGCGATTCACGTGCGGCGGGCGACTGCCGTAGAAGTGGAAGACCAGCGGAATCGACGGGTGAATCCAGAGCGTCCGCGTCCCGCTGCCGTCGCCTACCGGGAAGTGGAACATGAAGGGCTCGCCGCGACGCAGCTTGTTCATGAAGACCAGGCGCAGGTGGGCGAGGGTCCGGTCCTCGATGTCGAACGACTGACCGAGCGCGTTGTAAACCAGTTTGCCCACGTTCACAGGCTATCCGCTTTGCGCACCTAACAAGTGCAGAGGATGCGTACGGCCGAGTACAGACGATGCGGGTAGACCGGCGCGTGTATCGGATTCGGTCCACATCCGTCGCGGAGGGTGTCGGCCGGCTCGCCGCAGAGGGCGCTGTGCCGAGCGCTCGACTAAAGTCCTCAGAGTGGGGAGAGCACACCGCCCGGGCCGCCGGCGTCGGATTCCGCGGCCGGTCCTGGTGGGCGGCGCCGTGGTGGTCGTCGTGGCGCTGGTTGCCGCTATCGCGGTGGTCGGCAGCCTGGTGACGTCGCTGTTCCAGACCCTGTCCGCCCGGCCGCCCGCGGTGGACACGCGTATCGTCGCCCCCGACGAATCGAAAGCGGCGAAGGCTGCCGCGCAGGCGCCACCCGGTTCCCCCGAGGCTGAGGCGGCCGCATGGCTCGCCGCGCAGCCGACGACCTACTGGCTCACCCCCGAGATCGACCCCCTCGACGAGGTGTGGGACCGCGTTGCGCATCTCGCCGCCGAGGCCCGGGAGCAGGATGCCACGGTTTCCCTCGCCGTCTACGGCCTCCCCGACCGCGACTGCGGCAACCACTCCGCCGGCGGACTGGATCCCGCCGCGTACCGCGAATGGACCGCTCGCATCGGCGACGCATTGCGCAACGCGTCGGACGTCCGGAAGATCGTCATCCTCGAGCCGGACAGCATCGCCCTCGCACCGTCGTGCGGGTCGTTGCAGGACCGCGCGGGGTACCTGCGCACCGCCGTGGAGAACATCCGCGGTGTCGACACGTGGATCTACCTCGACGGCGGACACTCGGCGTGGCATCCCGCCCGCGAGATGGCGGATCTGCTGCGTTCCACCGGACTCCTCGGGGACGTGCGAGGGGTCGCGCTGAACGTGTCCAACTACCAGGACACTGCGAACGAGTTCGCATACGCCCACCAGCTGTCCGACCTCCTCGGCGGAACCCACGCCGTCATCGACACCTCCCGCAACGGCGCCGGCCCCGCGGGATCGGAGTGGTGCAACCCCGGCGGGCGCCTCGTCGGCGCGGGCAGTGGCGCGTACGGGGACGGGGTCGTGGACACCACCCTCTGGATCAAGCCTCCCGGTGAGAGCGACGGCGAATGCAACGGCGGTCCCGCGGCGGGGTCCTGGTGGCCGGATGCCGCCGTCGAGCTGACCCGAAAGAGCCGCTGAACCCCGAGATCGACCTCTGCGCGACCCTCGCGCGGCGAAGTATGTAAAGATTGCGCTCGGTCGCAGTGCGGCCGCGTGCCTCGGGGGAGAGCACGGGCACGGACACGTGCGAATCCGGAAGAGTGGTGCGATGAGCGACAGCACGGAGATGCTGAAGACGGCCGTGATCGTCGAGGACGATCCCGACATCCGTCATCTTCTCGTCGAGGTGCTGGAGTCGGCCGGGTTCTCCACGGTGTCGGTGGGCAACGGCATCGACGGCGTCCGCGCGGTCATCGCCTATCAGCCCCTCATCACCACGCTCGACGTGAACATGCCCGGCATCGACGGCTTCGAAGCCGCCCGCCGCATCCGCCAGCAGAGCGACACCTACATCATCATGCTCACCGGGCTCGAAGAGGAGGCCGACGTCGTGCTCGGCCTCGGCGCAGGAGCCGACGAGTACGTCGTGAAGCCCTTCCGCCCGCGCGAACTGCGCGCGCGCATCGAAGCGCTCCTGCGCCGACCGCGCGCGGGGGCGCCCGCCGTCACCGCTCCGCGCCAGGACAGCGTCGGCCCCTCGTTCCCCGCCGCCCGGCCCGCGCAGGAGCACGTTCCGCCCGCCACCCCCGCCCCGGCCCCCGTCGCTGCCTTTCCGCCGGCACCGACGCCGAGCGCCCCGGTCGTGGTTCCCTCGTCCCAGGGTCCCGAGCCGTGGCAGTCGGCACCAGGGAACGAGGTGGCGGCCCGGCCGGGCAACGAGGTCGCACCGCGCGCGCACGGCGAGCTGACGCCGTCGGGTTCACCATGGATCGTGCACCGCGACCTGCAGCTGGACCCGGACAGCCGCATCGTGCTCGTCGACGGGTTCGAGCTCGACCTCACCCGCACGGAGTTCGACCTTCTCGCCACCCTCATGGAGTCCAAGCGCCGCGTGCGCAGCAAGGCGGACCTGACCCTGGTGCTGCGCGGCGAGTCGTACGTCACCAGCTACTTCGTCGGCGAGGCGGACAAGCGTGCCATCGAGGCGCACATGACCAACCTGCGCCGCAAACTCGGTGACAACCCCGCCAACCCTCGCTACATCGAGACGGTGCGCGGTGTCGGCTACCGCCTCACCTCGGAGCTCATGGCCGCGCCCTGACAGACGACGCGCGCACATAACGGATGCCTCGACCCTCCCCAGGGCCGAGGCATCCGTTTTCTCTGATGCGTTCGGGTCGCGATCAGACCTTGTATCCGTGGTGACGACGGACGAGCTTGGAGAACATCAGGAGGGTCTGCAGAACCGTGACGACACCGACGATGGGCCAGCCGATCCAGAGGATCGAGGACTGCACCATCGGACCGACGAGCACCCAGATCACCGCGAGGGCGATGGCGACGCCGATGAGGACGACCATCGGCGCCCAGTGGCCGAGTCCGCCACCGCGCTCCGCCTTGGCCTGCATGGCCCAGTTGTCGACCTTCTTCCGCGAGAGGAAGCGGGTCCAGGAGCGCACGAAATGACTGATGCGGATCCACATGAAGATCTCCGCCGGGAAGAACAGCACCGCGAAGAGGATGTCGGCACGGTCGCAGGCGGCCATGGTGCGGGCGATACGCAGGTTCAGGAGCATCGCGACCACCGGCGGGATCAGCCACAGGGGCGAGAACACGAAGGCGTTGATCGACAGCGATCCCGCGAGCAGCGTCAGGAACGCCACACGGACGAAGAGGTTGGTCAGCATGCCGAAGTTCTCGAACCAGCGCAGGCGCAGGTTCGGGTGGAACGGCTGCCCCTTGGTGTCTCCACGCTGACCAGGCCACATCAGCTCGATGGCACCGTACGTCCACTTCACCTGCTGGGCGTCGTAGCCGGACAGCGTCGTCATGCCGCCCACGTTGGCGCGGGCGTAGGGGCTGATCTTGGTCAGGTAGCCCGCGCTCTTGATCTGCAGCGACAGCAGCGAGTCCTCCACCTCGGAGTCCTTCACCCAGGGAGTGACCTGGTGGTTCTGCTTCATCGCCTCGCGCAGCGCGTTGGTGGAGAAGATCGAGAACTGGCCGCCGAGCACCGCCATGTTGCGGCCGCGAAGGAGGTTCTGCAGGTTGAACGCCGCGAACTGGGTGCGCTGTCCGGCGGTGAGGAAGCGGGCCATGAGGCCCTTGATGGGCTTGTCGTCGATCGTGTAGATGGCGGAGATCCCGCCGATGCGGGAGTCCGAGACGGCCTCCGTCTCGAGGTACTCCACAGCCTTGCTGTCGGCGATGGTGTCGCCGTCGACGCCGAGCAGGTAGTCGTAACCCTCCACGAGGGAGTAGCCGTAGTTCAGCGCACCGACCTTCTTGTCGGGGTTCTTGCCGATGTCGTGGACGAACACCTCGGTGAACTGCTCGCCCAACTCGGTGCTGATCTCGTGCGGGCCGCTGTACTCCGAGGCGATCTTGACGGTCGCATCCGAGGTGTTGTTGACGACGACATGGATGACATCGGGCACGCGGGTCTGACCGAGCAGGGCCTCGATGACCTGGGCGATCGACTCCTCCTCGTTGTACGCCGGGATGATGCATCCGATCGTGGAACGGTGCACCGTCGAGTGCTCCAGCACCGAGGCGAAGTCGTCGGGGAACGCGTGCTCCTCGATGATGGGACCGCCTGCGCCACCCACCGGGTAGGTGATCGCCCGGGTTTGGGGAGCGAAGCTGCGCGCATCGGTCATGGCGGTGTCTTCCTGTCGGAGGGGCGGCGGTTCAGCCGTGTCCCACTCTGGTAGGTTCAGCGCAAGGCCACCGCCGCACATGACCACCGTCCCCGCAAGGTTTCCTCAAGATTCGCCCCGGGGGCCCGGCACAGGAAGAGCCCGTCGATGGTCGTCCTCGACCTGCTTGCCGCCATCGCCGCCGCCGCGGTGGCCGGCGCCGCGCTGTTCCTCGCACACGGACGCCACGGCGATGACCGCGGTGGCCCGCGCGCCGAACTCGTCCGCTACATGGGGGTGGCGGCGCTCGCAGCGCTCGCCTGCTCGGTGGCGAATGTGGCCGAGATCGCCGGGGGCGGTGAGTTCGCCGCCGCCGTCGGAAACTGCACCAACGTCGTCGCCGCAGGACTTGCGTGGGCGGGAGCCCGTCGTCTCAACGCCCGGCGCGCGATCGGCGCCGCGACGACGGGCGCCGTCGGCATCCTGATGCTGGCCGTCACCTTCGTCGTCCCCCTCGACGACGCGACCCTGCTGAAGACCGCCGGCCTCGCCGTCTTCGCCGTCCTGGGCGCCGTCGAGTTCGGACGGCGACCGGTCAGTGAGCTGCCCGGGTCACGGCTGTTGCTGCTCACCCTGATCGCCTACGGCGCGTACAACCTGTACCGGCTGCTCGTCGCCGCCGCGACGGGCATGTCCTCCCTACTGTGGCAGCACACCGCTTCGACGCAGATCACCACGATCGTCAGCGCGCTGGCCATCGTCGGCATGGGATTCGGGGCGGTACGCCTGGGGCGTCGACTCGACGACGATCCGGCGCCCGGCACGCGGGCACACGATCGGCGCAACCTGCGCTGCGCCGCGGAGGATCTCCTCGCCTCGAACCGGCAACTCCACGTCCTCGTCATGCGCATCCCGGAGATCGATCTGATCCGAACCGCGCACAACTCCGCTCGGGCCGAGGACATGCTCACGGCCCTGATGGACGCGACGCGCCAGGCTCTCCCCCATGCCCACGCCGGCGTTCCCGCCCGCGACACGGTCATCGCGATACACGCGGGCGCGACCCCCCTCTCCGACATCGAGCGAGACGTCCGCCGGATCTTCGCCGATCAGATGCCGTTGATCGACTACACCGACACCCCCGACCTGTCGTTCGAGCACCACACCGCGCATGACGTGCACGACGTCTCGCTGCTCATGGAGAGCCGACGGCTCCGACCCAGCCCCGGTGCCGTCCCCCGCCTCTGACGGGGTCGCGCGGGTGCTCAGCCCTGATCGCCGCTCTGTCCCCATCCCGGCGCGCGGCCCGTGTTGGTGCCGGAGTCGATCGTCTGCCCCGCGGTCGAGGATCCGTCGGACTCGAAGATCGCGATCGGCAGGTACTGGTAGACCGTCTGCTGGCTGAACGACGTGTCGGAGTTCGCCGCCCCCTCCACGGCGATGTTCAGGGCGAACTCGAGCGTGATGCCGTACGTGTCGTTGGGAAGCTGACGAATGGAGGTCGTCGGTACGAGGAGTCCTCCCTGGAAGCTGTTGAGCAGGAGACCACGGTCGGACCGAAGAGTGTCCGATGGCACCAGCGTGCGCGGGTCGGCGCTGAACTGGAACGGGCTGGACACCTGGCCGCCGGTCTGCGCGGTCTGGGATGTGATGGACACCGACGAGACGTACACGCGCCGCTTCTCGGTGAGCACCGCCTTCTCGTCGACGCGGTGGTCGTAGACGTTGAGGGCGAACCCGAACTGCTTCTCGTTGGTCGCGCTCCACTCCATGGTGCGCTTGGGGTCCACGGCCCACACATCCAGCCGCAGTTCGAGGCCGTCCGCGACCTCCGACGACAGCGACACCGAGCCGTCGTAGGTGAACCGCGAGTCGAAGGGCATAGCGGACGACGTCGATTGCGGCGCGGGCGTCGACACGACGACCGACTGGCCATTGCCCGACGTCTGTGCCTGGATGGCGTTGAAGGCGTCGACGACCTGAGCGCACCCCGTCAGGGTGATCGGGCCGCCGAGCGCGACGACGGCGGCGAGCGCGAGGGCTCGCACGGTACGACGGTGAGAGGAACTGCTCACGGGTCTCTCCTGAGTCTGAGGGCGCGGGTGCGCAGAGGTCGACGAACGACCATCACGCTGCAGGATGCAGGCCTCAGGGGGAGTCTGACCGGACGACGCGACGGGTATGACGCGAAAGGGCGAGCAGAGACAGGATGGCGCGCAGAAGACTACACCATCGTCTATACACTCGAATACATGGCAGCCGTGAGGAGCGTTCCGCCGGCGACGTCGTCGTTCTCCGACCCGGACGCCGGCGGGCCGAGCAGCCGTACACGCTCGGTATGGCTGCTGCAGTTGGTCCTCGGTGCGAGCGTCGTGATCACGGTCCTGCTCGTGCAGGCGTTGTCACCGGCGCTGTTCGCCGTGTGGACCTTCTCCACCGGGGTCGGGGTCGTCATCGCCCTGACCGCCGTCGCCATCATGGTGCCGTGGCATCGGCTTCCTCGGAACGCGGTCTCGATCATCCCCTTCGGCGACATCGTCGGCATCGGGCTGCTGAGCTTCGGCACCGACCTGCGGTTCGGATTCTTCTGGGTGTTCCCCATCACCTGGATCGCCACCCATTTCGTCCTCAGCATGATGATCGCCGCACTCGCGACGGTCGGGGTCATCATCGTCGCGGATGCCTCTGTGAACGGCACCGGTACGGCGACGGCCCTGCGTCTGATCGTCGTGTTGCTGTCGCTGACGTTCATCGCGATCACGGCGTACCTGTCGGCGCGGCAGACGCGCGCCGTCAAACAGCTCCTGCGACGGCAGGCCAGCAGACTGCAGGGCACCCTCCAACGCGTGACGGGCCAGGAGCGTCGCGTGTCGCAGATGCTGAACGGCCTCGACACCGGCATCGCGCGTCTGTCGGTCGCTGGTGAAGTCCTCGCGCTCAACGACACGTACGTCAACCTCTACGGCATCGAGCGGGACGAGCCGTCACGACCGGGCGGCGCCGTCGAGTACGCGACCCTGCGCGGAGAACCCCTGCCCGAATCCGAGCGACCCTTCGCACGGGCGGCTCGCGGCGAGCAGTTCGAGGACGAACGGGTATGGCTCTTCGACGCACAGGGCGAATGGCACGCCCTGTCCGCGTCGACGCGCCGCCTGGTCTCGTCCGACGAACCGGAGAGCACGCTGCTCATCGTCCATGACGTGACCGCGCTGATCGAGGCCGAACGCGCGCGCGAGCGCCTGGCGGCGACGGTGTCGCACGAGCTGCGCAATCCTCTGACGGCGATCATCGGCCACGCCGACCTGGCCCTGGATGCACCCGACCTCTCGCCGAAGGTCCGCGAGCAGCTGGAGGTCATCGCCGGCGCCGGTGAACGCATGCAGACCTTGATCTCCGAGATCCTCGCCAATTCCCGCGGGGTCTTCCGAGAGGAGAAGACGGCGGCGACGGCGGATGCCAGCCGGATCATCGCGTCGTCGCTGGAATCGTTCCGTCCGGCCGCCGCCGCACGCCGCGTCAGCGTGAGCGACGATCTCCCGGCGGCGGCGGAGGTCGTGGGCGACGGTTTCCGGTTGCGACAGGCGTTCGACAACATCCTCAGCAACGCGATCAAGTACACCCCCGGAGGAGGCAGCGTGCACATCTCGGGCGAGGTCTTCGACGACCACGTCGAGCTGGTCTTCGCCGACACGGGGATCGGCATCCATCCCGAAGACCTCCCGCGCATCTTCGACCCGTACTTCCGCGCCCGGGCGGCTCGCGAGAGTCCGACCCCCGGCACGGGGCTCGGGATGGGCATCGTCCGCAGCATCATCGAGGAGCAGGGCGGGTCCCTCGAGCTCGAGAGCGAGGTCGGCACGGGCACCACCGTGACCGTGCGTCTGCCCTCGCGGTCGGGGGCGGCCGAAGGATGACACCCCACGAGACGCTCGCCAACCTCGGACTCGCACAGGCCACCGTCGCCACGCTCGCCACCGTGATGGTCATCGGCCTGGGGTTCCTGCACCGTCCGTCGCGTGCCGCGCTCCTGTGGTCGTTGGCGTTCGTCCTGGCCATGTCGAGCACGTGGGTCTCGGTCGCCGGCTCGGTCGTCGGGGACGAGGCCCTCCGTCGCGCGGGACTGGGACTCATGCTGGGCGCGCCCGCCCTGATCTGGTCGGGCTTCCGCGCCCGCCGCGGCGTCCCCGCCCTGCCGTGGATCGCGGTGGTGCAATCCATCGCGACCGCGGTCGCGTTCGTGCTGGCCGTCGACCCTCAGGTGTACGGCATGACGTTCCGCGCAGCGTTCCTCGGCGCCGCCGTGTTCGCCGGGCTCACCATCGTCGAGACGCGGCGCGCGGCGGACCGCTTGGAGCGGCTCGCGTTGCCCCTGACGGTCGTGTCGGCCGGATTCGTCGCACTGGCCGCCGGCATCGTCGTCGCGGGCCTGGCTCTGCCCTCCAACGTGCAGGATCTGCAGCTCCCCCGGCTCCTCAACGGGCTGGCCATGCTGATCTACCTCGTGTGCGCGACCGTCAGCGTTCTGTACTTCACGTCGGTCTCCCCCGTCGGCGCGGGCGACGCGCGTTCGTGGCCGCAGTTCTCCGTGATCGCTGCCGATCGCCTCGCGCGCGCGCGACGTTCGCACGAGAGCTCGTGGGCGGTGCTCGCGATCCGTCTCGACGACCCCGACCAGATCCGCACGACGATCGGCGAGAACAACTGGAATCGGATCGTCTCGGCGTTCGAGGCCCTCGTCGCCACCACGCTTCCGGCTGAGGCCGACCTCGGACGGCCGGCGCGCGGCCGCGTCGTCGCAGTGGTGTGCCGCCCCGGTACCGTGCTGCGCGAGCACGTCCGCACGCTTCTGCGACGGGTCACCGAGATGGATGCCGGCGAGTGGTCCGACGTGCAGCTGTCGGCGAGCGTCGGGTGGGTGCCGGCGGAGTCGGCCGACTACGACCTCCCCGAGCTGGTCCAACGGGCTGAAGCCGCCGCCCTCACCGCGACGGGACTGGGCGGCGACCGGTGGGAGCGGCTGCGCGCCTGATCAGCCCGCAGGGGTCGCGGCGTCGCGGGTGATCGCGACGGTGATGGTGTCGCTCGCCGTCTGCTTGGCGAACTCGCTCGAGGTCGGGGTGGTCTGGAGGAGGAACTCGTAGGTGAACTGCATCGTCACAAAGGTCGCGTCGGCGGGGACCTCGCCGACGTTGAACGTCTGAGAGTAGCTGTACGGCGACAGCACGAGGTAGCCCGGCGGGTTGCCCTGATCGGTCTGCGGCGCGAGCGGGGAGAACGACTGCGACGCGTTGCCCGGGACAGCCGTCATCGTGGCCCGCTGCAGGTAGACCTTCTGGCCGTCGTCGGGTGTCACGGTGGTGACCATCGAAATGCTGACGGGCTTCAGCGCGGTCGCGGTCCAGCGATCCATCGGCAGGGTCGACCAGTAGTCGACCGTCGCCGCGATCGCCCCGGCGGTGACCTGCTTCTGCGTGGAGCCGCTCGACAGGTCATTGGAAACAGGCTCCGGAACCGGGACGACGGAAGCGGAGGGGGCAGGGGACGCCGTCGCCCGCCCGTCTCCCTGAGCCCACGGCGGCGCACCGCAGGCGACCAGCGCGAGCAGCATCGTCCCCCCGCCGACCGTCGCCAGCGCGATCCGGCCGCGTCGCACCCCGTCCCCCATGAATCCTCCTGTGCTCTTCCCACCGAGTCTAGGCGGCGACCGGCCGTGCGTCCCTGGCGCTCACCGGAGGTCTTAGGGTGCTCCCGTGATCCACCGATCCTCGCACGGCGCCGGTTCGTCTGAACGTGCGTTCCTGGCTGTCACCCTGCTCCTCCTGGTCGTCGGCATGCTCGCGACGGCCTGGGTCCTGGTGCGCGGCACCATCGCGTACCAGCATCTGGCGGCTGTCCATACCGCGCTGGCGGAAGCGACGTCCGCGGTCGACGACCCCGTCGCCTGGGCCGATGATCTCGCCTCGACAGCCGACGACGTCGCGGCGGCGCACGCCCTGACCGACGACCCGGTCTGGACGGCGGCGGGCGCTCTGCCGTGGATCGGTCCGCACCTGCGTGCAATGGCGTCCGTGGCCTCCGCCGGCGATCGAGCGCTCGACGCGCTCGATCCGCTGCGTGAGGTGGCATCCGCCCTCTCGTCCGGGTCCCTGCGCGCGTCCGACGGCGGGTACGACGTCGCCCGGCTGGCCTCGTGGGAGCCGGCTGCTCGCTCGGCCGCCCTCGCCCTCGAGGTCGCGTCGTCCGAGCTGTCTGCGGCGGCGTCCGCCGACCTCCGTGGATCGGTCGCGGATGAACTCGCCCGCGCGCGCGAGATGGTCACGCGCGCGCATGACGAAGCGGACGCGCTGCACCGGACCACGCGCCTGCTTCCGGACATGCTGGGCGCGGACCGGGCCCGGTCGTACCTGGTGGTGTTCCAGAACGATGCGGAGTGGCGCTCGCTGGGAGGGATCGTGGGAGCCGTGGCTCAGATCGACACCGACCGCGGGCGCGTCCGGCTCACCGCGCAAGCGTCGTCGACCGAATTCCGCGGGGCCGGTGCCGCCCCCGTCGCCGAGCTCCCGGACGGTCTGCGCGCCCTCTTCGATGACCGCCCGGCGCGGTTCGTCCAGAACGTGACGCAGGTGCCCGATTTCTCGGTGGGGGCTCCCCTGGCGCGGGAGATGTGGCGCCGACAGCACGGCACGGAGGTCGACGGGGTCATCGCCGTCGACCCGGTCGCGCTGTCGTACCTTCTGCGCGCGACCGGACCCGTGACGCTTCCGTCCGGGGACGTGCTCACGAGCGTGAACGCCGTTCCCCTCCTCCTCGACGAGGTGTACCGGCGCTACCCGGACCCGACGCACCAGGACGCCTTCTTCCAGTCGGCCTCGTCTGCCGTGTTCGAAGCGGTGGCGGGCGGACGCGTGGAGCTGAGGGCGCTCGCGGACGCGCTCGACCGAGCAGGCAGGGAACGGCGGATCCTGGTCTGGAACGCCGATCCGGCCGAACAGGCGATGCTCGACGGCACCACGCTGCAGGGTGCGCTCCCCGCGGTCGACGGCGGGCGCACAGTCTTCGGTGTCTACGTCAACGACGGCACGGGGTCGAAGATGGACTACTACATGCGGCTCGGTGTGGCAGCGTCGTGGTGTTCGCCGTCCTCGGCGGCACTCCGCGTGACGCTGCGCAACGAGGCACCGGACCCGGCGACGCTCCCCGACTACGTCACGGGCGGGGGCAGATACGGCGTCCCCGTCGGGCACACCCTCACAGGCGTCTACGTGTATCTCCCACCGGGTGCCTCCGTGACGCACCAGCGGGCGACGGGCGAGGGAGCTGCGAGCGGCTTCGCCGGCGGCCGCGATCGCGGGCGGGACGTGCTGAAGTGGTCGGTGCGACTGGCTCCGGGACAGTCCGCGACCCTCGATCTGCGCGTCGCCACGCCCGCGACCGACATCTTGGAGACGCTGACGACGCCCACGATCCACGCAGTCGACACTCCGGTGGGTGGCGCGATCTGCGCGAATGAGGGATAGTCGAAGAGGCGGATGTTCGTCGCGCGATGGGGGCTGCGACGGCCGCCGGCCCGTGGCACGTGCCGTGCCCGGACCACTGTCTCCGACGCTAGTGGGTGCCGAAATGAAGTTCGCCGTCGTCCGTTCCCTGGCCACCGCCGCGCTCATCACCGGCGCCGCTCTGGCCTTCCCAGCCGCCGCGATCGCGGCCACCTCCGGCTCCCCCGAGGAGGGGACGACGACTCACGCCGCGGCCGACACCGCGGGCAGCACGCCCGCGCTCGGCTATTGGATCGGGGGCGGAACCCTCGCCCTCGCGGGCGGCGCGATCGCCGTGGGCACCACCGTGCGCCGTCACCGTCACGATCCGGACACCTGAGGCGGTCGGGACGGCGTCCAGGTCTTCCCCGTCGCGCATCGGCCCGCCGGCGAGCGGTGGGGGTCCCGCGCGCCCGGCGCGCGGATGCCAGGTGATTTCCCGCATGCCCCGGCGTGAAACGTCGCCGCACCGAAGAGTGCGGCCTCCCGGGCGTGGGCAGACTGGCTCGGCGAGCGGCGCTCACCCGCACCCGCTGTCGCTCGCGATCATCTGTCCGGCCATACCCGCCACTGAGATGGGGCCCACCATGAAGAACACGATCCTCCGTGCCGCCGCAGCGCTCTCGCTGGCGGCCGCCGCGCTGATGGCCCCCACGGCCGCCAACGCCTACGTCGACCCCGCTGTGGTCATCGCGACCCCCGACACGATCACCGCGGGCAGTGTCAGCACCTTCACCACCGACCTGGCGCCCTTCGAGGCCTCCGAGGAGATCGTGATCTCGATCACCGGCGAGAATGCCTCGGGCGCCGCGCTGGCCATGGTCAAGACAGCGATCGAGACCAATGCGACGCTGCGGACGCACGCGGTACAGGGCAAGCTGAATGTCCCGATCACCTTCCCTTCGAACGGTGTCGGCACCTACGACCTCACCTTCACCGGTGTGACGAGCAACGTCGTCCTGCACTCGCGGATCACCGTCCTTGCACCCGGAAGCACGACTCCGTCGAAGGCCGGGCTCGCCGTGACCGGCATCGACTCCGACGACACCGTCGGGCTGTGGATCGGAGGTGCGGCATTCGTCGTCGCCGGCGCAGCCGTGGTGATCGGAGCCGCGGCCCGCCGCCGCCGCGCGACCGCGTAGCCCTTTTCGCACCGACAACGGGGGCCGTCCATCGGATGGCCCCCGTTGTCGTCGTCGAGCGACGACTCAGGGGGTGGGTACCGGGCGTGTGCCCGTGACGTCGGCGGTGATCAGGATGGGCAAATGGTCGCTGAGCCCCTGGGGCAGTGTGCGGATATGGGCGATGTCGAAGCCGATCGAGGTGGCGAAGTCGTAGTGCCCACGGAAGAAGCGGTAACGCGTGTACGTACGGGAGTCGCTCAGCGTAAGCTCGTACCCCTGATCGCGCACCGCCTGACCGAGATTCTCTTTGAACACCGGATAGTTGTAGTCGCCCACCATGAGCGTCGGCAGACCCGGTCCGAGGTTCTGAAGTTCCGCCAACGCCGTGCGGATCTGGTGACGCCGGAGAGAGTTCAAGGCGGTGAGAGGCGCTGCGTGGAAAGACGCGACGATGATCTCGTGCCCGTCATCGATGTCGCGCAGCCGGACGCCGAGCATCCTCTCCTCCGCGGGCTTCAGAACATAGTCGTGCAGCGACTTCTTCAAGGCGATGGAACGCACCTCGACCGCCCGATAGGTGTTCTCCCGGTAATACACGGCCAGCCCCAGGCGGTTGCGCTGCGTCGCCTCGGCCAGACGCAGACCCGAGATCTCCGCCGGAATCTCCCGCGTGTCGTATTCCTGCAGGCACAGGACGTCCACGGCATGGGCGTCGACGAGAGCAGCGAGCTCCCCCGCGGCGCGATGCTTGCGCAAGTTGTACGAGATGACCTTCATGGCCTAGCCAGCCTAGGACCGCTCACTATGCGGCTCCCCGAGGGTTGCCAAATGCTCACGAAGCGATGTCATCCGCGTCACGCCGCTTTCGGGTCTGCTCGGCGCGGGATGCCAGCAGCTCGTCCGCGGGATAGCCGACCTCGGCGAGCACGAGGCCCCGTGCGGCCAGGACCTTGGTGTCCGGCGTGCGCGCGGCCGCGTCGCGAATGGCGACGATGCGCTCGGGTTCGATGCGCCCCTCGCCGACGGCGACGCATGCTCCGACCAGGGCGCGCACCATGCTGTGGCAGAACGCATCAGCTCGGACATTGGCGACCACGGCACCCGACGCGTCACGGTGCCAGTCGAATTCGAGCAGCGTCCGAATGCTCGTCGCCTCTTCCCGAGCCTTGCAGTACGCGGCGAAATCGTGCAGTCCGATGAGGCTGCGCGCCGCGGCATCCATCGCCTCCACGTCCAGGTGGGCCTTCACCGTCGTCGTCCGGGAGCGTTCGAGCGGGTCATAGCCCGTCGTGAGGTCGGCGATGCGGTAGGCGTAGCGGCGCCACACCGCCGAGAATCGCGCGTCGAAGCCGTCCGGCGCCTCGGAGGTCCGTGTCACGGTCACGTCGGGGTATGCGCCCAGAACGCCGCGCACGCGTCCGGCGAGCGCCGCGACGGAGTCCGGTTCGTCCGCCTCCCGCCGACGCCGCGGAAGTCGCGCGGTCTGTGCGTCGTCGAGATCGAGATGCGCCACCTGCCCGGACGCGTGCACCCCGGCATCCGTCCGCCCGGCGACCACGAGACGCGGGTCACCCCCCACGATGCGCGACAGCGCGCCCTCCAGAGTGCCCTGGACGGTGCGGAGCCCCGGCTGTCGCGCCCACCCGCGGAAGTGCGTGCCGTCGTAGGCGATGTCGAGGCGGATACGCACCCTCCCAGCCTACGGGTCTGCCCGGGAACGACCGAGGCCCCCTCCCGAGCGGGAGGGGGCCTCGGTGCGAGACAGCGAGGGATTACGCCTTGGCGTCGTCCTCCACCGCGTCGGCGGCAGCGGCCTCGGCGGCAGCGCCCTCCTCGGGGGACTCGGCTCCGGCGTCGGCGGCCTCGTCGGCGGCGGGAGCCTCCTCGACGGCGGTCTCCTCGGCGGGTGCCTCGTCCTCAGCGGGCGCAGCGGCCGCGGCGGGCGCGGCAGCGGCCTTCGAGGCGGACGGCTTCTTCGTGACGGGCTCGAGGACGAGCTCGATCACAGCCATGGGGGCGTTGTCGCCCTTGCGGTTGCCGACCTTGGTGATGCGGGTGTAGCCACCGTCGCGGTCGGCGACCAGCGGAGCGATCTCCGTGAAGAGGGTGTGCACGACCTCCTTGTCACCGATCACCGAGAGGACGCGGCGACGAGCGTGGAGGTCACCCCGCTTCGCGAACGTGATGAGGCGCTCGGCGAGCGGACGCAGGCGCTTGGCCTTGGTCTCGGTCGTCTTGATCGACTTGTGGGTGTACAGGGCCGCGGCGAGGTTCGCGAGAAGCAGGCGCTCGTGGGCCGGGCCGCCGCCGAGGCGGGGACCCTTCGTGGGCTTGGGCATGTCGTGTTACTCCAGTGGGAAGGTTCGGTCGGGTCCGACGGGTCAGACGGTCTCGTCGTCGTAGCCGCCGAAGAACTGGGCGCCATCGAAACCGGGCACCGAGTCCTTGAGCGACAGGCCGAGGGAGGTGAGCTTGTCGCGCACCTCGTCGACCGACTTCTGACCGAAGTTGCGGATGTTCATCAGCTGGGTCTCGGAGAGGGCGACCAGCTCCGAGACGGTGTTGATGCCCTCGCGCTTGAGGCAGTTGTACGAGCGGACCGAGAGGTCGAGGTCTTCGATCGGCATCGACAGCTCGTTCGACAGCACGGTCTCGACCGGCGCCGGGCCGATCTCGATGCCCTCGGCCTCGACGTTCAGCTCGCGCGCGAGACCGAACAGCTCGGTGAGGGTCCGACCGGCCGAGGCCACCGCGTCGCGGGGGGCGATCGACGGCTTCGACTCCACGTCCAGGACGAGCTTGTCGAAGTCGGTGCGCTCACCGGCACGCGTCGCGTCGACGCGGTAGCTGACCTTGAGCACCGGCGAGTAGATCGAGTCGATCGGGATCTGACCCGCCTCGGCGTACTCGTTGCGGTTCTGGGTGGCCGAGACGTAGCCGCGGCCGCGCTCGATCGTCAGCTCGAGCTCGAACTTCGCGGTGTCGTTCAGCGTGGCGATGACCAGCTCGGGGTTGTGCACCTCGACGCCCGCCGGAGCGGAGATGTCCGCGGCGGTGACCTCGCCGGCACCCGTCTTGCGCAGGTAGGCGGTGATGGGCTCGTCGCGCTCGCTCGAGACCACGAGCTGCTTGATGTTCAGGATGATCTCGGTGACGTCTTCCTTCACGCCCGGGATGGTGCTGAACTCGTGCAGGACGCCATCGATGCGGATGCTCGTGACGGCCGCGCCGGGGATCGACGACAGGAGGCTGCGACGCAGCGCGTTGCCGATCGTGTAACCGAAGCCGGGCTCGAGCGGCTCGATGACGAAACGGCTGCGGAACTCCCCGATCTTCTCCTCGGTCAGAGTGGGACGCTGTGCGATGAGCACTATGTGTTCCTTTCGATCACGTGCCCGCTATATGACACGTGTAATGGGGTGAGGTGTTGAGTTGTACTCGCCGGATGCCGCCTCCCCGGGGGACGCGGCATCCGAATGCCTGGGGTGCGCGAGAGCGCCAGCGTTCCCGGGGAGCGACGAGCACTCCCCGGGAACGATGCGTCAGACGCGGCGGCGCTTCGGCGGACGGCAGCCGTTGTGCGCCTGCGGCGTCACGTCCTGGATCGAGCCGACCTCGAGGCCGGCGGCCGTGAGCGAACGGATCGCGGTCTCGCGGCCCGAACCCGGACCCTTCACGAAGACGTCGACCTTCTTCACGCCGTGCTCCTGCGCCTGGCGGGCAGCGGACTCCGCTGCCATGCCTGCGGCGTACGGCGTCGACTTGCGCGAGCCCTTGAAGCCGACGCCGCCGGACGAGGCCCAGCTGATGACGGCCCCGGAGGGGTCGGTGATCGAAACGATGGTGTTGTTGAACGTCGACTTGATGTGGGCCTGACCCACGGCGATGTTCTTCTTCTCCTTGCGGCGCGGCTTGCGCGCGGCGGACTTGGCCTGTGCCATGTGCGGTTCTCCTGGATCCTGCGCCGGCGGAGGCCTAGCGCGCCTTCTTCTTGCCGGCGACGGTGCGCTTCGGTCCCTTGCGGGTGCGCGCGTTCGTCTTCGTGCGCTGACCGCGCACCGGGAGGCCGCGGCGGTGGCGCAGGCCCTCGTAGGAACCGATCTCGACCTTGCGGCGGATGTCGGCGGCCACCTCGCGACGGAGGTCACCCTCCACCTTGTAGGTGCCCTCGATGTGGTCGCGCAACGCGACCAGCTGGTCGTCGGTGAGGTCCTTGACGCGGACGTCCGGGCTGATGCCGGTCGCGGTGAGGATCTCGGTGGAGCGGGTACGGCCCACGCCGTAGATGTAGGTAAGTGCGATCACCACGCGCTTGTCGCGCGGGATGTCGACGCCGGCGAGACGTGCCATGCGGCTCTCCTCAGAGTGTCGTGGAGGTGTGGAGCAGGATCGGTGCCCGGGCCTCCGCCCCGAGGTGTCCCCCGCTGTGCGGGTTCTGATCCTGCCGTTGTGTGTTCAGTTGGAAGTCGGTCGTCGAGTCCGCGCGGACTCAGCCCTGACGCTGCTTGTGACGCGGGTTGCTCTTGCAGATCACCATGACGCGCCCGTGGCGACGGATCACCTTGCAGTGGTCGCAGATGGGCTTGACGGAGGGGTTGACCTTCATGGGGGTGTTTCCTGTTCGCTGTCTTCGATCCGCGCGAGCGGTTCGTTACTTCTCGGCCGGACTCAGCGGTAGCGGTAGACGATACGACCTCGTGTGAGGTCGTAGGGGCTCAGTTCGACGACGACGCGGTCCTCGGGGATGATGCGGATGTAGTTCTGCCGCATCTTCCCCGAGATGGTGGCGAGCACCTTGTGACCGTTGGTCAGTTCGACACGGAACATCGCATTGGGCAGTGCCTCGGACACCGTGCCCTCGATCTCGATGACACCGTCTTTCTTCGCCATAAACTCGCTCACGCTCATTGCAGACCGGCCGGTCTGCGGTGGATGGGGATTCGGTGCTGCGACACGCCAATGAAGGCGCAACGCACCAAAGATCAAGCATACGTGGTAGAACGCGCTGCGGCAACTCGCCGCTTCGGCTCAGCCGTCGAGTCGTTCGACGATGTCCTTCTGCGGATCCCCCGTGAGGTCCTGCTGGTTGACGAGGACCTGACCGTTGATCGCGATGGTCGGCGTGGCGATGCCCGACCCCGTCTGTGACGGCGTTCTCTTCGTCATCGCGGTGACGAACTTCGTGTACGTGCCGTCGGTGATGCAGGAGGTCACGGCATCCGAGGCTCCGGCATCCTTCGCGATCTCTCCAAGGGTCGCGTCGTCGAGCCCCGCGGTGCCTTCCGTCGGCTGCTGTTCGTACATGGCCGTGACGAAGGCGGGTACGTTGGCGGAGTCGTCGACGGCGACGCAGTAGGCGGCATTCGCTGCGCGCGTCGAGTACTGCGTTCCCTGCGACTGCGCATCGAGGATGGCGATCGGGTGGATGTTCAGCGTGATGGTGCCGTCATCGGCGAGCTGCTGGAGCGTCGAGCCGTAGGCCTGCTCGAACGAATTGCAGACGGGGCACATGAAGTCGATGTACGTGTCGACGGTCTGATCACCGGAGCCGACGGCGATCGCACCGGTGTCGGCGTTCACTGCCGAGGATTCGGGCACCGTCCCCGGTGATGTGGCCTGGCTGTTCGCGAACCAGACCACTCCCCCGATCACGAGGACGACGGCCACCGCTGCGGCGGTCACCCCGATCGCGAACCAGTTCGTGGACTTGCGAACCGCGGCCATCATCATCAGTCGATCTCCTTCGGCACCACACCGAAGGGTGCCAGCTTCTCGGCACCGCCGTCGGGAGCGGTGAGGACCCAGACACCTCCATCGTGCACCGCGACGCTATGTTCCCAATGGGAGCCCGCCGTACCGTCGATCGTCGACACGGTCCAGCCGTCGTCTTCGACCTGGGTCGCCTGGTCCCCGATGACGACCATAGGCTCGATAGCGACCGCGAGACCCGGACGCACCTCGGCTCCGGGTTCGGGCACCCGGTAATTGAAGATGCTCGGGGACTCGTGCATCTTGCGCCCGATTCCGTGCCCAACGTAGTCGCGCAGAATGCCGTACCCGCCCGCGGGGGCGTTCGCCGCGATGTAGTCCTCGATGGCAGCCCCCACCTCGCCCAGGTGCGACGCTCGGCTGAGGGCGGCGATGCCCGCCCAGAGCGAGCCCTCCGTGACCTCCGACAAGCGGCGCCGGGGAGCGACGAGCTCCTCGGGAGCGTCCCCCGGGACCACCATCGTGAACGCCGAGTCGCCGTTCCACCCGCGGAACTCCGCACCGGCGTCGATCGAGAGCAGGTCCCCCGCCTGCAGCGGGCGATCATTCGGGATGCCGTGCACCACCTGCTCGTTGACGGACGCGCAGATGGTGTGTCGATACCCGCGGACCATCTGGAAGTTCGACTTCGCGCCGCGAGCGGTGATCACCCGGGATGCCGCGGCGTCGAGCTCGACAGTGGTGACCCCCGGTGCGATCAGCTCGCGCACTGCATCGAGTGCGGCGGCCGTGATGAGCCCCGGCTCGACCATCGCACGCAGCTGGGCGGGCTTCTTGTAGATCGAGGAGCGCAGCACCACGTCAGCGCGCCGGTCGCAGCCCGCGCGCCTCGAGCGCGGCGAAGATGCGCGCGGTGATCTCGTCGAGGTCGCCGACGCCGTCGATCTCGTCGACGATGCCGCGCGTGCCGTACACGTCGAGGATGGGGGCGGTCTCGCGCTCGTAGATGCCGAGGCGGGTGGCGATCGCCTCCTCGGTGTCGTCGGCCCGGCCCTGTTCGGCCGCGCGTGCGGTCAATCGCGAGAGCGACTCCTCCCGCGGGACGACCAGCGCGATGACGGCATCCAGCTTCTCGTCACGCCCCTCGAGGAACTCGTCGAGGTGCATGACCTGGGCCAGATTGCGGGGGTAGCCGTCGAGGAGGAATCCCTGCGCTGCGTCGGCCTGAGCGAGGCGGTCACGCACGACGGCACTGGTCAGTTCGTCGGGGACCAGGTCGCCGGCGTCGATGATCGACTTGACCTGCAGGCCGAGGTCGGTGCCCTCGGCCACGTTCGCGCGGAAGACGTCGCCCGTGGAGACGACGGGGATATCCAAGGCTGCGCCGACGCGGACGCCCTGCGTCCCCTTGCCCGAGCCCTGAGGTCCGACGATCAGAAGACGTGCGCTCATCGAAGTAGCCCCTCGTAGTGACGCTGCTGGAGTTGTGCGTCGATCTGCTTCACCGTCTCGAGACCGACGCCGACGATGATGAGGATCGACGCGCCGCCGAACGGGAAGTTCTGGTTGGCACCGACCGTCGCCAGCGCCACGAGCGGGAGCAGAGCGACCAGGCCGAGGTAGATGGAACCGGGGAGAGTGATGCGCGTGAGCACGTAGTCCAGGTACTCCGCCGTCGGACGGCCGGCCCGGATGCCGGGGATGAAGCCACCGTACTTCTTCATGTTGTCGGCGACGTCGACCGGGTTGAACGTGATCGCGACGTAGAAGTACGTGAACCCCACGATGAGAAGGAAGTACACGAGCATGTAGATCGGGTGGTCGCCGCGCGTGAGGTACTGCGAGATCCAGGTCACCCAGGGTGCGGCCTCCTGACCCGCCTGCGGCTGGTTGAACTGGGCGATGAGGGCCGGGATGTACAGCAGCGACGAGGCGAAGATGACCGGCACGACGCCCGCCATGTTGACCTTGATCGGGATGTAGGTGTTCGTCCCGCCGTAGGTGCGGCGGCCCACCATCCGCTTGGCGTACTGCACCGGGATGCGACGCTGCGACTGCTCGACGAAGACGACGAGACCGACGACGAGGATGCCCACGGCGAGGACCAGAAGGAAGATCTCGACGCCGCGCGCGTTCAGGATCGACAGCATGGCGCCGGGGAACGTGGCGGCGATCGACGTGAAGATCAGGATCGACATGCCGTTGCCCACGCCCCGCTCGGTCACGAGCTCGGCGAACCACATGACCAGGCCCGTACCGGCCGTCATCGTGATGATCATGAGGAGCTGGGCCCACCAGATGTCGTTGGTGAGCAGCTGCTGGCATTCGGGAGCGCCGCCGGTGCCGAAGAGCTGACCGGAACGGGCGACGGTGACGAGCGTCGTGGACTGCAGCAACGCCAGCGCGATGGTGAGGTAGCGCGTGTACTGCGTGAGCTTGGCCTGGCCGGCCTGCCCTTCCTTGTACAGCGTCTCGAAGTGCGGGATCACCACGCGAAGCAGCTGCACGATGATCGTGGCCGTGATGTACGGCATGACGCCCAGGGCGAAGATCGACAGCTGGAGGAGGGCACCACCCGAGAAGAGGTTGACCAGCGAGAGCAGGCCTTCGGTGCTCCCCGACTGCGCGAGACAGCGCTGAACGTTGGGGAAATCGACGAAGGGCGTCGGCACGTGGGCACCCAGCCGGTAGATGGCGATGATGCCCAGCGTGAAGGCAATCTTCCGCCTCAGGTCGGGTGTGCGAAAAACCCGCGCGATGGCGCTGAACAAGGGAATTCCTCCAGAACGATCTCGGCGCGCAGCGAGGCGCACACGGAATCAGACTAACCCAGAAGGGGCCGACGGCCACACGGCCGCCGGCCCCTCGCCGGGTGCGACGTCAGTTGACGGAGCCGCCCGCTGCGACGATCTTCTGCTCCGCGGAGCCGGAGACCTTGTCGACCGAGACGTTCAGCGCGACCGAGATGTCGCCGGTGCCGAGCACCTTGACCTTCTCGTTCTTGCGCACGGCGCCCTTGGCGACCAGGTCGACGACGGTCACGTCGCCGCCCTGGGGGTAGAGCTCAGCCAGCTTGTCGAGGTTGACGACCTGGTACTCGACCCGGAACGGGTTCTTGAAGCCGCGGAGCTTCGGGGTGCGCATGTGCAGCGGCATCTGCCCACCCTCGAAGCCGACCTTGACCTGGTAGCGGGCCTTGGTGCCCTTGGTACCACGACCGGCGGTCTTACCCTTGGAGCCCTCACCGCGACCCACACGGGTCTTCGCGGTGTGAGCGCCGGGGACGGGACGCAGGTGGTGGACCTTCAGCACGCCGGGGCGCGCCGCGGGGGCGGCTTCCTTCTTGGCGGCCGTCTTACGGGCCGGAGCCTTCTTCGGGGCGTCGACCGTGGCGGTCTCGTCCTTCTTGTCAGCCATTAGTCGATCTCCTCAACCTTGACGAGGTGGGCGACGGTCTTGACGTAGCCGCGCGTCTGCGCGTCGTCGGGGCGGACGACCGAGTCGCCGATCCGCTTCAGACCGAGCGAGCGCAGCGTGTCGCGCTGGTTCTGCTTCTCGCTCACCTTGGACTTGATCTGCGTGACCTTCAGACGCTCGGCCATCAGGCACCTACCTTCTGAGCGGCGGCCTCGGCGCGCACGAGGCGGGCCGGGGCGACCTGGTCGAACTCCAGACCGCGGCGGGCGGCCACGGCGCGGGGCTCCTCGAGCGACTTCAGAGCCTCGACGGTCGCGTGCACGATGTTGATCGTGTTCGACGAGCCGAGCGACTTCGAAAGGACATCGTGGATGCCGGCGCACTCGAGGACGGCGCGGACGGGACCACCGGCGATAACACCGGTACCGGCGGCGGCGGGGCGCAGGAGCACCACACCGGCGGCAGCCTCACCCTGGACGGGGTGCGGGATGGTCGAGCCGGAACGGGGAACGCGGAAGAAGTTGCGCTTGGCCTCTTCGACGCCCTTCGAGATGGCGAGGGGCACTTCGCGGGCCTTGCCGTAACCGACGCCCACGACACCGTTGCCATCGCCCACGACGACGAGCGCCGTGAAGCTGAAGCGACGACCGCCCTTGACCACCTTCGAGACACGGTTGATCGTCACGACGCGCTCGAGGAACTGGCTCTCGTTGCGGTCGCGCGAACCACGGTCACGCTGGTTGGCGTTGCGCTCGCGTCCGCCGCGACGCGGCTCGCGCTCGCGCTCGGCGGGTGCCTGGGACCCAGCCGCACCCTCAGTCGGTGCAGTCTGCTCGGTCACTTCGGTCTCCTTGTTGTCACTCACAGGTTCAGCCCTCCTTCGCGGGCGCCTTCGGCGATCGCGGCGACACGACCGGCATAACGGTTGCCGCCGCGGTCGAACACGACGTCCGAGAAGCCGGCGGCCTTGGCACGCTCGGCGACGAGCTCGCCAACCTTGCGGGCCTTGGCGGTCTTGTCACCGTCGAACGAACGCAGGTCGACCTCGAGCGTCGAGGCCGACGCCACGGTGTGGCCCTTGCTGTCGTCGACCAGCTGGACGAAGACGTGGCGGGCCGAACGCGTCACGACGAGACGGGGACGGAGCTCCGTACCCACGACCTTCTTGCGCAGACGAGCGTGGCGACGCGCGCGGGCGGCGGACTTTGTCTTGATAGCCATGGCTACTTACCACTCTTTCCGGCCTTGCGGCGCACAACCTCGCCCGCGTACCGCACACCCTTGCCCTTGTAGGGCTCGGGCTTGCGGATCTTGCGGATGTTGGCGGCGGCCTCGCCGACGGCCTGCTTGTCGATGCCGCTCACGGTGAGCTTGTTGTTGCCTTCGACCGTGAGGGTGATGCCCGCGGGCGGGTCGATCAGGACGGGGTGCGAGAAGCCCAGGGCGAACTCGACCGAGCTGCCCTTCTGGGCCACGCGGTAACCCGTGCCGACGACCTCGAGGCCCTTGGAGTAGCCCTGGGTGACACCGATGATGTTGTTGTTGATGAGCGTGCGGGTCAGGCCGTGGAGCGACCGCGACTCGCGCTCGTCGTCGGGGCGGGTGACGAGAACCTGGTTCTCCTCGACCGACACCTCGAGGGGGGATGCCACGGTGAGCGTGAGCTCGCCCTTGGGTCCCTTGACGGCGACCTCCCGGCCGTTCACCGTGACGGTGACACCGGCGGGGATGTCGATGGGAAGACGTCCGATACGCGACATGTCAGATCACCACACGTAGGCGAGGACTTCCCCGCCGACGCCCTTCTGCTCGGCCTGACGGTCGGTGAGGAGACCGGAGGAGGTGGACAGGATGGCCACGCCCAGGCCGCCGAGGACCGTGGGGACCTCGGTGGACTTCGCGTAGACGCGGAGGCCGGGCTTGGAGACGCGCTTGATGCCGGCGATCGACCGCTCGCGGTTCGGGCCGTACTTCAGCGTCATGGTGAGGGTCTGGCCGACGCGGGCGTCCGAAACGGACCAGTCGGCGATGTAACCCTCCTGCTTGAGGATTTCGGCGATGTGCGTCTTGAGCTTGGAGCTCGGCAGCGACACGGTGTCGTGGTGCGCCGAGTTCGCGTTGCGCAGACGGGTCAGCATGTCTGCGACCGGGTCTGTCATCGTCATGTGTTGCTTCTTTCGATCATGAGGTTTCGACTGCCGTTACACGACAGGCGACCTTCGATGAGAGGCCCCCGGGATCCCGGGGGCCCGGGGGCTCAGGCCTGAGCGTCGTCCGACTGGAAGGGGAAGCCGAGCTGACGGAGCAGCGAGCGACCTTCGTCGTCGGTCTTGGCGGTGGTGACGATGGTGATGTCGAAGCCACGCACGCGGTCGATGCGGTCCTGATCGATCTCGTGGAACACCGACTGCTCCTGGAGACCGAAGGTGTAGTTGCCGTGACCGTCGAACTGCTTGGCCGACAGTCCGCGGAAGTCGCGGATGCGGGGCAGAGCGAGGTTGACGAGGCGGTCGATGAACTCCCACGCACGGTCGCCGCGGAGGGTGACGTGCGCACCGATGGCCTGACCCTCGCGCAGCTTGAACTGCGCGATGGACTTGCGGGCCTTGGTGACGATGGGCTTCTGACCGGTGATCTTGGTGAGGTCGTCGACCGCACCATCGATCACCTTGCTGTCGCGAGCGGCCTCGCCGACACCGGTGTTCACGACGACCTTGACCAGGCCGGGGATCTGCATGACGTTGGCGTAGCCGAACTCGTCCTGCAGAGCCTTCTTGATCTCGGTGTTGTACTTCTGCTTCAGGCGGGGCTGGATCTTGCCAGCCTCCGCGGCAGTCACGGTGCTCATATTCAGAGGTCCTTGCCTGACTTCTTCGCGTAGCGCACCCGGACGGTGCGCTTGACGCCGTCCTTGACCTGCTCCTCAACGCGGTGACCGACACGGGTCGGCTTCTTGGTCGAGGGGTCGACGAGCGCGACGTTGGAGATGTGGATCGGGGCTTCGAACGTCTCGATGCCACCGGTCTTGGTGCCGCGCTGGGACTGGCCGACGCGGTTGTGCTTGGTGACGTAGTTCACGCCCTCGACGATGACGCGGTTCTGCTCGGTGAGGACCTCGAGGACCTTACCCTGCTTGCCGCGGTCTCCGCCGCGCTCGGGCCTGGCGCCCGAGATGACCTGAACCAGGTCGCCCTTCTTGATCTTCGCCATGATCAGATGACCTCCGGGGCGAGCGAGACGATCTTCATGAACTTCTTGTCGCGAAGCTCACGACCGACCGGACCGAAGATGCGGGTGCCGCGGGGCTCCCCGTCGTTCTTCAGGATCACGGCGGCGTTCTCGTCGAACTTGATGTACGAGCCGTCGGGACGACGGGTCTGCTTGACCACACGGACGACGACGGCCTTGACCACGTCGCCCTTCTTGACGTTTCCACCGGGGATCGCGTCCTTGACCGTGGCGACGATGACGTCGCCCAGGCCCGCGTACCGGCGGTTGGAGCCGCCGAGGACACGGATGGTCAGCAGCTCCTTGGCGCCGGTGTTGTCGGCGACCTTCAGCCGGGATTCGTTCTGAATCACTTGTTACTCCTTGGGTTCCAAGCAGCCGCGAGGCTTACTTGGCCTTCTCGAGGATCTCGACCAGGCGCCAGCGCTTGGTGGCGCTCAGCGGACGGGTCTCGTTGATGACGACCAGGTCGCCGATGCCGGCCGAGTTCGTCTCGTCGTGGGCCTTGACCTTCGACGTGCGGCGGATGACCTTGCCGTAGAGCGGGTGCTTCACGCGGTCTTCGACCTCGACGACGATCGTCTTGTCCATCTTGTCGCTGACGACGTAGCCGCGACGCGCCTTGCGGTAACCGCGGGCGTTCTCATCGCGCACGTCGTTGGCGGCGTGCTCGTGGCCGGCGACCTGCGCCTCGGCCTCTGCCTTCTTCGCGGTAGCCATTACTCCGCCTCTTCCTTCGCGGCGTCGTCAGCGGCATCCGCCTTCTTCGCCTTGCTCTTCTTCGCCTTCGTCGCCTCGACCGGGGCCGGCGTGGCGCGGATGCCGAGCTCGCGCTCGCGGATCACGGTGTACAGCCGCGCGATGTCGCGCTTGACCGCGCGGATGCGGCCGTGGCTCTCGAGCTGGCCGGTGGCCGACTGGAAGCGCAGGTTGAACAGCTCTTCCTTGGCCTTGCGCAGCTCCTCGACGAGGCGCTGGTCTTCGAACGTGTCGAGCTCGCTCGGGGCGAGCTGCTTGGTGCCGATCGCCATTACGCGTCGCCCTCCTCGCGCTTGATGATGCGTGCCTTCAAAGGCAGCTTGTGGATGGCTCGGGTGAGGGCCTCACGAGCGAGCTGCTCGTTCACGCCCGCGACCTCGAAGAGGACCCGACCCGGCTTGACGTTTGCGACCCACCACTCGGGGGAACCCTTACCGGAACCCATGCGGGTTTCGGCCGGCTTCTTGGTGAGGGGACGGTCGGGGTAGATGTTGATCCACACCTTTCCACCACGCTTGATGTGACGGGTCATCGCGATACGAGCGGACTCGATCTGACGGTTCGTCACGTAAGCGGGGGTGAGCGCCTGGATGCCGAACTCACCGAACGACACCTGGGTGCCACCGGTGGCCTGACCCGAGCGGCCGGGGTGGTGCTGCTTGCGGTACTTGACCTTGCGGGGGATGAGCATTACGCCGACGCTCCTTCTGCCACGGGGGCCTCATTGCGAGGGCCACGACGACGGTCGCCGCCGCGGTCGTCACGACCGCGCGACTTCGGGGCGTTGGCCTGCTCGCGGGCGAGCTCCTTGTTGGTGAGGTCGCCCTTGTAGATCCAGACCTTCACGCCGATGCGGCCGAAGGTCGTCTTGGCCTCGTAGAAGCCGTAGTCGATGTTCGCGCGCAGGGTGTGCAGGGGCACACGGCCTTCGCGGTAGAACTCGGAGCGGCTCATCTCGGCACCGCCGAGGCGGCCCGACACCTGGATGCGGACACCCTTGGCGCCGGCGCGCTGCGCGCCCTGCAGGCCCTTGCGCATCGCGCGGCGGAAGGCCACGCGGGCGGAGAGCTGCTCGGCGACGCCCTGGGCGACCAGCTGAGCGTCGGCCTCGGGGTTCTTCACCTCGAGGATGTTCAGCTGGATCTGCTTGCCGGTGAGCTTCTCGAGGTCGGCGCGGATGCGCTCGGCCTCGGCGCCGCGGCGACCGATCACGATGCCCGGGCGGGCGGTGTGGATGTCGACGCGGACGCGGTCACGCGTGCGCTCGATCTCGATGTTGCTGACGCCCGCGCGGTCGAGCGAGGTGGTCAGCAGGCGACGGATCTTGATGTCCTCGGCGAGGTAGTCGGCGTAGCGCTGTCCGGGCTTCGTCGAGTCGGAGAACCACCGCGACACGTGGTCGGTGGTGATGCCGAGGCGGAAGCCGTACGGGTTGACCTTCTGTCCCATTACTTGCTCGCCTTCTTGTTGGCGCGAGCCGGGGCCGCAGCAGCGTCTTCCGGCGTCGCGAGCACGACCGTGATGTGGCTCGTGCGCTTCTTGATCTGGAAGGCGCGACCCTGTGCGCGGGGCTGGAAACGCTTGAGCGTCGTGCCCTCGTCGACGTACGCGTTCTTCACGTACAGGTCAGCGTCATCCAGGTACTCGTTCGTCTTGTCGGCAGTGACGCGAGCGTTCGCGATCGCCGAGGCGACGAGCTTGTAGATCGGCTCGCTCGCGCCCTGCGGCGCGAACTTCAGGATAGCGAGGGCCTCTTCGGCCTGCTTTCCCTTGATGAGAGCGACGACACGACGAGCCTTCTGAGGGGTCACGCGGATGTGTCGCACGCGTGCGATGGACTCCACCATTTCTCTCTCCTCTTACGCCCCCGCGTCAGCGGCGGCGGCCCTTCTTGTCGTCCTTCACGTGGCCGCGGAAGGTGCGGGTGGGCGAGAACTCGCCCAGCTTGTGGCCGACCATGGTCTCGGTCACGAACACGGGGATGTGCTTGCGACCGTCGTGCACGGCGATGGTGTGTCCCAGCATGGCGGGGATGATCATCGACCGGCGCGACCAGGTCTTGATGACGTTCTTGGTGCCGGCTTCGTTCTGCGAGACGACCTTGCGAAGCAGGTGCTCGTCGACGAAGGGGCCCTTCTTAAGGCTGCGAGGCATCTTCCTCTACTCCTACTTGCGCTTCTTGCCGGCGGTGCGACGGCGGACGATCAGCTTGTCGCTTTCCTTGTTCGCGTGGCGGGTGCGGCCCTCGGCCTTACCCCACGGCGAAACGGGGTGACGACCACCGGACGTCTTGCCCTCACCACCACCGTGCGGGTGGTCGACCGGGTTCATCGCGACACCGCGGACGGTCGGGCGGACGCCCTTCCAGCGCTTGCGGCCGGCCTTGCCCCAGTTGATGTTCGACTGCTCGGCGTTGCCGACCTCGCCGATCGTCGCGCGGCAGCGGACGTCGACGTTGCGGATCTCGCCCGAGGGCAGACGCAGCTGCGCGTAGGGGCCGTCCTTGGCGACCAGACGCACGGAGGCGCCGGCCGAACGGGCCATCTTCGCGCCGCCACCGGGACGCAGCTCGATCGCGTGGATCACGGTACCGGTGGGGATGTTGCGCAGCGGCAGGTTGTTGCCGGGCTTGATGTCGGCGCCCGAACCGGACTCGACGATGTCGCCCTGCTGCAGCTTGTTGGGGGCGAGGATGTAGCGCTTCTCGCCGTCCTTGTAGTGCAGGAGCGCGATGCGCGCGGTGCGGTTGGGGTCGTACTCGATGTGAGCGACCTTGGCGTCGATGCCGTCCTTGTCGTTACGACGGAAGTCGATCAGACGGTACTGGCGCTTGTGACCGCCACCGATGTGACGCGTCGTGATGCGGCCCTGGTTGTTGCGGCCACCGGTCTTCGACAGCGGGCGCAGCAGCGACTTCTCGGGCGTCGATCGCGTGATCTCGGCGAAGTCGGCCACCGACGAGCCGCGGCGACCGGGCGTCGTGGGCTTGTACTTGCGAATAGCCATTGTTCTTGTCCTCTATCCCGACCGTCAGCCGACTGCCGTGAAGATGTCGATGGTGCCCGACTTGAGGCTGACGATCGCGCGCTTGGTGTCCTTGCGCTTGCCGATGCCGAAGCGGGTGCGACGGGCCTTGCCCACGCGGTTGATCGTGTTGACCGAGGCGACCTTGACGCCGAAGATCTTCTCGATGGCGAGCTTGATCTCGGTCTTCGAGGCGCGGGGGTCCACGAGGAACGTGTACTTGCCCTCGTCGATGAGCGAGTAGCTCTTCTCGGAGACGACCGGCTTCAGGATGATGTCGCGCGGGTCCTTGTTGACGGCGGTCATGCCGAGACCTCCTCGGTGGCGCCGGACTTCGACGCGACGAATGCGTCGTAGGCGGCCTTGGTGAAGACGATGTCGTCGGAGACGAGCACGTCGTAGGCGTTCAGCTGGCCGTAGGTCAGCACGTGGACGTACGCGAGGTTGCGCACGCTCTTCACGGTCAGCTCGTCGTCGCGGTCGATGACCACGAGAACGTTCTTGACCGCGCCGAAACCGTTCAGAACCGCAGCAGCGGCCTTGGTCGACGGAGCACCCTCGATGCCGAACGACTCCACGACGTGGAGGCGCTCACCGCGAGCGCGGTCGCTCAGTGCGCCCAGGAGGGCGGCGGCGATCATCTTCTTGGGGGTGCGCTGGCCGTAGTCACGCGGCTTCGGGCCGTGGACGATGCCACCGCCGGTCATGTGCGGCGCACGGATCGAGCCCTGACGGGCGTTACCCGTGCCCTTCTGCTTGAAGGGCTTGCGGCCGGCGCCGGAGACCTCGCCACGACGCTTGGTCGAGTGCGTGCCCTGGCGGGCGGCGGCGCGCTGGGCGACGACGACCTGGTGGATCAGCGGGATGTTCGTCTTGACGTCGAAGATCGCGGCGGGCAGCTCCACGGAGCCGGCCTTCTTGCCGTCGGACTTGCGAACGTCGAGCGCGAGAGTCGAGTCAGCCATGAGATCAGGCACCCTTCACTGCGTTGCGGACGTAGACGATGCGGCCGCGCGCACCGGGGACGGCGCCCTTGACGAGCAGCAGACCCTTCTCGGCGTCGACGGCGTGCACCGTGAGGTTGAGGACGGTCACGCGCTCGCCACCCATACGGCCGGCCATGCGCATGCCCTTGAAGACGCGGCTCGGGGTCGACGAGGCGCCGATCGAGCCGGGCTTGCGGTGGTTGCGGTGCGCACCGTGCGAAGCGGAGACGCCCTTGAAGTTGTGACGCTTCATGACACCGGCGGTGCCCTTGCCCTTGCTGGTGCCGACGACGTCGACCAGCTGGCCGGCCTCGAACAGGCCGTCCACGGTGAGCTCCTGACCGAGTGAGTAGTCAGCGGCATCCGCGGTGCGGACCTCGGTGAGGTGACGACGCGGGGTGACGCCCGCGGCCTCGAAGTGGGCCGTCAGGGGCTTGTTCACCTTGCGGGGGTCGATCTGGCCGTAGCCGATCTGAACGGCGTTGTAGCCGTCCTTCTCGACCGAGCGGAGCTGGGTCACGACGTTGGGCGCGACCTCGATGACGGTGACGGGAACGAGCTTGCCGTTCTCGTCCCACACCTGGGTCATGCCGAGCTTGGTGCCGAGGAGGCCCTTGGAGATCTTGGAGTTGATGTCAGCCATGTCGAACCTCAGAGCTTGATCTCGATGTTGACATCGGCCGGGAGGTCGAGACGCATCAGCGAGTCGACGGCCTTGGGCGTCGGGTCGATGATGTCGATGAGGCGCTTGTGGGTGCGCATCTCGAAGTGCTCGCGGCTGTCCTTGTACTTGTGGGGCGACCGGATGACGCACACGACGTTCTTCTCGGTCGGCAGGGGAACCGGGCCCACCACGGTGGCGCCGGCACGGGTCACGGTGTCGACGATCTTGCGCGCGGACGAGTCCAGTCCGGCGTGGTCGTACGACTTCAGGCGAATGCGGATCTTCTGTCCCGCCATTGTCTGCTCACTCTCTTTCTCGCGTCTTACCCGACCAAGGGCATCGGACGCACGGTGGCGCTCTCGCGCCCTGGCACTTCCCCTCGCTTGCGCGAGAGATGCTGCACCGCTGTTCAGCTGTCAAACCGGATGCCATGGCATCCGGCCCGCCCCTCGCACGCACGCGTGCGAATCCGGTGAAGGAAGAGGGGGTTCGGTGTGTGTTCTGCTGCCCGCGGCCCAGGACCCTGCGCTCACGCGCCGCCTGTGCACTGCCCTGGCAGTGATCCTGGCGCGCGCTCAGCGCACGCCGGAATGTGGAACCTGGATAGTCTACGGGCCACTCGGGCGTGTCGCAAACCCGGGCGTGTCGCGTGCGGCATATCCTCAGCCCTCGCCTGCACAACGCAACGGCGCCGCTCCGGATTCCCGGGAGCGGCGCCGTGTACGAGCGGGCGCGTCAGGCGTTGCCGATGTTCTTGTCCACGTTCTCGCGCACCTGATCGACCTTCGCGTGGTGCTCGGCCGGGACGACCTTCTTGATCGCGTCCGCGGCGCCGTCGAGGACCTTGTCGCTGACGTCTTCGGCCTTCTCGCTCTTGAGGGCCTCCTCGATCTTGTCGCGGTTCTGGTCGAGCAGCTGCTTGCCCTTGTTGATGATGTCGTCGACTCCCATGTGCGTCTCCCTCGCTCGTCTTGGCCGCGGCGGGGCCGCGCGCTGCATCCATTCTGCCGAACGTCGTGAATGCAGGAACTTCGAAAGACGACGCTGACCGAGGGGTCAGGATGTCATAGGGTCAACCTTCAATTGGCCCATACTCTTGCGCGTTCTGTCTTGATATCGGTCGCGCGCACGGTCAAAGCTACTGGGGAGATGTTCGAGCTGTGAGGATGATGGCGACGCAATGAGGACGATGATCGCAGCGCTTGGTGCGTCAGGACTCTTGCTCATGTGCACGAGTTGCACAGCCCCTGACGAGGGCGCCACCCGATCGAACGGCGCCAGCGTCTCCTCCTCGCACGCAGCTTCGCCACGAGACTCGAATCCTGTTGAGAGCCCCATGGTCGATCTACCCAATGAGGCGCAGCCCGTCACGCCAGAGACAGATGCGGAGTTGGCTATCGGCCCCGAAGAGGCGTATCTGGATGCTCTTCGCGAGAACTGGCAGGGAGACGGAGTCCCAGAATCGACGTGGATAGAACTCGGAAACAACGCATGCTCGGAATTCGAAGGCGGCAAGCCAGCGGATGAGATCTATGTCATGACCGAAGACTCCGACGCGTCACGATCCAACAACGTCCTCGTGGTCACAGAAGCTCACAAGAATTTGTGTCCGCAGCTCGGCTGACGAGTCCAGTGCCCCGCCGGCGCTCTGGCTCACACGTGTCCCACCACAAGAAGCACCTTGTTCACCGCGCACGATGAAGGACTCCGAATGACTCCCCCCGCATCTCTGCCTGATGGCGCCCCTCGCGCAACTCATTCCAGACGAGGCGTACTGGCCGCCGGCGTGGCGGCCGCTGGAGGTTGGGGGGCAGGCGCGCTCATGCTGCCCTCGAAAGCGAGTGCAGTCGATACGCCCGTTTCATCAGAGGTAGTCGACCAGATCGCGATCGTGGCGACCCCTGAGAGATTCCCGGGCCTCGACCCTACGGGGGGCGCTGATTCCGCCCCCGCGCTGGAGGCTGCCATCAGGGCGTGCCCAGAAGGCGGCACCGTGATCGTTCCTGCAGGAACGTACCGGCTCGCATCGACTCTGTCGAACGAGGGGAAGAGCGTCACACTGATCGGCCACGAGGCCACGCTCGTCCGTGCGAATGCCACGGCGTCGGCTGTCCTCCTGACAGGCGCCTACGACGATCCACTCCGAGTCACATCCATCACTCCCGTGTCGGTCGAGCTGGGGGGCGGGCAACAGCCTGGCGTTCAACTTGCGATGTCCACGAGTCCCGGCTGGTCGCGCGGTGACGTTGTCAAGGTGTTCGCCGACGATGAGATTCCTGAGGTGAGACAGGATTCCACCAACAAGTCGCGGGTCGGGGAATTCATGGTCGTCGACCGCGTGTCTGGCAACTCGGCGATCCTCGTCGGCTCCCTGAACGCGACGTACTCGACGAACATCCGAGCAGCCCGCCTACGCGATATTCCCGTGCGCTTCGAAGGCTTCCGGATCGACACGGATCCTGCGGGGCTGTCGGCCGCGTGGGGCGGAACCACGATTGTTGTCTCTGCACTCATGCGGCCTGTTATCCGCGACGTGCACGTGCGCGTCGCTACCGCGACGGCCATCTTGATGCGCGGGTGCTACGCATACGACGTCGAGAACGCACAGATCGATCGCGCAGTCGACGATCCTTCCGCCGGCCAGTTCGGTTACGGGATCCTCGATAACTCAAGCGCCTTCGGGGTTGTGCGCAACCTGCTCGCCCGACGAGTACGGCATGCCTACTCGGATGACACACCCCGCATCGCGACGAACTCGTCGGTGGTGCTGTATGGAGCTACCTACGGGACGCGGATCATCGACTCGGTATGCCATGGCGCATCGGCTGCGGCGTTCGACACACATTCCTGCTCCGAGTTCGTGACTTTCGACAACTGCATCGCGGTCGACTGCCGTGAGGGTTTTTCACTCCGAGGACGCAGACACGCGGTGAAGAGTTGCAGCGCCATCCGATGCACGAGCGGCGCGCAGGTGATCACGGAGTCGAGCGGCGCCGACGCCTCCTGGGGGCACCGCATCACCGACTTCCATGGGGAGGGTCTCACCGGGACCGGCATCCGAATCATCCCGCGAACGTCGTCCTCGCATTCTCAGTACAACCGTCGGGAGACGCGGGAGGTACTGCTGCGGAACATCAACCTGCGGAACTCGGCTATGCCGTTCTTGCAGGTCAACAACGCCGTTGTCGATGCGAACGGGTTCTATGCCGCAGCGCCCGGACGAGTTGACGATGTGGCCAACGGCGCCATCCTCAGCAACAGCTTGGTCCGAGGTCGGGACTGGACGATCGATCTGCAGAACGTCACCTCTGGGTCATCGCTGCGAGGCGTCCAGACCCGGCAAGCGGGTGAGCTGTTCGTCGACGGTATCGAGGTGCGCTGGCGGGACGGCGACGCCAGCCGCGTGCAGGCCGTAGCCGTAGGGGAATCGTCCGTCACGGTCAGCATCCGGAACGCCCGTCTCAGCGAACCACTCTCGACGCCATCGGTGGGGTTTGCACGGGGGTCGACGATCGACTGGACCTCGAAGACCCAGGCTTCCCGCTTCATCACCCGCCGCCAAGACGAGGTGAGCAACAGCGAGACGGTTCGCCTCATCTACCGCGCCGGGGACCCGCAGATCGTCCTCATGTGCATCGTGACCGATGGACGGACCGTGCCTGCGCTGGTGGCAAGCGCGGTCCCCGGACAGATCCTTTACGTCGTGAATTCCGGCGAGAGCAGCGCCACGGTCACGGTCCGCCACGGAGCGGCGTACTTGACGAGTCTGCGGGGCGCGGCGAATCGTCGGATGTCGCCGAACAGCATGATGTCCCTCGTTTGGACAGGGACGATCTGGCAGCAACTCGCCTGAACCGCAATCGTCCGGTGACTACAGTGAACTGGTGACCAGCATTCGCCGCGCACAACCGCACGCTCGCAGCATCGATGTCCTCATGCGCCCTTCGAAGGGCACCAACTCACGCGCGCCGATATACGCCCTGGTCTCTGCTCTGCCCGCAGACATTCGCATCCGGAAGTTCTCCTGGAAACGAGCCCTCCTTGGCCGGTGGGATGTGATCCACCTGCACTGGCCAGAATCGACTATTCGCGCCTCCACTCGATGGCGCCGTTGGGCGAAGTACACGCTGTTCACGCTGCTCCTGTTCCGGATCAAGCTGTTCGGAAAGCCCGCGGTGTGGACCGTGCACAACGAATCCCCGCACGAACGCGGCACCTCGGTCGAGTCACGTCTTCTGACGTGGTGGGAACAGCTCACGACTCGACGCATATATCTCTATCCGTCGGTGACGCCCGATGAAGAAGGAGCGGTCTTCATCCCGTTTGGCGACTACAGCCACGTCGCAGACCAACTGCGCCATCGGCTCGACGTCGACCGCGACCCTCACCGCATGCTCCTATTCGGCCTCCTCCGGCCCTACAAAGGAATCGAACAGCTGCTGGACGCGTTCGAGGAGGTTCACCGCGCCGACGCACGGACGAGCTTGGCTATCATGGGCCGTCCGACCGATCCCGACTACGGACGAGCCGTTCATGAGCTGGCCGCGGCAGCAGCCGGCGGTGTCGAGTTCCGGGCCGAACTGCTGGAGTACGAGGAGCTCGTGCGCGAGATCGGACGAAGCGGATTCGTGGTGCTCCCCTACCGCCGCATGTACAACTCTGGCGCAGCACTCCTGGCATTGAGCTGCGGTACTCCGATCCTGGTCCCGTCGTCGCAAACCATGGACGACCTGCGATCCGAATCCGGCCCCGAGTGGGTTCGGACATACGATGGAGAACTCACCCCGGAGATCCTCGAAGACGCCGTACGACATTTCCAGTCCTCGGAGCGTCTACGCCGAGGCAGGGAGGCGCTGCCGCTTCGTTCCTGGTCAGCGGTCGGCGATCAGTACGGGCACCTCTACCGCGAGATATTCTCGTCTTCGACTTCTCGCTAAGACCTGACGAGCGCAGAGCGCACGCGACGGCCAAGTTCCTCCAGACGGTCACGCGCCGTCGCGGCGGCACCCGTGAGCGCATCGCGACGGTCAGCGATCACATTCGCGCGGTCGACGATAGCGTCCGCGTCGAGCTTGCGGAAATCGAAGGAGACATCATCGATTCCGGCCGCGGCGAAGGTGCGGTCGAGCTTCTCTGACGGACCGCTGGTCGCGCCGACGGGCGCGGCGCCCTCCGTCAGCCCGATGACGAGGGCGTGAAGACGGTCGCTCACGACTACCTCCGTCCTCGCGTAGATGTCCCGGACAACGCGCTCGAATTCATTGTGTGGCCCGCCCGACCACGGAGACAGAAACTCGGCTCCGACGGCGTCAGCGATCATTTGCGACCGTTCCCTGTCCCGAACCACCTGGTTGATGACGACAGGACGCAAACCTCGTCGAGAGCTGAGGAGGCTGATTGCCTCCAGAAATGCCGGCGTGGGCTCGGGACGGTCACCCCTCATGGTGACGACGAGAAGGTCGCGCTCGGCCGCCTTCCCCGACGCCTTCAAGGCGAAGGCCCAGTCGGGCGTGACCTCGCCTGTCCCCGCGTAGTCGCGGCTAGGCAGGTCGCGCCACGTGGCAACCTTACTCAGGCGGGAGACGATGGCGATCTGCCAAGGAAACGAGCCGTGGGGCACACGAAAAGCCATGCCGGTCTGGACCGGCACGCCCCCACGCGCGCGAACCAGCAGTGCTGTGGGAATGTCAGCGAACGCGATCTTGGTGCGCCTGCCATTCAGCTGCACTTCGCCCGCGTTGGTGACGAATGCGATGGGCGCAGTCAATCCTGCTCGAACGGCGGCACGCTGCCACGCGGACCGCGACGTATAGACGTGGTCGGCCCCGCGCAGCCCCAGCCCTGCGGCGTAATCGGAAACTCCGGGACCCACGAGAATGTGACGTTCCAGCTGGGGGTCCAGGAACGCGTCGAGCATTGCTCGTCGCAGGACGGAGTCACCCAGGTTGTCGGCTTGCCCGTGGGCAGCGATGAAGGCCTTCATGATTGATCCTCCTGAGGGCGTCTGTACTCGATCACGACATGACCCCGTGCTGCATCGAGGATCCCCCATCCCCTCATCCAGGTGTTGAGCGAGGAGCTATTCGCCCGCACCCTGCGCACCCTGTCTGACACCAGGCGAATTCCGCCCACGGCCACACGGGCCAGGCCTTCGACCCACGCCCTCGCTCGTTTTCCGTCTTCGACGAGCAAGCGACCGCGGACATTCCCCGTGCGACGCGCGCGTTGCCGCAGCCAGGCGAGAGTCATTCTGCTGAGCGGCACGTCTTCGTAGACGATCGCCTCGTCGCACCAGACGATCTTCCCGCCGGCGTTATGGATGCGATGGAACAGTTGCGAATCGCTGCCCCCGCTCGCCGAGAACCGCTCGTCGAACCGCGGGAGACTCAGGGCATCGATCGAGGACCGTCGCGCGAGGACGTTGTTCGTCGCTGCCTGATCGAACCTTGTGCCCGTGGTGTATCGCGCGCGGCTGAAGAAATTGCCAGCGTGGACCCAATCCGGAGTCTCCGGGGGGAAGACAGAGACCACGGGGCCCCACACGACATCCGCCTCCATGTCAGCCATGCACTTCCGCAACGTCGCGAGCCATGTCGGCGCCGGGTATTCGTCGTCGTCGATGAAGGCGACCAGCGGCTCGAAGCATCGTTCGAGCGCCGCGTTGCGCGCAGCGACGATCCCGGGGGTGGGTTCCCGGATGTACTCGAGGTCGAGGGATGTCGATGCCGCCACAAACTCTGCGGTGCCGTCCGGGTCATTGTCGACGAGGTAAACGCGATAGGGCCCCGCATCAATCTGCCCCTCTAACGCATCCAGGAGCGCTCGCAACTGATCAGGCCGCTGATATGTGGCGACGCAGATCGCGACGGCATCAGACGTGGTCAACGCCGAGCCTATCCAGGAGACCGACGGCCTTGAATCGCCACGTTGTAGCCGGCGGGATGGTTGTCGACTCCCGCGGGACCCGGCTGCCGCGGGCGATGATGGCGGCGAAGACCGCCTCCTGCTCCTCGCGGCTAGCCACGCGGACGCCATCGAGGCCGCGGTCGTTCGCCCCGAGAACCGGGGTCGTGATCACGGGGAGACCGGCCGCGCGATACTCATAGGTCTTGATGACATCGCCCCCAACCTCACCCTCGCCGACGCGGTGGGGAACCCACCCGATGTCGAACGTCTGCAGCAGAGCCGGGACACGATCGTAGTGAACGTCGCCCAGGAGACGGATGTTGGGCTGCGAGCGCAGCGGTGCATCGTACTCCCGATCAAGAATGGGTCCCGCAAAGACGAAGGACACGTCGGGGAATGCCGCCGCAGTCCGCAACACGAGCTCAAGGTCGACGCGCTTGCCGATCTTGCCGACGTATCCGACGGTGATCGGGCCGGACGCAAGCGAGTCAACCGGGAACCTGTCGGGGTCGCATCCGTTCGTCACGAGCTGCGCGTCCGACCTTCCGAATGCCTGCGCCGTCGCCAGCGTCGCCTCGGAGTTCGCCGTGACGATGTCCACCCTGTCGAAAAGACGCTGATAAGCAAGCCTGACCTCGCTGCGGATGACGTCGAACGCGTAGTGATTCGTCCAGTCGTCGAGCATGTCGAATGCGACCTTGCGATCTCGGCTCGCAACGGCGTCCCAGACGTTCGACACGCTGACGAAGGGGTTCCAGATGACTACGGGGACCGAGGACTGCAGATCCTCGCCGCTATAAGAGTCGCGTGATGTCCACCACCATCGCTGCCGCGGGCCCTTCGTCGGGATACGCCAACTCCAGCTGTCCAGCGAACGCGTGTTCCCCGCAAGGGTCCCCGGCTTCCGGAATGGACGGAGAGCCTGCGGCTCAGGTCGAGAGCGCACGACGACGGGTCCACGACCATCGAGGAGTCGGCCGAACCACTCGATGAAGTGACCGTCCCGGGTGCGGTACCCCTCGTTCGACAGCTTTCGCTGTCCGTGCATAGGGAATGTCGTCAGACTCTGCTCCATGGTCATCTCCGCCTGATGCGATCGAGTTCGGCCTCATAGGAGGAACACACGAGACCCCAGGAATACAGTTCGGCCGCGCGTGCGGTGACGACCGCTGAAAGACGAGCTCTCTCAGCGGGGTCGCTCAACAGCGAGTTCACGGCCTGCGCGATGTCCGTCGGACGCGGTTCGACGAATTTCGCCCCGTCGGGGGAGAGGACCTCGCGGTTGAAGACCGTATCTCGCGCCACCACGGGAGCCCCGCACGCCATGGCCTGAACGAGGGCAGGATTCGTACCTCCGACGCTGTGGCCGTGGAAGTACACGCCGCAGTGCTGCCAAAGGGCGAGGAGGAGGTCGTCATTGCGGACATGTCCGAGCCACGTCACAGCGGCGTTATGCTCAGCGAGTTCCTTGGCCCGGTCATCGAATGGCCCGCCGTAACCCGACGAGCCGATGATGACGACGGGATGACGTTGCGCAATCGACGCGACCGCATCGAAGAACTCACCGATGGTGTTCTCCGGAACGAAGCGTGCGACGACCAGGACGTACCGGCCGCTCTCCACGCCGGGCGGCACCGGAAGGTCTTCGGGGATGTCTCCGCCGTATGGGATGAAGGTCCCACCGCGGCGGAAGTTCTTTGTCCAGTAATCGCCTATCGCGTGGGCGTCGAATACGAGCGAGTCACCCCAGCGCGCTGTCGCGCGGGCACCCGTGTGGAAGACGGCTTTCGCGAGACGACCCCACTTCTCGCGCTCCCACTCGATGCCGTCGACGTTGACGACGGTCGGTATGCCGCGCGCCTTGAGGAGCGGCAACCAGTAGCCGTTCGCCACGTTCATCACCAACGCGACATCAGGACGATGCCGGACGGCGTCAAGGGTGGATGTGAACCCGTAGGACAGAGTGCTCAGGGACTTCGTTTCGAATCCGCGCGTGATCCGCGACGTGACCCTCGCGTCGCTCTCGAACTCCGGCGGTGCGCTTGCGGCACCGGGGCGACCATAGACCGTTACGTCCCATTCACGTTCGGCGAGGTAGGGAGCCAGGACCCGGACAGCGGTCTCGAAGCCACCGTAGAAGCTTGGATAGCCGCGTGTACCAATGATTGCGACACGACGACGCCGGGGGGAAGAGGTCGTCACCGGATAGCCTCCAGCTTGATCCAGGCGCGTCTGATGGACCGCTCCTCGAAGTACTTCTGCGGAGAATAGTTGATCAATGCGAGCGCCAAATAGGTGTACTTGAACAGGGGATTTTTTGCGAGGTGGTAGCGGATTCGGAAGTAGGACAGACGCAGGTGACGTCGGTCTCGAGCACGGAGATGCACGGCATGCTTCGCCATATAGATCTTGGTCCCAGCCGCTCGCCGCTCGGTGTTTCCGGTCAGCTGACCCGTTCCATGCTTCACCTGGAGCGCGAGCCGTTCGGCAACCGAAGTGTATGTGTGCCCTGCGAGCAGGAAGCGAAAGAAAAAGTCTGTGTCGTTCTTGACCGGAATGGATTCGTCGAAACCGCCTGAGCGCACAAACGCGTCGCGAGTGAGAACCATGTTGCTGCCCGTGGTCCCCAGGCTCACGGCCACCACGTCCTGCGCCGTCTTGTTCGGCGCAAGCACCGGCGCTTCGACGCGCGTATCGCCCTTGACCATCCACCGCGCCACCACAGCCATATCGGTGCCCTCAGCCGCGGCCGCGTCGATCGCCGCCTGTAGGTACCCCGGTTCCCAGACGTCGTCGTCATCGAGGAAGGCGAGCACATCTCCCTGGGCCACAGCGGCACCGCCATTGCGGGAGGCGGAGGCGCCTCCGGGAGTCGCCGGGTCGTAGACGTACCGAAGAGGAACGTCCGTCGTCGCCGCGAGGGTGTGAACAGCACTCTCCGTCTCTTCGTCCGACACGTCGCTACACACGATCACTTCGACGGGCTGCCTCGTCTGCGACAGGACGGATCCGATGGAGGAAGGAAGGAAAGCAGCCCGCTTGTGCGTCGGGATGATGACGGACACTCGCGACGCGGCGCGGATTGGCTCCGAGCCTCCGAAAGGCGCAGGCTCCGCCGCTCGAGAGACCAGACCTGAGAAGTTGCGTCCAGAGAGCGCCGTCACGCGCGGCAAGTGTTCCGCGATGCGTGCTCTCATCGAATCGAGGAGGTTCTGATCCGCAACGCGGCCCGCGATGACGTCTCCCAATCCGTCCTCGGCCGTCACCGCGAGCTCATCGCATCCAAAGAGCTGACCCAATCCTTCGACCTTGCCCTGTGTCGAGATGATGAACGCTGGTGTTCCCGTCGACAAGGCCATGATGCCAAGGTGCATGCGACCGGTCACCACGACATCCGTCAACGACAAGAGAGCCCGGATCTGCGCCGGTCGTAGCAGTTCCTCCACCACGTACCAGGGGGCGTCCGGATTGGCGTCCACAACCTGCTGGATGGCAGTCATGTCGCCTCCAGGGCCGCGATGAACGTGTGGCAAGAGCACAGGCAGATATCCCGAATCGCGTAGCGCACCGAGCACCGCCCCGTATTCGGCGGGCTGATCCACACGCTTGGACACCAGCGCACTTGCGTTCACGAGGGCGATCCGGTGCCCTTCCGCCCGAGCGTCTCTCAGTCGACGAAAGATCTCGGTGTCCTCATCGCGCTGTCGCAACGAGAAGACCGTGTCGCTGGCTTCATGCGTCGGCCCGATCGAGGCCTTCGCCATTCGAGCGCGGCTCAATGGGTCGCGCACGTACAGTGCGGCGCCCGCTTTCGCGGCCCGCGCCGCCGCGTACGTCACGGACCGCGGCGCGCGACCATTCCAGCTGAATCCCAATACCCGGGTCGGAACGCCCGCCCGCTGTGCGGCGAGAGCCAGCCGCCATCGGAACAAACTCGCGTGGACGTTATATCCGCCGTCCATGATGTCAGCACCAGTGATCGACAAGCTGGAAGCTCTACGAAGAAGTCGCCCGAGGCGCGAGAATGCTCGGATGAAAGTGACGGGGTTGCGGGACATCAGCCCGGTGACGACGACGCCCCGTCGCGAACCACTCCCGTAGTGCGGGACCACCACAGCCTCGGGCTTCATCAGAAGCACTCGGATGTCGCCCTCAACCTGTTCGCAGAACACGTCGGCCATCGCCTGATCGCCCATGTTTCCGCCGCCCGGAGCCGCGAAAAGCACGTGGTATCGGCTCCGCGGACGCCCGAGTCGAGCGGTTCTCACGAGCAGACCGAGGGTCACACCTCGAACCGCCTCGGCTACTGACACCATCAGTTTGCTCGGATTGGCCATCGCCTCGAAGCCCCCACATATCAGTTAACGACGCACGACCGACACGACGCAAATTCAAGGACCCAGTCTATGCACAGGGAGAGAATGGCCCGCAATTCGTCTGCCGCGGCCGTGTTCTGCCGCTTCGGACGGGCGGTCGCACGCAACGGTGAGTTGCGTGACCTACGATCGAGCTGGACATGTGACATCGTGACGGACTGGAAGGGTACCCGTGCCAACGCTCCTTCTCGGCTTACTCGCCGCCGTCTTCCTCATCGTGATGCTGAGCACCCTGCGCTGGTGGGCGACTGCCCTCATCGCAGTCGTCATCGCCACCACACTCGTCCCTCGGTCCTTGGGTATCGAGCTGGGCGGGGTCAGTCTCCAGACGTACGACGCGATCATCCTGGCCGTGCTGGTCATAGGCTTCGTCGCGTCGAGCGGCCGCCCGAACTTCCTCCTCTTCCTGCCTTTCATCACACTCCTCCTCATCGGTGCCGCGTTCGAATGGGAGCAGAGTCCGGAGTTGACGACGAATGTTGTCTATCTCTTGGTCGGAGTGGGCGCCTGGGCGGTAGGTCACTACCTCGCCAAGGGTTACGCCCCGGGAACACGACACGAGTTGGTACTTGTGTATCTGCTCGCCGCTGTCATCCTGTTCCAGGCCGTAGTTACCGTCTTGCAGGCCAGCGGAGTACCGATCTTCGCGCTTCAGGGCCGCACCGCCGAGCTCGAGGGTGGTCGCGCCAGCGGCACCTTCAGTCATCCGGGGACTGTCGGCAAAGTGATGATCCTTTTCATGGCGATCATCCTCCCCCTGACGACATCGCTGAGTCGTCACACCCGTCGCATCGCCTACTTCGCGGTGCTCATCGCGCTCATTCCGGTGGGACTCTCCGAGAGCAGGGCGAACTTCATCGGCTACCTGCTCACGTTGCTCCTCTGGTTCATCATCATGCCTGCTCGATCCGCCAAAGCCTCCCGTTTGGTCGTTCCTGCCGTCGTCCTGGCCGGGGCCGTGGCGTTCTCAGGAACGATCATCGATCGATTCACCGGCGACCCCGAGGGCGGCGCGCGCGAGCACTTCGCTGAGGTCGCCCTCGAAGCCATCGGCAACAACCCCTGGCTGGGGGTGGGCCCCGGCAATTACATCCCCGTCGTGGGCCAGACAGACAGCCTGACCGCGCAGGGATGGCGGGTGCACAACATCTTCTTGCTGGAGATCACAGAGCTGGGAATCCCCGGGGCGTTCTTCTTCTTCCTTCCAGCCCTCCTGCTGTTGTTCCTCAGCGTGCGCCGCATGCGGCGCACGGACCAGCAGGGGGCTTGGGCTCGTGGAGCCATCGCCGCAGCTGCGGGCACCCTGGTCACCGCCGTCACGGGGTGGGGGCTCATGAATGGATCGATCTTCATGATCTGGTTCCTCTGCATGGGCTTCGGCTACGGCATGCTGCGGCGAAAAGACCTGACGGAGACCCGCCGCGAAGCGGCGAAGCCGACCGCTCCCCGGACGACCGAGCCCGCGATCGCATGATGCGCCGACAGGGAACGAAGCACGCCGCATGACCTCGCTCGCAGGGGCAGCAGCACGGGGCGCCGCCCACTCGCTGCTAGCCCAGTTCCTGAGATTCGTCATCCAGTTCGGCGCGCTAATGGTCCTCGCCCGGCTTCTGACGCCAGGCGATTACGGAACAGTCGCGCTTGTCACCTCGATCACCGGACTCGCGCTCCTGCTCGCAGACTTCGGATTGTCTTCCGCGGCGATCCAAGCGCGGGACATCACCCACCAGCAGAAGTCCAATCTCTTCTGGTTGAACACCGTCGTCGGTCTTGTGGTGTCGGTCGTGGTCTTCTTCGCTGCCTACCCGATCTCATGGTTCTACGGCCGGCCGGAGTTGGTGGCCGTGGCTCAGGCACTGTCGGTAGTCTTCCTGCTGTACGCAGTGACCGCGCAATTTAGGGCCGAGGCCTCCAAGGCGCTGAGATTCAAGGCCATGGCCATAGCGGATGTCGCCGCACAGTTCATCTCGTTCGCCGCAGCGATCGTCTTCGCACTGATGGGCGCCACCTACTGGGCGCTCGTACTTCAGCAGGTGTTGTCGGCCTTTCTCCTCCTTGTGATGTTGTGGGTGGCTTCGCGCTGGACGCCGACGTGGCCGTCCAGAAGAGCTGACATCCGCCCGCTCGTCAGCTTCGGCGTGAACAACCTGGGTGTGCAGCTCGTTACGTACGCCAGCAACAACGTCGATTCCGTGCTGATCGGACGATTCTGGGGTGTGGAGCAACTCGGCCTCTACAGCAGGGCCTATCAGTTGTACCGGCTCCCTCTTCAGCAGCTCGCGGCACCCATGACGAGGGTCGCATTCCCAGTGCTGTCGAAGATCGAGGACGACGCAACATTCCAGCGATATGTCCGCCAAGCACAGCTTCTGCAGACCTACGTCATCGGCGGAGTGTTCTTCGCCGCGACAGCGCTCTGCTCTCCCCTGGTCGAGATCGTTCTGGGCCCGGATTGGGACGAGACCAAAAGCCTGTTCGCGGTGCTCGCCATCGGGGGCGTGTTTCAAACCCTCGGTTACGTTTACTACTGGGTGTTCCTCGCAAAGGCGCTCACGGGTATGCAACTGCGTTATACCCTCGTTTCCCGCAGCATCATGATCCTGCTTATGTTCGCAGGCGTACCATGGGGTGCCATCGGCGTCGCGGTGGGTATGACCGCCGGCCTCCTCTTGAACTGGGCGATCCTGACGTTCCGGGCCATGCCCAAGGCGGGTCTGGCTCCACGTCCGATCGTGATCGCTGCAGCTCGTCCCGTAGCGCTGTATACGACGATGCTCGTGGTCGCGGCCCCCGTGATCTGGCTGACATGGAACCTGGCACCGTGGTGGCAGATCCTCGCCATCGGAGGAACCATCGCACTCTTCCTCCTTATCGCCTACGCGCTCGTCCCCACCATTCGACAGGACACAGCGGACGTACTACGGATGGCAAAGCGGATACGCCGATGACTGAGCGCCCCTTGGACCATGTCGGACTGGGCAGCGGATTGGACGCGCCGAGTCGAAGGGAGTTGCTCGCCGGTGGCCTCGTCGCCGCAACTGGCTCTGTGCTGCTCGACCGAGCCATCAGGAGCGGTTCGGTAGAACCGGCACCGGGCCCGTTACCGACCGATGGCACCGCTGGCGGGTCGGTGTACATCTCCTCGCGCCATCACTCAGGGATTGATCCGACAGGTCGGAAAGATTCCGGTCCGGGGCTAACGGAGGCCCTCGGCGCCGTTCCCGAAGGTTGGGAAGCAGTCATCGCGCCCGGGCGGTATCTGGTGAGCAACTCGATCACTCCGACATCCGACCTGGTACGTCTCTCCGGCTACGGTGTGACCCTCGTCCAGTCCGGGGCCTCACCCATCATCTCCGTGAAGGCGGAGTGGGCCACCCCGTTCCGAGCGATCTCATTTGGAACCTCGACCCCTGGAGATGGGGCGGAGCCCACGTCGAAGATCACCGTCGACGGAAACCCCGGCTGGGGTCCGGGCACTCTGATCAAGGTCATTTCGGACGACGTGATTCCCGGATCTCGCACATCCGCAGATGGTCGCGCCTCACGTAACGGCGAGTTCGCGATCGTGGCATCCACGAACCGGGATGAGATTGTCACGACGGCGCGGTTGCGCGAAAGCTATTCCGACAACGCGCGCGTCGTGGAAGTCAGTCGCAACACCGCACAGATCCGCGGCTTCACGTTGGAGGCAAGGTCTGCCTCAGCGAAGGTCGTCGGCGCCTCAATGATCTATCTGGCAGGTCTCCTGGCTCCGGTCGTCGAGGACCTCCGCTGCATCAGCGCGCATGGTCCCGTCGTGCACATGAACAGCTGCTACGGATTTCATGTCTCCCGGCTCGATGTGGCCTTCGCCGAGGATGACGCGCCACATCGACTGGGCTACGGGGTCCTCGACAACTGCAGCGAATTCGGGACTGTTCGTGACAGCATCGTCCGACACGCCCGACACGCCTACACGGACGACACGCCCGCGATCTCCCGGAACACGTCCAACCCGCACATCTACGGTCGCTCCTACGGCAATCAGATCCTCGGCTGCCACGCGGTGTCCCCATCCCGATCGGGCTTCGACACCCACCACTCCAGCGAATGCATCGTCTTCTCGAGTTGTTCGGTCGACTCCGGAGCGGAGGACGTCTCCGCCTTCGCCCTCCGCGGGAGGAACCACCTCGTTGTCGGTTGCTCGGCCCAACGCATCGGCTTAGGCGTTCGCGCCTTCACTGAGGCCGAGCGTGGCGGAGAGTCCTTTGGTCATGTCGTACAGGCGTTCACGGCACGGTCGGTCACCGATACCGCCATCGCAGCGGATGTCCACCCCACGGGACATCCCCGTTCCGGCGAGTTGGAGACGCGACCGGTCCTCACCGTCGCTGGTGCCGTGATCGACGGCACGTCGAGCGGCATTCGAGCGAGAAACGCCGCAGTGAGCGTCACCGACGCCTCGATCCTCATGAACGGTACCCGGCAGGGGCAAACTTTCCTCCAGAACGAGGGATCTGACGTGCAGTTGAGTCGCGTTTCGCTGCTCGCAGACCACGAACAGTCGTGGTCTCCGATATCCGCGAGCACAGCCCCGGACGGTCGGAATGCACGGCTCTCCCTGCGCGACGTCTCAGTCTCGATGAGTGCGTCAGCGGTCGAGAGGGCCGACGCATTCTTCGATGGGACAGGCCACATCGTCGATTTGGTCGGCGTCACTTTCTCATCGCTGCCCTCCGGCGGACTGGGTGCTATCGCTGAAGGCAGCCGAGTGCAGTGGCAGACACAGCCGGAGGACCCGTCAGATCCGGTGCTCTCGTCCGCCGCTTTCCGCCTCACGAGCAGCCTCGATATGACGCAGGTGTGGAACTCGACCGACCCGCACGTCATCGTGCAGATCGAGAGTGGTAGTGGCGGAGCGACCGAGCTCACCCTAGGTCGCCCGCGCCGCGACGGTCAGATACTCACCCTCATCTGCGCTCCCGAGAACGCTGCCATTCGGGTGAGAGACACGTCGTCCGCGCCGTTCGCTCCACGTGCGAGCAGCGATCGCGTTCTCGAGCCGGGTCAGGCAATGACGCTGACGTGGTCGGGATCGAGTTGGCTTCGCACGTCATAGACAACGAAACAGGCTCAGGCTCCCCCGGCGGTCGCGATGACAGAAGCGGTGCCACGCCGCGGAGACCGCGCGCGGCGATGCCCCTCGCGCCCGTGTCCCACCGCCACCATCATGATGACCAGTTCCGAATCATCCGCGTTGAGATGACGTCGCAGGGCGTCTGCCTTGAAGGTGGGCACGCTCATGTTCAACATGCACGAGTCGAGCCCTAGTGCATGCAAAGCCCAGACGAGCGACATCGCGAAGATTCCCCCGTCGATCCAGCCCTGGTTGCGCTCTTTGGCTCCGGCGAACGCTCGGGCGTCGACTGTGATCACGACTACTGCTGGGACGATGTCCCGGAACCCGGCGCTGCCGTTCTGAAACTCGAGGACCCGCCGCGCTTCCTCCCCCTGCCGTATGTGCACCCGCCAGCTCTGCCGGTTACAGACCGAGGGCGAGAACAGGGCGAGTTCCACGGCCCGTTCCAGCAGGGCAGGATCGACAGGTCGGGCGGAGAAGTCCCGCACGCTGTGCCGCGTACCGAAGAACGAATCCGGATCTGGCAGGGCCGGCTGAGAGGGAATGTCACGGAGCGGGCTGATGTCCTCAGAGACACCGCCACCGGCGTTCCACTGCTGGAGCGCCGTGAGGGCGGTCCGCGCGTGCTGAACATACTCGGCGTCCGGATCTGCTGCCGGAAGAAGCTTCTCGAGCCGCCGCTGCACCTCTAATCCGAACGGACGCCTCGGCTGCTGCAGCGCGAGGCCCTTCTCGATGCGGTGGTAGTCCTTCGTGATCTGGGCCTCGAGGTTCATCCCGGAAAGGTTTGCCGTGATGGATTTGTCATCAGGCAGCATCGCGGCCGCGTACCGGCGACGATCCGCCGCGAACTCTTTGCGAACATCGAGGTTCACTTTGACCCGCTTGAGTGACCGGCGCAGCGCTCGCGGGGCGAACTTTCCCAACGAAGACATCAATCAACCCTCACCCTTCGCGACCCACTTCACGATGCCCCGTGCGCCAGACTCGCGCACCAAGGCTCCCACCACAATACGCCTGAAAGGACGATCCGTTTCGGGCAGGCGAACGTTAGCCCGACAATCCCGTCAGGAACGGATCGCACGAGGGATCGATCGTGACTGGCGTGTCACCTGCGGTCGGAGTGTGACGCAGGTCGAGCGAACCAAGCGGCCCGCCGGGCAACTGCACCGAGTACGACACGGTGCGCGACTCGCCCTGCCCCAATGTCACCAAGCGGCTTTCACCGGTGTTGCCGTTCTCGCTTCCGCTCCGCGCCAGCGAGGGAATGTCGCCATCCGCGGGATCCATCGCGGTGATCGTCGCACCGGGGGGCGCGAAGAACAACGTGTTGAGCATCATCGTCCGCGGCGGGAGACCGTAGGAACTGTTGCGGAAGCCGAGCGTATAGGCATTTGTGATGTCATCGGTGATGCCGTTGTGCATGGTCATCGACACGTTCACCGTCCTGTCCGCCGCATTGCATGTCGCGAAGATCTCGGTCGACAGGTGGTACTCCAGCTTTCCGATCGAGAAGTCGTTCAGGTAGATGCCGAGTTGCGTCGATACCGCGTTGTCGGCGCGAAGGCCCCCGTCGAGACCGACCTCGGTCACCAGCGCCTGGGCCTGCTGGTCTGCGAACCACAGGTTTATGCGCTGTTCCTGCGCGCTTCGTGTGAGTTGGTCGAACATAGCGATCGGGTTCCATTGACCGCTCGCGAGACGCGAGAAGACCGTCGAAGACACCTGCGCAAAATACACGTCGGACGACCGTCCGTTGTCGCCCGCGTCGCCGAATCGCTGGTAAGCGTCGCTGAGAAGGAGTTGCACGGCGTTCTCGGCCGTGATCTGCTCCCCCGACGGCAGATCGACAGGACCGAGCACCTCGAGCATGTGCGAGAGCACGACCGGATCGATGGACATGACGCCGTCGAAGCGAGAGCCGTCGGTGCGGTTCCACAGCGACTCGAACAGCCGCGCGGTCGTCGGAAAGTCCGGCGTGAAGGTGAAGTCCTGGGAGTAACGGGTGAATGTGTCCGGATACAGCGCAAGCGTGCTCTCGGGAAGATCGAGAGCAGATCTTCCCGCCTGCCCCGCGGCGTAGAACGCCATGGAGTCCGATTGTTCTTTGAGCTGAATGCGGCCGTTGTCCACGACCATCACGCTCGAGGCGGCGGGGTTGCCGCCAGTGGCGCGGATCTCCGCGTTGTTCTGAAACACCACCAGATACGTTCTGGGGCCGTCGCCGCCGGCCGCTGCAAGGAGCGACGGCAGATACTTCTGAACGAGCGCGAGAGAGGGCGCCGCCTGATCGACAATGGTCGCGATCTCGTCGAGGGGCTCCGTCACCAGCGGAAGCAGACCATCTCGGTCGATTCCGTCGGTGACCACTTTGGCGTCGGTGAATGCCGATGTGATCTCCGGCAGCGCCCCCTCCGCCTGACGGAATGGCTCGAGGTTGATACCGCCCCCCTCGACGGCGAGTGAGGAGAAGTCGGATGCCGACAGCAGAGACACCGTCGGAGGTAGTGCGCGCTGGGTCAGGTCGAGTGTCATCCCGGTCAGCTGGCGAACGGCTTCGGTGTTCTCCCTGACGAGGGGAACCGCGGATGCCAGATCCCACAGCGGCCCCGTTGTACCGGCGTCCGCACGCCGAGTCAGATCGAGGACTTCACCCGCCACCTGGTTCAGGCCATTGATGTCGCGGTTCGCGACGATCTGCGGGACGAACGACAGTTTCGCCTGAGCACCGAGCAGGTCGGTACGCACGAGCCCTGATTGATGGCCGAACGCGAGGAGCAGTGCAGTTGCCCCGAAGACAGCGAAGCCAAGAGCCCCTACAGTCCAGCCGATGATGTTGGCGACGATCGTGCGTCGCCTCACGGTCGAACGCGATGGCAGGACCCCTTCATGCGAAGGGCGGCCGACGGGCACTTCGCCACCGGCCGTCACGGGGTCTCATCCGGAATCGTCTCATCCACCGGCGGCTCAGACGGATCCACCGGAGGGTCGGTGGGCTCGGTGCTAGGCGGGTCGGAAGGCAGCGGGTTCGATTCGGAGGGAGAGGGCGATGGCGACGGGGTGCTCTCGGAGCCACCCGGGACCGTGGGCGAGGATCCCGGACTCGAGCCGCCCGCGCTCGGATTGCGAGTGGAGGGTTGTGAGGGTGTCCGGGCGTCCTCCTCCGCCCGCAGGGCCAGGACACGCGTGTTCTCAGTGCGCAGGGCATCGACGGCGACGACATAGGACTGCATGTCCGCCAACCCGTCTCCCCCGGCCTGTTGCGTAGCCTTCACACGTGCAGCCGCATCGGTCACCGCAGAGCGGTAGGACGAGTCGGCCGCATCGGCGGTCTGAACGATCTTCACGGCTTCGGCCTCGATCGCAGCGCCCACCGCCGCAAGCGCCATCTGGAATTCCTGGATAGCAGCGACGACCTGCGTACGCTGCTGGCGGGCGTCCGCCACCAGCTCGGGAAGCGCCTCCCTGGCTAGACGCACGTCGTCGAGTGCCCGCCCCACCGAGGTCAGCGACTTCTCATCGATCTGGCCCCGCTCGTACACGGGGACCGCAGCGGGCGCGGCCAATGCGGCGGCGGCGCTCTGCTGCAGGGCCGTCCTCGAGGCCTCTGCCGTGTCTAGAGGCGCCGCATCGACGTTGCCCCGCAATCCCGCCAGCACCGGGGCGCTCGCCTCGGCCAAGGCGAGACCTTCCGATGCGGACGCCGCATACAGGTCCGCGGTCGTCTGCAGAACGTTGATCTCGTTGGCCAACTCGGCTTCACGCTCGCGCAAACTCACCATGGCATCATCGGCGGGATTCGCGGTAGCACGCTGAACGACGGCGAAGGATGCCGAGCCGATGAGAGCAGCGACGGCGAGAACCGCTGCTGCGATGCTGACGTAATTGACGGCTCCTGCCCGACGTCTTCCGCCGAACAGTGGACGACGTCCCGGTTGCGCTAGCTCAGGCGCCGTCCAGCCCGGCGCATCGGAGCGCTCTCCTTGTGCCCCGAGAAGAGCCTCAAGACCCGCGCCCGTGGCGGACTTGGATGGCTGCTCCAAGGTTCCCACCAGTGCGGCGAGGTCGACCGCGGCCGAACGCCGGGTGGGGGGCGTCTGCTCGACCGGCCCGGAGGGGATCGGGCTGGGTGTCATTGATGAGCCCACGGAATCGGATGGGCCGACCAGGCTCCTCAGATCGGTCACAGGGCCGGTGGCCCGGACAGCTGTGGTGACGACAGGCTCGCCCACCAGGACTCGAAGCGAGGTCTTCGGGTCCGGACCGGGGTGTCCCGACGGCGTAGGGGACTCACTTTGGAGCGTCGGCCCGAAAAGGGATCTGAGATCATTCATTGCGTCTCCCAGGCGCGGCCTCCGGCGCCGTTCTGCGAATGTCGTAGGGTAGTCGGGGGGCGCCGGGTGCGGCGCGGACAGCCTCGGGAAAGAATAGCCCGATTATCCGTGCGCACCTGCCGGGCACCCGCTCACCTATTGACAGGCGAATGGACGAGGCTTGGAACTGCGCGACTATCTCAGGATCCTGCACCGCAACTGGATCCTCATCCTTGCGCTGACACTTCTCGGCGGAGCCGCGACGTACGGATACTCGCTTCTACAGACCCCTACGTACGAGGCGGACACGCAGCTTTACGTATCGGTGCGTTCCGATAATTCGGGCGTCAGCGAGCTGGCGCAGGGAACGAATTTCGCCCGTCAGGCTGTGGTGAGCTTCGTGGATGTCGTCGATAGCGCCGTCGTGCTCGACCGGGTCGTCAATGATCTGAACCTGGATGTCACTGCCCAGCAGTTGGCGCGCTCCGTTGAGGCATCGTCCCCGCTGAACTCGGTGATCATCTCCGTGAAAGTGACGAACACCGACGCTGAACTCGCAGCCTCCATCGCCAATTCTGTCGGCTCGAACTTCGCGGATGTCGTCGTCAATCGGCTCGAGAAACCCGAGGGCGAAGCGACGAGCCTTGTGCGCGTCGAGACGATCGAGCCTGCTCTCGTCCCGACCTCTCCATCGTCGCCGAATATCCCGATGGGCATCGCGATCGGCCTCGTGGCCGGTCTCGCACTGGGCTTGGCGATCGCGCTCCTCCGCTCCGTGCTCGACACCAGGATTCACTCCCTCCACGACATCGAGGCGGCGACCGAATCTCCCGTCCTCGGTGGAATCGCGCTGGACCCGGACGCCAAGAAACGACCGCTCATCGTGCATGCCGATCCGCGCAACCCGCGTGCGGAGTCGTTCCGCAGCTTGCGGACGAATCTCCAGTTCATCGATGTCGATGGCTCGTCCCGTTCGTTCGTCATCTCCAGCGCAGGACCGGGCGAGGGAAAGTCGACCACGACGGCCAACCTCGCCATCGCGCTTGCCGAGACGGGCGCCCGCGTGGCGCTGGTCGACGGAGATCTTCGCTTGCCCCGTGTAGCCGACTACATGGGCATCGAAGGTGGAGTGGGTCTGACGGATGTGTTGATCGGGCGCGCCGAGCTCGTTGACGTGCTCCAGCAGTGGGGAACGGGAAAGCTCTTCGTGCTCCCCTCCGGGCGGACGCCCCCGAACCCCTCTGAACTGCTGGGCAGCCAAGCCATGAAGCGAACTCTGGAGGCCCTGGCCGATGCCTTCGACTACGTACTCGTCGACGCGCCACCGCTCCTTCTCGTGACAGACGCCGCCGTCATCTCGCGCTTCACCAGCGGAGTGCTCCTCGTCGCCGCCTCGGGTACGACCAAGAAGCCGCAATTGACCGCCGCCGTCGAGAAACTCAACGCAATCGGCAGTCGACTCTTCGGCGTCGTCGTCACGATGCTCCCCGCCAGAGGACCGGACAGCTACGGATACGGCGCGTACTCCTACACGGCGCCGGACACGGCGCAGCCGGCGGCAACGGGCGAGCGCCGTTCCCGCCGCGACCGATCGGATGAGAAGTGACCTTCTCGATCCTCTCAGTGTGCACGGGGAACGTCTGTCGTTCGCCCGTCGCCGAGTTGATCCTGGCCGACGCGTTGCAGCGCGTGGGGGATGTTCGGGTTGAAAGCGCCGGAACGGGTGCTCTGGTGGACGCCGGCGTGCCCGAGCAGGCGCAGCGACTTGCAGCTACACGCGGCGTGGACACTTCAGCCCACCGCGCCCGCCAGATCGATGTGGGCATGATCCGAAACGCCGATCTTGTCCTCGCCATGTCGCGCGAGCACCGGCGCCTGGTCGTCGAGTCTCTCCCGGCCGCCATGCGACGCGCCTTCACGCTACGTGAGCTCGCGCGGATCGCCGATCAGCTCGAGCCCGGCCTTTCTGATGCCGTTATGGCCTCGGGGGCCAAAACGGCCGAGGACGGCATGCGCGCCGCGGTGGCCCACGCTGCAGCCCTTCGCGGAACAGTTCCCCCACCCGCCACCGCGGACGAATTCGACATCGTGGATCCGTTCCGTCGGAGCGACGAGATCTATGCGCTCTCGTTCGGAGAGCTCTCACCGGCGGCCGACCGAGTCGCGGCATACCTCATCGCGGGTGCACGAGCGGTCTCCACCCTCTGACCGGTCCGCTTGCCGGGTTTGCGCCCCGGCGCCTCCCTCCCCTACGGAAACGACCGATCACTGTCTTGTCGTGCGCCCGGGCGACCAACTCCTCATGGTGCGATGCGTCGCCAGAAGCGGAACCCAAACAGGTCGCCCTCCAATTCATAGCCAGACGCAACCCATGGCGCCAATCCTTCGAAGTTCGCCTTGTCCGGTGTGCATGCGTTGGAGATCCCACACGACTCCGGCGATTCGACGATCAATGCGGGTGGGAGCGACGTGAGGTCGGCAAGATACTGCGCCGGAAGGCTGCCATAACCCTGCTCCACGGGGAGCGAGTACGTGATTGCGGTCGGAGAGAGCCTCTCCGCCGACGCGAGGATCCAGGTCTCCGCACCATGCACGAGCACGCGATCATCCGGAGACGTCTCGGCTCGGACCTTGTCGACGAGTTGCGCTTGGTAGGAGCCCTCACGGAACACGCCCGCGCCCACGACAGTCCGCGACCACTCCAAGGCGGCCACCGTCGAACTAGAGAGGACGAGCGTGACGACCGCGAGCGCGGCACCCCCGGCCATGAATGGTAGCGAGCCAGGGCGGCGAGCCGGCCACAGGCGCGAGACTGCCGGCAGCAATCGAGCACCCATCACCACGACAGCGACGGCGAATCCGGGGATGGCAACGACGAGATAATGAGGGTAGGGCCGACCCGAGATCATCTGTGACAGGGCATCCAGGCCACCCACGGCGAGGAAGAGCGCAATGACGGCCGAGCTATTGCGGCCACCGCCGTCCATGCTGCGCTGGGTCAGGATCCACGCGCCCAGGAACAGGAGGGCGGTCGCGACCACGGCGCCGGACACGAGGATGGTCGACAGCGTTCCGAATGCATCCAAGCGTTCTGCGGCGCCGGCTCCCCCCGAGTAGAACAGGTTGTACCGCACGTACTGATCAACGGCGGCCCGCAGTGCGTCCCCGGTGAGCAACCACAGAGCCAGTGCCGTCCCCACGACGCCGACGGCAAGGACAACCGCGCCGGCAAAGTTCAGTCGGCGACGCAGGAAGAGCGTTCCGATAACGGTCAGCAAGAGGAGACCCGCCACGTTGTTCATTCGCGTGTACAGACCGACCGCCAGGGCGAGGCCGATGATCAGTCCCGCCCAGCCCGCGACTCGTGCCGGGGCGTCTCGGCCACAGGTGAGGGCGACCCGCGCCGCTGCGCTGTAGGCGACGAGTTGGAATGGGAACAGCCACGTTTCAGTGAAGTTGCCCCCCTCGAATACCCCGAGGTAGGTGACCCCTGTCACAAGCACCGCGACAGCCGCCCAGGCTCCGATCCAGCGCGTCCACATCACCCCGGCGACGCCCAGCCCCAGCGTGAGGACGAGTGCCTCGAGGACGGGCGCACCGACGATGCCCCCGCCGAGCTGCCACGCAGCCGTCTCGATAGCGGCAAGGAGAGGCCCCTTGTGATCCCACGAATCGACGTACGGCATCCCACCGCGTGAGACGACCATTCCTGTGTAAAGGAATACACCCGAGTCCCGCGTGATGTGACCTGAGAGCACCATGGGGAGGTACGCGGCGACGCCGATGGCCAGAGCGGATGCCGTCGACAAAACCGCAGCGATGCGCCGGTTGGGGGTCATACGGGGGGCTCCCCCACCGACACCAGATTCCGCGCCCGCCACTGCTCTACGACGCGTCGGTCGCGTACGTGCACGGCGGCCACCATGAGGGCCGCGAGCGCAATCCCCGTCCAGCCGCCGATGGTGTTCGCTATCACGTCATTCACTGTCGCGAATCGCCGCGGCAGGACGAAGAACTGCAGGGTCTCGAGGGCGAAGGAGACCGAGGGGATCAAGGGCAGGGCGATCCACCGAAAGCGCGTCGGGAACACGATCGACAGGAAGAAGCCGAGCGGAACAAACATCGCGACGTTGGCCGTGAACTCCACCCAGCGGTACCCGAACCAGTCGGGAACTCCGTTGCGGTGCAGAACGGACAGGACTCGGGCGATCGCGCCTTCATACCCTTGATCTATTGGGGTCGGCGACAGTGTTGCCGCCAACACCACGGCGAGGCACATCATGAGTCCCGCCGTAGCGATCACGACCCGCACGGTCAGCCACGCAGAGCCGCGGTACGGCGATCGGGGCGGCCAGCGCGACGGCGCGACCGCGCTATGTCGACATGCCAGAGCTCTGCGAATGCGCGCCGGGCGAAGCGGAGAAGCTGGCGCGGCGGAAACACGAGGCGTGCTCGACCCGACCCCCACATCGTCCCCTGCGCGTTGGCCCCGCGACGCGGAATGCTCGTCACGGCGATATAGCGAACGCGGAAGCGCCAGCGGGCCTCAGCGATCGAGAAATGCACATGCGGAACCAGCGCATTATCTGGGACGCCGGACATGAGCCTCCGTAGCGCGTCCGGCCGGTATGCGCGCAGCGGAGTGTTGACGTCGGGTACTGGCCTCCCGCACAGCATGAGCGCGGCGAAACCGACGAGGGCGCTGAGGGTCCGTCGGAACCATGGGTCCGTCCTGCCGCGGCGCACGCCGTGGACAACGTCGGCGCCGTTCAGAGCAGCCGCGACCCGTGCGATGTCGTCTCCCAGGAACTGCCCGTCACCGTCGACGTGCACGATCGCGTCCGCACCGCTCCTGAGGCCCTCGGCATAGGCTGCGAGGGCCGACGGTCCGTGCCCGCGGTTCGTGGGGGCGCGCACGACGTCGGCCAAGTCGGCAGCCGACGCGCCTGTGCCGTCGGTAGAGGCGTCATCCACGACGATCAGGGTGACAGACGTCGCACGGGCCTCGAACGAGGCTCGTATCTCCGCGAGGAACGTCGGCAATCCCTCCGCCTCATTGAAGGCGGGTATCACGACCGCTACATGGTCCCTACCCTGCACCCTGGCATCCCCGTTCCCGACCGGGGTGATCTCACCCGTCACTTCCCCCGAACATGTAGCGTATGACACTCGTGGGGCGCAGCCGGAATCTTCGCCGTGCAGGCGCGCTGTCTGCACGCTTCCTCGTCGTGGGCGCGGCCAGCACGCTCATCGAGGTGGTGGCGTTCAATCTCCTGCTCATCGCTGGGGTAGACCCCGTGTCAGCGAAGGTGATCGCCTCGCTGATCGCGCTGGTCAACGCATACATCGGAAACCGCGAGTGGGCTTTCCGCACCCGGTCCCGGACGGGTGCAGGGCGACAGATCATTCGGTTCTTGATCGTCAATGCCGCCTGCACCGCCATCGGAGGTGGCGCGGTCTGGCTGGGCGCGCGTGCGCTGGACGCCGTTTTCGGCGAGACTCACCCCCTTGGGCTCAACATTGTGAACCTCGTCTCCATCGCCGGTGTGACCGTCGTCCGCTTCGCGCTCTATCACTTCTTCGTCTTCCCGTCGGCCCGGGTCACGACAGGCGCCGAAACACCCTCGGGTAGGCTCGCTCCGTGAAGACAGCCCCCCGAGTCCTCGGCAGCCTGTCGCTGCTGGCCGCCGTCGCGTCCCTCGGCGTACAGCTCGCAGTCGTCGCACGGATATGGGCAGCTTTTGTGGAGACGATCTCGCTGCCGAGCACTCTCGCGCTGAGTACGGCGGGTGCGGTGCTGGGCCTCGCCCTCGCCGTAGTCGCCGTGGTTCTGCGTCGGGGATCATTTGGGGTGCTCGCCCCCATCGCGGCGCTAACCAATCTCGGCCTGCTCGCCGCGTACGCCTATCTGTTCGTCGTGCTCTGAGGCGTCGCTGCTTTAGTGCGAGACCGGTGCCGCCCGGTTCTTGACCCTATTTGCACGGAGCTTCCACAACGGTGCTCGAAACGGGATTGACCATCGGTGTGTGGACCAATGCGACGTCGTCGCCGTCCGCCCGCGTCCCCTCGAACTTCACAGCGAGCGTGTGCACCGTCTGAGGGGGGTTGACGATCCACAACCGCCCGACGGGACGGTCGAGGTGCTCCCCCGTCGTGATGGCCACGTCCGCGCCGTCGACCACAGCATTCACGAAGTGTGAGCCGATGGGGCCATAGATCTGCAGATCGGTTCCGATGGTGCCCTTTGGGTAGTGCGCGCCCGCGTTGACGTATTCGACGAGGCTGTTGGAAGTAGCCTCGTCGAGGCCGTTGGCGAACGTCACGACGGCTGTGTAGGTCGGGACAGCCGAGCAACGGTCGACGACAAGCTCCGTCGACATGTTCGTGTAAAAGCTGAGCTTCGCTTCGGTGAGGTCGTTCACGAAGACGCCAACGGTGGCATCCGTGCCCTCCGACGTCGACGGAAGGGGCCCGAGAAGACGCGATCCGGCGAATGTGGCCCGTGCCGCATCATCGAACGGGTAGAAGTAGATGCGGTTCTCATCGATGGATCTGACGACGGCGGAGGCGAAGGGGATCGGCGAGAAGTCCCCCGAGGAGATTGCGTCGAAGACTTCCACGGCCGCAGACGCGAAGAAGATGTCCTGGTCCTTGTTGTCGGGATAACGTGCGTAGACGTCGCTGAGCAGGATGCGAACCGCGTCCGTCGCGGTAAGTTCATCGCCCGTCGCGAGGGTGATGGGACCGGTCGCTTCGAGGATGTAGGACAGTACGACGGGATCGATCGCCAGCACCCCGTCTACGGGCGTACCGAAACGCTCGGTCCAGTAGGCCTTCGCCAGTTCCGCAGAAAGACCGAAATCAGGCGTTGATGTCACGTCCTGCGACCAACGCCCGATCTTGTCGTCGTAGAGCTTGACGACTTCCGGGTCGAGCGGCACAATCGGCGTCTCCCGCTCGTTGGCGAAATCACGGCTGGATGCCTGCTGGACTATATCCAATCTGCCGTTCTCGACCCTGAGGAGGACGACGGATGCGGGGATACCTCCCAACCCCCGAGCCTCCGCATTGTTCTGCACGAGAAGCAGATAATTCTTGGGCCCGTCCTGCCCCATCAAGGATGGGAGCTGCGGCAGGACGGCGTCGGCTCGCGAGAGCGCCGGCTGCAGCGCGGCGACTGCTGCGGTGAGCTGCGACAGCGGCTCGCGGAGCAGTCCGGGAACCTGCCGAAGATTCACACCCTCCAGGGCACCCGACGCGCGCTCGGCCGCATCAGAAGCTGCCGCGATCGGGGCAGAGAGCTCTGTGAGCCCGGCGATGTTGAAAGTCCCACCCCGGGGCCTCAGCAGGGCGGGATCGATGTCGACCAACTCGGGCAGCACGCCTTTCGCGAGCTCATCGACGGCGACGGTTGATTCGCGCACGGCGTGAAGCGACGGCCCGATGAACGGTGCCTGCTCGGCGATCCACCACAGCCAGGTGTCGGCTGCGCCGCGGGCTGCTCCGGCGTGCATCTGCAACTCAGCGATCGAGTCGTCAAGCGCCCCGCGGTCGTCGGAGGCGAACTGTTCCTGCATCTCCGACACAACGGGAACCGCGGCACGGAGTTCTTTCTGTGCGACAAATGCGCCGACACCGACGGCGGCGACGATGGCGACGAGCGCTGCACAAAGAGCGCCGAGCGCGAGCCATGCGATGACCGCCGGACGGACGCGGCGGCGAGAGGATGCACGTGACATTTCAATCCGATCACGCCGCGAGTCGGTGGTCCGGCGTCGGGCGCGACGGGCACCTGCCGCGCGGTCGGTATGCTACCTGAGTCCGGTGGGAGCCTTCAGAAGAGCGATCTCGACGCGCTGCTGGAAGAGGGGCTTTCGTCGGCCGACAGAGTATGGGGAAACGCGTGGAGCAGAAGTCGCGGGTCGCCCTGCCAGCCCCAGCGATGATCATCGACGACGCTCCCTGGAATATCTCAGATTCCGCGCCGAACCCTCGTAATACTGCAGTGATGGATTCCGTCTCGAGCATGGGAAGACGCTCGCCGTCGCCTTCGGGCGCGCCCCGACGTCCGACCCGCTCGCCGTGGCGTTTCTGCCGTCGCGCGAACAGAAGGGATTCGGTGAGCTGAAGTGGGTATCGCCCAGAAGATCATCGACGAGCAGCGCCAGCGCGTCCTCGAAGCAGGAAGCGCCCGCTGGCGGATCGTCAGCGCGCAACTGGCGGCGAAGGTCGGTCCCATGGCCGTTCGCGGCGCTCTGCTGGCTCCCCGGCTCGGTTCCCGGCGAGGATTGCCGCTCATCGGCCGAGGCGTGCGCGTGCGAAACCCTCACCTCGTGCATGTGGGGACGGATGTCGTCGTCGAGGATTTCGCGGAGATCCAGGGCCTGAGCCGTGAAGGCATCCGGCTCGGCGACCGGGTGTCCATCGGGTCCGGCGCCCTCATTCGACCCAGCAGCTATTACTCGCGCGCTGTCGGGGTGGGTCTTGTCATGGGCGACGACAGCAGCCTGTCACCGGGCTGCTACATCGGATGTTCCGGGGGCGTGACGATCGGCGAGAAAACGATGCTCGGGCCCGGCGTACGAGTATTCGCGGAGGACCACGTCATGGACGACCCCACCGTCGATGTGAAGTCACAAGGCGTGGCCTGGGCGCCCATCACGATCGGCTCCGGCTGCTGGATCGCCAGCGGCGTCACCATCACCTCCGGTGTCACGATCGGTGACGGCGCCGTGATCGCGGCCGGCGCCGTCGTCACTCGTGATGTCCCCGCCGGCGCCGTGTTCGGAGGCATCCCGGCGCGCGAGATCAAGAATCGGAACATGTCGTGAGTCGGCGACGCGCCATCGTCATCCATCCCTCGGACGAGATGTACGGGGCGGACCGAGTGCTCCTCGAGGTGCTGCGCACCGTCCCGGACGATCTCGATCTCGAGGTGTGGCTGCCGACGGACATCGACTATCCAGAGCGGGCGCTGTCGCAAGCCCTCACCAGACGCGGCATCACCGTCCGACACCTCGCCCTCCCGATCATGCGGCGCGCCTACCTGCGCCCGTCGAGCCTCTTCGGGCTCGCCGTCCGCGCGCTGTCGACCGGCGTGCGTCTCATCGCCGCGCGGCCCGCACTGGTCTACGTGAGCACCGCCGCCGCGGCATTGACCGCACCGCCCGCTCGACTTTCCGGCGCTCGCGTCGTGCTCCATCTACACGAGCACATCGGTAGCCGTTCCCGCTCCGTCATCCCCTTCCTGCGCTACGCGCACCACATCATCGCCGTCAGCTCTGCAGTGGCGCGAGCCCTCCCGTTGCATCTCCGCGGCCGTACGACCGTGGTGCACAACGGCTTCGACACGGATGCGCCGAAAGAGCTGCCTCCCTTCGGGGACGGGATCCGCGTGATCATCGCAAGTCGCTGGAACGCCTGGAAGGGGCATCGGGTCTTCCTGGAGGCGTGGAACCGTATGACGCGGACCGACCTCACACTGGAAGTCCTGGGCGACGCCCCGCCCATCGGCGAAGCCATCGATGTTCGGGCACTCGTCGCAGAGTCGCCCCGAGGCCCGCAGATCACGGTCATCGGACGCACCACCGATGTCCGCGCCCATCTGGATGCCGCGCACGTCGTGGTCGTGCCCAGTGTGCTGCCCGACCCGCTTCCCACCATCGCGATCGAAGCTCTCGGCGCCGGGCGCGCCCTCCTCGTGAGCGACGCCGGTGGCCTGCGGGAGATCGTGGGCGACAGTCCCCTGCTCGTCACCCCGGGAAGCGTCGAGGACTGGACTGCAGCGCTCGACGCGCTCGACGAGGCCACCATCCGCGAGGCCGCCGCGTCCGCCCGTGAACGCTTCGAACGCCTTTTCGCACGGGACACGTTCGATCGACGCATCCGCGCCGAGCTCTGGGACCTCGTCACCGGATCATGACGTTCTCGACCGCCACGGCCTACGCCCGCCCGACCCTCACGGGCCGGACGCGTCTGATCACGCTCGGTCTCGTCGCGGCGGTGGTCATCGGGTCGTTCCTGGGGCGTTACGACGCCGACGTGATCGGCTTCCGCGTGCGGGTCGAACAGGTGGTCCCGCTCGCCCTCGCGCTCTGGATGCTGGCGCACCCTGCTCTTCGCGGTCCCTTCGTCCGCGCGCTGCGGCATCCCGTTCCCCTCGTCTACGGGGTCTTCGTCGCCTGGAACGTCGTGACGACGGCGGTCTTCTCGCCGAGTCTGACGTGGAGTGCGTCGATCCTCATCTGGCTGGCGATCGACCTGCTGCTGCTCGTCTCGCTCATGGCGATCGCCGAGGGCGCCGACCTGGCAGCACGTCTGGGCCGACTCTCTGTCGCCCCCTGGGCTCTCGTCGGATTCGCCGCGTACGCGGTCGCCAACCTCTCGCGAGGGCAGGTGGCGCTGGGAACCGACTTCGACTACCTCTACGAGGTCTACGTCGCGCGGGTGACGGCGATCGAGGCCAACATCTACGCCTCGATCCTCATCTTCTGGGCCCTTCTCGCCGTCACCCGTCGCGGCATCGGCCGCTGGGAGACGGCGGCGATCGCGGTGAGCGTCCCCCTCGGCCTCGTCGCCTCGCAGACCCGCACAGCGGTGTTCAGCCTCGTTCTGGGCCTCGGCGTCTTCGCCCTCTACACGGTGTTCTCGCGCCGCTCGCCGTGGCGGGAGCGACTGGCGCGCATCGTGCCGGCGGCAGCGCTCGTGGCGGCCCTCGTGGTCGTCTACGGCGTCATCGCCGCTCTCGGCGGCACCGAGCCCGCCGACCGGACCCTCGCACCGAGCGCGAGCGACAGCGCTTCGCCCGCGCCGACGCGTGAACCCGATCCGACCAACCCCGAGCAGCAGAACAAGATCGGCGACGTCGACTTCCAAGGCGGCACGATCGCGTTCCGCTGGGAGGTCGCAGGACTCGCCGCGCAGGAGATGACGGGCGTCAACCTCTGGTTCGGCAATGGAACCAACACGTTCGGCCTGCGCCACGAGCAGCCGGGGACGCCCGGAGTCAGCGGGCACATCATCATGCTGCCGGTCCAGGTGCTGTACGACGGCGGAATCGTGGGCCTGGGCCTTCTCGTCGCGCTCTTCGTGACCGTGTTCGTCTGCGTGCCGCGAGAGCGCAGACCCGTCGCCGCGGGCCTGCTCGTGTCCTACCTGGTGTCGGCCACGCTCACGAGCATGTTCTGGTTCGCGATCACCTGGATCCTCATCGCCGTGATCCTGCGTCCGGTCACCGAGGACGAACGTGACCTCCCCCGGATCTGAGGCCCCCGCACCGCACCGGGGTCGCAGCGTCGCGCTCCTGACAGCAGTGTCGGCGGTCTCGGCGATCTCGCCTCTCATCGCGCTCCCTCTCATCACCCGCGCGGCCGGTCCCACCGCCTTCGCGGAGATCGCGATCGGTCAGGCCCTGGGCACCCTCGCCGCCACCCTCATCACGTTCGGCTGGGCCGTGCGCGGACCCGTCGAGGCCGCACGGTCGGCCCACCCCGCCCGTGTCTTCCGGGCGAGCGTTCTGGTGCGCGGCACCAACAGCCTCGTCGTCCTTCCGCTCGTCGCCCTTGTCGCCGCGTTCGCGAGCCACGCCGACGATCACGCCCTCGCGATCGTCTCGGCGCTCGCCTTCTCCCTCCAGGGCCTCTCCGTGAGCTGGTACGCGATCGGTGTCGGCCGCCCGTTGCTCGCGCTCGTCTTCGATGCCATCCCCCGCATCGTGCTCAACGTCGCCGGTGCTGCCGCGGCGCTGCTCGTCGGCATCCCGCTCCTGTACCCGGCGACACTGCTCGTCGGAACGATCGCGGCGTTCCTCGGTGCGACGTGGCTCATCGGTCTGCGCGAACGGTTCTCGGTGCGCGCGATCTTCGGGGACGCCGTCTCCGCGTACCGGGAGGGGTGGCGGACCGCCCTGAGCGCCGGTCTGCTGACGTTCTCGGAGACGGCTCCCCTGTCCACTCTCGGCGTCGTCGGCTCGCCCGCGGCGATCGCCTTCGCACCGTTCGACCGCGTGCTGAAGTACGGCTATATCGGCGTCTACATGATCACGTCGTCCTTCCAGGGCTGGGTGTCCTCGTCCGACGGAGAGATCGCGCTGCGACGGATGCGTCGGACCATCGGTCTCCACGCCCTCCTCGCCCTCGCCCTCGGCGCCGGTTTCGCGCTGGTGGTGCCGTGGGCGACCCCCGTCGTGCTCGGGGCGGGCTTCGAGGTCACGCCTTCGACGGCGCTCTTCGGGGGCATCGCCCTCGCCGCGATGACCATCGCGACCGCGCTCGGGCTGTGCGTGGTTCTCCCGTCTGGTCGCGACGGCGCCTATCTCACCGCCGTATGCCTGGGCGCGCTCCTCATCACACCGGCCGTGATCGCGGGGGCCGGTATCGCCGGCGTGACCGGTGCCGCGGCGGGCGTCGCGCTCGTCCAGCTCGCGACGCTGGCGGCCTTGGCGACAGCGTCCGCTCCGGTGTTGCGCGGTCGGTGAGCGACGCGTCGACGCCGTGAGGGGTCGCGCTCAGGCGAGGATGTACCCCGCCACCGACATGGCGACCCACACTCCGGTGAAGACGATGCCCATGAGAAGCGGACCCCAGAAGCGCCCCGACAGTCCCACGAACACGGATGCCGCGATGCCGAGGCCGACGAGCAACGCCATCGGCATCCCCGAAACGGTCCCGGCGAACACGACGGGGATGATGGCGAATGCGGCGGCCGAGACGACCCCGGCCACGATCCGCGCCACCGTCGACGACAGACGCTTCGCGACGTACCTCAGCGCGGCCGGGTACACGAAGCCGATCGCGAAGAACGTCAGCATGAACGTGACGGCGAACGGCGTCGCGACGCCGAGCACCAGCCAGCGCGGTGACAGTGCGGCCAGCGCCGGGAAGCCCAGCGACCCGGCCCACACCCCCGTCACGAAGGGCAGGAGCGCACCGAGCACGAGAGCCCACAGCACATCGAGGCCCCGCAGCGCGAAGAATCCCGCGGGGCGGGTTCGCGCCATCAGCGCGATTCCGGTGCCCCCGAGGACGATGGATGCCAGGAGCCCCCCGAGGCTGCGACCGGCGGCGCCGTCGAATCCGACGGTGACGAGAAGCCCGACGATGGTGGCCACCACCAACGCGGCTGCGGCCGCCACGAGAGGCTTCCACGTGCCGACGAACGACGACGGGCCTCCGTCACCGGAGCCTTTTGCGGAGCGGTCGAGGGGCTCGGGGCGATCGTGCACGGCCGTAGAGCCATCAGACGCCGCGGGGCGCTCGTCGGCGACATGAGACGCGTCGAGACCGAGCAGCTGCTCGGTCGTGGGGCCGTCGACCGCAGCCCGCTGCTCCCGGCGGGAGCGCCGGCTCGACTCGAAGGGGGCGTCACTCACCCGATCAGCTTACGGGTTTCGTCTTCGACGCCCGTGTCGAACGGCGGCGAGACGTGCGTCGGTGGGCCCGCGCCCGGCTTCACCCGTGCGGCGCAGGGGAGGCCGGGCGGAATCGGCGGGGATCGGCCCGACTACGGTGGGCGCGCTGCCGGCCGGGCGTCTCCGCCCGAGCGGCCATCCATCTGCCGTGTCCTGCGAAAGGGAAGCATGGGACCCGTCGACGAACGACAGCGAACCACCCCCGTCGCGGAGGTCGATGCGCTCGGCATCCGGGTCGCCATCCATGCCGGCTCCGCCTACCCGGCAGCCGTCGTCGCGGAGGTCGCGGACGCGTGGCGGGACTGCCGCACCGCACGCATCGCCCCCGTTCTGCGGCGCCGAACGGAGCTTCCGGCGACGGATCACCTCGACGCGGCCCGCCTCCTCTCCGACCTCTCCACGCGCGTGACGCTCGAGGCGCTGAGCGCCCTGCGCGGGACGCGTCTGCTGCTGCACGCAGCCGGCGTGGCGGCACCCGATGGGCGCGTGCTCGCCCTGGTCGGGCCGTCGGGCCGAGGGAAGACGACAGCGGTCCGCCACCTGGGTGAGCACTTCGGCTACGTGAGCGACGAGAGCGTGGCCGTCGATCCCGATCTCTCGGTGTCGCCGTATCGCAAACCGCTCTCGCTGATCGTCGAAGGCCGTCCCTTCAAGCAGCAGGTCGCACCGAGCGGTCTCGGCCTCCTGCCCCTGCCCGACACCGATCTGACGCTGGCCGGGATCACCTTGCTCGAGCGGACGCCGCACACCGACGAACCCGTGGTGCTCCCCCTCGATCTCATCGACGCGATCTCCGAGATGACCCCGCAGATCAGCTACCTGGCGGAACTGCCCAGCCCCCTGCAGTTCATCGCCCGGATCGTCGACCGGATCGGCTCAGTCACACGAGTCGTGTACGCGGATGCCACCGACCTGCCGCAGCTCGTCGCGTCGATGTTCACGGCACCGACGCCGGCCGCGCAGACGTGGACGGTCGCCCCGCCCGGCGTGCGGACCGGGCCGTGGCGGTGCACCGAGGTCGACGACGCGATCCTCGTCGACGGCCGCGCCTGCATCCTGCGGGAAGGCATCGTCTCGGTGCTGGATCGTCGGGGGTGTCTCGCGTGGACGATGTGTCTCCGGGGAGCCACGACGGAACAGATCACGGCCGCAGCCGTCGCCGCGTTCGGCGAACCGGGTCACGACTCCGCCCCGCTCCTCATCGAGCGAACGCTGCAGGACCTCCGCACACACGGACTCATCACGGGCGCATGACCGCCGCCACCGGAGGGGTGACTCCCCCTCGTCGTCGGGGCCCGCTGCGCCGTTCCCCGCTCGTGCACCTCATCCTGGCGGTGCTTCTGCTCGCGGTGACGCAGACCCTCCTGATCAAGCCGTTCCAGGTCCCCTCCCGTTCCATGGCCCCCACCCTGGAGGTCGGCGATCGCATCCTCGCCAGCCGCGTCGCCGTCGCGGTGTCCGCGCCGGGCCCGGGCGACATCGTCGTCTTCTCCCGCCCCGACGACTGGGGACCGCCCACCGAGCGCACGCTGTTGCGCACCCTGGCGGGATGGGTCGGCGACGTCGTCGGCTTCGGCCCGAGCAATCAGGACGCCCTCGTCAAGCGCATCATCGGCGGGCCCGGATCGACCGTCCGCTGCTGTTCCGCCGAGGGACTCGTCCAGGTCGACGGCGTCCCGCTCGTCGAGGACTATGTGGTCGACGATCTTGCATTCATCCCCGGGGTGAATGACTGCTCCACCACACCCGCCTCCCCCCGGTGCTTCGCCGCCATCTCCGTCCCGCCGGACGCGTACCTGGTCATGGGCGACAACCGAGCGAACTCCGCCGACTCGGTGGTCGCCTGCCGCGGGCTCACTGCGCCGCAGGAATCGTGCGCGCGGTTCGTCGGCCGAGAGGACGTGCTCGGCAAGGTGGTGGCCGTCATGTGGCCGCTGAATCGTGTCGGTGTGTTCTCTGACGACGGCCGATGACGGGCCGAAGAGCGTCAGCCCAGACGACGTCCATCGGGGCGGGAACGACGAAGGGCCGGGCCCGAAGGCCCGGCCCTTGCCGGTCAGTCCGAAAGGGACTTACTTGAGGATCTTGGTGACGGTACCGGCACCGACGGTGCGGCCACCCTCACGGATCGCGTAGCCGAGGCCCTCTTCCATGGCGATCGGCTGGATGAGCTCGACCGACATCTCGGTGGTGTCACCGGGCATGACCATCTCGGTGCCCTCGGGCAGCGTGATGACGCCGGTCACGTCCGTGGTGCGGAAGTAGAACTGCGGACGGTAGTTCGTGAAGAACGGGTTGTGACGGCCGCCCTCTTCCTTGGACAGGATGTACGCCGTGCCCTCGAAGTTGGTGTGCGGGGTGACCGAACCGGGCTTCACGACGACCTGGCCGCGCTCGACGTCGTCACGCTTGGTGCCGCGCAGGAGCAGACCACAGTTCTCGCCGGCCCAGGCCTCGTCGAGCTGCTTGTGGAACATCTCGATACCCGTGACCGTGGTCTTCTGCGTCGGGCGGATGCCGACGATCTCGACCTCGGAGTTGATCGCGAGGGTACCGCGCTCGGCGCGGCCCGTGACGACCGTGCCACGACCGGTGATGGTGAAGACGTCTTCGATCGGCATGAGGAACGGCTTGTCCTTGTCACGCACGGGGTCGGGGATGGACGAGTCGACGGCCTCCATGAGCTCGACGATCGAGTTCACCCACTGCTCGTCGCCCTCGAGAGCCTTCAGGCCCGAGACGCGAACGACGGGGGCGTTGTCGCCATCGAAGTCCTGCGAGGAGAGGAGCTCGCGCACCTCGAGCTCGACGAGCTCCAGGATCTCCTCGTCGTCCACCATGTCGGCCTTGTTCAGCGCGACGAGCAGGTAGGGGACGCCGACCTGCTTGGCGAGCAGAACGTGCTCACGCGTCTGGGCCATCGGGCCGTCGGTCGCCGCGACCACGAGGATCGCGCCGTCCATCTGAGCGGCACCGGTGATCATGTTCTTGATGTAGTCAGCGTGACCGGGGGCGTCGACGTGAGCGTAGTGACGCTTGGGGGTCTCGTACTCGACGTGCGAGATGTTGATGGTGATACCGCGCTGGCGCTCTTCCGGCGCCGAGTCGATCGACGCGAAGTCACGCTGGACGTTGGTGGCCGACGGGTACTTGTCGGCGAGCACCTTCGAGATGGCAGCGGTGAGCGTGGTCTTGCCGTGGTCGACGTGACCGATCGTTCCGATGTTCACGTGCGGCTTGGTCCGCTCGAACTTGGCCTTAGCCACTGGGTCCTCCTCAGGACGGTCGTGCAGAGTCTCGGGCGCTGGATTGCGACCGGTTCTCTACGGGGATGGTTCTCAGGTTACTAGAGAGTCGGTATTGAGTTTGAGCGGATGCCGGGAGCCCGGCCGGGGCGCAGGCCCCCGGCATCCACGAGAGCGGAGTTACTCGCCCTTGTTCTTCTGGATGATCTCGTCGGCCACGGCGCGAGGAACCTCGGCGTAGCTGTCGAACTCCATCGAGTACACGGCACGGCCCGACGTCTTCGAGCGCAGGTCGCCGATGTACCCGAACATCTCGGACAGCGGGACGTTCGCGCGGACGACCTTGACGCCGGCGGCATCCTCCATCGACTGGATCTGGCCGCGACGGGAGTTCAGGTCACCGATGACGTCACCCATGTACTCCTCGGGAGTACGCACCTCGACGGCCATGACCGGCTCGAGGAGGACGGGGTTCGCCTTGCGGACGGCCTCCTTGAAGCCCATCGAGCCGGCGATCTTGAACGCCATCTCGGACGAGTCGACGTCGTGCGAGGCACCGTCGAGCAGGGTGGCCTTGACACCCACCATGGGGTAGCCGGCGAGCACACCGACGTTCATGGCGTCCTGGAAGCCCTGGTCGGTCGGGGAGATGTACTCGCGCGGGATCCGGCCACCGGTGACCTTGTTCTCGAACTCGTACGTCTTGTCGGCCGTGACCTCGAGCGGCTCGATCGCGAACTGGATCTTCGCGAACTGACCCGAACCACCGGTCTGCTTCTTGTGGGTGTAGTCGTGGCGGTCGACGGTCTTCTTGATCGTCTCGCGGTAGGCCACCTGGGGCTTTCCGACGTTGGCCTCGACCTTGAACTCGCGCTTCATGCGGTCCACGAGGATGTCCAGGTGCAGCTCGCCCATGCCCTTGATGACCGTCTGGCCGGTCTCGGCGTTCTGCTCGACGCGGAACGTCGGGTCTTCCTCGGCGAGCTTCTGGATGGCGACACCCAGCTTCTCCTGGTCGGCCTTGGTCTTGGGCTCGATGGCGACCTCGATGACGGGCTCGGGGAAGGTCATCGACTCGAGCACGACCTGGTGGTCGGCGTCCGAGAGGGTGTCGCCCGTGGTGGTGTCCTTGAGGCCGATGACGGCGTAGATGTGACCGGCGGTGACCGAGTCGACCGGGTTCTCCTTGTTGGCGTGCATCTGGAAGATCTTCCCGATGCGCTCCTTCTTGCTCTTGGTCGAGTTCACGACCTGCGAGCCGGAGTCGAGGTGACCCGAGTACACGCGGATGTAGGTGAGGCGACCGAAGAACGGGTGCGACACGATCTTGAACGCGAGGGCCGCGAACGGCTCGTCACGGTCTGCGTGACGCTCGATGATCGTCTCTTCGTTCTTGGGGTCGTGCGCCTCGATGGCGGGGACGTCCAGCGGCGAGGGCAGGTAGTCCACGACCGCGTCGAGCATCGGCTGCACACCGCGGTTCTTGAACGCCGAGCCGCACAGCACGGGGTAGAGCTCGGAGTTGATCGTGAGCTTGCGGATCGCGCCCTTGATCTCGGCGACGGTGAGCTCCTCGCCACCGAAGTACTTCTCCAGCAGCGCCTCGTCGGACTCCGCGACGGTCTCGAGCAGCTTCTCGCGGTACTCGGCGGCCTTGTCGGCGAGGTCGGCAGGGATCTCCTGGATCTCGTACTTGGCGCCCATGGTCACGTCACCCTTGGCGTCGCCGGGCCACACGAGGGCACGCATCTCGACCAGGTCGATGACGCCGACGAAGTCGTTCTCGGCACCGATGGGCAGCTGCAGCACGAGCGGCTTGGCCTTGAGGCGGTTCACGATCGTGTCGACCGTGAAGTAGAAGTCGGCGCCCAGCTTGTCCATCTTGTTGACGAAGCAGATGCGGGGGACGTCGTACTTGTCGGCCTGACGCCACACCGTCTCGGACTGGGGCTCGACGCCCTCCTTGCCGTCGAAGACGGCGACGGCACCGTCGAGCACGCGCAGCGAACGCTCGACCTCGACCGTGAAGTCGACGTGTCCGGGGGTGTCGATGATGTTGATCTGGTGCTTGTCCCAGAAGCAGGTGACGGCGGCGGAGGTGATCGTGATGCCACGCTCCTGCTCCTGCTCCATCCAGTCGGTGGTCGCCGCACCGTCGTGCGTCTCACCGATCTTGTGGTTGACGCCCGTGTAGAACAGGATGCGCTCGGTCGTCGTCGTCTTGCCGGCATCGATGTGCGCCATGATGCCGATGTTGCGGACCTTGTGGAGGTCGGTGAGCACGTCTTGTGCCACGGGTGTCTTCCTTACCTGTTGGGAGGTTGATGCCGGGCCCATCGGAGGGTCCGCGACCGGGGTGCGGCCGCGGACCCTCCGCGGGTGTTACCAGCGGTAGTGCGCGAAGGCGCGGTTCGACTCGGCCATCTTGTGGGTGTCCTCGCGGCGCTTGACCGCGGCACCGAGGCCGTTCGAGGCGTCGAGGATCTCGTTCTGCAGGCGCTCGGTCATCGTCTTCTCACGACGGCCCTTGGCGTAGCTCACGAGCCAGCGCAGCGCGAGGGTGTTCGCGCGGTGCGGCTTGACCTCGACCGGAACCTGGTAGGTCGAGCCACCGACGCGGCGGCTCTTGACCTCGAGGGTGGGGCGCACGTTGTCGAGCGCCTTCTTCAGGGTGGCGACGGCATCCTGACCGTTCTTCGACTCGACACCGCGGAGGGCGTCGTAGACGATCGACTCGGCCAGCGACTTCTTGCCGTCGACGAGGATCTTGTTGACCAGCTGGGTGACGACGGGAGCGCCGTACACCGGGTCGTTGACGACGGGACGCTTCGGGGCGGGACCCTTACGAGGCATGGTTCTCAGCCCTTCTTCGCGCCGTAGCGGCTGCGAGCCTGCTTACGGTTCTTGACAGCCTGGGTGTCGAGCGCACCACGGACGATCTTGTAGCGGACACCGGGGAGGTCCTTCACACGACCGCCGCGGACGAGCACGAGCGAGTGCTCCTGCAGGTTGTGACCCTCGCCGGGGATGTAGGCGGTGACCTCGGTGCCGTTGCGGAGCTTCACACGGGCGACCTTGCGCATCGCCGAGTTCGGCTTCTTCGGGGTGGTGGTGTACACGCGGGTGCACACGCCGGCCTGCTGGGGGTTCGACTTCAGCGCCGGAGCCTTGGTCTTCGAGACCTTCGGCGAGCGGCCCTTGCGAACCAACTGCTGAATGGTTGGCACGTTCTCTCCTTGTTTGTGCTGCACGGTGACAGCGTCGTGTCTCCCCCGACCCATCGCGCATCTTGCGATTCGTGACGTGTCGGGCTCACGTGTGATCCACCGCGCGCCAGAATGATCGGACGCGGTTGTGGTGGATATGCCGTGGGGGTGGCCTGTTCGCAGACCCTTCCCTGAGATGGTGCGAGCGTTGTTCCGTACCGCAGGCCCGAGGGCATGACGCACGGCGCGCGTGAACGCACACCCGATCAATGATACGCGCCCGAGAGGGTGCGGGCAAACGTGCGGCGCCTGACGCTCAGCCCATCAGCAGGATCACCGCGACCGCCGCCGCCGCGACGATCAGGACGGCCGCGACCGCCAGCGCCACCACGCGGGTGCGGTCATGTCGAGAGGTGCGTGGACGCACTTCTGCGGCATCCGGCGCACCGGTCGTGCGAGCGGGCGGTGCGGCGCGGGCGACGCGGAACGCTTCGTCCGGGCGGGGGCGGTAGACCTCGTGACCGGCGGTCGGAACCCGCGCTTCCCGGGGGGTGGGCACCGGGTCCGCCGACGGCAGCGCCGCCGTCGACGGCCGCGTGCGCGCGCGCTCACGGCGCGTGCCGGCCGCCGTGTCCCCCGCGGGCGTCTCGATCGGCGGATCGGGCGGAGAGATCCGCGCGGGCGCGGCCCCGCGACGCCGGCCCGGGGCGGTGATCTCGTCGAGGACGCCGGGGTCGGAGCGGAAGGACGGAGAGGGCGCCACCTGACCGCGGACGCGCACGGTCTCGTCCGTCGACTCCTCCGCGGCGGACGCCGCGGATGCGGGCCGGTCGCCGGAAGCGGGGACCGTGTCGTCGGCCGGCTCGACCGGCGCCGGCGGCGGCGACGCGGTTCGGCGGCTCGACACGCGGACCGTCTCCTCGGCGGACTCGTCCACCGGTGCGGTGGACGGGGGACGATGGTGCTCGACGCGCACGGTCTCGTCGGCGGGACGTTCTGGTCGGATGCGCACCGTATCCCCGGCCGTGCGCCGGGGCGCGGTGCGGACGGTGTCCTCGACGAAACCGGGGCGCGACGAGACGGCGGTGTCGTCGTCGATCTCGCCCTCGTCCGTCGACGCCTCCCTCGGCGGGGTGGGCCAGGCCCGGAGCCGACCCGCCCAGAGCGTGACGTCCTCGGGGTCGTCCGGGACGTCATGAGGGCCGCTCACGGCTGCCTCCGCGTCAAGCGCACCTCCGCGTCGCCGAGGAAGAACCGCTCTCCTGCCTCGATCTCCTCGCCGGGGGGCGCCTCGACCTCGGTGCCCATGAGCGTCGCGAACAGCACACCGTTGGTGGAATCGAGGTCGGTCACATACCAGGTCTCGCCCTTGAGCTGCAGGCGGGCATGGGTCTTCGAGACGGTGCGCGTCTCGTCAGCGATGACGACGAGCTGGGCGTCGGGGTGGGACGCGTCCTCCGCCGGCCGCCGCCCGAGGATGACGACGTCCGAGGTCAGATCGATCGGTGCGCCGTTCGGCGGCACGAGAGCCCACGGGATGCGCCGACGGCGGGTCACGACGGTTCGATCGAGCGCGTCGAAATCGTCGTCCCCACCGGGCTCGGCGGGGAATTCCGGCTGTGTATAGAGCGCGGAGACCGACGTGCGAGCCGACCGCGGCGCACCGGCCTTCGGCGCCTCCGGCACCGCGGAGACGGCGTCGGACAGCTCCGGGAACTCGTCGCCGGGGCCACGGTCGGAGGTGTCGGGCGTCGATGCGGGGCGCGTCAGCGGTTCGTCGGCATTCGGCTCCTCGACAGCCGGGGTTCGGCGGGTCGGGCCGCGCCACGGTTCGAGGACAGGAGCATCCTCCGCGGCGGCGGCCGGCGCTGCCGCGGAGGCACCGGCACCCCCGGTCTCGCTCGCCACGGCCGGAGCCGCACTCGCCTCGGCGCGGGTCGCGGCCGGGGCGCGCAGCGCGGCGAGGACGTCGGACAGCGATTCACGCAGGTCGACGGTGTCACGATCGCCGCGCGGGCCGGAGGAGTCCTCCGCGTCGTCACGGCCCGCGGGCGCCGGCGGCACGAACGCGGCGGGAGCGGGAGGCGCCCAGTCCGACGGAGAGGGCACGGCATCCGCCAGCGACGGCGCAGGGGCGGCGAAGGGCAGCGCGACGGGCTCGGAGCCCGATTCCGCGGAGGCGTCGGCCGCATCGGCCCGGGTCGTCTCGGCGGGGCGCAGCGGCTCGGGCGTCCATCCCCCGACCAGCGGGACGTAGGGTCCGGCGAAGTCCTGGCCGCGGCGCACCGGAGCGGAGTCCTCGTCCACCCCGCCGGAGCGGCGGATGCCGGGGACGTCCCCGCCGTGCCAGCGTGCGCCGCCGAACCCCAGCACGCTCGCCCACACGACCGGAACGAGCGCCCCCAGCACCGTCATCCCTGCGCCGCGGTCGAAACCGAGGGTCACGCGGTGGACCGCGACGATCATGACGACGATGAACGCGATGGCACCGAAGATCGGGATGAGGACCAGCAGCACGAGCCACGGGGAGAATCCGCCCAGCTTGAGCACGGTCGCCGCGTTGAGGATCGGCACCCACGCCTTCCACGGCGCGGCTTCGCCGGTCTTGGAGAACACCGCAGCCAGGGCAAGTGCGTACCAGACGTACACGATCACGAAAAGGAGGAGCGTCAGCGCCCCCAGGATCACACCCGTCGAATCGTTCATCTCGTCTCACGCCGCCCAGCGGGCGGGCGCTTCCCCCTCTCATCACGGTGCGGCGGCCGTCGGCGCATGGGGCGCGGGGCGAAGAACCGCAGGAACGATCTCAACGATACGGCCGCGCGCACGCGCTGCCACCAGCCGCGCTGACGCGTCAGCGTGCGCCGTTCCGCGTCGACGATCCGCCAGAACTCGGATGCCTCGTCCGCGGTGACCGTCCGGGACGAGAACACCGCCCGATCGGCGTCGTCGGCGAGGCGCATCCCCGACGGCGTGTCCAAGACCGCGGCCAGTTCGCGCCGCGTCGAGGAAGGGCGCAGGTCGCGACCGGCATCCACGCCGGCGTCGACGTACTCGTCCCATCCCCCGGCGATGGACGCGCGGGGGTCGGGATCACGTCGGCGGCCGCGGCGACGCAGGATCTTGGCGACCACGATCGCCAGGAGCGGACCGAAGAGGATCAGCACGATCAGCAGCGAGATCCCGGCGACCCGCAGGACGGGCCACAGCCACGCGAGGTCGATCCCGTCGTCGTTCCGGTCGTCTTCGGCGAGACCGTTGTCCTCCTGCACCGGGTCGGGCGGGACGACCTCGTCGACGGTGTCCGGACGTACCTCGGTGACGTTCTCGGGGTCACGTTGCTGCGTGACCTCGAGGCTGGGCGAGAGTTCCCACTGCGGGGTCGAGTCGATGGCGGCCCACCGGCCGTCGTCGCCCTGCACCTCGGTCCAGGCGCTGAGATCGCCGGCGCGGCACTCCCCCGCCTCGCACGTGGCGACGCCGGGGTCGCTCGAGGCCAGCCGCGTCCCGACCACCACACGCGAGGGGAACCCGAGCTCGCGTGCGATGAGGGCGACGGCGACCGCGAACTGCTCGTCGTCGCCGACGGCGGCGACGTAGTTGCCGGAGGCCTCCGCGCGCGGATCGTCCTCGCGCTCGAGCAGACGCTGGAACATCGTGTCGATGCGGGCGAGGGAGTGGCCCGACGCGCTCGGCTGCAGCTGATACCCGGGAAGCTCGGCCGTCCATGCCGGTGCCGGCGCCCCGGCGGCGGGGGTGAGGCCGTGACTGAGGTAGCCACGCTCGCGCAGGAGCCGGACGAGGGCGACGAGGTCCGCCCCCGAGTCCCCCGAGGCGTGCTCGTCGACCCACCGGCGCAGGTTCTCGCCACCGGAGACGCCTCCGTCGACACCGGGAGCGGTGAAGGTCGCCGGATCGTCGTCGGTCGGTTCGACCGCCGCGATCTCGTAGCGGTCCCCCACGGTCAGGCCGCCATCGGCGATCTGCACCCCGGCTCGGGCGTCGACGCTGTAGTAGAAGCGGTCGGCGAGGACGTTCTGACGCTCGCCCTCGAAGGTGGCCGAGACCACTTGCCCGGCTGTCGGCATCCAGATCCCGCGAAGGTCGACGATCTCGATGTCGGCCTCCACGGACCGGCCGTCGCCCCGGGGCAGGCTCGAGGGCACCCGCACGAACGCGCCCGGGCCGGATCCCGAGGAGCGGAACACCTCGCCGTCGTACACGTCGAGCGTGGCGATGCGGATCCGCTCGGGCGCGGCCGCCCCCTCGCCGACGCGGAAGAGGACGTCCTCGGCGCGCGCATCGGAGAACATCGCCCGGTACTCCGACAGCGGGCTCACCGCCTCGGCGATCTGGCGCTCCGGACCCGCCGCCGACCGCAGCACGCGCCGATCGGCATCCTTCGCCGCCCACGGCACGACCGCCACCGCGATGACGACGGCGACGACGACCATCCCGGCTCCCAGCGCGGCACGCCGCCGGTCGGTGCGCGAGTGCCGCCGCGGGAGACGCACCGCACCCGCTTCGCTCGCCCGACGCAACGCGCGAGTGCGTTCGTCGCGCGTCCGCCACGCCAGCCAGAGCACGGCCGAGAGCACCGCGACGACGCCCACCCCCGTCTCCACGGGCGCCGCGAGCGCGACCGGCCCGGCGGTCAACGGAGCGCTCGTGGAGGTGCGTCCGAAGAACAGACCGAAACCGCTCATCGCCAGGCCGCTCACCACCGCCGCCGGCGCCAGACGATCGGAGCGCAGGGCAAGCGCGAGCGTCGCCGCCGTCCCGACGAGGAAGACCACCAGCGCCGGGACGAGGAGGTTCCGGTAATCCCCGACCGGCAGCTCGACGGTGACGAGATCCTTCCAGGCGAGCACGACGCCCGAGAACGCCTCGCCCAGGCCGCGCACGATCTCGAGCGGGCCGCCGAGCCGTGACGGCACAGCCAGCGGCACAGCGAGCACCGCGAAAGCACCCGCGATCAGGGCCGCGGTGATCCATCCGCCCCAGCGGCGCCACGAGCTCAGGGCCACGAGGCCGGCAGCCACCGGCACCGCGACGGCCGCCACGACGAGGAACGCCGGCGACGCGTACACGGGCCAGGCCGCCACCGCGGCGAGCAGGGCGCATACGGCCGTGTACACAGCGCCGGCGACGACGCGGGAACGCCGTGCGGGGTCGGTCGACCGGGCGGCGGCGCTCACGACGTCGCTCCGCGCACGAGGAGCCCCGCGAGATCGTCGAGCGTGCCGATCGTGAGGACGGTCAGACCCGCCACGCTCTGCATGCGCGGGTGGGCGCGCTCGTCGCAGACGACGGCGGCGACCGCGGTGTCCGCGGGGAAGGCGAGCGCGGCCTGTCGCAACCGGCCGAGGGGCACGACCGAGCCGACGACGACGAACGCGATCGACAAGCGCTCGTTCGCCTCGGATGCCAGCCGGCACACGTCCTCGACGGGCATGGTGTTCTCGTGGTCGGCGAGCGCGCTGAACCCGTCGAGCATCGCGCGGGGGGTCACCGCGGGCACATGCCGGATCGCGCGCAGGCGCCCCTTGACCACGCGGGGGATCTCCGAGCCGGTCACGATGTCGATGTCGCGGGCATCCCGCACGGCCCTCAGCCCGAGCGAGGCGGCGGCGGACACGGCGAGCTCGTACTCGTCGGCATCCGCGTACTCCTGCGTCGCCGCCGCCAGGACGACGGCCATGCGCGACCGGCGGGACTCCTCGTACTGGCGCACCATGAGCCGACCGGTCTTCGCGGTGGACTTCCAGTGCACCTGGCGGCGGGAGTCCCCCGGGACGTATTCGCGGATGGCGTGGAACGACATGTCCGCGTCGACGAGCCGGCGCGTGGCGTTGCCCTCGAGGTCGCGCACGAGCCCTGCGCTCGTGGACGGCAGGCCCACCGTGCGCGGATGGACGAACAGGTCGTGGACGTCGTCGAAGGCGTGCTCGCGACGCAGCAGTCCCACGGGGTCGCTGCGGACCGTCGTCACCGGGCCGATGCGGACGACACCGCGCGGCAGGGGCGGTATCTCCAGCGGCTCGGTCACTGCGTGACCCGGGCGCAACAGCGGGACGCCGAACTCGACCAGACCTCGTCCGACGGGGATGTCGAGCCGCCCGGGGAGGGCGGGGCGACCGCTGTCGTTGCGGACGACGATCTCGCCCGTGACGCCGTGACCGGCCACCACGCGCTCGTGCATCAGCGACAGGTCGACGTCGTAGGCGCGGGCTCCGAACAGGAACGGGACGCTCATGGCCAGCAGCGACACCGCGACGGCGCCGGCGACCATCCACTCGACCCAGCCGAAGACCAGACCGACCACGAGGCCCGCCGTGGCCGCGACCGCCACGACCGCACCCGCCGGCCGCACCGTGTTCCCGGCCCATCGCGCCGAGGCCTCGGCGGCATCCGTGACGGTCCGCCACAGCTCGGCGGCGCGCACCGCGGCGCGCACCAGGCGTCGGGTGCGCCGGGTCGAGGTCGAGGTGATCGACGTGCGCGAACCCGTGCCGATCGTGCCGGCGGAGGTGCGCGTCAGCCGCGACTCGGTGACGTTCACGTCGGGCACGACGCCGCCTCTCCGAGGCGCGGGACCGGGGGGATACGCACGACTCAGGCGCTCTCGCGCTGCGTGGGCGGCACGGTGTCCAGCAGCACCTGTCCGACCACGGCCTCCTGGGTCACACCGTCGAACTCCGCCTCGGGATGCAGGATGAGCCGATGCGAGAGCACCGCGACGGCGAGCGCCTTCACGTCGTCGGGCGTCGCGTACGTGCGTCCGTGCGCGGCGGCGCGCGCCCGTGTCGCCCGCGTGAGGGCGAGCGCGCCGCGGATGCTGACGCCCAGGCGCACCTCGTCCGCCGAGCGGGTGGCGTCCACGATGCGGGCGATGTAGTCGAGCACGAGGGCGTCGACGTACACCCCGGCGGCGAGATCGGCCATGCCGACCAGGGCCTGCGGGGTGATGATCGGGCGCAGGTCGGCGGTCGCCACCGGCGCACCGTCGAGGATGCGCACCGTGGCCGCGTGATCGGGGTACCCGAGCGAGGTGCGCAGGAGGAACCGGTCGAGCTGGGCCTCGGGGAGGCGGTACGTGCCGGCCTGCTCGACCGGGTTCTGGGTCGCCAGAACGAGGAACGGGACGCCCACCTCGCGCGAGACGCCGTCGATGGTGACCCGGCCCTCCTCCATGACCTCGAGCAGGGCGGACTGCGTCTTCGGGCTCGCGCGGTTGATCTCGTCGGCGAGGACGATGTTGGCGAAGATCGGGCCGGCGTGGAACTCGAACGTCCCCGTCTTCTGGTCGTACACCGTGATGCCCGTGATGTCACCGGGCAGCAGGTCGGGCGTGAACTGGATGCGGGTGTTGGTCCCCTGCACCGACTGCGCGATCGCCCGTGCGAGCGAGGTCTTGCCCGTACCGGGCACATCCTCCAGCAGCACGTGGCCGTCGCTGAGCATCGCGGTGAGCACGAGCTCGACGACGTGCCGCTTGCCGAGCACGGCTCGCTCGACGTTGTCGGCGATCTGCGCGAAGGTCTGGGCGTACCAGGTCGCCTGCTCCTGGGTGATCGTCATAACGGGTGCGTCTCTCTCGTGGGGGATCAAGGCTTGTCGTCCGGGTCTGCGGACCCGTCGTCGGGGGTGCCGGGCTGGCATCGGGACTCGGTCTCCAGGACGGCGGAATCCAGGCCCCACCCGCGCGCGGACCAGTCGACCGTGACGCGGACGTTCCTCACGGTCGCGGCTCCGACCGGTACCCGCCGCGAGCCCTCGACGGTGGGCAGCGGCGCGCCCTCGTCGTCGAAGTAGCGCACGGCATCCCAGTCGACGGTGAGGTCGGCCTGATCGTTGGTCGCTCTGCGGGTGACCTCGAGCAGCTCGCCGCCGACACAGGATGCCACCTGGGCGGTGGCCTGCACCTGGTAGGGGGCGCTGCCGGAAGCGGGGGCGACCCGTCCGGTCTCGGACGTCGTTCCCCAGAGTCGGTGCTGGAAGTAGACGCCGATGTTCGGGTCGGAGCCGAAGACCGACGACCGCCCGCCGTCGAAGTTGGTGTACTTCGCGTCGTTCAACCGCGGCGGATCGTTGCCCTTGATGATCTCGGAGACGCGCCACCGCGCGACCGGACGGCCGTCCTCCGTCCCGACCCCGGCGTTCGGCCCGACCCGGAAGGTGTACCCGCGCGGAGCGGCGGTGTCCTGCGCGACCCGGTACTCCTGGGTCACGCTCCTCGTGCCGAAGGACTTCCCGTCGTAGCTGGACTCGACGCAGAACGTGAAGGTGTAGGCGCGGCCGTCCTCCTTGTCGGGGAACTCCCGCCTCGACCCTCCGTCGCCCACGCGGCAGTTCTCGCCCTCCACGATGCCGTACCGCAGCTCGGAGTCCGTGCCGTTCGGCCGCGCCGTGCCCTCGACCGTCACCGTGGACATGCCATCGCCGGTGGAGCGCGAGGTGACGGTCATGTTCGGGTCGAGGGGCGCACCGACACCGTGCGCAGAGAAGACCAGCGCGCCGCCCTGCGCCGAGCCACCGAGACCCGCCGGTACCTCGAACCGCGATGTCGGTGTGACCGTGATCTCGGTGCGGGCGTTGCTGCCGACCCGGAACCCGTCGATGCGCACCTCGTCCTGGTTGCGTCCGACGCTGATCGTGCGCGTCTCGCCCGCGGCGCTGCGGACCTCGAGCTGACCGGTCTCGGCGGACTCGACGCCCCGGATCACGAGGTCGGCGACGTTGCCCTCGCCGTCGCGAGTGACCACGGGCTCGAAGTCGGCGGACTCGGGCCGAGCCGGCGGGTCGTACGCCCACGCGGTCGTACGCACGGATCCGCGGGACTCTCCGACGGAGTTGACGGCGGTGACGACGTACTCGCGCTGCTCGCCGTTGGGCGCTGCGATCTTGGGGCAGGAGCCGTCGGCACCGCACTGCGCGACCACGTCTCCCCGGGAGCGGACGGTGAAACCCGAGATCGACGGGTACGCGCGCCGCGCCTCGCCCGGATCGACGCGGAGCGTGAGCGAGCCGTCGGCGTAGGCGGTCTGCCGCACGCTGGCGGGGGCGCGAGGGAAGCCCTGCAGGTCGAGAACCACCCGCGCATCGCGTGCACCGGCGGTCGAGCGTCCCTGCGCGTCACGCAGAGTGACGCTGGCCGCGCACGTGGCACCCGGGGCCTCGGCGGTCCACGACGCGCGCACACCCTCCGACGACGCGACGTCGAAGCTCACCCCCGTGCACGCGCTCGTGGGACGCACGGCCACGACCTCGAGCGGGGTGCGCGGCAGCGGATTGACCTCACCGGGCAGACCCACCGCGTCGATCGTGCAGCTCGAGCCCGACGCCTGCGAACACTGCAGTGTCGTGGTGCCACCCTGCGGGAGGGTCGAGGGCGCCGCGCCGACGCGGAGCAGGAGACGGGCAGGGGCGACCGCCGCATGGCTGGTCACCGAGACCACGGCGGCGTTCTCACTGCCGGGCACGGCGCGGTCGGCGCCGGTGACGGTCACGACCGAGCCGTCGAGGGTCACCGACGAGAACGCCGACCCCGAATACTCGAGGGCGTAGCGGATGCCGCCCCAGTCCTCGCGCCCCAGCTGCCAGCTGGTCATGTTCCGCAGATCGAAGGTCGCCGTCTCGCCCGGACCCACGGTGAGCGACCCGGGGCGCAGCTCGGGCTGCGGCTCCCGCGCCACGATGCCGATCGGGACAGACAGCACGGTCCATTCCTCGGTGCCGGCGACGCGCACGGGAACCTGGCACGCATCGGTCCACGGCGAGCCGGTGCCCGCGTCGTAGCGCACGACCGTGCCGCTGACGGTGCAGCGCCCCTCCGCTCGCACGCCGGTGGTGGAGACATCGACCCCCACCTCGAGCGTCGCCCGTCGCGGGAGGGCGACGAGGGATGCCATGTCGAACTCGACGGATGCCAGTTCGTCGACGCGTTGGGCCGAGCCCGGGCGCAGCGCCAGGGTGAGGTCGTCGTCGCCGGGCACACGGACGAAGGCGTACGTCGTGACCTCCTGATCGCCCACCGTGCCGGTCACCGCGAAGGGGATGATCCGCCGTGTCGCGGGCAGCTCTCCCGAGATGCGGCGACCGTCGACGCGGACGTCGACCGGCTCGCCCCACAGCGCCACGCGCAGGTCGCCCACGTCGCCGCCCGACCACGTCGCGTGTCCGTCGAGCACATCGACGCCCGACTCGAACTGGTCGCGGTCCTCCAGGGTGAGGACGGTGTCGGAGACGACGGGGAAGTCGGGCACGCTCTCGCGCACGACCTTGACGACGATCAGTCCCCGCCCGGTGTTGCCGGAGTCGGACTCCACGTCGTAGAGGAAGGACATCGTCGCCGGAGCCTCGCCGGCGCGGATCACGACACCCGTGTCGGAGACGTTCTCGACGAGTCCGTCCAGGCGGACGTACTCGGGGTTGCCGCTGCCGTCGACGAGGGTGTCCGGCAGGTCCGGGCGCACGCCCGTGAGCGTCAGGCGTCCCTGTGTCGGGTCGATGTCGTTCGCGAGCGGGCTGACGCGGATCCGACTGTCGGTGCCGGCCTGCACCTGCACGTAGTCGGTGAACGTGATGGGGCTCGGGTTGGCCTCGGCATCCAGGACTCCGATGCGAACCGTTCCCTCGCCCGTGGCACCGGAGGAATCGGCCACCCGGTAGCGGAACGACACCTGTCCGCGATCGCCCGGGACGGACGAGTACACGATGGCCGAACCGTCGGCCGAGATGGACGCGGTCCCGCGGTCGGGCTGGCTCACGATCCGGTCGAGCACGACGGCGTCGCCGTCGGGGTCGGCGCCGAACCCGCGGAACGGGATCGTCGTCGTGCCGCCGCTGAGCACCCGCCCCTGGAGTGTGTCGGGCAGGGGGGCGCGGTTGGCCTCGGGGCCGAGGACGGTGATGCGCACGGTCGCCTCGTCCCACAGCGACGGTGTGCCGGTCGTGTAGACGCGGTAGGTCACTTCGTACGAGCCGGGGGCCGTGGGCGCGAGGTAGCGCAACACGCCGCCGGAGGCGAAGGCGAGGCCGTCGGCGGAGGGACTGGACTGCACGGATGCCGGGTCGAGCGTGGGTCGTCCGCCGGCGGGGGACACGTCGTTGTCGAGCACGGGGATGTCGGCCTGCGCGCCGGCGCGCACGGTGACGCTGTCGTCGACGGCGATCGGAGCGATCTCGGGAGCGGGCGGCAGGAGGTAGACCGTGGCCTCGCCGCCGATGCGGGAGCCCTCGTCGTCCGTGCCGTCGCTGACCGTGTACGCCACCGTCCCCAGCAGCCCGGGGCCGCCTTCGGCCGTGCTGCCCGAGACCCGCAGATCGTTCTGGCCGACCGTGTCGACGGTGAGTGACGCCCCTTCTTCGGCGGTGGCCACGACGTCGCTCAGCAGCAGCACGCGTCCGGTGGGGTTGGACACCGCGGCGAACACGTCGAGCGTGGCATCCTCCTGCGGGCGGACGAAGGCGACGACGGGTGCGGTCGACAGCTGCGCCGGCGCGTCTCCGGGGAGCAGGGTGATCCGGGCGGTGCCCGTGGCGTCGCGGCCGGCGCCCGTGACGGTGAAGTCGACGCGGTAGACGCCGGGCTGCGCCGCCGTGAAGTCGAACGTCGTCGTCCCGCCGACGACCGTCGCGGTGGCGGCGGCGTCGTCGAGGACGCGCACCGACCCGATCGTGACGTCGCCCGCGGTGCCGGTCACGTGCGGCCCCACATCCACGGTGATCGCCGACCCGGCTGTGTCGACGAGCGCGAACGATTGGACAGCGAGGGCGGGGTCGGGGGCCACGCGGATCAGGAGGGGCTTCGTCGCCGTGGTACCCGCGGTGTCGGCGACGGTCACGTCGAGTTGGATCGTCTGCTCTCCCCCGGACCCGTCGTCGGCGTGCTGGTAGACGACCTCGCCGGCGGGGGTGGATGCCACGCTGCCGACGCCGCCGGGGTTGTCCACCGACAGCAGCAGCAGGGGGTCGCCGTCCGGGTCCACCCAGCCGGGGAGGACGGGGACCGTGATGGTGCCACCGCGCGAGACCTCGGGTGCCGGCCACGGCTGGAGACACCGGTCGACGCCGCACCAGACGGGCGCGGCGTTGGATCCGTCGGGCGAGACCGTGAGCGTGACGGTCGTCGGCGACGAGGTCAGCCCGTCTGCGGTGGTGCCGTCCGTCACCGCATAGGAGAACGTCGCCGACCCCGTCGCCCCGGGTGCGACGCGGACGGCGAGCCGCTGCCCGTCGTCGGTGACCGAGAGACTCCCGAACCCGGGGTCGAGCCCCGTGACGCTCTCGCCCACGATGCTCAGCACGTCTTCGTTCGGATCGTGGTCGTTCAACAGCACCGGCAGCGTCACCAGGCGCCCCGCGCGCACGCCGAAGGCGTCCGGCTCGGCGATGGGCGGCTTGGGGTCGAGCACGACGCTGAGCTGCTCTTCGCTCTGAACGGCCGCCTCTTCGGTGCGGTCGTCGAGCGTCCAGCTCTGGCTCGAGGCGACGAGCGCCCCGTCCGGCACCGTCCACACCCAGCCGGTGCGGGTCTCGTTCAGGATGACGGCGTGATCGGTCGCGACGAACACCGGCCGTCGCTGGTCGGGCATCGTCGCCCCACCGTAGTCGAGGCCGGTCTCCCCGGCATCCGACCGCCAGAGCGTGCCCCGCGCCTCGCCGGGAAGGAGCCACGCCGCGTACGTGACACCGTCGTGCTCCAGCGGTTCAGCCGGCTGCCCCAGCACGTTGCCGCCCGCACCCACCTCGCGTCGCGGTTCGCCGCCGTCGACGGGCACGCTCCACAGCGACTGCTCGTCCGCGAGGAAGACCGTTCGCCCGCGCGGAGCCGGGTCGCCCACGACGAGCTGCTCCGCGGTCTCGAGGTCCACGGGGTCCTGACCCCGCACCCACACCCGCCCCGCCTCGGCGTCGACGAGGACCCACTGGTCGCCCGCGGCCGTCAGCAGGGGGGACGCGGCATCGGCGCTCACCTCGTCGCGGCCCTCCAACTGGTCGGCCTCGATGTCGTAGCGGATGACGGAGCGGTCGACCGACGAGTACGCGAACAGCATCCCGCGCTCGTCGACGGCCATGGCATCCGCCGTGTAGGTGCGCGCGTCGTCGTCGCCCGCGGTTCCGAAAGGGTCGAGCTCGCTCAGGGACTGCCCCGCGCGGCTGAGTCGGCCGGCGAAGAGTGCGCCGGTGTCGGTGCGATACACGACGTAGTCGCCCGCCGTCGCCACCGAGGTCGTGCCCGCGGGCGTCTCGGGGGCGGCTTCGAGCTGCTCCTCCTGCAGATCGATCGGCTGGGCTTCGTCGATGCGCGTGAGCTTGCTGTAGCTGTCGGTGAAGAGGTAGGCGCCGTCGGGCGCCTGGGCGACCTGGCTGGGGTTGCCCGCGGTGCGGACGGTGTCCAGCTCGCCGACGGTGGTGTTCACGCGCGCGTAGCGCTGCCCCTCCCCCGTCTGCAGAGCCCACACCGACGTGTCGACCTCGGGCGTCTCCTGCGCATCGAGACCCGGCCACACGATGCTCGCGGTCACCACGAGCGCCGCCGCGACGAGGGTCGAGGTCACCCCCGCGATGGTCCGGCGCCTCATCGGACGACCCCGGTGGCCAGCAGCGCCGCCACGACGACCGCCGCGGCGGCGACCAGAGTGGCCGCCGCGAGCGCCCACGGCAGGAAGCGGCGCGCGGGGCGAGCGGGGGCGGAGATGTCGGTGTCCTCGTCGCGAGCGAGACCGGCGACCCCGGACGGCCCCCGGAGCTTGCGCTCGCTCTCGCGCTCGATGCGCGAGCGCGCGGGGCCGCGCAGCGTGCCGTCGGCGAAGTCGATCGCGCGCGCGGCCGGCGCCCAATCGGCCGCGGGGACCTCCAGCGGCGTTCCGGGCAACCCGAGCTCGGACTGCACCGCCTGCAGCGCCTCGCCCAGTTCGCGTGCGGTGGCGAAACGGTCCGCCGGGTTGCGTGACATCGCGCGGGCGAGCACGGCCTGCAGCGACGGCGGTACGTCCGTACGCGTGATCTCGGTATAAGAGGCGCGGGCGATGCGGCGGCGCAGCTGCTCACGGGAGTTCTGGCCCCGCTCGCGCCGCTCGAACGGGCTGTGGCCGGCCAGCAGCGAGTACACGGTGGCCCCGAGGCTCCAGACCTCGCTCGAGACGGTCCCGGCTGTCTGCTCGGCGATGACCTCCGGCGCGCTCCAGGGCACGCTCATCGCGAGCATCTCGTCGGCGCCCTGCCGCACCAGCGACGACGAGATGCCGAAGTCCGCCAGCACGGGCGCACCGAACGTGGTCACGAGGATGTTGCTGGGCTTGACGTCCCGGTGGACGAGACCGGCGTGGTGCGCCGACTCGAGCGCCCCGGCCATGCGCACGCCGATCGACAGCACCTCGGCCACCGGCATCCGTTCGACCCGATACCGCTGCGCGAGCGAGCCGGGACAGTACTCCATCACGATGTACGGGCGACCGTCCGCCGAGATGCCGGCCTGGTACACCGTGACGATCGACGGATGGGCGGACAGGTGCGCGAGCACGTCGGCCTCGGCGTTGAACATGCGCAGCAGATCCGGATCGCGCACGTCGCTGGGCAGGACCTTCACGGCCACGTCGCGCCGCGGCATGTCCTGCCCGTAGAGGAAGACGTCGGCGAAGCCGCCAGAGCCGAGCGGGCGGATGTAGGCGAGGCCCGGCAGGATCGGGGGCGTCGAGGGCAGGCGCTGCGGCATGGTGCCCCCTCCCCGGAACAAGCGTGCCGCGGCGGAGCACGCGGACAACCCGGCAATGCTAACAAAGCCCCGTACCGCCCGCCCGGGCGGCGTCCACAGGTGTCAGGATGCCAGCGGGCCGGGGTCGCGCGGATCGAACGGGGCGTCGAGGGAGCGCGAGAGATCGTCGAGCATCGCCGCGACCTGCGGCTCGACGTACTCGGCGACGGCGGCCTGGATGCGGAGTCGGTGATGCAGGAGCACCGCGCAGACCTCGCGTCCGATCATGTTGGCGTAGTCGTCCGCCAGTCCGACCTCCTGCCGCAGCGCCGCCTTCGCGGCATCCGACAGGGGCGGGAGCGCGGGAATGGCCGCGTCCTCCTCGGCCGCCAGACCCGAGAGCGTGAACAGGAAGGGCGCCCCGGGCTCGGGCTCGGGGTCGAGCGGCATCCCCTCGAACTCCGGCTCGAGGCCCTCGGCCGGTCGGTACGAGCGGCGGCGATTGCGGGCCGCCTGCTGGTCGAGCTCGGCCTGCAGCATCGGGAGGTTGCGCGAGGTGTACTCCGCGACGGCGTGGTCGACGATCGTCTTCACGCGGGTCGACAGACCGTGCTGCACCCCGTGCGGCACGTCGGATCCGAGACCGGCCGCCGACAGAACGGGCGACCCGAAGCAGCGACGGCACGGTGCGATGCGCCCGCGGTGGTTCGCCGGCTCCCATCGGGGCAGCCACGCGAGCCAGGCGTCCACCGCCTGGCCGACCTGGGTCTCGAGCGACCGCTCCACGCCCCTACGCTAGCCCGACAGCTGCCCGAGCGGGCGGATGCCACGGCCCCGGATCAGTGATCCTCGTCGTCGTGGCGCTCCCAACTCCAGTGCGGACCCCCTCCCCGGCTGCGCACGAGCAGCACTCCGAAGGCGCCGGCGAGAAGAGCCGCGACCGCGATCACCGCGCCGGGCCACCCCAGGGCCACCGTGCCGGCGGCCGCGAGACCGCGTGCCGCATCGCCCCCGGTCACGGCGGCACCGATCGCGATGCCGAGCGTTTCGCCGACGTACGCGCCGACCGCGCACGGCACGGCAGTGAGGTACCCCGGCGGGACGGCGCGCACCCCCCACAGCAGCACACCCGCGAACGTCGCGAGAGCCAGCAGCATGCCCGCCACCCCGGGCAGGGGCCCGAGACCGCGCACCGGGATGACGTCGGCATCCAGCGCGAGGCTGGCCACACCGAGCCCGCCGATGGCCAGGGCGAGGAAAGCGACGGTCGCGAAAACGACGGCGACCGGCGGGGTCACCCCCGCCGGTCGCGGCGTGTCGGTCATGGCATCCGGTCTCAGCGCGACAGGACGGGGCCGGCTTCGAGGGTGCGCTCGTACTCGCGCTGCGCCTCGTCGTTGATCTCGGTGACGCGCCGGCCGCGCTTGGCCACCCACGCGCCGAACCAGATGGTCAGCTCGCGACCGAGCACGAACGCCACGATGGCCAGCGGCGCGAGCACGCTCTCCTGCACGACGTCCACGCCCTGGCGGGCCGTGAGCATCCAGAACGGGGCGGCGAAGAGGGCGCCCAGGATGTATCCGCCCCAGGCGATCACGCCCACCACGAGACCCCAGACCACCCAGTGCCCCCAACTGCCCCGGTTGATGATCGCACCGAGGAACCAGAAGCCCACGAAGAAGGCGATGGTGGGAACCCAGAGGGTCCACGTGGTCAGCGTGGACACCGCGGCATCGGCGAGATCCGCGGCCTGAATCGTGCCGAGCAGCAGTCCCAGGCCCAGCGTCGCGGCGAGGTAGAGAACGGCGAAGACGACGGTCGCCAGGAGCCCGATCAGCCCGGCTGCGCCCCGGTTGCCACGGGGCTGGGGAGCCTCGGGAGCCTGCACGAAGATCGGCTGCGCAGCACCCACCGGGCGGGTCTCGTCCGTGTGAGCGGGAGCAGCGGCCGTGGCCGCGCCTGCGGCGGCGGCGGCGGCGGGAGCCGCCGCGTCCGAGCGGTGCTCGTCGCGCACCGGCTCTGCGGGCGGGGCGGACGCGGTGTCGGCGGAGGCACCGTCGGGCTCGGCGGACGCGGCGTAGGCCGCCCAACGGGCGTCCTCGTCGTCGAGGTCGACCGAACGGCGGGTCGCGGGAGCGGAGACGGGCGTCTGGCTGCGCGGTTCGACGGGCGAGGCGTCGTGCACGGTGGTCGTGGCGGCGGGCGAGGCGGAGTCGTCGCCCGACTCGCGTTCTTTCCACGCCGCGGCGGCCGCCTCGGGGTCGACCGCGTCGCGGCGGGCGGCCTCGGCGTCGGCGAGCCCCTCGTGGGCACGGCCGACGACGTCGTGCGCCTCTTCCTTGGGCTCGTCGACGGGGTCGCCGTACGACTGGGGGTCGCTCATCGGGGTCTCCTCACGCGCGCAGATATGGTGCGGCGTCAGGCTAACCCGGGTCGCGCCCCGCGCCGCGCAGGCGTGCCGCCGTGTGTCGGTCTCGATCGTGTCGGCGGCTCCGCCTAGGGTGGGCGGCATGACCGGTCGACCGACAGCAGCGGCCTTCGCCGCCGTGCTCGCGGTGAGCGCCGCGCTCGTCCTCACCGCCTGCGCTCCCGAACAGGGAACGGATCCGGCCCCCACCACCGCCTCGCCGGCCGAGTCCCCGACATCCGACGCGACGCCCATCCCGACGATCACCCCGACGGTCGCTCCGGCGTCCCTCCCCACCGACTGCCGGGCGATCCTCACCCCCGACGTGCAGTCGCAGCTCGGGTCGACCCCGCTCAACGATCCCGCGATGGGCCCCTCGGGAGTCCAGTCCGACGGGTCGCTCGTGTGTATCTGGCGCGACCCCGCGGCCGACACCACGGGACTCGTCACCCGCATCTCTCGCATGGATCGCGGTCCCGCGCTCGACATGCTGAACGACCTCGTGAACACCCAGGGCTTCAGCTGCTACACCCCGGACGAGGGCACCCGCTGCGAGAAGACGTGGATCAACGACACGTACCCGGTCAACGACGGCCGCACGCTGTTCTGGCGCGACGACGTGCTCATCGACACCCAGTACTCCAACCTCGCGCCCACCGGCTACACCGCGAGCATCATCGCCGCGATCTTCGGCTGACTCCGCCTCACTCCCCGAAGGCGCGGGATGCCACGACCGCGTCGTATCCGTCCGGCATCCATCCCGCGAACGTCGACGAGACCCACCGGTCGCCGCGCAGCTCGTGGACCTCGGTGACGTCGCCGGCGGTGCGCTCGCAGCGCTCGGTGCCCTCGACGGTGGCGCACGCGAACCCCTGGGCGGTCAGGGTCGCCGACACCGCCGCCGCCCCCTCCGGCGAGACGATTGCGACACTGGTCTCGAGCCAGCGCCCCGCCTCCCCCCGCCAGTGGCACGTGATCACCGGCGTCGGTCCGGCCGCCGCGACCGCCTCGGGCGTGGAGAGCGGCGCGGTGTGGCGCTGCGTCAGGAGAGCCTCGGGCGACCACACCATCGCGGACCACATCGGCTGCGTGTAGAGATCGCGGCAGGTCGTCGCCGGGCCCGGCACGCGGGGGGCATCCGTCCACGGTCGTGTCGTCGAGCCCTGCCGCAACGTGTCGCCGACGAAGGTCACCGCGCCCGGGAGTCCGGGTGCCGCCAGCACGCCCAGAACGACGACGACGGCCACGCACAGCAGACCCACCGGCCATGCGATCCACGCGCTGCGTCCCGCGACTCGAGCCATCCGTTCCTCCCCGACCACGGTAGGCGAATCCCCCCGCCGCGCCCGATCGGCGACACGCCGCGCGCCCGTCCCGTCACGCGGCCGAAACGTCTCGGGCACGCACGCTCCCCGGCAGGCACCCCGGACACGACGAAGGCCCCCGGCGTGAGCCGAGGGCCTTCGGGGATCCGGATGCCGCACCGAGGTGCGGCATCCGTCGATCAGTTGTAGGTGCCGGGCGTGAAGTCGTCCGTGGAGAAGCTGTCGAAATCGACGTAGCTCAGGTCGGCGTCGCTGTACGCGCCGTCCGAGGCGAAGATGCGGTTGGGGTACCGCTCGCTCTTGGCCTCCTCCGTCGCCTCGACGGTGACGTTGCGGTACTTCGCAAGACCCGTTCCGGCGGGGATGAGCTTTCCGATGATGACGTTCTCCTTGAGGCCGACCAGCGGGTCGCTCTTGCCCTCCATGGCCGCCTGCGTCAGGACGCGGGTGGTCTCCTGGAAGGACGCCGCCGACAGCCACGACTCGGTCGCCAGCGACGCCTTGGTGATACCCATCAGCTCGGGACGACCCGACGCGGGACGCTTGCCCTCGCCGACCGCCTCGCGGTTGATGGTCTGGTAGCGCTTGAAGTCCACCAGCTCACCGGGAAGCAGGTCGGTGTCGCCGTGGTCGACGACGGTGACCTTGCGCAGCATCTGGCGCACGATGACCTCGATGTGCTTGTCGTGGATCGGCACACCCTGCGAGCGGTACACGCCCTGGACGCCGTTGACGAGGTACTTCTGCACCTCGCGGGCACCCTGCACGCGCATGACCTCCTTGGGGTCGAGCGTTCCGACCTGGAGGGGCTCGCCGACCTTGACGTGCTGGCCGTCCTCGACGAGGAGGGTCGCGCGCTTCAGGACCGGGTAGACGACCGGCTCGTCACCGTTGTCGGGCGTGAGGATGACCTTCTTGGCCTTCTCGGTCTCGTCGATCGTGATGCGGCCGTCGGCCTCGGCGATCGGCGAGGCACCCTTGGGGGTACGCGCCTCGAACAGCTCCTGCACACGGGGCAGACCCTGCGTGATGTCGTCGGCCGAGGCCGAACCACCGGTGTGGAAGGTACGCATCGTCAGCTGGGTACCGGGCTCACCGATCGACTGGGCCGCGATGATGCCGACGGCCTCGCCGATGTCGACGATCTTGCCGGTGGCGAGCGAACGGCCGTAGCACTTCGCGCAGACACCGACGGCCGAGTCGCACGTGAGGACCGAGCGGACCTTGATCGTCTCGACGCCGCCTGCGACCAGCTTGTCGATGAGCACGTCGCCCACGTCGTCGCCGGCCTCGGCCAGCACGGTGCCCTGCGCGTCGACGACCGCCGTGGCGAGCGTGCGAGCGAACACCGAGTTCTCGACGTTGGCGTCCTTGACGAGGGTGCCGGACGCGTCGACCGCGGCGATCGGGAGCTCGAGGCCCTTCGACGTCCCGCAGTCCTCCTCGCGGATGATGACGTCCTGCGAGACGTCGACCAGACGACGCGTGAGGTAACCCGAGTCGGCCGTACGGAGGGCCGTGTCGGCCAGACCCTTACGGGCACCGTGCGTGGCGATGAAGTACTCGGCGACCGACAGACCCTCGCGGTACGAGGAGATGATCGGACGCGGGATGATCTCACCCTTCGGGTTGTTCACCAGACCGCGCATACCCGCGATGTTGCGGATCTGCAGCCAGTTACCACGGGCGCCCGACGAGACCATGCGGTTGATGGTGTTGTCGGCCGGGAAGTTGTCGCGCATCGCCTTCTGGACCGCATCGGTGGCCTCGGTCCAGATCTTGATGAGCTCCTGGCGACGCTCGGCGTCGGTGGTCAGACCCTTCTCGTACTGCGCCTGGACCTTCGCGGCCTGCTTCTCGTAGCCCGCGACGATCTCGCCCTTGTTCGGGGGCGTGAGGATGTCGCTCAGCGCGACCGTCACACCCGAACGCGTGGCCCAGTAGAAACCGGCGTCCTTGATGCGGTCGAGCGATGCGGCGACCTCGACCTTGGGGTACTCCTCGGCCAGCTTGTTGACGATCTGCGACAGCTTGCCCTTGTCGGCCTGCTCGCGCACGAACGGGTAGCCCTTGGGGAGCGTGTCGTTGAAGATCGCCTGTCCGAGCGAGGCATCCACGAGACCGTGCTGCTCGTAGCCCTCGGGCGCCTGACCCTCGAGGAAGGTCAGACCCGGGATGCGGATGCGCACCTTGGCCTGCAGGTCGAGGGTGCCCTCGTCCTTGGCCAGGATCGCCTCGCCGACCGAACCGAACACGCGGCCCTCGCCCGAGGCACCCTCCTTGAGGGTGGTCAGGTGGTGGAGGCCGATGATCATGTCCTGCGAGGGCAGGGTGACCGGGCGGCCGTCCGACGGCTTGAGGATGTTGTTCGACGCGAGCATGAGCACGCGGGCCTCGGCCTGGGCCTCGACCGACAGCGGCAGGTGGACGGCCATCTGGTCACCGTCGAAGTCGGCGTTGAACGCCGCGCAGACGAGCGGGTGCAGCTGGATCGCCTTGCCCTCGACGAGCTGGGGCTCGAACGCCTGGATGCCGAGGCGGTGCAGGGTGGGTGCGCGGTTCAGCAGCACGGGGCGCTCGCGGATGATCTCTTCCAGCACGTCCCAGACCTCGGGACGGTAGCGCTCGACGGCGCGCTTGGCGGCCTTGATGTTCTGCGAGTGACCGAGGTCGATCAGGCGCTTGATCACGAACGGCTTGAACAGCTCGAGCGCCATCTGCTTGGGCAGACCGCACTGGTGCAGCTTCAGCTGGGGTCCGACGATGATGACCGAACGACCCGAGTAGTCCACGCGCTTGCCGAGCAGGTTCTGGCGGAAGCGACCCTGCTTTCCCTTGAGCATGTCGCTCAGGGACTTCAGGGCACGGTTGCCGGTACCGGTGACGGGACGACCGCGGCGACCGTTGTCGAACAGCGCGTCGACGGCCTCCTGCAGCATGCGCTTCTCGTTGTTCACGATGATCTCGGGGGCACCGAGGTCGATGAGGCGACGGAGGCGGTTGTTGCGGTTGATCACGCGACGGTAGAGGTCGTTCAGGTCGGAGGTGGCGAAACGGCCACCGTCGAGCTGAACCATCGGGCGCAGCTCCGGCGGGATCACCGGAACGACGTCGAGCACCATCGAGGCCGGCGACATGCCGGTCTGCAGGAACGAGTTGACGACCTTCAGTCGCTTGATCGCGCGGATCTTGCGCTGGCCCTTGCCCTCGGAGATCTGCAGGTGGAGGCTGTCGGCCTCGGCCTGCAGGTCGAAGGTCTCGAGGCGACGCTTGATCGACTCCGCACCCATGTGGGCCTCGAAGTACTGACCGAACCGGTCCTGCAGCTCGTGGAAGACGTCGTCCTCGGGCTTGAGCGCGCCGACCTCGAGCGTGCGGAAGTCCTCCCACACGCGCTCGAGCTTGGCGATCTGCTCGTCCGCGTTCTTGCGGATCGAGGTCATGTCCTTCTCGGCGGCGTCCTTGACCTTCTTCTTCTGGTCGGCCCTGGCGCCCTCGGCCTCGAGAGCCGCGAGCTCCTCCTCCAGCTTCGCCAGACGGGCGGCGATGCGCGAGTCGCGACGGTCGCCGAGCGTCTTCAGCTCGAGGCGGATGTTGTTCTCCTGCGTCGCCAGGTCGCGGTGACGAGCATCCTCGTCGACCGAGATGACCATGTAGGCGGCGAAGTAGATGACCTTCTCGAGGTCCTTCGGCGCCATGTCGAGCAGGTAGCCCAGACGCGAGGGCACGCCCTTGAAGTACCAGATGTGGGTCACGGGAGCGGCGAGCTCGATGTGGCCCATGCGCTCACGGCGGACCGAGGACTTGGTGACCTCGACGCCGCAGCGCTCGCAGACGATGCCCTTGAAGCGGACGCGCTTGTACTTTCCGCAGGCGCACTCCCAGTCACGGGAGGGTCCGAAGATCTGCTCGCCGAAGAGACCGTCCTTCTCGGGCTTCAGCGTGCGGTAGTTGATCGTTTCGGGCTTCTTGACCTCACCGAAGGACCAACGACGGATGTCGTCGGCGGTGGCCAGGCCGATACGAAGCTGATCGAAAGTGGTTGATTCGAGCACTGGTTCTCCTGTGTCGGAATTCTGTTCGTTGCCTGGCCGGGTCAGATCTCGTCGATGGACGAGGACTCGAAGCGGCTGGAGATGTTGATGCCGAGCTCTTCGGCGGCGCGGAAGGCGTCGTCGTCGGTGTCGCGGAGGTTGACCGCCGTGCCGTCGGCCGAGAGGACCTCGACGTTCAGGCAGAGCGACTGCATCTCCTTCATGAGCACCTTGAACGACTCGGGGATGCCGGGCTCCTGGATGTTCTCGCCCTTGACGATCGCCTCGTACACCTTGACGCGGCCGAGGATGTCGTCGGACTTGATCGTGAGGAGCTCCTGCAGCGCGTATGCGGCGCCGTACGCCTCCAGCGCCCACACCTCCATCTCACCGAAGCGCTGGCCACCGAACTGGGCCTTACCGCCGAGCGGCTGCTGGGTGATCATCGAGTAGGGGCCCGTCGAGCGTGCGTGGATCTTGTCGTCGACGAGGTGGTGCAGCTTCAGGATGTACATGTAGCCGACCGAGATGGGCGCCGGGAAGGGCTCGCCGGAGCGGCCGTCGAACAGGCGGGTCTTGCCCGAGGAGTCGATCAGGCGCTCGCCGTCGCGCGTGGGGAGCGTCGAGTCCAGCAGACCCGCGATCTCCTGCTCGAAGGCACCGTCGAACACCGGGGTCGCGACCTTGGTGTTCGGTGCGGCCTCGAAGGCCTCCTTGGGGAGGTTGGCGGCCCACTCGGGGTTGCCCTCGACCTTCCAGCCCTGCTTGGCGATCCACCCGAGGTGGGTCTCCAGCACCTGGCCGAAGTTCATTCGACCGGGGATGCCGAGCGGGTTCAGCACGACGTCGACGGGGGTGCCGTCGGCGAGGAAGGGCATGTCCTCGATCGGGAGGATCTTGGCGATGACGCCCTTGTTGCCGTGGCGACCGGCGAGCTTGTCGCCCTCGGTGATCTTGCGCTTCTGGGCGATGTAGACCACGACGCGACGGTTGACGCCCGAGCCGAGCTCGTCGTCGCCGTCCTCGGCGTTGAACTCCTTGACCGCGATGATCGTGCCCTGCTCGCCGTGGGGCACCTTCAGCGAGGTGTCACGGACTTCGCGGCTCTTCTCGTTGAAGATCGCGCGGAGCAGGCGCTCCTCGGCCGACAGCTCGGTCTCGCCCTTGGGCGTGACCTTGCCGACGAGGATGTCACCGGGACGCACCTCGGCGCCGATGCGGACGATGCCGCGCTCGTCGAGGTCCTTCAGCAGGTCGGGGCTGACGTTGGGGAGATCACGGGTGATCTCCTCCTTGCCGAGCTTGGTGTCGCGCGCGTCGACCTCGTACTCCTCGATGTGGATCGACGACAGCGTGTCGTCCTTCACGAGGTCCTGGCTGAGGATGATGGCGTCCTCGAAGTTGTGGCCCTCCCACGTCATGAACGCCACGAGGAGGTTCTTGCCGAGGGCGAGCTCGCCGTTCTCGGTCGCGGGACCGTCGGCGATGACCTCGCCGGCCTCGATGCGCTCACCGGCCGAGACGACCACGCGCTGGTTGTACGACGTGCCCTGGTTCGAGCGGTCGAACTTGCGCAGGAAGTAGTCCTGCGTGCCGCCCTCATCGAGCTGGATGGTCACGACGTCGGCCGAGACCTCCAGGACGACGCCGGACTTCTCGGCGGTGACGACGTCACCGGCGTCGATCGCGGCGAAGCCCTCCATACCGGTGCCGACGACGGGCGACTCGCTGCGCACGAGCGGCACGGCCTGGCGCTGCATGTTCGCACCCATGAGGGCGCGGTTGGCGTCGTCGTGCTCGAGGAACGGGATGAGCGAGGTCGCCACCGACACCATCTGGCGCGGCGAGACGTCCATGTAGCCGATCTCGTCGACGGGGAACAGGTCGACCTCGCCACCCTGGCCGCGACGGGCGAGGATGCGGTCCTCGACGAAGTGGCCGTCGGCCTTGAGGGCGACACCGGCCTGGGCGACGATGTGGTCGCTCTCCTCGCTCGCGGTGAGGTAGTCGATCTGGTCGGTCACACGACCGTCGACGACGCGACGGTACGGGGTCTCGATGAAGCCGAACGCGTTGATGCGCGCGAACGAGGCCAGCGAGCCGATCAGACCGATGTTCGGGCCTTCCGGCGTCTCGATCGGGCACATGCGGCCGTAGTGCGAGGGGTGGACGTCACGGACCTCGACGCCGGCACGCTCACGGGACAGACCACCGGGGCCCAGCGCCGACAGACGACGCTTGTGGGTCAGGCCCGCGAGGGGGTTGTTCTGGTCCATGAACTGGGACAGCTGCGACGTGCCGAAGAACTCCTTGATCGCGGCCACGACGGGGCGCACGTTGATCAGGGTCTGCGGCGTGATCGCCTCGATGTCCTGCGTGGTCATGCGCTCGCGCACGACGCGCTCCATGCGCGACAGGCCCGTGCGGACCTGGTTCTGGATGAGCTCGCCGACCGCGCGGATGCGGCGGTTGCCGAAGTTGTCGATGTCGTCGACGTCGAGGCGGATCTCCGCGGGCTGACCGTGGCGGACGCCGTCGAAGGCGCTGTCACCGCGGTGCAGACGCACGAGGTACTTGATCGTGGCGACGATGTCGTCGACGGTGAGCACCGAGTCGCTCAGCGGCTTGTCGAGGCCGAGCTTCTGGTTGATCTTGTAGCGACCCACCTTGGCCAGGTCGTAGCGCTTGGGGTTGAAGTAGAAGTTGTCCAGCAGCGCGCGGGCGGCCTCGGCGGCGACCTGCTCGCCCGGACGGAGCTTCCGGTAGATGTCGCGGAGCGCGTCTTCCTTGGTGAGGATGGTGTCCTTCGACAGCGTCTCCTCGATCGAGTCGAAGCCGGCGAACTCGGCGAGGATGTCCTCGCTGGTCAGGCCCAGGGCCTTGAGGAAGACGGTGACCGACTGCTTGCGCTTGCGGTCGATGCGCACGCCGACCTGGTCGCGCTTGTCGATCTCGAACTCGAGCCAGGCACCGCGCGAGGGAATCACGCGCGCCGAGACGATGTCCTTGTCCGAGGTCTTGTCGGGCGTCTTGTCGAAGTAGACACCGGGCGAGCGGACCAGCTGCGAGACGACGACACGCTCGGTGCCGTTGATGATGAACGTGCCCTTGTCGGTCTGGAGCGGGAAGTCGCCCATGAAGACCGTCTGGGTCTTGATCTCACCGGTCTGGTGGTTCATGAACTCGGCCTCGACGTACAGCGGGGCGGCGTAGGTCTTGCCGCGCTCCTTGCACTCTTCGATCGAGTACTTCTCGGGCTCGAGGTAGGGGTTCGTGAACGAGAGCTGCATGGTCTCGCTCAGGTCTTCGATCGGAGAGATCTCCTCGAAGATCTCCTCGAGACCGCTGATCTCGGGCACATCGGTGCGACCGGCGGCCTGGGCCTCGGCGACCCGGGCCTTCCAGGCCTCGTTGCCGACGAGCCAGTCGAACGACTCGGTCTGCAGGGCCAGCAGATCGGGAACGGTCAGCTTGTCGGAGATCTTCGCGAACGAGAGGCGGGATGCGCCGCGTCCGCTCTTCGGGGTGGTGGTGGTGGATGCGTTGCTCGCAGCAGCCAAGGGAATAACCTCCAGAAGCCCGGGCGAGGGGCTCGTGATTCCTTGTCGTCAGGTGGAGTGCGTTCCTGCCCCGATAACCTGCGAGTCGCACACCGCGGTGAAGCGGGGACGGGCAGGCTCAGCCGACCACCATATGAGGGCAGGGGGAATCGAGGAGCGCAAAGTCCAAGCATACGCGGGAGGACGCGCCGTGTCCAGTCGAATTCTTGACGACTTTGCGTACCTGCGGTATAACCGCGGGCGCTCCCCGAGGATTCCCCGGTCCGACCGCCTCACGGGCCGCGGAACCGCACGCGGTCGCCGGGCCGCACCTGAGCGAGGCGGTCGAGCGTGGCATCCGTCACCACTGCGATCACGGGGTAGCCGCCGGTCACGGGCCCGTCGGCGAGCAGCACCACCGGACGGCCGTGCGGCGGAACCTGCAGCGCTCCCGGCCGCATGCCCTCGCTCGGCAGCTCGTCGTGGCGTACGCGGTCCAGCGCAGGCCCGTCGAGCCGGATGCCGACGCGGTCGGCGTCGCCCGAGACGGTCCACGTCGCATCGCGCAGCGTCCGCAGCGCGGCGGGCGCGAACCAGTCGGCGCGCGGCCCAGGAGCGAGGCCGACCTCGACGACGGGGCCGGGCACCGACCACGGGAAGGCATCGACGACCGGAATCGGAGCCGGAGCCTCCCCCACGACGACGGCGTCGCCCGCGACCAGTGCGGCCGGACCCAGGGACGCCAGCACGTCGGTCGCCCGTGATCCGAGCGCCGCGGCTCCGGCGACGCCGCCACGGACGGCGAGGACGAGTCTCGCCCCGGCGATCGCGACCCCGATCGACAGTTCGGACCCGGCCGGCACGAGCAGGGGCGCGTAGGCATCCACCGCGTGCCCGTCGACACGGATGTCGGCGAGCGCACCGGCCACGGCGACCCACGTGTCGCGTTCGGCGCGGGCACGGAACCCGCCGAGCACGATCTCGATCCCCGCGGCGGTCTCGGCATTGCCGACGAGGCGGTTGGCTGCGCGGAGGGCCGCGCGGTCGAGGACGCCCGAGCGGGCCACACCGAGCCCCGCGCGGCCGGGACGGCCCAGGTCCTGCACGGTCGCGAGAGGCCCCGCGTCGAGGACGCGCAGCGCGGGGGACGCGGGCTCGTCGCCCGGCGGCGACGGCGCCGACGAGCCCGCGGGAGCGGGTGCCACCGGTCCCGCCGGTTCGCTCGCCGCCGTCCGCACCTCGGTGCGGTGCGGCACGAACCGGACGCGCGCGCCCGGGGCGAGGAGCACGGGGTCGGCGGCATCCGGGGTGAACAGAGGGGCATCCGTCGTGCCGATCAACCGCCACCCGCCCGGGGTCTCGCGCGGGTAGGCACCGGTGAAACCGCCCGCGAGGCCCACCGACCCGGCGGGCACGCGGGTGCGCGGTCGGGAGAGCCGGGGCACGTCCCACGGCCAGTCCTCGCTCACGAGGTACGCGAAACCGGGCGCGAAGCCGGTGAATGCCACGTTCCACTCGGCAGCGGCATGCCGGGCCACGAGCTCGGCGGTGCGGATGCCGAGCATCGCGGCGGTCTCGTCGAGGTCGGCACCGTCATAACGCACGGCGATCTCGACGAGGGGGCCGGGGGACGCGGCCTCCGGTGGCGCGTCCCCCGCGGACCGCACCCACGCGCGCACGGAGGCGGACGTGATCCGGGACGGATCGAAGGCGATGAGCACGGTGCGCGCGGCGGGAACGAGGTCGTCGATGCCGTCGGGCGGGGCGGCGGCGAGCGCCGCGTGCAGCGCGAGGACGTCCGGCAGGTCGTCGACCTCGGCCAGCAGCGCCCGCTCCCCCATCGGCCGCAGCCGCGGCGTCACCACGGAGCGCGCACCTCCACGCCGGCCGCGTCCAGCGCGGCGCGCACGACCCGGGCCATCGCCACCGCCGCCGGGGTGTCGCCGTGCAGGCACAGCGACGCGGCCCGTACCGCGATGCGCGAGCCGTCGACCGTCTCCACGGTGCCGTCGGCCACCAGCCGCACGGCGCGGTCGGCGACGCGGACCGGGTCGTCGACGAGGGCGCCGGGGTGGTCGCGCGGCACGAGGCCCCCGTCGGCGGTGTAACCGCGGTCGAGGAAGGCCTCGGGGATGAACGGCAGACCGGCGGATGCCGCGGCCTCGACGATCGCGCCGCGGAGACCGAGCACCGGGAGCGGTCGGCCGAGCCGCGCGGAGTGGTCGGCGACGGCGGCGACGACCGCGCGCGCCTGGGCGGCGTCGGCCGAGACGGCGTGATAGAGCGCGCCGTGGGGCTTGACGTAGCGCAGCTGCGCGCCGGCGGCCTCGAGGGCGTCCAACTGCCGGGCGATGCTCGCCCGCAGCTCGCCCGCGGGCGGGTCGCGGCGGACCCGGCCGAAGTTCGCGCGGTCCTCGTACGAGGGGTGGGCCCCGATGGCGACGCCGAAGCGGGCGGCCCGATCGACCGAGGCCCGCATGGAGGCCTCGTCGCCCGCGTGTCCGCCGCAGGCGACGTTGGCGCTGGTGATGACGGCGAACATCGCCTCGTCGTCGGCGGTGGGCACGCCGTCGACGGTTTCACCGAGGTCGGCGTTGAGGTCCACGCGCATGCCTCGACGCTACTCCCGCGGCCGGCGCGCGGGGCACCCGGTCTCGCCGCTTCTCAGGCTGCGGGGCGGTGCCGCCCGCCTGCTCCCACGACGTTACGGGGGTGTGACGAAAACGCGGGAGGGGTGGGCACGGAGGCGGCGGCGGGTGAGGATGGGGGGATGACCTCCGATGTCGCCGGTCCCCCCGCTCCGGCATCCCCCCTCCCCCTGCTCTCCGTCCGCGATCTCGCGGTCGACTTCACCACGATGGACGGCCCCGTCCGCGCCGTCGACGGCGTCGATCTCGACATCCACGCCGGCGAGACCATCGCCATCGTCGGCGAATCCGGCTCCGGCAAGTCGACGACCGCCATGGCGATCATCGGTCTGCTGGCCTCCGGTGGTCGCGTCGCGCGCGGCCAGATCCTCCTCGACGGTGAAGACCTGACGACCTTCGGCGAGGCCCGCATGCGGCAGGTGCGTGGGCGCCAGATCGGCCTCGTGCCCCAGGACCCGATGTCCAATCTCAACCCGGTCGCGAAGATCGGCACGCAGGTCGCCGAGACACTCCTCGCCCACGGCCTCGCCGAACGCGGCACGGTCAAGGGCAAGGTCGTCGACGCGCTCGAGGCCGCCGGGCTCCCGGATGCCGAGAAGCGGGCCTCGCAGTACCCGCACGAGTTCTCCGGCGGCATGCGTCAGCGCGCCCTCATCGCGATCGGCCTCGCGTGCCGTCCGCGGCTGCTCATCGCCGACGAACCGACCAGCGCGCTCGATGTGACGGTGCAGCAGACGATCCTCGACCAGATCGACAGGCAGACCAAAGAGCTCGGCGCCGCCGTGCTGCTCATCACGCACGACCTCGGGCTCGCCGCCGAGCGCGCCTCGCGCGTCGTCGTGATGCACCGCGGGCGCGTCGTCGAGCAGGGCCCGGCGCGGCAGATCCTCGAGGACCCGCAGCACGCCTACACGAAGTCGCTCGTCGCCGCCGCTCCGTCGGTCGCGGCCGTGCGCCTGCGGCCCGAGGACTTCCGAGGCGAGCGCGACAGCACCGCCCCGCGCGACCACATCGTCGAGATCCAGGGCCTGACCAAGGTGTACCCGGCCCGAGGGAAGGCGGAGGACTTCCGCGCCGTCGACGACGTGTCGCTGTCGATCCCGCGCGGGCAGACCGTCGCGATCGTCGGGGAGTCGGGCTCGGGCAAGACCACGACCGCCCGCATGCTGCTGAAGGTCGTCGAGCCGACCAGCGGCTCGATCCGTTTCGACGGCCAGGACATCGGAGCTCTCAAGGGCGAGGCTCTGCGTCAGTTCCGCCAGAAGGTCCAGCCCATCTTCCAAGACCCGTACTCGAGCCTGAACCCGATGTTCACGGTCGAGCGGATCATCGAGGAGCCCCTCTCCTTCTATAAGCGGGGGTCACGGGCGGACCGTCAGAAGCGGGTGCGCCAGCTCCTCGACGACGTGGCCCTGCCGGCATCCATGCTCCGTCGCTACCCGTCCGAGCTGTCGGGCGGACAGCGGCAGCGTGTCGCGATCGCGCGGGCCCTGGCCCTTTCGCCCGAACTCATCGTGTGCGACGAGCCGGTGTCGGCGCTGGACGTCCTCGTGCAGGCGCAGATCCTCCAGCTGCTCGGCGACCTGCAGCGCGAATACGGCCTCAGCTACCTCTTCATCTCGCACGACCTCGCCGTCGTGCGCCTCATCAGCGACTACGTGTGCGTCATGAAGGACGGGCGCCTCGTTGAGGCGGCCTCCAGCGAAGAGGTCTTCACCAACCCCCGCGATCCGTACACGCGGCGGCTGCTGGCATCCATCCCCGGCAACGAGCTGGGTCTCGCGGGGTAGCCGGGCCGTCTCTTCTGTGGTGCGGGTCGCATCCCGCGGGGGCTCGTCCCACTTTCGGCAGAGCATGTCCCACTTATGGCCGCCTCACGGCCCCCCAGACAGCAAAAAGTGGGACAAGGGATGCCACACATCCACGCCACAGCCCGCCCTACCGCCGCCATAGCCACAGCGGAGCCGGGGAGCCGCGCGCGGCTACCGCGCGCGGGTGCGGGGGTCCATCGCCTCGCGCAGCGACTCTCCGAGCAGCGTGAAGCCCAGCGCCGTCACGGCGATGCAGATGCCGGGGAGGAACGCCAGCCACGGCGCGATCGCGAGCTCGGCCTGCGCGTACGTGAGCATGCGCCCCCACTCGGCGGTCTGCGGCAGCCCGCCGCCGAGACCGAGGAACGACAGCGCCGCGGCGTCGATGACCGCGGTCGCGAGGGTCAGGGTGCCCTGCACGATGACCGGCCCCACGCTGTTGGGCAGGACGTGCGTCATCGTGATCGTGCGGCGACTGAGGCCCAGGGTCTGCGCCGAGAGCACGTAGTCGGCGCCGCGCTGCTGCAGCATCGAGGCGCGCAACAGGCGCGCGAAGACCGGCACCTGTGACGCGCCGATGGCGATCATGATCGCTAGCTGGCTCTGCCCGAGGATCGCGGCGATCGAGACGGCCAGCAGCAGGTTCGGCACCGACAGCAGGATGTCGACGAAGCGCATGACGAGCACGTCGACCCAGCCGCCGAACATTCCAGCGAGAAGACCCAGCGCCATGCCTCCGAGGAGGCCCATCGCCGTGGAGATCACGCCGATCTGCAGCGACGCCTGCGCGCCCCAGATGAGCTTGGAGAGCACGTCGCCGCCGAAGCGGTCGAGGCCGAGGGGGAACTCCGGCAGCTCGCCGGGCCCGGGGATGTCGGTCGGTGTGATGAAGCGCTGGCCGGGCAGCGACTCGGCCGGGTACGGGGCGAGCAGCGGCGCGAGCGCCGCGACGAGCAGGAACGCCACGACGATGATCGCGCCGATCCATGCCACGGGGCTGCGGCGCAGCCGCTGGAAGACGTCGTGCCAGAAACCGCCGCGCGACGTGGCAGACAACAGCTGGCTGTCGACCACGGCGTTGTCGTCGACGGGGCCGCCGCTGGGGGCGGGAGGGAGGATGCCGGAACTCAACTGACTCTCACTCTCGGGTCGATGACGCTGTACGACAGGTCGACGAGCAGGTTGATCAGGGCGTAGGCGATGGCGATGAAGATGATGAAGCCCTGCAGGACGGGGAAGTCCCGAGTGAAGATCGCGCGCGCCAGGAACTGCCCGATCCCCGGGAACGCGAACACCGTCTCGGTGAGCACCGCCCCGGCGATCAGCAGGCCCGCCTGCAGACCGACCGTCGTGATGACGGGGAGCATGGCGTTGCGGAGGATGAAACGGTTGCGCAGCGTGGACTGCGCGATGCCTTTGGCCCGGCCCGTCCGCACGTAGTCGGCGTTCTGCACCTCCAGCACCGACGCGCGCGTGATGCGCACGATGATCGCGAGAGGGATGGTGCCGAGGGCGAGGGCCGGCAGCACCAGGTGCAGCACGGCATCCCAGGCCGCGTCGAACTCGCCCGTGATCAGGCCGTCGAAGACATACAGGTTCGTGTAGTGCGTCGCGTCGATGCGGGGATTCTGCCGCCCGTCCGAGGGCAGCCACCCGAGCTGCACCGCGAAGACGTACTTGAGGATGAACGCGAGGAAGAACACCGGGATCGTGATGCCGATGAGGCTCAGCACCACGGCGATGTGATCCCACGCCTTGCCGTGGCGACGTGCGGCCCAGTACCCGAGCGGGATGCCGATGCCCACCGCCACGATCAGCGCGCCGATCGACAGTTCGAGGGTGGCCGGGAACCGACGCCAGAACTCCTCCAGCACGGGACGACCGGTCTGGATGGAGGAACCGAAATCACCCGAGAGCAGCCGCCCGAGCCACGTGAAGTACTGCACGTACAGCGGCTCGTTGAAGCCGTACAGCTCGTTGATGCGGGCGACGGCCTCAGGGGTGGCCCGCTCGCCGAGCAGGGCGACCGCGGGGCCGCCCGGCAGCGCGCGGACCCAGAGGAACAGAAGGACGGAAAGCCCGAACAGGGTCGGGACGAGCAGGAGCAGACGCCTGCCGATGGTGCGGAGCACGGGGTCTCACAGGGCTCGGGGGCGGGGGGACGCGGGAGACCGCGGGCCGGCGACGGTGGGGTCGCCGGCCCGCGGCATCCGGATCACTCGGTGAGTTCGATCTCGTTGTACACCTCGTCCTGCACCGGGCTGGCCGGGTAGGACTTCACGCGCGGAGCGAAGGCGAGCGTCGGCACGGGGTTGGCCAGCGGCACACCGGGCAGGAACTGCGCGATCTGCTCGTTGACGTCCTGGTACGCCGGCTCCTGCTCCGACTCGGTCGCGAGGCCGCGGGCCGAGGTGAGGGCCGAGAACAGCTCGGGGTTGTCGAAGCCCCACTCGTTCGAGGCACCACCGAAGAACGTCCCCACGAAGTTGTCGGGGTCGTTGTAGTCGCCGGTCCAGCCGAGCAGGTGGATGCCGTGCTGCGCGCCGCCCTGGATGAGGTCGAGGTACTCGCCCCACTCGTTCGACACGGGGTTCACGACGATGCCGACGGCCTGGAGCTGCGACTGCAGGTTCGTGAAGATCTGCTCGGGGTTGGGCATGTACGGACGCGAGATGTTCACGGGGTAGTTGAACGTCAGCGTGAGCGGGTTGGCCTCGGTGAAGCCGGCCTCGGCCAGCAGCGCCGTGGCGGCCTCCGGATCGAAGTCGTACGTGGTGACGTCGGGGTTGAAGCCGATGACGCTGTCGGGCATGAACTGGGATGCCACGGTGGTGCCCTCGGGCAGCACCTGGGTGACCAGCTGCTCCTTGTCGATGGCGTGGGCGATCGCCTGGCGCACGCGCGGGTCGGCCAGCGCCGGGTCGGCCTGGTTCATGCCGAGGTACAGGATGTTGAACGGGTCGCGGTTGACGAGCATGTAGCCCGCGCTCTCGAGGGCCCCCAGGTCGGCGGGGGCGACGAGGTCGTAGCCGTCGATCGAACCGGACTCGAGCGCCTGACGGCGGGCGGTGGTGTCGCCGATCACGCGGAAGATGACCTGCTGCACCTGCCCCTGCTCGCCCCAGTAGCCGTCGTAGGCGCTGACGGTCGCCTCGGCGCCGGGCTCCCACGATTCGAACATGAACGGACCGGTGCCGGTCGGGTGCCCCTGGGCGTATTCGCTGAGGGTCGGTGCCTCGGAGGTGCCGCCCACGTCGTCGGCCGCGTACTCCTCGAGGGCCGTGGGGCTCTGGATTGCGAACGCCGGGAGCGAGAGGGCCGGGATGAAGCCGGCGAACGGCTCGGTCTGGCTGATCGTGACCTCGGTCGGGCTCGCGGCGTCACACCCGCCGTAGATGGAGGTGCCGGTGTCGGCGTAGCCGCGCATGATCTTGCCCCAGTAATAGGACAGGCTCTCGGACTGGGCGATACCGGTGAAGTTGTTCTGGCGGTCGAAGTTGAAGCACACGGCCTCGGCGTTGAACTCGGTGCCGTCGTGGAAGGTCACGCCCTCTTTGAGCTGGAAGGTGTAGGACAGACCGTCTTCGGACTGCTCCCAGCTCTCGGCGAGCATCGGCGCGGGGTCGGCCGTCCCGGGCTCGACGCCGACGAGGCCTTCGAAGATCTGGCGCGAGATACGGAACGACTCGCCGTCGCTCGCGAACGCCGGGTCGAGGCTGGACGGGTCGCCCGACGCGCCGAACACGAACGTCGAGTCAACGTCTCCGGTGGCGCCGCCGCCGTCGTCGTCGCGCTGGCTGGTGCAGGCCGAGAGGGCGAGCGCACCGATGGCGAGCGCCGAGCCGCCGATGAGCAGGCGTCGTCGAAGAGAACCTTGCATTTTCTGTTGCCTTCCGGGGGGTGGAAAGGAGGAGGTCGACGGCGCTGTCACGCCTTCGTGCCGCGCTCCGTTTTGCTGTTCCCCCGACCGTACAGGCAGACGCGCGTCTCGCCCATTGCTCGCGTGTATCGATCGTGTTTCGGCCGATCGGCATCCTGCCCCGTTCCGGCTCCGTTGACTGAGCAGAGCGCGTACCCGCCGCCCGTGTTCCTCAGCGCCACGCTCACCCCACGGGCGTGAGGGGTCAGCGGGAGCGGACGACCGCCGACCAGACGGGGAACTCGGGGTCGTGCGCGGGCCAGACCTCGGTGCCGTGCGTGCGGTGCAGGGCCGCGAGGCGCGCGACAGCGCGATCGGCACGCGCGGGACCGTCGGCGCCGATCGTCGAACCGCAACGGACCTCGTGCTCGACGTTGCCGAGCAGGTCCGCGGCGTCGCCGGCGAGGACGACCGTGCGCTCGGGCAGCTCCACGACGAACGACTGGTGCCCGGGCGTGTGTCCGGACGTGTCGATCGCGGTGAGACCCGCGGCGAGGGGCGTATCGCCGTCCAGCAGGCCGAGCGTCAGGCCGTCGCGGTCGAGGTCGTCGGGGAAGACGAACGCCTCGCGCGGGTCGGTGTTCTCGGCGACGTGCTGCCACTCGCGTCGCTGCAGCAGCAGCGGCTGGTCGGGGGCGAGCAGGCGTGCGGCACCGGTGTGGTCGAAGTGCGCGTGGGTGAGCAGTGCCGCGGCGAGATCGGCGAGGTCGAGCCCGGCCTCGGCGATCTGGTCGACGAGCGGATCGCCGGGCGGGACGATCGGCGCGTAGTTCTCGTAGTCGAAGGAGACCGTCCGCACCGCGCGATCGCGGATGCGTGCGGGATCGAACCCGCCGTCGACGAGCACCCACCCCGCGTCGAACACGACGGCCACCGCCGTCACGGGCTCCATCAGATGCCGGAAACGGCTCCCGCCGTGCAGCGACACCGCCTCGGCCACGGCCTCGAACCCGACCACCATCGGGACGAGACGGCGCGGCCGGCCGCGCAGCCGCAGGGGCGGCAGTGCCGCGGCGTCGAGGACGGTCGAACTCACGCCGTGGCCGCCCGATACGCGCGCCACCCGCCGTGCGCGGTGATGTCGGTCGCGCCCTCGAGCGCCACCGCCTCGCACAGGAATCCGGCGACGCTCGATCCGTCCGCGAGCACGGCGGAACCGATCCCCATGGGCGCGGGCAGATCCGCGACGAAGCGTCCGAATCCCGCGGCCGGCAGCCGCCACACCTCCCCCGCGATCGCGGCGCCGCCCTCCGCCGCGCGGGCGAGGCCGGGCTTGGGCGGAACCGTGTCGAGGGCGTACAGCCGGTACTGCGCCGCGGTCTCCACCTCGGCCACGAACGTTCCGCCCGCGGCGACGAGCTGGTGGTTCAGCGGCTGCCCGCGCAGGTGCGCGCCCACGACCAGCAGGTCGACGGACGGCGCCTGGATGCGCTCGGCGAGCTGCGCGAGCGTGCGGTCGGCGAACGGCGCGCCGGTCAGCATCACGCCGAAGGCGCGCCCGCCGACCACGCCGGCGGGGACGGCGAGGGCGCTGCGGTCGAGGAGGTTCGCGAAGTTCGTGTACCGGCCCATGCGACTGTTCGCGCCGACCGGGTCGGCGGCGACCTCGTCGAGGGTCGGATGCCACGTGGTCGTGGGCGTGAGCAGCGCCACCGTGCCCTCGAGTCGGCGCAGTCCCTCGGCGCCGAGGCGGTCGAGACGCTCGCGGTCGCGGAAGTAGTCCGCCGCCCGCGCCTCGGCGCCGGCGAGCACGATCGCCGACACGGTGGGATCGAGGTCGGTGCCGACGAGCTCGGGGTGGGCGGCGATGAAGTCGCCCACGGCCGCCGTGCGCTCGGCGACGAACGCCCCGCCGTACAGCAGCGACGCGGCCTCGAGGAGCGGCGCGATGTCGACCTCGACGATCTCGACGCCGGAGGCGGCGAGCGCAGCGACGACGCCGGCGAAGGCCTCAGCCCACCCGTCGGCGAGACCCTCGAGGTGCTCGGCGGTCGGGACGGCCACGCGCGGGCGGGCGTCGAGCGGCGGGGCGGGGCGGTCCTCGCGACCGAGCGGGTCGATGCCGTCGGGACCGGCCATGAGCTCGGCCGCGGCGCGCGCGGCCCCGAGGTCGCGCGCGAACACGGTGACGCAGTCGAGGGTGCGGCAGGCCGGCACGACGCCGGTGGCCGGCACGAGCCCCACCGTGGGCTTGACCCCGACGATGCCGTTCAGCGCCGCGGGGACGCGTCCGGAACCGGCGGTGTCGGTGCCGAGCGCGAGATCGACGATGCCCAAGGCCACCGCGACGGCCGAACCCGAGCTGGAGCCGCCCGAGATGCGGGTCGGGTCCCACGCGTTGCGCACGGCGCCGAACGGGCTGCGGGTGCCGACGAGACCGGTGGCGAACTGGTCGAGGTTGGTCTTGCCCATCACGACGGCCCCCGCGGCGCGAAGGCGCGCCACCGAGGTCGCGTCACGCTCGGGACGGTACGCGTACTCGCGGCTCCCGGCCGTCGTCGGCATCCCCTCGACGTCGATGTTGTCCTTCACCGCGACGACCGTGCCTGCAAGCGGCAGGTGCTCGCCCGCGGCGACGCCGAGGTCGACCTCGGCCGCCTCGGCGAGAGCGTCGTCCTCGTCGCGGACGGTGATCCACACCTCGGGGCGGTCGACCTCGCGCATCCGGGCGTAGGCGGCCCGCACCCGCTCGACGGCGCTCACGCGTCCACCGCCACGGCCGCGAGCAGCTGGCCGGCGGCGACCGTCTCGCCCGGCCGCACGAACACCTCGGCGACGGTCCCCGTCACCGGTGACCCGATCGGGGTCTCCATCTTCATCGCCTCCAGCACGATCATCTTCTGCTCCTTCTGCACGGCCGCTCCCTGAGCGGCATCCACGCGCCAGACCGCGGCGGCGAACGGCGCGGTCACCCCCACGGTTCCGGGCGGGAGTTCGCGGCCCGCGGTCGGTGCCGCGGCCGGCGCCTCGTCGACACGGTCGAACTCGCCGCTCGCGCGCCACCGCTCGCGCTCCTCGTCGAAGGCGCGGCGCTGGCGTTCGCGGAACGCCTCGATCCCCGGTGCCTCGTCGGCGAGGAACCGCTCGTACTCCGCGAGGGCGAACTCGCCCTCGACGGTCTCGAAGCTCCCGCGCCCGGCATCCACCTCCGCCCGGAGGTCGAGGAGCTCCTCGGCCGAGACGGGGTACCAGCGGATACGGTCGAAGAACCGCAGCGCCCACGGGTTCTCGGCGAAGAGCCCCCCGCGGCGGAAGCGGTTCCAGATCTGCACGGTGCGGCCGACGAACTGGTAGCCGCCCGGGCCCTCCATGCCGTAGATGCACATGTAGGCGCCGCCGATGCCGACGGAGTTCTCCGCCGTCCACGTGCGCGCCGGGTTGTACTTGGTCGTCACGAGGCGGTGACGGGGATCCAGCGGCGTCGCCACGGGCGCGCCGAGATAGACGTCGCCGAGTCCCATGACGAGGTACTGCGCGTCGAACACGGTGCGGTAGACGTCGTCGACGCTGTCGAGTCCGTTGATGCGGCGGATGAACTCGATGTTCCACGGCGTCCACGGGGCGTCGTCGCGGACGCCCGCCATGTACCGCTCGATCGCCAGACGCGTCGCCGGGTCGTCCCACGACAGCGGCAGCCGCACCTCGCGCGAGGGCACGACGAGCTCGGACGTGGGCGGCAGGTCGTCGTCGAGCTCGCGCAGCAGCCCGACGAGCTGCGACGCGCGCAGCACCGAGGCGTCGGTGTGCACCTGGAGCGACCGGATGCCGGGGGTGACGTCGAGGATCCCGTTCGGCGCCTCTTGCGCGAGACGCTCCTGCAGCGCGTGCACGCGCATGCGGAGGCCCAGGTCGAGAACCTGGTCGCCGAACTCGACGAGGACGTTGTCGTCGCCGTCGCGGCGGTACGTCGTCCGCGGGCGGAGCACGTGCTCCCCCTCGACCTCGGCGTCGCGCGAGGCGATCACGCCGTCGTCGCCGTCACCCGTCCCGACGAGCGCGGGGGCGGCGATCGCCGGGTCGAGGGTCGCGGCATCCGCTTCCCGGACCGGCGCGAAGCGCACGACGTCTCCCGGCCGCAGCTGCCCGAGCTTCCAGAGATCTCCGGATGCCACGACCACCGGGCACACGAACCCGCCGAGGCTCGGCCCGTCGGGGCCGAGGAGCACGGGGGTATCGCCGGTGAAGTCGAGGGCGCCCACGGCGTAGGGCGTGTCGTGGATGTTCGAGGGGTGCAGCCCCGCCTCGCCGCCGTCGGTGCGCGCCCACGTCGGCTTCGGGCCGGTGAGTCGCACGCCCGTGCGGGCGGAGTTGACCTGCACGCGGTACTCCGCGGAGTACAGCGCGTCGATGTCGGCGCGCGTGAAGAACTCGGGGGCGCCGTGGGGCCCCTCGGTCACCGCGAGGACCCACGAGGTGGCGAGGTGGGGGCGGCGCCCGGCGGGCGTCGGCCGGGGAGCGGCGATCGCGGCCGACCCGGGACGCAGCACGTCGCCGGTCACGAGGGCCCGGCCCCCGTGCCCGCCGAATCCGCCCAGCGTGAAGGTCGACGCGCTCCCGAGGTACTGCGGGACGTCGATGCCGCCGCGCACCGCGAGGAACACGCGCATGCCGGGGCCCTCGGCGGTACCGACGCGCAGCACGCCGCCCGCGGGAACCTCGATCGGCTCCCACTGCGCGGCGGCGACGCCGTCGACCTCGACCGCGACCGGCGCACCCGTGACGGCGACCACCGACGCCTCGCTGAAGCGCAACGTCGGACCGGTGAGCGTCATCTCCAGTCCCGGGGCGCCCTCGGGGTTGCCGACGGCGAGATTGGCCTCGCGGAAGGACACGGCATCCATCGGACCGGACGGCGGGACGCCGATCTGCCAGTACCCGACGCGCCCGGGGAGGTCCTGCACGGTCGTGAGCATGCCGGCGTCGATCACGTCGATGCGCGGGTCGGGGTCGCGCGCGTCGTCGAGGGTTCCCGTGTCGTGCGCGACGGCGCGGACGCGCGGGTCGTTCACGATCTCGCGGATCATCCCGGCGCCGGTGACGATGCCGTCCACGCGCATGTCGGCCAGCGCGGTGGAGAGCCGGTCGAGTGCCGCATCGCGGTCGGGGCCGTGGGCGATGACCTTGCCCAGCAGCGGGTCGTAGAACGGCGACACCTCGCTGCCGGCCTCGACCCAGGAGTCGACCCGGATGCCGTCGCCCTCGGGCAGCCGGACGGCGGTGACGAGCCCGGTCGAGGGGGTGTTGCCGCGGTCGGGGTCTTCGGCGTAGATGCGCGCCTCGACGGCGTGACCGCGGGGTTCGCGGGCTTCCTCGAACAGCGCGTCCGGGACAGCCGCGGGACCGCCGCCCGCGAGGTCGAGCATGAGGCCCACCAGGTCGACGCCGAACACCGCCTCGGTGACGGGATGCTCGACCTGCAGGCGCGCGTTGACCTCGAGAAAGTACGCGCGCTCGGCCACCGGGTCGTACACGAACTCGGCCGTCCCGGCGGAGCGGTACCGGATGCCGGATGCCAGCGCCGCAGCGGTGCGGTGCAGCTCGGCGCGGACCGCGTCGGGGAGCCCGGGTGCCGGAGCTTCCTCGACGACCTTCTGGTTGCGACGCTGCAGCGAGCAGTCGCGGTCGCCGAGCACGGCGACGCGTCCCGCACCGTCGCCGAAGAGCTGCACCTCGACGTGGCGGGCGGGGCGCACGAACTTCTCCAGGAACACCCCCGGCGTGCCGAAGCTCTCCTCGGCCTGACGGACCACCGCGTCGTACGCGGCGCGGAGCTCAGCGGCATCCGCACACACGCGCATGCCGATACCGCCGCCGCCGCCGGTGGCCTTGAGCATCACGGGGTATCCGATGACGGATGCCGCGGCCTCGGCCTCGTCGAGCGACTCCAGCACTTCGGTGCCGGGGAGGAGCGGCACACCCGCGGCTTCGGCCAGGGCCCGCGCGCGGTGCTTCAGACCGAACGCCTCGAGCTGCTCGGGCGTGGGACCGACCCACGCGAGCCCCGCCGCCTCGACGGCGCGCGCCGCGTCGGCGTTCTCGGCGAGGAAGCCGTAGCCGGGGTGGATCGCACCGGCGCCCGTGGCGCGGGCGGCGTCCAGGATGGCATCCACCCGCAGGTAGGACTCCGCGGCGGGCGCGGGGCCCAGGCGTACGGCCTCGTCGGCCTCGCGGACGTGGGGGGCGGCGCGGTCGGCGTCGGAGAACACCGCGACGGTGCGCCGGCCCCGCTCGCGCGCGGAGCGCAGGATGCGGCGCGCGATCTCGCCGCGGTTGGCGACGAGGAGGGTGTCGAAACCGGTCACGGCCGCGTCACCACCATGCGCAGGGGCGTGCAGCTGAAGTCGTTGCACGGGTTGTTCATCTGCGGGCAGTTCGACACGATCACCAGCACGTCGCGCTCGGCCCGGAGGGCCACGCGCTTGCCGGGCGCGGACATGCCGTCGACGATGCCGAGCGACCCGTCCTCCTCGACCGGCACGTTCATGAACCAGTTGAGGTTGGAGACGAGGTCGCGCGCGCCGAGGCCATAGCGCGCCGCCTCGGCGAGGAAGTTCTCGCGGCATCCGTGCTGGTAGAGGGTGTGGTGGCCGTAGCGGAGCGTGTTCGACTCCTTGGAGCAGGCCCCGCCGATCGTGTCCTGCCGGTCCACCTCGTTGCCGACGACGGTCATGAGCGGGCGGCCGAGGTTGCTGCGCAGCACCGTGCCGGTACGGACGTAGACGTTGCGCTGCCACGCGATCGTGTCGGCGGCGCTGTAGCGCTCGTCGGTGTCGGCAGCGTCGTAGACGAGGAAGTCGGCGGACTGGTTGCCTCCGACGTCGACGATCGTCAGGACGTCGCCCGCACGGACGATGCCCGACCACGGCCCTCGGGGTGCGACGCGCTCGTCGAGCACGACCTCGCCGGGGACGAGCGGCTCGGACCAGTCGAGGGGGACGCCGTCGGCGTGGACGGGGCGTTCGGGAACGGTGGTGATCATGGTGCGGCTCCTCACAGTCCGGCCAGGGCGGCGTACGTGATGCTGTTGCGGTAGGCGCGTTCGCGCTCGGGGGTGAGGGAGAACACGGCATCCCCCTCGCCCGTCGGTTGCGACGCCCACGCGCTGATCTGCAGCGGGCCGACGATGTAGTCCTCGCGCGGGTCGAGCGGGTGCGGGACGTTGGCGATCAGCACGATGAGCGGCAGCTCCGCGACGAGGTCGACGGAAGCGCCGGGACCCGCGGAACCGAGCCACTCGAGGTCGCCCTCGGGGTTCGCGCGCACGCCCTGGAAGAACGACACCGACGGCGGCAGGTCGCGCACGGTCAGCCCGTGCTTGCTCGCCGCCAGCCGGAGCAGCCCGTGGCCGGACGGCGACGGACCCTCGGGCGCGGCGTCGCCGTAGCGCTGCTCGTTCCACGCATCGGAGGACGTGCCGCAGAACGCGTCGTGGTGGCCGGAGGTGTCGGCGGCGATCGTCGCGAGAACGCGGCCGTCGCCGGAAAGCAGCGGGTGACCCTCGCCGAGGTACGCCTGCCACGGGATCTTCTGCGTGTCGGCGACGTTGAGCCGCTCCCCCGGGTTCACGGCGTTGAAGAGGAGCACGGTGGCGCACGCATCGCCGGTCGGGTCAGTGAAGCGCAGGCGGGTGCCGCGGGCGACCCGCAGGTGCGTGTAGCCGCCGGGGGCCACCGTCTCGGCCCAGCGCAGGTCGTCGTCGGCCACGCCCTCCGGCCGGAAGGGGGCGGTGGAGGGCGGGAGATACGGCATCCATTCCGACTGCGCGGCGCGGGCGCGCGCGTCCTCACGGGCTCGCCCCACGTTGCCGAGAGCGTCGACACGACCTTCCATGCGCAACCTCTTTCTGTCGGTTGACAGGTATTGAAACAGGCGTGCGTTTCGGCGGCGTTACACAACCATCCGGGTACGGTGGGGGCATGGCGGCCACGAGAACCGGACGACCCCGGGCATCCGGCTCCTCCCCCACCGGACTCGGCACGCGGGCCGACGTCCTCGCCGCGGCCGCGGCCCTTTTCGGCACGCGCGGATACGCCTCGGCCAGCACGCACGCGATCGCCGAGGCCGCCGGCATCCGCCAGGCGACGCTCTACCACCACTTCTCGCGCAAGCAGGACATCCTCCTCGCCCTGCTGCTCGACACCGTGCAGCCGTCGCTCGACGTCGCTGCACAGCTCCTCGCCCGCGACGAAGAGCCCGCCGCGCGCCTGTGGGCGCTGTGCGTCGCGGACGTCACGCTCCTCGCCGAAGCCCCGCACAACACCGGCGGCCTGTACCTGCTGCCCGAGGTGTCGGACGCGGCCTTCGAGCCGTTCCGCGAACGCCGCAGCGAACTCGAGACGACCTACCGCACGCTCGTGGCCGCGTGCGGCGTCGCTGCCGCAGCAGCGGGCGCCTCCCTCGTGCTGGCGCTGGTGGAGAGCGTGATCCTGCAGCGCAAGGGCGGGCAAATGGCGACCCTAGATGCCACGACCATCGCGGACGCGGCGTTGCGGGTGCTCGACCTCGACGCCGCGGCGCGCGAGCGGGCGGCCGCATCGGGGCCAGACGTGCTCGCTGTCCTGAGCTGAGCCGGGCCGGGGGTCGGCGCAAGCGCGCCTCGCGGCGCGGGGCTGAGCCGGGCCGGGGGTCGGCGCAAGCGCGCCTCGCGGCGCGGGGCTGAGTCGGGGCGAGGCCGGGGTCGGCTCGGGCACACCTCGCGGCGCTGGGCCGAGCCGGGCGCGGTCCGTAGGCCCCGCCGATCACGCATAAACGCGATCCACGCGCGGAAACGCGCTGTCATCGCGTTTATGCGCGCGGAGAGCGTTTATGCGTGGCGAGAGCCGTGAGCCCGGATACCGTGCTCCGGCGCCGCCGGCGATTTCACGTGCCTTTTACACAGCGGAAACCACGCGCGACCTCGGCGAGCGGATCGTTTCTGTCAAGCAACAGAAACCCGAACCGCCCCTCATCGCCGGGAGCCCGCCATGATCATCTTCGGAGTCGCGCTCAGCGTCGTCCTCATCCTCGTCGTCGGCATCGTCGTCGCACGCAAGGTCGACGGAGACAGCGCGAACTACCTCGTCGCCGGACGCCGCCTGGGTGTCCCGCTCGTCGCCGTCAGCCTCACCGCAGCGGCCGTCGACGCCAACGCCACCGTCGGCAACACCGACCTCACCTCGCAGTTCGGCTTCTGGTCGGGCGCCTCGCTCGCCATCGGCCTCGCCCTGTGTCTGCTGCTGACCGGCCTGTTCCTGGCCAAGCGCATGAACGCCCTGAAGCTCTTCACGCTGGGCGACTTCTTCCGCCTGCGCTACGGACGGCCCGTCGAGCTGTTGGCATCCGTGCTCATGATCGTGTCGTTCACGTTCCTGCTCGCCGGCAACCTCGTCGCGTGCGGTTTCCTGCTCGAGCGCTTCGCGAACATCCCCTACGCGTGGGGCGTGGTGCTCGCCGTGGTCCTCGTGCTCGCGTACACCGTCGCCGGAGGCCTCTTCTCGGATGCCTACACCGCGGCGATCCAGACCACGATCACCGTCATCGCGGCCATCGTGCTGCTGGTGTGGGTCGCGTTCTCGTACGGCATCGTGATCCCGGAGGGCATGGGACCGTTCGACCTCGAGCAGCTCAGCGATCCGGCCGCCGGCGCCCCGATCAACTGGGCGACGCTCATCTCGCTGGCCATCGGCGACATCGTCGCGATCGACTTCATGCAGCGGGTCTTCGGCGCGAAGAGCCCCACCGTCGCGCAGCGCTCGTGCTTTATCGCGGCCGGCCTCACCGCCGCGATCGGCACGGTCTTCGCGATCGTCGCCCTGAGCGTCTCGTCGACCCTGGGCATCTCGGTCGAGAACGGCCCGGTGCTGTACACGCTGCTGGGCGACTACGCGCCGCCGATCATCGCGATCCTGGTCCTCTCCGGCATCGTGGCGGCGTCGTTCTCGACCGCCTCGGGCGCGATGCTCGCCACCTCGGCGATCACGGTCCGCAACATCTTCACGGTCCGCCGCCACACCGGAACCGGCCCCGACCCGCTGCTGCGCTGGACGCGTCTGGCGATGATCCCGTTCGTGATCGCCGGCGCCTTCCTCGCGATCCGCGTCAGCCAGACCGGCATCCTGCTCACCCTCGCCTTCGATCTGATGCTCGCGTGCCTCGCGGCGCCGTTCGTGATCGGGGTGTTCTGGAAGCGCCCCGGTGCCGTCGCCGCCCTCGGCGCGATGGCCGTCGGCTTCGTCGTGCGCATGGTGCTGCTCGCCCTCACCCCGACGCTGTACGGCGTGCCGAACGACATCCTGTACATCCCGAACGACCTGATCGGAGCCGACTTCGATGGCTGGGCGACGCTCGTCTCCGCCCTCGTCGGCTTCGGCACCTATGTCGCGCTGGCGTTCGCGCTGCCGCGACGGGAGTCCGAGCTCGACCGCGAGGCGGCCGTGCTCGCCGACCTCGCCGCCGAGCGCGACGCGTCGGAGAAGGAAGGCGTCGGGGTTCCGGCCTGAGCCGTACGCCGCTCCCGCGGGGCCGGGTCGACGCCGTCAGGCGGGCTCGGCCCCGCGGTCGAGCAGACGGCGCGGTTCCTCGACGAGCACAAGACGGCGGCGGCCGCCGGAGTTCACGTTGCGGATCCATTTTGTGCGGTTTAGGATCCAAGCATGACGCTCGCGATTCGCCCCGACGACCTGGATGTCGCCGAACTCGAGGCCAAGCCTCTTGCTCCCCCGAACGCCGAGCCACTGTCGGGCGAGATCATCGTCCGCGGAGCCGTGCGATTCGTGAACGACGACCGCACCGTCATCTCGGGCGTCTGGGAGAGCGATCTCGGCACGTCACGGTGGGAGTTCCTCACGCGCGGCGAGATCGTGCACATCTTGCGCGGACGCATGACCGTGCAACGCGACGGTGAAGACGCCGTGGAGCTCACAGCCGGCAGCGCCGCGTACTTCCCCATCGGATGGACGGGCATCTGGACCGTCGTCGAGCCCGTCCGCAAGTTCTACGTCGTGTACAAGCCGACCGCATGAACGGCGACCGACGTCCGGGCGCGCACACGCGGGTCATCGACCTGAGCATCCCCATTCATCCCGAGATGCTGCACTGGGGCCGCCGCCCGACCTACGAGATGGTGGAGGAGATCTCCGACGACAGCCCGAGCGAAGTGTCGCGCTGGCTCATCGGGGCGCACACCGGCACCCACGTCGACGCCCCCAGCCACTTCGTCCGGGGCGGGACGACCGTGGACTCCCTGCCCCTCACGCACACCGTGGGCCCCGCGAAAGTGCTCGACCTGCGTCACGTCGAGAAGGAGATCACGGCCGACGACCTCATCGCCGCGGGCGCCACGGGGGCTTCGCGCGTGCTGTTCAAGACCCGCAACTCCTCCGACGCCCTCACCCGCAACGAGAAGAGTCCCACGTGGGTCGGGCTCGGCCCCTCTGGCGCCCAGTGGCTCGTCGACCACGGCGTCGTCTTCGCGGCCAACGACTACATGACCATGGAGGCGCCCGACCACACGGTGGAGTGGCCGACCCATGTCATCCTGTGCAACGCCGGCGTCGTCATCCTCGAGAACGCCAACCTCGCGGATGCCGAGCCGGGCGAGTACTACCTCGTCTGCCAGCCCGTGCCCTTCCAGGGGCGCGAGGCCGCGCCGGCCCCGACCATCCTGCTCGAGGGGGTGGACGCGTGACCGCCTTCTCGGCCGAGAGACGTGCCGCCGAACTCGGCCTCGCGATCCCGGACTACACGAACCCGCCCTACGGCGGGCGATACGGTGCAGGGCTGAAGGCCTTCCATCGCACCGGCGACCTTGTCGAACTCAGTGGGATCACCCCCGAGACGCGCAGCGGCGATCAAATCCACCCGGGGGTCGTCGGCACCGAGGTCACCCTCGCCGAGGCTCAAGAAGCCGCCCGCCAGACCGCGATCAACAGCCTCGGCCTCATCCGTCTCGCCGTCGGCTCCCTGGATGCCGTGGTGGGCCTGTCGCGCGCACTGTGCTTCGTCCTCTGCACCCCCGAGTTCGATCGGCTCAACGAGGTCTCCAACGGTGCCACGCAGCTCTACCTCGACGTCTTCGGCACCGAGATCGGTGCGGTCGGACGCGCGAGCATCGGTGCGACGAGCCTCACCCGCCGCAACAGCTTCGAGCTCTGGCTGAGCTTTGAAGCCCGTCCCCTCACTTGAGTCCCGGAGACCCCATGCACGTCGTCCTCGTTCACGGATCAGGCGGCAGCGCCGAGTCCTGGTCCTCGGTCGTCCCTCTGTTGGAGGACGCCGGCATTCCCGTCACCGTGTCGGACACACCCTCGCAGTCGCTCCACGACGACGTCGCGACCGTCACACGGCTGATCGACGGAATCGACGGGCCCGTGCTGCTCGTGGGCCATTCCTATGGAGGCTCCGTCATCACGGGCGCGGGAACTCACCCGCGCGTGCGCGGTCTCGTCTACATCGCAGCCTGGGTGCCCGACGAGGGCGAAAACGTCCGCGAGCTCGTCGAGCGGTACCCCCAGGCCGAGGTCGGTGCGTGGTTCACCCGCGGTGAGGACGGCAGCTGGATCCCCGACGATTCACCCGCCGCCCGGGAGGCGCTGGCCTGGGACGTCCCGATCGAGGTGTGGGAACGACGCATCCACGACCGACGCCCCTCCGCCGACGCCATCTTCACCGAACGCAGCGGCCCCGCCGCTTGGCGCACGCGTCCCGCCTGGTACCTGATCGCCCTCGACGACAAGCACATCCACCTCGAGGGCCAGCAGCACATGGCCGCTCGCGCCGGCGCGCGCACGCGGACGGTCGCGACCAGCCACGCCGTGCCGTACGCCGCACCCCGGGACGTCGTCGACATCATCGAGGCGGCGCGATCGTCCCTCACCGGATGAGGCGAGCGCGACCCCGTCAGCGGGCGAGACCGTCGAGGTCCTTCACGAAGCGCCCCGCCTGAACCACCGCGCGTACGCGGTCCGGATCCGCCAGGGCTCCGATGTCGCGGAGCGGGTCGACATCCGCGATGACGAGGTCAGCGAGCTTGCCCTGCTGCACAGAACCCAGATCGCGGTCGAGACGGAGCAGGCGAGCACCTGCGAGCGTTCCGGCATGGATGGCGGCCACGGGCGACAGTCCCACGCGCACGAGGTGCGCAAGCTCGGTGAGGTTGCGCCCCTGCTCGTGGATGCCGGCATCCGTCCCCAGTGCGACCGGCACACCCGCGGCCACCGCCGCCGAGATCGAGGCCAGCCCTCTCTCCTGACGCGCCTGACGCACGGCATCCGGGGGTCCGGACGGCACTCGCAGAAGGGTGCTGAGCGTCGGCACGAGCACGACCCCCCGGTCGCGCATCAGGGCGATGGTCTCGTCGCTCAGGTCGTACCCGTGCTCGATGCTGGCCGCGCCGCCCTCGACCGCTGCACGCACGGCGGCGTCGGTCTGCGCGTGCGCGGTGACGGGTTGACCGGCGCGGCCGGCCATCTCGGCCACGATCGCGGCGACGTGCTCGCGCGGAAGCCCCGTGTCGCTCGGCGAGTCGTGCGGGGTGCTGACCCCACCGGACGTGCAGACCTTGATCACGTCGGCGCCCGTGCGCACGAGCGCGCGCACCGTGCGCACGACCTCGTCCAGGGTGTCGACGACCGCGCATCCGGACGCCAGCCCCCGCTCGGCCCAGGCCGGCAGTGATCCGTTCGCGTGGACCGGATCCGCGTGTCCGCCCGTGGGTGAGAGCATCGAGATCGCCAGGTGCAGGCGCGGACCGACGAGCGCTCCGGAGGCGATCGCCGAGCGATATCCCGGTGTGAGCCCGCTCAAGTCGCGCGCCGTGGTGACGCCGGCCTCGAGCGTCGACCGGAGGTTGCCGATCGTCGCGACGACAGCTTCCTCAGGAAACCACAGCCGCTGCGTCTCGGCATCGACCGTCGTGCTCATCACGAGATGCACGTGGGCGTCGATGAAGCCGGGCATCACCCATCGCCCGCCGAGGTCGATCTCACGCCCGCCCGCGCCGTCCGCACGCCTCGGACCGACGTAGTCCATGCGACCCGCGCGGATGCCGATCTCGGCGTCATCGATCGGGTCGCCTCCCGTGCCGTCGATGACCGTCGCGCCGACCAGCCGGAGATCTCCCGCGGCCGGCGGAACGTGCGGTAGTCGTGCGCTCATACGTCGAGCCGGAATCCGGGCGACCCGGGGTCGGCCTCCAGCAGGCGGCGCGTGTACCAGTGCTGCGGGTCCGTGTAGACCTGCTCCACGGGCCCACTCTCGACGATGCGCCCCCGGTGCATGACGGCGACGACGTCGCTGACGCGCTGGACGACGGCGAGGTTGTGCGAGATGAACATCATCGACAGTTCCTGCTTCGCCTTGATGTCGGCGAGCAGGTCGAGGATCTGTGCCTGAACCGAGACGTCCAGGGCGGAGGTGACCTCGTCCGCGATCACGAAAGCGGGATCGATGATGAGGGCGCGCGCGATGGCGACGCGCTGTCGCTGCCCACCCGAGAACTCGTGCGGATACCGGTGGATCATGTCGCCGGAGAGCCCCACGCGCACGAGCTGGTGGGCGATGCGCTCCTCGAAGCGGGCGACCCGACCCCGCCCCGGGTCGAGCGCCTCGGCGAGGGTCTGGCCGATCGTCCGCCGCGGCGACAGCGAAGAGTAGGGGTCCTGCGGGATCATCTGCACGCGCCGCCGGTGCGCGTACATCGCGCGCCGCCCGTGCACCCGCGACAGGTCGGTGCCGTCGACGTCGACCCGGCCGCGGCTAGGTGCGGCAACCCCGACGACGACCTTGGCCAGAGTGGACTTGCCCGACCCCGACTCGCCCACCACACCCACCGTGCGGCCACGGGGCACTTCGAGCGACACCCCGTCGAGCACCGTCACAGATCCGTACCGGACGCCGAGATCTTCGACGACGACCATCGATGCGCTCATCGCACGTCCCCCCGACCAGCAGCACGGGCACCCAGGTGCACGACCGGAGAAGCCGCCAGCAGCTTCTTCGTGTACGGGTGAACGACCGAGTCCGCCGTCATGCCGCGGACGTCCTCGATCCGCTCGACGATGCGGCCGTCCTTCATCACGAGCACGCGGTCGCACAGGGCTCGAACGACGCTCAGGTCGTGCGAGATGAACAGCATCGACGTTCCGGATTCCGTGTTCATCCGCTTGATCAGCGTGAGGACCTCGCGTTGGACCGTGACATCGAGCGCCGTCGTCGGTTCATCCGCGATGAGCAGAGCCGGTTCGATGCTCATCGCTGAGGCGATCATCGCCCTCTGCTTCATCCCCCCGGAGAGCTGGTGCGGGTACTGTCGCAGCCGCCCCTCGGGGTCGGTGAGCATGACCGCCCGGAAGCGCTCGACCAGCATGGACATGGCCGCGCGGCGCGTGTGCCGCAGGCGTACCCGCAGGACGTCCGTGAGCTGGATGCCGAGAATGAGCGCGGGGTTGAGAGCGGTGCCGGGGTCCTGGTAGACGAACCCGATGCGTTCGGCCAAGAAGCGGTCCGACCCGCGCCCGGTCAGGTCCGTGCCGTCGAGCGACAGCGTCCGCGCCTGCGCGTGAAGCCCCTCCCCGAGCAATCGCCCGACAACCGACGCGGTGACCGATTTGCCCGAGCCGCTCTCCCCCACGATGCCGAGGATCTCGCCGCGGCGGATCGTGAACGACACGTCCGAGACCAGGAGGCGCCCCGTGTCCGCGTGCTTCACCTCGAGCCCGTCCACCACGACCAGGTCGCGCTCCTCTCCGACGATGGCCGGGGATCCCTCGACGGACTTCGTCAGCCGGGCGCGGTCGGTGTTGGAGCGCGGATTCGCTGCGGCGGCGAGGCCGTCCCCGACCAGCAGCGCGGCGAGCGAGGTGATCGTCAGGGCGACGGCAGGACCGACGATGACGACCGGGTTGACGACGATCTTGCTCAGGCCCTCGCTGAGCAGACGGCCCCAATCGAAGGCCGGCGACTGGGGGCCGAGCCCGATGAAGGACAGACCGGAGATCTCGACGAGCGACCCGGAGAAGGCCCCGGCGATGAGGATGAGCGTCGGTTCGGCCATGTTCGGAAGGATGTGGCGCATCGCGAGCCGATAGGACGGCACACCGAGCAGCCGAGCCGTCTGCACGTATTCGCTGGAGGCGATCTTCGCGGCGAGATTGGCCGTGAGCCGCGCGAATCCCGCCATATTGGCGATCGCGATGGCGATCACGACCTGCACCACACCCTGTCCGAGCACGGCGGCGACGATGATCGCCACGAGCATCGTCGGATAGCTGATGGCGAACTCGATGCCCCGCAGACTCAGCTCGCGCAGGCGTCGCGGCGCGAGCCAGGTGGCGACGCCGACAGCGATGCCCACGATCGCGGAAAGGGCCGTCGCGGACACCGCCATGAGCACCGTCGACTGCGTTGCGACGAGGGTACGGGCGAGCATATCCCTGCCCAGGGTGTCGGTTCCCAGCGGGTGATCCGGGACGGAGGGCAGATTCGGCGAGCCGCCCAGCTGCGTGGCCGCCGTCCCCAGGAGCGGAGGAGCGACGACCGCCGTCACAGCAACCACACCGAGGAGGGCGAGCCCGACGACCAGCGGGAGATTCCACCGGAATGTGCGCGGCCGCGCTGGGACGTCGGCGAGAAGGGCCGGGGGAAGGGTGTCAGCCACGCTGCTCTCCCAGGGTTCGCGGGTCGATCAGGCCCAGGACGATGTCGATGACCAGAGTCGTCAGGAGCGAGATCACCCCGATGACGAAGACGGCGGCGCGGATGACCGGGTAATCCTTGTCGATGGCGATCGCCTGCACGATCACGCTGCCGAGTCCCGGCCACGCGAACACCGCCTCGGTGATGAGGGCGGATCCCAGGAGGGCGGTGAGGATGATGCCCGACAGGGTCAGAGCCGTCGTGAGAAGGTTCGGCAGCATGTGCCGGGCGTAGATCGTCAGAGCGGGAAGGCGCCAGCCTCGGGCCGAGCGCATGTAGTCCTGCTCGAGGATGACCGCCGTCTCCCGTCGAACGATCCTCGCCACCGAGCACAGACCGCCGAGCGTGAGCGAGGCGATCGGGAGGATCGCAGCGGTCCCCAGGCTGTACGCGGGCGAGTACGCCGGAGGGAGCACACGCAGGATGACAGCGAAGACGACGACGAATGCCGTCGCCTGGACATAGGTGGGGACGGAGGAGATGAGGGCGGTGACGCCGTTGAAGCCGAGGTCCAGCGCGCGGCGACGGCCATTCCGGGTGAGAACTCCGACGACCATCCCCAGCGCCAGACCGAGGACGAGCAGGAGGACGACAGCCGGGATCGTCAGCGCGAGGGTGTTGGGCGCGGCGGCCATGACGACATCCATCGCCGGGATGCGGTACTTGAACGAGTCGCCGAAATCACCCTGGACGACGGCGACGACGTAGTTCCACAACTGCGCGGGGAGGGGCTGATCCAGGCCGAGCTGCTGACGCACGAGTTCGACCTGCGCGAGCGTCGCATTCTCCCCCGCGATGGCCGTCGCCGGATCGCCGGGGATGAGCTGCACGATGAGGAACGTCACGACGACCAGCAGGGCGAGGTTGATCACCAGCCCGACGGCGCGGCGCACCAGGAAGGCGCGCCACGCGCCCCCGAGACCCGCCGCGCGCGGCGGCTGCTCGGTGACGCCGTCGCCCGGACCGGAGGTCGCAGGAGTCTCGGCGATCGGTCGTGACATCGCGTCCTCTTCTCGATGGGTCCGGTCCGGGCGAAGGTGGGGAAGGTCAGCCGGTGATGCGCATGGCCGAGGGGTCCCAATACCCCGACAGCACGTGGGTGGCGAAGCCCTCACGGGCGACGTAACGGTGCGTGTCGGTGATGAGGGGCATCATGTCCACCCGCTCCAGGATGGTGCGCTGCGCCTCTTCGAAGCCGTCGCACTGCGCGGCCTGATCGGTCGCCGCCATGCCCGCCTCGTACGCGGCCACGCCCTCGGGGTTGTCGGTGTACGCGACGTTCGTGCCACCCTCGGCGTAGGTCGGACCGAGGTACCGCGCGATCGAGAGGTGGATCAGACCGGCCTCGGCGTTCTCCGCCGCCACCGCGAGGTCCCAGGTCTCCGGCTGGGTGCGCATCTGCTTCGACCAGTCGGCCGGATCCGGCGCGCTCACCTCGACCGTGGCACCGGCGGCTCGGAGAGACTCCGCCAGGTAGTCGGCGGCCGGATCCCAGTTCGACATGATCAGGAGCCGGATGGTCTTGCCCGCGAGCACCGGGGCGGCCGCGGCCGGGTCGTAGGACGACAGGAGGGAAGGCTCGTCGAGGGCGCACGAGTAGCTGGCGCTGTTCACGGTGAACTGCGGTTCGCCCAACCCGTCGAGGCCCGCCTGGTTGAACGCCTCGGGGTCGATCGCCTGCGTCACGGCCGTGCGCAGGGCCTTGTCTCCGGCGAAGATCGAACCCGCGTCCGGGTCCTGGTTGAACACGAGGTTGTAGGCCGAGCTGGCGAAGGTCACCGTGCTGTAGCCGGGCTTGTCCTCGAACCGGGTGTAGTTGGAGTCGTAGAAGCGGGCCACGTCCACACCGCCGGACTCGAGCAGGTTGGCGCTGGTGTTGAGATCGGCCTGGACGGTCAGGTTGATCGTCTTGGCGGGCTCGCCCTCCACGGTCGTCCACGCCGGCCACGCGTCGTAGTCGTCGCGCAGGGTGTACTGGGCGCTCTTGCCCGCCACAGACTCGGCCAGCGTGTACGGACCGGAGAAGGCTCCTTCGACCGTGCCGGCTGCCAGCCCCTCGGGGTCGGCGATGCCCGCCGGGCAGATGATCCCGGTGCCCGGGCGGGTGAGGCCGCTCAGCAACTGGGAGTACGGCTCGCTCAGGGTGATCTGGACCGTGCCGGCGGCGTCGTCGGCGACGAACGCGGGGGTGCCCGGGCCGAAGGCCTGCGCCTTCCAGGTCTTCGCCCCGCTGTCATCGAGCCCGATCAGGTACTCGAAGGATGCCGCGACCACGCTCGGCGTGATTTCGGTACCGTCGGCGCAGGTCGCGCCGTCTCGGATGGTGAACACGTAGTCCGAGGCGGAGGTGGCCTCCCACTCGGTGGCGAGCCCGCCGACGAGCGGCTCCGTGTCGCCCTGGCGCAGCAGCGTATCGAAGCCCAGCCGTGCGACGGTCTGGTCCGCGGTCGCCGACGCCTTGGCGGGATCGAACGTGGCGGGCGCGTACCACAGCTCCGTGTTGATGGTGTCGGTCGCCGGTGCGCCGCCCGCATCGGGCGTGGTGGAGGCGGCACAACCGGTCACGGTCAGTGCCGCAGCTGCCGCCAGGGCGATGCCGGCGAGAGTCCGTGTTCTCGTCATGATGGGTTCTCCCAGGTGTTCGGGTAGAGCATGGGGGCGCGTCGCCACGGTGGCGGGCAGTTCCATTTTGGATCCAAAATGTTTAATTACGCATCCAATATTGTTTCCGCCGTGTTACGAGTCATCACGAACGCGAGAACAGCCAGTCCGTGACCTCACCGGCCGTCACGAGCGCATCCCGCTGCACGTACGCGATCGCCTCGAGCGCGGCATCGTGGGCGGTCCTGCTGGAGCCGGCAACGCAGTCCGTCAGCACGCGCACCCGATAGTCGTGCTGATGGGCATCGACGGCCGTGTAGTGGATGCAGACGTCGGTCAGCCCGCCGACCAGGAAGACCGTGTCCGCCCGGTAGGACTTCAGCACGAGCTCGAGTTCTGTGGCGAAGAAAGCCGAGTACCGGCGCTTGCGGATGACGAACTCCTCGGGGCGCGGCTGCAGCCACGCGGCCAGCTCGGTTCCCGGATCCCCCTCGAGGCAGTGGACCCCCTCGGCGCCGTCGAGCTCTCGTCCGATATCCACGAGCGACGGCTTGTGGACCTCCTGGATGAAGACGACGGGCACCCCGGTGTCGCGGCAGGAGGCGATGAGGTCCCGCACGCGCGGCGCACGCTCCGCCCTGCCGTCCATGACCGGGATCCCCGCGGTCGGCTCGGTCCCCGCACCGCCCTGGATGTCGACCACCACGAGAACGGGACGCTGCACTCCGTCCCACACCGCGGTCACGCCGCACCTCCTGGTCGGCCGGAGCGGACATGGGCGAACGGCAGCAGCTCCTCGACGCCCACGGCCTGGTGCCGCCCCTGGAAGGACACCCATACCCGAGCCCCCGGCGCATGCTCGTTGAGCAGTTCGGCGCACACGCCGCACGGCTCGATGAGGTGCTCCGTACCGGAGGGCCGGCGCAGGACCGAGACGATGGAGCGGACCGCCTCCCCGGAGGACGCCGCGGCACTCACCGCCGCGGACTCCGCGCAGATCGAGGCCCTCCCCGACCGGGACTCCACGTGCAGCCCCGTGACGACCGATCCGTCCGCGAGACGAAAGGCACTGGCCACCTCATGGCACCCCGCGACGTAGCGCGAGCGCAGGAGGTCGAGCGCCCGCGTCAGCAGAGCGGCATCCGCCTCTCCCATCCCCTCCGGGACACCGTCCAGGAGGGGGCGCGTGGAGCCGACGGCGGTCACTGGGCGTCCAGCCCGAGAATGCGGGCGAAGTTCCCGCCCTCCACCAGTGCGCGGTCGGCCGGATCGGCGACGACCTTGGCGATCTTCATCCGCTCGAGATCGAAATCGGATCCGGGCCACTCCGTTCCCATGAGGATCTTCGCGGCACCCAGGCGGGCGTAGGCGCGCTTGACGTCCGCCATGAGTGTCGCGGATGTCTCGAGGTACACGTTCTCTCGGCGCTCGGCGACGATGATCGCCTCGGGCACGTTCCACACTGCACCCATGTGGGCGATGATCGTGGGGACGTCGGGGTGGTCCTTGACGATCTCCTCGATCGCGAACGGAGCGCAGAACGCGTCGTCGAGCGCGTTGATGATGACGGTCATCCCGTGCCGGGCGCACTCCCGGAACACCGGGTCGAGCAGCCCGTGGTCAGCCACGTGGTAGCCGTGCATGCTCGGGTGGAGCTTGAGACCCCGGATGCCGGCCTCCGCCAACCGCGTGATCTCCTCGATCGCGTCGTCGGCCTGCGGCATGACCTGACCGAATCCGATGAAACGGTCGGGGTGCGAATTCTGCAGGCCGATGATGAAGTCGTTCTCGATGCGCTGCGCCAGCGAGCACACCATCGCCATGTCGACACCGGCGGCATCCATGCGGTCGATGATGCGCTGCGGGTCGAAGGGCACGTGCGCGGGCGGCTCCTCACCGGGACGCGCCCCCGTCAGATAGTCGGAACGCCCGCGGACGTTCTGGGTGGTGTTGTATGCGTCGAGGACCTTCATCACGCGCCTCCTTGATGGACGTACCGTTGATAGGATCCATTTGACACTAAACTGGATCCAAACTGAAACCCAGGGGCCCCGTCATGATTCAGACCGTTCTCGGACCCGTCGAGCCGGCCCAGCTCGGGCCCACATCGACGAACGAGCATCTGCTCGCCGACTCGCGCCACCTGCGGCGACCGCTGCGCGACGGGGAGTGGTGGGACGGCGACGTCAGACCCGACAACCTCGGCGACCTGCGCTGGAACTGGTTGGCCTCGGCCGACAACCTCCACCTGGATTCCACCGAGGCCGCCGTCGACGAACTCGAGCTGGCTCACGCCGACGGGCTCCGGGCGGTCGTCGAAGCCACGTCGATCGGGATGGGACCCGACCCCTCGCGGCTGCCCGACATCTCGCGTCGGTCCGGAATGCACGTCATCGCCGCCTTCGGCAGCTACATCGACAAGACGCTGCCCGAGAGCTGGAAGCAGCGGAGCGACGACGACATGCGGGGGGTCTTCTCGCGCGCGCTGTCGGAGTCGATCCCGGGCAGCACCGTGCGTGCCGGTCTTCTGGGCCTGATGGGAACGAGCGCCGACATCACGATTGCGGAGGAACGCGCGCTGCGAGCCGCCGCGTCGGCCGCCGCCGAAGCCGGGTGTGCCGTCTCGATCCGCCTCGACGCGGCAGCCCGCCGCGGGCCCGAAGTGGCGGCGATCCTGACATCCGAGGGCCTGGACCCGCGTCGCATCCTGTTCTGCAACATCGACAAGGTCCTGGATGCCACGTACGTCCACGACGTCGTCGACACCGGCGCCGTCGTGGAGTTCGCCTTCGGGAGCGAGAACTACTTCGCGGACGGCGCGCGGGATGCCACCGACGGCGAGCGCCTCGCATTCCTGCTGGACCTGTGCGAGGAACGTCCCGATGCCCGCATCACGATGTCGACGTCGGTGTGGACGAAGGGCCAGCTGGCGCGGAACGGGGGCATGGGGTATGGCCACGTCGTGCGCCGCATCGTCCCCGTTCTCGAGCGAGCCGGGATGCCGTCCTCGCGCATCGAGCGGATGCTGGTCACCGAGCCCGCCGAGTTGCTCGACCGCGGCTGAGATCCCGCTCCCCCACCGGGGCCGCAAACGGGGCGGCGTAACGGGGTGGAGCACGAGCACTCTGCCATGCTCGCCCCCGCGTGTTGCGGGGCTGTTTCGGCCAGCGTTCGCCCGGGCGTCCTCCCGGCGGGAGAACGCCCGGAGGGGATCAGGCGGGCACTCCGGTCGGCACCGCGCCCACGTGCCCCAGCACGTCTTCGACCGCGGCCCCCACGGACAGCAGCGCCGCGTCGCCGCGTGAGGCGCCGACGATCTGCATCCCGACGGGCAAGCCCTCCCCGGTGAAGCCGGCCGGCGTGGCGAGCACGGGGTGTCCCGTCACCGTCAGACGACAGGCCGCCCGCTGCCAGAGGAAGTATCGCTCGAACGAGGTGCCGTCGACCTCGGCCACCCACTCCACCTCGGCGGACGGAGCGGCGACCGGGGTGGCCGGGTAGACGATGCCGTCCAACCCCCACAGCGCCGCCGCTGTCCGACGGAAGAGCACCGTGCGGTGCGCCAGCGCCGCCGCATAGGCGTCGGCGCTCAGCGCCCGACCCTCTGCGACATTGCGGACGTAGTCGTCACGGAACCCCGTGCGCCCCTCCTCGAAGCGGGCCTTGCCGTCCGCCCCGAAATTGAACATCTCGATGGCCTGCCAGCACTCGTCGGCACCGCTGAGGTCGGGTTCGATGTCGAGGAACTCGACGCCGGCAGCCTCGAGGATCCGCCGCGCCTCACGCAGAACGCCTCGGACCTCAGGGTCGATCGGCAGACCCCCGACATCCTCGCTCCACCCCAATCGGATCGAGGCCGGATCCCGCTCGGGCAGGGTCATGAAGATGTCCGGGTCTTCGACCCACGACAGCGGGGCGCGGTCGTCGCGCCCGGTGATGCCGCTCAGCAGGCGCGCGGCATCGCGCGAGTCCCGGGCCATCGGGCCTAGCACTCCGTGTGGGTCCCACCCGTTCCCGGTGCGCGCACTGGGCACGGTTCCCGGGGTGGGTCGAAGTCCGACGATGTTGCACAGGGAGGCGGGGTAGCGGATGCTGCCCCCGCTGTCCGAGCCGTCGGCGATGGGCAGCATCCCCGCCGCGAGGGCGGCGCCGGCGCCCCCGCTGGAACCGCCGGCGTGACGGCTGAGGTCCCACGGGTTGCGGCACACTCCGCGCACGGGATTGAAGGTCAGCGTGCCCAGACCCGCTTCGGGCGTGTTGGTCTTGCCGATGATGAGGGCGCCCGCACGACGCAGATTCGCCGCGAGCAGACTGTCCTCCGCTGCGGGCCTGGCGTCCGCGTACGCCGCCGAGCCGTGCGATGTGGGGAGTCCCGCGACGTCGATGAGGTCCTTCACCCCGGTCGGGAGACCGTGCAGCGGCCCCAGCCGATCGCCCCGGGCGACGGCGCGATCGGCCTCGGCGGCCATACGGAGGGCCTCGTCCTCCGGGACCAAGGACACGAAAGCGGCCACGTCCGACTCCACCTCCGCGATGCGGTCGAGGTGCGCGCGCATGACCTCGACCGCTGAGATCTCGCCGCCGGCGATTCCCTCCGCGAGGGCCGTGGCGCTCCGGCGATGGAGAGGGGTCTCGGTCATACGGGGGCTTCCTTTCGGTAGACGGTGCGGCCGGCGACGTCGGTGCGCAGCACCGGGAGGCTACGCAGCTCGTCGATGGGGACGGCGGTGGGGTCGGTCGGCCACAGCACCCAGTCGGCGCACGCGCCCGGCGCGATCACGCCACGATCGTCCTCGGCGAAGGCGGCCCGGGCTGCGCCGGTCGTGTACGCGGCGAACGCCTCGTCGAGGGTGAGGGCTTCGGCGGGATCGAGAGGGCGATCGTCCCCGGCGATGTGCCGCGTGACGGCTTGCCACATGAGATGCCGGGGGTCGAAGGCGAAGAACGGGCCGTCGGACCCGAACGCCACGGTGGCTCCGCTGTCCTGCCAGCTGCGGAGGGGATTGGCCCGCTCCGCCCGTTCGCCGAGGGCGGCGCGCAGGCCGGCGCCGTTGTGCCAGATGATCGACGGCTGCACCGAGGCGATCACCCCGGCCCGCGCCGCCTGCGCGATCGCCTCCGGCGGTGTCTCGAGGTATCCGTGGATGACCTGGAATCGCAGATCCGGCACGGCCTCGCCCGCCTGACTCGCGGCATCCACCGCGAGGGCCACGGCCGCGGAACCGACCGCGTGGGTACCGACGCCCCACCCGTGCGTGCCGCACCAGGCGACCAGTCGCCGGTACTGGTCCTCGGGAAGACGTCGCAGACCCGTGTATCCGGATGCGTCCCAGGGGCGGTCGAGCCAGGCCTGCCCCTTCAGCGCCTCGCCGTCCAGGTACACCTTGATGCCTCCGAGCGAGAGGACATCGTCGCCGAACCCGGTCGCCACGCCAATGCCGGCGAGCCGGGCGATCAGGTCGTCGATCTCCGACGCCTCCCCGGTCGCCAGCTCGAGGTACGGCATCGCGACGGTGCGCATCGTCAGGAGTCCGCGTTGGCGTGCCACCTGGTACGCCCTCATCTCGTCGGGGGTGACCGCGGGGTCGACGACGGTGGTGATGCCCAGCGCGTGCAGGAGCGGCTGGACCCGCTCCACGGCCCGGATCCGATCGTCGAAGGGCGGGTGCTCGGGCCCGTCGTCATCGAAACTGTCGCGCATGGCCGCGATGAATCGGTCGACGCCCTCGCCTGGCTGCAGGTAGTCCAGGGCCTTCAGGCCCGCTCGCTGCATGTGCATGTGGGCGTCGATGAGCCCGGGCGTGACGACACCGTCCAGCTCCTCCTCGCGCGCCCGACCCGCCCAGCGCTCACGGACCTCGGTCAGGCTTCCGACGTCGCGGACGCGATCCCCGAGCACGACGAAGGCGTCGGCGGCGGGCTGCTCCGAGGTCATCGTGACCACGTGGCGGGCGCGGTAGAGCACGACATCCATGCGCGTCACGCCTCCGGGATCGCGATGACGACGCTCTTGGTCTCGAGGAACCCGCGCAGTCCCTCCTCGCCGAGATCGCGGCCGAGGCCCGACTCGCCGGTGCCGCCGAAGGAGAGGGCGGGATCGAACAGGTTGTACGTGTTGATCCACACCGTCCCGGCATCCAGGGCCGCCGCCATCCTGTGCGCACGGCCCAGGTCGCGCGTCCACACGCCCGCCGCGAGGCCGTACGCGGTGTCGTTGGCGATGCGGATGGCATCCGCTTCGTCGTCGAACGGGATGATCCCCACGACCGGGCCGAAGATCTCCTCGCGCGCGATGAGCATGTCGTTGGTGACGCCGGTGAACAGCGTCGGTTCGACGTAGAAGCCGGGCTCGCGCACGCCGCCGCCGGCGACCAGCGTCGCTCCCTCGTCGACACCCGCGCGGATGTACCCGAGCACGCGCTCGCGCTGCTCCTCCGAGACAAGCGGTCCGACGGTGATGCCGCCGTCCAGGCCGTCGCCGACGGGGACGCGGGCCACCGCCGCGCTCATCCGCTCGGTCATCTCGGCGAGGACCGACCGCTGCACGAGCAGGCGGCTCCCCGCGGTGCACATCTGCCCGGAGTGACCGAACGACGCGCGCATCGCGGTGAGGACCGCGGCATCCAGGTCGGCGTCCTCGAACACGATGTTGGGGCTCTTGCCGCCGAGCTCGAGCGTCACGCGCGTGAAGTCCTCGGCCGCGGCGTGCGCGACCAGCCGGCCGACCTCGGTCGAGCCGGTGAAGGTGATCTTGGCGATGCCCGGGTGCGCGGTGAGCGCGGCCCCGACCGAACCGTCGCCCGTGAGGATGCTCACCGTACCGGCGGGGACGCCCGCCTCGGCCAGGATGCCGCCGAGCCGAAGCAGTGTGAGAGGGGTGTCCTCCGCGGGCTTGGCGACCACGGGGCAGCCCGCGGCGAGCGCCGGGGCGAGCTTGAACGCGGCGGTCATGATCGGGAAGTTCCACGGCAGGATGATCGCGACCGGGCCGACCGGCTCCTGCACCGTGTAGACGTGGTGCCCGCCGCCGTCGACGGAGACGACGGTGCCCCCCAGCCGCGAGGGCGCGCCCGCGAAGTGGCGGAACGTCCGCGCCGCCATGGCGGTGTCGGCGCGGGAGCGCTCGATCGGTTTGCCGTTGTCGCGGGTCTCGAGGACGGCGAGTTCCTCGAGCCGTTCCTCGATGAGGTCGGCGACCCGGTTCAGGATCCGTGCCCGCTCGAGCGGTGCGAGCCCGCGCCAGCGCCGGTCGGCGTGCGCGGCGACGGCGGTCGCGACCGCAGCGTCGACGTCCTCGGCGGTGGCGTCGGCCACGGTCGTGAGCACCTCGCCGGTGGCGGGGTCGATGACGGCACGCGTGGCCCGCTCACCCCGTGGCATCCACTCGCCCCCGAGGAGGAAGGGCTCGTAGTCCGGGAGGGCGGTGACGGTGGTGCGAAGGCTCATGGTCGTCCTCAGAAGATCTCGAAGTACTCGCGCTGCTCCCAGTCGGAGACGTGGCGAAGGTAGCGGGCGAACTCCGCCCTCTTGATGGTCGCGTACCAATCGACCACGACGTCCCCGAGCGCGGCTCGGAAGACGGCGTCGGCCTCGAACGCGTCGACGGCGGCCCCGAGGGATGCCGGCAGCGACGGGGCGTCGGTGCGGTACGGGTCGGCGGTGGGTGCCGGCGGGATGAGACCGCGCTCGATGCCGTCGACGCCGCTGATCAGCTGCGAGGCGATGTAAAGGTAGGGGTTTGCGGCGGGCTCGCCGGACCGGTTCTCCAGCCGCGTCGCGGGGTCGCCCACGCCGCCGACCGCCCGCACCATCGCGCCCTTGTTGTCGATGCCCCACGCGATGCGGTCGGGGGCGAGCGAGTTCGGCTGGTAGCGCTTGTACCCGTTGACGGTCGGGGTCGTGAACGCCGCGGCCGCTGCGGCGTGCTCCAGGATGCCGCCGAGGTAGGCCGAGCCCACGAGCGACAGCGTCGTCCCCGGCGCGTCGGGCACGAACGCCCCGCGGCCGGTCGCGCGCTCGGTGAGCGACTGATGGAGGTGCCAGCCGGTCGATGCGCCCTCGGCTCCCTGCGGGCGCGACATGAAGGTCGCGTGGTAGCCGAGCCCCGCGGCGATGCGCCGGACCGCGGTGCGGCACAGGACGATGGCATCCGCGATCTCGGCGGCCGAGCCGGCCTCCATCGTGATCTCGAACTGGCTCGGACCGAACTCCAGCTCGATCGAGCGGAGCGGCAGGTCGAGCAGCGTCAGCCCGCGGTACAGCGCGTCCACGAGCGGCTGCATGCGGTCGAGCCCCTCCTCGAGCAGCAGCTGCGAGCCGCGCGTGGTCGGGGCCGCGATCGACGCGGCGCCCGGACGGCCCGGTGCGCCCACGTGCTCGGTGGCGAGCCCGGCGTCCTCGGCGCGGAAGACGTGGAACTCCAGCTCGGCACCCACCGTCATGTCGTAGCCGCGCGCGGCGAGCGCGGTCAGCTCGTTGCGCAGGATCGTGCGGGTGCAGAAGGGCACCGGGCTGCCGTCGGGGAAGTGCAGGTCGCAGAGGATCCACGCGGTCCCCGGCGCCCACGGCAGCACACGGAAGGTGGTGGGGTCGGGCACGAGGACGATGTCGCCGGCGCCACTGAAGCCTCCGACCCCGACGCCCGTCTCCGCACTGAACACCGAGAAGACGGACTGGCCCGAGGTGTCCTTCAGCAACAACGAGCTGGGCGCCGTGACCCCCGACCGCATCGCGGCGGTGAGCCCGCCCCGGGCGATCGTCTTGCCGCGGAGGATGCCGTGCTGGTCGACGAACGAGAAACGCACCATGTCGATGCCGAGTTCGTCGATGACCCGGCGCATCTGTCCTGCCGCGGCGTACTGGGCCTCGCTCCACAGACCGTGCCGGTGCACGAAGCCCTCGCGGTCGGCCGCGAGCATGGGCCGCGCGGAGATTCCGCCGCCGCTCTCGGAGACGGGGCGCTCGTCGACGTTCCGCTCACGCATCGACGGTCTCCTCGGCGGTGGCGCTCGACGCCGCCCACGGCGAGGCGGCGCGGCGCTCCTGCTCGCGCTGGACCCAGCGCTCCTGCCACGCGTCGTTGGCCGCGATCGTGTCCATCGCGAGGGGACCGGTGAGCCTCGCGGCGTCCTCCTCGCTCACGGGGTGCGAGGGCGTCTGCCCGCCCGCGGCGAAGGCGTCGATCGCGCGCAGCAGCAGACGACGGTTGGCGGTCACGGCGCGGTCCGAGACACCGAGGCGCTCGACGGTCCGATCCTGGATCGGCCCCATGCTCTCCACGGCCCACTGGTCGTGGACGTTGATGTCCAGACCCATACCGGTGTACGTCAGTTCCTCCTGCTCCTGCGGGTCGAAGCCCCAGTTGTTGTCCCGGTTGCGGGTGGGCCGGTAATCGGGAAGCGTCACGCCCTCCAGCCGCTGCTGCAGGAGCGTCTCCTTGTCGGTGACCTCGGCGAAGTCGTACCAGATCATGTACCAGTAGTGATGCTCGTCGTCGATCGGCACGTGCCACTGCGTGAACACCTTGGTGTTGCCGAACGGGACGACGAACGCGTTCGGGAACAACAGGTTCGTGACGCGGACGTGCTTGATGTCCTCGGTGAGCTGCCGCAGCGCGAAGACGCGGAGGCCGTGCTCGGCGCTCTCGACCTCGATGTCGGGGCGGTAGCTCTCGCCCACGAGCATCGAGAGCTTCTTGCCGGTGCCCTCGACCTCCTCGGCGAACTGCTGCCCGTACATCTCGCGCGGGTCCTCCTGGATGAAGCGGTGCAGGAACGACACGTGGCTCGGGTCGATGCCGCCCTCCAGGCCCTGCAGCCAGTTGCAGTCCCACAGGCCCTTGAACGCGAAGGTGTACTCGTCGGGGGCGACGAAGCAGTCGTAGTGCGGGAACGGCGGCGGGTCACCCGCCCCCATGTAGGTGAAGATGATGCCGTTCTTCTCCACGCACGGGTAGTTGGCGATGCGGATCTTGCCGAGGAACTGGCTGTGCTCGGGCTCGGCCGGCTGCTCGACGCAGCGACCCTCGCCGTCGTAGAGCCAGCCGTGGTAGAGGCACCGGATGCCGTCCTCCTCGAGGCGGCCGTACGACAGGTCGACGCCACGGTGCGCGCAGTAGCGGCTGATGAGCCCCCAGCCCTCTCTCTTCTTGAACAGCACGAGGTCTTCGCTCATGATGCGGACGGCTTTGACCGGTCGCTCCCCCGGCATCTCCGAGACGAGCGCGGCGGGCTGCCAGTACGAGCGCAGCAGGTTGCCGAGGGGAGTGCCGGGACCGGACCGGGTGATCTTCTCGTTGTCTTCCTGCTTCAGCATCGCCGTCGCCCTTCGTGATCGGTGTCGGTTGTGTCCGGGGCCTTCAGGCCTGGAGCACGAGGAGGGGGCACGCGGACCGCGAGACGCAGACCATCATGCAGTCGTTCGCGGCGCGCTCCTGGGCCGTGAGGACGAAGTCCCGGTGCTCGACCTCGCCCTCGAGCACGCCCGTCTCGCAGCTGCCGCAGATGCCCTCCTCGCAGTCGGAGAGCACGTCGACACCCGCTTCGCGGATGACCTCGAGCACACTCTGCTCGGGCTCGACGGTCAGCTCGACGCCCGTGAGCGCGAGGCGCACCGCGAACGGTCCGCCGGGCTCGTACTCCACGACCGGGGCGGTGAAGTACTCCAGGTGGAGACGACCGGATGCCTCGGGCACCAGGCGCGTGACCTCCTCGAGCATGCGCGCGGGTCCGCACGCGTATACCGCGGCGTTCGGGTGCGCCGCGAGCTCGGCCACGAGGTCGGCGCGCACGCCCTCGTCACGGGCGACGACGTCGACCGCCCCGCCGGGGATCGCGCCGAGGTCGTCGAGGAACGCCATCCGGGTACGGGAGGCACCGAGGTACAGCACCCGCCACGGCACGCCCGCTGCAGCGGCGGCGCGCACCATGGGCACAATCGGCGTGATGCCGATGCCGCCCGCGAGGAACAGGTACTCGTCGGCGGGGTCGAGGCCGAAGTGGTTGCGCGGTCCGCGGAGCGTCACGACATCGCCCGGGCGCAGCCGCTCGTGCACGGCGCGGGAACCGCCACGGCTCTGCTCCTCGCGCAGGACCGCGACCCGGTAGCGCGCCGAGCCGGGCTCGCCGCACAGGGAGTACTGCCGGACCGGGGCGCCCGTGAGCGCAAGATCGACGTGGGCGCCGGGCGTCCACTCGGGCAGCGGCCCGTCCACGCCCTCGAGTTCGACCGCCATCACGTCGGCGGTCTCGAGCGTCAAGGAGCGCACGCGGGCGCGGAGCTCGGTGGCATCCTCTCGCGTGGTCATGTTTGGATCCTAACAGATGTGGATTGGATCCCGACTGCGCGACCTGGGAGCCAGGTGGGCGTGGATTGCGTGGCATCCGGGTCCCCTTCTGCTAGGTTCGCAAGTCGCGGGAGCGCGACCACGACCGACGAAGAGGGGCAGCATGGCCGCACGGGGGGACACCGATATCTCGGCGACGGGAGGGCACGCCCTCGTCGACGAGATCGCCGCGAAAATCCGGGAACGCATCATGTCGGGCGATATCCCCATCGGCGCTCAGCTTCGTCAGGCCGAGCTCGCGAACGACTTCGGCGTGAGCCGCACCCCGGTGCGCGAGGCGCTACGCCAGCTGCAGACCGGCGGACTGATCGAAGTGCTCCCCAATCGCGGCGCCGTCGTGCGCGTGCCGGCGCCGTGGGAGGTGCGCGAGGCCTACGAGGTACGCGCCGAGCTCGAGGCGCTGGCCGCCGCGCGGGCGGTCGAGCGCATCTCACGGGGCGATGTCGCCCGGCTGCGCGAGGCGAACCAGGACATGTACGACCGCTCGCTCGCGCGCGAACGCGGCGAGGCGGACCCCGCGCTGGCCAGCCGCCGCGAGAACGACGTGTTCCACAACACCATCGCGCAGGTCTCCGCGAACGCGCGCCTGGCCCGTGCGATCGAGGAGATCAACGAGACCTTCCCCCGCAACGTGTCGGCCCAGCTCCTCGTGGGCGACGACCGTCACCGCGAAGAGAACTTCCAGGAGCACGTGCGCATCATCGAGGCGATCGAGCGCGGCGACGCCGAGGCCGCCCGCCGCGAGATGCGCGAGCACGTGCTGAAGGCCGGCGAGCAGCTGGCCCGCTGGTACGAGCGCCGCTCCGCGACGGTGTTCACGGGCTGAGTGCATGGCCCGGAAAGGTCGGGCCACGTCCACGTCGCGGAGAACAAGAATCCCCCCGCAAGGCGAGGGGATTCTGGGATAGGCACGACGGTCCAAGCCCGTCGCTCTGCACTCCACGGTACGTTCTAGGTCGTGTCGAGTCAACCTGATGTCCGGCGGCTCCTCCTGAGTGAGCCCCGATTGCGGCCCTATCTGGACGACGCCGGCGAGGATCTCGAGCGCGCCTGGTCGACCTATCTCTGGGCGAACGAACTGTCCGGCGCGCTCCACGCCCAGATCTCGCTGGTCGAGGTAGCGATCCGCAACGCTCTGGATCGTGCGGTGTCCACATGGAACGTCAGGAACGGCGGATCGGCAGAGTGGACTCTCGCGGGCAATGCCCAAGAGCCTCTCTATGCACTACTGAAGGACGACCTCAACAAGGCCCGAAGAGCCGCCGCACGTGAGGCAGGGCTTCGCACGACCGGTCACCCTCGACACGGAGCGCTCGCTGGGCACGATGACATCGTGGCGCAACTGATGTTCGGCACGTGGGTCAAGCTGCTGCAGCCCATGTCGAAGGTCGAATCACCTCATCGTCAGGTGGCCTTGTGGTCAGCTGGCCTGAACGCTGCGTTCCCAGGGGCGGACCAATCTGACGCGGGGAGGGCGAAAATCGGTGAGCAACTCGACAGCATTCGGCGTCTGCGAAATCGCGTTGCGCATCACGACAACCTCCTCAGCGTCAAGACGAGTAGCCGCCTGAACCAGATGCTCTCGCTCGTGCACAAAGCCAATGCGGCCTACCCCAGGCTCGTGATGGCGAACAGCAGTGTCCGGCGCATCGCCCGCGACGACCCCCGGCGGGTCAAGTAGCCGAAGGCGTTACGCGAGCCTGCCTCATTCTCGGACTCCTGCCCTCAGGCGCCCTCGCCGCCAGGCACCTCCCGCTCCAGCGCACCCGATATCCCGCGCACGGCTGGCGGCGCTCTATCGCACCCCGCGCGTCGACGTCATTTGCCACCGGCTCCACGTCGCTTACTCAGACTGGCGTGACCGCTGGTGTCACGTCAGTCTCAATAAGTTCGAATCGAGACTCACTGATGTGTACCGAATCGCTGTAATGGAGTCTCGGACGAATCATCCGGAGACGCATCAGGGCGGAGCGTCCCCACTCGGCCGTCGTCGCCCGCACCCCTAGGTCTCGTCAGTTGCAGAACTCGGCGGGCAGATACGCGCCCCCCACGTCGATTGCCCACACGAAACCCTCCGGCGTCACGCCCACGCCGATCTCGCGACCCGCGTCATGCAAGACGTACATCGATCCATACGGAGTATGGGCATTTGGCGCGACCCGGTACCCCAGCGCTTTCAAGTCCGATTCGGACGAGCCGAGCGTGATGCCTTCGGCCGTCGCCGGAGCCCCCTCGACCTTTGCCGATATCTCGCCGCCTCCGGCGACGAGGAAGATGTAGTGGGCGGGATTCTCGCCCCACACGGAAACGAACCAGTCCTGCGAACTCCCATCGCAGCGCAGCGCGTGGCTGCCGAGAGCTGGCTCGACCGTGGACCAGGGCCCGTCGAATGTCGCCGGTCCGATGCCCGCCCCTGAGATAAGCCATGGTTTCGGTGCGAGAGCCTGAGGATTCAGGGAGATCCTGAGTGCGCGGGTCTCACGGGATGCTGCTTGATCCGCCGAATAGTCGGTGAGGTCGATGAGTAGACCCAATCCCGAGAAGAGGATCGTCACCTGACCGAGCAGCTTCCCGGCGCTCTTCATCGCGGCCGACGGCTCCAGACCGCGCCGCGCGAGCTCGGCGGCATACGTCTTCATGATGAGATCCGTGTTCCCGTAGGCGCAATTCAGCACGGCCGCAGACACTCTGATGGCGTCGCCGCCGGCGGCGTTCACGCCGGAGGCGCACGTTGCGAAGATAATGCCGAAGGCGACAAGCCCGTCGGATTTGGCTGCGCCCATACCCGCAATGAGACGGGCGCCCGTAGACGCCATGTACTGCTCCATGCTGGGAGCCGGGAGCTCCAGCAAGAAATCCGAGGCGAAGCCCGTGAGCGCGGACGCAGGGATGCCGAAACTGATCTCCTCACCCGAGCCGACGAACCGTCCGGAATTGAACAGTTCGGCAATGGATTCTCCGATGGCGCTGTCGACGCCGCCGATGGTGTCGATCGCGGTTGCGAGGTTCTGCTCGTACGTCGAGTTGTACTCCCACACCGGATCAACCGCCAGATTCACCGGGAACCCGTAGCCGCGGTTCGATCGCGCCTTCAGGACGAGCACGTCGGGATTGCTCGCGTCGTGCCCCGCGCAGAAGCGCACAGAATCTTCCACAGCGAAGCTGACGGGGATGTCGCTCACCCAATTGGGCGTCGATTGATCGCACTCGGGCAGCTCGACCCGGGACGACAAGTAGCTCGCAGCTGTCCAATAGATGGCGTTCGCACCGTTGGTGGCGGCTTGCCCCAGCCACTCGCCCGCGTTCCGAGCTACCTCGCCGACCTTCTGACCCGCTTGAGCGGCCGCGTCGCGTACTGATGTCAGCGCTGCAGTAGTCCCCAACACGAAGTCGTTCCACAACGAGAAGTGGTGGACGATCGCTGTCGCCGTTCTCCGGTCCGCCGAAAGGGTCGTCGGAGTTGCGTACCAGGCCCCATACTCCTCGTTCCAGTAAGCGAACGTCGGGTTCGCGTCGTTCGGCAGAGGCGCGGCATATGTACGACTCAGGGTTGCACCCTCAGCAGGGAGTTCACCATCGAGTGAAACCTCGACCGGGGTTCCGAAGACGACATCGAGACCGCCCGCGATTTCGGACATGCCGTCGACGGCCGCCAGTGCCTCGCCCTCGGGAGCGGGCACCACGACTGTCGGCTGAACATCGCCCGGGACCGTGGCGGTGAGCGCAGTGGCTTGACCATTCGACGCGTCCGGGGATGGAATGCAGGCCGATAGACCGAGGACGAGCGCGGACGCCATCCCGACAGCAACAAGTCGCCTCACGATCGGATGACGATTCACGGCCAGCATCCCCCCGGTGTAGTCGTTGCCGAAGCATATCCGGACGGCCGCGCTGGTCGCATCAGCTTCGGCGCTGCTGCATTCAGCCCACGATGCAGACCGATGGACGGAAGCTCAGCGCACGATGGCCCTCAGCCCACCACCAGCGGCGCCGCCATCAGCACCGCCGACGCGCCCATCGCCAGCGGCGGCAGCCGCGTGACGAGGGGCCGGTCGCGATGCGCGGTGACGAACAGCACCACGCCCCCGACGGCGTACCCGACCACCCCGACGAGGGTGATGGCCACGAGCGGCAGGGCCCCCGCCCCGTGATGAGAAGAACCCGTGGATGCCGGGACGTGCGCCGCGAGCAGCAGCGCCGCCATGAGCACAGCGCCCAGGGCGTCAAACGCCCGCATCCTCCGCTCGGCACCGCGCCGCGCCGGCCCCGGAGCCACCGAGATCAACGCCGCGAGAAGCAGCACCGCCGCCCAGAACACCACCGGCACCCGCGCGCCGCCGACGACCATGTCGCCCATCGCGAGGAGCATCACCGCTGCGATCAAGAGCTCACGCACGCGTGACGCGGGGCGGTCGGCGGCGACGCAGCACGCGCCCGCCGCCGTCGCCACCAACGCCCCGGCATGCAGCACCTCCCCCATCAGTGCCCGTGGTGCTCGTGGCGTCCGTCGTGCCCGTGGTGGTGCTCGTGCCCGCCGGCGTCGTGCCCGTGGAGCGCGTGCCCCTCGGCCACCGCACCGCCCGCTCCCGGCGAAGGCGCATGGCAGTGATCCCCACCCGACGACGGGGGCAGGTCGAGCGAGGGGTTGCGGGTGAAGAAGCCGTCGGGCTCGAACCGCAGGCCGATGCGGTGCACCGGCATGATCGGCCACTCTTCAGGCTTGGGGTAGTGGTGCACGCCGACGATCGGCCAGAGCACCAGCTCCGCCCCGTCGAGCGGGCGGTCCGCCTGCTGCCACTCCGTGATGCCCTCGGCCTCGAGCGGCGCCTGGTTGGGGTAGTCGCCAGTGATGAAGCGCTCGTTCGGGTCGTACGCGGTGGCCCACAGGTGCTTCGAGACGAACGGCGCCTTGCGAGCGACGATGCTGCCGGGCTTGGCGAAGAGACGTGTGGTGTGCATCGCCGACAGCCGGTAGGCGGTGTTCTCGCCGAAGCGGTTGGTGCGCTCGGTGTTCTCCACCCGCCAGTGCACCGCACGAGACGCGTCGGCCATACGGCCGGCATCCTTCTCGGACGCGATGACCTCCGACACCATCTTGACGGCGTTGCCCCAGGGGTTGAGCTCCTCGTCCTCCTCGACCTCGGCGTGCACCTCGACCAGGCGGTTCTTCGGGCCGTCGATCGCGGTGTCCATCCGCACCGCGAAGTAGTGCTGGTGCGTGGGAGCCTGGACGTTCGGGCTCACCATGCGGCCGTACGCCGGCATCTTGCCGTCGTCGATTCCCGAGACCGACAGGATGCCGGTGAGCTTGATCTCCAGCTCGATCGAACCGTCCTGGTACAGCGACCAGTAGAAGCCGTAGTCGTAGTTGGCGACGGTCGCGAAGAACGAGATCACGAGGCGCCGCGAACGGCGGACATCCGCCTCGCCGGTGCGTGTGTTGACGTGCTTCCACAGGATCGAGGAGTCCTCCTCGTGCAGGCACACGCCGTTCGTGATCGTCTGGGCCTCGCCGAGCCCGTCGAGCACGTGGGCGTCGAAGTAGTGGATCTCGCCGAGGCAGTCGCATCCGAGTTCCAGGGATGCCGTGAGGGGCCCCGCGCCGTACTCGCCCCAGTCGAAGAAGTTCTTGCGGTACGCCGTCGGGTCGGAGTCCAGGTACGGCACGTACATCTCATTGACCGCGGCGCGGCGGAGGACCGGACGCTCGACATCGCCGTCGCGGTACGCGATGTCGTGGAGGACGAGCCCCTCGCGGTGCGTGAATCCGATGCGGAACGACCAGTTCTGCCACGTGACCCGGTGCCCCTCGACGGTGAAGCCGGGACCCTCGGGCTGGGTGATCTCCAGCGGCGCGACGTGTCGGTCGGGTCCCCACGTGCCCGACCGGTAGTTGCCGCCCTCGCTCGCCATGGGGATGACGCCGTGGTCCTCGATGCGGATGATGTCCAGCGTCTCGAGGTCGAGGATCGGCACGAGGCCGGCGACCGGCCGGGCGTAGCCGTTGTCATCCGCGCTCTCGCGGTACCAGACCGTGCCCCACGACAGCCGGCGGTCGACGAGGTCCTCCGGTTCGAAGCCTGTGATGGACTCGGGATCGACCCAGACGTGGGTGGTGTCGGTGATTCCGCGCTTGGCGAGGGCCTCCTTCAGGAGCGGATGCTCGCGGGCCGCGCGGGCGATCGCGCGCGCCTCGTCGCTCGAGACGCCGGGGCGCTTGGCATCCACCGGGTTCCAGGATGCCAGCGAGGCCTCGGCGCGGTCGGTGCCCGAGGTCCAGCCGGTGACCTCCCACGCGGCGTGGGCCGCCGGGTTCATGACCACCAGTCGCACGGGACGCCCTTGACCCGGCGCGAGGCTGCAGGCCAGATGCTCTTCGACCGCGATGCCCCAGAACCGGGGCTCGGAGCCGATGCGCTCGTCCGCGCGCACGAGCGCGGTGATCTCGACGATCTCGCTCGGGGTGAGGGGGTCGCTCCAGTGCCGGTCGGCGGTCATCGGGTCTCCTTGGTGCGGTGGGGCGGGTGGGGCTGGTCGATTCAGGATGCCGGGACGAGGACGGCGACCCCGTCGGCGCGGGGGTCGCTCGCGGCGTCGCGCACGCCGAGCCCCCCGACACGGCGGACGATCTGGACGTGACCGGCCTCGTCGGCGGGCCCGGGGAAGGCGGCGACGCCGATTCCGAGGGAAGCGGCGCGCTCGATGACCTCCGGGCGGACTCCCGGTTCGGTCACGAGCGTCAGCCGATCCCGACCGAGGTCGCGGTCACCGATCACCCACCGCGGGCGAGCGAGCAGCTCATCCAGATCGGTGTCGGCGTCGGTCGCGTCGGGCAGCAGCTGCGCGAGAATCCACGGCTGGGCGCGACCGCCCTGGCATCCGGCGATCACGGTCACGTCGCCGCGATCGACGATCGCGGGGGCGAGGGTGTGCGGCGGGCGGGCACCGGGGCGGATGGCCGCGGGCGAGGCCGGATCGATCGAGAACGCGCCCCCGCGGTTGTGCAGCAGGATCCCGGTCCCAGGATCGAGCAGTCCGGCGCCGAAGGTCTGGTAAACGCTCTGGACGATCGTCACGGCGTAGCCGTCGTCGTCGATCGCGACCACGGCGGCCGTGTCACCCTGCGGACGCGGCTCGCCCGGACCGGCGAGCGGGCGGGCATCGAGCGCGAGCAGCGCCTCGAGGTCGACCGGACCCGCGGCGGGGTCGCCGAGGTGCGCGGCGCGCGCCTGGGCGCCGCGCACGCTCGCCTCGAGCAGTCCGGCCGCCCCGGGCGCGCGCTCGCTCGCCGCGGCCACTCCCACCAGGATCGCCCCGACCGACGGCGGCGGCGCGACGCTGTAGTCGGCGTCGCCGATCCTGCGCGTCAGCGCCTGCACGACCTCGGGGCGATAACCGGCGAAATCGTCCTCGGTGTGGGTGCCGCCGTGGGCGCGCAGGGTCCGCACGAGCGAGCGCGCGATACCGCCCTCGTAGAAGTCGCGGGGGTCGACCGCCAGGCGGCGCAGGCTCGCCGCGAGAGCCGGCTGGACGAGGGCATCCCCCTCGGTGAGCAGCACGCCGTCGCGCGTGAACAGCGCGCGCAGACCTTCGTCCGCCCGGATGGCCTCCGCCCGCGAGACGAGGGCACGCGCCAGACCGGCGCTCACCGCCGTCCCGGCCTCGGCCACGTCCGCGGCCGCTTCGAGCGCGCGTGAGACCGGCAGCACCGCGCCGAGGTCGGCGATCGCGGCCCACCCGGCGAGCATGCCGGGGACCGTCACCGACCCGGCCCCGGCGCGCGGCACCTCGCGCCAGGACGCTGCCGCCTCCGCGATCGCGGCGGGGGCCGTTCCGGCGGCGACGACCGCGGTCGTCGTTCCATCCGGGCGGCGGACCAGCGCGATGAGGTCGCCGCCGACGGCGCACTGGTGGGGATAGACCACCGTCAGCATGGCGGCGGCGGCGAGCGCCGCGTCCAGGGCGTTGCCTCCCGCCGCGACGGCGGAACGGCCCGCCTCCACGGCGGCGGCGTGCGGAGCGGCCACGGCGATGGTCATGTCAGATCCCCCGTCGTGCGGTCGAGATGAAATCGAGGTCGGGGCGCTCGACGCCCTCGCACAGGTCCGCGACGGCATCGCCGATGGCCGGACCGAACTTGAAGCCGTGCCCCGAGCACGCCGACACGGCGATGACCTCCGGGCTGTCGGCGAGCGGACCGATGACGAAGCGCTTGTCCTCGGTCATCGTGTACAGGCAGGCCGCCGCCTCGACGGGCGCGGTGTCCAGTGCGGGGACGTACGCGTGCAGGAGATCGCGGAGCGCGTCGACCTCTGCGGGGGTCGGCGCGGCGACGGGCGTCTCGGGATCCCACACCTCTCCGGCATCCACCCCGAGCTTGACCCCGTTGCCGTCGGCATCCGGGATGCCGAAGACGAGGCCCTCGAGCCGGTCGACCGAGAACGCCCCGAGAGCGGGCGGTATGCCGGCGGACTGCCCCGCGCGGACCGTGACGGTGAGGATGCGCCACACCTCGAGGAGGTCGGACAGCTGCGGCAGGAGGCGCCCAGCCCACGACCCGCCCGCGACCACGAGACGCTCCGCGCGCACGACACCGCGGTCGGTGCGGACCTGCACGCCTCCCGAGGCGGAGTCCCACCCGAGCACCTGCTCGGTGTCGCGCACGTCGGCGCCGGCGGCCACGGCCAGCGTCCGCAGCGCGACGAGCGCCCGCTCGGCCTCGACCACCCCGGCCGACGGGTCGTACACGGCCCGGTACCCGTCGGGCACGACGAAGGACGGCATGAGGGATGCCATCTCACCCCGGTCCTCGACGAGGATGCAGTCCGGTCCCTGCAGCTGCGACGCACCCTCGTGGGCGTACATACCTCCGGTGCGGTGGATCAACGTCTCGCCGGAGGCCCGTTCGAGCCCCTCCCACGCGTCGAACGCCTTCTCGACCAGCGGGTTCCACACCGGGTTCGGATACGCGCGCCGGATCATCCGGGTGCGGCCGTGCGAGGAGCCGCGGGCGTGCCCGGCGGGGAAGCGATCGATTCCGACGACGCGCACACCGCGCCGGGCGAGGCTCGCGACAGTCGACATCCCGTGGATGCCGAGTCCGAGCACGACGACGTCCGCCGAGACGACCGCGGTCACCGCGAGCGTCCCGTGGCGATCGCCTCGACCCCGTCGACGAGGGCGGCCAGGTCGGCGGCGTCGTTGTAGATGTGCGGGGAGGCTCGGACGACGCTCGGCACTCCGCGGTCTCCGAGGTCCCACTGCCCGTGGGTCGCCGGGACGGACACGACCCGCACCCCGCGGCGCGCGAGCTCGACGACGGCATCGGCCGAGGCCAGGCCCTCGATGACGAAGGTCACGATCGCGGAGCGCGCGCCCTCGGGGTCGGCGACGGTCACACCGTCCAGATCGGCCAGGGCGGCGCGCAGCCGCGTGCCCGCGTCGACGAGCCACGCCTGCGTCTCGGGGATGCCGCGTTCGGCGGCCTCATCGAGGGCGGTGCCGAGACCGAGCCGGGCGGCCACCGCACCCTCCCACGTCTCGTAGCGACGCGCCGACGCATCCAGATCCCATGCCGTGCTCGACGTCCAGCGCGCTCCCCGCACGTCGGGCGCGGCGGGAAGCAACCGCTGGCACAGGGCTTCGCTGACGTAGGCGAAGCCGGTGCCGCGCGGAGCACGGAGGAACTTCCGGCCGGTCGTGACCATGACGTCGCACCCGATCTCGCCGACGTCGACGGAGAGGTGACCGACCGACTGGGTCGCGTCGAGGATGTACGTTCCGCCGTAGCGCTGCACGACCTCCCCGATCTGGGCGGCCGGCTCGACGAGACCGGACGAGGTGGGCACGTGGGCGACCGTCACGATCGACGGTACCCCGTCCGAGAGCAGGGTCTCGAGCGCAGCGACGTCGACGCGACGCCGATCGTCGTACGGCGCGATCACCAGGTCGATGCCCTGCTCGCGCGCCAGGCTCATCAGGTGCAGCGCGTGACTGACGTACGTGCTGCTGGAGGCGACGATGCGCTGCCCGCGACTCGGGCGCAGAGCGTCGAGCATGACCCGCAACCCGGTCGAGGCGCTGTCGAACAGGGCGATCTCGTTCGTCGAGGCGCCGACGAGCCCCGCGGCGGAGGCGTAGACCGCGTCGACATCGCCGCGTCGCTCGGCCGCGGCCTCGTAGCCGCCCTTGGCCTCCTCGAGACGGAGGTGCTCGACCACCGTGGCGACCACCCCGCGCGACGGCAGCGCTGCGCCGGCGGCGTTGAAGTGGCTGGCGAGCGTCGAACCGGTGGTGCGCTCACGCTCGGCGACGACGTCGATGGAGGATCCGTCCGCGGTGTGCGCGGGTGCCGATGCCGTGACGGCGTCTGCGGTGGGGAGTGGGTTCATGGGGGACGGGATACCTCCGAGTAGGATCCAAACATACTACATGTGGATCCAATCCATGATTTTCGATCCCGGAGGTGCCGTGTCCCGCATGCTCGCCTACGTCGCCCCCGCGCCGACGGACGCCGTCACCGCCCTCGGCGCGGATGTCCTGGCATCCTTCTCCGCGCTCTCCCGCGTGCACGCGGACGGCTGGGGTGCCGCGTGGCGCACCGCCACCGCTGTCTCGACCCGTGTCGTCGCCGGACGGCCCGCCACGCGAGCCGACCTGGCCGGCGCCGTCGCCACCCCGACGACCGCGGCCCTCCTCTACCTGCGCTTCGGCAGCTCCGGGACCGGCACCACCGAGGCCGAGGCGCAGCCGTTCCTCGCCGGCGATGCGGCTTTCCAGCACAACGGAGCACTCTCTCCACCGGACCGGCTACGAGCCGCCCTCACCCCCGAGGAGCGCGGCGGTCTGCGCGGGGGCAACGACAGCGAGCTCTACTTCGCCCGCCTCCGGCGAGCCCTCACCCCCGGGGCCGACATCGACCCGACGCGGATCGCGGATGCCGTGGCCACCGTGCGGGCGCTCTTCCCGGACGCATGCCTGAACGCCCTGCTGCTCACCCCGCGGGTTCTGATCGCGGTGCACTCCTCCGCCGGCCGCCCGGCGCCCCTCGCCGCCTTCGCCGCCCGAGGACTCGACGCCTCCACCCTTCCGTCCGGTCACGGCGACGGGTACAACCGCCTCTTCACCCGTCGCACGGCCGCCGGGGCCCGGGTCGTCGCGACCACCGGCATCCCGCTCGACGGCTGGGAGGCCCTGCCCGATGACGCGGTCTCGATGGTGACGCCGGCGGGCCTGGCATCCGTGCCCCTGCCACCCCCGGCGGCGTGAGCAGCCGGAAGCGCCGCCCGCGGGGGACGCCGAGCGACGGTCCTCGGCGACTCACGCGGTCTAGCGTGGAGGCATGGCTCGCATGCGCGTGGAACCCGACGACGCCCCGACGGCGCGTCTCTCCGACGGCTCGATCGCGCGGGTGACCGCCTCGACCTTCGTCTCGGGGTCGGAGCTCGTCGTCGACGGCACCCCGCAGTCGCACGTCGACCTCGACGATCCGACCCACCTCCACTTCGAATACGTCGCGCGCATGGCTGCCGTCATCGACCGACTGCGGATGCCGGGACAGCCGCTCACCGCGGTTCACCTGGGCGCGGGGGCACTGACGCTCCCCCGCTACGTCGAGGCCACGCGCCCGGGGTCCCGACAGCAGGTCCTCGAACTGGAACCGGCCCTGTGGGACCTGGTGCGCGAGAACATCCCGCTCCCCCGGGGGGCCTCGATCCGCGTGCGCATCGGCGACGCCCGCGCCGGCCTGGGGCGCCTCCCCTCGGGACTGCGCGGCGCGGTCGATCTTCTCGTGAGCGACGTCTACTCGGGAGCGCAGACCCCCGCGCACCTGACCACCGTGGAGTTCTACCGCGAGGCCGCGGCGCTGCTCGCACCCGACGGCGTGCTGCTGGTCAACGTCTCCGACGGTCCCGGGCTCGCCTTCGCACGCCGACAGGTCGCCACCGTGCGCGACGTGCTCCCCGAGGTGATCGTGCTCGCCGAGGTGCAGGTGCTCAAGGGCCGCCGGTTCGGCAACCTCGTCGTGGCGGCCTCGTCCGCGCCGCTGCCGGTGGAGTGGCTGCCGCGCCTCATGGCCGCCGGACCCCACCCCGCGAAGGTCGCCCAGGGGGCGGAGATCGACGAGTTCGTGCGCGATGCGCGCCCCGCGACGGATGCCGATGCGACGCCGTCGCCCAAGCCCTCGGCCTCCATCTTCGAGCGCTGACGAGGGCCATCCCGACGCTCCTCCGGGCGGGTTCGCGGCGCGCCGGTGTGGCGAGGCGGAGCATCGGGCACCGGCACCGCAGACTGGAAGGCATCGGCCATTCGAGAGGAGCGACGGTGAGCTACATCCACGGGTACGACCCCGACACGTTGCGCGAGATCACCGACTCTCGCGAGTGCGCGGAACGGCTCGAGGAGATCGGTTCGCAGCGCAGCCTCCCGGCCCTCCTCGAGCGCACGTGGCTGCTGAAGGTGCTGGACCGTTTCGACGAGGCCCTGACCGTGTCGGAGCAGTCCGTGCGCGTGGCGCGCATGGCCGGGACCCGACGCGATCTGCTGCGCGCCCGCATCCTGCACGCCACGATCCAGCAGTGCCGCGGCGCCTTCGCCGCCGCCGAGCAGGAGCTGACGGCATGCGCCGAAGAGGCCGAGGGACAGGGCTGGGCCGGCATCGCCGCCTTCGCCCTGCAGCACCGCGGCAAGGTGCACTACGACGAAGGCGACTACGAAGCCGCCCGCAGCGACTTCAAGCGCGCGCTGTTCCTCCGCCAGAACGCGGGGGCCAGCGACGCCGAACTCGAGTCGACGCTCCTCGCGATCGACGCGGCCGACCGGCGACGCTCGCGCGCGGTCGTGGCGAGCTGACGTCGGAGCCCCTCTCTACGATTCCCGTCATGTCCGATCTGCAGCGTGTGCGAACGTGGGCGGAGGCACTGATCGCCCTGCACCTCGACGATTCCTGGTCGTTCGCGTTCGACAACGCCAAGCGCCGGGCGGGCCTGTGCGACTACACGCGTCGGCGCATCAGCGTCTCGCGCTACCTCGCTGCCCGGTACGACGACGACACCAATCACCAGACGCTGCTGCACGAGGTCGCCCACGCGCTCGCGGGGGCACCCGCCGGCCACGGCCCGGTGTGGAAGCGGGCGGCCCGCGAGCTCGGCTACGTCGGCGGCACCACCCACGCCGGCGAGACCGCGAACGAGCTGGCGCCGTGGGTGGGCACGTGCCCCGCGGGCCACGTGGCCTACCGGCACCGCCGCGCGACCAGACCCACCTCATGTGCGAAGTGCGCCCCCTCGTTCGACCCCCGGTTCGCGCTGACCTGGGTGCGCCGCGAGATCAGCCCCGCGACGCGTCTGGCGGCGGCGACACCGCGCTGAGTCCCGGGCAGCGACGTCGCCGGACCGCGCGACGTCGCCGTGCCGCGGCCTCCCGCCGTGCCGCGCCTCCTCGCGACCTCGCCGTACCGCGCGACGTCGCCGTGCCGCGCGGGTCGTCGTGCCGCACGGCCTCCCGCAGAGGTCTCACGCGGCGGTGAAGACGCCTCCGCGCAGAACCGGGACGACGGATGCCGCGTCGCGCTCCGCCGCGGCGAGCACGAGGTCGCGCTCGCCCGCGTCGGCCCGCAGGCGCCCGGTGCCACTCGCGGTGAGGAGGTGACGCACCGCCACGCGCAGCGCCCGGAATCCTTCACCCGCCACCGCCGCATCGGGCGAGGCGTGATCGATCCCGAGGTCGCCGAGCGCGGCGACGACGGCCCCCGCCCCGAGGAGGTCCTCGACGGCGAATCGAACCCCGGGCTCCGCGGCATCCGCGTCGCCCGCCGCGATCACGGCGATGCTCGTCCGATCGCCGCGCGAGCGCTGCACCTCGAGAACGTGAGCGGCGACGGCGGCGGCGTTGCGGATCCCGGCGACCACGACGCGGGCACCCGCCCGCTCCGCGGCCAGAGCCACGCGCCCGGCAGCGTCGGCCGAGGGGACCGCGAGCTCGCGCCCCTCCTCGACGGCTGTCAACGCCCGCGCCGTGAGGCCCAGGGTCTGCACCACGACGACGACGTGCGACGGGGCGATCCGATCGAGCCCGGCCTCACCCCACTCCAGGCGCACCTGGTAGTTCGTCTGCGCGAGGGCGTCGGGGGTGTTCGGCATCCCTCGAGCCTACGATGAGCGCCCCGCATCGCACGGCCCGTCAACCCGGCGGCGTCCGTGCGGGAAGTTGGCACAATGCGAGCATGCGCATTCTGCTGAAGTTCGAGATCGACTGCGATCCGGATGCCGCCTGGCGAGCCCTCCACTCCCCCCGCGCGGTCGCGGAACTGTACGGCCCGCTCCTGGACGTCGAGCCCCTCGAGGAGGCGCCGACGTCGTTCGCCTCGGGCGCGGACCTCCCCGTGCAGATGCGCGCGGCGGGGGTTCTGCCGCTGGGGCGTCAGCTGATCTCGGTGGCCGACCGGGAGACGTCCGACGGGAACGGCCGGGTCCGCGTGTTCCGGGACTGGGGTGTGCCCCTCACCGGCCCCCTCGCGGCCCTGGACGTCTGGGATCACCAGATGGCGGTCTCGGCGGTTCCGGGCGACCCGAACCGGACGCTCTGGCGGGAACGGCTCACGATCGGCGGCGCCGCCGCACCCGCCCTGTGGCCGGGTCTCTGGGCGGTGTGGCAGTGGCGCGCGGCCCGCATCCGCGCGCTCGCGCCGACCTGGGCGCACGACCCCGAACCGCGCGGGGACGAGGCCGCCCCCGCACGGTGAGCCGCGCCGTCAGACCAGGCCGTGACGGTAGGCGAAGACGACGAGCTGCACCCGGTCGCGGAGCGCGAGCTTGGTGAGGATGCGGCTGACGTGCGTCTTGACGGTCGCCTCCGACAGGAATTCGCGCGCGGCGATCTCGGCGTTGCTGAGCCCCGCGGCGGCGAGCGCGAAGATCTCGCGTTCCCGGTCGGTCAGGGCGTCGTAGGTCGCCGGCAGCGGGTCGGCCGAACCGCCCTGCGCGATGTGCGCGAACAGTTCGCGCGTGGCCTGCGCCGCGATCACCGCGGAGCCGGCGTGCACCGTCCGCACGGCGGACAGGAGGAACTCCGGGTCGGAGTCCTTCAGGAGGAACCCGCTCGCACCGTGCTGGATCGCCCGAGCCGCCGCCTCGTCGAGGTCGAACGTGGTCAGCACGACGACTCGGGGCGCACCGGGATCGCGCAGGATCTCCGTCGTGGCGGCGAGCCCGTCCATCACCGGCATCCGCACGTCCATCAGCACGAGGTCGGGCCGGGTGGCACGGACGACCTCGATGCCCTCGCGGCCGTCGGAGGCTTCCCCGACGACCTCCAGGTCGGGCTGCGAATCCAGCACCATCCGGATGCCGGCGCGGAACAGCGCCTGGTCGTCGACGAGCACGACGCGGATCGGCGTGGTCATAGGGTCAGGTCCTTCCGCGGGACGGGTGCGGGACGGCATCCACTCTGCCGCGAACGCACCGCGGGAGCGAACGGACCCCTCACGACGACGTGCCGATCGGCAGGGTCGCGCGGACGACGAAGTCCTCCCCCTCCGGCTGCGCGGACAGCGTCCCGCCGGCGAGCTGGGCGCGCTCGCGCATACCGATCACGCCGTGTCCGCCCGTTGTCGGCGCGGCGCCAGCGGCGCGGCGGTTGCGCACCGACAGCTCCACCCTCTCCGGATGCCACGCGAACCGCACGCTCACCCGACGGTCGACGCCGTGGCGCAGGGCGTTGGTGAGCGCTTCCTGCAGGATCCGGTACAGCGCGAGCTGGACGGCCGCCGGAGGCTCGACGCCAGGACCCGGATCGACCATCGTGTGCAGCTCGACACCGGCCGCGCGCACCTGCGCGTAGAGGGTCTCGACGTCGGCGAGGGCGGGCTGCGGACCGTCGGCTTGACTGTGACGCAGCTGAGTGAGCAGCAGTCGGACATCGGTGAGGGCGGCGCGGGCGGTGGACGAGATCGTCGACAGGGCCTGCGTCGCAGCCGCGGGATCCTGCGCAGCGGCGTACCGCGCTCCGTCGGCCTGGGCGATCACGACGGCGAGCGAGTGGGCGACGACGTCGTGCATGTCGCGGGCGATGCGCACCCGCTCCTGCTCGGCGACGGTGGCCTCCTCGGCGGCGCGTTGCGCGCGCGCGTTCGCCGAGGCCCGGGCGGCTGTGCGGACCAGGGCGCCGGTGACCCAGGAGAGCAGGAAGGCGAAGCCCGAGCTCAGCAGGACCGCGAGGACGGCGAAGGCGTCTTGGGGGTGGTACACCTCTGCCCCGCCGCGCACGATCAGGTAGACGGTGACCACGACCGCCCCGCCCACCGACGATGCCAGTCCCGCCCAGAACACGCGGCGGCTCCCGTACGCGGCGGTGCCGTAGAGCACCGCGAAGATGACGACGTCGGTGGGGGTCGGGGAACGCAGGAACGCCATCTGCGCGATCGCCCCGGCCCAGGCCAGGGCGAGTCCGACGCCGGGGTGCAGCCGCCGGAACGCGAACGCCGCTGCGAGCAGGGCGACGAACAGCACCGCGCCGAGGTTGCCGCCGATGTCGCCGGGCTGGAGTTCGAGCACGATCGCGATCAGGCCGAAGAGACCGGCCGCGACGAGGTCGACGACCAGTTGGTAGCGGAGCAGGGGACGCAGGGCGATGCGCATCCCCGTCACGCTACGCGGGCGCCGGGCCGTCGGCATCCGTCGTCAGATGTATTCGGTCGGGGTGCCGGCCCTCCGACGACGGGCCCGACCCGAGCCGTCCTGCGGAGAACGTCGATGACACGCCGTCCTGCGGCATCCCCCACGGCGTGTCCACCCCGACCTCCGCACGACGGCACGCCGACCTGCGCGGCCAGAACGCCGTACCGCGTCAGGCCGGGAAGTCGGCGGGCTCGATGGGACGCGCCTCGAAGAAGGTCTGCAGCACGATCGTGGTGCGGGTGTTCACCTGCGCGGCCGCGCGGATGTCGCGGATCAGCGTCTCCAGGTCGCGCGGGGTGGGCACACGGACGAAGAGCATGTAGGCCGCGTCGCCGGCGATGGAGTGGCACGCTTCGATGGCGCTGAGGTGGGCGAGCAGTTCGGGGGCGTTGTCGGGTTGGGCCGGGTCCAGCGGTGTGATCTCGACGAACGCGGCGAGCGGCCGGCCGAGGGCCTCGGCGTCGAGCACGGGACGGTAGCCGCGCACGATCCCGCGGGCCTCCAGCCGCCGCAGCCGTGACTGCACCGCCGACACCGACAGCCCCACCCTCTCGGACAGGTGGGCGAGCGTGGCGCGCGCGTCGAGCGAGATCTCGCGCACGATGGCGGCGTCGACGGTGTCGTCGAGTCGCGCGCGGCGAACGGAACCGTCGGGCATGGGGCCGACAGTACCAGTGCCCGCGCGATTGCACGCTCGCGTTGGATGAACATTTTCCGCTAGCATGCGTGTTTGACCGGAATATTTCCCGCATCTCGATGGGAGGCCGCCATGACCCTCGCAACTTCTCCGCGCTCGACGCACGACCTGCTCGCCGACCACACGGCCGATACGGTCGAGCACTCCCCCGCGTGGACCCTGCTGAAGGATGCCGCGACCGATCTGCAGTCGCTCCAGGCTCAGGACGGGTCCGTCCCCGAGGCAGCCGATCGGGCCCGGGCCGCCGGGCTCGTCGCCGACATCGTCGCCGCGATCACCGCCCTCACCCCTCTCTTCCCTCACGACGAGGCATACCTGCGCGCTGCCGTCGCGGACTTCGAGCGGTGGGCGGATGCCGGGTTCGGCGTGCCCGATTTCCTCGACTCCCTCGTGGCCTTCCAGCCGCAGCAGCATCGGGTCGACGGCATCCGTCACCTCGTCGTCTTCCCCATGTACACCCAGAACGGATCGCGCGACCGGCACGTCGAGGCCGTTCTCGTCGAGGTCATCTGGCCGGAATTCATCGCGCGACTGGAGACCGAATACACCAACGGGCTCTTCGTCTCGCTGCGCCTGGTGGACTTCACGCCCGGCTACGACACCAACTCCGCCGTGCTCTTCCCCGAGACCGTCGCGATGCGCGAGGTTCCGACCTTCACGTGGGGCGCGATCTTCCAGGACCGCGAGGCCGCCCGGTACCGCCGGGTGACGCGCGCCGCCGCCGAGATCACCAAGCTCGACCTGCCCGAGGGCGCCGCGCGGCTGCTCGACGATCAGGACCTCGCCGAGCGCACCTTCGTGATGTGGGACATCATCCACGACCGCACCCACATGCGCGGCGACCTGCCCTTCGACCCGTTCATGATCAAGCAACGGATGCCGTTCTTCCTCTACTCGCTCGAGGAGCTGCGCTGCGACCTCACCGCGTTCCGCGAGTGCGTCGAGATCCACAAGCGCCTGTCGGCGCGGGACGACCTGGATGCCGCCGAGCAGGCCATGCTCGAGCACGCCGAGCTCGTGCAGTACGCCGTGATCTTCGACCGCATCTTCCGCTTCGCCATCACCGGCTCGCGCGTGCGCAACTACGACGGCCTCGGCGGTCAGCTGCTCTTCGCCTGGCTGCACCAGCGCCGCGTGCTGCATTGGACCGACACGTCGCTCGCGTTCGACTGGGACGAGGTCCCCGCCGCGGTGGTCGCGCTGGCCGATGCCATCGACGACCTGTACTGGCGCTCGATCGACCGACCGAAGACCGCGCACTGGCTGGCCGCGTACGACCTGGTGCGGTCGGTGGTCACCCCTCACCCCGCCTCGGTGTGGGCGCGCGGACTACCGGACGAGGTGCTCGCCGGGCTCCCCAAGGGGTACACGGATGCCGTGCTGGACGACGAATTTCCCCTGTCCATGTTCTTCGAGGCGCTCGAGAAGAAGATGCGACCCGTGATCGCCTCGACCGAGGGCATCACCGGACGTGACTGAGCCCTCCGGGTCCCCCGTCCGCGGTCGCGGCTGACCGTCCGGCGGAGTCCATCGACGACACGCCGACAGGGGTGGCGGTCGCACCGGCGTGTCGGCCACGATGTCCGCACGACGGTACGCGACGGCGCGCCGTCGGCCGCAACGGCATCCAACGAGGGAGTGGGAGGGGCCATGGACACGGACACCGGCGTGTACGGCCGCACGGTGCTGCTCGCCGGCGGCACGAGTGCGGTGGGGCGCAGCACGGCCCGCGCGCTGCGCGAGGCGGGCGCGACCACGATCGTGGTCGGCTCCGACGCCGGGCGCCTGTCCGAGGTGGCCGAGGAGATCGAGGGGGTCGTGACCGAACGGTGCGACCTCACAGACCCGGATGCCGTGAGCGCGCTGCGCGACCGGGTTCACGCCGCGCACGGGGATGTCGACGGCATCCTGCACCTCGTTGGGGGCTGGCGGGGCGGCGGCGGGCTCGCCGGGCAGAGCGATGACGATTTCGCGTTCCTGCTGCGCTCGTTCACGGCGCTGCGGAACGTCACCCGGACCTTCGACGCCGACCTTCGGGCTTCGGATGCCGGCCGACTCGCGATTGTGTCGTCGACCGCGGTGGCGCGTCCCCTCGCGGGCGGTGCCAACTACGCCGCGGTGAAGGCGGCTGGTGAGGCATGGACGCGGGCGGTCGCCCAGGGCTTCGCGAAGGCAGCGCGCGACGCCGGGCGGGAGCCCTCGGCGGCGGCGGTCGTGTTCCGCGTGAAGAGCCTCGCGGGCCTCGAGGACGCCCTCGCGCTCGCCTTCCTCGGGCTGTGGGGCGACCCGGCAGCCGACGTCAACGACGTCGTCATCGAGCTCGCGGAGGCCTGAGCAGAAGCCGCCCCCTCGCCGAACGAGCGGCCGCCGGCGTCCGCAGACTCGGACACCTCCGCGTCACGCGTCGGAGCCCGGGGCCCGTTCGGGGGCGTCGCGCGCGGGAATCTCGGCATCCGGTACCCCACCGGCCCGCGCCGCGAGGGAGGATGTCTCTTCGCCCGCTGCCGGCACGGCGGTCGCCTCCGCGGCGGGATCCGCGGGCGCCGCCTGGTACCGGGCGGAGAGCACCCGGTAGGAGCGGGTGAGGAACGCCCCCGCACCCACGACCACCATGATGAGCCCGGCGAAGACGAAGACGAGGGCGATCCCTCGCCCGATGCCGTCGCCGAGCAGCCAGCCCCACGTGGCGCTTCCGTCGGGACCGTCCATGTACGGGATGATCACGAACTGCGCGATGGGCGCGATGAGGAACGCCGTGATGGGCGCCGAGGCGGACTCGAACGCGGCGGCGAAGCCGAACACCCGCCCCTGCGTCTCGAAGGGCACGACCTTCTGGATCACCGTCTGCTCGGCTGCCTCGACCGCGGGGATGAGCGCCATGTACACCCAGATGCCCACCCCGTACAGCCACCACCAGTCGCGCAGGGTGAAGGCAGCACCGAGCACCCCCATACCGATCACGATGAGCAACATCGTCCGGATGGGGTTGCGCCCGAGCCCGAACTTGGCCACGAGCGCGCCACCGATGATGAAGCCGGTTGCGGTGACCCCGAGCACGAGACCCCAGGCCTCGACCGTGAACAGTTGGAGCCCGTACGGGTCCATCAGTGCGAGGTAGACGCCGCCGATGAGGTTGTTGAACGTCGAGAAGATCAGCAGGGCGAACAGTCCCGGTGAGGCGCGGACGGCGCGGACCGCACCGCGCACATCGACCGCCGGCTGGCGCTCCCCCGTGGACTCGGGGCGCTTCTCGGGGATGCGGATCGTGAACAGGTGCACCAGCGCCACGAGGGTGAGGGCGATCGCGATGGCCAGTGTCCAGCCCATGCCGAGCTGACCGACGGAGAGCCCGCTGAAGACGCTCGTGACGACGAACGACAGGCCCTGCACGGTGCCGACGAGTCCATTGGCGTTGGCCCGACGCTCCTCGGGGATGAGCAGCGTCACCGTGGTCGACAGCGCGATGTTGCGCATGTTCTCGACGACGGCTCCGCCGAGGACGACAGCGGAGAAGATCCAGAACCAGGGGCCGCCGAGATCCAGCAGCGCGCTCTCGGGCAGTGCGAGCCACAGGGCCCCGGCGAGGAGGAACGCCACGAGGGTCACGACACCCGACACGACCATGACGCGGTGCTTGCGGTGGCGGTCGACGACCGTGCCGAACAGCATGGCGAACAGGGCCAGCAGCAGCATGTAGGCACCGCCGATGATGCCCGTCGCCAGCACCGACCGCGTCTCGAGGAACACCCAGAAGGTGAGCGCGAACCAGAGGTAGCTCGTCGTGACGTTCGCGGCGGCGGTGTTGACGAGCACACCGAGGAATGCCCGACGGCCGGCGTCGGGCCCCACGATGGGGGCGCCGGCCGCGGCGGGGGACGGTGACGTCTCGGACATGCCGATCACGTTAGCCACCCCCTCCGACATCGGCCAGAGCCCCGGCGTCGGCCGGCCTCGCCGTGACTACGCTGGAGGGGTGACCCCCCTGCATGACACCGCCGTCCGCGGCTTCGCGTCCGACAACTACTCCGGCATCCACCCCGACGTCCTGGCCGCGATCGCCGCCGCGAACGAGGGCCACCAGGTCGCGTACGGCGAGGACGTCTACACCGCCCGTCTCCAAGAGCTGTTCAGGGGTCTTCTCGGCGAGGGCGTCGAGGCCTACCCCGTCTTCAACGGCACGGGCGCCAACGTCGTGGGTCTGCAGTCGATGCTCCCCCGCTGGGGCGCGGTGATCTCGGCATCCACCGCGCACATCAACGTCGACGAGGGCGGGGCTCCCGAGCGGGTCGGCGGCATCAAGCTGCTCACCGTCCCCACCGAGGACGGCAAGCTCACCCCCGAACTGGTCGACCGCGAGGCGTGGGGATGGGGCGATGAACACCGCGCCCAGCCGTTGGTCGTCTCGATCACCCAGTCGACCGAGCTGGGAACGCTGTACTCCGTCGACGAGATCCGTGCGCTCGCCGACCACGCGCACGCGCACGGCATGCGCCTGCACATGGACGGCGCTCGCATCTCGAACGCCGCCGCCGCCCTCGACGTGCCGCTGCGGGCCTTCACGCGCGACGCAGGGGTCGATGTGCTCAGCTTCGGTGGGACGAAGAACGGCGCGATGATCGGCGAGGCGATCGTCGTCCTCGACCCCGAGGCATCCACCGGTCTGACATACCTGCGCAAGCTCGACATGCAGCTGTCGAGCAAGATGCGGTTCGTGTCGGCGCAGCTGGTCGCCCTGCTGGAGGACGACCTGTGGCTGCGCAACGCCCGCCACGCGAACGCGATGGCGCAACGGCTGCGCGCCGGTGTCGAGGCGGGTATCGCCGACGGTTCCATCCACGGAGTCGCGTTCACGCAGCCCACGCAGGCCAACGGCGTGTTCGCGACGCTGCCGGAGGGCGTCGCCGACCGGCTGCGCGAGAGCTTCCGGTTCTACGACTGGGACGAGATGCGCCGGGAGGTGCGCTGGATGTGCTCGTTCGACACGACCGCGTCCGACATCGACGTGTTCGTCGCCGCGATCGCCCGCGAGACCGCGCGCTGAGACCGGGCCGGCCGACCCGTGTGGGCCGTGGCATCGATGAACGGATGCCACGGCCCCCGACGTCTCAGGCGCCGGCGAGCCAGTCGCGGTAGGCGTCGAACGTCGTCGGGCGACCGAGGAACGTCTCGACGAGGTCGCGGGCGTCACGCGTGCCGCCCGGCTCGAGGATCTCGCGTCGATAGCGCGCAGCGGTGTCGACGTCGAACAGGTCGTCCCCGAACGCCGACAGGAGGTCGCGCGCGATGACGAGGCTCCACTGGTAGGTGTAGTAGCACGCGCCGTAGCCGGTGAGGTGCCCGAAGCCGGCGTACGAATGCGCACCCTCGAGCGGCGTGATCGGGCTCGCCGCCCGGTAATAGCCGTCGACCACCGTCGCCAGATCGGTCGGGCGGTCCACGTGGAGGCGGTACGACGTCGTGGCGTGCCCGAGCTGGCGCGTCACCTCGAGAGCCCGGCCGAAGGCGTCGGCGGTGCGCATGCGCGCGACGAGGTCGGCGGGGATCGGCTCGCCGGCGTCGTTCACGGCGAAGGAGGCCAGTGCCCCGGCATCCCACGCCCACTCCTCGAGCAACTGACTCGGCGCCTCGACGAAGTCCCACTCGGTCGCGACGCCGGTCCAGCGGCCCCAGCGCTGATGGCCGCCGAGGATGTCGTGCACGAGGTGACCGAACTCGTGGAAGAACGTGACCACCTCGTCGTGCTCGAGCAGCCCGCGCGAGAAGTTGCACAGCAGCACCGACTCGGGCAGCGAGCGGCCCGCGATGCCGGGGACGAGGCCGAAACACGCGGCGTGGCTGTACTTGCCGTCGCGCGGATGCAGGTCGAGGTGGATGCGCCCCAGACGCTCGCCCGCACGGACGACGTCGTAGGTGCGTACGTCGTCGTGCCAGGAGGGCGCTTCGACCGGCACGTAGTCGACATCGAGCAGGCGCCCGGTCGTGGCGAGCACCCCGTCCAGCACGCGGTCGAATCGGAAGTACGACCGCACGAGCTGCGCATCGACGTCGTACTCCTCGCGCTTGAGGGCGCCGAGGACGTACCAGAAGTCGGCGATCGTGACCGCCTCGACGGCGGGGTCGTCGCGCCGCAGCCGCTCGAGCACGCGGGCATACTCGGCGGCGGCCGCGGGCGCTGCGGCATCCGCGATGCGCGCGAGGAAGGACGCCACGGCGGCGCTCGATCCGATCATCCGCGTCTCGGTCTCGTAATCCGCCCAGTCGCCGTAGCCGAGCAGCGCCGCCCGCTCGGCGCGCACCGCCAGCAGCTCGGCGAGCACGGGCTCGTTGTCGGGCCAGGCCAGATCGTTGTACGTCGACATCAGCGCATGGCGCACCGAGCGGTCGCGCGCGTACTCGCGGACGGGCATGAGGTCGGTGTACTCGGTCGTGAGCGTCACCATGCCCTCCTCGTCGGCGGGGTGCTCGGCGAGGAAGTCGGCGGGGAGACCGTCGAGGGCCGATGCGGGCACACGGATCGACCTGCGGCCCTCGCGGATGTTCCGCGAGAACGTCAACGACAGCTCGGTGTCGCGGTCGGTCAGTTCTCGCACCCGATCGCGGTCCGCGTCGTCGAGGTCGACGCCACCGCGACGGAAGTCACGCCGGACATGGGCGAGGAAGCGCAGCTCGTCGGCGGCGAGGCCGGCTGGGTCGGCGTCGGCGAAGACACGCCACAGGTCGCGGTCGAGCAAGCGGCGCGATTGGGCCGCATCGACGGCCTGCGCCTGCTTCTCAGCGGCAGCGCGCACCGCGGCGTCGGGGTGCGATTCGCTCAGCAGGTGCGATGGGGCGGCGGCTTCGGCGAGGGCGATGTCCGCCTCGTTCCAGAGTGCGAGGCGCTCGCCGAGCGTCAGGTCGGGTTCGGCGACGAGGCGCGCGTCGATGGCCGCGACGCGTTCGAGCCGTTCCGTCGGGCGCGTCTGGACGAACGCGCGCCATCCGTCGAGGTCGCGCGGGAGGGAGAGAGGAGCGAGCGGGGAGTCCGACATCCTTCGACCCTAGGCAGGGCCGCCGACGCCGGCAACGACCGACGTGCCGACGGGGGAAGGGATGCCGCGACCTCCCGATCGTGGAGGAGGGGTACCGCGGGCCGCTTGCCCGCCTGTCCGGCCTGAATCCCCGGTCAGGACCCCGGTCGCCCCAGCACGACGGTCTTCACCGACGGCTGCCAGTGCCGGGCCACGTATTCGACGGCTTCGTCGACACCCAGCGCCCGACTGGAGTTGCCGACGCGAACCCACAGGTCGGTGGCGGAACCGCCGTCCTTGGGCTGGGTGAGGAAGACCGGTTTCGGAGCGGGACGGCACACCACGACGCACACCGCGGGGGCGCCCTCCCCCGGCGAGGCGAAGACGATGCGAGGCTGCGCGGCGGCGTTGCGACCGAGCGCGGTCGAGAGCATGTCGCGCAGCCACAGCTCGAAGCGGTCGTGGTCGGGGGTGCGGAGCGTGGCCATGTCGCGATCGAGGCCGATCGCGGTCCCGTCGTCGGCGGCACCGATCACGAGCGTTCCGCCCCGCGAGTTGAGGAACGCCGCGATCGACTTGGCGATCGCGACCTCCATCCGCGTATCCTTCCGGTTCTCGCGGACGTTCCAGCGGGCGGTCTCCTTGAACTCCACCCGATCGGACTCGCCCGCCCGCAGCAGCGCCGCGACATCGATGTCGCCTCCGTCCCGACGGGCGGTGGCCACCGCCGCCGCGACGACCGCCGACAGTGCGATGCTCGCGCCGACCGAGAACAGGATCGTCGTCGGCACCCACAGTCGTGCCGCGCCGCCGACCCACGCCGACAGCAGCAGTCCGACGCTCACGCCCAGCACCCCGATGACCGTCATCGTCGGGAGGCTGAGCGAGCGCGCGGGGCCGAAGAGACGCCGCAGCACCACAGCGATGATCCCGGCCAGTGCCAGGACGACGGGCAGCGCGATCGCGAGGTCGACGAGGGAGGTGTCCATCGGCATCCGGTCCGAGCGGTCAGCGCAGGGCGCCCACCGAGGCCAGCCCGAGCCGGATGAGCGTGCCTCGCCCGCCTTCCATCTCGGCGGAGAGGGCATCGGATGCCGCCTCCTCGGGCGAGAGCCAGGTCACTTCGAGCGCGTCCTGCCGGGGTTCGCACGTGCCGGTGACGGGGACGACGAAGGCCAGGGACACGGCGTGCTGTCGGTCATCGTGGAACGCACTGACCCCGGGCAGCGGGAAGTACTCGGCCACCGTGAAGGGGGCCGGCTGCGGCGGAAGCAGCGGGAAGGCCATCGGGCCGAGGTCGTTCTCGACGTGACGGAAGAGCGCGTCGCGGACCGTCTCGCCGTAGCGCACACGACCCGAGACGAGCGTGCGCGTCATCTCGCCGAGCGGCGTGGCCCGCAGCAGGATGCCGACCTGTGTCACCGCCCCCATGCCGTCGGTGCGGACCGGCAGCGCCTCGACGTAGAGCATGGGCAGCCGTCGACGGGCCTCGGCGAGCTCGACCTCGCTGAGCCAGCCGGGGTTCGTGTTGGGCCCGGGCGCCGAGGGCGCACCCGAGAAGGGCGTCGAGAGCGATTCGCGCTCGTCGCCGTTGTCGCCGGGATCGGGGTCGGGTGTGCGCACGGGCATGCTCCCTGTATATCAACCGTCCGGGGGGATGCCTACGTCGCCGGACGGATGCCGGGGAGCCGGACGGAGGTCCGGCGAAGGCGCCGCCGGCGTGTCGGAGGCGTTTGCCACAATGGCCGCATGAGCGAGCGTCCGATCCTCGATCCGTCCGTCGTCCGCTGGTCGGTGCCGCCGACCGAGATCGGCGACCGGCCCGTGCTGCTCCTGCTCCACGGCTACGCCGCCGACGAGCACGACCTCTTCGGCCTCGTCCCGTACCTGCCGGGCGACTTCGCGATCGCGAGCGTCCGCGCGCCGCTCACGCCGCCGTGGCCGACGCCGGGCGCCTCCTGGTACCCGATCGAGGGTCTGAACGGCCGCGATCCCGCCGCCATCACCCGGGCGGCCGAGTCGCTGCTCGCGTGGATCGCCGACCACGTCGGCGACCGTCCGGTGGGGCTCCTCGGCTTCTCTCAGGGCGGAGCCGTTGCGGTGCAGACCCTGCGCGTCGCCCCCGACGCGGTGTCGTTCGCCGTCGTCCTGGCCGGCTACGCCGCGGGCGGCGAACTGCCCGGCGATGCGGTTCTGGCCGCGCGGCGCCCGCCCGTGTTCTGGGGACGCGGCTCCCGCGATGACGTCATCCCGCCCCCGTTGATCGACATGACCGCTCAATGGTTGCCCGCCCACAGCGCACTCACGGGACGGGTGTACCCGGGACTGACGCACTCGGTGTCCGAGGACGAGCTCGCCGATGTGCGCGCGTTCCTCGACGCACGGCTGGCGGACCGCGCCGCTCCCGCTTGACGGTTCCGCGACCAGCGAACGTCAACCCCGGCCCGATGTCGGAGGTCCGGGAGAGGATGTCGGCATGGCCGACGTTCTCGACAGGTTCGGTCCTGCCACGCAGGACTGGTTCCGCGGTGCGTTCTCGTCACCCACGACCGCGCAGAAGGGGGCATGGGAGTCGGTGGCATCCGGCCGCAACGCCCTCGTGGTCGCGCCGACCGGCTCGGGCAAGACGCTGTCGGCCTTCCTCTTCGCGATCGACCGGGTGTTCCGTGAGAAGGCGCCCGATGTCGCGGATGCCGCTCCCCCGCGCCGCGGCGCGAAGAAAGCCGCGAACACCGCGCGCACGCGGATCCTGTACATCTCCCCGCTGAAGGCGCTGGGCGTCGACGTCGAGCGCAACCTGCGATCACCTCTCGTCGGGATCGGACAGTCCGCTCGACGACTGGGGATCGACGTGCCCGCGGTCACGGTGGGGGTTCGGTCGGGCGACACGACCTCCAGCGATCGCCGCAAGCTGGTCACCGACCCGCCCGACATCCTCATCACGACCCCCGAGTCGCTCTACCTCATGCTCACGAGCCAGGCCGCCGAGACCCTGCGCGGCGTGCACACGGTGATCATCGACGAGGTCCACGCGGTGGCGGCGACCAAGCGCGGTGCGCACCTGGCGGTGAGTCTGGAGCGGCTGGACGCGCTTCTGGAGGCCCCCGCGCAGCGGATCGGCCTCTCGGCGACCGTCCGCCCGATCGACGAGGTCGCGCGCTTCCTCGGCGGCGCCCAGCCGGTCGACATCGTCGCACCCAAGGCGACGAAGGCCTTCGATCTGTCGGTCGTCGTGCCGGTCGACGACATGCTGAACCCGCCGCCCCCGCCGGGGGCCCCGGCCCCCGACGATGCGACCGACGGCGAATGGTTCTCCGAGAGCACCGAGATGTCCGGATCCGTGTGGCCGCATGTCGAGGAGGCGATCGTCGACCGCATCCTCGAACGGCGCTCGACGATCGTGTTCGCCAATTCCCGACGCCTCGCCGAGCGCTTGACGGGACGCCTGAACGAGATCTACGCGGAGCGCCAGGGCATCGACGTCCCCGAGCCGACGGTCCCGGCGAGCATGATGGCGCAGGCCGGGTCGTCGGCGGGGGTCGCCGCGATCCTCGCGAAGGCGCATCACGGCTCGGTCTCGAAGGAGCAGCGGGCGCAGGTCGAGGACGAACTGAAATCGGGCACGCTGCGCTGCGTCGTCGCCACGAGCAGCCTCGAGCTCGGCATCGACATGGGCTCGGTCGACCTCGTGATCCAGGTCGAGGCGCCGCCGAGCGCGGCATCCGGTCTCCAGCGCGTCGGACGCGCCGGTCACCAGGTCGGCGAGGTGAGCCGCGCGGCGCTGTTCCCGAAGCACCGCAGCGACGTGCTGCACACCGCCGTGGTCACCGAGCGCATGCTCTCGGGCAGGATCGAGGCGATCGCCGTACCGCAGAACCCGCTCGACATCCTGGCGCAGCAGACGGTCGCGGCCTGCGCCCTCGGCGCGATCGACGTCGAGGAGTGGTTCGAGACCGTCAAGCGCAGCGCCCCGTTCCGCTCGCTCCCTCGCTCGGCGTACGAGGCGACCCTCGACCTGCTCGCCGGGCGCTACCCCTCCGACGAGTTCGCCGAGCTGCGTCCGCGTCTGGTGTGGGATCGCGACGCCGGCACCCTCACGGGGCGTCCGGGGGCCCAGCGCGTGGCGGTCACGAGCGGCGGCACGATTCCCGACCGCGGACTGTTCGGCGTCTTCGTCGCGGGCGAGTCGCAGAACGCCCGTGTGGGCGAGCTCGACGAAGAGATGGTCTACGAGTCGCGCGTCAACGACGTCTTCACCCTCGGCACGACCAGCTGGCGCATCGTCGAGATCACGCACGACCGCGTCAACGTCGTGCCCGCCTTCGGGCAGCCGGGCAAGCTGCCGTTCTGGCACGGCGACGGTCTCGGCCGACCCGCCGAGCTCGGCGAGGCCCTGGGCAAGTTCTCGCGCGACATCGCCGGTGCAGACCGCGCGAAGGCCGAAGCGCGCCTGCGCGAGTCCGGGCTCGACGACAACGCCATCACCAATCTGCTGGCCTATCTCGCCGAGCAGCGCGAGGCGACGGGGAGCCTGCCCACCGACCGCACGCTGACCGTCGAGCGCAGCCGCGACGAGGTCGGCGACTGGCGCATCATCCTGCACTCGCCCTACGGCCTGCAGGTGCACTCTCCGTGGGCGCTCGCGGTCAACGCACGGATCCGCGAGCGGCTGGGCGTCGAGGGCGCCGCGGTCGCGAGCGACGACGGGATCATCGCGCGGGTGCCGGATGCCGCGGCCGAGCCGCCCGGCGCCGACCTCTTCGTCTTCGAACCCGACGAGCTCGAGCAGATCGTCACCGACGAGGTCGGCGGATCGGCGCTGTTCGCGTCTCGGTTCCGCGAGTGCGCCGCTCGCGCGCTGCTGCTTCCGAGACTGAACCCCAACCGACGGTCGCCCCTGTGGCAGCAGCGTCAGCGTTCCGCTCAGCTGCTCGAGGTGGCCCGGCGGCATCCGTCGTTCCCGATCATCCTCGAGACCCTGCGTGAGGTGCTGCAGGACGTCTACGACCTCCCCGCGCTCCTGCGCGTCGCGCGGCAGATCGGCGAACGGCGCATCCGCCTGGTCGAGACGACGACGAGCCAGCCGTCGCCGTACGCGCGCGATCTCCTCTTCGGTTACGTCGGCGCATTCATGTACGAGGGCGATTCGCCCCTCGCCGAGCGCCGCGCGGCGGCCCTGTCGGTCGACCCGTCCCTGCTGAGCGAGCTTCTCGGCAAGGTCGAGATGCGGGAGCTTCTCGACCCCGACGTCATCGCGCAGTTCGAGCGCGAAGCGCAACGCCTCGACCCCGACCGGCGGGCACGCGGCGTCGAGGGCGTCGCCGACCTGTTGCGTCTGCTGGGCCCGCTCGACGCCGCGGAGGTCGCCGCCCGACTCGAGGGAGGCTCCGCGACCGAGGCCGCAGCGCACCTGCAGACGCTGGTCGACGATCGGCGGGCCATTCCGATCACGATCGCGGGGATCCCCCGCGTCGCCGGCATCGAAGACGCGGGCCGCCTGCGCGACGCCCTCGGCGCGGCGCTGCCGATCGGCATCCCGAACGCGTTCCTCGAGCCCGTGGCCGATCCGCTCGGCGACCTCGTGGCGCGGCACGCTCGCACCCACGGTCCGTTCACCACCGACGCGGTGGCCGGGCGTCTCGGAGTCGGCGTCGCCGTCGCGCGTCTGACGCTGCAGCGGCTGGAGTCGCAGGGGCGACTGGCGAGCGGGTTCTTCCTTCCCGAGGCGGTCGGCGGCCGCGGCGACGACACCGAATGGTGCGATGCCGAGGTGCTGCGGCGCCTGCGCATGCGGTCGCTCGCCGCGATCCGCGGGAGCGTCGAGCCCGTCCCCCCGGCGGCGTACGCCCGCTTCCTGCCCGTATGGCAGCACGTCACCCGCCCGCTCGAAGGTGTCGACGGCGTGCTCGCCGTCGTCGAGCAGCTCGCCGGCGTGCCGATCCCGGCGAGCGCGTGGGAGTCCCTGGTCCTCCCCTCGCGCGTGGCCGACTACACCCCCGGGCTCCTGGACGAGCTGACCGCGACCGGCGAGGTGGTCTGGTCGGGCCACGGCACACTGCCCGGCCGTGACGGGTGGATCGCGCTGCACCCCGCCGAGGCGGCTCCCTTCACGCGGCAAGACCCCGATGATCCCGAGGATCCCGCGCCGGACTCGCTCGAGGCCCGTCTGCTGGCGGCGCTCGACGGCGGCGGCGCCTACTTCGCCGCGCAGCTGAAGCAGCTGGTGGGCGCCGAGAACGAGCAGTCCGTGAACGACGCGCTGTGGGCGCTGACATGGGCGGGGCGCGTGACGAACGACACCTTCGCGCCGGTGCGCGCACTGCTCGGCGGTGGTGGTCAGGCTCACCGGGTGGCCCGTCGCGCGCCGCGCGCACGCATGTATCGCGGCGCGACCCTGCCCCGCCCCGCCGCGGCCCCGCGGCCGCCGTCGCTCGGCGGGCGCTGGTCGCTCCTGCCCGAACGGGAACCGGATGCCGCCGCCCGGGCGACCGCGACGGCGAGCCTGCTGCTCGACCGGTACGGCGTCGTCACGCGCGGTGCCGTGCAGTCCGAGGGCGTCCCCGGCGGGTTCGCCCAGGTGTATCGCATCCTGGCCGGCTTCGAGGAGGCCGGGCGCTGCCGCCGCGGGTACGTCATCGAGAAGCTCGGTGCCGCGCAGTTCGCGGCGTCGGCGACCGTGGATCGGCTTCGGGAGTTCGCCGCGGTCGCGGACCCGCCGCCGCTGCGGACCGTGACGCTCGCGGCGACCGACCCGGCCAACCCGTACGGCGCCGCGCTCGGGTGGCCGTCGCTCGAGGGTGTGAGCCACCGACCCGGGCGCAAGGCCGGCGGCATCGTGGTGCTCGTCGACGGTGAGCTGACGCTGTACCTCGAGCGGGGCGGACGCAGTGCCCTGACGTTCACCGACGATGAGGCCCGGCTGCAGGCCGCGGCGCGCGACCTTGCCGACACCTCGCGACGCCGCCGGCTCGACACCCTCACGGTCGAGCAGGTCAACGGCGAGTTCGTCTACGGCACCGCGGTGGGGCGAGCCCTGCGCGAGGCCGGCTTCGTCGAGTCGCCCCGCGGTCTCACGCTGCGCCGACTGACCGCCGGAGACGCGTTGCGCGAGGCCGCGCGTGCCTGAGGGCGACACCGTCCACCGGGCGGCCGCGAAACTGTCGGCGGCGCTCGCGGGCCGCGCCGTGACGAGGTTCGACATCCGCGTCCCCGGCAGCGCGACGGCCGACCTCCGCGGCGAGACGGTTCACGAGGTGGTCGCGCGGGGGAAGCATCTTCTCGAACGCATCGGCGAGTACACCCTCCACTCCCACCTGAAGATGGAGGGCCGGTGGGACGTCTACCGGCCCGGCGAACGCTGGCGGCGCCCGGCCTTCAAGGCGCGGGCCATCGTCGGGGTGACCGGTGTCGAGACCGTCGGGTTCGACCTCGCCATGGTCGAGGTGCTGCCGACGGCCGACGAAGACCGGGTCGTGGGGCACCTGGGTCCGGATCTTCTCGGCCCCGACTGGGACGAGGCCGAGGCCGTGCGCCGCGTTTCCGCTGACACCCGCGCCGCCCACGTCGCGCTCCTCGATCAGCGCAACGTCGCGGGTTTCGGCAACGTCTACGCCAACGAGCTCCTCTTCGTCCGCGGCATCGCCCCGACCACCCCCGCCAACCGGATCGACGTGCCGGCCACGATCGCGCTCGGCCGACGGATGATCCAGGCCAACCTCCCCCGCGCCGAGCGCACCTTCACCGGCGACAATCGGCCGGGTCGGCGCATGTGGGTCTACGGCCGCGAAGGCGCGCCCTGCCGACGCTGCGGGACGCCGATTCGAGCGACCGCCCTCGGCGCCTCGGCCACGAGCGAGCGCGACGTCTTCTGGTGCCCCACCTGCCAACCGGAGTGAGAGTGTCCGCGGGGCCGCTGTCAACCCGCCGACGCCCTGCGGCCAAGCGTGCGAGAACGGTCTGAGACAAACCGGCGTGACGGAAAAGTCCGTGGTCCGGCGGGAATCCGCCGGGGCGTCGGCGCCGAACAACCATGCACGGGAATGAGATCGAACCCGCATCGGTTGTCACACAAGTCGGCTCACCCGAGAGCCGATCGGAGGGGATCGTGGGAAAGAACTACATCGACATCGAGAACGACCACGGCGAGACGCTGCGATACCGCAAGCACGTCAACGGTCGTGGACTCGTCGCGCACGGCGCGAAGGTCCACCCGTCGGCACTGGTGGAGAACGGCGCGTACGTCGAACCCGGAGTGCAGATCGCGGCCGGTGTCCGTGTCGGGCGAGGGGCGTGGATCGAGTCGGATGCCGTGATCGGGCCGGAAGCACGCATCGAGCCGCACGCGCACATCTGCGCGGGAGCGGTGATCGGCGCGGGCGCGCACATCGGCGTCCGCACCCAGGTCGGGACCAACGCCCGCGTCGCCGTCGGTTCGCTCATCGGGGACGACGAGGTCATCAACGACGGCGAAGCCGTCGCCACCGACCGACGAGGTCTCCGCCTGGCCGCCTAGGTCCGCCGCTTCGAGGCATCCATCGCCCGCACGTCTCTTCGGAGCGTGCGGGTTTTTCTTTCCTCCCCCGACTCGTTCGCTATCGAGGCGATGAAAGGCCGTTTCGCCTCGTCATCGAACGATGTCGGTCGAATGTGATTCGACGTCGAGAGATTCCTCCGGACCGGACTCTCGGCGTGCGAGGAGGGCGACGGTCAAGCGAGCACCGTCAGAACGAACCCGATGAGCGGGAGCGTGCCCTGCACGGCGGCCGGGCGCAGGTACTTGCGTCCCGAGGTGAGGAGCACGAGGGCGGCGGCGAGCATCGAGCCGAGCGAGAACAGCAACAGCGTCCGCCCGGCGACATCGCCCACGCCGTTCACCGCCCAGAGCACGACACCCAGACCCGCACCGATCGCGAGGAACAGGTTGTAGAAGCCCTGGTTGTACGCCATCGGCTTGGTGGTGTCGGCAGCCTCCTGCGAGGTGAGGCCGAAGATGCGCCACACACTCGGGTGCGACCAGCGCACGCTTTCGAGGACGAAGATGTAGACGTGCAGGAGGGCAGCGAGCCCCGCGACGACGAGCGCCAGGATGCCGAGCATGCCCCCACGTTAGCCTGGGGGCATGACTAAGAGCGGAAGCGGAGCACGGGGATCCCGCGGCGGTGCCCGCCGCACGCGTCCGGGTTCCCCTGCCCGCGCCGGAGCCGCCGCCCGCCCGGCACGCCGGCCCGCCGCCAGGCCCGCACCTCCCGCGGTTCCCGTCGAGGAGCCCCGCACGTTCACCCTCGGGGCCGTGCCGGGTGCGACGCCGGGCAAGTGGATCGGCCTCTGGCGGGATCGGATGCCGCACGTGCCGCTCGCCCTGCGCGAGATCGCGGTGTCGGCGCAGCGTGTCGCCCTCGACGACGTCGATGCGGCCCTCGTACGGCTTCCGATCGAGCCCGCCGACGACCTGCACGTCATTCCGCTGTACGAGGAGCTCCCGGTCGTCGTCATGTCGACGCAGTCCGCGCTGACCGCGGCCGATGAGGAGATCGCGATGGGCGATCTCGCCGGGGAGGTCGTGATCGTGCCCGCAGACGACGTGCTCGGCGCGACGGTCCCGGATGCCGTGCCCCCGAGCTTCGCGCCCCCGGCTGACACCGCCGAGGCGATCGCGACGGTCGCGGCGGGCATCGGCGTCGTGATCGTGCCGATGTCGCTCGCGCGGGCGCATCAGCGCCGCGACGTCGAGTATCGGGTCCTCGCGGAGGGGCCGGTGTCGACGGTGGCGCTGGCCTGGCGTCGCGAACGGACGACCGACGACGTCGAGACCTTCGTCGGCATCGTCCGCGGCCGCACGGCGCGCTCCTCACGCTGACGCGGCGACCCCTGAGCGGGCACCGCGGCGCCGCCGATCAGCGCTTCGTCGTCCGCCGCACCTCGTCGACCGTCGCCCCGCCCCGAAGGCCCCGCTGACGGGCACTGCGCAGCACCGCCTCGGCGTCGACGGTCGTCCCCTCCGACAGAGCGTGGAGGTCGATCCGCACCGGGGTCGGGAGGCGCTGACGCTCGCGGTCGCGGCGGGCCGCGGCGGCCGCCTCGACCTCGTCCACCGCGTCACCCGCGAGCGTTCGTACGGTCAGCCCGCAGTCCAGGTCGGCGGCGGCGGCGCGCAGCACGACGACGACATCGGCGAGATTCTCGACGTCGGTCACGAGCAGGGTCGAGGTGGTCATGCTCCCATTGTCGCGGGAGGTCACACGGAAGGGGGCCGTCGGGACGGCCCGCATAGAATCCCTGGGTGACCGGTCCCTTCCTCTACGTCTGCGCGCGCCCGCAGCGCGAGGCCGCGAACGCGGAGTGGGCGTCGTTCCGCGACGGTCTGGGCCTCGACGGAGCCGACCTGATCCACCACGATCTCGTCCGCGAGCCGCTTCCCACCGATCTCGACCGCTTCGCCGGCGTCGTGGTGGGCGGAAGTCCGTTCAACGTCACCGACCCCGCCAAGACCGATGCGCAGCTCCGGTTGGAGCGCGACCTGGAGGCACTGGCATCCGTCGCGCTCGAGGGCCGGACGCGGGCGATGTTCACGTGCTTCGGCATCGGGGTCGTCACGCGTCTGCTCGGCGGTGTCGTCACACTCGACCATCCCGAGGACACCGGCCCCGCCGAGATCACCCTCACCGCGGACGGCAGACGCGATGAGCTGTTCGGCATCCTCGCCCCCCGCTTCCACGCCCTCACCGCCCACAAAGAAGGCACGGCGCACGTCCCGCCGGGAGCGACGCTGCTGGCGAGCAACCCCGCATGCCCGGTGCAGGCCTACCGGGCCGGTGCTGCGCTGTGGGCGACGCAGTTCCACCCCGAGCCCACCGTCGACGCCTTCGTCGCCCGCATGGCCGTCTACCGGGCGGCCGGCTACTTCGATGCGGACGCCTTCGACGAGGTGGCCGCGCACGTGCGTACCGCGTCGGTCGAGCAACCCGCCCTGCTGCTGCGGACGTTCGCCGCGCACGCCCGGGCGGAGTGAGCCGCCCGCGCCCGGCCCGGCGCCCCGCGCGCCGACCCTGTCAAGCCGCGGCGAAGAAGGGGGCGCCTTCTCTAGGGTTCCAGACATGAACGCGAGAGATCAGACGACCAGCACGACGCGGGGGGCGGATCTCGCACGGCAGATCGTCGTCCTGTCGACGGTGTCGTTCATGCTCATCGCCGCCGTCGTCGGCGCGGGCGCGTTCGGCAACACCGCCGTCGAAGACCAGCAGGGCGGCGCCTTGGACACCGATGGGTCGTACCTGGCTCCGGCAGGGCCGGCTTTCTCGATCTGGTCGGTCATCTATCTCGGCCTCATCGCCTACGCGGTGTGGCAGGCGCTCCCGCGCCAGCGGGCCTCCGTCCGCCAGCGCGCGATGGGCTGGCCGATCGCCGTGACCATGATGCTCAACGGTCTGTGGCTCGTCGCGGCCCGGTTCGGCACGCTGTTCCTCACCGTCGTGGTGATCGTTCTGCTGCTCGCGGCGCTGGGCTGGGCGTTTCGAACGGCCGTCGTGACCCGCGATCCCCGCGGCGGCGTCGTCGACTCCGTCCTGATCGACGGCGTCACCGGATTGCACCTCGGCTGGGTGACCCTGGCGACCGTCGCCAACACCGCAGCGTGGCTGACGACGGTCGTGCCGCCCGTGTGGGAGGAGTCGGCCGACGCGATCGGCATCGCGGTGCTCGTCGTGGTCGCGCTCATCGGTCTCGCGATCGCGTGGCGCAGCGATTGGCGCGTCGCTCCGGCTCTCGCCCTCGCCTGGGGCCTCGCCTGGCTCGGGGTGGAGCGTCTGAGCGGCGAGCCGGCCAGCACGCCCATCGCCGTGACCGCGGTGATCGTCGCCCTCGCCGTGCTGCTGCCCCCGCTGGCCGTGTCGGGCCTGCGTCTGATCCGCCCCTCGATCGACTGAGCGCCCGAACCTCGTCCCACTTATTGCGGTCTCCGGCGCGCCCCAGCCGTGAAAAGTGGGACACGCTGCGACCACAAGTGGGACAAGGGAGGCCCCGCCCGACCCGAGGTCCGGCGGGGCGCGCGCGCGTCGGTCAGAGAGCGGGCGCGGCGATCGCGCTGCCGCCGGCCGGCACGGTCAGCGTCGCCTCCTCGAGCGTCACACCGTCGACGGTCGCGAGCAGCACGCCCGCCCCGGATGCCACCGACACCGCGGCCACGGCATCCGACAGGTTCACCACCACGACGAGGTCGCCCCGGCGCAGCTCGTAGACCCGGCCGCCTTCGGCTTCGGCGGTGCTCGCCGACAGCCCGTCGCGGGAGGGATCCGTCAGCTCGGGCCGCTCGCGCCGCAGCTTCGCCAGTTCGCGGTACAGGCCGAGCAGCTCGGCGTGCCCGTCCTCGTCCGGCTCGGACCAGTCGAGCTTCGACCGCTCGAACGTCTCGGGGTCCTGCGGGTCGGGCACGACCGACTCGTCCCAGCCCATCTTCTCGAACTCCTCGACGCGGCCCTTCGCCGTCGCCTCGCCGAGCTCGGGCTCGGGGTGCGACGTGAAGAACTGCCACGGGGTCGTCGCCCCCCACTCCTCACCCATGAACAGCATCGGCGTCCCGGGCGCGGTGAGCGTGAGGACGGCGGCCGCGGCGAGACGGTCGAACGGCAGCGACTGCGACAGACGGTCGCCGGCGGCGCGGTTGCCGATCTGATCATGGTCCTGGGCGAAGGTCACGAGACGCCAGTTGGGCACCGCGTCCGGGACGGGGTGCCCATGCGTGCGCTCGCGGAACGTCGAGTAGGTGCCGTCGTGGAAGAACCCGCCCTCCGACACCTTCTCGAACGCGTTCAGCGCCGCGAAGTCCTCGTAGTACCCGATCGTCTCTCCGGTGAGGGCGACGTGAGCGGTGTGATGCCAGTCGTCCGACCACTGCGCCGTCAGCCCGTATCCGCCCGCCTCGCGCGGGAGGATGAGCTTCGGGTCGTTCATGTCGGATTCGGCGATCGTGGTAAGCGGGATGCCGCGGTGCGCCGACAGGGCGTCGGTGCGCTCGGCGATCTCCTGCAGCACGTGCACCGGGCGCTCATCGAGCAGGGCGTGAACGGCATCCAGGCGGAGTCCGTCGACGTGATAGTCGCGCATCCACATCAGCGCGTTCTCGACGATGAAGGACCGCACCGCGTCCTCGTCGAGGTTGACCGAGTCGCCCCACGTGTTGCGGCTGCCCTCGCGCAGGTACGGACCGAACTCGGGCAGGTAGTTGCCCGACGGACCGAGGTGGTTGTAGACCACGTCCTGCACGACGGCCAGACCCGCGGCGTGGGCGGCGTCGACGAAGCGCTGGTACGCGGCCGGGCCGCCGTAGGCCTCGTGCACCGTGTACCAGAGCACGCCGTCGTACCCCCAGTTCCAGAGCCCGTTGAAGCCGTTGACGGGCAACAGCTCCACGTGGGTGACGCCGAGGTCGACGAGGTGGTCGAGGCGCCCGATCGCGGCATCCAGGGTCCCCTCGGGCGTGAAGGTGCCGAGGTGCAGCTCGTAGATGAGACCGCCCGCGAGCTGACGGCCGGTCCACGCGGCATCCGTCCAGGTGTGACTCGAGGGATCGAACCACGCGGACGCCTCATGCACGCCCGCGGGCTGTCGACGCGATCGGGGGTCGGGGCGCAGGTCGTCGCCGTCGCCGAGGACGAAACCGTAGCGCTCACCGTCGGCCAGGCGCACGTCGGCGCTCCACCAGCCGCCGGATGCCGGGGCGAGTTCGAGGTCCTCCACGATCTGCTCGCCGCTCTCGTCGAGACGGCGCAGCCGCACCCGTTCGGCCTGGGGGGCCCACACTTCGATGCTCATGGCATCCTCTTTCTTCGTTCACGCGCGTGAGGTGTGCAGATGTGTCGCCGCAGGTTCTCCGCGGGCGATCCCTTCGGACGGTTCACGCGTCGGCGGTCAGGAACAGGCGGGCTCGTCGACCAGGAGCGCCACCGGCAGGTCTGCCAGCACCTCCGACAGGAGCACCGGGCCGCCGGGGAACCGGCGACCGGTCAGCACGTCGACCGCGGGGACGTCGGGGCGCAGGAGCACGGTGTCGCGCCAGCCGCCGGCCGCGCGGAGCCCGTGCGGGAGCCGGGTCGCGACCGCCGACACACCGCCCCGGTCGAAGGCGACGACGTGAGCGGATGCCGCGCCCGCCGCCTCGAGGGGGCGGTACAGCGAGAAGCGCTCGGTGCAGTCGCGCCGCACGCGCAGCGCGCGGGAGGTCACGAGGAGCTTCGCGCGGCCGCTCTCGTCGACGGCCGGGGTGTCGGCGCCGTCGGCGTCGATCTCGGCGAGGAGGCGTGCGCGCTCGTCGAAGTCGACGGGGCGACGGTTGTCGGGGTCGACGAGCGACTGCTCCCACAGCTCCGAGCCCTGGTAGACGTCGGGCACCCCGGGTCCCGTGATCTGCAGCAGCTTCGCGGACAGGCCGTTCGACCAGCCGTCGGCGGCGATCTCGTCCACGAAGGCGCGGACCCGGGATGCCGCCGACCCGGTCGCCGCGTCCACCACGGCGTGCATCCGCGCTTCGAACGCCTCGTCCTGCTCCCACCAGCCCGTGACCTCGGACGCCTCACGCGCGGCCTTCTCGGCGTACGCGTGGAGACGCTCGCGGTACTCGGCGAGCCCTTCGGGGGTGGATGCCGACGCCGGCCACGCGCCCACGATCGCCTGCCACAGCAGGGCGTCGAACGGTCCGTGTCCGGTCGAGGCGATGGCCCGGAACTCCTCGAGTACCTCGGCCCACCGCTCGGGGATCTCGGCGAGCACCGCGATACGCGCGCGGGTGTCTTCGCCGCGCTTGGTGTCGTGCGTGGACAGCGTCGTCATGGCTGTGGGCCACGAGGCCTGGCGTCCGGCCTGGGCCGCGTGGAAGCCGTCGACGTCGAGGGAGAACTGTCCGGGATCGCCGCCGACCTCGGTGAGCGAGCCGAGACGCGTGAAGCGGTAGAAGGCCGTGTCCTCCACGCCCTTGGCCATGACCGGGCCCGTGGTCTGCTGGAAGCGCCACGCGATCTCGAGATCGGTGTCGGCGAGCACGGGCACGAGCCGTTCGATCACGTCGCCGAGCTCGGGGCGGCGCACCTCGGCTTCGCCCGCGGCGGCGTCGAGGTGGCGCCGCCCCGCCGGAAGGTACGAGCGGTACACGGGGAAGCAGGCGAGGATCTCGGCGAGCGCGTCCTGGAGGTCCTCGACGGCGAACTCCTCCCGCAGCGGAGAGGGGAGTCCGCGGACGATGCGGCGGATCTCGGACACCTGGATCGTGTCGGCGATCCGGCGCTTGGTGTCGTGGATGAGGTCGTGCCACCCGGTCAGCTCGGGCAGGCCGCTCTCGCGGCGCAGGCGGGCATCGAGGCCGTTCAGCGCGGCCTCGCCCGCGGGGTCGGTGAGCACGCGGTCGATCTCGGCGAGCGCGTCGTAGCCGGTCGTCCCGGCGGTCTTCCACCACGAGGGCAGGGCTTCGCCGTGCTCGAGGATCTTCTCCACCAGCACGTAGCCGGCGTCGGGTCCGCCCGCCTCGGCGAGCGCCGCGGCCAGCAGGTCCAGATATCCGCCGGGGTCGACGAGGCCGTCCGGGTGGTCGACGCGCAGCCCGTCGGCGAGCCCCTCCCGCACCCAGCGCAGGATCTCGGCGTGCGTGGCCTGGAACACCTCGGGGCGCTCGACGCGCACGCCCGCCAGGGTCGTCACCGCGAAGAAGCGCCGGTAGTTCAGGTCGGCGGCCTCGTCCTGCCAGAATCGCAGCTCGAAATGCTGCGCCTCCAGCAGCGCGGTGACGGCGTCGCGCGACCCCGCGGCCGCGGCATCCGTCCCCGTTCCCGGTGCGACCGGGAAGACGTGGTCGTAGTACCGGATCAGGCCGTCGGGGGCGTCGGGCGCGGGCGTCGGGTCGTACGAGATCTCGCCGATCACCTCGGCGAGGTCGGCCCCGAGCACGGGCACGCGCACCCTGCCCCCGCCGAACTCCCAGTCGATGTCGAAGGCGTCCGCGTGCGCCGAGGCACGCCCCTGACGGAGCACGTCCCACCACCATGCGTTCGCGCGCGGGTCGGACACACCCATGTGGTTGGGGACGATGTCGATCAGGATGCCGAGCCCGTCGGCACGCGCGGCCTCGGCGAACCGGGCGAGCCCCTCGGCGCCGCCCCGCGCCGGGTCGACGCGGGCGACGTCGACGACGTCGTAGCCGTGGTCCGACCCCGGCGTCGCCTCCAGCAACGGCGACAGGTACGCCCACGACACCCCGAGATCACGGAGGTAGCCCGTGATCTCGGCGGCGGTGTCGAGGGGGAAGGATTCGCGGATCTGCAGGCGGTAGGTCGAAAGCGGATGCCGCATTCTGGATCAGAGCTCCGGTTTGGGTGCCTGCCCGGGCAGGTCGTCGGTGGCGGTGATGGCGATCTGCGCGGTGAGCGACGCGGCGACGGTGTGGTCGATCTCGGGCTCGGGCAGGTGGTGCTCGCGCAGCACGATGAGCGACTTCGGCTCGAGCTGCAGCGCCTCACCCGGCGCGATCGGCTCGGTGTTGGCGCGCTCGCCCGCGGTGTCGACGTACACGTCCCACTCGGGCGAGTACTGGATCGCGGGGACGTGGAAGTCCACCGGCTCATCTCCGGCGTTGAAGAGCACGAGGAAGTGGTCGTCGCTGATCGTCTCGCCGCGGCGGTCCCGCCCGCGGATGCCCTGGCCGTTGAGGAACACGCCCACGGCGCGACCGAAACCGGAGTCCCAGTCCTCGGGCTGCATAAGCGTGCCGTCGGGGCGCAGCCACACGACGTCGGGGATGTTGTCGCCCTCCTCCATCTTCACGGGGCGACCGTCGAAGAATCGGCTGCGACGGAAGGTGGGGTGCTCCTTGCGGAGGCGCGCGAGGGCTGCGGTGAACTCGACGAGCGGGTGGTCGACACTCGACCAGTCCACCCACGTGATCTCGTTGTCCTGCGCGTAGCCGTTGTTGTTGCCGCCCTGGGTGCGGCCGAGCTCGTCGCCGTGCAGCAGCATCGGAACGCCCTGGCTCAGCAGCAGCGTCGCGATGAAGTTGCGCTGCTGCTGCGCCCGGCGCTTGAGCACCTCGGGGTCGTCGGTCGGCCCCTCCACGCCCATGTTGCTGGAGCGGTTGTGGGATTCGCCGTCGTTGTTGTCCTCGCCGTTGGCGTCGTTGTGCTTCTCGTTGTACGAGACGAGGTCGCGCAGGGTGAAGCCGTCGTGCGCGGTGACGAAGTTGATGGATGCCACGGGCCGACGACCCGAGTGCTCGTAGAGGTCGGCGGACCCGGTGAGACGTGACGCGAACTCCCCCAGGGCCTGCGGCTCACCGCGCCAGAAGTCGCGCACGGTGTCGCGGTACTTGCCGTTCCACTCGGTCCACTGGGGCGGGAAATTACCGACCTGGTAGCCGCCGGGACCGACGTCCCACGGCTCGGCGATGAGCTTGACCTGCGAGACCACCGGATCCTGCTGCACGAGCTCGAAGAAGGTCGCGAGGCGGTCGACGTCGTAGAACTCGCGCGCGAGGGTCGAGGCGAGATCGAAGCGGAAGCCGTCGACGTGCATCTCCAGCACCCAGTACCGCAGCGAGTCCATGATGAGCTGCAGGGCGTGCGGGTTGCCCACGTTGAGGCTGTTGCCCGTGCCGGTGTAGTCGGTGTAGTACCGCTTGTCGTCGTCCTCGAGGCGGTAGTAGGCCTCGTTGTCGATCCCGCGCATCGAGAGCGTCGGGCCCATGTGGTTGCCCTCGGCCGTGTGGTTGTAGACCACGTCGAGGATGACCTCGATGCCGGCCGCGTGCAGCGCCTTGACCATGGCCTTGAACTCCTGCACCTGCTGGCCGTGGTCGCCGGTCGAGGAGTAGGTGTTCTGCGGGGCGAGGAACGCGATGGTGTTGTAGCCCCAGTAGTTCGACAGCCCCTTCTCCTCGAGCGTGGAGTCGTTGACGAACTGGTGCACGGGCATGAGCTCGATCGCGGTGACGCCGAGCTTGCGCAGGTGGTCGATGATCGCGGGATGCGCGATGCCGGCGTACGTCCCGCGCAGCTCCTCGGGGACGTCGGGATGCAGCTGGGTGAGGCCCTTCACGTGCGCCTCGTAGATGAAGCTCTCGGCGTAGGGGGTCTTGGGGTGCCGGTCTCCGGTCCAGTCGAAGAAGGGGTTGATGACCACGCCCTTCATCATGTGGGCGGCGGAGTCCTCGTCGTTGAACGAGTCGGGGTCTCCGAACTCGTAGCTGAAGACGGGCTGGCCCCAGTCGATCTGGCCCTCGACCGCCTTGGCGTACGGGTCGAGCAGGAGCTTGCTCGGGTTGAACCGCTGGCCGTTCGCGGGGTCGTACGGACCGTGCACGCGGTAGCCGTAGCGCTGTCCCGGCTGGATGTTCGGAAGGTACGCGTGCCACACGAACGCGTCGACGTCCACGAGCTCGATGCACGTCTCCGTCCCGTCCTCGTCGAAGAGGCAGAGCTCGACGCGCTCGGCCCCCTCGCTGAACAGGGCGAAGTTCGTCCCATTGCCGTCATACGTGGCCCCGAGGGGATAACTGGATCCTGGCCATACCTGCTGCACGACGCTCACGATAGACCAGCAAAGTTGCGGGCGCCGGGCGCGCACGTCGTCGTTGACAGCACCCCCGCCGACGACTATGCGCGCGGGGTCCTATGCGCGCGCCGGCGGGTGGACCAGCAGGTCGACGCGATCGTCCAGATAACGGGCGAGCGGGACGTATCCGCCGCGCGCGCTCCACCGCACGAGGGGCTCGCCGTCACGGAGGGCGAGGGGTGCCGTGCTCGCGCCGAGCGCCAGCGGATCCACCGCAGTCCAGCCGATGTGCACCGTCTCCCCCTCGGGCACCCCACCCCGCTGAGCGGCGGCGGCCAATTCGGCGCGTCGCCGCTGCGACTCCGCCGCGAACCCGCGGCGTACCTCGGCCCGCGAACGCACGATGTCGCCGGTGGCGAGCACCGCGTCGTCGGTGAGCAGCAGCACGCCCACATGCCAGGCGCTGCCGCGGTCCACGATCCGGGGGGCCCGGCGGATGCCGAGGACGCGCCGACCTTCCTGGAGTTCGCCGATCCGTTCGCGCGGGACCCCCGCGAGGCGGGTCCGCGCCGCCGCGAGCACCTCGGTGAGGCGCGTCGCCCCCTCCGCGTCGCTCACGATCCCGCGTCCTCGTCGAGGACGGCGCGGGCGCGCTCGAGGTCGTGGGCCGCCGCCTTCTCGGCCTCGCGGGCGGCCGTCGTCTCGTGCTCCGCGTCGCTGACGGCCGACTCGGCCGCCTCCGCGTCCTTCTCGACGCGCGCCATCTCAGTGCGCAGCGCCTCGAGCCGCTCCCGGATGCGATCGGCGCGCTCGCGCGCGGTCGCCTCCCGCGTCTTCGCCCCCGCCAGCGCGCGATCCGCTTCCGAACGCGCACGTTCGGCCTCACGCACCGCACGCTCCGCTGCCTTGCGCGCGCGCCGCTGTGCGAGATCGTCCCGCGCGGGAGCGTCGACGACGGTTCCCCCCTCCGGAACCGAACCGGCCACCGCGGCGCGCGGATCCGCCTCGGCGGCCAGGTCGACGGATGCCACCAGCCGACCCGTCAAGACCATCGCGGCCGCCTGAGGGTCGATGATGGCGGCGTTGACCGTCTTCTCGACCGCGTCCCGCATGGCCGGACTCAGCGGTGAGCCGGCCTCCGCGGCGAGGTCGCCCGCACGCCGGGCCAGCGCGGCCACCAGCTGACGGCGCTGTCGACCGAGGCGCGTGAGCTCGGCGGCATCCACGTCGTCCTGCGCCTCGCGCAGCGCCTGCGAGAGTTCGACGGCCTCGGCCAGCTGCCCGTCCCGGGCGAGCAGGTTGACGGCCCACGCGGCGAGGGTGGGCTTGCGCAGCTTCGCGATGCGGCGCCCCACCGGGCCGCCGACCTCCTCGGCGCGGGCGTTTCGAGCCGCCGTGAATTCCGCCGGCGGAAGCACGAGGAGATCGGCGGCGGCCTCGTCGAGGAGGGTCGCCGCGTCGCTCATCCCCCCATTCTGTCCCGTCGCGTCAGAGCGGGACCACCCCCGGGCGAGGACCGCGGATCTGCCGGTGCAGGCGTTCCATCCGGGCGTCGAGTTCGGACGCCGTATCGGCGGCATCCTTCAGCTCGGCGAGCAGATCGGCGGGAACGAGCCGGTCGTACTTGTAATAGATCTTGTGCTCGAGGCTCGCCCAGAAGTCCATGGCGATCGTGCGGAACTGCACCTCGACGGGCACGTCGACCCGACCGGTCGAGAGGAACACGGGCACGTCGACGATCACGTGCAGGCTCTTGTACCCGTTCGGCTTCGGCCGGGCGATGTAGTCCTTCACGTCGCGCACGGTGATGTCGTCCTGCTGCGTGAGCAGGTTCGACAGGCGATAGGCGTCGTCGACGAAGCTGCAGGTGATGCGGATGCCGGCGATGTCGGTGATCGCGCTGCGGATCGAGTCGAAGTCGGTTTCGATGCCTTTGCGGCGGACTTTTTCGACGAGGCTGTCCGGTGACTTGACCCGGCTCGAGACGTGCTCGATGGGGTTGTAGTCGTGCATCTCCTGGAACTCCTCACGGAGGATGGAGATCTTCGTCTCGACCTCGGCGAGACCGAAGCGGTACTCCATGAGGAAGCGCTGGAACTCGTCGCGCATCGCGCGCAACGAAGCCCCGGACACCGTGATCTGCTGATCGTCCAGCGGGTCGGACATGTCGTCGACCGTAGCGGGGACTCCTACGAGCGTGCTGGGAGGTCAGCCGCTCGCGGGCTTGGGGGCCCGAGGGATGAGTTCGCCGTCCACGACGTCGATCCCGGTGAGCTGTTCGAAGACGTCGGGGAGGTCACCGGTGTCGTCCGGGTCGGAGGGGAAAGGGAATCGGCTGTCGCTCACGGCGGGGTCCTTTGAGTGGATGACCACACCCTGACAGAGCGGCGAGGCGCGACGGGTGGCCTTGACACCCCCGACGACGGCGCCTAGTTCCGTGGGATGCCGCCGGTATCGTGGACGGCATGGGAACGATCTTCTACGGCGGCGGCGGCACGGCGGTCCACATCGAGGACCGGGCGCTGGCGCATCTCAAGGTCGTCATCTCGACCAAGCTGCGCCGCGGTGAGAGCTTCACGCTCTCGTGGCAGCACCCCGAGGGCCAGCCGCGGGGGCGGAGCACCCTGTGGCTGCACCCGGCGATCCCGCTGCGCTTCGTGTTCGACCAGGCCGAACCCACCACGCTGAGTCGGGAGTGGGTCGAGCGCCTGGCGGATTCGGCCAACTCCTCGGGGGGCATCCTGCTCGTCCCGGAAGACATCGCCCCGGCCGAGGACGCACCCCAGCGCTGAGGTCAGCCCTCCTCGACGAGGGTGTCCTCCGAGGGCTCGGGAGTGATCGCCAGGCCGTTGGGGCCGGATGCGGCGAGCATGAGGTCTTCCACCCAGACACGGTTGATCCGCGGTTGCCGACTGCCGTAGAAGTGGAACTGGATCGGCACGGACGGGTGCATCCAGAAGCTGCGTCGTCCGCTTCCGTCGCCGACCTCGACGTCGAACATGAACGACTCCGATCGGCGCAGCTTGTTCATCACGACGATGCGCAGATGCGCCAACGTGCGGTCATCGATGTCCACGGCGTTCGCGACGGTGTCGTAGATGAATCGGCCCATGACAGCGAGCCTATCCGAGACGCATGGTGGCCGCCGCGCGAATGCCACGGCACAGCCCCGCGAATCAAGCCCCCCGTGACAGACCGGCGGCGACGTTACCGTTCTGATCGTGGGAACGCTTTACTACGGCGACGTCGCGACCCCCATCGAGATCGAGGATCGCGCGCTCGCCCACGTCAAGGTCGTCATCGCGACCAAGCTCCGCCGCGGCGAGAGCTTCACGCTCTCGTGGACGCACGGCCCCGGTCAAGAGGTCGGTCGCAGCACCGTCTGGCTGCACCCGTCCATTCCGCTGCGCTTCGTCTTCGACGATCCCGAGCCGGCGCTCCTCAGCCGGGCGTGGGTGGAGGAGCTCGCCAACTCCGCCAATTCCTCGGGCGGACTTCTCCTCGTGCCCGAACCGGGGACCGACGACTCGCCGGCCTGAGTCAGACCGGGCGCTGGTCGAGGATCTCCCGGGCGCCTTCTTCGACGGCAGTCGGGATCACGAGGGGCCGACCGGCGGAGAAAGCCTCCCACTCGCGCAGGACCACCGTCTCGATATGGGCGGGGTCCTCGCCCGGGTAGTCCACGCGCAGTCGTGAGACGACCGAATGGAGGGAGGCCACCGGCACTCCGTCCACCGTATGGACGGCGTCGACGGCGGTCGCGCTCGCGCACGCCTCGATCACGTTGTCGTCCATTTCTTCATGGTTTCACGGACGCCGGGTGATTCCTAATACTCAGAATTCAACTAGGCTGCCTAGCTTCTTATGCACCGTGAGCGTTTCGCTCAGAGGACGACGTCGGCCGCGATCGGGGACGGCTCGACCTCGACGTGCGGGTCGACCTGATCCACGGCATCCTGAAGTCGCCCCAGGCACGCGATCACCGTGGCACACTCCTCCGGCGACATGTCGACGACGGCCGCCATCATGCGCGAGTGCATCGAGCCGAGGGTTGCCCGCACCTCCGCGTCGCTGGCCACGGTCGCGACGATGTAGATGCTGCGGCGGTCCGTGGGGTGCGGGACGCGCGTGACGTGTCCGGACTTCTCGAGCCGATCGATGATCGCCGTCGTGGACGCGGTGGACACGCCCAGGTACCGCGTGAGTTCGCTCGGCGACACCTGGCGGTCCTGACCGGACGCCCGAAGGAGGTAGCGGAGCACGAGAAGTTCGTTCTCACCCATGGACATCGACTCGCGGGTCCGGCGACGCATCGCGACCTCTGCGGCGCGGTAGACCCGGAACGCCTGCAGCACATCGACGGCGCGGCGGCGGCGGTCCTCTTCGCTCGCGCCGTACCAATAACGCGACGCCTGCGAGCCGTTCTCCACCCCCGCATCCTATGTCAGCCGAGCACGGCGGAGGCCCTGCCGCTTCGCATCACTGACAGGTACGATGATGAATATATCGGCCCGCTACTTGATCGGTAGCTGAGATACAAGAAGGACGAGCAATCCCGAACAGGGGGTGACGAACGCATGACCACGCCCGAAGACGTGGTGAAAGCCGCCAGAGACCTGTCCGAATCCGGCGCCGCCTCCGAGCGCGTCGCGCTGCACTCTCTCGGAGTCGGGCCCAACGACGCGCGGGTGCTCCGGTTCCTCCTGGACCGCGAGGAGTCGACCGAGCCGGTCACCCCGCGGCTTCTGGCCGACATGCTCGGCATCTCCTCTGCCGCGACCACGGCTCTGATCGACCGTCTTGCCGATGCCGGCTGGGTCGAGCGCGTGCCGTTCCCCGGAGACCGCCGGTCGATCGTGATCCGCCCGACGATCGGGGAGACCTCCCCCGCCCGGAGCCTGCTCTCCGTCCGCCGGTCGTCGGTCGCCGAGGCGGCATCGAGGTTGGGGGCCTCCGAGCGTCGCGTGGTCGCGGAGTTCCTCGACGAAGTCGCCCGGGCCGAGAGGGCGCACACGCAGCGCCTGAGCCCGCGGACGGAGGAGTCCCGCCCCGCCTGAGCGACGGGGCGGGCCCGGTTACCCGTTCGAGCGGCCGGTCTCCTGCTGCAGGCGCTCGATCTGCTCGGACGCCTCGGCCTTGGTCAGGTCGGCGGTGATCTCTTCACCGGCTTCGCGCGCAAGGGTGTCGAGGTAGCTGCGCTGCGGTGCGGTCATGCGCTCGTCCCCGGTGACCCAGTCGGACGGGTCCTTCTCTGCGGGGTTCTCGCCCTCGCGCGGAGCGCCGAGGGTCTCTTCTTCGTGGTCCTGTTCGTGGTCCTGGGAAGCATCGGTCATGGCGCCAGGCTAGGTCGGCGAGGCGACCGGGCGTCCGGGATTGACAGTGCCGGCCCCACGGGTGCGGCATTGTGGAGGGATGCCCGAGGACGCACGCCCGGCCGATGTGCACGTCGAGACGTTCCGACGCGGCACCGCGCAGACGAGGGTCACCGTCGCGTCGACGGGCGCCTCGGGTCGCCCCTTCGTGCTCGTCGCCGGGATCGGCGTCGCCGCGAGCTACTTCGAGTTCCTCGCGCCGTTGCTGGCGGAGCACGGGGATGTGTACGCGCTCGATCTGCCCGGATTCGCGGGGGTTCCGGCATCCGGCGACGAACCGACCGCGGCGTTCTTCGCCGATCAGGTCGACGGCGTGATCGCCCACTACGGTTTGCGCGACCCGGTTCTCCTCGGACACTCGATGGGCGCGCAGGTGGTCACCGAGGTGCTGGCCCGCCGTCACGACCTGTCGCACGCGGTGCTCGTGAGCCCCGTGGTCGACGAGGAAGCATCGTCGCCGGTCGTACAAGCGGTGCGGTTCGCCCAGTCGACGGCCCGCGAGTCCCCCCACATCGCGGTCCTGGCGATCTCGGCCTATCTCCTCTGCGGTTTCCTCTACTTCGCCGAGGTGCTCCCCCACATGCTCCGATACCGGATCTCGGACCGGATCGGCCGCGCCGGCGCTCGTCTGCTGCTCATCCGCGGCGAGTTCGACCGCCCGTCCCCTCGACGTCTGCACTCGCGCCTCGTCGCCCGGGCACGGCACGCCCGCCGATGGGAGATCCGCGGGGCCGCCCACTCCACGGTCAACGGCCACGCCGTGGGCGTCGCAGACCTCGTCCTGCGCCACCTGCGTGACGACCTGTCCGAGCGCGGACGCCTCTCCGCCGAGGAGGCGAAGGTGCCACCCGCGCGGCACGCGGATCTGCGGATGATCCTGGACGCCACCACCAGTCGCCTCGCGGAGTGGGTGAGCGCACTGCGCCGGGACGAGCGCGGAGTGGAGCGGGCGAAGGTTCGGCACGCACGCCTGCTGTGGCGCGCGTACGTCCCGCGACGCTGAGGGGTCGGCTCGCCGGGCTACCCGCGGCGGATCCGGCGATCAACCCCGTCGAACGGGCACCCGGCCTCCCCGACGATGGAGGTATGCATCTCCTCGATCGGCGGTGGTGGAGGGACGCGGTGTCCGCGGACCGCCTGCTCCTCGCGGCCAAGACGGCGGCCGCGGCGGCGCTCGCCTGGTATCTGGCCCCGCTCGTCCCGTTCGCCCAGAACGAGTACTCCTACTACGCCCCGCTCGGCGTGCTCGTGAGCATGTACCCCACGATCGCGCGGTCGGCGGTCAGCGGGCTGCAGACCCTCATCGGCCTGGCGGCGGGGATCGGCCTGGGGCTCGCGGCACAGGCACTCGTGGGCGCCGGGATGCCGCGGATCATCGCCGTGGCCGCCGTCGTCGGGCTGGGCGTGCTCCTGGCGGGCGTGCGCTCGCTCGGGTCGGGTCGGGACTGGGTGGCGATCGCCGGGCTGTTCGTCCTCCTCCTGGGCGGGGCCGACCCCGACGGCTACTCGTCGTCGTATCTGATCACCGTCGCCTTCGGCATCCTCGTCGGTGTCGTCGTGAACCTCGTCGTCATTCCGCCGCTGCGCCTGCGTCAAGCGGAGGAACGGCTCGTCCAGCTGCGGGAGGGGCTCGGCGACGCCCTGCACGCGATGGCCGATGCGCTCGCCGCCCACGCCTTCGACCCGGAGCCGGCCCGCGCCGCGGCGGCCGGGCTCGCCGACGCTCTCGCCGACGTGCGCGACGAGGTCGAGCTGGCGGACGAGAGCCGCCGCTACAACCCGCGCGGCCGACGGTCCGGGCCCCCGCGCGATGCGCACCGGCTGCGCCTGGAAGCGCTGGCCGTGGCCGCGGAGTCCACGCGCGAGCTCACCGCGGCGGTGGCCGAACTCACCGACACCGACGGCGTCGACGAGCGGCTGCCCGTCGACATGCGGCAATCGCTCGCGGCCGCGATCCGGACGGCGGCAGGGCTCGTCTCCGACCGGGCCGGGACCGACACCGGCGTGCTGCGACTGAACGACGCCGATGCCGCCCTCGACGACTACGTCGACCGCGTGCGCCGCCTGAGCACGCCCGAGACGACCGAGCGCTCGCTGATCCTCGACCGCTGGGACGCGGGTGTCACGCTGCGCCGAGTGATCGACGCGTGCCGACCGCTCGCCGAGACCGTTGAGGGCGGGAGGCGCGAGCGCTGAGCGCCGCCGCGCGGCGGCATCGTCACGGGGCCGGCGAGACGGCGTCGAGGGCGCGCATCAGAGCGGCCCCGATGGCCACGCGCGCCGCCGCGGGGACGGCGGCGAGAAAGCCGCCCACGAACGTGTCGCCGAGCCCGATCGTCGTGGGATGGGCGACGTCCACGACGTACGCCGCGACGCCGGCGGACGGCATCCGCCGCTCGACCTCGGCGACCACCTCGCCGCCGCCCGTGTGCCGCGGCAGCCGCCCGGTCTCGTGCAGGTCGGCCGCCGTGCACGCGTCGCCGACGCGGTAGCGCGTGGCTGCGGTGCGCACCGCGCTCTCGAGCCCGGCACGGTGTCTGCCGGCGGACGGGCCGACGGCGATCGCCCAGAACTTCGTGTGCACGACGAGGGCGGGAGCGGGGATCAGCGCGTGGACCTCGGCGAGCGCCACGGCCACCTCGTCGGGCGCGAGCAGGTCGACCGTGCGTCCGAGGTACTCCTGCAGCTCGTCCTCGTTCATGCCGTACACGTCGATGCGGTCCAGCAGCCGGCGGCGCACCGCGCCGGCGAGCGCGCGTTCGTAGAAGCCGGCGTCCTCGTAGTAGACCAGCGCGGTGGGCGGGAGGCGCTCCATCGCCGCGACCAGATCGTCGAGGCGACGTTCGAGCAGAGCGGCATCCTGCATCGTGTTGAACCCGGACACCAGGAAGGCCGCCGCCCCCGCCAGGGCGTCTCCGAGCCCCTCGGCGATGGCCATCTCGCGATTGGGCGCGTCGTTGGCGAAGATGACACGGTTGGCGGCCGGGGCCATGACCGTCCCATCGGGCAGCGCGACGGCCGTGCCCTCGGGGTACTGCACGATGAGATGCGGATCGAGCGTGTCCCGCGTGGCCGAGGACACCACCCGCATCGAGCGCGGGAGCAGTCGGCGCACGGTGTCGTCGATGCTCACCAGGTGCTGCACGGTGGGGACCCCGATGCGGTCCAGCGCGATCCCCGCGCGTACCCCCGTCCCACCGAGCGTGACCTGCGTGTCGAAGCGGGCGGCGAAGCGCTCGATGATCTCGGAGCTCAGGACGAAGCGCTCGCCTCCCCCGCCGGTGGCGAGGAAGGCGAGCACGGTCACCACGAGCGCACGCTCGTCGATGATCGGCGTCGTGCTGTCCAGCTCGTCGCGGTGGATGCCGTACTCGGCCGCGAGGGCGCTGAGCACCGCGGCATCCCACCGGATCTCGTAGTCGACGGTGCCGCCGAGCCCGAGGACGAGGTCTTCAGCCATGACGCCGATCCTCCCCGATCAGTAGAGCCCGGCTTTGCCGGCGGCGCCGAACAGGTCGATCTTCTCGGCGGCGGTCACCTTCATCGCCGCGATCGGCTCGGGCTGGATCGCGTTCGGCTCGCGCAGACGCCGGTCGGTGCCGAGCACCTCGCGCATGCGGTCGTGGTAGGCGACCTTGATGTCGCTGGAGATGTTGATCTTGTTGATGCCCAACGACACCGCGCGTGCGAGCTCGGCGTCCGGGTTGCTGGATCCGCCGTGGAGCACGAGGGGGATGCCGACGGCGGCCTTGATCTCCTGGAGCAGGTCGTGGCGCAGCTCCGGGTTCTTGTCGGCCGGGTACAGACCGTGCGAGGTGCCGATGGCGATGGCGAGGCTGTCGACCCCCGTCTGCTCGACGAAGCGCACCGCGTCCTCGACGTTGGTGTAGATGATCTCGGCCGCGCCGGACTCACCGTAGCTGTCGTTCGCGCCGATCGTGCCGAGTTCCCCCTCGACCTGGATGCCGGCGGCGTGCGCCGCCTCGACGACCTTCCGCGTGATCGCGACGTTCTGCTCGAACGGCTCGAGCGACGCGTCGATCATCACGGAGGTGAAGCCCGAGTGGATCGCCGTGATCATCTGCTCGTAGGAGCCGCCGTGGTCCCAGTGGATGGCGACGGGCACGCTCGACCGGTGCGCCCGGGCATGCATCGCCGGGATGAGGTCGGTCGTGATGTGCGACACCTCGTCGGGGTGGATGGCGATGATGACCGGAGCGGACTTCTCTTCGCTGATGTCCATGATCCCGGTGAACATCGCCCAGTCGGAGATGTTGAAGGCCGGGATGGCGAAGCTGTGGGCGTCCGCCACGTCGAGGATGGACTTGCCGGTGTAGAGCACGGATTTCTCCTTGTCGGGGGTGGTGGATGGGAGGTCAGCTCTTCACCGAGCCGGCCGTCAGGCCGCTGATGAAGAAACGCTGGAAGAAGAGGAAGAGCACGAGCACCGGGATCGACCCGAGGATGCTCATCGCCATGATCTGGTTCCACTCGTACGAGTGCTGCCCCATGAGCAACTGGATGCCGATCGGCACCGTGCGCATGTCGAGGGTGCGCGTGAGGGTCAGGGCGAAGAGGAACTCGTTCCACGCGATCATGAACGTGTAGATGCCGACCGAGACGATGCCGGGGATCGAGATCGGGACGAGGACCCGCCACAGCGCGGTGAACGACCCCGCTCCGTCGACCCGCACGGCCTCGTCGAGCTCCTTGGGCAGGGTGTTGAAGTAGCCGGTCATCATGATGATCGCGTAAGGCAGCGTGAACACCATGTAGGTGAGGATCAGGCCCGGGTAGGTGTTGTAGAGCTTCAGGGCGACCATGAGCCCGAAGTACGGGATCAGCAGCGTGATGGGCGGCACGGCCTGGACGCTGACGATGATGACGTTGACGATGCGCTTGCCGCGGAACTCGAACCGGCTGAAGGCGTAGGCCGCCTGGATGGCGACGAGGAGCGTGAGGATCGTCACCGCGCCGGCCACGACGTAGCTGTTGATGAAGAAGCGCACCGTCTCGGGCGTCGTGAAGATCTGCACGTACGCGTCGAACGAGAAGGTCTCGGTGATCAGGCGCGGCGGCAGCTCGAAGATCTGCGTGTTCGACTTGAACGAGCTCGAGAGCATCCAGAGGACCGGGCCGGCGGCGAACACGGCGCCCAGCACGAGCCCGACGAGGACTCCGGTCTTGGCGACGCGGGTGCGCGTCGTGGTGGTCAGGGCCATGTCAGTCCCTCGCCTTCTGGTGGCGGACGTAGAGCACCGCGATGATCATGGACATCGCCAGGACCAGCACCGCCGAGGTCGAGGCGAGCGAGAAGTCGTACGTGGCGAACGCGAGCTTGTAGGTGTACGTGCTGAGCATCTCGGTGACGTCGATGGGGCCGCCGCCGGTGGTGAGCCAGATGAGCGCGAACTGCTGCGAGGTCCAGATGAGGTCCAGCAGCACGAGGCTGACGATGATCGGGCGCAGTTGCGGGATCGTGACGTTCCAGAAGCGCTGAGTGGGGCTGGCGCCGTCGACGGTGGCCGCCTCGTACAGGTCGCTCGGGATGCCCTGGAGACCGGCGAGCAGGCTCACCATGAAGAAGGGGTATCCGGCCCAGATGTTGATGAACGTGACCGTGCCGAGAGCCAGCTGCGGAGACGCGAGCCACTCGATGTCCGTGGCGAGGAGGAAGTTGACGATGCCGTTGGGAGCCAGGAGCATCCGCCAGAGCACGGCGATGACCGCGACGGTGAACAGCCACGGAAGGACGTAGAGGCCGCGGAAGATCGCCCGCGGCACGGCGCCGATCAGCCGGCTGTTCAGCAGCAGCGCGAACGTCAGCCCCAGGACCAGATGGGCGGCGACGCTCGTCAGCGTGAAGAACAGGGTGTTGCCCGTCGCCTTCCAGAATGCGGCGTCGGTGAGGACCGCGATGTAGTTGTCGACCCCGACGAACTCGGGGTTCTTGTTGGTGATGACGTTGTCCTGGAACGAGTACCCGATCACCATGACGATCGGCACGATCATCAGGACGAAGAGCAGGACCAGGGTGGGCGACAGGAAGGCATAGGCCTCGGACGCCTTGCGGAGCTGGCGGGTGCGCCGCGACGCGGGACGTCCGGTGACGATGAGCTCGGTGTCGGGGGGTGTGAGGGTGCGCATGGTCATGGTGTACGGCCTTCCTGGCGGGGATGCCGCACCACCGAGCCGGCGGCGGTGCGGCATCCCGTGTCAGCGTCGGGTCAGAATTGCGACGCCCATTCGTCCTGGGCCTTCTTCAGCGCGTCGCTCATCGACTGCTGACCGTCCAGGGCCGACTGGAACTGCTCGCCGAACTGGCGCATGAGCTCCTCGGCGACGGGCAGGCCCGTGAACTCGTTGGCCGGGTAGCCGGCCTTGTAGATCTCGAACGCGGTCTGGAACATCTCGTCGTCCTGGACGAAGGTCGGCTCCGACTCGGTGTTGCCGGGGAAGGCCTTGGCCATGGTCGACAGCTCGGCGTTGACCTCCGTGCCCATCAGGAACTGCACGAGCTTGAAGGCGGCGTCCTTGTGCTCGGAGTTCTCGGCGACGCCGATGCCCCACGAGGCGTAGGGGATGCCGCGCTCGCCGGTGAAGCCGTCCTCGGCGGGGATGGCCGAGATCGAGAAGGTCAGGTCGGGGTTGGACTCGCGGATGAGGTTGATGTGCGCGAGGGAGTCGATCATCATGCCGACGCGGCCGTTGGTGAACTCCTCGACCTTGTCCTGCTCCTTCATCGTGAAGGAACCGGGCGCGATGACGCCGTCGTCCCACAACTGCTGGATGAAATCGGTGGCCGAGGTGACGTCGTCGTTGGTGAGATCGGGCTGGCCGTCCGAGAGCATGGAGCCACCCGACGCCCACACCCACGACATGACGTCGTTCTGGACGCCGTTCGGCGCCTCCAGCGAGAGCGGGAGCACCCAGCCCGCGGCATCCCCGTCGAGCGCCGCGATCTTCTGGGCGGCGTCGGCGAACTCGGAGCGCGTGGACGGGGGCGCGGTCACACCGGCCTCGGCGAGCAGCGCGTCGTTCGTGAACATCGGGTACACGAAGTTCACGACCGGGATCATGTACGTGCTGCCGTCGACCTGGATCTGGCTCGCGAGCTGGCTGTCGTCGAAACCGGCCTCGCTCATCAGCTGCGAGAGATCGGCGATGACGCCCTGCTGGGCGAAGTCGTTCACCCAGGCGCCGTCGAGGCCCACCACGTCGGGCATCGTGCCCGAGGCGGCACCGGCGAACAGCTGCTCCTTCGTCGAGGCGTAGGGACCGCTGACGAGCTCCACCGTGATGCCCGGGTTCTCTTCCTCGAATCGGTCGATGAGCGCTCGGAACTCGCCGTCGGGCAGCTCGGGCTCCCACCACTGGGCGAATTCGAGCGTGACATCACCACCGTCGGAGGGGGAGGCCGAGTCCGACGAGCACCCCGCCATCGCCAGGAGTGTCGTGGCCGCCGCGGCGGCACTGACGAGCTTGATGGCGTTCCGACGCCCGCGCCCGCTGTTGTCCATCGTTTCTCCTCATTGAGATTTGCTGTTATTCGCGCTGTTCTGCGCGTTCTTGCATCTTTCAGCATGAGTATGCGCGGTTGTGCCGTGATCGTCAAGGTGGTGATGCAGATTCGTGACTTTTCCGGCACGGAATCGCAGGACAACGCGGGTTCCACCGCGCGAAGGTGCCGTTTCGTGCCGATTTCGGCCTGATCCCATCGTGTCGTTTGCCGCTCTGTGCTAGAGATGACGGCATGGAGGGCACAACCAATCAGACGAAGCGACGGCTGCCGGCCGGAAGGAAGGCCGAGCTCGCGGCTTACGTCGCCGAATCAGGACAAGTGACCGTGGTCGACCTGGCATCGCACTTCGGCGTGTCGATCGACACCGTGCGCCGCGATCTCGACCAGCTCGACCGCGAGGGGATCGTCGTGCGCACGCACGGGGGCGCGGTGAGCGCCATGTCGGTTCCCGGCCGCGACCGCGGTCTCGATGTACGCCTGCAGATGCAGACCGCGGAGAAGGAGAAGATCGCCGGGATCGCGGCAGACCTCATCGAGGACGGCTCCGTCGTGATGCTCAACGCCGGGACCACGACGCTCGCGGTGGCGCGCGCGCTGCGCAATCATCGCAACCTCACGATCGCGACGAACAACCTCCGCATCCCCGCGGAGATCTCGCCGAACGTCTTCCGCGACCTCTTCATCTTCGGCGGGGCCGTCCGCACGATCACGCAGGCCACCACGGGGCCCGTGACGCTCGCCGCGAGCTCGCACAGCGCCGACGTCGACATCCGGTGCGACTACGCCCTCATCGCCGTCGGAGCGGTGGATGCCTCGGGCTACTCCACCAGCAACCTCGGGGACGCGACGATGATGAGCGAGATGATCCAGCGGGCCGACCGCACCGCCATCCTCGCCGACTCGACCAAGCTCGACCGACGCCTGTTCGCGCAGGTGGCCTCGCTCGACAAGGCGGACTACCTCATCACCGACGCCCCACCCTCGGCCGCCCTGGCCGACGCCCTGGCGGAGGCGGGCGTGACCATCCTCATGCCCTGACGCTCCGGGTAGCGCTCAGCCGGCCGGATCGAGCGACACGCGCAGGATGGCGTCGTCCGAGCCTCCCGCACGATCGGTGTCGCTCGTGACGAACCACAGGCTCCCGTCCGGGGCGAGCACGGCGTCGCGCAGGCGCCCGAACTCCCCCACGAAGAACTCCCGCGCGGCCGAGGGGTCGGCCGTGGGCACGACCCGCAGCCGCTGCCCGCGCAGGTTGGCGATGGTCACCGAGCCTTCCACGACGGCCAGACCACTCGGACTGGCATCCGCCGGAGTCCACTGCTGCACCGGGTCGACGAACCGGTCGTCTCCGCTCACGCCCTCGACCTCCGGCCAGCCGTAGTTCGCGCCCGCTTCGATGACGTTGAGCTCGTCCCACGTGTCCTGCCCGAACTCCGACGCCCACATCGTGCCGTCGGCATCCCACCCGATCCCCTGGGGATTGCGGTGACCCAGGCTCCACACCGGCGAACCGGGGAAGGGGTTGTCGGCCGGCACTTCCCCCGTGGGGGTGACGCGGAGGATCTTGCCGCCCAGCGACTCGGGATCCTGGGCGCGCGCGGGGTCGGCGGCATCGCCCGCCGTGACGTAGAGCATGCCGTCGGGTCCGAAGGCGATGCGTCCGCCGTTGTGGGTCCCCGCCGAGGGGATGCCGTCGATCACGGTCTGCGCGGCGCCCAGCGTGAACGCCCCCGGCGTGCCGTCGAGGGGGAATCGCATCACCCGGTTGCCGTCGGCGGTCGTCGCGTAGGCGTAGAGGTAGCCGTCGGCGTGGGCGATGCCGAGCAACCCGCCCTCGCCGCGCGGGGCGACGTCGGGAACCTCTCCGACGACACGGGTTCCGTCCCCGACGATCTCCAGGACCTCCCCCGTGTCCCGCTCGCTCACCAACGCCGCCTCGCCGACGAACGCCACCGACCACGGCGTGGTGAACCCGGATGCCACGACCCCCGGCTCACCGTCCGGTACGACGAACGCGCGCGCCGGGGCCGACGGCGACGACGGGACCACGGGCGGCGCGGAGGGAGCGGAGGACGACGGCGCCGCGGCATCCGGAGTCTCCTCCCCCGCGCATCCGGCGAGGGCGGCCAGGCACAGGGCGAGGACGGCCGCGAGGCCCGTCCGGGCTGTCGTCGGCGCGGTCATGTCACCGTGAGAAGCACCTTGGTGGCGCGGCGTTCGTCCATCGCGCGATATCCCTCAGCCGCCTCCTCGAGCGGGAGGGTGAGGTCGAACACGGCGCCCGGGTCGATCTCGCGGTCCCAGATGAGCCGGATCAGCTCGGGGAGGAACCGCCTCACGGGCGCGGGACCGCCGTGCAGGTGCACCGCCGAGCGGAACAGTTCCTGACCCTCGAGCGTGACGTCGTGCGAGACGCCGACGAAACCGATGTGCCCGCCCGGGCGGGTGGAGCGCACCGCCTGCTCCATCGACTGCTGCGTGCCGACCGCCTCGATGACGGAGTGCGCACCCAGCCCGCCGGTGAGTTCCTTGACCTTCGCGATGCCCTCGTCGCCGCGTTCCTCGACGATGTCGGTGGCCCCGAACCGCCGCGCGAGCTCCTGCCGATCGGTGTGACGCGACATCGCGATGATCCGGTCCGCGCCGAGCTGCTTCGCGGCCAGGACGCCGAGCAGACCGACCGCGCCGTCGCCGACGACGGCGACCGTCTTGCCCGGGCCCACCTCGGCGGCCACCGCCGCGAACCAGCCGGTGCCGAGCACGTCGCTCGCCGCGAGCAGGGACGGGATGAGGTCGGGATCGGGCTGACCGGGGGTCGCCACGAGCGTGCCGTCGGCGAGCGGGATGCGGGCGAACTCGGCCTGGGTGCCGACGCGGCCCATCGGGACGACGTGCACGCATCGCGACTGGTAGCCCGCCTGGCAGATCTCGCACGTGTTGTCCGACGCCATGAAGGAGCCGACGACGAAGTCGCCGACCTTCACGTTCTTCACCGCATCGCCGATCTCGGTGACGACCCCGACGTACTCGTGTCCCATCGGAGTGGCGTCCACGTCGTCCGCTCCGCGATACGGCCACAGGTCGGAGCCGCAGATGCAGGTCGCGGCGAGGCGGATGATGGCATCCGTCGGTTCCTGGATGATCGGGGCGTCGCGATCCTCGACGCGTACGTCTCCGGCGGCGTGCATGATGACTCCACGCATGGCGGTTCCTCTCGGGTGGCAGGGTCTGCACTCCGGTCTACTCCTCCCAGCCGAACGGGGCCGCGGGCTTGCGCGACGGAGCGAACGCGCTAGTACCCGGTCGTCAGCACCCGGTCGAGCATGTCGACGAAGTAATCGACGGACTCGCGCGAAACGCACAGCGGCGGCTTGATCTTCAGCACGTTCTGGTGGTCGCCGGTCGGCTGCATGACCACGCCGAGCTCGAGCAGGCGGTCGCAGATCGCGGCGGTCTCCTCGGTCGCGGGCTCGAGCGTGGCGCGGTCGCGCACGAACTCCAGGCCCAGGTACAGGCCCGACCCGTGCACCGTGCCGACGAGCGGATGCCGTTCGCCGAGTTCTTCGAGACGCGCCTTCAGATGGCCGCCGACGACCCGGGCGTTCTCCTGCAGCCCCTCCTCCTCGATGATGTCCAGCACGGTCATGCCGACGACGGACGACAGCGGCGAGCCGCCGGTCGAGGAGAAGAAGTATCCCTGCGTGCGGTAACGGTCTGCGATCTCGCGACGCGTGATGACCGCGCCGAGGGGGAAGCCGGCGCCGATCGACTTCGCCACCGCGACGATGTCGGGCACGACACCCTGCTGCCGGAAGCCCCAGAACCACGAGCCGAGCCGACCGAAGCCCACCTGCACCTCGTCGGCGATCGCGAGACCGCCGAGCTCGCGGACGGCGGCGTAGACCTCTCGCAGATAGCCGTCCGGAAGCGCGACACCACCGGCGTTGCCGTAGAACGTCTCGCTGAGGAAGGCGGCGGGGGCGTGCCCTCCGGCTTCGAGCGCGCTAAGCCTCTCCACCGCCTCCGGCGCGTAGCGCGCGGCATCCGCTCCCCGATGACGGCCGCGGTAGGGGTTGGCGGCGTCGACCGTGTGCACCCACTCCGGCCGGGTCTCGAGGGCGTGGGGGTTGTCGGCGATGGAGGTCGACACGGCGTCGCTGGCGTAGGTCCACCCGTGATACGCCTCGGCCATCGCGACGATGTCCTGCCGCGAGGTCGCGGCCATCGCGAGGCGGATGGCGAGGTCGACCGCCTCGGAGCCGGAGTTCACGAAGAACACCGTGTCGAGCTCGTCCGGCAACGTCGCGGCGAGGCGCTCGCCGTACTCGGTGATCGCCGCGTAGTGGAAGCGCGAGTTGGTGTTCAGCAACCGCGTCTGCCGCGATACCGCGGCGTGGATCCGCGGGTGCGCGTGCCCCACCGACGCGACGTTGTTGACCATGTCGAGGTAGACGCGACCGTCGAGGCCGACGAGGTACTCGCGCCAGCCGCGTTCGATCCGCGGCGGACGCGAGTAGTAGTGCTCCTGTACCTCGGCGACGACCGCGTCGCGGCGCTCGAGCAGATCGTCGGGGACGGCCGTGGCCACCGGGATGCCGAGCGCTGCCGTCGCGTCGCCGACCACGGCGCGCCACCCGGGCAGGTCGCTCGGGCGCACGGCATCCGGGACCTCCGCGGGGTCGAGCGTCGTGAGCAGCACGCGCACGCGTGTCCGGGCGGGCACGTCGAGCGTTCCCTCGGAGGAGCGCGGGGCGCCGTCGCCCACCCGCACCGAGAGGGCGGTGTCGGGCAGCGCGAGGCGCGTCGGTTCGGCGAACCACACCGACGCGGCGGTGGGCACGGTCGCCGGCTCCTCGGGGGTGCGCGAGGGGGCACCGAGCAACGCGGGAACGAGCGCGGGGAGGACCACGGCGTCGGCCCCGTCGTCGAGAAGGCGCCGGGCGGCGCGTTCGAGCGCGTCGGCGTCGAGCCACGCACCCTCGTCCGACAGGGGCGACAGGGTCGTGGCATCCAGGACGACCGGCGTCAGCCCTTCGGGGAGGAGCGAGGCACCCTCCCACGCCGGGGCTTCCGCCGACGGGCGACCGAGCGCGTGGCGGATGCGCGCGGTGGCGACCTCGAGCGGCACGGCCACGGCGCGGCGGAGGATCTCGAACTCCCGATCGAGGGCGCCGCTGGCGTAGTCGTTCGCATGGTCGAGCCGTACCTGTTGACGTCCGCTGAGAACGAGGACGACCCCGCGCAGGACGACGAGCGGCCACAGCGCCGTGATCTCGTCGTCGGAGAGCGGGCGACGGCGGTCGAATGCCGCGATGGCGGGAAGAGCGGAGGCGTACGTCGCGCCATCGTGATGCAGTACCGAGGACACGGTGACCGCGATCTCTGCCACGGCCCACGAGTCGATCACGTCGCCGAAGTCGATCACGGCGTCGGGGAGCGTCCCCACCCCGTGCGGGCGGAGCACGTTGTCGTCGGTGACGTCGAAGTGCCCGAGCTGCCGCGGGAGCCGCTCGGCCACCGGCGTCAGGGCGGCCGACGCGGCGGCCGCGGCCGAGGCGCAGTACTCCCGCACGTCGGCGTCCGGCTCGGTCGCGCCGATCTCGGCGATGACCCGCTCGGCGTGCCGCAGGTCCCACTGCAGCACACGCCCGGAGGCGGGGTGGGTCTGGTCGGCGAGCGCGACACTCACCGCTGCGGCCAGCTCACCCAACCGCTCGACCACGCGCGGCGCGAGGTAGCCCGAGCCGGTGAGGGTCGACCCCGGGACGAACGAGATGACCCTCGCGTGCAGCCGACCCTGGCTCGTCTCCCACCAGCCGGTCAGGGCGCCTCGGGGGCCTTCCACGATCTCGGGGATGCGCAGCCCCGGCTCGGCCATCGCGACGGCGGCCGCGGCGGCATCCTGCATCTGGATCTCGGTCTCGCTGAAGACCGGGTTGCTGATCTTCAGGACGCCCAGCGGCTCTCCCCCGGCGGCGGGGCGGACGAGGAAGTTCTGATCCTGCTGGCTTCCCAGCCCCTGCAGTGCGACGTCGAGACCGTGCACCTCGCGGAGCAGGGCGACCGCCTCGTCGATGGGGAGCGTCGGCGTCGGCAGCTCGCCGCACGTGAAGTAGTCGAACAGGGTATAGGTCATGGCGGGCTCCATGGGGCGCGGAACGAGCGGGACGACGATGCCCCGCGGGTCTTCGGGTGACCCAGAAAACACTAGAGCGACGTCGCACCGGCGGGGAACGGCCGTTCGCTCGGGCGCGTCGGGTCACATCCGCGCATAGCGCGCGCGGGCGAAGCAGAAGAGGCCGTAGACCACCAGTCCCGCACCCACGAGCCACAGCACCACCTGTCCGAAGGGCAGACCGGCCAGCGAACGGAGGGCGCCGTCGAGTCCGGTCGCGGCGCTCGGGTCGTGCGTCGACGCCGCCACGACGAACAGGATGCCGGCGACGCCGACCGCGATGCCCTTCGCGATGTAACCGACCGTGCCGAAGATCCGGATGCCCCGGCCGGCCGCCCCGCCCGGTACCGACAGGTTCTTCAGGAACGCGCGCGTGATGCCGCGCACCACGAACGCCACCCCGACGGCGGCGACGACGAGCCCGACGAGGACGAGGAGGAAGACGCCGCCCGGCGCGGCGAGAAGGCTCGCGCTGAGGCTCCGCGTCGACTGCGACGAGTCCGACCGGCCGCCCATCGCCACCGTGAGCGCGGTACCCGCGATCACCGCGTACGCCGCCGCGGTGCCGATGAACTTGGCGCGGTGCCCCCAGCGCTTCTTAGCATCCGGGTCCCGCTCGACGATCGCCTCCGTGATCTGCCAGATCGCCAGGGCCACGAGACCCACCACGATGACCCACAGCAGCAGCAGTCCCGCGGGAGCGGATGCCACCTGAGCCAGAGCACCGGACTGATCGGCGCTGCCGCCGCCGCCGGTGGCGATCGCGATGGCGATCACCCCGATGAGCAGGTGCAGGAGTCCCAGGACGACGTAGCCGACTCGTGCGGCGATTCGGAAGGCGGTCGAATCCTGGACCTTGTCGGCGGCGGCGCTTGCGGAAGTCATCCGAGAAACGTAGCGCTCAGGAAGTCGACACGGCAGACCGTTGCGCTCCGCGCTCGCGCGCCACTTCGATGGCCGCCCACACGAGGGTCGCGACCACGACCCCCTCCAGAGCCCCCGCCACGACATCCGACAGCCAGTGCGCGTGCAGGTAGGTGCGGCTCCACATCATCAGCACGACCCAGGCCGCCCCGACCGCCCACACCCACCGCCGCCGCAGGATGAGCGCGAGGGTCAGCGAGATCGTGGTCGCCACGGCCGTGTGCCCGGAGGGGAACGAGGTGGCCACGGTCTCGGCCAGAGAATGCGTGGGCCGCGCCCGCGCGATGACCGCGGCCATCGGGGCTCCGATGAGCACGACGAGGGCGATGGATCCGCCGACGTTCAGCGCGTCCCACGGACGACGCCGGACGAGGAACACGATGGTCGTGGCGACCCCGATCAGGATCATTCCGATCGTGCCGCCGACGATCGCCGGCACCCACGCGACGATCACCCCCACCGGAGACGCCATCGCCGACATCGCGTCATCCCACCAGGAGTCGATCGGCAACGGCGCGGAACCCGACAGCGCGACGAACAGGCGCAGGGCGACGAACGCCACGGTCGCGACGACTCCGACCACGAGGGCGTGCGCGCGTCGCGCATCGGGGTCGATCACCGAGGTCGGGGCGACGGTGTCGGGCGTGGCGACGGTATCGGCTGCGGCGTCGCCGGGGCTGGCATCCATCCCGCCATCTTCGCAAGCGCGCGTTCACCGAAAGGGCCTCTTGCGAACGGGCGACTCAGTTCTCTCGGAGGACGACGGGCTCGTCGGCGAGGCGCAGGCCGGAGGCGCGGACCGCCGCCTCGACGGCGTCCGCCGAGGCCGGATCGCAGATGATCTGGGTCTTCACGACGCCGTCCGTCGGCGTACCCCCGCCCGCACCGTCCCAGAAATCCGTCACCCCGTGTTCGTCGACCAGCGTGCGCAGCAGCGCGGCGTACGCGGCGGACTCTCCCGGCGCGGGCACGGCCGTCACGCTCGGCCCACTGATCTCGATCTCGCTGTCGGCGTCGACCCCGGCGGCTCGCCGAAGGTCGTCGGCAGCGGCGACGAGCGGGATCATCGTCGAGATGTCTCGGCGTCCGTCGAGGAGATCCGAGAAGGACAGGCGACCGTTCTCCCAGACGGCGGCCTGGATGCTGCGCCCCGGCGCGAAGCGATCCAGCGCGTCCACCGTGGGCACCACATCGACCCGGAAATCCGGGCAGCCGGATGCCGCAGGCTCGGCGAACACCGACACCTCCGTGCCCGCAGGGGTACGGACCGTGAGACCCCAGTCGATGGGGTCGGGGTGGTCGGACGAACACGCCAGGTCGAGGACCGCGGGAAGGCCCGTGCGATCCACCGTGACCCGCAGGGACGACAGCGGGCTCCAGAACGCCGGCGCTTCGACCCACCGGTCCGCGTCCACGGCATCCACCCCGGGTATCGCCGCGACCTCCGCGGCGAAGCGATCAAACTCGGCGCTCGGTCGGTCGAAGCGCGTTTCGTCGGCCATCCAGCCGAACATCAGCAGGAAGCCCGCGCCGAGACCGGCGGCGGCGAAGACGAGCACCGAGATTCCGAGGATGCGCAGACGTGAGACCCCTCGCGCCGTGGACGTCGTCATATGAGCCCCCGTCCTCCCACGTGCCGCCTTCAGGGTAGGGCCGCGAGGAAGACGCCATGTGGACGCCACAGGAACGGGAGGGGGCAGGCGACGCGTCGCTCGCGTCGGTGCCGGTTCGGACTCGTGCCCTAGAACGGTGCGGGCTCGGGCTCGGGTTCGGGTTCGGGTCCGCCGGGCGGAGGTGACGGCGGGGTCGTGAGGGCGGGCTCGTCGGGCAGGAATCTCACCGCGGGTGAGTATGGGAGGGGTTCGTCGGTGTAGATGCGTCCGGTGGGGGAAGTCCATTCGAGTACCCCGCCGGGGAGTTGTCTGACCTTCCACCGCGTGAACTGCTTCTGGCTGTGATGCCTCTGGCAGAGGTGAGGCTGTCGCATGAATCTGCCCGGGCTCGGATGAGCCGGGGCGGCAGGGCCGAGCGGCCCTGCGGTTCAGGCGGTG
>NZ_JAJGNJ010000040.1 GCF_020781835.1 Microbacterium testaceum
GGAGCTGGAGAAGGCGGCGCTGAAGGAGTTGGCTGAGGGAAACTTCTAGGCCCGGGCAGACGTCGCGCCGCCGTCTCGCACCTGCTCAGGACACTGCAGGTGAGCGAACGGATGGCGTGCCGCCTGGCCGGGCTCTCACGCTCCGCATACCGGCGCCCGCTCAAGGGCGAAACCACCGACGATCCGGACATGGCGCTGCGGGACTGGCTGCGCGCCTGGGCGAAGAACCATCCCCGCTACGGGTATCGGCGGGCGTATCACGACGCCCGCGCCGAGGAGTGGGTGGTGAACCACAAGAAGATCCAACGGCTGTGGCGCGAGGAGGGACTGCGCGTCCCGCAGCGGCGTCGCCGCAAACGCGTCGGGTCCTCGACCGTCGACGCGCCGACGGCGGATGCGCCGAACGTGGTGTGGGCGGTGGACTTTCAGTTCGATGCCGACGATCACGGCCGACCGATCAAGATCTGCTCCATCGTCGACGAACACACCCGGGAGTGCATCGGCGGCCTCGTGGAGCGCTCGATTACCGCCGACCGACTCACCGCCCACCTCGAGGACCTCGTCGCCGCCCGGGGCGCCCCGGCGGTGCTCAGGTCGGACAACGGGCCGGAGTTCATCAGCGAAGCGATGGCCGACTGGGCCGGCACCCGCACCGGCTTGAGCTACATTCCTCCGGGCTCGCCGTGGCGCAACGGGTACGTCGAGTCGTTCAACAGCCGGATCCGCGACGAGTGCCTCAACATCAACAGCTTCTATTCGCTACTGCACGCGCAGGTCGTGATCGGCGACTGGAAGGACGAGTACAACCATCACCGCCGGCACTCCTCGCTCGGCTACCTACCCCCAGTCGAGTACGCTCGACAGTGCACCCATCAAATGGAAACCGACGACTCACA
>NZ_JAJGNJ010000041.1 GCF_020781835.1 Microbacterium testaceum
GGTGATCTGCACGCCCGCGAGCGGCTCGAGCACCACGGGGACGGTGACGCGACGAGCGCGGACCGTCCACTTGTCCTCACCGCCGATGCGCTGCGTCTGACCCTCGACGCCGGAGTCGCCGTAGCGCGCCCAGTCCGGCGACTGCAGGTTCTGATCGGCCATGCCGCCGAGCTGCTCACGGTCGACGAGCATGGGGTTCGTTCCCGTGTAGTGCGGGCTGGTCGCCCAGGTGAACCCGTACAGGTCGATCGGGATGTTGCCCGAGATCGCGATGTTGCCGGCCTCGCGCGGCAGCGCACCGTCGTCGACGAACATCTCTAGCAGCGCCGCGAAGTCGTCGCCCGTGAGGACGACCGTGTCGAGGTCGAAGCCGAGGCCGAGGTCCGCACGCTGCGTGCGGATCGCGGTCAGCGCGCGGACGACCTTACCGGCCGTGGTCCATGCGCCACCGGGCGAGGCGAACGTCGACGAGACCACCGAGGCGATGACGGCCATGCTGACGGTGTCGACGTCGCGGATGACCGTGTTCGCCAGCTTGAGCAGCGCTCGCGTCGCCACGCCACCGCCGCGCTCGGCGATCTTCTCGTCGGTGACGTCGGTGCTGATACCGCGCTTGACCGCGCGCGCCGCCTCGAGGACGCCCTCGGGGAGAACGATCTTCGGGTAGCCCGCTCCGGGCGCGACCAGCTCGGACGCCGCGGGGGCGAAGCTGTCCTCGCCGGTCTCGTAGAAGACGCCACCCGCGGACGCGTCGAGGCTCTGCGTCAGCAGGAAGTCCGAGATGAACCGCATCTGCGAGATCTCGGCCAGTCGGCGTGCGATGAGCCGGTTGCTGCCGAGCAGGAGGCGCGCCTGCTCGGC
>NZ_JAJGNJ010000042.1 GCF_020781835.1 Microbacterium testaceum
CCCGCCCCGGTCGTGCACGGCCTCGACGGAAAGACGTACACGAAGCCGAACCTGCGCGCCGTGACGCTGACCGCGATCACCGACGACGCCCGCGCCGCCGGCGTCGCCCTCCGCAAAGCGATCGAACGACTCGACCGCATCCGCAACGACGAACGCTTCCCCGGATACCGCGAACAGATCCTCGCGGACATGACCGAGCACCTCGGGTACGCCCGCGACGTGCTGACCGACTACGGCGTCGAGAACCTCCTCGCCGACCCCTCGAAGGAGAACTGACATGGCGAAGACGATCACGCTCCTGCTCGACGCGGGGCAACTCCGGTGGGCACTGCGCGGCGCTTTGGCGGCCGCATCGACCGACGACATCAACCCCGTGCTGTGCGCGGTGAACTGGATCGTCGAGGGCAGGCACGTTCACCTCATCGCGACAGACCGTTTCCGCGTGCACGAGACCCTCGTGCCGAGACCGGAGGGTGCCGAGGCGGGCGAGTTCATCATGGACCGCCGTCAGGCTGCCTGGATTCTCGCGAACGCCCACCGTCCGGCTCGGATCTTCCCGCGGCAGCAGATCCGCGTGACATGGACCGAGGGCACCGCGACGAAGGCGGGTCGCATCACGGTCGAGATCATCGCGTCCGACGCCGCCGACGCCCCGACCTTCCGATACGACGCCGACGCCGTGCGCGGCAACTTCCCGCCCGTCCACCGCCTGTTCAAGCCTGCCGCGACCGACGCGGAGAAGGAGCCG
>NZ_JAJGNJ010000043.1 GCF_020781835.1 Microbacterium testaceum
AACCGCATCTGCGAGATCTCGGCCAGTCGGCGTGCGATGAGCCGGTTGCTGCCGAGCAGGAGGCGCGCCTGCTCGGCGGTGATGGACCCCGACGGGTGCAGGGTCGGGTACGTGTAGGAAGCCATTACCGGTTCCCCCTCTCTCAGCAGATCGCTTCGATGACGTCACCGTCGGCGGCCGCCGCGGTGAGTGCGACGCCGAACCGGTTGGTTCCGGCGTCGTCGACCTTGCCGGCCGCGAGCGTGCCGATCGTGGCGCCAGCCGCGATCGCCGCACCAGCGGTCAGCTTGTGGACCGCACCCTTGAGCGGGTAGACGGTGACGCGCTCGCCCGAGGCGGCGTCGAACCCGGCGACACCGACGAGGGTGGCCGCGACGGCGTCCGCTCCGGCGTGCGAGACGGTTCCCGCGCCGGACACGATGAGCACACGGCCACCGGTGACGGCTGCGGAGGTGAGCGCGGTGAACGGCTTCCCCGCGTCGAACTTGGGCAGGTAGTCGGCCATCACGCCACCTCTTCCGTCTTCGCGCCGAACATGGCGGCGTACTGGGCGTCCTCACCGGTGGCGACGTCGTCGGAGTGACCGATCTCCGCCACCGGGAGGGCGGTGTTCTTCGGGAACTGGGCGAGCAGGGCGGTGATGCCCTCCTCGTCCTGGTCGAGCTGCTTCCGCCACGAGTCCTTCGACTGCGCGGTGATTCG
>NZ_JAJGNJ010000044.1 GCF_020781835.1 Microbacterium testaceum
GACCACCCGCGCGCTCATCGCAGCGCTCCCACCAGGCGACCCGGCGTCACGACACAGTCGGCGAGCATCTGCGTCCCGTCCGACAGCAGGTGCGGGACCGTGAGGATGACCATGTCGTCGGCCGGCATCCACTGGACGCGGTTGTCGCCCTCGGTGGCATCGAACGCGGTGTCGCCCCACACCTTGCGGGCGAGGGCGACGATGGTGGATTCGTCGAGCCACTTCGCGGTCTGCGCGAACACGCCGGCGAGGAGGTCGTCGGGCAGGTGCTGGATGCGGTCGCCGTCGCCGTAGAAGTCGGCGAAGATCGCGTAGGCGCGGTCGTGCCAGTCGGCGCGGGTCAGGACGTGGGAATGGTTCTCGAGCGTGATCAGGAGGGCGCGCGCGGTGGATGCGCAGAAGACCGCCTCCTGGTGGTCGAGGTGGGCGAGGGCGCGTGCCCTGCGCTCCTCGTCGGTGATGATGTGACCCGTCATGATGTGTGCCCTTCGATCGGGATCGCGAGTGGAGGTCAGGGGGCCGGCGGGCTCAGGTGCTCGACGTCGAGCGACCCGGCCGCGTCGGGGTGCGTGTCGGGGATGCTGGCGACCCACGGGCCGCCGCGAAGGAACAGCCACACGAGCGCGGC
>NZ_JAJGNJ010000045.1 GCF_020781835.1 Microbacterium testaceum
AGGCGGTGGCATCATGACCGCCCCGTCCCCGTTCTGCGCAGCGCACCCGAGCGGGAGCATGTCCCCGTGTCGAGCGTGCACGATCGCGCGGCACACGCACGAGCTGTACGCGTGGATGGCGGCGCACCCGCGGCGATACGCCCGCGCCCTGAAGCGTCGAACGTCATGGTCGCGCGATCCTCAGATCCGCCTAGCTGAACTCGTGGCCCTCAGCCGACGGCGCGGGGAACTGAATGTTGGAGACGAGGGCGTAGCGAGTATCCCAGTCGATGAGAAGTTCGACGCTTCGTCCGTCGTCAAGCGGAAGGGCGATGAACCGGCCGGATCGAGAGTCGCGAACAGAGTCGACGTCGGCCGACAGCTTCTCCCGCCAGTGCTGATCCGAATAAGCCGTGGACAGGGCGAAGACGGACCCGTAGTAGTGCAGCTCTGTTGCCATGCGGCCGAGCCTACCGAGGCGCCGGCATCGACCGGAACCGAGTACCGGGCGGTGGCTCCGTGACCACCCCCGAGCTGCGCCCCTACCTCCTGGTCGCCGCGTTCTTCGCCTTCCTGGTGGGCTTCATCTTCCTGCTCGCCGTCTGCACCCCTGCGGCCGCCGCGGTCGCGGTCGCCGTGGC
>NZ_JAJGNJ010000046.1 GCF_020781835.1 Microbacterium testaceum
ATCGACCTCAGGGAGGTCATCCGGTGTGATCATGCTCTCCCCTTTTGCTCACTCCTGGTGAGGCGGCCCCGGCGCTGAAATGCGCTCGGGGCCGCCCCACGGAAGACCCGAAGGTCAGGACAGCGCGCCGGCCTCAGCTTCGGCGGTGCGCTTCTCGATCTCAGCGGCGATCGCGGCGAGCTTCTCGTCCTTCTTGCCGTCGGACGGGATCTCGATGCCCCACTCTTCGGCGAACGCGTCGATCCGCTCGTGCGTCCAGGACTCGTCCGGACCCTCGATCTCCACGACCTCGGCAGACCGCGCGATCTCCGCGACCAGGCCCACCGAGATGGCGTGCTCGACGCTCGCCTCGGTGAACAGGTCCGCGTTGAATACGCCGCCCTTGTAGATGTACGCCGACGAACCGGCCTTCGTGCGCAGGACGACGGCGCCGCCGACGACCTCGTGAGTGGCGACGTCCTGCGTCGCTTCCTCAGCCACGATCACAGGCCCGTGTCGGTGATCTGCACGCCCGCGAGCGGCTCGAGCACCACGGGGACGGTGACGCGACGAGCGCGGACCGTCCACTTGTCCT
>NZ_JAJGNJ010000047.1 GCF_020781835.1 Microbacterium testaceum
TTCGGCGAGAACGACTCCTCGATCCGGTCGGGAGTCCACAGGCCGCCACTAGTGGCGATGGTGACCTCGCTGACCCCAGCGCCTTCGATGCTCGCCGACCATGGCGAATCGCCGGTCAGATCCAGGTCGAGACGCTCCCGCGGCTCACCCGTCTTCGCGTCATGCACCCACACGGACCACTCGGGTTCGAACGACATGACACCCCTCTCACACGTACGTCTCGCGGATCAGCACCCGCCCCGGCGCCGACAGCATGTGCTCCCACTGAGTGTCGTTCGGGACCGCCCACAGCCGCCCGTGCCCGACTCCCTGCATCCAGACGCCGTCGCGGAAGACTCGACCATTGCGCATGTCGACACTGTGCGTTCCACCCGCCGTCGCGCCCACCACGGAGAACACCCCGGCCGGAGACGTCACAGACCAGGAGGACGGCGCGTCAGGAATCTCGATCACCGGATGAGCGGGGAAGTTCCCCCGCGAGGGAACATCCACCGTCCCGCCACTGCTGGACACGACGAGACGCGACCAGTCCACGGCGTACTTCCGCGGATCCGCGGC
>NZ_JAJGNJ010000048.1 GCF_020781835.1 Microbacterium testaceum
CCCGGAGTCCTCCGCATCCTGTCGAAGGGTGAGGCGGAGCGGATGACGCAGGAGATCAAGCTCACCGCCTCCGGCATCCGTAACAACCTGTTCAAGCTCCGCAACCAGATCGACGTGGCGAAGAACTCGAACGTCTGGGCGATGCTGGGCTTCTCCTCCTGGACGGCATGGCTGTCGGACACTCTCTCCGACGAGCCGATGCGGGTGTCCCGGGAGGAACGCCTCGAGCTGGTCGGCTACCTCGCCGGCGAGGGGCTGAGCGCCCGGGCGATCGCGCCGATCGTGGGCATCGGGAAGTCGCAGGTCGCGAAGGACATCGCCGAGGTGTCCACTTCTGGACACGACAACCCCGGCCTCCCCGGGATGGTGGACGCCGAACCTGTCGCACCCGAAGCGGCCGAACCCCCCGCCCCGGTCGTGCACGGCCTCGACGGAAAGACGTACACGAAGCCGAACCTGCGCGCCGTGACGCTGACCGCGAT
>NZ_JAJGNJ010000049.1 GCF_020781835.1 Microbacterium testaceum
TAGATGGACCCGGCGAGCTCGCGGGTCGCCGCGGCGCGCTGCTCGAAACCGACGACCTCGGCGTACGTCTCCGGCTCGGCCTTCTTCCACGCGTCCTCGTCGAGGACGGTCTTCGTCTTCGGGGTGAAGGTGAGGGATGCGTGGGATCCCTCCCGGCGGAGTACGTCGGTCGGGTTCTGCTCCGCGATCCACGCGTCAATCACGGGGCGGGCGGCCTTCTTCAGCGCCTCCCCCTCGGCGGCGATCGCGAGGCCGCGGGCGTACTGTGCGAGCGCTTCGTCGACCTCGTCGGGGAGCCCGTTGATCGACGGGGCGCCGGACGCCCGCCACGCAATGAAGTCGTCGGCCTGGCGGGCGAGGATCGCGATGCGGTCGTCGTCACGCTCGATCCACCGGTGGTGAATGCGGTCCTCGCCTTCGACCATCCACGCGTACAGCCACCACCGGAGGCCCGTCACCCACATGCCGAATTGGCACTG
>NZ_JAJGNJ010000004.1 GCF_020781835.1 Microbacterium testaceum
GGATCAACCAGCCCTCACAGGAGGCCCTCATACAGACCGCCTGACGGAATCTGTCTCACCCGCCTTGACACTTTCCGTGATGCCGACGGCCACCTCGGCGGTACGTCCCGGCCACAGCAGGATGAGCAGACCCACGATGAGCGAGATCGCACCGCTGACGGCCAGGGCGGTGCGCACGGCCCGCACCGCGGGCGAACTGGACGAGGTGGAGGTGGACATGGCGAGCCTTCCTGTGTGAATGCTGGGAGCTTCGAGGCTTACCTTAGACCCTGCGGTGAACGTCTTGGGGGAGCGGTGTCAGCCCAGGACGAGGGCGACTCCGAAGAGCACCGGAAGGCACCCGACGGTGGAGATGAACACGACGTCGCGCGCCAGGATCTCGCCCACGCCATAGCGCTGCGCGAAGTTGAACACATTCTGGGCGGTGGGCAGCGCTGCCAGCACCACGACGACGAAGACCTGGTCGGAGGGCAGGCTGAACGCCGCAGCGACGGCCCATGCGATCGCGGGCATGACCAGGAGTTTCAGCACCGAGGCGATCACGACGTCGATGCGGCGGCCGGGCTCGGTCAGCACGCGCTGCCCGTACAACGACATGCCGTAGGACATGAGCAGGATCGGCACGCACGCCGCGGCGAAGAATGCCAGCGGGTCCATGACGATCGCCGGCAGGTCGATGTCGAGGACGGCCACGAGCACGCCCAGGGCCGACCCGATGAGCATCGGGTTCTTGACCGTCTGGGTGAGGATGCGCCGCGGTGAGCGCGAGCCCGAGGTCGCGGTATCCAGGATCGCCAGGGCGATCGGCATGAGGACGAGCAACTGGAACAAGATGACGGGTGCGGAGTACGCCGCGTTGCCGAGCATGTACAGCGAGATCGGGATCCCGATGTTGTTGCTGTTGACCTGGCCGGCCGAGAGGGCGCCGATCACCGTCTCGGCCGTGCGGCGACGCAGCACGAGCCACGAGACCAGGGCGTAGCCGAGGATGATGACGGCCGCGGTGATCATCGACACCGGCAGCAGCGCGGAGAACAGCGTCTTGACGTCGGCGCGGGCCAAGACGACGAACAGCAGGAACGGCGACAGGACGAAGAACGTCAGGCGGCTCAGCACCGGTCGGGCATGCGGGCCGAGCAGGTCGATGCGGGCGATGATGTAGCCGACGACCACGGCGAGCCCGATGACCGCGAATCCGGTCAGGATGCCACTCATGCCACGGCCCCGGGGCACACCCGCGCGCCGCGGGTGCGACGTCGCGATTCCATTGAGGCGAGCCTAGCCCGGTCGGAGCGGTTGGTGACCTCACCCCGTACGTCGTTCCCTCCGAGAACCCGTTCATCGAGCACCGCGGGACCGCCGTGAGGAAAGCGACCCCCGAGTTCGAGTAACGCCGATAATGCACATTATGTCAGTTTTTAGGGCGATGCCGCTCCCCGCCGACGGAGGTGCCGGCAGGCCACCGGTGTGTCGCGATGGGCGCAGGCCATCAGAGTGGTGCGCCGTCGCTAGGCTGTGGCGATGAGTTCCCCCCGACTCGTGCGCGACCGCCGTCGCACGGCGTCGATCGTGCTGTCCACGATCTCGCTCGCCGCCCTGACGTTCATCCTGCTGTGGACGTTCGGCCTCAACGCCACCGTTTCGGGCGCATCGAGCATGGTGGTGATCCTGCCGATGGTCGTCTTCTGGTTCTCGTCGGTGGTCTGCGGAATCATGGGTTTCATCGCACTCGGGCTCGGCGCCACCACGTCCCGACCGATGCTCCCTTGCCTGCTTGCCGTCGGGGTGCTCCTCGAGATCGTCGTGGGGCTGCTCCTGATCTCACGGCTCTGAGGCGTCGTCCGTCCCGGACTGCTCAGTCCACGATCTCGCCCCGCGCGATGACGACGTCCGCGGGCCTCACTCCCCCGCGAGCTCGCCGATCAGCGCCTCCACGCGGCCGCGGATGTCGTCCCGGATGCGCCGGACCGCCGTGGCATCCTGCCCGGCCGGGTCGTCGAGCTGCCAGTCCTCGTACCGCTTGCCGGGGAAGATCGGGCACGCGTCGCCGCACCCCATCGTGATGACGACGTCGGATTCGCGGACGGCCTCCACCGTGAGGATCTTGGGGGTGTTGCCCGCGATGTCGATACCCTCCTCAGCCATCACCTCGATCGCGACGGGGTTGATCTGGTCTTTGGGCTCGGAGCCGGCCGACAGCACGTCGATGCGGTCGCCCGCGAGATGCTGCAGATAGCCCGCGGCCATCTGCGATCGACCCGCGTTGTGGACGCAGACGAACAGAACAGTGGGACGTGACATGGGTTCCTCGGGGTTCAGGCTGCGCGCGCGTGTGGCGGCAGGGCGTCGATAGGGTGAGAGATGTCATCGAAGGCGGCGGCGAACGCAGCGGCACTGCCGACGCGGACGGGGTCGGGGATCGACCGGTGCAGATCGGTGGATGCCGGCGACTCGCGCGCGCGATCGCACACGGTGATCCGCAGGTCGTCGGTGCCCGCCACCTGTTCCGGGGTCTTGGGGGCGGCTCCGGGCAGGTCGAGTCCCTGGGAGGCCGCGACCGTGATGGCCCCCGCGGCAACCCGGTCGGAGCGCAATGTTCCGCCGATGACACGCGTTGCGCGGATCGGGGCAGCCTGCGCTTCGCCAGGCAAGGCGGTTGCCACGAGGCGGACGTAGCTGCGGCGTTTGTCTTCTTCGGACCAGCGACGTTCGATCAGGCCGAAGTCTTCGCGCGCACGCGGGTGATGAGCGCGAAGATCGGATGCGACGCTGAGCTGCTCCCCCAGCGACCGGTCCCCCAGCGCGAGCGTGTCGATGCCGCGCAGGCGCGCGGGGTCCGCCCGCGCGGAGGGCCGTGCGGCGCGGGCATCGAGCGTTGGCGCGTCCATTACCTCAATGATCATTGAGATAGATCGACTGCGCAAGTCCGTGCGCGTGACGAGTGCGGGTCCGGTAGCTTCGAGGGCATGCCGCCGCGACCGATCGCCGCCGCCGCCGTCATCGCGGTGTGCGCGACACTCGTCGGATGCGTTCCGCCCGGGTTCGCCTGCCCAGCCATCATGTACGTCACGCCGGGACCGGTGGTGGTCGAGATCGATCCGGCGCTCGTGGGCGATGGTTCCCTCGCTGCCTGCCTCGGTAAGCAGTGCAAGCCGACCACGATCTCTCCCGCCGAGTCCGGGGTGTGGAGGGTTCCGGATGCGCCACCCTACTCGGCGCAGAGCGTGGACGGAGTAGATCCCGACGCGGGGGTCCGAATCGTGATCCGGGATGCCACGGGCGCGACCGTCCGCGACGAGTGGCGCGAGATCCCCTTCACGCGCGACAGTCCCGGTCCCTGTCCCGGCCCCATCTCCCTGCAGCCCGTCGTGCTCGACTGATCTCTGTCGGCTCGCACTCGCTGTGTAACGCGCCCACGCCGACCGGACATCACAGGACATGGGGACCCTCGAGACCGACGCCGACCTGTGGCGCGACGCGCTCGCCGGAGACGGCGACGCGTTCGGCGCGCTGTTCGACAGGCACCGCGACCGGGTGTTCCGGCACGCCTACCGTCTTGTGCAGCACGCCGCGGACGCCGAGGACACTCTGGCGGCGGCATTCCTGGAGCTTTGGCGTCGGCGCCGGGCGGTTCGCCTGGTCGATGATTCCGTCCTCCCGTGGCTGCTGCTGACCGCCACGAACTGCGCGCGGAATCTTGCCCGCTCCCGCCGACGACACCACGCCGTCCTGGATGCACTGCCGCGGGAACCAGGAGAAGCTGACGCTCCACCGGATCCGATGGATAGGACGCTGGTCGCCTCGATCTCCCGTCTCCGTCCGCGCGATGCTCGACTGCTCGCGCTGGTCGCCCTCGCCGACCTCGAGATCCGTGAGGCTGCGCCCCTCGTGGGTCTGAGCCCCGGCGCCGCCCGCGTCCGTCTGCATCGCATCCGGGCCACGCTGCAGGACGACCTGGGGCACACGACCCGCGCCGACTACCTCACGGAGATGTCATGACGACTCCCACCCTCTCCCCCGCTTTCTCCGCCGCACTGCGGGAACGCCTGGTGGCCGGCGTCCGCGATTCCCGTCAACGGCGACTCCGCGCGCCGTGGGTCGCCGGTGTTGTCGTCGCGCTCGTGGCCGGCGGTGCATCCGCGGCGGTGGCATCCGGTGTCCTTTCGCTCCCGGGCGCACCGCAGGACACCCCCCTAGGCGCGGAGCAGACCCTCGAGGGAGTCGGTACCGACGCGCTCGATCTCGGCCCTCCGCCGGCTGGCGCCACCGGCGTCGCGCTGACACTGCGGTGCCTGGACCCCGGCACGGTGGGTCTTCCCGGCAGCGGGTCGATGGTGTGCCACGAGTCGGGCGACGGTGTGGCCTCGTGGACCGCAGCGCTGGATGCCGTCGACCCGACGCGTCTCGAGGTCGTCGCCGACTCCGGCACCCGGTGGACGCTGACAGGAAGGTACGTCTCACGCGAGATCCTCCCACTGGGCACCAACGGCGACGGGGAGACGTTCGGTTCGATCGTCGGCGGGGAGTCCCCCGATCTCATCGCCGTCGTCGCGACGAACGGACGTGAAGGGTATGTGCGACGCACGGAGCTCCAGGATGCCGACGGGACGAAGGCGGCGCGCTCGTTCCACTCTCCCGCAGAGGCTCTGGCGTGGCAGGAGAAGCGTGCCGGGAGATCGGTATCCATCCCGGTCTACGCGTCGGACGGGCGCACGGTGCTCGGCGACTTCGTCGTCGGCGACGGCGGCGCCGCGCGTTGAACGTCGCGCCTCAAGCCACTCCGGGCGCAAGCGCGCAGAACGTCAGCCTCCGCGCGGCGTGAGCTCTACCCAGCCGCCGCCGAACTTCGCGGCGCGGCCGTCCCCCGACGACGTCCCGGTGAGGCGCCGACGTACCCACGGCGCGACATGCTCGCGGTAGTACGCGGTGCCCTTCAGGCGCTGGATCTCGGAAATCTCCGGTAGCTTCCACCACTCCTCCGGCGCCGTCGCACCGACGGCCTCCAGAACGCGGGCGGCGACCCGGTGGTGCCCGCGGGCGTTCATGTGCAGCCGGTCGACCGACCAGAACTCGGGTCCGGCGAGCTCGCGGTCGAACCAGTTGTACGCCGTGATCACGTCGGGGCGTGAGCGCAGGCGCTCCTCGACGGCGTGCGACAGGCGGTCGCCGCGCCCGTGGACGACGCGGCCGAACGGCAGGCCTGCCGACGGGTTCGCGCCCGAGAGCACGATGAGCTGCACGCCCTCCTCGTCGCACCGGCGCACCACGTGGTCGAAGACGTCGACGATCCGCTCGATGCCGGTCCGCGGACGCAGCATGTCGTTGCCTCCGCCGTTGAACGACAGGTGTGTGGGCTTCAGGGCGAGCGCGGGCTCTAGCTGCTCATCGACGATCGGCTGGACGAGTTTGCCGCGGATGGCGAGGTTCGCGTACTGGATCGGCTCGCGGATGGCATCCGCCCATCCCTGCGCCGCGAGGTCGGCCCAGCCGCGGACGGTGCCGTCGGGCAGTTCGTCGCCGACGCCTTCGGTGAACGAGTCGCCGATGGCGACGTACCGCACGGATGCCATCGGGCCAGCCTACGCCGGGTCCACGCCACGGCCCTCGATCGGGTTCGGGGCGCGATCTTCGTTTCGGGGCGTGGATTACCGCGCTCCAGAGGGAAGAATGCGCCCAGAAACCCCGCGTGCTGCGGACGCGGGTCAGTCCTCGTCGAGCGCTCGGCCGCGCTGCTCGCGCAGGGTCAGAGCGGCGACCACCGCGACAGCGAAGAACGCCGCGAACACCACGAACAGCAGCGGCGCGCCCCCGAGGCCCAGCAGCGGCGGAACGCTCAGCGGCGCGAGGATGGACGCGATGCGGCCCACACCGGCCGCCCACCCCGACCCGGTGGCTCGCAGCGGCGTGGGATACGTCTCGGGGGTCGCCGCGTACAGAGCACCCCAGGCGCCGAGGTTGAAGAACGACAGCGCCATACCCGCCGCGATGACGGCGACCTCGCCCGAGGCGGTCCCGAAGAACACCGCGGCGACGGCGGAACCGGCCAGGAACGTCGCGAGCGTCGCCCGGCGGCCCCACGCCTCGATGAGCCACGCCGCGACGGCATAGCCCGGCAGCTGAGCCAGAGTGATCACGAGGGTGAAACCGAACGATCGGACGAGGTCGTAGCCCTGCGACACGAGGATCGTCGGGATCCAGATGAAGGCTCCGTAATAGGAGAAGTTCACGCAGAACCACAACACCCACAAGGCCGACGTGCGTGCCCGCAGGGGCGCGGCCCACAGAGCGCTCACCCGGGCGCGCGTCGCGCGCGGCTCCCCGCCGACCTCGGCCGGGACGGGCGAGAACGACACCCGCCCCGCCGCAGCCTCGAAGTCGCGCACGACGGCCGAGGCCTCGGCATCCCTCCCCCGGCTCGCGAGCCACCGCGGCGACTCCGGGAGTCCCCATCGCACGATGAGCGCGTACACCGCAGGGACCGCGCCGAGCGCGAACGCCCACCGCCAGCCGTCCGCCGACGCCGGTACGACGAGGTAGCCGATGACCGCCGCGGCGGTCCAGCCGATCGCCCAGAACGCCTCGAGGAACACGATCAGGCGTCCGCGCATGCGCGCGGGGGCGAACTCGCTGACGTAGGTCGAGGCGACCGGCAGCTCGGCCCCGAGCCCCAGTCCGACGACGAACCGCAGGACGAGCAGTGCCGCGAGTCCGCCCACGAGCGCACTCGCGCCGGTGGCCAGACCGTACACCAGCAGCGTCAGGGCGAAGACGTGGCGCCGACCGAAGCGGTCCGCGAGCAGGCCGCCGAGGCTTGCACCGATCGCCATGCCGGCGAATCCCGCGGACGCGATCCACGACGCCTCGGTCGGGGCGAGCTGCCACTGCGCGGAAAGCGCCGCGATGACGAACGAGATGAGCCCGACATCCATGGCATCCAAGGCCCAACCCAGTCCCGACCCGCCCAGCACGCGGGCGTGGCGGCGGGTGAACGGCAGGGCGTCGAGGCGGTCGGCGATGCGGGCGACGTCGGTCGAGGTGGTCACCGGATGCCGGCCGTCTCGGTCTCGGCGAGCATCTCGTGCACGAGAGGGAGGACGCGCGTGCCGTACAGCTCGATGCTCGACATGAGCCGATCGTGCGAGATCGAGCCGCTGGCGAACTTCATCTGGAAGCGGGTGTTGCCCAGGGCCTGGACGGTCGCGACGATCTTGCGCGCGACCGTCTCGGGCGAACCGATGTACATCGCGCCCTCGGGTCCGACGTCGTGCTGGAACCGCAGACGGTTGTACTCGGGCCACCCGCGCTCGCGGCCGATCGTGTTGTTCAGTTCGGCGACGCCCTCGTACGCCTCATCCCAGGCCTGCTGGTCGGTCTCGGCGACGTGACCGGGCGAGTGCACCGAGATGGGCATCTGCGGCTTGTCGAACTCCTCCAGCGAGCGGCGGTACAGGTCGGCGAAGGGTCGGAACCGGGCCGATGACCCGCCGATGATCGCGAGCACCAGGCCGTAGCCGTAGCGCGCGGCGCGCACCACGGATTCGGGCGATCCGCCGACCCCGACCCAGGCCTTCAGACCGTTCTCGGTCTTCGGATACACGTCGGCGTCCTGGAGCCCGGCGCGGGTACGGCCGGACCACGTCACGGGCTTCTCATCGAGGAGGAGCGAGAACAGCTCGACCTTCTCCTCGAACAGCTGCTCGTAGTCGCGCAGGTCGTAGCCGAACAGCGGGAACGACTCGATGAACGACCCGCGCCCCAGAATCACCTCGGCGCGGCCGTGGGAGACGGCGTCCAGCGTCGCGAACCGCTCGTACACGCGGACCGGATCGTCCGACGACAGCACCGTGACCGACGTGCCGAGGTGGATGCTCGACGTGCGCGCCGCAGCGGCCGCCAAGACGATCTCGGGGCTCGTGACGGCGAAGTCCTTGCGGTGGTGCTCCCCCACGCCGAAGAACGACAGGCCGACCTGATCGGCGAGCACCGCCTGCTCGACGACGTTGCGGATGGTCTGCGCGTCGGACTGCAGACTCCCGTCCGAGCCGCGGGAGATGTCTCCGAAAGTGTCGAGGCCGAGCTCGAGTGGGCGATCGTTCATGGCGTCTCCTTGCATTCGGATGAATGAACTTTATGCCCCCCGGCGGTATTCCCGAGAATCGGGGCGCCACCGCACGACGACGCCCCGATCCCGATCACGCGGATGCCAGAGCCGCACGCAACGTGTCGAGCCCGACGCCCCCGATGTCCAGCGCCTGAGTGTGGAACGACTTCATCGAGAAGTCCGCCCCCGCGCGCTCGCGGGCCTCGTCGCGCACCTGCTCCCACATGCGCTGGCCGACCTTGTACGACGGCGCCTGGCCGGGCCAGCCGAGGTACCGGTTGACCTCGAAGCGGACGAACTCCTCGGGCATGTTGACGTTGCGGAGCATGAAGGCGAGGGCGTAGTCGTGATCCCAGACGCCCTCGCCGTCGAGCCGCGGCTTGCCCAGGTGCACGCCGATGTCGAGGACCACGCGCGCCGCGCGCATCCGCTGCCCGTCGAGCATCCCGAGTCGGTCGGCGGGGTCGTCGAGATAGCCGAGTTGCTCCATGAGGCGCTCGGCGTACAGCGCCCAGCCCTCCGCGTGGCCGCTGGTGCCCGCCAGCAGGCGGCGCCACGAGTTCAGTTCGCCGCGGTTGTAGACCGCCTGCGCGATCTGCAGGTGGTGACCGGGAACGCCCTCGTGGTACACCGTGGTCAGTTCGCGCCACGTGTCGAAGCTCTCCACGCCCTCGGGCACCGACCACCACATCCGTCCGGGGCGCGAGAAGTCGTCGGTCGGGCCGGTGTAGTAGATCCCGCCCTCCTTCGTCGGGGCGATCATGCACTCCAGGCGCCGAATCGGTTCGGCGATGTCGAAATGGGTCCGTCCCAGCTCCTCGACGGCGCGGTCGCTCGTGCGCTGCATCCACTCCTGCAGGGCCGCCGTGCCGTGGAGCTTGCGGGACTCGTCCTTCTCGAGGAAGGCGACGGCCTCCTCGACGCTCGCGCCGGGGAGGATCTCGTTCGCGATCGCCTCCTGCTCGGCCACCATGCGGGCGAGTTCTTCCACGCCCCACTCGTACGTCTCGTCGAGGTCGACCGTCGCGCCGAGGAACTGCCGCGAGTGCAACGCGTACAGCTCCCGGCCGACCCCGTCCGTCTCCCCCGCGGCCGAAGCGAGCTCGGAGGAGAGGAAGGATGCCAGGGCGTCGTAGGCGACGCGGGCGGCGCCGGCGTTCTGGTCCAGGTCACGGGCGAGCGAGGCGGGCAGCTGCCCCTCCTCCGGTGCGGCCTCGCCCACGAACTGCGCGAAGAACCCGGTGTCGGCGGTGTAGCGCGCGATCTGCGTGGCGACCTCGGTGACCTGACGCCGTGCGGGGACGACTCCGCGCGAGATCCCCTCGCGCAGCGTCGCGATGTAGCCGTCGATCGCGCCGGGCAGCGCCTTCAGACGGGTCGCGATCGTGGCCCAGTCCTCGACCGTCGCGGTCGGCATGAGGTCGAACGCCTGGCGAAGGTCCTGCGCGGGCGACGCGATGACGTTGACGTCGCGCAGATGCGTCTGCGCGGCGTGGAGTTCCAGGTGCAGGTCGAGTTCGCGACCGAGGTCCATCTTCGTGACCTCGTCGACCGCATCGACGGGCGTGGCGTTCTCGAGTGCGGCCTTCGTCGCCCGCGCCTGGTCGGCGAGTTCGTTCGCGCCCTCGGGGCTGTAGTCGCCGAAGCGGTCGTTGTATTCCGAGCGTCCGATGTAAGTGGCCAGCGTGGGCACGCGCTCCGCCAGGGTGTCCACCCACGCGTCCGCGATCCGGTCGATCGGCGTGGGGGTGCGTTGTGCATCAGTCATACGTCGAGCCTAGGGAAGGCCCGGGGGCGTGACCACCCGGTGACGGGTCGGACCCGGGCGTCAGTGTCCCGCTTCGTCCCAGTCGCCCCCGCGGCCGATCTGCACGTCCAGCGGCACCGAGAGGTCGGCGGCGTCCGCCATCCGTGCGCGCACGATGCCCTCGACCGCGTCCCACTCCCCCGCGGCGACCTCGACGACGAGTTCGTCGTGGATCTGCAGCAGCACGCGCGAGCGCAGACCGGCGGACGCGAGCTCGTCACGGATACGGAACAGCGCGATCTTCATGATGTCGGCGGCGCTGCCCTGGATCGGGGCGTTCAGCGCTGCGCGCTCGGCGTTCTCGCGCAGCACCCGGTTCATGCTCGTGAGGTCGGGGAACGGCCGCCGGCGTCCGAAGATGGTCTCGGTGTACCCGTCCTGCCGTGCCTGTTCGACCGAACCGCGCAGATAGTCGCGCACCGCCCCGAAGCGGGCGAAGTACTCCAGCATGAGCTGCTTCGCCTCGGACTGCTCGATGCGCAGCTGCTTCGACAGTCCGAACGCCGACAGGCCGTACACGAGGCCGTACGACATCGCCTTGACCTTGGTGCGCATCGCGGGCGTCACCTCGGACGGCTCGACGCCGAACACGCGGGAGCCGACGAAGCGGTGCAGATCCTCGCCGGAGTTGAACGCCTCGATGAGGCCGGGGTCGCCCGACAGGTGCGCCATGATGCGCATCTCGATCTGGGAGTAGTCGGCCGTCAGAAGCGTCTCGTAGCCCTCGCCGACCTCGAAGGCGGCCCGGATGCGACGGCTCTCCTCGGTGCGGATCGGGATGTTCTGCAGGTTCGGGTCGGTGCTCGAGAGGCGCCCGGTCTGGCTGCCGGTCTGCACGTAGGTGGTGTGGATGCGTCCGTCGGCGCCGATCGCGGCGTCCAACGCATCGATGATCTGCTTGAGCTTGGTCGCCTCGCGGTGACGCAGCAGCAGGTCGAGGAAGGGATGGTGCGCGTTCTCCTGCAGGTCGGCGAGGGCAGCGGCATCCGTGGTGTATCCGCTCTTGGTCTTGCGCGTCTTCGGCAGCTGCAGCTCGTCGAACAGAACCTCTTGCAGCTGCTTGGGTGAGCCGAGGTTCACCTCGTGGCCGATGGAGGCGTACGCCTGCTGCGCGAGCGCGTCGGCACGCTCTGCGAGCTCGCCGGAGAACCGCGCGAGCTTGTCGTGCGAGACGGCGACCCCCGCGAGCTCCATGCCGGCCAGGGCCCCGAGGGTCGGGAGTTCGATGTCGTCGAGCACTCCGGCGACGCGCTCGGGCAGCTCCGCGCGCTGGGCCTCGGAGACACGTCGCACGTACCAGGACAGCTGACCCGGAGTGGCCCCCTCCGTCTCGGGGACGAGCTGCGTGGGGTCGGCCTCGGGCAGCTTCTCCCCGAGGTAGCGGTCGACGAGGTCGGCGAGAGTCTTGTCGGGGAAGCTCGGGCGCACGAGCCAACCGGCGAGGATCACGTCGTCAGCGATCCCGCCGACCTCGATGCCCGCGTTGGCCAGCGCCTTCAGCTGCGGCTTCGCACCGGCGAACGCCTTCGGCGCGTCGGATGCCAGCCACTCGGCGAGGGCATCGCGCACGGCATCCGTCCACTCGGCCTCGGCCGCGGCATCGGCGCTGGCCAGGCCGATCCGCGTGGGGGTGTGACCGAGAAGCGTGACGGTCACACCGACGGTGCCGGATGCCGACCTCGCCCATGCGGCGAGACCGTCGGCATCGAGGACCGCCGCGGTGGGTGCGGCGGCGGCGGGTTTGGTCTCTTCGGCTGCCGCCGAGGGATCGGCACCGAAGGCATCGAACACGCGCGGCAGGAGCGTGCGGAACTCGAGACGGGCGAAGATGTCGCGCACGGCCTGCGTGTCGATGGGCTGCACACCCAGGTCGGCCGGACCCACCGGCAGCTCGACGTCACGGAGCAGACGGTTCAGCGCGCGGTTGCGCTTGACGTCGTCGAGGTGCTCGCGCAGGTTGTTGCCCACGACGCCGGTCACCTTGTCGGCGTTCTCCAGCAGCGCCTCGAGCGAGCCCCATTGCGTCAGCCACTTCACCGCGGTCTTCTCGCCGACCTTCGGGACGCCGGGGAGGTTGTCGCTCGTCTCGCCGACGAGGGCGGCGATCTCGGGGTACTGTGCCGGCGGCAGTCCGTACTTCTCCACGACCGCGTCGGTGTCGTAGCGCTTGAGCTGCGAGACCCCCTGCACGTTGGGGTACAGCAGCGTGATGTCGTCGGTGACGAGCTGGATCGTGTCGCGGTCACCCGAGCACACCAGGACCGAGAAGCCCTCGGCTGCGGCCTCGGTGGCGAGCGTGGCGAGGATGTCGTCCGCCTCGACCTCTTCCTTCGTCAGCACGGGAACGTTCAGGGCGCGCAGGCAGTCCTGCAGGAGCGGAATCTGTCCTTTGAACTCGACCGGGGACTCGCTGCGGTTGGCCTTGTACTCGCTGTACTCCTTCGTGCGGAACGACTGCCGCGACGTGTCGAACGCCACGGCGAGGTGCGTCGGCTTCTCGGCCTTGACGAGGTTGACGAACATCGACAGGAAGCCGTAGATGCCGTTGGTGTGCTGCCCGTCCTTCGTGGAGAAGTTGTCGACGGGCAGGGCGTAGAACGCCCGGTAGGCCAGCGAGTGGCCGTCGACGACGAGGAGAGTAGGCTTTTCGGCATCCGTCACTCGTCCAGCGTAACGAGAACCACGGACACTCCCCCGGCCCCGGCTTCTCGAAGGCGACGATGACCTCCACGACACCCGACACCACATCCGGACTGGACTGGGCGAAGCAGCGCGGAATGGGCGCCCTCGCCGAGAAGATGGGCATCGAGTGGGTCGAGTTCTCGGTCGAGCGCAGCGTCGCCACCATGCCCGTGGAGGGCAACACGCAGCCGGTCGGTCTGCTGCACGGCGGCGCTTACGTCGTGCTCGGCGAGTCGCTCGGCTCGATGGCGGCGAACCTCTATGCCGGCGCCGGCCGACTCGCGGTGGGCATCGACATCAATGCCACCCACACCCGTTCGGCTACCTCGGGCATCGTGACGGGCGTGTGCACGCCGATCCACCTGGGGCGCTCGCTCACCGTCCACGAGATCGCGGTGTCCGACGAGCAGGGCCGGCGCTGCTCGACGATCCGCATCACCAACCTGATCAAGGACGCCCCGGCCTCCTGAGGCCGCACAAAAAGAATGGATGCCACCGCGGTGGCATCCATTCGTTCTCGGAAACGGGTGGGGTCAGCCCTTCTTGGGGGCGAGCTGCTCGATGATGGCCTTCGCCACATCCTGCATCGTGAGGCGGCGGTCCATCGACGCCTTCTGGATCCACCGGAAGGCCTCGGGCTCGGACAGGCCCATCTTCTCGTTCAGCAGGCCCTTGGCGCGGTCGACGAGCTTGCGCGTCTCGAAGCGCTCGACCATGTCGGCGACCTCGGCCTCGAGCGTGATGATCTGCTCGTAGCGGGCCAGGGCGATCTCGATCGCCGGCAGCAGGTCGTTGGGCGTGAACGGCTTCACGACGTAGGCGAGCGCACCGGCCTCGCTCGCGCGCTCCACGAGCTCCTTCTGGCTGAACGCCGTGAGGAGAACCACCGGGGCGATGTGGTTCTTGCTGAGCTTCTCGGCGGCGCTGATGCCGTCGAGCTGCGGCATCTTCACGTCCATGATGACCAGGTCGGGACGCAGCTCGGTCGCCAGCTGGACGGCGGTCTCACCGTCGCCGGCCTCGCCGACGACGTCGAAGCCGTTGTCGCGGAGGATCTCGACGATGTCGAGGCGGATGAGCGACTCGTCTTCCGCCACGACGACACGGCGGGGGGCGGTGGGCGCGCTCACCGGCGCGGCTTCGTGATCTGTCACGGTTCCATCCTATGACTGTGGTTGCGAGGGTCAGCCATGCGGCGACCTCGGTATGCGGTGCCGTCGGCTCCGCGGGGGAAAAGGATATCGGGTCGACTCCATCGCGGGAGCCGACCCGTCATCGTGCCGGTGGTGGGACTCGAACCCACACGCCCTTGCGGACAGAGCATTTTGAGTGCCCCGCGTCTGCCATTCCGCCACACCGGCCGGTGCTGCGTTCCCCAACCTACCCGGCGGGAACGACGACGCGCGCCGACAGCGCCGGCGCGCGTCGCCGAGGGGTCAGTTGTCCATGTAGCCCGGAGCCGCGCCGTGCACGGCGTCGCCCACACGGTGCACGCGCAGGTCGTTGGTGGAACCGGCGATCCCGGGAGGGGAACCCGAGATGACCACGACCTTGTCGCCGACCTTCGCCAGGTCGTTGGACAGGAGGTAGTCGTCCACCTGCAGGAACATCTTGTCGGTGTGGGACACGTGCTCGACGAGGGTCGAGCGCACGCCCCAGGTCAGCGCCAGACGGCGGCGGATGCCGGGCTCGGGCGTGAACGCGATCATCGGGATCGTGGAGCGCAGACGCGACATGCGGCGGGCCGAGTCACCGGATTCGGTGAAGACGCACAGGTACTTCGCATCGACGAAGTCGGCGACCTCGACCGCGGCGAGCGTGATGGCGCCGCCCTGGGTGCGCGGCTTGTTCGTCAGAGGCGCGATGCGCTCCAGGCCGTGCTCCTCGGTGGACTGGACGATGCGGGCCATGGTCTCGACGACGACGACCGGGTACGCCCCGACGCTCGTCTCGCCCGAGAGCATGACGGCGTCGGCACCGTCGAGCACCGCGTTGGCGACGTCACTGGTCTCGGCGCGCGTGGGCACCGGGTTCTCGATCATCGATTCGAGCATCTGGGTGGCGACGATGACCGGCTTGGCCATCCGGCGGCAGAGTTCCACCGCGCGCTTCTGCACGATCGGCACGGCCTCCAGCGGCAGCTCGACACCCAGGTCGCCGCGGGCGACCATGATGCCGTCGAACGCGTCGATGATCTCCTCGAGGTTGTCGACCGCCTGCGGCTTCTCGATCTTGGCGATGACCGGGATGTACCGGCCCTCTTCGCCCATGATCTCGTGCACGCGCTCGATGTCCTTGGCATCGCGCACGAACGACAGCGCGATGAGGTCTGCGCCGGCGCGGAGGCCCCAGCGCAGATCGGCTTCGTCCTTCTCGCTCAGCGCGGGGACGTTGACGGCGACGCCGGGCAGGTTGATGCCCTTGTTGTTGGACACCGGACCGCCGACGACGACCTCGGTCGTCACGACGACGCCGTCGGTCTCGACCACGCGGACGCGGACCTTGCCGTCGTCGATGAGCAGGAAGTCGCCGGGGCGCACATCCTGCGGCAGACCCTTGAACGTCGTGCCGACGATCTCCTTCGTGCCGAGGATGTCTTCGATCGTGATCTTGAAGATGTCGCCGGGGGCGAGCTCGTGCGGGCCGTTCTCGAACTTGCCGAGACGGATCTTCGGACCCTGGAGGTCGACGAGGGCGGCCACGGGGCGGCCCGCGTCCTCTGCCGCCTTGCGCACGTTGGCGAAGTTGGCGTCGTGCACGGAGTAGTCTCCGTGGCTCAGGTTCAGTCGGGCGACGTCCACCCCGGCGTCGATGATGGCGCGAACCATCTCATACGACGACGTGGCGGGGCCGAGGGTTGCGACGATCTTGGCGCGTCTCATCCGTTTTCAAGCTCCGTCAGGATATTCGGGAAGTGGCCGATCGGCCCTTGCCAGCTTAGGCGGGCAAGAGGCCGATGGCGACATCGGTGGGGCGGACAGGCGCCGGCAGCACCGTCTCTCCCATGAGGAACGTGTCGACCTCCGCCGCCGCGGCCCGGCCCTCCGCGATCGCCCACACGATGAGCGACTGGCCGCGCCCGGCGTCACCGGCGACGAACACGCCCGGCGCGGTCGTGGCGTAGGTGGCGTCGCGCTCGACGTTGCCGCGTGAGGTGAACTGGGCGCCGAGCTGCTGTTCGAGGTGCTCGCGCTCGGGACCGGTGAAGCCCATCGCGATGAGCACGAGGTCGGCCGGGATCTCGCGCTCCGTTCCGCTCTTGGGCACACGACGTCCGTCGACGTACTCGGTCTCGGCGACGCGCAGGGCACGCACCTCCCCCGCCTCGTTGCCGAGGAACTCCACGGTCGACGCCAGGTAGGTGCGCTCACCGCCCTCCTCGTGCGCCGAGGCGACCTCGAACAGGTTCGGCATCATCGGCCACGGCTGGTCCATCGGACGCTCGGCCGGCGGCTGCTTGCCGATGGCGAGGTTGGTGACGCTCAGCGCCCCCTGCCGGTGGGCCGTGCCGATGCAGTCGGCACCGGTGTCGCCGCCGCCGATGACCACGACGTGCTTGCCGTGCGCCGTGATCTGCTGCGGTACCTGGTCGCCCGCGACGGCCTTGTTGCTCTCGACGAGGTACTCCATGGCGAAGTGCACGCCGTCGAGGTCACGGCCGGGGATGGCCAGGTCGCGCGGAAGGGTCGAGCCGGTCGCGACCACGACGGCGTCGTACCGCGCGCGCAGGTCGCTCCACGAGATGTCGGTGCCGATCTCGACGCCGGCGCGGAAGCGCGTGCCCTCGGCCTGCATCTGGCGCAGCCGCAGCTCGAGGTGGCGCTTCTCCATCTTGAAGTCCGGGATGCCGTAGCGCAGCAGTCCGCCGATGCGGTCGTCGCGCTCGTAGACGGCGACCGTGTGCCCGGCGCGCGTCAACTGCTGCGCGGCGGCGAGTCCGGCGGGGCCGGACCCGACGACGGCGACCGTCTTGCCGGTGAGGCGCTCCGGCGGCTCGGGCTCGACCCAACCGTTCGAGAACGCTTCGTCGATGATCGAGACCTCGACCTGCTTGATCGTCACGGCGGGCTGGTTGATGCCCAGCACGCACGAGCTCTCACAGGGGGCGGGGCACAGGCGGCCCGTGAACTCCGGGAAGTTGTTCGTCGCGTGCAGGCGCTCGATCGCCGCGCGGCCTTCGCCGCGCCACATGAGGTCGTTCCACTCCGGGATGAGATTCCCCAGCGGGCAGCCCTTGTGGCAGAACGGGATGCCGCAGTCCATGCAGCGACCGGCCTGACGACGCACGACGGCCGGGTCGCCGGGCTCGTACACCTCTTTCCAGTCCATGATCCGCACGGGGACGGGACGACGCGGCGGGAGCTCCCGCTGCGTGGTCTTCAGAAAGCCTTTCGGGTCAGCCACCCGTCACCTCCAAGATGCGCGTCCAGACGACGTCGCCGTCGGGGTCGAGCCCCTCGGCCACGGCGTCCTGGCGGGTCTGCAGGACCGCGGCGTAGTCGCGCGGCAGCACCCGGACGAAGTTCTCCACCTCGGCGTCGAAGTCTGCGAGCAGACGACGGGCCAGCGTGGAGTCGGTCTCGGCGACGTGCTTCTCGAGCAGGTCGCGCAGGATCTCGGCATCCCCCGATCCGAGGGGGCCGAGTTCGAGTTCACCGGATGCCACGGCCTCACGGTTCACCAGGTCGGTGTCGAGCTTGTAGACGTACGCCTGTCCGCCGGACATGCCGGCGCCGAGGTTGCGTCCGGTCGCGCCCAGGATGACGGCGAGACCGCCGGTCATGTACTCCAGCGCGTGGTCGCCCACGCCCTCGACGACCGCGGTCGCGCCGGAGTTGCGGACGAGGAAGCGCTCGCCCACGACGCCGTTGAGGAACATCTGCCCCTGCGTCGCGCCGTAGCCGATGACGTTTCCGGCGATGACGTTCTCGGACGCCTCGAACGTCGACCCCCGCGGCGGCCGGACGACGATCTTGCCTCCCGAAAGTCCCTTGCCGACGTAGTCGTTCGAGTCGCCCTCGAGGCGCAGCGTGATGCCGGACGGCATGAACGCGCCGAAGGACTGCCCCGCCGATCCGGTGAGCCGCACGTCGATCGAGCCGTCCGGCAGTCCGTGCTCGCCGTGCGCCTTCGTGACGTGGTGGCCGAGCATCGTGCCGACCGCGCGCGCGGTGTTGCGCACGGGGAGCTCGATCGTGATCTGGCCGCCGTGGGCGACGACGTCCTGCGCGCGTTCGATGAGCTGCACGTCGAAGTGCTCGTCCAGCTCGTGGTTCTGGTTCCGGGCGTGGCGACGCGGCTCGTCCTCGGCGAAGCGCGGGCCCTCCAGGATCGGCGCGAGGTTGAGTCCGCGCGCCTTCCAGTGCTCCACGGCGCCGTTGACGTCGAGAAGCTCGGAACGGCCGACGATCTCGTCGATGGAGCGGTAGCCGAGTGCGGCGAGGTACTCGCGGACCTCCTGCGCGATGAACTCCATGAAGTTCACGACGTACTCGGCCTTGCCGGTGAACCGCTGGCGCAGCACGGGGTTCTGCGTCGCGACGCCGACGGGGCAGGTGTCGAGGTGGCAGACGCGCATCATGATGCAGCCCGACACCACCAGCGGCGCAGTGGCGAAACCGAACTCCTCGGCACCGAGCAGCGCGCCGATGATGACGTCGCGACCGGTCTTCATCTGACCGTCGACCTGCACCACGACGCGGTCGCGCATGCCGTTGAGCATGAGCGTCTGCTGCGTCTCGGCCAGGCCCAGCTCCCACGGCGTGCCGGCGTGCTTGAGCGAGTTCATCGGGCTCGCGCCCGTTCCGCCGTCCTGTCCGGAGACGAGGATGACGTCGCTCAGGGCCTTGGCCACACCCGCCGCGACCGCACCGATGCCCGACTGGCTGACGAGCTTGGTGTGGATGCGGGCCGAGGGGTTGGCGCGCTTGAGGTCGAAGATGAGCTGCTTGAGGTCTTCGATCGAGTAGATGTCGTGGTGCGGCGGCGGCGAGATGAGCCCGACGCCGGCCGTCGCATGACGCGTGCGCGCGACCCACGGGTACACCTTCGTCGGCGGCAGCTGACCGCCCTCGCCGGGCTTGGCACCCTGGGCGAGCTTGATCTGGATGTCGTCGGCCTCGGTGAGGTACAGGCTCGTGACACCGAACCGACCGGATGCCACCTGCTTGATGGCGCTGCGGCGCTCGGGGTCGAGCAGTCGGTCGACGTCCTCGCCGCCCTCACCGGTGTTGGACTTGCCACCGATGCGGTTCATCGCGATCGCGAGGACCTCGTGCGCCTCCTGCGAGATCGAGCCGTAGCTCATCGCACCCGTCGAGAACCGTTTCACGATCGCCGAGACCGGCTCGACCTCGTCGAGCGGCACGGGCGGACGCTGGCCGGTGCGCAGCGAGAACAGGCCGCGCAGCGTCTTCAGCTCCTGCGCCTGGTCGTCGATGAGCTTGGTGTACTCGCGGAAGATGTCGTACCGACGCTCGCGTGTGGCGTGCTGCAGGCGGAACACCGTGTCGGGGTTGAACAGGTGGGGCGCGCCGTCGCGGCGCCACTGGTACTCCCCGCCGGTCCACAGGCGCTCGTGCGCGCGGGCCGCCGCGTCCTCGGGGTAGGCGTACTCGTGGCGCGCGGCGTTCTCGGCCGCGATGACGTCGAGCCCCACGCCGCCGAGCTTGGTCTCGGTGCCGGTGAAGTAGGCATCCACGAACTCCCGCGAGAGTCCGACCGCCTCGAACACCTGCGCACCCGCGTAGGACGACACGGTCGAGATGCCCATCTTGGACATGATCTTCAGCACACCCTTGCCGAGCGCGTAGATCAGGTTCTTCACGGCCTTCTCGGGCGTGACGCCCGTGATGAAGCCGGCGCGCACGAGGTACTCGACCGTCTCCATGGCCAGGTACGGGTTGACCGCGGAGGCGCCGTAACCGATCAGGGTCGCCACGTGGTGCACCTCGCGCACGTCGCCGGCCTCGACCACGAGGCCGACCTTCATGCGGGTCTCCTTGCGGATGAGGTGGTGGTGCACCGCCGCGAGCATGAGCAGCGACGGGATCGGCGCGAGGTCCTTGTTCGAGTCGCGGTCGCTGAGCACGATGAACTCCGCGCCGTCCTCGATGGCGTGGTCGACCTCGTTGCACATCTGCGTGAGGCGCTTCTGCAGGCCCTTGTGCCCCGCCTCGACGCGGTAGAGACCGCGGATCGTCACCGACGAACGCCCGGGCAGGGCGGTGTCGATGTGCTGGATCTTGGCGAGCTCGTCGTTGTCGATCACGGGGAAGTCGAGCGTCACGGTGCGGGTGTGCTCCGGACCCCAGTCCAGGAGGTTGCGCTCGGGACCGAGCCCCAGAGACAGCGAGGTGACGACCTCTTCGCGGATGGAGTCCAGCGGCGGGTTCGTGACCTGCGCGAACTGCTGCGTGAAGTAGTCGAACAGCAGCCGCGGACGGTCGCTGAGGACCGCGACGGGTGCGTCGCTGCCCATCGCGCCGAGCGGCTCGGCACCGTTCTGGCCCATGGGGGTCAGGAGCAGTCGCACCTCTTCCTCGGTGTACCCGAAGGTGCGCTGGCGGCGCGTGATGGAGGCGATCGGGTGCACGATGTGCTCGCGCTCGGGTAGCTCCGACAGGCGCACGCGGCCGGCATCCAGCCACTCCTGCCACGGCTCGAGCGTGGCGAGCTGCGTCTTGATCTCCTCGTCCTCGACGATGCGGCGCTGGGCGGTGTCGACGAGGAACATGCGCCCGGGCTGCAGGCGGCCGCGGCGCTTGATGCGCTCGGGCGCGAAGTCCAGGACACCCGTCTCGGACCCGATGACGACCAGACCGTCGGTCGTCTCGGTCCAGCGACCGGGGCGCAGACCGTTGCGGTCCAGCGTCGCCCCCACGAGCGTGCCGTCGGTGAAGATGAGGGCCGCGGGGCCGTCCCACGGCTCCATCTGCATGGAGTGGTAGTCGTAGAACGCGCGCAGGTCGGGGTCGATCGTGGCCTGCTTCTCGTAGGCCTCGGGCACCATCATCATGATCGCGTGGGGCAGGCTGCGACCGGTGAGGGTCAGCAGCTCCAGCACCTCGTCGAAGGATGCCGAGTCGCTCGCGCCCTCGGTGCAGATGGGCAGCAGCGGGCGCACGTCGCCGATGAGCTCGGACTCGAGCTGCGACTGCCGCGCGCGCATCCAGTTGCGGTTGCCCTTGACGGTGTTGATCTCGCCGTTGTGCGCGAGCATGCGCAGCGGCTGCGCGAGCGGCCACGAGGGGAACGTGTTGGTGGAGTACCGGGAGTGCACGACGGCCAGCTCGGAGGCGAAGCGCTCGTCCTGCAGGTCGGGGTAGAAGGGCTCGAGCTGCAGCGTGGTGACCATGCCCTTGTAGCCGAGGGTGCGGCTGGACAGCGACACGAAGTACGCGTCGAGCTCGTGGCGCGCGCGCTTGCGCAGCCGGTACACGCGCCGGTCGAGCGCGATGCCGGAGAGGGCCGGCTGGTCGCCGACGGCGGGGTGGGAGACGAACAGCTGCTCGAACGCGGGACGAGCGTCGAAGGCGAGCTTTCCGAGGTTCTCGGGCTCGGTCGGCACCTCGCGCCAGCCGAGGACCTCGAGGTTCTCGGCACGGGCGATCTGTTCGATCCCCGCCTTCTGCGCGGCGCGCTCGTCGTGGCCGAGCGGCAGGAAGACGAGACCGGCGGCGTACTCCCCCACCGGCGGCAGGTCGAAGTCGACGACCGCGCGGAGGAACGCGTCGGGCATCTGCGTGAGGATGCCCGCGCCATCGCCCGTACCGGCGTCCGACCCGATGGCGCCGCGGTGCTCGAGGTTGCGCAGCGCGGTCAGCGCCAGGTCGATGATGTCGTGCCCGGGCTCGCCACGGAGCGTCGCGACCATGGCGAGGCCGCAGGCGTCCTTCTCGAACGCCGGGTCGTACATGCCCTGCCGGGCGGGGAAAGCGCCGCCGACGGCGCCGGAACGGGAGCTCGAAGCCATACCAACCGTCCTCACGTTGATGCTGCGAATGGGACGACGTCGGCCCAGGGAGTTACTTCGTGGCGGGGCTGCTTGTGGCGCTGGTGCCGACGGTGTCGTTCGTCGCGGGCGGCTCGCTCACGTCGACGAAGTCTGTGGGGTCGGTCGATTCTACAGCCCCCGGAGCCTTGGACTCGCGCCCCGGCATGTACGGCGAGGGTTCGAGACCGTGGTGGCGCCGAGACTGGACGACGAAGATCACCAGGCCGAGCACGACGCCGAAGATGGCGGCCCAGACGTTGGTGCGCAGGCCCAGGATGATGTCGCTCGGGTCGATGCGGATGGATTCCCAGACGATTCGGCCCGCGCTGTACCAGACGAGGTAGAGCGCGAACTGCTTGCCCCACTGCAGCGTGAAACGCTTGCCCGCCCACAGGATCACCGCGGCGCCCAGCAGGTTCCAGATGACCTCGTAGAGGAAAGTCGGCTGGAAAAGAGTGCCGGATGGCAGTCCGACGGGGATCGCGGGGTTGCCGGGATCGATCTCGAGACCCCAGGGGAGGTCGGTCGGCTGGCCGAAGAGCTCCTGGTTGAACCAGTTGCCGAAGCGGCCCATCGCCTGCGCGATGATGAGGCCGGGGGCGAGGGCGTCGGCGAAGGTCCAGAACCGGATGCCGGTCCACTTGCACCCGAGGTACGCGCCGATCGCACCGCCGATGAGCGCGCCGTAGATGGCGATGCCACCTTCCCAGATCGCCCACACGGAGCCGGGCTGAAGGGGGTTCCAGGGGTTCGATCCGGGTCCGAAGTAGAAGCCCAGGTGCGTGACGACGTGGTAGATCCGAGCGAAGACGATCGCGATGGGCACCGCGAGCAGGCAGATGTCGATGACGACCCACTTCTCGGCCCCGCGACGGGTCAGCCGCGCGTTCGTGAGGAACACCGCGACGATGATGCCCGCGACGATGCACAGGGCATAGAAGTGGATGCGCAGGAATCCGAGGTCGATGTACGAGATCGAGGGGCTCGGGATGCTGGCGAGCACGCCGGAGGCGGCGCTCGAGAGGGCGAACGTCATGCAGACGAGTCTAGGCGCGCCGTGCGGTGCCCGCCGACAGCTCCCGCGCGAGCTCCCGCAGCGCCTCCACGCCGCCGTCGCGCAGGGCCTTCACGAGCGCCGTGCCCACGATCGCGCCGTCCGCGTACTCGACGACTCCCGCGACCTGCTCGGCGTTCGAGATGCCGATGCCGACGCACGCGTGGGCGGCACCGTGCGCGCGCAGGCGTTCCACGAGCCCTCGGGCCGCGGCATCCAGCTGCGCCCGCTCCCCCGTGATGCCCATCGTCGAGACGGTGTACACGAACCCGGTGGAGGCGCCGACGATCATGTCGAGGCGCTCGTCGGTCGACGTCGGCGCGGCGAGGAAGACGCGGTCCAGGCCGGTGCGCTCGCTCACGGCGATCCACGCCGCTGCGGCGTCGGGCGTGATGTCGGGCGTGATGAGACCGGCACCGCCCGCGGCGAGAAGGTCGTCGGCGTAGCGCTCGACACCGTACTGCTCCACGAGGTTCCAATACGTCATCACGAGCACCGGTACGTCGGTGCGCGCGGTGATCTCGCGGATGATCGTGAACAGGTCGCTCATGCGGAAGCCGTTGGCCAGCGCCGTCTGCGTCGCCTCCTGGATGACGGGGCCGTCCATCACCGGGTCGCTGTAGGGCGGGCCCAGTTCGATGACGTCGACACCGGATTCGGCCAGGGCGACCGCGGCCTCGATGCTCGTCGCGACATCGGGGAAGCCGGCCGGCAGGTAGCCGACGAGAGCGCCACGGCCGGCGGCGCGGGCGGCGTCGATCGCCGCGGAGACCCGCGAGGTCACAGCTCGACCCCCGCACCGCTGGCGGCATCCGGGGCCGGGGCGACCTCGACCGGGGACCCGGACGCGGATGCCACGGCCTCGGCCCCCGCGGTCTGGCTCGGAGCGGGACGACCCTCGGGGGCGGGTGCGTGCTCGGCGTCGTAGAGGTCGAAGTATCGGGCGGCGGTGTCCATGTCCTTGTCGCCGCGCCCGGAGAGGTTCACCGCGAGGATGGCATCCGGACCCAGCTCCCGGCCGATGCGCAGCGCTCCGGCCAGGGCGTGGGCCGACTCGATCGCCGGGATGATGCCCTCGGTGCGCGAGAGGAGACGGAGCGCTTGCATGGCCTCGTCGTCGGTGGCCGGGATGTACTGCGCTCGGCCGATGTCGGCGAGCCACGCGTGCTCGGGACCGACGCCGGGATAGTCGAGGCCGGCCGAGATCGAGTGCGACTCGGTGGTCTGGCCGTCCTCGTCCTGCAGCACGTACGTGCGGGCGCCGTGGAGGACGCCGGGGCGTCCGCGCTCGATGGAGGCCGCGTGCTTCGGGGTGTCGACGCCGTCGCCCGCCGCCTCGACGCCGTACAGCGCCACGCCTTCGTCGTCGAGGAAGGCGTCGAACATGCCGATCGCGTTCGATCCGCCGCCGACGCACGCGAACACCGCGTCCGGAAGGCGGCCGAGGCGCTCGAGGAATTCGGCGCGGGTCTCTTCGCCGATGATCTTCTGGAAGTCTCGCACCATCGCCGGGAACGGGTGCGGGCCCGCGGCGGTGCCGAAGATGTAGTTCGTCGTCTCGACGCTCGACACCCAGTCGCGGTACGCCTCGTTGATGGCGTCCTTCAGGGTGCGCGACCCCGTCGTGACCGGGACGACCTCTGCGCCGAGCAGCCGCATCCGGGCGACGTTGAGAGCCTGTCGTTCGGTGTCGACCTCGCCCATGTAGATGACGCAGTCGAGGCCGAACAGGGCCGCCGCCGTCGCGGTGGCGACACCGTGCTGGCCCGCGCCCGTCTCGGCGATGACGCGGGTCTTGCCGAGACGCTTGGTCAGCAGAGCCTGGCCGAGCACGTTGTTGATCTTGTGCGAACCGGTGTGGTTGAGGTCTTCGCGTTTGAGGAACACACGGGCGCCGCCGGCGTGCTCGGCGAAGCGCGGGACCTCGGTCAGCACCGATGGGCGGCCGGCGTAGTCGTGCAGCAGCGTCTTCAACTCGGCGAGGAACGCCGGGTCGGCCATCGCCGACTCCCAGACCTCGGTGAGCTCGTCGATCGCGGCGATGAGCGATTCGGGCATGTAACGGCCGCCGAAGTCGCCGAAGAACGGCCCCTTCTGGTCGCGCAGGCTGACGGTGGTCACGGGGTCTCCTGGAGGAAGGCGCGCAGGGTCGCGACGGGGTCGCCGGTGACGAGCGCTTCGCCGACGAGCACGACGTCGGCTCCGGCGGCGCGGTAGTGCGCGACGTCGGCGGGTGCGAGGACGGCGGACTCGGCGATCTTGATCGCGTCCGCGGGGAACGAGTCGGCGAGACGGCCGAACAGGTCGCGGTCGAGCTCGAAGGTCGAGAGGTTGCGAGCGTTGACGCCGATGAGCTTCGCCCCCAGGTCGGCGGCGCGTTCGAGCTCGTCGGCCGAGTGCGTCTCGACGAGCGCGGTCATGCCGAGGTCGGTCGCCAGGGTGTACAGCTCGGTCAGCGTCTTCTGGTCGAGCGCCGCGACGATCAGCAGCACCAGATCGGCGCCCGACGCGCGGGCCTCCAGCACCTGGTACGGCGTGGCGAGGAAGTCCTTTCGAAGGACCGGCACCGACACCGCGGCGCGGACGGCCTCGAGGTCGGCGAGGCTGCCCTTGAACCTCCGCCCCTCGGTCAGCACCGAGATCGCGGAGGCGCCGCCCTCTTCGTAGAGGCGCGCCTGACGTGCGGGGTCGGGGACCGCCGCCAGGTCGCCGCGCGAGGGGCTCGCGCGCTTGACCTCGGCGATGATCTTCACGCGGTCGGCGGGAGCCAGCATCGCCAGCGCGTCGCGCGCGGGCGTCTGCGCGAGGGCATCGCGTTCGACGGCCGCGAGCGGGCGCTCCTGGGCGCGCTGCTCCGCATCCTCCACCGCTCCGGCCGTGAGATCGGCCAGCACGGTCAGTGCGCCTTCGGGTTGGACTTCGCGCCGTTCGCGCCGTATCCGGCCTTGCCCATCGCCCATCCGACGATCGCGCCCACCACGAGCAGACCCACCGAAGCCCAGACCAGCACCGGGAGATCGAACCAGAAGAACAGCGTGCCGAGCGTGACGGCGAGCAGCATGATGATCACGGCCGTCCAGGCAGCCGGCGAGTGTCCGTGGCCGGGGTCGCCGATGGGGTTGCTCATGGATCTCCTTAGAGTCGCGCGCGGGCGCGCGGGAAACAGCGTCGGCCCAGTCTATCGACACGGGCGGGCGCGGCCCGCGCGGTTGGCTCGATGTCGACGAAGCCGCAGCTCAGGCGGTGGGGTCGTCGCCGCGCGAGAGGTCGTCCCACGAATCGATCGCGTCGTGGGGGCGCGACGAGTCACCGGGGGCGTCTGCCGCCGTGCGGTACTTGCGGCCCGCACTCCCTCGCCAGCGCCGGGCGGTGACGAGCGTGAAGACGGCGGCGGCGGCCAGGATCAGCTGAGCGAGGAGCGTCAGGGCGGGCCAGGGGGTGAGCGCCATGGACGCGACGAGGTCTCCGACGGCATCCACACCGGAGATGCCGGTCGCATCGGTGACCGTCGCAGCCGTCGCCGACACCGGCAGCGTCAGCAGGATCTGCGCGGCTCCGACACCGACGGTCGCCGCGATCGTCAGCGCGATGACGCCGAGGACGTAGCGCAGCACCGGCCCGACGATCGACAGGGCGGCGCCGAGCGCCAGGGCCGCGAGGCTGAGCGGGGTGAGCACCGGAATGGCGTCCGACCCGGGGACCGCGAGGGTCTGCTGCGCTCCGTCGGCGAGGGTGACATCGATCCACGTCTGGGTCGATGCGATGACGCCGAGGGCTCCGGCGAGGAGCATCCCGACGACGGCGAGCGAGCGCGCTCGGCGCATCAGGGCTGCCCCACGACGGGCTCGAGGTCGGTGGAGTCGAAGCACGTGTGGTCGCCCGTGTGGCACGCGGCACCCACCTGATCGACCTCGATGAGGAGCGTGTCGCCGTCGCAGTCCAGGCGCGCGCCCTTGACGATCTGGATGTGGCCGGACGTGTCGCCCTTGCGCCAGTACTCCTGCCGTGAGCGCGACCAGAAGGTCACGCGGCCGGTCGTGAGGGTGCGACGGAGGGCCTCGGCATCCATCCACCCGACCATGAGCACCTCGCGTGAGTCGAACTGCTGCACCACCGCGGTCACGAGCCCCTGGGCGTCGTACTTCACGCGCTCGACGGCTTCGATGTTCACCGGCGCACCTCGATCCCCTCGGCCGCCATGGCGTCCTTGACCTGTCCGACCGTGAGCTGGCCGGAGTGGAAGACGGACGCGGCCAGCACGGCATCGGCACCGGCCTCGACGGCGGGGGCGAAGTGCTCCAGCGCTCCCGCGCCGCCCGAGGCGATCACCGGGACCGCCGCGACCTGACGCATGAGGCGCACGAGCTCGAGGTCGAAGCCCTGCTTCGTGCCGTCGGCGTCGATGGAGTTGACCAGCAGCTCACCGGCTCCCCGTTCGACGGCCTCGCGGGCCCAGTCGAGAGCGTCGAGCGTCGTCTCGGTGCGACCACCGTGGGTCGTCACGACGAACCCGGAGGGGGTGGATGCCGCGCGCTTGACGTCGAGCGACAGCACGATCACCTGCGCGCCGAAGCGGTCGGCGATCTCATCGATCAGCGCGGGGCGGGCGATCGCGGCGGAGTTGACGCCGATCTTGTCGGCGCCGACGGACAGCAGCCGTGCGACGTCCTCGGCGGAGCGCACTCCCCCGCCGACCGTCAGCGGGATGAACACCTGCTCGGCCGTCCGGCGCACGACGTCGTACGTCGTGGCGCGCTCGTCGACCGTCGCGGTGACGTCGAGGAACGTGATCTCGTCGGCGCCCTGCTCGAAGTAGAGCTTGGCGAGCTCGACGGGGTCGCCCATGTCGCGCAGGTCGAGGAAGTTCACGCCCTTCACCACGCGCCCGGCGGCGACGTCGAGACAGGGGATGATGCGGCGGGCGAGCGTCATCAGAGCCTCGCGGCGAGGATCTCGGTCACCAGGATCGCCCGGGCGCCGATCGCGTACAGCTCGTCCATGACGCGGTTGACGTCGCGGCGCGGGCTCATGACGCGCACGGCCACCCACTCAGGGTCGCGCAGCGGGGAGATGGTGGGCGACTCCAGCCCCGGGGCGACGGCGATCGCCTGCTCGACGAGGGCGGTCGGCAGGTCGTAGTCGATGAGCACGTACTTGCGGGCCGCGAGGACGCCGCGCAGCCGCCGCAGCAGCGTCTCGGTGCCCTCGACCTCGTGCGGTCCCGCGATCAGGACGGCATCCGACTCCAGCAGCACGGGCCCGAAGATCTCGAGCCCCGCCTGCCGCAGCGTCGTGCCGGTCGAGACGACGTCGGCCACGGCATCCGCGACCCCCAGCTGCACGGCGGACTCGACCGCGCCGTCCAGCGGCACGATGTCGACCGCCACGCCGCGCTCGTCCAGGAACGCGTCGACAAGGCCCGGGTAGGCCGTTGCCACGCGGAGACCCTGGAGGTCTTCGACGTCGGTGAAGCGCCCGGGCCGGCCCGCGAAGCGGAACGTCGACCCGGCGAAGCCGAGCGACTCGATCTCGCGCGCGCCGGGCATACGGGCATCCAGCAGCAGGTCGCGGCCGGTGATGCCGACGTCCAGAGCGCCCGAGCCGACGTAGGTGGCGATGTCACGGGGACGGAGGTAGAAGAACTCGACCTCGTTGACGGGGTCGACGGTGTACAGGTCTTTCGAGTCGCGACGTCCGGTGTATCCGGCCTCCGAGAGCATCTCGGCGGCGGTCTCGGCCAGCGACCCCTTGTTCGGCACGGCGATTCGCAGCATGACGGGGGCTTTCGTGGTTCGTGAGCGGCGGGTGGGAGAGCGCGGCTCAGAGATGTCGGTAGACGTCCTCGAGCGTCAGGCCCTTCGCGAGCATGAGCGTCTGCAGGTGGTACAGCAGCTGCGAGATCTCTTCGGCCGCAGCTGCGTCGGACTCGTACTCGGCCGCCATCCACACCTCGGCGGCTTCCTCGACGATCTTCTTGCCGATGGCGTGCACGCCCGCATCCAGCTGGGCGACGGTGCCGGAGCCGGCCGGGCGTTCGACGGCCTTGGCGCTCAGCTCGGCGAACAGGTCGTCGAAGGTCTTCACGCCTCTAGGGTATCGGCTCGGCGATGCCCCGGCTGCCGGGCGGTGCTCGGGCGGTGCGCCGGCGTTCGGGCGGTGCGCGGGCGCGCGGCCGGTGCGCGGGCGCGCGCTGTGCACGCATAAACGCTCTGAGCGTGCGGAAACGCGAGCAGGGCGTGTTTATGCGCGCGGATGGCGTTTATGCCCGAGGCGTCGAGGCGTGCGCGGCATCGAGGCGTGCGCGGCGGCGACGCGTGCGCGGCGTCGAGGCGGCGAGGCGTCGGTGCGCGACGTCGTCGAGGCATCGAGGCATCGAGGCGTGCGCGGCGGCGCCGTGCCCGATGCCGCTGGCCCCCGGGACCGCCGGAGTCCGGGTCAGTGCGCGTGGCGGGCGGCGAGGGAGCGCAGCGACTGGATCGCGCGGTCGGGATCGTCGGCGCCGAACACCGCAGACCCGGCGACGAAGGTGTCCGCCCCCGCCTCAGCGGCCTGGGCGATCGTGGACTCGCCGATCCCGCCGTCGACCTGCAGCCACACGCTCGACCCCCGACGGCGGGCCTCGTCGGCGAGAGCGCGGAGCTTCGGCATCGTCTCGGGCATGAAGGACTGGCCGCCGAAGCCCGGCTCCACCGTCATGACGAGGATCTGATCGAACTCGTTGAGCACGTCGAACAGGTTCTCCACCGGGGTGGCGGGCTTCACCGCGACGCCGGCGCGCGCACCGATCGAACGCAGCGTGCGGGCCAGGGCGACGGGCGACGCCGCGGCCTCCAGGTGGAAGGTGACGGATGCCGCTCCGAGCTCGGCATATTCCGGCGCCCACCGGTCGGGGTCATCGATCATGAGGTGGACGTCCAACGGCACGGGACTGGTGTCCTGGATGCGGCCGACCATCTGCGGACCGAAGGTGAGGTTCGGCACGAAGTGGTTGTCCATGACATCCACGTGCACGAAGTCGGCCCCGGAGATGCGGGCGAGCTCCGCCTGCATGTTCACGAAGTCGGCGGCGAGGATGCTCGGATTGATGCGGGGGGCGTCGGAGGGCACCCGACCATTATGCGAGGGGCGGCGGTCACACGCGGTGCAGGAGGGCGATCGACATCGCGTCGGTGCCGTGGCGATGCGGCCAGAGCTGGGCGCGGAGCGAGCCGTCGGACTGGGCGGGAAGATCGACGTGCGCACCAGAGATCTCGGCCACCACCGCCCGCGCGTCGAGCTCCTCGATCGCGTCCCCGAACTCGCGGCGCACCTCGGCGAGCACGCCGGAGGTCTCGGCCAGGTGCGGGGAGCAGGTCACGTACGCCAGCACCCCACCGGGCTTGAGTGCGCCCAGCCCCGCCCGCACGAGCTCGAGCTGCAGCGCGGTGAGGTCGGGCACATCCGCCGGGGTCTTCCGCCACCGGGCTTCGGGGCGGCGACGCAGAGCGCCTATGCCGGTGCACGGCGCGTCGACCAGGATGCGGTCGTACTCCCCCGCGGCCCGGGCGGCGCGATCGCGGCCGTCCTCCTCGGTCACCTCGACCTCCAGCGGAACGGATGCCACGGCACGGCGCACCAGTCCGGCGCGGGCGGGTGAGATCTCGTTGGCGTCGAGATGCGCACCGCCGGCGAGGGCTTCGGCCGCGAGGAGAGCGGTCTTGCCTCCGGGGCCGGCGCACAGGTCGAGCCACCGCTCCCCCTCGACCACGGGGCGCACCCGGCTGAGCGTGAGGGCGGCCAGCTGCGACCCCTCGTCCTGCACGCGGATGCGACCGTCGGAGGAGCGGATGAGGGCTTCCGGATCGCCGCCGCGCGTGGTGAAGGCGGTGGGAGCGAAACGTGCGGCACGGGCGTCGTCGGGGATCTCGGCGAGCCCCGGAAGCGCGATCATCGCCACCCGTGGCGCGTCGTTGTCGGCCGCGAGGAGGGCGTCGAGTTCGTCGACGCGGCCTTCGGCGGCGAGCGCGCGGCGCAGGGCCCGTACGATCCACACCGGGTGCGAGGTCGTGAGGCCGAGACGTTCGTCGTCGCTGCGGGCGGCGGCGGTGATCCGCTCCATCCAGTGCCCCGGCGTCTCGCGCGATACCCGCCGCAGGACGGCGTTGGCGAATCCGGCGGCCCCGCGCCCTCCGCCGTGGCGGCGGGCGAGCTCCACCGACTCGTTGACCGCGGCGTGCGAGGCCACCCGCGTGGACAGCAACTGGTGCACGCCGAGCCTCAGCGCGTCGAGCACCGGCGGTTCGATGCGGTCCACGGTGCGATCGGCGGCCGCCGCGATGATCGCGTCGTACGTACCACGGCGGCGCAGGGTGCCGTAGGTCAGCTCGGTGGCCAGCCCTGCGTCCTTGGCATCCAGCTTCGCCCTCTCGATCGCGTGCGGCAGCAGGAGGTTCGCGTACGCTTCGTCGGCCGTGACCGCACGCAGGACGTCGTAGGCGACGGCGCGCGCTCCCTGCACGGTCATGATCCCAGCACCGGTTCGCTCGTGCGCAGTCCGCGGAACCAGTCGCCGGCGGCCATGGCACCCTTCCCCGCGGGCTGCACCGTCTCCAGGCGCAGTGGCGCGGTCGCGGTGCCGACGAGGATCTCGCGTCCGGATGCCATGACGTGGCCCGGCGCTATCGGCGGTGCGGAGCTGGCCGAGGCGCGCAGCACCTTCAGCCGCGCTCCGTCGATGGTCGTGTGCGCGCCGGGCTCGGGCGTCACCCCGGCGATGCGCGCTCTCAGGCTCTCGGCATCCCGGGCGAAGTCGAGAGAGCCGTCGGCGAGCGTCAGCTTCGGCGCGAGCGTGGGCTCGCCGTGCTGGGGCGTCGCGACCGCCGAACCCTCCGCGATCCCGTCGACCACCCGGGCCAGCAGCGGCGCTCCGAGGTCGGCCAGGGCGTCGAGGACCTCGCCGGCGGTGGCGTTCTCGGGCACGGGGTAGCGCTCCTCGGCGAAGACGTCACCGGCATCCAGTTCCGCCACCAGCTGGAAGACGCTCGCGCCGGTCTCGCGGTCTCCGGCGATGAGCGCCCGCTGCACGGGAGCCGCGCCGCGCCAGCGTGGGAGGAGGGAGAAGTGCAGGTTGATCCACCCGTGCAGGGGGGCCGACAGGAGGGGCTCGCGCACCAGTCCCCCGTAGGCGACGATGACGCCGAGGTCGGGCTCGAGCGCGCCGATCCGGGCCGTCGCCTCGGCATCGAGGCGGTCCGTCTTGATCACGGGGAGCCCGAGCTCGTCGGCCGTCTGGGCGACCGGCGACGGCGTCAGGACGCGCTTGCGGCCGAGCGGGGCGTCGGAGCGCGTGACCACGGCGGCGATCTCGTGCGGACCTCCGGCCAGGGCGCGCAGGGAGGGGACGGCGACGGCGGGGGTGCCGGCGAAGACGAGGCGCATGGTTCTCCTCACGCTTCGGGTGCGGGTGGGTGGGACCGGGCGACGGCGCTCAGAGGTCGGGCTCGGGGAGATCGAGCCGCACTCTGAGTGTATTCCGGGGCCTCGGGCCCTTGTCCTTCGTCGACTTGCGCGCGCGGAGGGCGTCGGCGACGACACCCGCGCGCAGCGCTTCGGCGACGGCGCGTCCGTGCGCGTAGTCGAAGCGCACCAGAGCGCGGGAGGTCGGGGCATCCGCTGCCGCCGAGGTGTCGACCGGGCCGAGCACGGCGAGCGCATCGAGGTCGGGCACGGCCTCGCGCAGCTCGGCCAGCAACGCGTCGACGCTCCGGGCGTGTCCTTCGACGCTCGCGACGCGCACGGCCGGTGGCATGCGCAGCGGTGCCCGATCCGCCAGCTCGGCACGGGCGTATGCCGGCTGGGTCCACGTCGCCAGCGCACGCGCCACCGGTCCGGTGACACCGACGAGGTGGACGGGAGCGCCCGGAGCCGCCAGAGCCGCAGCGTTCGACCACCACCGCAGGCAGCTCTCGCCGATGCGGAGAGCCTCGTTCTGCAGCATCCGGTCGCCGTCGAGCAGGATCACCGCGCGATACCCGCCGCGCGCGATCGGCTCGGCCCCGCGGGTGGCGATGACCAGGGCCGGGGTGGCATCCACCTCGGCCACCGGATGCGTGCCGTCGGCGACGATCACGCGCGTGTTCGGGAAGGCGCGCCCCAGTTCATCGGCGGTGCGTTCGCTGCCCGATGAGGCCATGCGCAGTTTCACCGAACCGCAGTTGCCGCACGTCCACGCGTGTGCACTGCGCCCGCACCACGCGCACACCGGCACCGCGCCCGGCCGCGCCGCCCGCAAGGGTCCCGCGCAGTGCGCGCACCGCGCAGGACGGCGGCAGTCGGCGCACACGAGCGACGGTGCGTATCCGGGGCGGGCGACCTGCACGAGGACGGGACCGCGGACCAACGCCTCGCGCGCCGCCGCGAACGCCGAGGAGGGGACACGCGCGGTGCGCGACTCCCCCTCCCTCGTCGCGCTGAGCACGACCCGGGGGCTCTCGCGCCGCTTCGGGACCGTCTCCCGCACGTATCCCACCTCGACCAGACGCTGTACGTCGGTGGTGCGGGTGTGCCCCGCGAACACGAGCGCCGACCCCTCGATCTCCTGCCGCACCAGCGCCGCGTCGCGGGCGTGCACCCCGGGCGCCAGCGGCTCGGCGAGGAGCGAGTCGCCGTCGTCCCAGATCGCCACGAGCCCGGTCTCGTGCGACGGGGCATACACGGCGGATCGGCGGCCCACCACGATCACCGGGACCGGCGCGAGGGTCCGGAGGTACTGGGCGTATCGCGCCGGGCCCGACTGATCGGCGTCGTCGCGCACGACGGCCTCGGTGGGCACCAGTTCGCCCAGCGCCGCCATGAGCTGGGACTGGTCGCGGTAGTCGGGGACCACGAGCACGGCGCTCCTGCCCCGCGCGAGGGTGTGCACCGCGGCGGCGGCGAGAAGGTCCGCCCAGGCTCCGCGCGGCAGGTCGCCCGACGGATGCGGCGGCGCGTCCACGGCGACGCGCTCACCGCCGTCGAGGGCGTCGAGGAGGCCGACGTACGGGGCCAGCAGCGCGTCGGCCCGTTCGAGCGAGGCCCGTGGAACGTCGGGAGCCTCTGGCGGTGGGGCCGCGAGCCAGGCCTTTTCCGCCCGCACCATGCGCTTGGGCACCGCCAGTCGTAGGACGTCGCTCACCGAACCGGCGGCGCGGTCGGCGACCCGGCGGGCGAGGGTGAACAGCCGCTCGGGCAGCACGGGCATCGGCGAGACGACCGACTCGACGGAGGACAGCGGGCGCTCGCTGCCGTCATCGGCCACGACCTCGACGACGAAGGCATCCATCATCCGTCCCGCGGAGCGCAGCGGCACCTTCACGCGCACGCCCGGCGTCACATCGGCGACCAACGGGTGCGGGATGGCGTAGTCGAAGAGCCGGTCGAGCTGGGGCACCGGGGAGTCCAGCTGCACCCGCGCCACGCGCCGGGCGCTCATGCGCGTTCTCCGACAGCCCGCTGCATCAGGTCGGTGCCGCGCGCGGCGACGCCGAGGCGTGGGCCACGCCGGCTTCGTCGTGCCCGCGGGCACGGATCGAGGGATGCCAGGGGTGCGGCGTCGCGGTGCACGCCCGGCGCGGGCGCCCCCACGTCAGAGTCCGGCGGCGGCGCGCAGGTCGTCGACGCGGTCGGTGCGCTCCCACGTGAAGTCGGGCAGCTCGCGCCCGAAGTGCCCGTACGCCGCGGTCTGCGCGTAGATCGGGCGCAGGAGGTCGAGCTGGTCGATGATCGCCTTGGGCCGCAGGTCGAACACCTCGCGGATGGCGCGGACGATCGTCTCGTCGGCGACGTGCGCCGTACCGAAGGACTCGACGTACAGCCCCACCGGGTTGGCCTTGCCGATCGCATACGCGACCTGCACCTCGAGGCGGTCGGCGAGGCCCGCCGCGACGGCGTTCTTGGCGACCCAGCGCATGGCGTACGCCGCGGAGCGGTCGACCTTGGACGGGTCTTTGCCGCTGAAGGCACCGCCGCCGTGCCGAGAGGCGCCGCCGTAGGTGTCGATGATGATCTTGCGGCCGGTCAGGCCCGCGTCACCCTTCGGACCGCCGATGATGAACGGGCCGGCGGGGTTGATGTAGTACTGCACCCCGGGCAGGTCGAGTCCGGTGTCGCGCAGCACCGGGTCGATGACCTCGGCCTGCACGAGCGCGCGCAGTTCGTCCTGGGAGATGTCGGGGTGGTGCTGCGTCGACAGCACGACCGAATCGACCGTGCGGGGGGTGTGCCCGTCGTAACCGAGCGTGACCTGGGTCTTGCCGTCGGGACGCAGGAACGGCAGCGTGCCGTCGCGGCGGACGGCGGAGAGGCGCTCGGCGATCCGGTGGGCGGTCCAGGCGGCCATGGGCATCAGCTGCGGGGTCTCGTTGGTGGCGAAACCGAACATGATGCCCTGGTCGCCGGCACCCTGCAGGTCGCGGGGATCGACCGAACCGCGTTCGCGCTGCTCGAATGCCTTGTTGACGCCCGCGGCGATGTCGGACGACTGGGCGCCGATCGACACGCTCACCCCGCACGAGTCGCCGTCGAAGCCGGTCTCGCTGGAGGTGTACCCGATGCGGTTGACCACGTCGCGCACGATCGCAGGGATCTCGACGTACGCGCTGGTGGACACCTCGCCCGCCACGTGGACGAGCCCGGTGGTCACGAGGGTCTCGACGGCGACGCGACCGGTCGGGTCTTCGGCGAGGATCGCGTCGAGGATGCTGTCGGAGATCTGGTCGCAGATCTTGTCAGGGTGTCCTTCGGTGACGGACTCGGACGTGAACAGGCGCAGGTCGGTCAAGACGACTCCCGGTCGGTTTCGGGCTGGGGACGGGCACAAGTATGCCCCGGACGGCGGACAGCCGCCCGGGGCATCGTCACATCTGTGAACGGATCACTCGGCGGCGCGAAGGCGCAGCTTGTCCTCGTGGATCTCGTGCAGAGCGATCGTGAGCGGCTTGTCCTCGACGGTGGAATCGACCAGCGGGCCCACGTTGTCGAAGAGGTTGCCCTCGTGCAGATCGGAGTAGTAGTCGTTGATCTGACGCGCGCGCTTGGACGCGTAGATCACGAGCTGGTACTTCGAGTCGACCTTGTCGAGCAGAGCGTCGATGGGCGGGTCGATGATGCCCTTGTCACGTCCGGCCATGGGGAACCTCCTGGTTCGGCGGGATGGGGTGGATGCGGCGCCCGTCGGCGCCGAAGCATCCTCGTATTCTATCCGACGTCGGGGCGTCGTGCGGCGAGGGCCACGACCTCGGCCGCGGCGCGCGCGACCTCGTCGTTTACGACCCGGTAGTCGAACTCGTTCTGTGCCGCGAGCTCGGTCCGCGCGGTACGCAGGCGCCGCGCGCGCTCGTCGGCATCCTCGGTACCGCGACCGACGAGGCGGTGGACGAGTTCGTCCCAGCTCGGCGGCAACAGGAACACCAGCGTCGCGGACGGGTCCGCCGCGCGCACCTGACGAGCGCCCTGCAGGTCGATCTCGAGCAGCGCGGTGCCGCCGGCGGAGAGCACGCGTTCGATCGGCTCGCGCGGCGTGCCGTAGCGGTGCGCGTTGTGCACCGTCGCCCACTCCAACAGCTCGCCCGAGGCGATGAGACGGTCGAACTCGGCGTCGTCGACGAAGTAGTAGTGCTCGCCGTCCACCTCACCGGGTCGCGGAGCCCGCGTGGTCGCCGAGACCGACAGGTGGATCTCGGGGAAGTGCTCCTTGATGTGCGCGGCGACCGTGCCCTTGCCGACGGCGGTGGGACCGGCGAGCACGACGAGGCGGCTGCGGCCCTCGCGCGGGCCCGGTTCGGGCCAACGGCTGTCGAGGTACGCGCGCAGCGCATCCCGCTGGCGTGAACCCAGCCCGCCGAGGCGCTTCACGGGCGAGATGCCGAGCGAGGCCAGGATGCGGTCGCGCTTGCTCTCGCCGATCGCGGGGATCGCGGTGAGGAACTCGGTCACGCGCATGGCACCGGCCGCGGAGAGCGGGTCGGCGAGGCCGCGGCGCAGCAGCTCCTGCGGGGTGATGACGCGCGTGGAGACGTCGCGCTTGAGGGCGGCGCGCTCGCGGCGCGCGGCGACCGCACGGCGCGACGCCGCGGCGCGATCGACTTCGGGGGGACGACGGGAGTCAGACATGCAGAGCCCTACGGTACAGGTCGGCGCGCTCCTCGATCCGCTGCGCCAGGCGCGCCGGGCCGACGGCGAGCACGCTCCGGCTCTCGTTGGCCACGACGGCCTTCGCGACGTAGCCGAACAGACGGGCGAGGTCAGCGGGGTCGGCGCCCTGCGCCCCGAAACCGGGGGCGAGGATCGGCATCCCGGCCAGGGCGATGTCGCCGAGCCCGAAGGCGGCGCGGTCGACGGTCGCCCCCACGACGACGCCGACCGAGCCGAGGGCGCCGGGGAGCCCCAGGTTCGCCTCGTTGACGTCGTGAGCGACACGGGCCGCCACGTGCTCGTGATCGCCTACGGCGAGGGCGTCCTGCACCACCGCGCTCTGCACCGGCAGGGCCTCCGGGTTGCTGGTCGCGGCCAGGACGAAGGCCCCCTTCCGAGCCCGCAGGGCGACGGCGAGCGTGTCGCGCAGCGAATCGGGGCCGAGGTAGGGCGTGAGCGTCACGGCATCCGCCTCCAGGGGCGAACCGGGTTCGAGCCACGCCGAGGCGTAGCCCTCCATCGTCGTGCCGATGTCGCCGCGCTTGGCGTCGGCGATGACGAGGAGTCCCGCGGCGCGCGCCGCGGCCATGACGTCCTCGAGTGCGGCGAAGCCCTTCGACCCGTAGCGCTCGTAGAACGCCACCTGGGGCTTGACGACCCCGACACGGCCCGCGGCGGCCTCGACCACGCGCAGGCCGAACTCGCGTGCGCCGTCGGGCGTGGCATCCAGCCCCCACGCCGACAGCAGGGCGGCGTGGGGGTCGATGCCGACGCAGAGCGCGCCGTGGGTCTGAAGGGCTGTCGCCAGCCGCTGGCCGAACGTCTCGCTCACAGGCGACCCGCGCGGTCGACGGCGTACTCCTGGAGGCTGCGCACCTCGAAGCCGTCCTTCATCGCTCCCAGGGCGCTCACGGCCGCGCCGAGCACGGCCATCGTGGTGAACAGCGCCTTGTCGGCGGCCACGGCGGCGGCCCGGATCTCGTAGCCGTCGGCACGGGCCGTCCCCCCGCTCGGGGTGTTGACGATCATGTCGATCTCACCGGCGTTGATGAGGTCGACCACGTTCTGCTGATCGGACCCCTGCGTCTCGGAGTACTTCTCGACGACCTGGACCCGGATGCCGTTGCGGGCGAGGATCTCGGCCGTGCCCTCGGTCGCCATGAGCTCGAAGCCCAGCTCCTGCAACCGGTGGGCGGGGAGGATCACTGCGCGCTTGTCGGCGTCGGCGACCGAGATGAACACCGTGCCCGAGGTCGGCATGCCACCGTAGGCGGCCTCCTGCGACTTTGCGAACGCCGTCGGGAAGTCGCGGTCGATGCCCATGACCTCGCCGGTGGAGCGCATCTCGGGGCCGAGCACGGAGTCGACCGTGCGCCCGTCCGCGGTCCGGAACCGCTTGAAGGGCAGGACGGCCTCCTTGACCGCGACCGGGGCGTCCAGGGGCACGCGCGACCCGTCGTTCTCGGGCAGCAGCCCCTCGGCGATGAGCTCGGCGACGGTGCTGCCGGCCATGATGCGGCTGGCGGCCTTCGCGAGCGGGATACCGAGCGCCTTCGACACGAACGGCACCGTGCGGCTCGCGCGGGGGTTCGCCTCGATGACGTAGAGCACGCCCGCCGAGATCGCGAACTGCACGTTCAGCAGCCCCCGCACCCCGACGCCGCGCGCGATGGCGAGGGTCGCCTCACGGACACGGTCGACCTCCGTGCGGCCGAGGCTGACCGGCGGCAGCGTGCAGGACGAGTCGCCGGAATGGATGCCGGCCTCCTCGAGGTGCTCCATGACACCGCCGATGTACAGATCGGTGCCGTCGAAGAGCGCGTCGACGTCGAGCTCGATCGCGTCGTCGAGGAAGCGGTCGACCAGGAGCGGAAGCCCGGGCCCGATGATCGCCTGGTCGGCGACGCGCACGAAGTAGTCGCGCAGCGCCTCGGTCGAGTACACGATCTCCATGCCGCGGCCGCCGAGCACGAAGCTCGGGCGCACGAGCACCGGGTAGCCGATCTCCTCGGCGACCTGCACCGCACCCTCGACATCGATCGCGGTGCCGTTGCGGGGGGCGATGAGACCGGCGTCGTCGAGCAGGCGCGAGAACAGTTCGCGCTCCTCGGCGAGGTCGATCGCGGCGGGGCTCGTGCCCAGGATCGTGTAGCCCGCGGCCTCGATGCCCTTGGCCAGGCCCAGCGGCGTCTGGCCGCCGAGCTGACAGACGACGCCGAGAATCTCGCCGGACCGGCTCTCGGCGTGCAGCACCTCGAGGACGTCCTCGAGCGTCAGGGGCTCGAAGTAGAGGCGGTCGCTGGTGTCGTAGTCGGTCGAGACGGTCTCGGGGTTGCAGTTGACCATGATCGTCTCGTACCCGGCGTCCGAGAGCGCGAAGGACGCGTGCACGCACGAGTAGTCGAACTCCACGCCCTGACCGATGCGGTTGGGGCCGGAGCCGATGATGACGACCTTCGTGCGGTCGGACGGAGTGACCTCGGTCTCCCAGTCGTAGCTGGAGTAGTGGTACGGCGTGAGGGCCGGGAACTCCCCAGCGCACGTGTCGACCGTCTTGTAGACCGGGCGCACGTCGAGGGAGTACCGGATGCCACGCACCTCGGCCTCATCGAGACCGCGGATCTGCGCGATCTGGGCGTCGCTGAAGCCGTGCTCCTTCGCGAGACGCAGGGTCTCGGCATCCAGTTCGTCGGCCGTGCGGATCATCTCGGCGACCTCGTTGATGAGGACGATCTGATCGATGAACCACGGGTCCATCGCGGTGGCCTCGAACGCCTGCTCGGGCGTAGCGCCCAGGCGCAGCGCCTGCTGAAGCACGACGATGCGGCCGTCAGTCGGGGTCTGCGAGATCTCGAGGAGCTCCTGCACCGACCGGGACTCCTCGCCCCAGTGGAAGCTGGAGCCGCGCTTCTCGAGCGAGCGCAGCGCCTTCTGCAGGGCCGTGGTGTAGTTGCGACCGATCGCCATCGCCTCGCCGACCGACTTCATGGTGGTCGTCAGCGTGGTGTCGGCGGCGGGGAACTTCTCGAAGTTGAAGCGCGGAACCTTCACCACGACGTAATCGAGCGTCGGCTCGAAGCTCGCCGGGGTCACCTTGGTGATGTCGTTGGGGATCTCGTCGAGGCGGTAGCCGATCGCGAGCTTGGCGGCGATCTTGGCGATCGGGAAGCCGGTGGCCTTCGACGCGAGCGCCGACGAGCGCGAGACCCGGGGGTTCATCTCGATGACGATGATGCGACCGGTGGCCGGGTCCACGGCGAACTGGATGTTGCAGCCACCGGTGTCCACACCCACCGCGCGGATGATGTCGATGCCGATGTTGCGCATCTTCTGGTACTCGCGGTCGGTGAGGGTCAGCGCCGGAGCGACCGTGATCGAGTCGCCGGTGTGCACGCCCACGGGGTCGACGTTCTCGATGGAGCAGACCACGACCGTGTTGTCGTGGGTGTCGCGCATGAGCTCGAGCTCGTACTCCTTCCACCCCAGGATCGACTCCTCGAGCAGCACCTCGTGCGTGGGCGAGTCGTGCAGACCCGCGCCGCCGATGCGACGGAGGTCGGCCTCGTCGTACGCGAAGCCCGAGCCGAGGCCACCCATCGTGAACGACGGACGCACGACGAGCGGGTAGCCGAGCTTCTCGGCACCGGCGAGCAGCTCCTCCATCGAGTGGCAGATCACGGAGTCGGCGACGTCCGCGCCCGACTCGATGACGAGCTCCTTGAAGATCTGGCGGTCCTCGCCCTTGCGGATGGCGTCGACCTTCGCGCCGATCAGCTCGACGCCGTACTTGACCAGGATGCCGCGGTCGTGAAGGGCCATCGCCGCGTTCAGCGCCGTCTGGCCGCCGAGCGTGGGCAGGATGGCATCCGGCTTCTCCTTCGCGATGATCGTCTCGATCACCTCGGGGGTGATCGGTTCGATGTACGTCGCGTCGGCGAAGTCGGGGTCGGTCATGATCGTGGCCGGGTTGGAGTTGACCAGGATCACGCGCACGCCCTCTTCGCGCAGGACGCGGCAGGCCTGGGTGCCGGAATAGTCGAACTCGCAGGCCTGGCCGATGACGATCGGGCCGGAGCCGATGACGAGGACGGAGCGGATGTCGTCGCGCTTAGGCATTCTTCTTCGTCTCCTGGGTCGCGAGCACCATGTCGCGGAAGCGGTCGAACAGGTAGTTGGCATCGTGCGGGCCGGCGGCGGCCTCGGGGTGGTACTGCACGCTGAATGCCGGGATGTCGAGGGCGCGCAGACCCTCCACCACGTTGTCGTTGAGGCCGATGTGGCTCACCTCGACGCGGCCGTAGCCGCCGGGGCTGTCGATCACCGTGTCCAGCGGCGCCTCGACGGCGAAGCCGTGGTTCTGGGACGTGATCTCGACGCGACCCGTGGTCTTGTCGAGCACCGGCTGGTTGATGCCGCGGTGGCCGAAGGGCAGCTTGTAGGTGCCGAAGCCGAGGGCGCGGCCGAGCAGCTGGTTGCCGAAGCAGATGCCGAAGAAGGGCAGGCCCTCGTCGAGCACGGCGCGCAGCAGCTCGACGTGCTGGTCGCTCGCGGCCGGGTCGCCCGGGCCGTTGGAGTAGAACGCCGCGACCGGCTCGATCGCGCGGATCTGCTCGATCGTCGCGGACTGGGGGAACACGTGCACCTCGAACCCGCGGGCGGCGAGGTTGTCGATCGTGGACTGCTTCACGCCCAGGTCCAGGACGGCGAGATTGCCGATGCGCTCCCCCGTCGCCGGGGTCACCTCGACCTCGGTCACCGAGACCTCGGCCGAGAGGTTGCGGCCGGCCATGCCCGGCGCGGCCAGGACGCGGCGCAGCTGTTCGTCGGCGTCGAGGCTCGCGGCCTCACCAGAGAACACTCCCCCGCGCATGCTGCCCGAAGAGCGGATACGGCGGGTCACCGCGCGCGTGTCGATGCCGGAGATGCTGACGATGCCGTCCTCGATGAGCGCGTCGTCGAGCGAGCGGTCGGCTCGCCAGTTCGACACGACCCGCGAGGGATCCCGGACGACGTATCCGGCGACCCAGATGCGGCGGGATTCGCGGTCCTCGGCGTTGACGCCGGTGTTGCCGATGTGCGGGGCGGTCTGCAGCACGATCTGACCGGCGTACGAGGGGTCGGTGAGGGTCTCCTGGTAACCGGTCATGCCGGTGGCGAAGACGACCTCGCCGTAGGTCTCGCCGCGGGCGCCGTAGGCGCGACCGGGATAGCGGGTGCCGTCCTCCAGCACCAGGACGGCGGGTTCGCGCGAGATGCGCGGAGGGGAGATCAGGGCGGTCATGCGTCGCTTCCTGTCGAGATGAGCGGACGGATGGCGTCGGCGAGGGCTCTGGCCGAGGCATCCTGGGGTCGGAGGTAGGTGTCGACGACGGTTTCGTCGTCGATGCGCCAGCTGACGCGCGTCAGGCCGTCGCGTTCGACCACGCGGTCGATCGCGACCGTGGCCTGATCGGCGTCCACGAGGCGGTCGCGGGTGAGCGCGATGCGGGGCTGACCCGGCAGGTCGAGGGCGATCCCGGCCGAGGTGACCGTGACGTCCACGCGGGAGCGGAAGCCGAGGCCGCGGATGGCGAGGCGTTCCAGGGGCTCGCCGTGACGCGTGGTCGCGACGTACAGGCCCGGGAAGACACCCGTCTCCACGGCTCCGTCGGGAAGCTCTCCTACCGGGGCGGTGTAGCGCGCATCGCGCCGCGTTCGTCGCACCCATGCCCAGGCCAGAAGAGCCAGCACGACGATGGCGACGCCGGCCATGACCAGGAGGGCGCCTTCGCGGGTCACGCGAGAACCCCCGGCGACTCCAGCACCGCGCCGTCGACGACGGTCGGGATGCCGCCACGCACGGTCCAGCGAACGTCCCCCGGCAGCTCCCGGCCGAGGTACGGCGAGTTCTTGCTGCGGCCGCGCAGGTCGTCGAGGGCGAACGTGCGTGAGGGGCGCGGGTCGTACAGCGTGAAGGTCGCCGGCTGCCCTTCGGCCAGCGGGGTGCCGTGTCCATCGAGGCGGCCGATCCGCGCGGGCGTGCGCGACATCACCCGGGCGACGTCGGACCAGTCCAGCAGGCCCGTCTCCACCATCGCCCGGTGCACGACCCGCAGGGCGCTCTCCAGGCCCACCATGCCGTTCGCGGCGGCGGCCCACTCGCACGACTTCGCCTCCGCGGGATGCGGCGCGTGGTCGGTCGCGACGATGTCGATCGTGCCGTCGGCCAGACCCTCGCGCACCGCGAGGACGTCTTCCTCGCTGCGCAGTGGCGGGTTGACCTTGAACCGCGCGTCGTAGTCGCGGACGAGCTCGTCGGTCAGCAACAGGTGGTGAGGTGTCACCTCGGCAGTGACGTTCACCCCGCGCTTCTTGGCCCAGCGGATGATGTCGACCGAACCGGCCGTCGAGAGATGGCACACGTGCAGACGCGAGCCCACGTGCTCGGCGAGCAGGACGTCGCGCGCGATGATCGACTCCTCGGCGACGGCCGGCCACCCGGTCAGGCCCAGCTCGGCCGACACGGCGCCCTCGTTCATCTGGGCGCCCTCGGTCAGCCGCGGGTCCTGCGCGTGCTGCGCGATGACGCCGTCGAACGCTTTCACGTACTCCAGCGCTCGCCGCATGATGAGCGGGTCGAAGACGCAGAAGCCGTCGTCGCTGAACACCCGGACACGTGCCCGGGAGTCGGCCATGGCTCCGAGCTCTGCGAGCCGTTCGCCCTTCTGCCCGACCGTGACCGCGCCGATCGGCTGCACGTGGACGTACCCCGCGGCCTCACCGAGCGCGAGCTCCTGTTCGACCACCCCGGCGGTGTCGGCCACGGGCGAGGTGTTCGGCATGGCGAAGACGGTGGTGAAGCCGCCCGCAGCCGCCGCGCGTGAGCCGGTCTGAACCGTCTCGGACGCCTCGTACCCGGGCTCGCGCAGGTGGACATGCAGGTCGACGAGTCCCGGCAGGGCGATGAGGCCGTCGGCATCCACGACCGTCGCGCCGGCGTGCGAGAGGCACGTGCCGGTCTCGGCGATGACGCCGTCGCGCACGAGCAGGTCGGTGGCATCCTGACCCTCGATCCGCGCGCCGCGCACCAGCAGGGTGTGGGAGGGGGCGTGGGTCATCGAAGGTCCTCTTTCTCGGAGTCGGTCCGCGCGCCCGCCAGCAGCAGGTACAGCACGGCCATACGCACGGAGACGCCGTTCGCCACCTGCTCGAGAACCGTCGAGCGCGGCGAGTCGGCGGCTTCGGCGGAGATCTCCAGGCCGCGATTCATCGGGCCCGGGTGTAGAACGATGCTACCGTCCGGCAGCGCTTCCAGGCGCCGCGCGTCGAGGCCGTACCGGCGGGAATACTCCCGTTCAGTCGGGAAATACGCGGCATTCATGCGTTCGAGCTGGATCCGCAGCATCATCAGCGCGTCCGGACCTCCGGCGATCGCGTGATCCAGGTCGTAGTCCACCTCGACGGGCCATCCGCTGACGTCCTGCGGCACGAGCGTGGGTGGGGCCACGAGGGTGACGTGCGCACCCAGAGTGTGCAGCAGCCACACGTTCGAGCGCGCGACGCGCGAGTGCAGGATGTCCCCGACGATCGCGACACGGACGCCGTCGAGGGCACGCCCGCGGCTGTCGGCGCCGAACAGGCGCTTGCGGATCGTGAACGCGTCCAACAGCGCCTGCGTGGGGTGTGCGTGCGTGCCGTCGCCGGCGTTGATGACCCCGGCGGTGATCCAGCCGCTCGTGGCGAGGGTGCGCGGGGCGCCGGAGGCTCCGTGGCGGATGACGACGGCATCCGCCCCCATCGCCTGAAGGGTCTGCGCGGTGTCCTGCAGGGACTCGCCCTTGCTGACGCTCGAGCCCTTCGCGGAGAAGTTGATGACGTCGGCGCTCAGGCGCTTGGCGGCAGCCTCGAACGAGATGCGGGTGCGCGTGGAGTCCTCGAAGAAGAGGTTCACGACGGTCTTGCCGCGCAGCGTCGGCAGCTTCTTGACCTCGCGGCGCTGGGTGTCGGCCATGTCCTCGGCGACGTCGAGGATCTCCAGGGCCTGCGCGCGCGTGAGGTCGCGGGTGTCGAGGAGGTTCCTCATGACTCGATCGTCACCTCCTCGATACCGTCGACCTCCGCCAGGCGCACGTTCACGCGCTCGTCGCGGGCCGAGGGCAGGTTCTTGCCGACGAAGTCGGGGCGGATCGGCAGCTCCCGGTGGCCGCGGTCGATGAGGGTCGCCAGCCGCACGGCGGCGGGACGGCCGATGTCCTGCAGGGCGTCGAGGGCGGCGCGGATGCTCCGGCCCGAGAACAGCACGTCGTCCACCAGCACGACGACCTTGCCGTCGATGCCGCCCGCGGGAATGCGGGTGGTGTGCGGCGCGCGCGTCGGATTGCGGTGCAGATCGTCGCGGTACATCGTCACGTCGAGGGCGCCGACCGGGACGGCCGCTCCCCCGAACTCGCTCACGAGCGGAGCGATGCGCTCGGCGAGGGTGACACCGCGGGTCGGGATTCCGAGGAGGACGAGTCCTTCCGGTCCTTTGTTGGACTCCAGGATCTCGTGGGAGATGCGCGTCAAAGCGCGGGCGATGTCGGCATCGTGCATGACGGTGCGCGTACTCATCCGCTGCTCCCTTCTCCGCCTCACGGGACGGGGTTAAAGGTTGCCGTGGTTCTGGTTCGAGTGTAGCGGGTGTGGATGACGGATGCCGGGTGCGCGGGGATGTGCAGGAGGGGGTGCGTCGGCGCGACGGCGGGAGACAGTGCGGGCCGCCCCATTACTCGACCGCTGCGCAGGCGGCCACGGCTCGGCGGGTTGCACGCATAAACGCTTCGCGCGCGCACACGCTTCGCGCGCATAAACGCTTCGCGCGCGCACAAACGCGGTGTGCACGCGTTTCTGCGGGCGGAGAGCGTTCATGCCTTCCAGGACGAGGGCGAACGCGACTCAGCCCGCCTGCGTGAGGCTCGTGATGAGGTTGATCGCCACCGCGACGACGAACGTGCTGTAGAAGTACGCCAGCAGGCCGTGCCCGAAGGCGACGCGACGCGACGGCGTGGACGACTGGGTCACGCTGCTCGAGGTGTACGACATCCCGATGTTGAACGCGGCGTACGCGAAGTCGCTGTACGACGGATCCTCGTCCTGATCGAAGTCGAAGCGGTGGCGGTCGTCGAGGTAGTACATGCGGGCGTACTTGAACGCATAGACGGTGTTCACCACTGCCCACGCCGCGACCACGCCGACGACCGCGAGAATGGCGCAGGCCGAGCCGATGGGATCCTTCTGCTGACTGCGGATGAGAGCGAGCACGACCCCGACAAGGCCGAGGAACGTCACCCCGATGATGAGTGTGTCGACGAGTCTGCGCGCGCGGTCTTCCTGGGTCGCCAGCTGACGTGTCTGGGCGGGGTCCGCCGGCCATGCCACGATCCACGCCCAGGTCAGGAACACCGCGGCAGCGACCGCCCAGCCGACGAGCGGGGCGAGCTCGGGGGTGCCGAGGACGAGCGGGATGATCGCGACGAGGACACCGGCGATCGCGGCGACCCCCGCCTTGCGAGTGATGTGCGACATACGTGCCCCTACCGTCGGCGAGGGATGCACGCTCGCATCGCTCGGGATCCGCCGCGTACGGCCTTGACAGCTCTCGCGGTGCTCCCTCGGAATGCGCTGCTCGGCCACGAAGGCAGCCCCGTGCCGCGAGGAGGTCCGGGCAGCGGAGGAGGGATGCCGCGGATACGGCTCCCGTCGGACGAATCGCCCTGAGCGCGCGGCGGCGCTCTGCCCGCGCGGACGGACTCAGCCGGCGGCGAGCTCGGCGGCCTTCTCCTTCGCGAGGCCCGACGGCGTCGAGCGGATCGGGTGCCCGGTCGTCGTGAGGCACCGGCCCGAGGCGAGGTCCCACTTCCAGTCGTGCAGTGAGCAGGTCAGGACGCCGTCCTCGATCTTTCCGGTCTTGGTGAGGTCGGCGCGCAGGTGCGGGCATCGGCGCTGGACCGTCCAGCCGTCGATCTCGGCATCCTCGGTCTGATCGGACTGTTCGGCGTACCAGTTCTCGACGTACTCGATCCGGTCACGCGACAGGCACTTGAGGAACGTCGTGAGGAACTCATTGAACTTCCCCGACCGGCCCACCTCGAACTGCATCGACAGGAAGATCGAGTTCGACCAGTCGATCTCGTGGTCGCGGATGTTCGTCGAGACCAGGTCGGCAGGGATCGTGTACCAGTAGATGCACTCCTCGCCGGCGTACTCACGCAGCTTCGCCTTGGGGAAGTCCACGACCATGTCGAGCTCGCCGATGCGGAACCGCACCATGCCGCCGACGCCGTTGCGGATCGTGCGCGCGCGACGCAGGAGCGGCTCCCACCACTCCTTCAGCGCCGCGAGCATCTCGGCCGGCGGGATGATCTCGGCACGGGATGCCTCTTCCGCGGCGATCTCGTCCTGGCGGCTGTCGCGCTGCTCGGCGAGGTACGCCCACTTGTCGCCGAAGATGCGCTCGATCTCGGCATCCGTGAACAGCGTCTGTGTGACGGTCGCGTCGGAGCCGCGCAGCTCGACCTCGGTGCCGGGGAGGAACAGGTACCCCTTCTGGTCGGGGCGCAGCTCCTTCATGTGCGCGAGGAACTCGCGCTGGTCGGTGAAGATCGAGTCGTTCTCCAGGCCCGTGCCGTTGTAGCGGAACAGCGCCTCGCGCAGGAACATGGGCGGACCGGCCATGGGGAAGACATGCTCGGCATCCACCTTCTCGATGTAGTACATCGCGCGCTTGTTCTGCGCGTCGCGCTTGAGCTGCGCGAAGTTCTGCTTTGCGTCCTGCGGGAGGTCGTAGACCATCGGCCACCAGATCGCGCCGGAGACCTGGGTGAAATACGCGTCGGGCTTGCCGAAGTCGAAGAGCTTGTCGAGGTCGAGCGGGTGCGAGTCGTTCTGATTCAGGATGCTGGCGGTGCCGTCGTCGACCGACAGCGACGAGTCGCCGATCGGGCCGTCGGACGGGGCGCGGAGGGGGGTGACCATGAGCTTCAGGTCACCGAACTGCAGAGGCACGCCCGCCTCGGTGCGCACGAGGTTCGTGTACCCGAGGGCGATGAGGTCCCGCTCGAGGTCGTCGGTCGGGTACTCGGGCAGCAGGACCTTGATGTCCTTCGAGACGTACCGCTCGAGCATGGCCGGGTCGAAGTGGTCGCGGTGGCGGTGCGAGATGTAGAGGAAGTCGGCCGCGCCGAAGCGCTTCCAGTCGAGCGCGCGGTTGTCGGGGAACGGGAACCACGAGCCGAAGAAGCTCGGACCGATCACGGGGTCGCAGAGGATGCTGCCGCCCGCGGTCTCGATGAACATGCCCGCGTGGCCGAGGCCGGTGATCTTCATGTCGCTCCTGTCCGTGAGAACCCATCGAGTCTACGCGGGGGTCGGCTGTGGGGAGGGTCGGCGCGGCGTCGCGGTTCACCCGCCGAGGATCGCGCGGATGTCGTCGGCATCCAGCGCGTTCGCGAACGCGTCGCCGTCGTCGAGCACCGCACGCGACAGGGCGGCCTTGCGCTGCTGCAGCTCGAGCACCTTCTCCTCCACCGTGCCCGCCGCGATGAGCCGGTAGACGAACACGCTCCTGGTCTGCCCGATGCGGTGGGTGCGGTCGATCGCCTGCGTCTCGGCGGCGGGGTTCCACCACGGGTCGAGCAGGAACACGTACTCGGCCTCGACGAGCGTCAGACCGAACCCGCCGGCCTTGAGGCTGATGAGGAACACCGGCGCCTCTCCCCTACGGAACGCCTCGACGACCTCGCCGCGGCGGGAGGTCGAGCCGTCGAGGTGCGCGTAGGCGAGGCCGGCGGCATCCAGGCGCTCCGCCGCGAGATCGAGGAAGGACGTGAACTGGCTGAACACCAGAGCGCGATGGCCCTCGGATGCCACTTCGACCAGGCGCTCCATCAGGACGTCGAGCTTCGCCGACCCGAGGGGGGCGTCGCGCTCGTCGACGAGGCCGGGGGCGAGCGCGAGCATGCGCAGGAGCGTGATCGAACGGAACACGATGAAGCGCTGCCGGTCGAGGTCGTCGAGCAGCCCCAGCACCTTCTGCCGCTCGCGTTGCAGCACGCGGTCGTACAGCTCGCGGTGCGCGGGGGCGAGGGGCACTGCGATCGTCTGCTCCTGCTTGGGCGGCAGGTCGGCGGCGACGACGTCTTTCGTGCGGCGCAGGAGGAACGGCCGCACCCGTGAGCGGAGGCGCGCGAGGCTGCCCCGGCGGTGGGCCTCGGCCGCTGCGGCGGAGAGCTCGGTCGGGGCGTCGGAGGGCAGCTGCTCGATCGCCCGGACGTACTCCTCGCGGAAGCGTCGCGCCGAGGGGTACAGGCCGGGCGCGACGAGGGCCAGCAGCGCCCACAGGTCGTCGAGGCCGTTCTCGATCGGGGTGCCGGTGACGGCGAACACCGAGTCCGCGCGAAGCGCCGCGACGGCGCGGTGAATGCGGGTCGCGGGGTTCTTCACGAACTGGGCCTCGTCGAGCACCACGCCGGCCCACTCGGGCACGGCGAATTCGGCGTCGTCCGTGCGCACCACGCCGTACGGTGCGACGACGACATCGGCGCGCTCGGCGAGGTGGGCGATGGTGTCGTTCCGCCGCACAGCGGTCGCCTCGACAGCGACCACGTCGAGGTCGGGTGCGAAGCGCGCAGCCTCCGCCCTCCACGTCGGCAGCACCGAGGTGGGGGCGATCACGAGCCATGGACGACGCTCCCCCGTCGCCCGTGCGTGCGCGATGAGCGCGAGGATCTGCACGGTCTTGCCGAGCCCCATGTCGTCGGCCAGGATGCCGCCGAGCCGGTGCGCGTGCAGGAGCGCGAGCCACGCGAGACCTTCGCGCTGATACGGCCGGAGCTCGGCGCGAAAGCCCGGCGGTGTGGCCACCGAAGGCACCTCGGACACGTCGCGCAGCACCCGCGCCAGGTCGCGCCACTCGACGGCGGCCGCGGACTCGTCGGCGAGGTCTTCGAACTCGCTCCACAGGGCGAGGTGGCGGCGAGGGATGCGCGGGCCCGTCTCCCACTCATCCAGCGCCGCCGCCTCCTCCAGCAGGTCGCGCAGACGCTGAAGCGACGGGTGGGCGAGCGAGAACCATGCCCCGTCGGAGAGCTTGATGCGGGTGCGGCCGCGCGAGAGGGCGGTGAAGAGCGTGCCGAACGGGATCGCGCGCCCGTCGATCACGACGACGATCCCGAGGTCGAACCAGTCACGGTCGGCCGACGGCACGGCGGTGATCGTCAGCGTCGGGTCTCCGCGCAGCTCGCGGAACGTCGGAACGGATCCCCGCGTGAGCACCCGCACGTCGGCGAGGAGGTCGAGGGCCGGCAGCACGCGCGTCGCGAACGCGGCGGCGTCGGCGTCGCGCAGCAGCTCCCGGGCCTTGACCGGCAGATCGGCGCGCTCGGCCCAGGTCGTTTCTACCCGGCCCGCGATCTCGCCCTCGGCGCGGGGGTCGCGCTCGTCGTCGGCCGGGATGCCGTAGGCGGCGCGGATGCCGCCCGGGTACACCCAGTCGAGCGCGTACTCGACGGACTCGTCATCGAGATACGACACGGTCACCTCGAGCGTCGGCCGCGGCGGCGGAGGCGCGGGGGCGCCGGGCGCCACGGCGAGGGCGACCCGCCGCGCGAGGCGCGGGTACGCGTCGGCGAGGAACTCCCCCACGTCCGCGGCCGGCACGATGACAGGGCCGTCGGTCAGCAGGGCCGGCAGCGGGGACGGCAGGGCGACGGGGGCGAGGACCAGCGGGATCGGGTCGCGGTCGGGCTCGAACGCGAAGATCCCCGCGGTGCCGAGAGGTCGCACGTGCGCGGCATCCACGGCTCGTCCGTCGATCTCGATGGCCGCCGCGAGACGCAGTCCGCCGCCGGACGCGGTGTCGACCGACACGCGCGCCGTCGCCTCGTCCGCCAGCCGGACGCTCTGCTGCGGGTGCATCGGCACGAGCGGGATGCCGAGGCCCGCGGCCGCGCGCAGGTGCGGCCACAGCAGTGGCGAGGCGATGGCATCCAGGGCGACGGTGTCGCCGGCCGCGACGAAAGGTCCGGTCGTGCGCATCGCCTGCGCGAGAGCGTGGAGTTCGGCGAGCCAGCCGACCTGCGCCGGGTCGAAGCGGCCGGTCGACCGGCGGACCGCGTCCCACGTGGCATCCGCTCGGATCCAGGTCTCGCGCGTGCCGCGCACGAGCGGCCGGGCGACGAGCTGTAGCTCGTCCTGGCGTCGAGCGAGCATGCGGGGCGTGACCGGGTCGACGGACCGCGCCTCCCACCGCGCGGGGTCGTACGCCTCGCGCTGGCGCAACTCGATGCCGAGCGCGAGCGCCTCGAAACCCCGACGCTCGGGGTCGGGGAGCAATCCGCGCCAGCTGGTCATGCCGAAATCCTGTCATCGGCCACCGACACCCCCGGCCGCCCGCCGCGATCCGGCGTCGGGGCGACGGCGGTGTCCGCTCGTGCATAAACGCGATCGGCGCGCAGAAACACGTTGCCCTCGCGTTTATGCGCGCGAATCGCGTTTATGCGTGCTCGGCGCAGCCGCGGGAGCACGTCGGCGGGTGTCAGGACGAGCGCGCGATGCGGGCGAGGACGCCGTGGACGAACGAGCCGGAGTCGTCGGTGGAGAACTCCTTCGCCAGCTCGACCGCCTCATCGATCGCGACGGCCGTGGGCACCTCGTCGTTGTAGAGGATCTCCCACGTCCCGATGCGCAGGAGCGCACGGTCGACGGCGGGCATCCGCTGCAGCGACCAGTCCTTCGCGAACGTGGTGATCTGCTCGTCGATCGCCTCGCGGTTGTCGATGACGCCGTCGACGATGTCACGGGCGTACAGCCACGAGGCCTGGCGGTCGGGCTCGGAGGCGGCGCGCTTCGCCTCGACGGCGAGCATGACCGGCAGCTCCTCACCGCGGACGTCGGCCTGGAACAGGATGTCGAGCGCGCGTTTGCGCGCCTTGGTGCGGGCGCTCAAGGTCAGCTGATGCGGCCGAGGTACTCGCCGGTGCGAGTGTCGACCTTGATCTTCGTGCCGGTCTCGAGGAACAGCGGGACCTGCATCTCGTACCCGGTCTCGACGGTGGCGGGCTTCGTGCCGGCCGAGGACCGGTCGCCCTGCAGACCCGGCTCGGTGTAGGTGACCTCGAGCACGACGGACGGCGGGAGCTCGATGTACAGCGGGTTGCCGTTGTTCAGGGCGATCTGCACCTGCTGGTTCTCGAGAAGGAAGTTGGCGGCGTCGCCCACGGTGGCCGCGCCCACGGTGATCTGGTCGTAGTCGGCGACGTCCATGAAGACGAAGCCCTCACCGTCGTTGTACAGGTACGTGAAGTCGCGGCGGTCGACGTTCTCGAGGTCGACCTTCGCACCGGCGTTGAACGTGCGGTCGACGACCTTGCCGGACATGACGTTCTTGAGCTTCGTGCGGACGAACGCGCCGCCCTTGCCGGGCTTGACGTGCTGGAACTCCACCACGCTCCAGAGCTGACCGTCGATGTTGAGGACGACGCCGTTCTTGATGTCTGCGGTGGATGCCATGAGGTTCGATGTTCCGTTTCGTGAGTCGGTGGGGCGTCGCGTCGGCGCTCGCCCAGCGGTCGAGTCTACGCGATGGGGCGCTCAGCCGTCCGCGAGCCCGCTGATGACCTCGACGAGGAGGTCGACGGCGCGCGCGTATCCCGGCACGCCCTCGCCGACCACGTGGACCGCGGCGACGTCTTCGATGTAGGAGAAGTGCCGGAAGCTCTCGCGTTCCTTGATGTTCGAGATGTGTACCTCGGCGACCGGAAGAGCCACGGATGCCAGGGCGTCGCGCAGCGCCACGGACGTGTGCGTCAGTCCCCCGGCGTTGATCACGATGCCGGCGCAGTCGAGCCGTGCGGCGTGGATCGCATCGATGAGCACGCCCTCGTGGTTGCTCTGGATCGCGCGGACCTCGAGCCCATGCCGATCGGCCGCCTCGGTCGTCACCCGCTCGACGTCGGCGAGAGTGTCTCGGCCGTAGATCTCGGGCTGTCGCGTGCCGAGCAGGTTGAGGTTCGGACCGTTGACGAGGAGGAGGCGGCGCGGCGTGCTCACGCCCCGACCTCCTGGTATGCGGCGAACAGAAGGGATTCGTCCGGCGCCTGGAGCACGGTCGGCCGCGCCAGGTCGTCGAGCACGATGAAGCGCAGCATGCTGCCGCGGCTCTTCTTGTCGCGCTGCATCGTCGCCTTCAGGGTCGGGAACGCCCCGGCGCGATAGGTCGTCGGCAGACCGAGCGACTCGAGCACCGTGCGGTGACGCTGAGCGACGTCGTCGGACAGGCGGCCGGCCAGCCGCGACAGCTCGGCGGCGAAGACCATGCCGACCGAGATCGCGGCTCCGTGACGCCAGCGGTACCGCTCGGCGTGCTCGATGGCGTGACCGAGGGTGTGCCCGTAGTTCAGCACCTCGCGCAGACCCGCCTCACGCAGGTCCTCGCCGACCACGCGCGCCTTCATGTCGATCGCGAGTTCGATGCACCGGCGGAACGCGTCGCCGCGCGGATCGACGATGTGCTCGGGGTCGGCCTCGATCAGGTCGAGGATCTCCGGATGCCAGATGAACCCGGCCTTCACGACCTCGGCGAACCCCGCGGTGGCCTCGTTGCGCGACAGCGTCTCGAGCAGATCGAGGTCGCAGACGACGGCGTGCGGGGGCCAGAAGACACCGACGAGGTTCTTGCCCTCGGCGGTGTTGACGCCCGTCTTGCCTCCCACCGCGGCGTCGACCATGGCGAGGACGGTCGTCGGCACCTGGACGATCGCGACGCCGCGCAGCCAGGTGGCGGCGACGAACCCGGCGAGGTCGGTGACAGCTCCCCCGCCGAAGCCGATGACGGCATCCGTCCGTGTGAAGTCGGCCTGGCCCATGACCTGCCAACAGAACGCGGCGACTTCGATGCGCTTGCCGGCCTCGGCGTCCGGGACCTCGGCGAGCAGGACCTGCCTGTCGCCGACGAGCTGCGCACGCAGCGCCTCGGCCTGCGTCGCGAGCGTCGGCGGATGCACGATGAGCACCTTCTGCGCTGCCGCCGGAAGCTTCTCCCCCAGGGAGGCGAGCAGGCCGCGCCCGATTGTGACGTCGTACCCGGGGTCGCCGGCGACGGTGATGGTGGTGGTGTCGGTCATGGGGTCTCCTGGGCCGGGACGCGCTGCGCCCAGGCCACGATGTCGTCGACGACGCGGGCGAGGGGGCCCGACGACGTGTCGAAGGCGATGTCGGCGGCCGCTTCGTAGATCGGTCGCCGCTCCTCGTAGATGCGCAGCCAACGCTCCGCGGGGTCTTCGCCGCCCAGCAGGGGGCGTTCGTCCCCGTGTATCCGGGAGGCCACCACGTGCGGCGCCACCGTCAGCAGGACGACGCGGTGGTGCGTGAGCCTCTCCTGCGTGACGGGATCGAGCACCGCTCCGCCGCCGAGCGCGACCACGCCGCCGCGGCCGAGCGCTTCGGCCACGGCATCCCGCTCGAGCGCGCGGAAATGGGCCTCGCCGTGGGCGAGGAAGAGGTCGCGGATCGGGCCGTGGTCGCGCACGACGATCTTGTCGGTGTCACTGAAGGGCATGCCGAGTGCGCGTGCGACGCGGCGTCCGACGCTCGTCTTGCCCGCACCCATCGGTCCGATGAGCACGAGTGCGCCGTCGCCGGCCTCAGCCGAGATCATGCGCGAGCAACGCCGCGTCGGAGGCGTCGGTGGTGCGCAGCGTCTCGGGCAGGTGCGCGAGATAGGCGTCGAGGTTGCGGCGCGTCTCGGCCACGTTGTCGCCGCCGAACTTCTCCAGCACCGCGTCGGCGAGCGTGATCGCGACCATGGCCTCGGCGACGACGCCGGCGGCCGGAACCGCGCAGACGTCGGAACGCTGGTGGTGGGCGGCGGCGGTGTCACCGGTGGCGACATCGACGGTGCGCAGCGCGTGCGGAACGGTCGCGATGGGCTTCATGCCCGCCCGAACCCGCAGCACCGTACCGGTGGACATGCCGCCCTCGGTGCCACCCGCCCGGTCGGAGGACCGCGTGATGCCGTCCTCGGTCGCGAACAGCTCGTCGTGCGCCTGCGAGCCACGGCGCGTCGTGGTGAGGAAGCCGTCGCCGACCTCGACGCCCTTGATGGCCTGGATGCTCATGAGTGCCTGCGCGAGCTTGGCATCCAGTCGACGGTCCCACTGCACGTGCGAGCCGAGGCCCGGCGGGAGCCCGTACGCGAGGACCTCGACGATGCCGCCCAGGGTATCGCCGGCCTTCTTCGCGTCGTCGACCTCGGCGACCATGGCGGCGGAGGTCGCGGGGTGGAAGCAGCGCAGCGGATCGGCGTCCAGCAGGTCGACGTCGTCGGGCGCGGGGAACGGCGCGTCGTCGGGGACGCGCACGGGGCCGATCGAGAGCGTGTGGCTGACCAGACGGATGCCGAGCTCGCCGAGGAACGCGCGGGCGACGGCGCCGAGGGCGACGCGTGCCGCGGTCTCGCGGGCGGACGCGCGCTCGAGGATCGGTCGCGCCTCGTCGAAGCCGTACTTCTGCATGCCGACGAGATCGGCGTGGCCGGGACGCGGACGCGTCAGCGCGGCGCCGCGGCCGCGGGAGCGGTCGGACAGCTCGACGGGCTCCGGGCTCATGACCTCGACCCACTTGGGCCACTCGGTGTTGCCGATGCGCAAGGCGATGGGGCTGCCGATCGTGAAGCCGTGCACGATGCCGGTCGAGAGCGTGAGCTCGTCCTCTTCGAACTTCATGCGCGAGCCGCGACCGTAACCGAGCTTGCGGCGGGCCAGGTCGGCGCGGATCTGCGCGGGAGAGATCGGGACACCGGCCGGCATCCCCTCCATGAGGGCGACCAGTTCGGGGCCGTGGGATTCCCCGGCCGTGAGCACGCGAAGCATGGCTCTATTCTCCCATGACGGCGGCGCGCATCGCGGCCAGCACGGCGTCCTCGCGCTCGAGAGGCGCCGCCGGGTCGCCTCCGACGAACACGCGCACCTGCAGGAGCGCCTGGTGAACCAGCATCGGCAGGCCGTTGATCGCCCGGTTGCCCGCGGCGAACCAGTACTCCGCGAGGGACGTCGGCCAGTTGCCGTACACGACGTCGACGAGCAGCCCGCCGTGCTCGGCGAAGGGACGGATGCCGGGACCGGCGTCGACCTGTCCGGGCAGGGCTCCGATCGTCACATCGACGGGCTCCGGCGCGTCGGGGTCGTCGAACGACGACCGCACGACGTCGACGCCGACGGACTCCCCCCGTTCGCGTAGGGCGGCGACCGCCTCCGGCCGCCGGGCCACGACCTCGACGCGCTCGGCGCCGAGCTCGGCGAGGGACAGTACGGCCGAGGTCGCGGTCGCACCCGCGCCGAGGATCCGCGCCGTCCGGGGATGCGTGACGCCGGCCTCGCGCAACGCGCGCGCGAGACCGCCGACATCGGTGTTGAACCCGAGGGGGCCGTCGTCCGTCAGCAGGTACGTGTTCACCGCACCGGTCCGGCGAGCAGCGTCGTCGAGGGACACCGCCGCCATCGCCGCGGCCTTCTTCAGCGGCATGGTCAGCGAGAGGCCGCGCCACGTGGCATCCAGGTCCGCGATCGCCGCGGGGAATCCCGCCTCGGTCACTCGCCGTCGGCCGTACTCCCACGGCAGACCCAGCTCGCGGTATGCCGCCGCGTGCAGCAGCGGTGACCGTGAGTGGTCGACCGGGTCGCCCCAGACGGCGAGACGCGTCCGGTCGCTCAGCATCCGCTGTCGGGGTTGTCCGTGCACCACTCCCGCCACTGGGCGACGGCCTGCTCGTGCTCGCTGTACGTGGACGTGAAGACGGTCTCGCCGGTGTCGAGGTTGACGGTCACGAAATACAGCCATGGGCCGTCCGCGGGCTTCATGGCCGCGTCGATGGCCAGATCGCCGGGGTTGGCGATCGGACCGATCGGGAGCCCCGGGTACATGTACGTGTTCCACGGGTTGTCGCTGTTGCGTGCTTCGGTGGACGTGCTCACCGACCCGCTGCCGAGTTCGTCGGCTCCGTACTGCACGGTCGAGTCCATCTCGAGCTTGCCGAACGTCTCCTGGTTGGAGGGCTGGAGGCGGTTCTCGATGACGCGCGACACCTTGTAGAAGTCGTCGGGGTTGCGCGCCTCGCGCTCGATGATCGAGGCGACGATGAGGATCCGCTCACGGTCCCCCTCCGGGACGCCCGCCTGGTCCAGCGACTGGATCGTCCGCTGCACCATCCGGCCGATGACGTCGGTGGCGCTCACGCCCTCGTCGAAATCGTAGGTCGCGGGGAAGATCCAGCCCTCGAGGGTCGCCGCGGGAACGCCGTACTGGGACGGGTCGGCCACGGCGGCGTCGAGCTCCTCACGGGGCATGCTCAGCTGCTCGGCGATGACATCCAACGACTGGTTCAGCGTGAGACCCTCGCGCAGCTGCACGGAGTTGTCGAGACGGTTCTCCGGGTCGCGCAGCGCGTCGAGGACGGCGGCAGAGGTCATCTGCTGCTGCAGCCTGTAGACCCCGGGCTGGAACGTGAAGGCGACGGAGTTGTCGACCATGTACTGGTAGAGCGAGTTCGACTCCTTCGTGACCCCCGCTTCGAACAGCTTCGGTGAGACCGACTCGCCGGTGTCGCCCGAGACGATCGTGACGCGGGCTTCGCCCGTGGCCATGCCCTCGGCGTAGTCGAGCGGCTCCCCGGTGCCGAAGAACGCCTGCACCCGCTCCCCGTAGGTGTTCCAGAGCGCGAAACCGCCGCCGACGAGTCCGCCGATGATCACGAGGACGATCGCGAGCGCGATCCACACGCCCGTGCGGCGCCGGCGTCGCGGCGGCGGGGTGGCGCCGCGGACCTCGTCGGTGCTCGCGCGACCGGAGAAGAGGTCCTCCAGCGACCCGGACGCCGGCGCGCGGCCTGCCCCGGAGCCCGCGGCGGCTGCGGCGCCCGCGCCGACGAGCACGGGCTCACGATCGTGGGAGGTCGCGGGGCGGGGAGCTTCCTCGGACGCCGGTGTCCGGGTGGGCTCGGGACGCACGGCGGGGACGGGATCGGCCGGGGCCTCGGCGTCGGCCCCAGTGCCGCGCCGTGAATCCGGGGTGGCGGCGGCCGTGGGGCCGGTCTGCGCCCTGCGGGCCTCGCGAGCCGCACGGCGGGAGGGCGGTGCCGAGACCGGGGAGCCCGGGCTCGCCTCGCCGCGAGAGGTGCCATCGGTCGCGCCGGCGCGGGGGTCGGGCAGACGGCGGTACAGCTCCGCGAACGGATCGTTGGGGTCGTTTTCGGGCATGTCAGGCGGGCTCCTGTCCCGGTGCTACGGCGGGTCCGGCCGGCTCGCCGGACTGTCGCTCCACGTCGAGCGCCTGCTGCAGCAGCACCACAGCGGCGACTTGGTCCACAATGCTACGAGAATCCCGCTGGGAGCGCCCTGCCTGCCGCAGCACGCCGTGCGCCGACACCGTGCTGAGCCGTTCGTCCACGAGACGAACGGGCACGGTCAGGGCTGCCGCCAGCTCACCGGCGAAGCGGCGTGCATCCGTCGTGGAAGGCGTGTCCTCGCCGCGAAGGTTGAGCGGAAGACCGACGAGCACCTCGAACGCCTCGTACTCGGCCGCGAGGGCCACGATGCGCCGCACCGGCTCGCCCTTGCGCGGAACCGTCTCCACGGGAACCGCGAGCAGGCCGTCGGGATCCGACCGGGCGACGCCGACGCGGGCGCGTCCCACATCGATGCCCAGCCGGATGCCGCGGCGGAACTCCGTCACGCCGTGGTCGCCCGGACGTCCGCGACGATGCCCTCGAGCGCCTGCGGCAGGGCTGCGGCATCCGTTCCGCCGCCCTGAGCGACGTCCGGACGCCCGCCACCGCCGCCGCCGAGGACGCCCGCCGCCGTCTTGGCCAGGGCACCGGCGGCGAGGCCGCGCTCACGCGCGGCGTCGTTCGTGACGACGACGACCGTCGCGCGACCGCCCGTGACGGTGCCGAGGGCGACGACGGCCGGGTCGGAGCCGAGCCTGTCACGCACCTGGAGCGCGAGCGAGCGCACGTCGTCGGCCGATGCGCCCTCGCCGAGGGACTGCGCGACGACGCGGACGGAGCCCACGGCGACCGCGGACTCGGCGAGCTGCGGGAGGCGGTCGGTGAGCGCGCGGGCCTCGAACGCCGCGATCTTCTTCTCGGCCGCCTTCAGGCTCGCGGCCAGCTCGGCGATGCGGGTCGTGAGCTGCTCGCGCGGGGTCTTCAGCGAGGTGGTCAGCTGGGACACGATCGCGCGCTCGGCGGCGAGATCGCGGAAGGCATCGAGACCCACCAGCGCCTCGACGCGGCGGTTCGAGGCGCCCACCGACGACTCGCCGACCAGGTTGACCAGGCCGATCTCCGCGCTGCGGGCGACGTGCGTGCCACCGCAGAGCTCGCGCGACCACGGACCGCCGATGTCGACCATGCGCACGGTGTCGCCGTACTTCTCGCCGAACAGCGCCATCGCGCCCGCGGCCTTGGCCTCGTCGAGCGAGAGCACGCGCGTGGTGACCTCGAGGTTGTCGCGCACGGCGTTGTTGGCGATGTCCTCGATCTCGGTGCGGGTCTCGGGCGAGAGCGCGGCACCCCAGCTGAAGTCGAAGCGCATGTAGCCGGCGCGGTTGAGCGAACCGGTCTGCGTCGCGGTCTTGCCGAGGGTGTCGCGGATGGCCGCGTGGACGAGGTGGGTGGCGGAGTGCGCCTGCTGCGCGGAGTGGCGGTTCAGGGCGTCGACCACCGTCGTCGCCGGAGCGTCGACGGACACCTCGCCCGTCGTCACCTCGACGGTGTGGCTGATGAGACCCGGGACCGGCCGCTGGACGTCGAGCACCTCGAGCTCGTAGCCGGGGCCCACGATCACGCCCTTGTCGGCGACCTGGCCGCCCGACTCGGCGTACAGGGCCGTCTCGGCGAGCACGACCTCGGCGATCTGTCCCTGCGATGCGCGGTCGGTGCTGTGTCCGTCGACCAGGATGCCGAGGACTTTCGACTCGGTCTCGAGGTCGGTGTAACCCGTGAAGACCGTCTCGCCGAGCGCACGGAACTCCCGGTACACGCTCTGGTCGGCGATCGCGCCCTTGCGGGAGCGCGCATCCGCCTTCGCCCGGGCGCGCTGCTCCTGCATGAGGGTGTCGAACGCGCCGCGGTCGACAGTGAGCCCGGCCTCCTCGGCGATCTCGAGCGTGAGGTCGATCGGGAAGCCGTAGGTGTCGTGCAGCAGGAAGGCCTCGGAGCCGGACAGCGTTGCGGCGCCGCCACGCTTGGCATCCGCCACGGACTGGTCGAGGATCGCGGATCCGGCCGCGAGGGTGCGGAGGAAGGTCTGCTCCTCGGCGATCGCGTACGCGGACAGACGCGCGTAGTCGGTCTCGACCTCGGGGTAGGACTCCTTCATCGCGTCGCGCGAGGCGGCGAACAGCTCGGGGAAGGTGGGGCCCTCGACGCCGAGCAGGCGCATCGAGCGGATGGCGCGGCGCATGATCCGGCGCAGGATGTAGCCGCGGCCCTCGTTCGACGGGGTGACGCCGTCGGCGAGGAGCATGAGCGAGGATCGCACGTGGTCGGCGACGATGCGCAGGCGCACGTCGTCCTCGTGCGACTCGGCGCCGTACGCCTTGCCGGCGAGCTTCGCCGCGAGGTCGAGGACCGGCCGCACCTGGTCGGTCTCGTACATGTTGTCGACGCCCTGCTTGATGAACGCGATGCGCTCCAGACCCATGCCGGTGTCGATGTTCTTGGCCGGCAGTTCGCCGACGATGTCGAAGTCGTACTTCGACCGCACGTTCGTGATCTCGTACTGCATGAACACGAGGTTCCAGATCTCGACGTACCGGTCGTCGTCGGTCGCCGGACCCCCGTCGATGCCGTACTCCGGGCCCCGGTCGAAGAAGATCTCCGAGCACGGGCCCGCGGGGCCCGGAAGTCCGGTCGACCAGTAGTTCGTGTCCTTGCCGAGCCGCTGGATGCGTTCCTCGGGGAGATCGGTCAGCCGGCGCCACAGATCGTGGGCCTCGTCGTCCTCTTCGTACACCGTGACCCAGAGGTCCTTCGGGTCGAAACCGAGTCCGCCGTCCTGCTCGGAAGTGGTCAGCAGCTCCCACGCGTAGCGGATCGCGTCTTCCTTGAAGTAGTCGCCGAACGACCAGTTGCCGAGCATCTGGAAGAAGGTGCCGTGGCGCGGGGTCTTGCCGACCTCTTCGATGTCGTTGGTGCGGATGCACTTCTGCACGTCCGCCGCGCGCGGGTAGGGCGGGGGCACGACGCCGCTGAGGTAGGGGATGAACGGCACCATGCCGGCGACGGTGAAGAGCAGGGCCGGGTCGTCGGTGACGAGCGAGGCCGACGGCACGATGGTGTGGTTCTTCTTCTCGAAGTAGTCGAGGAAACGCTGAGCGATCTCGGCGGTTTTCATGTCGGGTCTTTCCGTGGGCGTGCGGGTCCACCCCGGCCAGCGGGGCGGGATGCCGGGAGGTCAGTCGGTGGGGGCGGCCTTCTTCGCCGCGGCGGCGAGGGAGCCGGCCGTCTCGGCGGTCGCGTCGACGGCGGCGGCGGCGACGCCCTTGGCATCGTCGAGGATCTCGGACAGCCGCGTCTCCTGCTCGTGGTACGCCTCGCTCATGCGGTCGGCGAATTCGCCGATGCGGGCGTCGACCTGGGCGAGGAGCTCCTGACCGCGCGGATCCTTGTTGACCAGGTGCGCGGCGACGAAGCCTCCGGCGATGCCCAATACGAACCAGACCAGGCTTCTCACGATCACCACTACTTCCTCGAGCGAGCGCCGCGGGCGCGGCATCCTTTCATCGTAGGCGACAGGGTCGCGCGAGCGCGCGCCCGAAGGGAAGGATGCCGCGCCCCGCGTCGGTCCTGTCGTCGGGTCGCTCGGGCGCGGCACCGCCCTCCGCGCACACGACGAAGGAAATCTGCGGCCGAGCGGCGGCGCGAAGTGGTGACCGCCCGGTAGCGGCGTGAGTTCCTACGGTGTGTACGCGAGTGTGCTCGGAGGGAGCCGCAACGTGCGACTGCGCGGGAACGACGAAGGGCGCCGGGAGAACCCGACGCCCTTCGGCTCGTGAGTGCGGGACTCAGCGAGCGGCGTAGTACTCGACGACGAGCTGCACGTCACACGTGACGGGCACCTCGGCACGCTTCGGGCGACGCACGAGGCGCGCCTGCAGCGTCGAGAGGTCGACCTCGAGGTAGCCCGGAACGGGGGGCAGCACCTCGGCGTGCCCACCGGCGGCAGCGACCTGGAAGGGCTCGAGACCCTCGCTCTTGGCCTTGACGTGGATGAGCTGACCCGGCTTGACGCGGAACGACGGGCGGTCCACGAGCTGGCCGTCGACCAGGATGTGGCGGTGCACGACGAGCTGACGGGCCTGGGCGGTGGTGCGGGCGAAGCCCGAACGCACGACCAGGGCGTCCAGACGCATCTCGAGCAGCTCGACCAGGTTCTCACCGGTCAGGCCCTCGGTGCGACGAGCCTCGTTGAACGCGATGCGCAGCTGCTTCTCGCGGATGCCGTACTGCTCGCGCAGACGCTGCTTCTCACGCAGACGGACGGCGTAGTCGCTGTCGGCCTTGCGCTTGGTGCGGCCGTGCTCGCCGGGAGCGTAGGGACGCTTCTCGAGGTAGCGGGCGGCCTTCGGGGTGAGCGCGACGCCGAGGGCGCGCGACAGACGGACCTTGCGGCGGTCCTGGGACTTCGTTGCCACGAAGTACTCCTTCCGATGACGTGGCCGCGCCTTTCGCGGCTCACGGACGTATCGCCCCCTTCCGCCCGATCCGGAACGCACGCCGGGGCGCACCGGAAGGTGATCACAGGAAGGAGGGGATGCCCGAAAACCCTGTTTCGAGCCGGTTCATGCTACCAGAGGCGCCCGGCCGTCGATTCAGCCGCCGTCGAGGATGCGACGGATCTTCTCGAGCCGCGCGGACACCTCGCGCTCGGCGCCGTGCGACGTCGGCTGGTAGTACTGCTTCCCCCGCAACTCGTCGGGCAGGTACTGCTGGGAGACGATGCCGATGTCGCTGTCATGCGCGTACTTGTATCCCTTGCCGTGCCCGAGGCGCTTGGCTCCCGGGTAGTGCGCATCGCGCAGGTGCAGCGGAACGCGTCCGAAGCCGCCCGCCCGGACATCGGCGATCGCGGCGTTGATCGCGGTGTAGGCGGCGTTGGACTTCGCTGTCGTCGCCAGGTACACGGTGGCCTCGGCGAGCGGGATGCGTCCCTCGGGCATGCCGATGAAGGCGACGGCATCCGCCGCGGCGACCGCGATCTGGAGGGCCTGCGGATCGGCGAGCCCGATGTCCTCCGCCGCCGAGATCACCAGCCGTCGCGCGATGAAGCGTGGGTCCTCCCCCGCCTCGATCATTCGCGCGAGGTAGTGGATCGCCGCGTCGGCATCGGAGCCGCGGATCGACTTGATGAACGCGCTGATGACGTCGTAGTGCTCGTCGCCCTGACGGTCGTAGCGAAGCAGCGCGCGGTCGACCGCCTGCGCGATGTGGTCGCCGGTGATGACGGGACGGATGTCGGTGGCATCCGTCTCCGTGTCGTCGGGGCCGGTCACGCGCGCATCCGCGTCCACTGCATCGGCGTGCGAGGCGTCGTCTCCGCCGGCCGCGTCGTCGGCGGCGACCGAGGCGGCGGCCTCGAGCGCGGTGAGGGCGCGCCGCGCGTCGCCGGAGGCCAGGCGTACGAGCGCCGAGCGGGCCTCGTCGCTCAGCACGACCCGGTCGGCGAGGCCGCGCGGATCGGTCACGGCGCGGTCGACGAGGGCGCCGAGGTCGTCGTCTCCCAGGGGGCGGAGGGTGAGAAGGAGCGACCGCGAGAGCAGCGGGGAGATCACCGAGAACGAGGGGTTCTCGGTCGTGGCGGCGATGAGCACCACCCACCCGTTCTCCACTCCGGGCAGCAGCGCGTCCTGCTGGGCCTTGGTGAAGCGGTGGATCTCGTCGAGGAAGAGGATCGTCGACTGTCCGTACAGGTCGCGCTGGGTGAGCGCCTCCTGCATCACCTCACGTACGTCCTTCACGCCCGCGGTGATCGCGGACAGCTCGACGAACCGGCGCCCCGACGAGCGCGCGATGGCCTGTGCGAGCGTGGTCTTGCCCGTGCCCGGCGGGCCCCACAGGATCACGGAGACGGCCGACCCGGATGCCGAGGAGTCGGCGCCCGCGAGAGTGACCAGCGGCGATCCCGGCCGCAGGAGGTGACCCTGGCCGGCGACCTCGTCGAGGCTCGTCGGCCGCATCCGCACCGCGAGCGGGGTCTGGCCCTGGAAGAGGGCGGAAGCACTGGTCACCGATCCAGGCTAATCGCGACAGCCGACACCGGATCGTGCGTCTTTGTCGGGTCGACACGTCGATGCGTAGGATCGGGGCCGTCCGCGAGCGGGGAAGAGAGGTCGACGTGGCGACAGGTGGCAAGGACAGGCAGAGCCGCGAGCAGCGCGAGCGCGCCCGGGCGTACCAGGCCCGCCAGGAGCTGCACCGTCTTCAAGGCCGGCGGCGTGTTCGTGACAACGTCCTCGGCCTCACGATCGGGCTCGCGGTGATCGCCGCGGCGGTCGGGCTCCAGACCGTCTACTTCGTCGGCGGCCCCGGCGCCCCCGCGCCCGCGCCGAGCGTCAGCGACAGCCCGAGCCCGGCGCCGAGCACGCCGCTTCCATCCGAACCGGCGGTCTCGCCCACGTCCTGAGCCTGTGGCGACGGCATCCGTCGTACTAGGCTCGGAGCGTCCTTCTCCCCCAGGCGGCTCTGCCGCGATGAGGTGCTTCCCGTGACTTCCGTTCCCTCCCCCGACTCCCCCGACACCACCCCCGCGGTCGCCGACGACGCGGAGGCCGTGGCCGAAACGCCCGACACCACTGCGGAAAGCGCGGACGAGACCACCGCTCCGGCGGAGGGTCCGACCGACGGCAGCGCCGACGACGCACCCGAGGTCGGGGAGGCCGCGGGCGAGGCGGAGTCCGCGCCCGCCGCCCCGGCGGTCCCCGCCGTCCCCGCACCCGGGCCCCGTCCCGGGCCGCGGCCCGGTGCCCGCGTCGCCGCCCCGGTCGAGCCGTGGGGTCGTGTCGACGAGGACGGAACGGTGTCGGTGCGCGAGGGCGACCAGTGGCGGGTCGTCGGACAGTACCCCGACGGCACGCCGGACGAGGCCCTGGCGTATTACCAGCGCAAGTTCGCCGATCTCGCGGGCGAGGTCACCCTGCTCGAGGTGCGCCACCGTCGAGGTGGTGCATCGGCGTCCGACCTGCGCTCCACCGCCGAGACGGTGCGGGCCAAGGTCGACGGCGCCGCAGCGGTCGGCGACCTCGCCGCCCTGCTTGAGCGCCTGGACGCGCTCACCGCCGAGCTGGCGGAGGCCACCGAGACCGAGGCCGCCGCGGCCAAGGAGGCCGTGGACGACGCCGTGCGCGAGCGCACCGAGATCGTCGAGCAGGCCGAGGCCCTCGCCGCCCGCGACCCGCAGTCGGTTCAGTGGAAGCAGATGACCGCCGACATGTCGGCGCTGTTCGACCGATGGCAGGCACACCAGCAGAACGGTCCGCGCCTGCCCAAGTCGACGGCGCAGCAGCTCTGGCGCCGGTTCCGCGACGCCCGTGCCACGGTCGACCGGCACCGTCGGGAGTTCTTCTCCGCGCTCGACGAAACGCACAAAGCCGCCCGCGATGCCAAGACCCGCCTGGTCGAGCGGGCCGAGGCCCTCGCTCCCCGCGGTGAGGACGGGATCCCGGCCTACCGCGATCTCCTCGACCAGTGGAAGGCCTCCGGGCGCGCGGGCCGCAAGGTCGACGACGCGCTGTGGGCACGGTTCAAGGCCGCCGGTGACGCGCTCTACGGCGCACGCATCGAACGCGAGACCGCGGATGCCGAGGCCTCCAAGGAGAAGATCGAGCACAAGCGAGCCCTTCTCGAGGAAGCCGCACCGATCGTCGACGAGAAGAACCTCGCGACGGCTCGTCAGAAGCTGACCGCCATCCAGCGGCAGTGGGACGAGATCGGGCGCATCTTCCCCCGCGACAAGGAGCGCGCGCTCGATGACGAGCTCCGCAAGATCGAGCAGAGCGTTCGCGCTCGCGAGGACGCGGACTGGAAGCGCAACGATCCGGAGCAGAAGGCGCGCGCGAACGACATGACGCGCCAGCTCACCGATGCGATCGAGAAGCTCGAGGCCGAGCTGGCCGCCGCGTCGGCCAAGGGCGACAAGCGCGCCGCTGCGCAGGCGGCAGAAGCGCTCGAGGCGCGCCGCACCTGGTTGCGCGCGCTCGGCGGCTGACGTTTTCCACAGTTCTCGCCCATCGGCGCCCCGGCAGAGACCATCCCGTCACACTGACGGGATGGTCTCTCCGTTTCTGTACTTCCCCGGTGAACGGCTCTCGCTGACCGAGCTGACGGCCGCCTGCCTCGACGGTCTGCTCACCCCGATCGGTGAGGGGTTCATGCCCGCCGACGCCGTGGAGACGGCGTGGATGAGGGCGCGGAGCCTGGCGCCGCTGCTGGGTGAGCGGTGGGCGGCGGTCCGCGCGAGTGCCGCGTGGGTGCACGGCGGTCTCGCGCTCGAGCCCTCGCGTCATCACGTCCAACGCGCGGCCGCCGAACGCGTCCGGCCCGTGCGTTCCGCGGGCGTGGTCGTCCACGACGTGCGGATCCCGCCCGGTGACGTCGTGCACATCGCGGGGGTCCGCGTGTCCACGCCCGAGCGGACGTTGGTCGATCTCGCCCGATCCCCGGATGCCGATGATCTTGCAGCCGCGAGGTCCTGGGCCGCGTCCGCGCCGGAGCTTCTCGCCGGCGCGCGTGCGTGGCTCGCGCGGCACCCGCGCTTCCCCTACGGTCGGTGCGCCGACGAGGTTCTCGGGGGCGTCAGGACGACGTGACCCGATAGACGTCGTAGACCGCGTCGATGCGTCGCACTGCGTTGAGCACCCGGTCGAGATGCACGGTATCGCCCATCTCGAAGACGAACTTGCTCAGTGCCAGGCGGTCGTTCGTCGTCGACACCGTGGCCGAGAGGATGTTGACGTGGTGCTCGCTCAGCACGCGGGTGACGTCGCTCAACAGCCCCGAGCGGTCGAGGGCCTCGACCTGGATCTGGACGAGGAACACGCTCTTGGTCGTCGGCGCCCACTCGACCTCGATGAGCCGTTCGGGGTCTTCCCGCAGAGATTTCACGTTGGTGCAGTCGCCGCGGTGCACGGATACGCCGCTACCGCGCGTGACGAATCCGACGATCTCGTCGCCCGGCACCGGGGTGCAGCACTTCGCCAGCTTGACGAGGATGTCGGGGGCACCGCGAACCAGCACACCGGAGTCGCCGCCGCGGGGGGCGCGACTGCGTCCGACCTGCGGGAGGTCGATGGGACCGGTGGACGTGTCGTCGGCGCTGACGAGTGCCGTGACCTTCTCGATGACCGACTGCGTCGAGACGTGTCCCTCGCCCACGGCGGCGTACAGGGCGGAGACGTCTTCGTAGTGGAACTGCCGTGCGACCTCGGTGAACGAGTCCTGGTTCATGAGGCGCTGGAGCGGGAGGTTCTGGCGTCGCATCGCACGGGCGATGGAGTCCTTGCCCTGCTCGATCGCCTCTTCGCGGCGCTCCTTCGTGAACCAGCCGCGGATCTTGTTGCGCGCGCGTGTGCTCTTGACGAAGCCGAGCCAGTCCTGGCTCGGGCCGGCATCCGGGTTCTTCGACGTGAAGACCTCGACGACGTCGCCGGACTGCAGCTCGGTCTCCAGGGGCACGAGGCGCCCGTTGACCTTGGCCCCCATCGTGCGGTGGCCGATCTCGGTGTGCACGGCGTAGGCGAAGTCGACCGGCGTCGCGCCCTTGGGCAGACCGATGACCCGTCCCTTCGGCGTGAAGACGTAGACCTCTTTCGCCCCGATCTCGAAGCGGAGCGAATCGAGGAACTCCCCCGGATCGGCGGTCTCGGCCTGCCAGTCCGAGATGCGCGCGATCCACGCCATGTCGGTGTCGGAGGCCTTGGCATCCGTCTTGCCGCCGGCCATCCGCTCCTTGTACTTCCAGTGCGCGGCGACGCCGAACTCCGCCTGCTGGTGCATCTCGTGCGTACGGATCTGGATCTCGACCGTCCGGCCGCTCGGACCGATCACGGTCGTGTGCAGCGACTGGTACAGGTTGAACTTCGGGGTGGCGATGTAGTCCTTGAAGCGGCCGGGCAGCGGCGTCCAGCGGGCGTGGATCGCGCCGAGCACCGCGTAGCAGTCGCGCACCGTGCCGACGAGGATCCGGATGCCGATGAGGTCGTAGATGTCGTCGAACTCGCGGCCCCGCACGACCATCTTCTGGTACACCGAGTACAGCTGCTTCGGGCGCCCCATGACCCGCCCGCGGACGCGCAGTTCGCGCAGGTCGGCGTCGATCGCGTCGATCACCGTCTGCACGTATTGCTCGCGCTGGGGCGTCCGTTGACGCACGAGGCTCTCGATCTCGGCGTACAGCTTGGGGTGGAGCACGGCGAACGAGAGGTCTTCGAGCTCGCTCTTGATCGCCTGGATGCCGAGGCGATGCGCCAGCGGCGCGTAGATCTCGAGCGTCTCGGTCGCCTTCTTCGCGGCCTTGTGCGGCGGGACGAAACCCCACGTGCGCGCGTTGTGCAGGCGATCGGCCAGCTTGATCAGCAGCACCCGGATGTCGCGCGACATCGCCACGATCATCTTGCGGACGGTCTCGGCCTGCGCGCTCTCGCCGTACTTGACCTTGTCGAGTTTCGTGACGCCGTCCACGAGCATGGCGACCTCGTCACCGAAGTCGGCGGCGAGCTCGTCGAGCGGGTACCCGGTGTCTTCGACGGTGTCGTGCAGGAGTGCGGCGGCGATGGCCTTCGGCCCGAGCCCGAGCTCGGCGAGGATCTGTGCGACGGCGAGCGGATGCGTGATGTACGGCTCGCCGCTCTGGCGCTTCTGCCCGTCGTGCGCCTTGTCGGCCACCGCGTACGCGCGCTCGATGATGCCCAGGTCGCCCTTGGGGTGGTGCGTGCGGACCGTGCGCAGCAGCTTGTCGACGTCGTCCCGTCGGGCGGCGCGGGAGAAGATGCGCGGGACCAGCCGTCGAAGGGAGGACGGCGGCGGCGCGGGGGACGTGGTCTCGGTCACAGATCCCCTCCCCCGGATGCGGCGGTCAGTCTTGCCATCCTACGCCGGGCGAGGCCGGTGCCCGCCGTCAGGCGGGAACACCGGCCTTCTCACGGGCCGCGAGCACGCGGGCGTCGCGCGCCTTGATCGGGGCCTCACGCTCGCGCAGGAGCGCGTACAGCGGGACGGCGACGAAGAGGGTCGAGTACGCGGCCACGATCGTGCCGACGAAGATCGACAGCGAGATGTCGCTCAGCGTGCGGGCGCCCAGTGGGACACCGATGAAGAGGATCGCGCCCACGGGCAGGATCGCCACGACCGTGGTGTTGATCGACCGGATGAGCGTCTGGTTCGCCGCGAGGTTGACAGACTCGGCGAAGGTGCGCCCGGAGATCTCCCCGTCCTCCCGGGTGTTCTCCCGCACCTTGTCGAACACGACGGTGGTGTCGTACAGCGCGTAGGAGAGGATCGTCAGGAAGCCGATGACCGCGGCGGGCGAGATCTCGAACCCGAAGAGCGCGTACACGCCGATCGTGATGACGAGGACGTCGACGAGGCCGACGATGGCGGCCACCGACATCTTCCACGTGCGGAAGTACAGCGCGAGGATGACGAAGGTCAGGTCGAGGAAGATCGACAGACCCCACAGCGACTGGCGGGTGACGTCGGCTCCCCAGGTGGGGCCGATGAACGAGTTGGTGATCTCGGTCGTCGGGACGCCGTAGCCCTCTGCCAGGGCGGCTGACACGTCCTGCGTCTGCTGATCGTCGAGCTGGTCGGTCTGGACCCGCACGGCCTGGTCGCTGATGGTGGTGACACGGGTCGTGGCATCCGGGACCACGGATGCCACGGCGTCGGTCGCGATCGCCTGGTCGAACGACGCGGGGTTCGACACCGTGAACTGCGACCCACCGGTGAACTCGATGGAGAACTGGACCGGGCGGAACAGCGGCACCAGGGCGGCACCGATGACCAGCACCGCCGCGATGATGAACCACAGGCGTCGGCGCTGGACGAACGGGAACGAGGTCTTGCCGGAGTAGAGGTCGTTGCCGAGCTGCGTCATGGAGCGCATCAGTCGTCTCCCTCCTTCGTGGAGCGGCTATTGCCCTGGGCTGCGGCGAGCTCGGCACGCTTGCGCTCGGCGATGGTCTGTCGGCGCTGGGCTTCACCCCGCGAGCGGTTGGCTCGACCCGAGACGGCAGCGGCGGGGGCGCGGAACTGCGCGCGTCCGCGGTAGACGGCCCCGAGAGCCTCGGGGTCCATGCCCGACAGCGGGTGGCCCGAGCCGAAGAAGCGCGTCCGGGCGAGAAGCTGCATGACCGGGTGCGTGAACAGGATGAAGATGAGGATGTCGATCGCTGTCGTGAGACCCAGCGTGAACGCGAAGCCCTTCACCGTGGCATCCGCGAGGATGTACAGCACGACGGCGGCGAGGATGTTGATCGACTTCGAGATGTAGATCGTGCGCTTGGCGCGGGCCCAGCCGTCCTCGACCGCCGCGGTGATCGACTTGCCGTCGCGCAGCTCGTCGCGGATGCGTTCGAAGTAGACGATGAACGAGTCGGCGGTGAAGCCGATGGTCACGATCAGGCCTGCGACGCCCGCGAGAGACAGGCGGAAGCCCATGCGCCACGCGAGGATGCAGAGCGTGACGTAGGTGAGCACCGCCATGACGCCCAGCGAGGCGATGATCACCGTTCCCAGCGCGCGGTACACCACGAGGGAGTAGATCGCGACGAGACCGAGTCCGATGAGGCCGGCGAGGAAACCGACCTGCAGCTGCTGCGAGCCGAGGGTGGCCGAGACGGTGTCGGAGCTGACGACCGTGAAGCTCAGCGGCAGCGCGCCGTACTTGAGCTGATCGGCGAGGGCCTTCGACGTCTCCTGGGTGAAGTTGCCGGTGATGCTCGGGCGACCGTCGAGGATGATGCCGTTCATCGACGGTGCCGACAAGACCGAGCCGTCGAGGACGAAGGCGAACTGGTTGAGCGGCGCCTGCGCGCCGTAGAGGCGCTGGCTGATCTCGCCGAACTTCTGCGTGCCCTGGTCGTTGAAGGCCAGGTTGACGGCCCACTGGCCGGTGTTCTGCTCCTGGCCGTTGGTGGCGTCGCTGATGTCGGTGCCGTCCAGCTCGACCGGTCCGAGGATGTACTTCACCGACCCGTCGTCGCTGCAGGTGATGAGCGGCTGGTCGGCGGGGGCCTGCGCCGGGTTGTTCGTGGGGTTGGCGCAGTCGTAGGCCAGGAACTCGGCTTGGAGCGCGGGGGTGATCCACGACGGGTCGCTCCCGTTGGTCGGCGACGCGGTCGGCGTGGACGGCAGCGACGGGTCGGGCGTCGGGTACGGCGTGCTCTGACCGTCCTCGCCGACGAACGACGTCGCCGGAGAACCGGTGAACAGCACGGCGCGCAGCTGGAGCTGCGCGGAGCTCTGGATGCGCTCGCGCGTGGCCTCGTCCGCCTGTCCAGGGATCTGCACGACGATGTTGCGGCCGCCCTCGGTGGCCACGTCGGCCTCGCCCACGCCCGAGGCGTCGACGCGCTGACGGATGATCGAGACGGCCTGCTGCAGCTGCTCGGCGTCGGGGTCGGCCCCGTCCGTCGTCTGTGCGGCCAGGATGATCTGCGTCCCGCCCTGCAGGTCGAGGGCGAGGTCGGGGGTCCAGGAACTGGCCTGGAAGGCGTACACACCCAGCGCGTTGATGCCGAACAGCACGCCGGTGATGGCGAGCAGTCCGGTCAGCACGCGCCAAGCGTGGCGGACGGGAGTCGAGGGCGCCACGGAGTCGGCTTTCTATGCGGCGGTGGACGGAACGGACGAGGGGGCGTCAGGCCTGCGGGCGGTCCTTGTCGTCGCGCTCGACCTCGGCCTGGCGGGCGGCGCGGTGGTCGTCGCTGATCGAGGTGATGTCGCCGTCGGCGACTCCGGCGACGTATTCCGCCTCGGTCTCCTCCGCCTCGATGAACTCGTCCTCGGTGACGTAGCCCTGGGCGGGGTTCACCACGCGGAGCACGGCCTGGCTGTGCACCTTGATGACGACGCCTGGGGCGATCTCCACGTGCGCCGGCTTGTCGAGGTCTTCCCCGTCGTACTCGACCACGGTGCCGTAAAGGCCGCCCTGGAGCAGGACCTCGGCACCGGGGACGGTCTGCCGCGCCTTCTCCTCCAGCTCGAGCTTCTGCTTCTGCATGCGGCGACGCGAGCTCCAGAACATGAAGACCAGCAGGCCGATCAGCAGGATGATCAGGCCGTAGTTGGCGAAGAAGTTCGCGAAATCCATGGAGGCGGTGCACCTTTCGATTCAGGCGCGCCGTGCGGCACTGCCTGGAGGGGTCGGGGAATCCCTCGCCGAGTATAGGTCATCCCCCTTGACTGAATCGGAGGAGCCCGTCGGGGTGGGGAGCACCGAGATGGTCGTAGGCCTCGGGGGTGGCGACACGGCCCCGCGGTGTACGCCCCATGAAGCCGATACGCACGAGGTAGGGCTCGACGACCGACTCGATCGTCTCGGGCTCCTCCCCGACGGCCACGGCGAGCGTGCTCAGCCCCACGGGTCCGCCGCGGAAGCGCCGCACGAGAGCGTCGAGCACCGCGCGGTCGAGGCGGTCGAGGCCGATGGCATCCACGTCGTAGAGGTCGAGGGCGGCGTCGACCGTGCGGACGTCGGCGTCACCGGCGTCGGTTCCGGTCGACGGACCGTGCACGACGAGGTAGTCGCGGACGCGGCGCAGCAGGCGGTTGGCGATGCGGGGAGTGCCGCGCGAACGGCGAGCGATCTCGGACCGTGCGGTGCCGGGAAGCCCCACGTCGAGCATGGATGCCGAACGCGAGACGACTCGCTCGAGTTCTTCCGGCTCGTAGTACTCCAGGTGCGCGGTGAACCCGAAGCGGTCACGCAGCGGGTTGGGCAGGAGCCCGGCGCGCGTGGTCGCGCCCACGAGCGTGAACGGCGCAAGGTCGAGGGGGATGCTCGTCGCACCGGCGCCCTTGCCGACCATGATGTCGATGCGGAAGTCCTCCATCGCGAGGTACAGCATCTCTTCGGCGGAGCGCGCCATGCGATGGATCTCGTCGATGAAGAGCACTTCGCCCGGTGTCAGTGAGGACAGCAGAGCGGCGAGGTCGCCGGCGTGTTGGATCGCCGGCCCGCTCGACAGGCGCAGCGGACGGCCGCTCTCGTGCGCGACGATCATCGCCAGGGTCGTCTTGCCCAGGCCAGGAGGGCCGGACAGCAGGATGTGGTCGGGTGAGCGCTGCTGAATGCGGGCGGCGTCGAGCAGCAGCTGCAGTTGTCCGCGCACCTTCTGCTGCCCGACGAACTCGCTCAGCGAGGTCGGGCGCAGGGCCCCCTCGATCGCGAGTTCGGTCTCGTCGTCGGGGGTGCCGGCGTCGCGCACGACGTCAGCCACCGACGGGCTCCTTCCGCGCGGGACCGAGGAGGGCGAGGGTGAGCCGGAGCAGGGCCTGGACCGAGGCCCGGTCGGCCTCGGCCGCGTCCTCGGCGACGGATGCCACGGCCTCGGCGGCGACGCGTTCGCTCCAGCCGAGTCCGACGAGCGCCTGCGTGACCTGCATCGGCACCTGACCGTGCGGGGCCACCGCCGCCGGTGCCTGTGCGGGGGCGACAGCCAGCTTGCCGGCCAGCTGCACGACGATGAGCTTCGCGGTCTTCGGCCCGATGCCCGAGACGCGCTTGAACGGGGCGTCGTCGTCGTCGGTGACCGCTTGGGCGATCTGCGGCACCGTGAGGGACGAGAGCACCCCCATCGCGGACTTGGGACCGACGCCCGTCACCCCGATGAGCTGTGTGAACACCGTGAGCTCCTCACGCGTCTCGAAGCCGAAGAGCGAGAGGGCGTCCTCGCGGACAACCAGGTGCGTGTGCAGGTGCACCTGGTCGCCGACGTGGGTGGTGCGCGCGACCTGCGGCGTCACCGCGACCGAGAGCCCGACTCCCCCGACGACCACGACGAGGGTGTCGTCGCCGACGTGCCCCGCGACACCCTGCAGCGAAGAGATCATGCAAAGAGCCTACGCGCCGGTTCGGACCTTTGTTCGAGCGACACGCGTCCCTGTGGAGGGCTGGCGCTTCTCGGCATCCCGCCAGGCCTTCTGTGCGGGAGTGAGGGCGCCCCCAGACACGGGCGTCGCCGCTCCCCCGCGCCAGGCGTGGCACAGCGCCAAGGCGAGTGCGTCGGCGGCGTCGGCCGGCTGGGGCAGCGCATCGAGCCGCAGGACGCGCGCGACCATTGTCTGCACCTGGAGCTTGTCGGCCGAGCCGTAGCCGGTGATCGCGGCCTTGACCTCGCTCGGGGTGTGGGTGGCGGCGGGGATGCCATGCTCCGCCGCCAGCAGCAGCGCGATGCCGCTCGCCTGCGCGGTGCCCATCACCGAGTGGCGGTTGTTCTGCGCGAACACGCGCTCGACGGCGACGACGTGCGGATCGTGGGCCGCCAGCACCGTGCGGATGCCGGCCGCGATCGTGGCGAGGCGCTTCTCGATCGGATCGGCGACGGCCGAGCGGACCACCCCGACGTGGACGAGGGATGCCGTGCGGTCGGGCGAGACGTCGACCACGCCGATGCCGCAGCGCGTCAACCCGGGGTCGATACCGAGGACGCGCAGAGAACGAGACACGGCCCCCACGCTAAGCGCAGGGGCCGTGGAGTCGGGCAGGGCGCGCCCTTACTCGTCGTTCTCGAGTTCGGCCTGCACCTCGGCGGTCAGGTCGAAGTTCGTGTAGACGTTCTGCACGTCGTCGCTGTCTTCGAGCGCGTCGATCAGGCGGAACACCTTGCGCGCGGTGTCGGCGTCGACCTCGACCTTGAGCGAGGGGACGAACTCCACGTCGGCGGAGTCGTACTCGATGCCGGCGTCCTGCAGCGCTGAGCGGACGGTCACCAGGTCGCTCGCCTCGGTGATGACGCCGAAGCCGTCGCCGTGCGGCTCGACCTCTTCCGCGCCGGCCTCGAGGACGGCGAGCATGACGTCGTCCTCGGTCGTGCCCTCGGAGGGGACGACGATGACACCCTTGCGGCTGAAGTTGTAGGCCACGCTGCCGGGGTCTGCCAGCGTGCCGCCGTTGCGGCTGAGCGCGGTGCGCACCTCGGCCGCGGCGCGGTTCTTGTTGTCGGTCAGGCACTCGATGAGGAACGCGACGCCGTTGGGGCCGTATCCCTCGTACATGATCGAGGAGTACTCGACGGCCTCGCCGCCGATGCCGGCGCCGCGCTTGATGGCGCGGTCGATGTTGTCTTTGGGGACCGAGGTCTTCTTGGCCTTGAGCACCGCGTCGAAGAGCGTCGGGTTGCCCTGGAGGTCCGGCCCGCCGAGCTTGGCGGCGACCTCGATGTTCTTGATGAGCTTGGCCCACGACTTGGCGCGGCGGGCGTCGACGACCGCCTTCTTGTGCTTGGTCGTGGCCCATTTGGAGTGTCCGGACATGGGCTCCAGTCTAGAACGAGGGCGCCGACACCCCGGCGCGCGAACGGACGCGGTCCAGGAACCGCGCGTGAAAGCGCGTCTCGCCCGTGGATTCGGGGTGGAACGCCAGTCCGAGGAGGTTCCCCTGCTCGACGGCGACGACGCGCCCGTCGGGCAGGGTCGCCAGGGGGGCGGCATCCTGTCCGGTCTCGGTCACCACGGGCGCGCGGATGAACACGGCGTGCACCGGCGGATCGCCCAGGACGGGAACGGCGAGGTCGGTCTCGAACGATTGCGTCTGGGAGCCGAAGGCGTTGCGCTGCACGCGCACGTCGAGGCCCCCGAAGGTGCGCTGCCCCTCGATCGCGCCGTCGATGCGGTCGGCGAGGAGGATGAGCCCCGCGCACGTCCCCAGCACCGGGAGACCGTCGGCGATCGCCTCGCGCACCGGATCGAACAGGCCGAACGCGCGGGCGAGCTTGTCGATCACGCTGGACTCGCCGCCGGGCAGCACGAGACCGTCCACCTCGGCGAGCTCGGACGGGCGCCGGACGGGCCGGGCGTCGGCGCCCAGGTCCGCGAGCACGCGGAGGTGCTCGCGGACGTCGCCCTGGAGGGCGAGGACGCCGACGCGAGGGGTGTTACCAGCCACGCTCGGCCAGGCGGTGCGGCGCGGGCAGGTCAGCGACGTTGATGCCGACCATGGCCTCACCGAGTCCGCGCGAGGCCTCGGCCACGATCTTCGGGTCGTCGTGGAACGTCGTGGCCTTGACGATCGCGGCGGCGCGCTGCGCGGGGTTGCCCGACTTGAAGATGCCCGACCCGACGAAGACGCCGTCGGCTCCGAGCTGCATCATCATCGCCGCGTCGGCGGGGGTCGCCACGCCGCCGGCGGTGAAGAGGACGACGGGGAGCTTCCCTGTTTCGGCGATCTCGGCCACGAGCTCGTACGGTGCCTGGAGTTCCTTGGCCGCGACGTAGAGCTCGTCCTTGGTCTTGGCCCGGAGGGCGTTGATCTCGCCGGTGATCGTGCGGATGTGCTTGGTCGCCTCGGACACGTCGCCGGTCCCCGCCTCGCCCTTCGAGCGGATCATCGCGGCACCCTCGGTGATCCGGCGCAGCGCCTCGCCGAGATTGGTTGCACCGCACACGAACGGCACGGTGAAGTTCCACTTGTCGATGTGGTTGACGTAGTCGGCGGGCGAGAGCACCTCGGACTCGTCGATGTAGTCGACGCCGAGCTCCTGCAGGATCTGCGCCTCGACGAAGTGGCCGATGCGGGCCTTGGCCATGACGGGGATCGAGACGGATGCCACGATGTCGTCGATCAGGTCGGGGTCGCTCATGCGGGCGACGCCGCCCTGTGCGCGGATGTCGGCGGGGACCCGCTCGAGGGCCATGACCGCGACCGCGCCGGCGTCCTCGGCGATGCGGGCCTGTTCCGCGGTGACGACGTCCATGATCACGCCGCCCTTGAGCATCTCGGCGAGTCCGCGCTTGACGCGGGAGGTTCCGGTGTCGGTCATTGTCGATTCCCTTCGCGCTTCGGGGCGCTTTCTTTGGCTTAGGCCAAACCGTAGCACGGCGCAGGACATATGCTGGGCGAACCGAGAGGGGGCGTATGACCGTCGACATCACCGGACGCTCGGCATCCGAGATCGCGGCAGACCTGCGCGCACGCATCGAACGCGGGCAGCTCCAGCCGGGTGACGCGCTGTCTCCCGTGCGGGCCCTCGCCGCCGAGCTGGGCGTCAACCGCAACACCGTCGTGGCCGCCTACCGGACGCTCGCTCAAGCCGGTCTGGTCGTGGCCCGTGGTCGCGGCGGGACGCGGGTCGCCGGGCACGCGCCCGTGGCGCAGGAGGGCTACGCCGCCGGCACGGTGCTGCGCGACGTCGGGACGGGGAATCCCGATCCCGCGCTCATCCCCGACCCGGCGCCGGCGCTCGCCCGCTCCGGCCGTCCGGTGCTGTACGGCGAGCCCGTCGTCGACCCGGGGCTGGAGGCGTGGTCCCGGGAGTGGATGTCCGAGGGACTCCCCGACGTCCGTCCGCGCATCACGGTCACCAGCGGCGCGAGCGATGCCATCGAACGTCTGCTCGCGCAGGCCCTGCAGCGCGAGGACGCGGTCGCGCTCGAGGATCCGTGCTTCCTCTCGGCGCTGCACACGGTGCGGCAGGGCGGGTATCGCGCGGTGCCCGTCGCAGTGGACGCCGAGGGCATGACGGTCGAGGGCCTGCGCGCCGCGCTGGCCGACGGCGTCCGCGCGGTGATCTGCACGCCGCGCGCCCACAACCCCACCGGTGCCAGCCTGACCGCTGCACGCGCGGCGCAGCTGCGCGCCGTGCTCGCCGACCACCCGTACGTGCTCGTGATCGAGGACGACCACTTCTCGCTGCTCTCGCGCGCTGAACTCCACTCCGTGATCGGCGAAACGCAGCAGCGCTGGGCGCGGATCCGCTCGGTGTCGAAGTTCCTCGGACCCGACATGTGCCTGGCCGTCGTGGCATCCGATGACGAGACCGCCGACCGTCTGGCGCTGCGCCTCACACCCGGGACGACGTGGGTGAGCCACATCCTGCAGCGGCTCACGCTCGCTCTGGTGACCGACCCCGACGTACGCACCGGGATCGACCGCGCCGGAACCCACTACGCCGAACGCAACGCGGCCTTCGCGGTCGCACTGGCGGATCGGGGACTGCCCGTGACCGTCGGCGACGGCCTCAACCTGTGGGTGCCGCTCCCGGTGCCCGCCGCCCGCGTCCGCGAAGACCTCATGCGCCGCGGGTGGCTCGTCCGCGACGGCGACCACTTCTTCCTCTCGCCCGAGGCCGCCGGCGATTACCTGCGACTCACCGTGCATCACCTCGACGATGCCGAGACCGTGTCGCTCGCGGACGATCTCGCGAGCGCCGTGGCCGCGCTCCAGCCGTCCGTGCGAGGTGGGAGGATCGAGGGATGAAGGTCCTCTCGATCCAGTCGGCCGTCGCCTACGGCCACGTCGGAAACTCCGCCGCCGTCTTCCCGCTGCAACGCATCGGGGTCGAGGTGCTGCCGGTCTACACGGTCAATTTCTCGAACCACACCGGCTACGGCGCGTGGCGAGGACCGCTCATCTCGCCCGCTGACGTCGCCGACGTCATCACCGGCATCGAGGAACGCGGTGTCTTCGGAGAGATCGATGTCGTGCTGTCGGGCTACCAGGGCGGGGAAGGCATCGCCGACGTCATCATCGACGCGGTGGCGCGGGTCAAGAAGGCGAATCCGGATGCCGTCTACGCGTGCGACCCGGTCATGGGCAACGCCAAGTCGGGCTGCTTCGTCGCTCCGGCGATCCCCGTGCTGCTCCGCGAGCGCGTCGTCCCCGTCGCCGACATCATCACCCCCAACCAGTTCGAACTCGGCTTCCTCACCGGGACAGAGCCGGGAAGCATCGAGTCGACCCTGGAGTCGGCAGACCTCGTTCGCTCCCGCGGCCCGCGCACGGTGCTGGTGACCAGCGTCGAGCGGCCGGACCGCGAGCCGGACACGATCGAGATGATGGTCGTCGACGACGCGGGCGCCTGGATCGTGCAGACCCCGCTCATCCCCATGAAGGCGAACGGCTCCGGCGACGTCACGGCGGCGCTCTTCACGGCGCACTATCGCCGCACGGGCGACGCGGCCGATGCTCTGGCGCGCACGGCCTCGAGCGTGTTCGATCTGCTGCAGAACACGTTCGATGCGGGATCCCGCGAACTCCGTCTCATCGAGTCGCAGGAGGCCTACGCCCACCCGCGTCTGCAGTTCGGCGTTCGCCAGGTGCGCTGACCGGCCGGGATCAGCCGCCGTAGACCTCGGTGTAGGCGGCGATCCAGGCGTCGCCGTCGTCCGGGCACAGGAACGTGGTCCCGAACACCATGACGCTCGCGATCGGGCTCTCGGCGAACGTCCGATCGTCGCCCTGCAGGTCGGCCGGGAGAAGCTGGGCGAACAGGGGTGACGTGGCCACGTGCGACCTCAGCAGGTCGGCGTCGATGTCGTGGTGATTCAGGATCGCCGTCTCGCACGCGTCCGCGGCGAGGGCGAGCGACAGGCTCTCCTCCTGGTCCGTCCACGTCGCGCCCTGTTCTTCGACGTACGCCTTCTGCTGGGCGATGAACTCCTTCTGCGCCGGAGTCACGGCCGTCAGCGGAGTGCCATCCAGCGGCAGCTGCTGCTCCTCGAAGAAGCGCTCGCGTTCGGCGAAGGCGTCTTCGACATCGTCGCCGGGAGCGGGATCGCCCGACTCCTCGGGCAGCGGTGGCTGTGCCGACGGTTCCCCGGTGCGGTGAGCGGCGCGTCAGGGCCATGCGGGCCGAGCGGACTCGGCAGACGGATGCACCCGGTCGTCGTGCTGAGCGCAGTGGCGACGATGAGCGTCAGGACGAGGGGACGGACGCGAGCCTTCATGGCCCCACCGTAGCGGCGGGTTCGCCCGCGGCTCCGTGGGCTTGCGGTCGAGCCCTCAGGCGTTCCAGGCTTCGGCCACCGTGCGCCGGACGTCGCCCAGAAGCTGCGGCAGGGCCTTGGTCTTCGCGATGATCGGGAAGAAGTTCGCATCCGACGCCCACCGCGGAACGATGTGCTGGTGCAGATGAGCATCGACGCCGGCGCCGGCGATCGCCCCCTGGTTCATGCCGAGGTTGAAGCCGTCACAGCGCGACACCGCCCGCAGCACGCGCATCCCCCGCTGCGTGAGAGCGCCGATCTCGGCGACCTCTTCGTCGGTCGCCTGGTCGTACGTCGCGATGTGGCGGTAGGGGCAGACGAGGAGATGTCCCGAGTTGTAGGGGAAGAGGTTCAGCAGCACGTAGGCGCTCTTCCCGCGTGCGACGATCAGCCCGTCCTCGTCCGACTTCGCCGGTGCCGCGCAGAACGGGCAATTCTGCTCCATCGGCTCGCGTCCGGCCTGGATGTAGGCCATGCGGTGCGGTGTCCACAGGCGCTGGAACTCGTCCGGCACGCCCGGAAGCTCCGCGGCGGCGACGATCTCGGCATCGCCGGCCGCGGAGGCATCCGCTTCGGTCGTCACTCGAAGTCCTCGACGCTGTCCACGAGGGTGTGCGCCGCGATGGCGGCGGCGATGCGGGCCACCGCCTCGTCGACCGGGATGCCGTTGAGCTGGGTCCCGTCGCGGAATCGGAAGGACACGGTGTTCTGGGCCCGGTCCTGCTCACCGGCGATCAGTTGGATCGGCACCTTCTGCGTGGTGTGCGTGCGGATCTTCTTCTGCATGCGGTCGTCGCTGTGGTCGACCTCGGCGCGGACGCCCTTGGCCCGGAGCTCGGCGATGATGCCGTCGAGGTAGTCGCCGAAGTCTTCGGCCACCGGCACACCCACGACCTGCACGGGCGCGAGCCACACCGGGAAGGCACCGGCGTAGTGCTCCAGGAGAATGGCGAAGAAGCGCTCGATCGAGCCGAACAGGGCGCGGTGGATCATGATCGGACGCTTCTTCTGCCCGTCCCGATCCGTGTACTCGAGCTCGAAACGCTCCGGGAGGTTCGGGTCGACCTGCACGGTCGACAGCTGCCAGGTGCGTCCGATGGCGTCCCGGGTCTTGAGGTCGATCTTCGGTCCGTAGAACGCCGCCTCGCCCGGCACCTCGGTGAGCTTGAGACCCGAAGCGACCGCGACGTTGCGCAGCGCGTTCGTGGAGTACTCCCAGAACTCGTCGGTGCCGATCCACTTCGACTTCTCGTCGTCGCGCATCGACAGCTCGAGCTCGAAGTCGTCGAGACCGAAGTCGCGGAGCATCGAGATCACGAACTCCAGCACGCGGGTGGCTTCGGACTCCAACTGATCCGGGGTGACGAACAGGTGGGAGTCGTCCTGGGTGAAGCCGCGCACGCGAGTCAGACCGTGCAGTGCCCCCGACAGCTCGTTGCGGTACACCGTGCCGTTCTCGGCGAGGCGCATCGGCAGGTCGCGGTAGCTGCGCGCCCGCTCCTTGTAGATGAGGATGTGCATGGGGCAGTTCATGGGCTTGAGGTAGTAGTCCTGGCCCGGCTTGGTGACGTTGCCCTCGGCGTCGCGCTCCTCGTCCATGACGATGGGCGGGAACATGCCCTCTTTGTAGGTGACGAGGTGGTTCGAGGTCAGGAACAGGTCCTGCTTCGAGATGTGCGGGGTGTACACGTAGGTGTAGCCGCCCTCGATGTGCCGGCGGCGGGCGTGCTGCTCCATCTCGCCGCGGATGATTCCGCCGCGCGGATGCCACACGCTCAGACCGGATCCGATCTCGTCGGGGAACGAGAACAGGTCGAGCTCCTTGCCGAGCTTGCGGTGGTCGCGCTTGGCGGCCTCCTCGAGTCGGTGCTGGTACGCGCGCAGGTCGTCCTTCGTCGCCCACGCGGTGCCGTAGATGCGCTGGAGCTGTGGGTTCTTCTCGCTGCCGCGCCAGTAGGCACCGGCGATGCGGGTGAGGTCCCAGCCGTTGCCGATGAGGCGCGTGCCGGGGACGTGGGGTCCGCGGCAGAGGTCCTTCCAGACCGTCTCGCCCTCGCGGTTGACGTTGTCGTAGATCGTGAGCTCGCCGGCGCCGACCTCGACGCTCGCGCCCTCTGCCGCCTCCGCGGAGCCACCCTTCAGGCCGATGAGCTCGAGCTTGAACGGTTCGCCGGCGAGTTCGACGCGCGCCTCGTCGTCGGTGACGACGCGACGGACGAAGCGCTGATTCTCGCGGACGATGCGCTCCATCTCCTTCTTGATGACCTTGAGGTCTTCGGGAGTGAACGGGTCGTCGACCTGGAAGTCGTAGTAGAACCCGTCGGTGATGGGCGGACCGATGCCGAGGTTGGCCTGCGGCTTGACACGCTGCACGGCCTGAGCGAGGACATGTGCCGTCGAGTGTCGCAGGATCGACAGTCCGTCGGCGCTGTCGATCGTGACCGGCTCGACCTCGTCGTCGGCCGTCACGGTCGTGGCGAGGTCTTTCAGCTCACCGTTCACGCGCAGAGCGATGACCGAACGGTCGGGGAAGAGGGCGAAGCCGTCGGCGGGATAGGTCTGCTCCGACGGCAGGGCGGCATCAGTCAAGGCGGTCTCCTGGATGGGTCGATTCCAGGCTACCCGCCGGGCGTGGCCTCGACGGCACGCGCGGTGCCCCATAGTGGAGCGGTGACTCTGGCCATCATCGGCGGCGCGCTCTGGATCCTCGGCTTCATCGCCCTGCTCGTCGGCATCCTGCCCCCCGACGAGGCCCTCGGCGTGGCCGACCGTGTGTGGCCCATCCTGCTGTTCGTCGTCGCGGTCACGGTCGTGGCGGAGTTGGCATCCAAGGCGGGGCTGTTCGACGTCGTCGCCGCGCGGCTCGCGCGCCTGGCCCGCGGCCGGACGGTGTGGCTGTGGGTGCTCGTGGTGGCTCTGGCGACCGTCGCGACCGCCTTCCTGTCTCTGGACACCACCGCGGTGCTGCTGACGCCGGTCGTCGTGGCGATGGCGGTCGCGCGAAAGCTCGACCCTCTGCCGTTCGCCTTCGTGACGGTCGTGCTCGCCAACACGGCCTCGCTCGTCCTGCCCGTGTCGAACCTCACCAACCTGTTGGCCTCCGACGCGCTCGGGGGACATGACCCGGTCGCTTTTGTCGCGCTGCTGGGGCCGTCGGCGCTCATCGCCATCGCCGTCTCGGTCGTCGTCCTCACGGCGGTGTTCCTGCGCAGACTGCCGAAGACCTTCCCCGGCGCCCCTTCCCCGGCCGTCGCGGATCGCGTGCTGCTGCGCATCTCCGGGGTCGTGACCGTGGCGCTGCTGCCGCTGCTCGTGATCGGTCTGGATCCCTGGATGCCGGCCCTCGCGGCCGCGGTGGTCCTCGTGGGCGTGTTCGCGTGGCGCGCGCCGCGTGCGCTGAGTGTCCGGCTGGTGCCCTGGTCGCTGCTGGTGTTCGCCGGCGGACTCTTCCTGGCGGTGGGGGCGCTGGAGGCCGTGGGGATCGGACGCGTGACTTCCGTGCTCGCCGGCTCCGGGGACGACCTGGTGTCTCTCTGGCAACTCGCCGGGGTGGGGGCGCTCGCGGCGAACGGAATCAACAACCTGCCCGCCTACCTGGCCATGGAGTCCGTCGCCGACTCCCCGGCGCGCCTGGCGGCCCTTCTCATCGGGGTGAACGCCGGTCCGATCGTGACGCCGTGGGCCTCGCTGGCGACGCTCCTGTGGCACGACCGACTGGTCGCCGCCGGCGTACAGGTGCGGTGGAGCCGTTTCATCCTGATCGGGGTGGTGATCGCCCCGATCATCCTCATCCTCGCGGTGCTCCCGCTCACCGCGTGATCCCCTGCTCGCCTCTCGGATCAGGCGCGCACAGGCTCGGCCACGGGGATGGTCGGGTTCGGGACCTCCCGGAAGACCATCTCTTCGCGGGGACCCTGATCGCGCGGCACGGAGTCATCCGGTTCCGGGATGACGTACAGACCACGGCCCGAGTTCGCGTTGTAGGTCAGCGCGTGCAGCCACGTACTGCTCAGCTGCGGGTTGCGGCTGCCGTGATACTTGAACACGAGCGAGACATGAGGGTGGATGTAGACCGTCGTGCGGCCTCCCCCGATGCTGATGTCGTCCTTCCACGTGAAGGGAAAGCTTTCACCACGGCGAACCTTCGCCATGATCACCGCCTGAAGGTGCGCGAGGAGACGATCCTCGAACTCGACCTTGATGTTTCCGTCGTAGATGAACTTGCCCATGAGGACCTCCGGGGTGCGGCCCGGACCGCGCATTCCTGGCGGGAAATGACGAACGCGGATGCCGGGGGGTGTCACCGCCTCACCTCCCAACGTCTCGTGACCCGAGCACGAGTGCAAACCCGTTGTGGTCGATGCGGTTTGCGGCTAGCCCGTTCCGTCGGGGATCAGTGCGACCGGGAGATCCGCAGGATGACACGGTCACCGGGCCGACGCTGCACCCGCCGGACGAGGGCCTCCAAGCCGAGGATCGCGCGGAACTGCCAGCCGTACTTACGGCGAAGAGCCGACTCGGCGCGGGGGTCTTCGGTGCTGGGGCCGGCGATCCGGGCCCGGGCGTGGACGGTGATGGCATCCGGTTCCACCGCTCCCATGCGCGAACAGGGACGCAGGGCGACACGCTCATCGCGGCGCAACCGCTTGACCTTGCCGGTGTTGCGCTCGGTGGTGACGACGAGTTCATCGCCGTCGCGTGCGACCCAGACCGGCGTCGCCACCGCATCGCCGTTTCGGCGGTAGGTTCCGAGCGAGACGAACGGCGACGTCGCGATCTCACGCCAGAGGGTGTCGGGAACGGTCATGGCCTCACGCTACTGCTCGGGTGTGGGCGGTCGGCGGGGCTTGCATCGTCGGAGCACGGACCTCGTGGAGCTTCCCCGACGCGCGTCGAGCATTGTTCACACGAATGGAACACGACGTGCATCGGGCCTTTCGACGGGTCATGCGACCCTCGATGGAGGAGGTTCGCATGTCTCGCCGCCACATCGCGACCCACGCCTATGACTTCCATACGGGCTGGGTGCGCATCACCCCGACCGCCCTGACGCACGAGCAGGCGGTCAAGCTCCACGAACAGGGCTTCACGATCGTCCGTTCCCGGCGCGGCTGGTTCGGGACTCGGGAGCTTCCCCTGAGCTGGTACCTGAGACGCGCGGGTTCGGACACGTCCGAGGCCTCGCGTCTCGCGGTCTCACCCGCCGCCGTGTCGCCGAACGCGCCCCACGAGCGCCCCGAGGACCCCCCGGATGCCGTCGACCTCGTGGACGCGCCCGATCCGCGGCGTCCGTCACCCCGGCGCGCACGCCAGCGGAGCACGGAAGACGGGGGCTAGGGCCTGCACGGCAATCGTGCGGGGCTCCCCCCGGAAAGACGAAGCCCCCGGCAGTCCGGGGGCTTCAGGTGGTGGTGCGCGATACTGGGATCGAACCAGTGACCTCTTCCGTGTCAGGGAAGCGCGCTACCGCTGCGCCAATCGCGCCTAAGAAGGCTGTTCAGTTTTAGGCGAGGTGGCGACGGGATTCGAACCCGTGTAAACGGCTTTGCAGGCCGGTGCCTAGCCGCTCGGCCACGCCACCGTGTGTGGTTCGACCCACGTGTCGTGATCCTCCGTCGGGAACCTGACGGCGATCTTCACACTCGAGCGGATGACGAGACTCGAACTCGCGACCCTCACCTTGGCAAGGTGATGCGCTACCAACTGCGCTACATCCGCATTTCGTTCCCGGGGCTTGCCCCGAGCACTCGTAAGACATTACCCGATTCCCGCGTCCGCGCAAAACCCGACGCGCCCCGCGCGTGTCTTCTCCGGTGGTCGGAACAGCCCCGTCGCATCGGGTAAAGTAGTCGAGTCCCGTTCGGGACGATGGGCGATTGGCGCAGTTGGTAGCGCGCTTCCTTCACACGGAAGAGGTCGTCGGTTCGAGTCCGGCATCGCCCACTGCACAGCCCCCGGTCCGCCGGGGGCTTCGTCGTTCGTGGACGATGAGGGATCTTCTCGCGCCTTCGCTCTCCCGCTAGTCTCCGGGGATGGAGCAGACCGATGCGCGCCGCCCACCCGGAACTCGCCTCCGGGGATTCTCGTCGGCGATCATCCTCGTCGCCGGCGTCCTGCTCATCCCGATGGCGATCAGCCTGGTGTTCAACAGCTGGACGTCTCCCGATGCGCACGACTACGTGCGCATGGCGTTCGCGCAGGTTGCGGCGTCGGTGGTCGCGATGACCACCGCGGTGGGGCTCGTCGTGCATCGGATCGCGAGCCGGAGTCCGCTGTCGGACACTCTGTGGTTCGGCCTCATCGCCGTTCTGATCATCGCGTGGCAGGCCACGGCTCTCGCGCAGGCATCCGACACGCTGTTGCTCCGGTTGTTCCCGGTCGCCTCCTGAGCAGCGCGCCGAGCATCGGGACCACCGTGCTGCGACGAGTCGCCCGCGGGGCGGCTCGGCGTCAGTCCCGGCCCCAGCCGTACCGCTGAGCCAGAGCCGCCGCGACGGCGTCGAAGCGGCGTCGGTCCAGGGCCGCGGCCTCGCGCCGCATGCCGGACTCTTGCACGAGGTAGATCTGCTCGATGTCGACCCACGACGGTCGACCCTGTGGATCCCACTCCCCCGCGCCGAGCGCCAGGTAGTCGCGGTCCCCGGCGTGCGGCTTGCTGGTGAGGCGGACGGCGTACGAGCGGGTGGCATCCGCCCGCCCGATGATGAGCACCGGACGGTCCTTGCCGCGTCCGTCGCGCTCCTCGTACGGCACCCACGTCCACACGATCTCGCCGCCGTCGGGCGCCCCGTCGCGCTCGGGCGCATATGCCAACGTCAGATGACGTGGCGGGTCGACCTCGACGGTCGTGGTCTCACCCAGCCTCTGGCCGGGCTGCGAGGGCGGTGAGACGTTCCGACGGGGCCGGGACGGGGTCGCGGGTCGGAAGGGCCCCAGGAGGGCGGAGAAGAGGCGCGAGGCGGTTCCCATCCTCACACCCTAGACATGCTCCCGGCCTCCTCCGGGCGCACGAAGAACGGGGCGCCACGGACGAATCCGTGACGCCCCGTTCGGGGATGTGCGTGTCAGGCGCGGCTGTCGGAGAGGACGTAGCCCTCCTCGCCGTGCACGACGGTGTCGATACCGGCGATCTCGTCCTCGTTCTTCACGCGGAAGCCCATCGTCTTCTCGATCGCGAAGCCGATGACGTAGGCCAGCACGAAGGAGTAGATCAGGACCGCGAAAGCCGCGATCGCCTGGACGAGCAGCTGCGTGAACGAGCCGCTGTAGATCAGGCCCGTGCCATTGGCGAAGATGCCGAGGTACAGGGTTCCGATCAGACCGCCGACGAGGTGGATGCCGACGACGTCGAGCGAGTCGTCGAAACCGAGCTTGAACTTCAGCTCGATCGCCAGGGCGCAGACGGCGCCGGCCACCAGACCGAGGACGATGGCCCAGAACGGCGTGAGCGACGCGCAGGCCGGAGTGATGGCGACCAGACCCGCGACGGCACCCGAGGCGGCGCCGACGGAGGTGGGCTTTCCGTCCTTGAACTTCTCGACGATCAGCCAGGCCAGCAGAGCCGCGGCGGGAGCGGCGATGGTGTTGACGAACGCGAGAGCGGCGGTGCCGTCGGCGGCGAGCTCCGAACCGGCGTTGAAGCCGAACCAGCCGAACCACAGCAGTCCCGCGCCGAGGAGGACGAACGGCGGGTTGTGGGGGACGTGCGCGCCCTTCTGGAAGCCGACGCGCTTGCCGAGCACCAGAGCGAGGGCGAGAGCCGCCGCACCGGCGTTGATGTGGACAGCCGTACCACCGGCGAAGTCGATCGCGCCGACGCCGAAGACGTCCTGCATGCCGTGCGTGATCCAGCCGCCGTACGAGAAGGAGGCGTCCTCGGCGAGGCCGAAGTTGAAGACCCAGCTGGCGACCGGGAAGTACACGATCGTCGACCAGAGGAAGGCGAAGACCATCCACGAGCCGAACTTGGCGCGGTCGGCGATGGCGCCGGAGACCAGCGCGACGGTGATGATGGCGAACGTGGCCTGGAAGGCGACGAAGGCCAGGGGCGGGTAGGCCGCGCCCTCAGGCGTCTCGAGAACGCTTGCGAGGCCGAACTCGTTGAAGTCGATGGCCCACGGGAACTGCGTGGTGCCCTCCTCCGTGGCGGGGAAGGCGATCGCGTAGCCGTACAGCACCCACAGGACTCCGATGAGTCCCATGGCGCCGAAGCTCATCATCATCATGCTGATGACGCTCTTGGCCTTGACGAGTCCGCCGTAGAAGAACGCGAGTCCTGGCGTCATGAGCAGCACGAGTGCCGCTGCTATCAGGATGAATGCGGTGTTGCCTTGATCCATCTCGAAGAGAACCTCTCTGCAGGGACGCAGGTGTAGCGTCGGGTCCCCTCAGTGTTCCCAGCCCCGGTTTCCATCGGCGTTCGACTCGTGTTTCGAGTGCGTTACAGCGACGGAGCGCGTGTAAACATCGCGTTTCGCGTCGCCGCGAAGCATCGATGAAATGACCGCTCAGGAGTGCGTCAGCGCGACCAGGCGTGACACGGCGCGCAGATACTTCTTGCGGTATCCGCCGGCGAGCATCTCCTCGCTGAAGACGGTGTTCAGCGGCACGCCGGTGGCCCGGATCGGGATCTGGGCGTCGTAGGCGCGGTCCACGAAAGCGACCAGGCGCAGCGCGGCCGACTGGTCGTGGAGCACCTGCACATCGCGCAGTCCGATCGTTTCCACGCCGTCGATGAGGCGGATGAACCGCGACGGGTGCACACGGGCGAGGTGCGAGACCACATCGGTGAACGCGTCATCGGTGGCGACACCGCGCGCGGCGGCATCCCGGATCGCGTCGGCGTACTCGGCGTCCGCGAGGACCCGGGCCTCGCCGTCGATCGCGCGCTGGCGGAAGTCGGTGCCGTCGATGCGGATCGTTCGGAAGCTGTCGGCCATCGACTGGATCTCGCGCAGGAAGTCCTGTGCGGCGAAGCGTCCCTCACCGAGGGCGTTGGGGGGTGTGTTCGACGTCGCCGCCAGGCGGGTACCGGATGCCACCAGCTCGCCCAGGAGCCGGGTCATCACCATCGTGTCGCCGGGGTCGTCGAGCTCGAACTCATCGATGCACAGCAGATCGGAGCCGCGGAAGAGCTCGACGGCCTTGGCGTACCCGAGGACGCCGACCAGTGCGGTGTATTCGATGAACGACCCGAAGTACTTACGGCGGGCGGGCATCGCGTGGTAGATCGACGCGAGAAGGTGCGTCTTGCCGACCCCGAAGCCGCCGTCGAGATAGACGCCGGGCTTGATCGGCGGAGTCTTCTCGGCTCGACGGAAGAACCCGCCCCTCTTCGCCGGCGCACTCTGTCCGGCCGCGAAAGCCTGCAGCAGCTCCTTCGCCTCCTGCTGCGAGGGGTAGGCGGCATCCGCCCGATAGGACTCGAAGGTCGCTCCATCGAACTGCGGCGGCGGCACGAGGGCGCTCACCATCTCGGCCCCCGAGACGGCCGGCTCACGATCGATGAGGTGGACGACGCCGGTCGTCGCGGGCGTAGAGGTCATAGCCGTCCTGTGTCGCAGTCTTACGAGGGGGTGCCCGCTTCGACGCGGCGGTCCTAGGGTCGAAGGAGCGGTGTCCACCCTACGCCGCCCGCTTCCCCACCCCGACCGAGGAGTCATCGTGACCGTCGAGTTCGACACCACCTCCCCCAAGTTCGCCGCGTACGCCGAGCCCGGCCGCCTCGTCACCGGTGATTGGCTGCAGGAACGCCTCGGTCAGCCGGGACTGGTGGTCGTCGAGTCCGATGAGGACGTGCTGCTGTACGAGACCGGGCACATCCCCGGCGCCGTCAAGGTCGACTGGCACACCGAGCTGAACGACCCGGTCGTGCGCGACTACGTCGACGGCGAGGGGTTCGCGGCCCTGCTCAGCCGCAAGGGCATCGCCCGCGACGACACCGTCGTCATCTACGGCGACAAGAACAACTGGTGGGCCGCCTACGCCCTGTGGGTGTTCTCGCTGTTCGGCCACGAGGACGTGCGGCTGCTCGACGGCGGTCGCGACAAGTGGATCGCCGAGGGACGCCCGCTGACCACCGACCGCACCGAGCGTGACGCGACCGACTACCCCGTGGTCGAGCGGGACGACGCGCTCATCCGCGCCTACAAGGACGACGTCCTGGCCCATCTCGGCAACCCGCTCATCGACGTCCGCTCCCCCGAGGAGTACTCGGGCGAGCGCACCTCCGCACCCGCGTATCCCGACGAGGGCGCACTGCGCGCCGGTCACATCCCGAGCGCCCAGAGCGTTCCGTGGGCCAAGGCCGTGGCCGAGGACGGCGGCTTCAAGTCGCGCGAGGAACTGGATGCCATCTATCGCGACGGCGCGGGCCTGAAGGACGGCGACAAGATCGTGGCGTACTGCCGCATCGGCGAGCGCTCGAGCCACACGTGGTTCGTGCTCAAGCATCTGCTCGGCTTCGACGACGTGCGCAACTACGACGGCTCGTGGACCGAGTGGGGCAGCGCCGTGCGCGTGCCGATCGTCTCGGGCGCCGAGCCCGGCGAGGTTCCCGGGCGCTGAGCCCGCCTGTCGTGGGCGTGGGAGGATGACGGAGATGTCCGAGAACACCCTCCCCGCCCGCCTCGCCGAGATCCGCGACGAGTTCCTCGAGCTCGACGAGCCCGATCGTCTGCAGCTGCTCCTGGAGTTCTCGCAGGAGCTGCCCGAGGTGCCTGCGGAGTACGCCGATCACCCCGAGATGTGCGAGCGGGTGACCGAGTGCCAGTCGCCGGTGTACATCGTGGTCGACGTCGACGAGGCCGGACGCGTGGCGATGCATGCGACCGCGCCCGCCGAGGCTCCGACGACGCGCGGGTTCGCCAGCATCCTGGCCCAGGGCCTCACGGGCCTCTCGGCCGCAGAGGTGCTGGCGGTGCCCGACGACTTCCCGCAGAGCATCGGCCTCACCCGCGCCGTGAGCCCGCTGCGCATCGCCGGGATGACGGGCATGCTCATGCGCGCGAAGCGTCAGGTGCGCGCCAAGAGCGGCCTCTGACGCCTCACTCCTCGGTGGCGAGCCCCCGAGCGCGCACCCAGTCCTGAATGGTGCGTCTCCAGCGCGCCTCGTCGTAGTTCCACAGCTTCGTGTGGCGGGCGACGTCGAAGGTCTCCATCGTGACGAGGTCGGGGCGCGCCTCGGCGAGGGCGTGTGAAGCGTCGCTCGGCACGAAGCCGTCGTCGTCGCTGTGGAGGACGAGCACGGGGTGCCGCAGTTCGGCGGCCCGGGCGACGGCGTCGAGTCGGTCCAGCGGGATGCCGGAGCCGCTCCGGGTGAGCATCGCGCCCCAGTCGGATCGCAGGATCTGCTGCGCCAACGCCAGGACCGGCGCGGGCAGACGCAGGAGGCGTCCCTGGTAGCGCAGGACGGTGCGCCAGTCGGCGACGGGCGATTCGAGGATGAGACCGGCGATGACGTCGCGGTGAGGCGAGGAGAATTCCGTCTGCAGGCAGATGGCGCCCCCCATCGACCAGCCCATGAGCAGGATGCGTCGCGCACCCTGCCGTCGGGCGTATCCGATCGCGGCATCCACATCTCGCCACTCCGTGGCGCCGAGTCCGTAGGTGCCGGTGCGGCTACGGGGTGCGTCTCCGTCGTTGCGGTACGACACGAGGAGGCTCGTGATGCCGAGGTCGTGGAAGACGGGGACGGCGCGCAGCGTCTCGGAGCGGGTCGTGCCGCGACCGTGCACCTGGATGACCCAGACGTCGCTGTCGACGGCCGCGGGGAACTCCCACGCGGGGCAGGGGCCGACAGGCGTGCCGATCAGGGCGTTGCGGTAGGGCAACTGCAGGTCGTCGGGCTTGTCGTAGTACCAGCCGCTGAACGCCGCAGCCGGGGCCAGGTGCGCGTCGGGCGGGACGTGGGTGAGGAGCTTGCGGGTGACGGTCGCCTCGTCCTCCTTGACGACGGACCCGAGCCGCAGGTAGTCCGCGGTGCCGGTGGTGAACAGGCCGTAGCGTCCGGGCAGCGCCGTGTCCGGGGTCCGCTGCAGCGTCACCGTCTGGGCTGCCGGGTCCAGCGCCACCAGCTGGACGTCGGGCACGCGCCCGGCGGGGGTCACGACCGTGCGAGCCATGCGCAGGGAAACCGCACCGAGGGCGGTCGCGCTGAGACCGAGCGCTGCGCTCAGCGCGGCGATCGCGACTCGCAGCGGTGCCGCCGCGGGGTGCGGGGCACGGCGCCTCGCGGCGCGCCTGGGAGCGTTCATCGAGGCCTCACTCTAGTCTGTGGCCGTGACTGACCCCCGCTCACCCGAGGCGGCGACCCCCTTCGCCCGGGCGGCCGACGAGTTGCGCGCGACCACGTTCCGCGACGACTTCGTGGTGCGCGAGATCCCGTCTCCGTCGGGGCTGGCGCCGCAGTCGCTCGCGCTGGCCGGCGACGTCCGGCCCGACGCGCACGCGACGGATTCGCCGTTCGGCACCGGGCGGTTCATCCTGCTGCACGACCCGGAGGAACCGGAACCGTGGGGCGGTGCCTGGCGTGTCGTCTGCTTCGCGCAGGCGCCCCTCGAGCCCGAGATCGGCATCGACCCGCTCCTGGCCGACGTCGCCTGGTCCTGGCTCATCGACGCGCTCGACTCGCGCGGGGCCGAACGCCACTCGGAGTCGGGAACGGCGACCAAGACGCTGTCGACCGGGTTCGGCGCTCTCGCCGCGCAGGGCGAGGGGTCACAGATCGAACTCCGCGCGTCGTGGTCACCGCGCGGTCCGTTTCGCCCGCACCTGGAGGCGTGGGCCGAACTCGTCTGCATGCTCGCCGGACTCCCGCCGGGGTCCGAGGGCGTTGCCGTCCTCGGAGCCCGGAGGCCCCCGCGTGGTTGAGTACACCGTCATCGCTGATGCGCCGGGCCTGGCTGTGGCTTCGCAGTCGCTGGCATCCGGGGTCGGCCCCGTCGCCGTCGACGTCGAACGCGCCTCGGGATTCCGGTATTCGCAACGTGCGTACCTCATCCAGGTCTTCCGACGCGGCGCGGGGGTGTTCCTCTTCGACCCGTCGACGATCGAGGACTTCGCGCCGCTGCAGAACGCGATCGGCGACGCCGAGTGGGTGTTGCACGCGGCGAGTCAGGATCTTCCCTCCCTGCGCGAGAGGGGGCTCGAGCCGCGCGAGATCTTCGACACCGAGCTCGGCTCACGACTCCTCGGGCACGAGCGCGTCGGTCTGGGTGCGGTGGTCGAGCAGACCCTCGGCATCACCCTCGCCAAGGCCCACTCCGCGGCGGACTGGTCGACGAGGCCGCTGCCGGCCTCGTGGCTGGAGTATGCCGCGCTCGATGTCGAACACCTCGTGGACGTCCGGGACAAGCTCGCCGCCGAGCTCGAGGAGCAGGAGAAGACCGAGTTCGCGCGTCAGGAGTTCCAGGCCGTGCTCGAGCGTCTGCCCAAGCCGCCGCGCGACGACCCGTGGCGCCGGCTGAGCGGGCTGCACACGGTCCGCGGTCGCCGGGCGCTCGCCGTCGCCCGCTCGCTGTGGCAGGCGCGCGAGGATTACGCACGCGAGCAGGATGTGGCGCCCGGGCGTCTCGTCCCCGACCGCGCTCTCGTGGCCGCGGTGCTCGCCGACCCCTCGAGCAAGCAGGCTCTCGCCGGCGTCAAGGAGTTCAACGGGCGCGCCAGCCGTACGCAGCTGGACCGCTGGTGGAATGCGATCGTCGCGGGGCGCGAGGCGACTGATCTGCCTCCGGACCGCGTGCCCAGCGACACCCTCCCGCCGCCGCGTGCCTGGATCGACCGGAATCCCGACGCGGACCGTCGGCTGAAGGCGGCGCGGCCGGCCGTGGAGGCGCGGGCGGAAGAGCTCCGGATGCCGACCGAGAACCTGCTCACCCCCGAGACACTGCGTCGGGTGGCATGGGCTCCCCCATCCGACGTGACGGTCGAGGGCATCTCCGCCGCCCTCGCTGAGCTCGGTGCGCGGTCGTGGCAGATTGAGCAGACCGCACAGGTGATCGCCGATAGCTTTGTAGCTTCCAGCAACGCCGATCCGGACGTGTCGGAGGCGGATTCGTAGGTTCGGACAACCGATTCCTCGGGTCGCCGCGCGTTTCCTAGGCTGGCTGCATCCCAAACAATGGAGGCAGAGTGGCCGAGATGTCGGACGTCTTCTTCGTCGACGGTATGCGTACCCCCTTCGGGCGCGCCGGCGAGAAAGGCATGTACTGGAACACCCGCGCGGACGACCTGGTGGTCAAGGCGATCATCGGGCTGATGGAGCGCAACGGCGACGTGCCGAAGGACCGGATCGACGACGTGGCGATCGCCGCGACGTCACAGACCGGTGACCAGGGACTCACCCTCGGGCGCACGGCGGCGATCCTCGCGGGACTGCCGATGACCGTGCCGGGGCTCGCGATCGAGCGCATGTGCGCGGGTGCGATGACGAGCGTCACCACCATGGGCGCCTCGATCGGCGTCGGAATGTACGACCTCGCCCTCGCGGGCGGCGTCGAGCACATGGGGCATCACCCCATCGGTGCCAACGCCGACCCCAACCCGCGTTTCGTGGCCGAGAAGCTCGTCGACCCCGGCGCGCTCAACATGGGCGTGACGGCAGAGCGCATCCACGACCGGTTCCCGCACCTGACCAAGGAGCGCGCGGACCGTTTCGGCATGGCTAGCCAGCACAAGGCCCAGGCCGCGTACGAGGCGGGGAAGTTCCAGCGCGATCTCGTCCCCGTGGCCGTGAAGGATGCCGAGGGTGCCTGGGGCCTGGCCACCGAGGACGAGGGGCGTCGCCCCGAGACGACCCTCGAGGGCCTGGCATCCCTCAAGACCCCGTTCCGTCCGCACGGCCGCGTGACCGCGGGGACGTCGTCGCCGCTCACGGACGGTGCGACCATCAGCCTCCTGGCCGGTGCGGACGCGGTGAAGGAGTTCGGTCTCACACCCAAGATGCGGATGGTCTCGTTTGCCTTCGCCGGTGTGCAGCCCGAGATCATGGGTATCGGCCCGATCCCCTCGACCGAGAAGGCCCTGAAGAAGGCCGGTCTCACGATCGACGACATCGGTCTGTTCGAGCTCAACGAGGCCTTCGCGATCCAGGTCATCTCGCTCCTGGACCACTTCGGCATCGCCGACGACGACCCCCGCGTCAACCCGTGGGGCGGTGCGATCGCCCTCGGCCACCCGCTCGCGGCATCCGGTGTCCGGCTCATGATCCAGCTCGCGGCGCACTTCGCCGAGCGCCCCGACGTGCGCTACGGCCTCACGGCCATGTGCGTGGGTCTCGGCCAGGGCGGCTCGGTGATCTGGGAGAACCCGTTCTTCGACGGAAAGAAGAAGCGCAAGTGACCGACTACTCCGCCATCGACTTCTCGCCTCTGGACGCGCTCACCGCCGACGAGGTGGTCACCCGCTCCCCCGTCCGCGACGTACGGCTGCCCTCGGGCAACGTGCTGGCGCTGATCACTCTCGACAACGGACGCGACCACACCCGGCCCAACACGCTGGGACCGGCGACCCTTGCCGAGCTGGGGGGCACCCTTCAGACCCTGAAGCAGCGTGCGGCGGCCGGCGAGATCCACGCCGTCGGCATCACCGGCAAGCAGTACATCCTCGCCGCCGGCGCTGATCTGTCCGACGTGGCGAAGCTCCCGTCGAAGGAGATCGCGCGCCTCATCGCCCAGCGCGGCCATCAGGTGCTCGGTTCGCTCTCCGACCTCGGCGTCCCGTCGTTCGCGTTCGTCAACGGCCTCGCCCTCGGCGGCGGCCTGGAGATCGCCCTGAACTCGACGTACCGCACGGTCGATGCGTCCGCCGCGGCGATCGCGCTTCCCGAGGTGTTCCTGGGCATCATTCCGGGTTGGGGCGGCGCCTACCTGCTGCCGAACCTCATCGGCATCGAGAACGCGCTCGAGGTCGTGGTGTCCAACCCGCTGAAGCAGAACCGGATGCTCAAGCCCCAGCAGGCCTTCGACCTCGGGATCATGGATGCCATCTTCCCGGCGGCGTCCTACCTGGAGGATTCGCTCCGCTGGGCCGACGGCGTGCTCACCGGCCGCGTCAAGGTCGAGCGCAAGAACGAGCCCGGGAAGATCGAGCGCCTCACCAAGTGGCCCATCGCGATCAAGGTGGCGCGAGGAATGCTCGAGAGCAAGATCGGCACGGTCCCCCGCTCCCCCTACGTCGCGCTCGACCTGCTCGAGAAGGCCAAGGGCGGCACGAAGGCCGAAGGCTTCGCCCGCGAGGATGAGGCGCTGGCCGATCTCATCACGGGCGACCAGTTCGCGGCATCCATGTACGCGTTCGACCTCGTGCAGAAGCGCGCGAAGCGGCCCGTCGGAGCCCCCGACAAGGCGCTGGCGAAGAAGGTCACGAAGGTCGGCGTGATCGGCGCGGGTCTCATGGCCTCGCAGTTCGCCCTGCTGTTCGTCCGCAAGCTGCGGGTCCCGGTGGTCATCACCGACCTCGACCAGGGACGCGTCGACAGGGGCGTGGCATCCATCCGCGAGGAGATCGGCAAGCTGGAGGCGAAGGGACGCCTCGACGCCGACACCGCCAATCAGCTGCGATCACTCGTGCACGGCACCACCGATCGCGGGGAGTTCGCGGACTGCGACTTCGTGATCGAGGCCGTGTTCGAGGAGGTGGGCGTCAAGCAGGAGGTGTTCGCCGCGATCGAGAAGATCGTCTCCGAGGACGCGATCCTCGCCACGAACACCTCGTCGCTGTCGGTCGCCGAGATCGGCTCGGCGCTCGAGCACCCCGAGCGGCTCGTCGGCTTCCACTTCTTCAACCCCGTCGCGGTCATGCCGCTCATCGAGGTCGTCAAGACCGGAGCCACCTCCGACGCAGCGCTGTCGACGGCATTCGTCGTGGCGAAGGGGCTCGGCAAGAACGCGGTGCTCACGGCCGACGCGCCCGGGTTCGTCGTGAACCGCTTGCTCGCGAAGGTCATGGGCGAGGCGGCCCGGGCAGTGTACGAGGGCACGCCGATCACGGTCGTCGAGAAGGCGTTCGCGCCTCTCGGTCTGCCCATGGGGCCGTTCCAACTCATCGACCTCGTCGGCTGGAAGGTCGCCGCCCACGTGCAGGACACGATGGCCCACGCGTTCCCGGAGCGCTTCTTCGCGTCGGAGAACTTCCACGAGCTCGCGGCGCTGCCCGAGGTCGTCGAGAAGGACAAGGGCGGTCGTGTCACCGGCTGGACCAAGGCCGCGCAGAAGGTGCTCGTCACCGGCAAGACGCCCGTCCCGCCCGAGACGATCCTCGCCCGCGTGCAGGACGGCCTCGCGCAGGAGATCAAGATCATGCTGGACGAGGGCGTGGTCCCCGAGGTCCAGGACATCGACCTGTGCCTGATCCTCGGTGCCGGCTGGCCGTTCATCGACGGCGGCGCATCGCCCTACCTCGACCGGGAGGGTGCCTCGCAGCGCGCGTTCGGTGACACGTTCCACCACCCGCCGATCCGCGGTATCGGCGGCTGAACACCGGGACACGACAGCGGCGCCGTCCCCGAGGGGGCGGCGCCGCTGTCGTGTCCCGGGTGCTGCGACGGAAACAGGCTGGTGCGATGAGAACAGGCCGGAACGCTGCGTTCCGGCCTGTTCTCCGAGCATCCCCTGTTCCGGGGACACCTCGCGCTCAGCGCTCGGCGTCGTCGCGCACTCGCGCCTCGGGCAGCCACACCGGCTCGGTCTGCCGAGCCATGGGCACGCGCGTCCCGAGCACCTGAGCCACGACGTCGTGAGCGATCTTGGAAGCCGTGAGCCCGGCATCCTCGAGGATCTGCTCGCGCGAGGCGTGATCGATGAATTCGTCCGGGATGCCGAGTTCGTCGACGGCGGTGTCGACGCCGGCCTCGCGCAGCACCTGACGCACGCGGGTTCCGACGCCGCCGACGCGGATACCGTCCTCGATCGTGATCACCAGCCGGTGCTCGCGCGCGAGGTCGATGATCGACGGCTGGACGGGGATCGCCCAGCGGGGGTCGACGACCGTGGCGCCGATGCCCTGCGCGCGCAGGCGCTCGGCGACGTCCATCGCGAGGTGCGCCATGGGACCGATTCCGACGAGCAGCACGTCGTCCGACGAACCGCGCGCCAAGACGTCGACGCCGTCGGGCAGCCGTTCGATCGCCTCGAGGTCGGCGGGAACGCCGCCCTTCGGGTAGCGGACCACGGTCGGGGCGTCGTCGACGGAGACGGCCTCGCGGAACTCCTCGCGCAGTCGTGTCGCGTCGCGCGGTGCGGCGATCCGGATGCCGGGCACCAACTGCAGCATCGCGAGGTCCCAGATGCCGTGGTGACTCGGGCCGTCGGGGCCCGTGACCCCGGCTCGGTCGAGCACGAAGGTCACGCCGGCCTTGTGCAGGGCGACGTCCATCATGACCTGGTCGAATGCGCGGTTCATGAAGGTCGCGTAGATCGCGACGACGGGGTGGAGCCCGCCGAAGGCCAGGCCCGCGGCGGAGGCCACGGCGTGCTGCTCGGCGATGCCGACGTCGTACACGCGTCCGGGGAAACGCTCGGCGAAAGATTGGAGACCGGTCGGTCGCAGCATCGCCGCGGTCATCGCGATGACGTCATCGCGCTCGGCGCCGACGGCGGTCAGCTCCTCGGCGAAGACGTCGGTCCACTGCGGATCGCTGCCCGAGCCGAGGGCTTCACCCGTGATCGGGTCGATCTTGCCGACGGCGTGGAACTGGTCGGCGGTGTCGCTGAGAGCGGGCGCGTACCCGCTGCCCTTGTCGGTGATGGCGTGCACGATGACGGGTGCGCCATAGGACTTGGCCAACTCGAGCGTCTCGATGAGGGACTCGAAATCGTGCCCGTCGATGGGCCCGAGGTACTTGATGTCGAGGTTGCTGTAGAGCGCCTCGTTGTTGGTGAAGCGCGACAGGAACCCGTGGGTGCCGCCCCGGACACCGCGATACACGGCGCGGGCCGCAGGCCCGAGGCGCCGGAACAGGGTGTCGGAGCTGCGGTGCAGGTGTCGGTAGGCCTCGTTCGTGCGGACCCGGTTCAGGTACCGGGCCATGCCGCCGATGGTCGGGGCGTACGAACGGCCGTTGTCATTGACGACGATGACGAGGTTGCGGTCGTTGTCGTCGCTGATGTTGTTCAGCGCCTCCCACGTCATGCCGCCGGTGAGCGCTCCGTCGCCGACCACCGCTACGACGTGGCGGTCGGTACGACCCGTGCGCGAGAACGCGCGTGAGACGCCGTCGGCCCAGCTGAGCGAGCTGGACGCGTGCGAGGACTCGACGATGTCGTGCTCGCTCTCGGAGCGCTGCGGGTAACCGGCGAGACCGCCGCGCGAACGCAGCTTGGCGAAGTCCTGACGTCCGGTGAGGATCTTGTGCACGTACGACTGGTGCCCGGTGTCGAAGATGATCGGATCGGCCGGGGAGTCGAAGACGCGGTGCAGGGCGATCGTCAGCTCGACGACGCCCAGGTTGGGTCCGAGGTGGCCGCCCGTACGGGCGACGTTCTCGACCAGGAAGGAACGGATCTCGGCGGCGAGCTGCCGCAGCTGATCGGGGGTGAGACCGTCGAGGTCACGGGGACCGTGGATGCCGGGTAGGAGAGCCATGTGACTCCTCTCGTGCGGTTCGCGCAGAAGCCTGCGCGTCTGTCGATTCTAGTCTCGGCACCCGGATCGGGCCCGGCAAAGGCTTGCCAGCGAGCCATCGATGGTGTCCGAGAATGCGACGTGCCCCGGGGGTCGAAACCCCCGGGGCACGGACGCGGTGACGTGTCAGACGAGCGAACGCAGCACGTACTGCAGGATGCCGCCGTTGCGGTAGTAGTCGGCCTCACCGGGGGTGTCGATGCGGACCACGGCGTCGAACGTCACGGTCTGCTTGCCCTCGGGCGAGAACTCGCTCGGCTCGGCGGTGACCTTGACGGTCTTCGGCGTCACGCCCTCGTTGAGCTGCTCGAGACCCTCGATCGAGACGATCTCGGTGCCGTCGAGGCCCAAGGACTTCCAGCTCTCCCCGGCGGGGAACTGCAGCGGGACCACGCCCATACCGATGAGGTTCGAGCGGTGGATGCGCTCGAAGCTCTCGGTGATGACCGCCTTGACGCCGAGGAGGTTGGTGCCCTTGGCCGCCCAGTCGCGCGACGAGCCCGAGCCGTACTCCTTGCCGCCGAACACCACGAGCGGGGTGCCCTGAGCCTGGTAATTCATGCTCGCGTCGTAGATGTAGGACTGCGGGCCGCCCGGCTGCGTGAAGTCGCGGGTGTACCCGCCCTCGACGATCTGACCGTCGTTGACGGCGGCGACCATCTCGTTCTTGAGGCGGATGTTGGCGAACGTGCCGCGGATCATGACCTCGTGGTTGCCGCGGCGCGAGCCGTAGGAGTTGAAGTCCTTCTGCGCGACGCCGTGCTCGGTGAGGTACTGCGCGGCGGGGGTGCCCGCCTTGATGTTGCCCGCGGGGCTGATGTGGTCGGTCGTGACCGAGTCGCCGAGCGTCGCCATGACGCGCGCACCGGTGATGTCGCGGACCGGAGCGGGCTCCATCGTCATGCCCTCGAAGTAAGGGGCCTTGCGCACGTAGGTGGAGTCGGCATCCCACTCGAAGACCGGACCGGTCGGGGTGGGAAGGTTCTTCCAGCGCTCGTCGCCCTCGAAGACCGTGGCGTACTGCTGGATGAACTGCTCGCGCGAGATCGACGCGTCGATGATCGACTGCACCTGGTCGGGCGCCGGCCAGATGTCCTTGAGGAAGACGTCGTCGCCGTTCTGGTCCTTGCCGAGCGGGTCGGTCTCGAAGTCGAAGTTCATCGAGCCGGCCAGGGCATAGGCGACGACGAGCGGCGGCGAGGCGAGGTAGTTCATCTTCACGTCGGGGCTGATGCGGCCCTCGAAGTTGCGGTTTCCCGAGAGGACAGCCGTCACGGCGAGGTCGTTCTCGTTGATCGCCTCGGAGACCTCCTCGATGAGGGGGCCGGAGTTTCCGATGCAGATCGTGCAGCCGTAGCCGACGGTGTAGAAGTCCAGGCCCTCGAGCGCCTTGTCGAGGCCCGACTTCTCGTAGTAGTCGGTGACGACCTTCGAGCCGGGGCCGAGCGTCGTCTTGACCCACGGCTTGCGCTTGAGGCCCTTGTCGACGGCGTTCTTGGCGAGCAGACCCGCCGCGATCATGACCGACGGGTTCGAGGTGTTGGTGCACGAGGTGATCGCGGCCAGGGTGACCGCGCCGTTGTCGAGCAGGTAGGACTGGCCCTCGGGAGTGGTGACCTTGACAGGCTTGGACGCGTTCGCGGGGTGACCCGACGAGATCAGCACGTCACCGCTGTGCGAGTGCTCCTCGCCCGGCACGGGGCCGGGGTCGGACGCCGGGAAGGACTGGTCGGACTCGAGGTCGACGATCGAATCCGACGTCGAGGCGGCTGCGTAGTTGAGGATGTCCTTCTCGAACTGCGACTTGGCCTCGGACAGCAGAATGCGGTCCTGGGGACGCTTGGGGCCGGCGATCGAGGGGACCACCGTCGAGAGGTCGAGCTCCATGTACTCGCTGAAGACCAGTTCACGCGCCGGGTCGTGCCAGAGCTTCTGCTCCTTGGCGTAGGCCTCGACGAGGGCGACCGTCTGCTCGTCGCGACCGGTGAGGCGCAGGTACTCGAGCGTGACGTCGTCGATGGGGAACATCGCGGCGGTGGAGCCGAACTCCGGGCTCATGTTTCCGATGGTGGCGCGGTTGGCCAGCGGCACGGATGCCACACCCTCGCCGTAGAACTCCACGAACTTGCCCACGACGCCGTGCTTGCGCAGCATGTCGGTGATCGTGAGGACGACGTCGGTGGCGGTGACGCCCGCGGGGATCTCGCCGCTGAGCTTGAAGCCGACGACGCGCGGGATCAGCATCGACACGGGCTGGCCGAGCATGGCGGCCTCGGCCTCGATACCGCCGACGCCCCAGCCCAGCACGCCTAGGCCGTTGACCATCGTGGTGTGGGAGTCGGTGCCGACGCACGTGTCGGGGTAGGCGCGCAGGACCCCGTCGACGCTGCGGTCGTAGACGACCTTCGCGAGGTGCTCGATGTTGACCTGGTGGACGATGCCGGTGCCCGGCGGGACGACCTTGAAGTCATCGAAAGCGGTCTGGCCCCAGCGCAGGAACTGGTAGCGCTCACCGTTGCGCTCGTACTCGATCTCGACGTTGCGCTCGAGGGCGTTCTCGCTGCCGAAGAGGTCGGCGATGACGGAGTGGTCGATGACCATCTCGGCGGGCGAGAGAGGGTTGATCTTGTTGGGGTCGCCACCCAGAGCCGTCACGGCCTCGCGCATCGTGGCGAGGTCGACGATGCACGGCACGCCGGTGAAGTCCTGCATCACGACGCGGGCGGGCGTGAACTGGATCTCGGTGTCGGGCTCCGCATCCGGGTTCCAGGAGCCGAGCGCGCGGATCTGCTCCGCGGTGACGTTGGCGCCGTCTTCGGTACGGAGGAGGTTCTCGAGCAGCACCTTGAGGCTGAACGGGAGCTTCTCGTATCCGGCGACGGTGTCGATGCGGAAGATCTCGTAGTCGGTGCTGCCGACCGTCAGGGTGCTCTTGGCACCGAAGCTGTCAACCGTGGACACGATCGTCTCCTTCGTCGGCGAATGCGCAGGCGTCGGCCCGCTCCTCTCCCATCTTCCCCACGCGATGCGGAGGATGCCAGGAAGGCCGACCTAACCGCGGAGGAGGGAGATTTATCTTGATGTCAAGATAAATATATCAGGCCTCGCGGCGGGGGGAGAGAGCGCGCACGGCGAGCCACGTCACCGCGAGCATGGGCGCGAACAGCGGCAGCCCCATGATGATCTTCAGCGTGCCCAGCGCCGTGACGTCGCCGGCGAAGTACAGCGGGAGCTGCACGATCAGGCGCGCGGCGAACAGCGCGGCCCAGCCGAGCGACAGCAACGAATAGACCCGGCGCTTCTTCTTGTCGGCGCGCCAGGACGTCCCCTCGCCCAGGAGATAGCCCGCAACGAGTCCCACCAGAGGCCAGCCCACGAGCACCGACACCAGGAAAGCCGTTCCGTACGCGCCGTTGGTGAAGAAGCCGAAGACGAAGTTGTCCTGGCCGCGGCCCGTGAACAGCGCGAGGAGGGCGGCGGCGACCGTGGCGAGCAGCCCGCCGATCGCGGCGCTGGGCGGCGACTTCGCCAGCAGGCGGGCGATCGTGAATACGAGCGCGAGGCCCACCGACACGCCGAGGCTGAGAGGCAGGTTCCCCTGGCGCGTCTCGGGGTCCGCCGTGACGGTGAAGAGCACGACGAAGGCGAGCGAGGGCAGGACGGATTCCAGGATGCCGCGCCATCCGCCCATCGCCGACCACACTGCAGCGCCGGTCGAGGAGTGCTTCGACGGGTCCAGTCCTGCGCGGCGCGCAGCCCCACCGAGCGCGGCCGACACGCTGTCGACTGCGGACGGGGGCTCGAGAGGGACGCGCCCCGCGTCGACGGGGTGCGCGGGGTCGACCGGACGAGCGGGGTCGCCCGGGCCGGCGGGCTCGCCGGCGCGCGAAGCGCCGCTCATGCCGTGCCGGGGGCGGTCGGCATCCGGAGGGGGATCAGATCACGCGGCGGCATGGGCGAACCGCCGCGGACGACCACGATCGAGCGGAACAGGTCCTCGACCGCGGCCGCGGCCTCGACGTCGGAGGTCGCGGCACCCCCGATGACGCCGCGCAGGAACCAACGGGGTCCGTCGACACCGACGAATCGGGCGAGGCGTTTCGCCGCGCCGTCGGCCCCCGCGACAACGGGGACCTCCGCCAGCAGTTCGGGACCGAGGGGCCCCTCGCGCTCCTCCACGCGGCCGCCCTGCTGTTTGACCTGCTGACGGATCTGGTCGCGCGTCTCCGCCCACAGCCCGCTCGAACGCGGCGCGGCGAAGGGCTGCACCTGCAGGGTGGAGTCGGCATAGTCCAGACCGACCGCGACGATCCGCTTGGTCTGCTCCTCGACCTCGAGGCGCAGGTTCAGCCCCTCTCGCGGAAGGATCTTGATGCCCCCCAGGTCGATGTAGGGCCGGACCGCATTCGCCTCGGCCTCATCGAAGGGCCCGGCGGTCTCGCGGTCCGCGGGACCGCTCTTGGCCGGCGCGGCCGCGTCGATCTGCTGCTCGGAGTCGTCGGTCATCGGGTGCTCCCTGAAGAGGTCTGGTAGCCGCTGGATCCGAAGCCGCCCTCTCCTCGCACGCTGGCGGGGAGCTCGTCGACGGGGAGGAAGCGAACGGGCGGGACGGGCATGACGATCAGCTGCGCGATGCGGTCTCCGACCGCGATCTCGTAGGGCTCGTCGAGGTCGGTGTTCAACAGCGCCACCTTGATCTCGCCGCGATAGCCGGCGTCGATCGTGCCGGGTGAATTGACGATCGTGATCCCGTGCTTGGCGGCCAGGCCGCTGCGCGGCACCACGAACGCGGCGTACCCCTCGGGCAGCGCGATGCGCACTCCCGTGGAGACGAGGGCGCGGCGACCGGGCTCGAGACGCACGGCCTCCGCGGCGACCAGGTCGGCACCGGCGTCGCCGGGGTGGGCGAAGACCGGGGGCTCGGATGCGACAATGAGGACGTCCACCGTTTCGGTCACCCCACGAGGGTAATGCAGAAGAGGGGGTGCGGCATCCGCACCGGAACCGAGTACCGCGAACGCCTCAGCCCGTCGCTGTGGGCGCTCGTCGCCGCAGCGGTGTGCGGTCCGATGGCGGCCCTCGTCTTCTCGCCCATCGACACCACTCTGGCCCTGGTCGTCGGACTCGTCGTGGCCGTCGCGATCGTCGCGGCGCTGGTCGCGCTCTCCCCCGTCATCGAGGTGCGCGACGGTGAACTCCGCGCCGGACGGGCGCACATCCCGGTCGCGCTGCTGGGCGTGCCCGCCGGCGTGGTGGCGGAGCAGGCGCGCACGGCCCGCGGGAGTGGTCTCGACCGGCGGGCCTGGCATGTCATCCGGGGCGGGATCGACGGGATCGTCACGGTGCCCGTGACCGATCCCGAGGACCCGACTCCGATGTGGGTGTTGTCCACCCGGACGCCGGATCGCCTGGTCGCGGCGATCCAGCGCGCTCAGGTCAGGCTGCGCACTCCAGGCAGATGAAGCCGGAGCCGCTCTCCTCGGCGATCTGGGAACGGTGCTTCACCAGGAAGCAGTTCATGCAGGTGAACTCGTCTTCCTGAGGGGGGAGCACGACGACGTCCAGCTCGATGTCCGAGAGGTCGGCGCCGGGCAGCTCGAAGCCCGAGGGGTTGTCGGCATCCTCGTTGTCGATCGACCCCGACGTCTTGTCGGGCACGCGCTCTTTGAGGGCCTCGATCGACTCGCTGTCGTCCTCGGTCTTGCGCGGTGCGTCGTAATCGGTGGCCATGCGTGAAGGTCTCTACTTCCGGTTTTTCGTGGTGCATCGCCCGAACGGGCGGCCATAGTTTGCATGACCCGACCCCGATAAGCAAATGCGCTCGACGGGGTTTGTGCGGGTTGCGAGGCGTCAAACTCGCGGCGCGCCCGCGTTATTCCCGGCTCCAGCCCCGGGCGCGTGTCAGCATGGGCGTCGACCGCAGATCGGAGGGGTGTTTCGCATGGAACAGCTCAAAGTCATCGGAACCGAGGATGACGTCCTCGTCGTCGCGACCGAGACGGGTGAACGTTTCGCCCTGCCGCTCGACGAGGTGCTGCGCGCGGAAGCGCGCCGTGCGCGCCGTGGGCGCGAGCACGACGACGAGCGCGCTCCCCGTCCGAGCCCGCGCGAGATCCAGGCGCACATCCGCGCGGGACTCTCGGCGCGCGAGGTCGCGACCCTTCTGAACGCCCGCCTGGAGGACATCGAGCGCTTCGAGGGCCCCGTGCTGGCCGAACGCGAGCACGTCGTCGCCCAGGCCCTCGCCGTTCCGGTGCTGCTGGGCGGTGCCCTCGAGCAGGACGCCCCCATCACTTTCGGCGCCGCGGTCCGGGCCAAGCTCGCCGAGGCCGGCGCCTCGTCGGAGCGCTGGACGAGCTGGAAGGACTCCTCGGGCTGGATGGTGAAGCTCGAGTTCACGGCGAACGGGATCGATCACGATGCCCGCTGGGGCTTCGACCCGCGGCGCAGCAGCCTGTCACCACAGAACGCCGACGCGATCCAGTTGTCCCGACAGGGTTCGCTGCCGGAAGGGCTCATCCCCCGGTTGCGGGCGCTGGACACCCCGCTGCCCAAGGACGACTCCCGTTTCGACAGCGGTGCCTTCGGCCCGCGTCGCCTCGACATCGAGGACGAGCCCGGCGTGGAGGCCACCGGTCCCGTCGCGTCCGCCGTGCAGGCCGCGGCGATCAAGCGCGCTCCCGACGCGCCGGTGACCTCGTCCGAGACGGCCGACCTTCTCGAGGCCCTGCGTCGCCGTCGCGGACAGCGTGAGCCGCTGCCCGGCCCCGTCGAAGCGCGCGAGCCCGAGCCGCGCACCCCCAGCGCCCCGGTGGCGCTGTTCGACGCCCTCGAGCCCGGCTACCGGGGCGAGGAACCCGAGGCCGAGGCCGAACCCGAGCGGAGCCCCGCCCCCCCGGCATCCACCGAATCCGGTCGTCGCGCGAAGGGGCGTCCCTCGATGCCGTCGTGGGACGAGATCGTGTTCGGTGCCCGCACCGACGAAAGCTGAGGCGGGGTTTCTCAGCCGAAGGCGCCGAGACGCAGGAGCGGAACCGTCCGCTCCTCGTCGGTGAGCGAGCCGTGCTGGCCCACCATGCGCTGCGGACGCTTGTCGGTCTCGCGGTCGTCGTAGTAGGCGTAACGGCCGCGCGCGGCGACGACGATGTCACCGATGCGGTCGCGCACCTCGGGGGCGACCGTACCGAAGAGTCCGGCCCCGATCGCCTCGTCGCGCGTGAGGACCCAGGCCCGCGACTGCTCGCGTTCGCGCCACCGGGAGGCCACGGCATCCTCCGCGCCGGGCTCCGTGTATAGGTGCAGCATGCGCGGCTCGCCGCCGACGATCTCGACGCCGTCGACGAGCGCATCGGCGTCGGTGAGCAGCACATGCTTGTGCGCGGGAACGTCGACCATGCCGTGGTCGGCGGTGACGAGCACGCCCGTGGTGGGCTCGATCGCACCGGCGAGGTCGCGCGCGGCCGCGTCGGCGCGTTCCAAGGCGTCGGTCCAGCGATCGGACTGCCACCCGTCGCGATGACCGGCGCTGTCGAGGTCGGGGGCATAGAGGTAGACGAGGGCTCCCGGATGCCGAGACGCGAGCTCGGCGGCGATCGCCGCGCGCTCGCGCACGTCTCCGGCCGACACGAACTCGGCTCCTCGCAGCGTCGCGGCGGTGAAGCCGGTGCCGGTGTAGTCGGGGCGGGACACGACGAAGCACGGACGCCCGCGCTCGGACTCGATCTCGAACAGAGGGCGGCTGCGCTGCCACGTGCGCGGGTCGAGCCCGTCGGTCTCCCATCCGTGCAGCTGGTTCGCCGCCGTGTTCGTGCCGGGGATGCGCGTGCGGTAGCCCACGATCCCGTGGACACCGGGGTCGGTTCCGGTGAGCAGGCTCGTGAGCGCGGCGGCGGTCGTCGACGGGAACACGGTGCGGGCCACGTCGCGGCGCGAACCGACGGAAGCGAGGAACCGCGCGTGGCCACGACGCTCGGCCAGGTTGTGCGCGCCCAGCCCGTCGATGACGAACACCACGGCACTGCGGGCCGGCGCGAACCACTCGGAGCGCCCGTCGAGGGCAGCGACCGCCTCGGACACCACACCGGTGAGGCTCCGGGCTCGCGGCGAGGCCGCCGGTAGGCTGAGAGACATCGGGGCCAGTCTTCCACACGACTTTCCGCCCCCGTCGAGATCGACGCCCGCCCGACCCGAGGCCGCACCTATGCCCGATTCCCGTTCCTCCGCCGCTTCCCCCGCCCCCGAGCGCATCGAAGACGTCGATGTCTCGGCGGAGATGCAGGGGTCGTTCCTCGAGTACGCGTACTCGGTGATCTACTCGCGCGCGCTGCCCGACGCCCGCGACGGATTGAAGCCCGTCCAGCGGCGCATCCTCTACCAGATGGCCGAGATGGGGTTGCGTCCCGATCGCGGGCACGTCAAGAGCGCCCGCGTCGTCGGTGAGGTGATGGGAAAGCTGCACCCTCACGGCGACGCCCCGATCTACGACGCCCTCGTGCGCCTGGCGCAGCACTTCTCGCTGCGCGTGCCGCTGATCGACGGGCACGGCAACTTCGGGTCCCTCGACGACGGCCCCGCGGCCCCGCGTTACACCGAGGCGCGGCTCGCACCCCCCGCGCTCGCGCTCACCGAGAACCTCGACGAAGACGTCGTGGATTTCGTGCCCAACTACGACGGCCAGTTCCAGCAGCCCGATGTGCTGCCGGCCGCGTTCCCCAACCTGCTCGTCAACGGCGCGACCGGTATCGCGGTGGGCATGGCCACCAACATGGCGCCGCACAACCTCATCGAGGTCGTCGGCGCGGCAACGCACCTCCTGCAGCACCCGGATGCCACGGTCGAAGAGCTCATGGAGTTCGTCCCGGGCCCCGACCTGCCCTCCGGCGGCATCATCGTCGGCCTCGACGGGATCAAGGACGCCTATACGAACGGGCGCGGCTCGTTCCGCACCCGGGCGAAGGCGTCGATCGAGTCGCTCGGGCCGCGGCGTACCGGCATCGTGATCACCGAGCTTCCGTACCTCGTCGGCCCGGAACGGGTGATCGAGAAGATCAAGGATGCCGTGCAGTCGAAGAAGCTCACGGGCATCGCCGACGTCACCGACCTCAGCGACCGCCAGCACGGTCTGCGCCTGGTCATCGGTATCAAGACGGGGTTCGACCCGAAGGCGGTGCTGGAGCACCTGTACCGGTTGACGCCGCTCGAGGACTCCTTCGGCATCAACAACGTGGCCCTCGTCGACGGGCAGCCGCAGACGCTCGGCCTTCGCGACATGCTGAGGGTGTACCTCGACCACCGCATCCGCGTCGTGACACGACGCAGCGAATACCGGTTGGCCCGCAAGCGTGAGCGCCTGCACCTCGTGGAGGGCCTGCTCATCGCGATCCTCGACATCGACGAGGTCATCCAGGTGATCCGCTCGTCCGACGACGGCGAGCAGGCGCGGACGCGTCTCCAGGAGGTGTTCGACCTGACGCACCCGCAGGCCGAGTACATCCTCGAACTGCGTCTGCGGCGTCTGACGAAGTTCTCCCGCATCGAGCTCGAGGCCGAGCGCGACCAGCTTCAGGCCGAGATCGACCAGCTCGTCGAGCTGTTGGGCAGCGAGGCGCTCCTGCGCGGTCAGGTCGCGAGCGAGCTCGAGGCCGCCGCCGAGGCGTACGGCACCCCGCGGCGCACGATGCTGCTCAACGGCGGACCGGTGCAACCCCGGTCGGCCAAGGCCGCGGCGGCCGCCGATCTGCAGATCGCCGACGCGCCCTGCCGCGTGTTCCTCTCGGCGACCGGCCGGATGGTGCGCGCCGAACTCACCGCGGATGCCCCCGGCGGTGGCGTCGTGCCGCCGACGCGGCGCGCCAAGCACGACGCCATCCGTTCGTCGGTGGACACGACCACGCGCGGCGACATCGGCGCGGTCACATCGTCGGGACGGCTTGTCCGGTTCTCGCCCGTCGACCTGCCCTCCGTCCCCGGCAACGCCGTGCAGCTCGCCGCGGGCACGAAGGTCGAGCAGTATCTCGCTCTGGGCAAGGGCGAGCAGGTCGTCGCCCTCGTGCCCTTGACCGACGGCGCGCCCATCGCTCTCGGCACGGCTCAGGGCATCGTGAAGCGCGTGGCCGCGTCCGAGCTCGGCATGAAGCCCGAGATCGAGATCATCTCCCTCCGCGACGGCGATCGGGTGGTCGGGGCGGCTCCCGCCTCGGATGCCGCCGAGCTGGTGTTCGTCGCCAGTGACGCCCAACTGCTGAGGTTCGACGCCTCGTCCGTGCGGCCGCAGGGGCGTTCGGCCGGCGGCATGGCCGGCATCCGGTTGTCCGACGGCGCGCACGTCATCGCCTTCGCCGTCGTGGGCGGCTCCGCGTTCGACGCGGTCGTCGTGACGGTGGCGGGGTCGACGGCGGCGCTGGCGGGGACGGATGCCGGCAGCGCCAAGGTCTCGGCCTTCACGGAGTTCCCCGCAAAGGGCCGCGCGACCGGCGGGGTCCGAGCCCAGCGTCTGCTCCGCGGCGAAGACGCACTGACCCTCGCGTGGGTCGGGTCCGACCCGCGCGCTGTCGGCACCGACGGATCGGTGCGGCCGCTGCCCGAATCGGGAGCCAAGCGCGACGCATCCGGGCAGCCTCTCGACGCCGTGATCGGCGCGATCGGAACCGTCATTCGCTGACGCTGTGACGTCCCTGGGGTGGCCCCGGGCGCCGCGCCGTCGTGCGGAGGTCGGTGGCGACACGCCGGTGGGTCGGGATTGTGTGCGGCGTGTCTGCTGTGGAGTCCGCGGGACTGTTCGCGCGCCGGCCTGTGACCTCACGAAGCGAGCGCGGACGGATGCGGGGTCCGAGGAACGTCCGGCTGCCGGCGCGCGACCGTCAGACGTCGATGCGCTCGCGAGCCAGCCGGTCGCTGGAATCGACGATGAACTCGCGGCGCGGCGCGACGTCGCTGCCCATGAGCAGGTCGAACACCTTCGCTGCTTCCTCGATATCACGCACCTGCACGCGGCGGAGGGTGCGGCCGGCGCGATCCATCGTCGTGGTCGCGAGCTGGTCGGCATCCATCTCGCCCAGACCCTTGTAGCGCTGGATCGGCTCCTGCCAGCGCTTGTTGGCCTTCTTGAGCTTGGCGAGCAGGCCGTGCAGTTCCTGCTCGCTGTAGGTGTAGATCGTCTCGTTCGGCTTGGAGCCCGGATTCATGACGATCACCCGATGCAGCGGCGGGACAGCCGCGAACACGCGGCCCGCCTCGACGAGAGGCCGCATGTAGCGGAAGAACAGCGTCAGCAGCAGGGTGCGGATGTGTGCGCCGTCGACATCGGCGTCGCTCATCAGGATGATCTTGCCGTAGCGGGCGGCGTCGAGGTCGAACGAGCGCCCGGACCCGGCGCCGATGACCTGGATGATCGAGGCGCATTCGGCGTTGGACAGCATGTCGCTGATCGACGCCTTCTGCGTGTTGAGGATCTTGCCGCGGATGGGCAGCAGCGCCTGATAGGCGCTGTTGCGTGCGTCGCGCGCCGTGCCCAGCGCCGAGTTTCCCTCGACGATGAACAGCTCGGAGTCGGCGACGTCGTTGGAACGGCAATCGACGAGCTTCGACGGCAGCGACGAGGACTCCAGCGCGTTCTTGCGACGCTGCGTCTCTTTGTGGGTGCGCGCCGAGATGCGCGCCTTCATCTCGGAGACGACCTTCTCGAGCAGCAGGGCCGTCTGGGCCTTGTCGTCGCGCTTGGCGGATGCGAAGCGCTCGGTCAGTTCCTTGGCGACGACCTGGGACACGATCTGACGCACCGCGGGAGTGCCGAGGATCTCCTTGGTCTGTCCCTCGAACTGGGGCTCGGGGAGGCGGACCGTCAACACGGAGGTGAGACCGGCGAGGATGTCGTCCTTCTCGATCTTGTCATTGCCGACCTTGAGCTTGCGGGCGTTCTGCTCGACCTGCCCGCGCAGGATCTTCATGAGCCCCTGCTCGAAGCCCTGCTGATGTGTGCCGCCCTTGGGCGTGGCGATGATGTTCACGAACGACCGCGTCGTGGTGTCATAACCGGTTCCCCAGCGGACCGCGATGTCGACCTCGCACTCGCGGTGGACCTCGGTGGGCACCATCGAGCCACCGGGCTGCAGCACGGGAACCGTCTCGGTGAAGGTGCCCGTGCCGGTGAGGCGCCATGTGTCGGTGATGGCGGCGTCGGGGGCGAGGAAGTCGGCGAATTCGGAGATGCCGCCGTCGAACCGGTAGCTGGTCTCGACGGGTTCGTCTCCGCGCTCGTCGGCGATCACGATCTCCAAACCGGGAACGAGGAACGCGGTCTGTCGCGCGCGCTGGACGAGCTCATCGAAACCGAAGGAGGCGTCCTTGGTGAAGATCTGACGGTCGGCCCAGTATCGGATGCGGGTGCCGGTGACGCCGCGCGGGGCCTTGCCGGCGATGCGCAGTTCGCTGCTGCGTTCGAAAGGCGTGAACGCCGAGTCGGGGCCCGGGCCGGCGAAGACGCCGGGCTCGCCCCGGTGGAAGGACATCGCGTAGGTCTTGCCGCCGCGATCCACCTCGACATCGAGGCGCTCGGAGAGGGCGTTGACCACCGACGCGCCGACACCGTGCAGACCGCCCGAGGCCGCGTACGAGCCGCCGCCGAACTTGCCTCCGGCGTGGAGCTTGGTGAAGACGACCTCGACTCCGGTGAGCCCCGTCCGGGGCTCGACATCGACCGGGATGCCGCGGGCGCGATCGCGCACTTCGACGCTGCCGTCGGCGTGCAGCACGATGTCGATGCGCGAGCCGTGGCCGGCGAGGGCCTCGTCGACGGAGTTGTCGATGATCTCCCACAGGCAGTGCATGAGCCCGCGGGAGTCGGTGGAGCCGATGTACATGCCCGGGCGCTTGCGCACCGCTTCGAGTCCCTCGAGGACCTGGAGATGATGGGCGGAATACTCGGATGTCACGATCTCCCAGCGTAATCGCGGGCTCCGACATCGCCTTGCAGACACACGGCGCCGCGGGGTCGGCGTACGCGCACAGCGAAATGTCACGCACACGCGGCATAGGGGAAACATCCCCGTGGTTCTATTGACAGACTCGCCCAACGACCACCGAGGAGGGCACCCGAGATGACCACTACGACTGCACCCGACGCGTCCGTCGTCCTCGACCACCGCCTGACGGCGGCGGATCGCTGTGACTCTTGCGGAGCGCAGGCCTACATCGCCGCCGAGGTCAACGGCAGCGAACTCCTGTTCTGCGCCCACCACGGGCGCAAGTACGAGGAGAAGCTCCGCAGCATCGCGACGTCGTGGCACGACGAGACCGCTCGTCTGCACGCCGCCGACTGACCCGACTTCGTCCGAACGGGCTCCGGGCCGCTCTCACCGAGCGGAACGGGGCCCGTTCGGCGTATAACGGCGGGGCACGCACGACGAGACGCGGAGCGCGATCTCCTCGCCGATCGTGTCGATGAGTTCGGCCAGGTCTGTCGCGGATGCCACGCCCTCACGTCCGAACACGGTCACCTCGTCACCCGGCTCGGCATCCGTCCACCCCTCGACGATCGACCACGTCGGCTCGATGGCCAGGACGCGGCGCGGGCCCCCGGGAGTCGCGACCGAGAAGCGACCCTGCAGCGCCGAGGGCAACCCGTGCAGGTGTCCGACATCCACCCGCACCGCGTCGGCGCCGACGGAGGTCACCGTCGCAGTGAGGGCGGAGATCGGCTCGATCCCGAGCTCGGGCTCGCCCGGCCCGCCGGCGGGGCGAATGCCGTACGAGAACGCCCCGACACGCACGAGATCTTCGCGGAACGACGCGCGGGCGAACCCGGCGGCACTGGCGGCGAGGTGCGACAAGCGGGGCGTGAGACCCGCCTCGACGGCCGCGTCGCGCGCAGCGAGGAAGATCTCTCGCGCGTCGTCGTCGTCGGCGTCCGAGGCCTCCGCGATGTGCGACCAGAGCCCTTCGAAGCGCGCGGTGCCCGCGGCCACGAGATCCGATAACCGCTCCAGGGCAGCGCCCCACCGCTCGGGACGGATGCCGTTGCGGTGCAAACCCGTGTCGATCTTGAGGTGCACCCGTGCGGGGGCGGCGGGAGTGGGAAGGGCCGCGAGATCGTCCAGGAGCGCCTCGTCGCCGATGCCCAGGTCGAGACCGGAGGCCACGCCCGCGGCGAGATCGTCGGCGCCGCCGAGGAGCCAGACGAAGATGCGCGCGTCGGGGCCGGCGACGGCACGGACCGCGCGGCCGGTCTCGACGTCGAACGCGCCGAACCAGCTGACGCCCTCGGCGGTCGCGCGGCGCACGATCTCGTCGATGCCGTGCGCGTACGCGTCGTCCTTGACGACGAGCATGTGCTGCGCGGGCGCGACGGCCTCGCGCACCCGCGTGAGGTTACGGGCGAAGGCGTCGAGGTCGACGCGGTACTCGACGCTCACGCGACTACCGTCCGCACGGCCCGGCCGCCGACGACGGCGACGATCTCTCCGGCGCTCCATCCCGTGGCATCCGTCCACTCCCCCAGCGAGGGGTGGCCCGCATCGGGGTCGCCGAAGAACACCACGTCGGAGCCGCGCAGGGGACGGGCGTCCTCGATGTCGACGACGCAGACGTCCATCGCGACGCGGCCGACGATCCGGTGGCGGCGGCCCGAGATCGTCACGTCGGCGATGTTCCCGAGCGAGCGCACCACGCCCTGTGCGTAGCCGCCCGTCACCAGTGCCACCGAGGTGTCGCGGCTGGCGCGGTGGGTGTAGCCGTAGGAGACGCCCTCGCCGGTGAGAAGCGGCTTCGTCCCCAGCACGCGCCCGTGCAGCGAGAGCACCGGACGCGCGCGCAGGTCACCGCCCGGCAGGCCGAACAGGGTCGCCGCCTGGAGCTCATCGGCGTCCACATCGAGGGATGCCAGGACGGATGCCACCCAGTCCGCGCCGTGCCCCCAGGCGTCGACGGCGAGGACGTCGTCGGCGGGGCCGGCCGGTGTGAGCGCGGCATTCGCGCGTAGGTTCTGCTCGGACAATCGGGCCACAGGAGCCACTCCCCGCCCGGCGTCGGCACGGGCGGGAGGCGCGGAGGTCACGGCATCTAGACTATCCGGGTCCCCCGTCGCCGACCTCGGAGCGTCAATGCCTCAGCAAGGTTTCTCCCTCGTGCCCCGCCTGCGCTATCTCGCCGGGCGCGCCCGCCGCATCGACGTCGGGTCGGTGATCGAGCGAGCGAGGGAGGCCTCGGCGCAGCACGGAAAGTCCCTCCCGCTCGTCGTGGCCGACATGCTGTACCAGGCGGGTGTGAAGAACGTCGGCTTCCAGGACTACATCGACTACGACTTCGCGATCCTCAGCCCCGCCGAGCGCGCGACCTACATGACGCACCCCGTGTCCAACCAGATCTCGCAGAAGTACGACCACCCGGATTACCGCTACATCTTCCAGGACAAGGTCGAGTTCGACCGTCGCTTCAGCGAGTTCCTGCGCCGTGACTGGATGGTCGTCGACGAGACGAATGCCGACGAGCTGCGCGCCTTCACCGAGCGGCTCGGCACCATCGTCACGAAGGAGCCCGTGGGCCAGGCCGGTACCGGTGTGCACCGGTACCACGCCGCCGAGGTCGAGGACTGGGCACAGTTCCACCGCGGTCTGCTCGAACGCGGCGAGATCCTCGTCGAAGAGGTCATCCGCCAGCACGACGACCTCGCGGCCGTCTGCCCGGGCACGGTCAACACCACGCGTGTCACGGCGTTCTTCGATGGCGAGAAGACCCACATCCTGGCGATGGCCCAGAAGTTCGGCCGTGGCGCCGTCAGCGACCAGATGACCTTCGGCGGCTTCTACACGATGCTCGACGAGAACGGCCACGCCCTCGGTGCGGGCTACGACTCGCACGGACACGTGCACGAGGTGCACCCCGACTCCGGCGTCCGCATCGGCGACTTCCAGCTGCCGATGATCGACGAGGTGAAGGAGTTCGTCGACCGCGTCGCCCGCGTGGTTCCCCAGGTGCAGTACGTCGGCTGGGACATCGTCGTGGGGCCGGACGGTCCCGTCCTCGTGGAGGGCAACTGGGGCGCGGGCGTGTACGAGAACAAGCCCAGCGTCACCGGCATCCGCACCGGTCACAAGCCGCGCTACCGCGCCGCTATCGGTTTCTGACGTCCGGATGCCGAAAAGGCCCGCCCCGGGATCGGGGCGGGCCTTTTCGGCGTGTGGTTTCAGGCGGCGCGGACGATGCCGAGCGGCGTGGACTCGTGTCCCTGACCGAGCGGGTTGTCCTTGAGGATCGCGACGAGGCGCTTCTCACCGGCCTTGTCCATCGTGGAGCCGAGGATGTTGCCACCCAAGTCGTTGATGTCGACGACGGCGACCTCGAGGTCGATGCCGAGCAGGGCCTTCAGGTGCGTTGCGACCTCGCGCGGACGCTCCGGTCCGAGGACCACGGCCTGGTTGTACGGCGGGATGGTTCCCTTGGTGGGGCCGTCGATCGCGCGGGCCTTGTCTCCTGCGATGCGGTAGAAGTCGCCCTTGCGTCCGAACGCCTTCGTCACGGCCGAAACGGCCGCGGCGAAGAGGATGCGCGGGGTGCCGCACTCTCGCAGCGCCATCTCCATCGTCTCGGGCATACCGAGTCCGATGCCGTAGGGCGTACGGGTGACGTACTTCGACAGGAACAGCGCGAGCTTGCGCGGCTTGATGCTGTCGAGCTTGTACGAACGGCCCTGCGTGATCGCGACGATCTTCTCGGTGACGAACAGCAGGTCGCCCGGCTGGACGGCATCCTTCGCGTACTCGAGGATGAACGCGTCGAGGTCGTCGCCGGGCATGACCACGCGCGTCCGGATCGGGATGCGCGCGAAGGTCGTGCCCTCGACGGAGACGGTGAGTGCCTTGCCGGCGTTGGCCTGACCGCTCATTCGAGGTAGTCCCGGAGCGACTGCGACCGGCTGGGGTGCCGGAGCTTGGCCATCGTCTTCGACTCGATCTGGCGGATGCGCTCGCGCGTCACGCCGAAGGTGTCGCCGATCTGGTCGAGGGTCTTGGGCTGACCGTCGCCGAGACCGAAGCGCATGCGGATGACGCCGGCCTCGCGCTCGCTGAGCGAGTCGAGAAGCGACTCCAGCTGACGCTGCAGCATCGTGAAGCCCACCGCGTCGGCCGGAACGACCGCCTCGGTGTCCTCGATCAGGTCACCGAACTCGCTGTCGCCGTCCTCGCCGAGCGGCGTGTGGAGGGAGATGGGCTCGCGGCCGTACTTCTGAACCTCGATGACCTTCTCGGGCGTCATGTCGAGTTCGCGGCTGAGCTCTTCGGGCGTGGGTTCGCGACCGAGGTCCTGCAGCATCTGGCGCTGGACGCGGGCGAGCTTGTTGATGACCTCGACCATGTGCACCGGGATGCGGATCGTGCGGGCCTGGTCGGCCATGGCGCGCGTGATCGCCTGGCGGATCCACCACGTGGCGTACGTGGAGAACTTGAAGCCCTTGGTGTAGTCGAACTTCTCCACCGCACGGATGAGGCCGAGGTTGCCCTCCTGAATCAGGTCGAGGAACTGCATGCCACGCCCGGTGTAGCGCTTGGCGAGCGAGACGACCAGACGAAGGTTGGCGCCGAGCAGGTGACTCTTCGCGCGCTGACCGTCACGGGCCACCCACTGCAGGTCGAGACCGAGCTGGCTCGTCTTCTCGGCCGCCGACATGTTCGACAGCTTCTCTTCGGCGAACAGACCCGCCTCGATGCGCATGGCGAGCTCGACCTCTTCGGCCGCGTTCAGCAGCGGGACTTTACCGATCTGCTTGAGGTAGTCCTTGACCGGATCGGCGGTCGCGCCGGTGATCTGCGTCGAGTAGACGGGGACGTCGTCCTCGTCGCTCGAGGAGATGACGATCGCGCCGGTGGGCAGCGCCTCGGTCGGCGCCGCCGGGGTCTCGTCGTCGTCGTCGGTGTCGTCGTCGGCCTTCTTCGCCGCGGGCTTGGAGGTGTCGTCGTCGTCGGTGTCGTCGTCGGAGTCGTCCGCGACCTCGATCTCTTCGTCGAGGTCTTCCTCGATGTCTTCCTCGTCGAGGTCGTCCTCGGCCTTGGTCTTCGACTTCGCCTTGGCCGGCGTCGCCTTGCCCTTGGCGGGGGCCTTCTTGGCCGCGGTCTTCTTCGACGCGGTCGTGGTCTCCTCCGCGGTGTCGAGGTCGGTGTCCTTCTCACTGCGGGAGCGGGTCTTGGTGTTCGTGCCTGCCACGTTTCGCCTTTCACCGGGAACGTACGTTGCACGGCCGCCGGTCGTTCTCGGACACTAGTAAGACCCTTGTCAAGTCCGATCCTGTGGAGCGGGCTCCAGGTTCGGCCGACAACGGGTCAGGTTCTTCATTGTCTCACATCCGGGGCGCGGGACTTGACGCGCACCGGGCATCTATGCGTATGCAACGGATTCGCCGGTCGACGTATTCCTCGACGTCCCGGGGATCAGTCCGCTCTGCCTCCCCCGCGTCGGTTCTGATGGCGGCGGTATCCGTGCTCGCGTGCGGGAGCTCAGCCCATGCGTCCGCGGCGGTCGTCGTCGCCGGGACGGGTCGCGAGGAATCGTTCGAGCTCGGCGGCCAGTTCGTCCGCACTCGGGAGGTCGCCCGTGTGAATGATCGGGGTCGCCTGCGTGGAGCCCGCCATATAGGCGTCGTACCGCTCCTCGAGACCCTGCAGCATCCGGGTGAGCTCGTCGCTGCCCTCAACCTGCTCGGCGACCTTGCTCACGAACTCCCGGTTCTCTTCGCGCAGCACCTCGCCCGAGAAGACCAGACCCGTCGCGACGGTCAAGCTGTCGAGTGCGGCGAGAGTGGCCGCCGGGTACTCGGTGTCGCCGAGATAGTGAGGGACGAGCAGAGCGAATCCGGCCACCTTGGCCCCGGCTTCGGCGAACCGGTATTCGAGGAGGTGACCGACCGTCGAGGGCACGTGGGTGTGCGGACGCCAGACCGAGTGGGCCTCGGCGAGGTCGGCGCGGGTACCGCTGACGGTCGTGCCGATCGGCCGCGTGTGGGGCACGGGCATGGGGATCGCGTGCACCCAGGTGACCGACGACACCTGCAGGCCGGCGCTGAGTTCGAGGACGCTCTCCACGAAGGCCTCCCAGAGGAAGTCCGGCTCGTATCCCGCCAGTAGGAGGAACGGGTGGCCGAGCGAGTCGTGGGCGAGCGACAGCTCGAGACGCGGCGGGCGGTAGTCGGTGAGGTGATCCTCGACGAACGTGATGAGCGGTCGCCGCGCGCGGTAGTCGAGCAGCGTGTCGTTGTCGAAGACGACGACGGGGTGGGGCTCGAGGTCGTCGCGGAAGTACTCCACCAGGCGGGCCACGGCGCCCCCGGCGTCGGTGAACCCGGTCAGCGCGATGACGAGCGGGAGCCCGGACGGCACCGGCGGCGCGGCGGGAGCGCGGTCGTACAGCGGCGCGGGATACGGCATACGTCCACTCTACGAGCCGCTCCGGACACGGCGGCGGCGGAGCGTCCCGCTTCTAGCGAACACCCGCGAACCTAGGATGGAAGCTATGCCTTTCCCCTCCGTGACGCACACCGATGTCTCCGTCCTCGACTCCGACGCCGACGCGATCCTCCTCGTGGTCGCGAAGTCCGGCGGGACCGCGCCCGATCCGCAGGGCTGGGACGGCCTCAACGCCTCGCTCGAGTCGGTGGGTTTCTCCGGTGCCTCCGGTTCGTTCCAGCGCGTGCACGTTCCCGGCGTCACCCGCCCTGTCGCCGTCGTCGGCGCCGGGCCCGCCCCGGATGCCGCCGCGCTGCGCGACGCGGTCGGGACGGGACTGCGTCAGTTGACCGGCTTCGAGCACGTCGCGGTGCAGTCGCTCGTCGACACGACCTGGGCGCCGCTGGCAGAGGGCGCCGCGCTCGGCGGCTATCGCTTCGCCGGCTACAAGAGCGAGACGCCCAAGCCCCGCGCCTCGCGTGTGACGATCCACACCGCCGAAGCGCCCACGGATGCCGAGCAGAAGGCGGTCGCGGCCGTCGCCGGCGCCGTCGCGCTCGTAAAGGACCTCGTGACCGCCCCTGCCGAGTGGCTGGGACCCGCCGACTTCGCCGACGCGGCGGTGGCGGCCGTCGACGGTCTTCCGGTGAAGGTCGAGGTGCTCGACGAGTACGCCCTCACGGAGGGCGGCTACGGAGGAATCCTCGGTGTCGGCCAGGGATCGGACCGTCCTCCCCGCCTGGTCCACCTCGAATACTCCCCCACCGAAGCCGGGCGCCACGTCGCTCTGGTCGGCAAGGGCATCACCTTCGACACCGGTGGCTTGTCGTTGAAGCCCGCGGCATCCATGGTCGGCATGAAGTACGACATGTGCGGCGCGGCGACGGTGCTCGCCGTCCTCCGAGCTGCCGCCGAGATGGCGTTGCCGGTCCGCGTGAGCGCGTGGCTGTGTATCGCGGACAACATGCCCTCCGGGCGTGCGACGCGCCCGGGAGACGTCTTGCGCATGCTCGACGGGAGCACCGTCGAGGTGCTCAACACCGACGCGGAGGGACGACTCGTCCTCGCGGACGGCCTCGTCGCCGCGAGCCGGGAGAACCCCGACCTCATCGTCGACGTCGCGACCCTCACCGGCGCGATCACGGTTGCGTTGGGCAACCGCCACACCGGTGTCATGGGTGAGGACGAGGCGGTAGCCGAGTATCTCGCCGCGGCGGGTCGGGTGGCCGAACTCGCCTGGCAGCTCCCGCTTCCCGACCATATGGTCGACGAACTGGACTCCCCCATCGCCGATCTCCAGAACGCGAAGATCGGCGATCCCGCGGGTGGGTCGCTCTTCGCCGCTCTCTTCCTCCGGCACTTCGTCGGACGGGTGTCGGATGACGCCGACGCCCCTCGCATCCCCTGGGTGCATCTCGACATCGCGGGCGTCGGCATGAACAAGGCAGCGCCGTACGGCTTCACCGACAAGGGCGTGACCGGAGCGACGGTGCGATCCCTGATCGAGCTGATCGCGGCCGGGAGCGTGCGGTGACCGAATACACCGCCGATGTCGTCGTGCTCGGCGGCGGGAGCGGTGGCTACGCCGCTGCGCTGCGCCTCGCCGAGCTGGGGAAGGACGTCGTCCTCGTCGAGAAGGACAAGCTCGGCGGCACGTGCCTGCACCGTGGTTGCATCCCCACCAAGGCCCTCCTCCACGCCGCTGAGGTCGCCGACGCGGCCCGGAGCGCCGGCGATATCGGCGTGCAGGCGTCGTTTGACGGGATCGACCCGGCACGGGTTCGGGCGTATCGCGAGGGGATCGTCGCCAAGAAGTTCAAGGGCCTCGAGGGCCTGATCTCCGCACGTGGTATCCGCGTCGTCCCCGGTGAGGGCGCTCTGGAGGCCGGTCCCGCGGTGCGCGTGGGTCAAGACGTCTATCGCGGATCCGACGTGATCCTCGCGACCGGTTCGTACAGCCGTACGCTCCCCGGACTCGAGATCGGCGGGCGTGTCCTCACCAGCGAGCACGCACTGGATCTCGACGTCGTGCCCGAGCGTGTCGTCGTGCTCGGCGGTGGCGTGATCGGCGTGGAGTTCGCCAGCGTCTGGCGTTCGTTCGGCGTGGAGGTCACGATCGTCGAGGCCCTGCCGCACCTGTTGCCGGCCGAGGATGCCTCGTCCAGCAAGGCCCTCGAGCGCGCGTTCCGCAAGCGTGGCATTTCCTGCCAGCTGGGCCGGCGTTTCTCGTCGATCGCCCAGTCCGAGACCGCGGTCACCGTCGTCCTGGACGATGGCACGAACCTGGATGCCGACTACGTGCTCGTTGCGGTCGGTCGAGGTCCCGCCACTGCGGGTATGGGGTTCGAGGAGGCCGGCGTCCGGCTCGACCGCGGATTCGTTCAGACCGACGAGCTTCTGCGCACGACGGTCCCCCATGTGTGGGCGGTCGGCGACATCGTGCCGGGGCTGCAGTTGGCCCACCGCGGATTCCAGCAGGGCATCTTCGTGGCCGAGCAGATCGCAGGCCTGTCGCCGGTGCCCGTGCCCGACACCGACGTGCCCCGCGTCGCGTACTCGCATCCCGAGGTCGCCTCGGTCGGCTTGACCGAGGCCCAGGCGCAGGAACGTTTCGGCGCCGACGCCGTCCGCGCGTACGAATACAACCTCGCGGGCAATGGACGCAGCGAGATCATCGGAACGGCGGGCATCGTCAAGATCGTCCGCCGTGTCGACGGTCCCGTCGTCGGCGCCCATCTCGTGGGCGACCGGGTCGGCGAACTCATCACCGAGGCGCAGCTCGCGGTCGGATGGGAAGCCCACCCCGAGGACATCGCCCCGTTCGTCCACGCCCACCCCACTCAGAGCGAAGCACTGGGCGAGGCCTTCCTCGCCCTGGCGGGCAAGCCGCTGCACGCACTCTGATCCCCCAGCCGTCACTAAGCTAGACACCGCATCCGGTACGAAGGAGACATATCCATGAGCACTTCCGTCGTCCTCCCCGCTCTCGGCGAGAGCGTGACCGAGGGAACGGTCACCCGCTGGCTCAAGCAGGTCGGTGACACCGTCCAGGAGGACGAAGGTCTCTTGGAGATCTCGACCGACAAGGTCGACACCGAGATTCCCTCGCCCGTCTCGGGCGTGATCGAGGAGATCCTCGTCCAGGAGGACGAGACCGTTGAGGTCGGCGCCATCCTGGCCAAGATCGGCGACGGCTCCGGTGCCGCCTCGTCCGACGACGCCCCCGAGGCGGCGCCCGCAGAGGACGCCGCGGAGGCCGCCCCGGCGCCCGCTGAGCCCGCGGCCGCAGAAGAAGCGCCTGCGGAGGAGGCTCCCGCCGAGCAGCCAGCCCCGGCCCCCGCCCCCTCCGGCGACTCCACCGAGGTCAAGCTGCCCGAGTTGGGCGAGAGCGTCACCGAGGGCACGATCACTCGCTGGCTGAAGGCGGTCGGCGACGATGTGGCAGTGGACGAACCGCTCCTCGAGATCTCCACCGACAAGGTCGACACCGAGATCCCGTCCCCGGTGGCCGGCACGCTGCAGGAGATCCTGGTTCAGGAGGACGAGACCGTCGCGGTGGGTTCGGCCCTCGCCCGCATCGGCAGCGGCGCAGCCGCTCCTGCGGAGGCGCAGCCCGCGCCGGCGATCGAAGACAAGCCGATGCAGCAGCCGCAGCCGAACGAGGTGCAGGAGGCACCCGCGCCCGCGGCCGAGAAGCCCGCCGAGCAGCCCGCGCCCGCTGCGGAGAAGCCGGCCGCGCCGGAGGAGAAGCCCGCCGCGCCTGCTGCACCGGCTGCTGCGCCCGCGTCCAGTGGTGACGAGGTCACCTACGTCACGCCGCTCGTGCGTCGCCTTGCTCAGCAGCAGGGTGTCGACCTCTCGACGGTGACCGGCAGCGGTGTCGGTGGTCGTATCCGCAAGGAAGACGTGCTCAAGGCGGCCGAGGCGGCCAAGGCTGCCCCCGCTGCCGCGGCTGCCCCGGCGCAGACCACTGCCGCGGCCGCTCCGATCGAGGTTTCGCCGCTGCGCGGCACCACGCAGAAGATGTCCCGTCTGCGGAAGGTCATCGCCGAGCGGGCCGTGGCGTCGATGCAGGCGACGGCGCAGCTCACGACCGTGGTCGAGGTGGACGTCACCAAGGTGGCGGCGCTGCGCGACCGCGTGAAGGGCGAGTTCCAGCAGAAGACGGGCGACAAGCTGTCGTTCCTTCCCTTCTTCGCTCTCGCCGCGGTGGAGGCGCTGAAGACCTACCCGATCATCAACTCGACGGTCGAGGGCGACGAGATCGTCTACCCCGCCCACGAGAACGTCTCCATCGCCGTCGACACCGAGCGCGGCCTCCTCACCCCGGTCGTCAAGGACGCCGGCGAGAAGAACATCGCTCAGCTCGCGCGCGAGATCGCCGACCTGGCTGCCCGCACGCGCGACAACAAGCTCAAGCCGGACGAGCTCGCCGGCGGCACGTTCACGCTGACCAACACGGGATCGCGCGGCGCGCTGTTCGACACTCCGATCGTCTTCCTCCCGCAGTCGGCCATCCTCGGCCTGGGCGCGGTCGTGAAGAAGCCCGGTGTGGTCTCGGTCGACGGCAAGGATGCGATCTCGGTCCGTTCCTACGTCTATCTCGCGCTGTCGTACGACCACCGCATCATCGACGGCGCCGACGCTGCTCGGTTCCTCGGTGCCGTGAAGGCCCGTCTCGAGGCGGCGCAGTTCGAGGGAGACCTCGGGATCTGACCGACCCGACTCCCGGCTCATGATGGCTGGTCCGCGACGTCTCTGACGGAGCGGACCAGCCATCGGTCTTCATCGCGGACGAGTGTGACGTACTGGGCGTGGTCGCCGGCGGTGAGGCGCACGACCACGAGACCTCCGAGATCGTCGATCATCGCGAGGTCGGAGGTAGCCGGATCCAGGGGCCGGGGCTCGTCCGGCTCGGCGGGAGACTCCCGGAGGGCGGAAGCGCACGCGTCGTCGTCGCACGTCGCGACGGCGGTCAGAACCGCGGCGACGGCCGCCGCTACGTCATCGGGCGACGGGGTTCGCGCTGGCGGTGAGGACGTCGACTCTGCGTCTGCCCGCTGCGCGGCGACGCCGTCCGGCTTCGCGCCGTCTGATGCATGTGTCGCCGGCGCCGCCACCGACGGCGTTTCGCTGCTGCTCGCGGCCGGTGTCGAACGTGAACGAGCCGGCAGAGTCTCCCCGTTCGCATCGGGAGCCGCCGATGGCGGCGCGATCGACAGCGCGGCGGTCGCGACGACCGCCGCCACCCCTACCCCGGTGAGCACGACGCGCGGCCTGAGACGGCGGGCGAGGGTCCGTAAGCGGTCGATGCGCGGCGCGCCCTGGGCGTCCAGAGGGTCTTCGCGCTGTGTCGACGGCGCTTCGGGGACCACAGGCGTCAGCGGCCCGAGCACGAGCGGGCGTGGATCAACCACCGCGAGCAGACGTCGCTCGAGCCGGGCCCACACCGGGGGCGGGTCGGTGAGAACGCCGTCGTGGAGGCGCGCGAAGCCGGGCCGGACGTCGGCGTCGACGAGAGACACCAGGTCGTCGAGGACGGCTGCGGTCACGGTGAGCACGTCCGGGCCGCGAGGGTCTTCGCAGAGCACCGGCCGGCCCTCCGCAGTGAGCCGCCACTGCGCTCCGACTGCTCTCGACGGTGCGTCCGCGCACCCGCGTACGACCGCGATGGCCAGTGTGGCCGCTTCGCCGGCCGTCAGAGGAACGCCGCTGCGCCGTCGCCGGTGCAGGTGACCTGCGACGCTGTCGATCGTCGTGTCGAAGGGGCTCGAGTGCATTCCCCGATGCTCGCGCGCTGTAGGGACCGCCCGAGGGGATCCGAGCCGCTGACGGGGATGGACTCGCGATCGGCGCCGATGGGGAGGAGGCGTGCCAGGGGCGAAGATAGAATCGTTCCCATGGCCGCTCGCACCTCCACCCCCGAGAAGCGTCCGGGATTCTTCTCCCAGCTTCGCACCCTGTACACCTTCACGCAGAAGGAGTACCGCTGGCTCCCCTTCGCCCTGGCCGGCATCGTGCTCGCGGGCATCGGCCTGGGCGTCGTCGTCGGGTTCCTGATCCCTCCGGTCGCCGCCTGGAGCGTCATCCTCTGGGGTGTGACGGGTCTGCTCGCCGGCATCCTGGTCGCGATGATCATGATGACGCGTCTCTCCACACGCGCGATGTACCGGAAGATCGACGGGATGCCGGGAGCCACCGGCCACGTGCTCTCGTCGTCGCTCGGGCGGAACTGGCAGGCCTCTGAGACCCCGATCGGCGTCAACCCGCGCACGCAGGAGGCCGTCTACCGGGCCATCGGCCGCGGCGGTGTGGTCCTGATCGGCGAGGGTTCGCGCACACGCCTGTCGCGGCTCATCAACGAAGAGCGTGCCCGCGTGCAGCGCGTGGCCGCCGGTGCGCCCGTCACGGTGCTCTACGTCGGCCACGGTGATGACGAGGTGCAGATCAAGGACCTGGCGTCCGCGATCAAGGCTCTTCCGAAAAAGGTCGATCGCACGACGCAGGCCGCCATCATCAAGCGCGTGTCGTCGGTCTCGCAGGGGCTGTCGTCCTTGCCGATCCCGAAGGGCGTCGACCCGACGAAGATGCGCGCTCCGCGTCCGCGCTGATCATGACGAACGGCCCCGCTCCTGCGGGGCCGTCTCGTTTGTCAGCTTCGGACCAGGACCGTGCCGACGGCTTTGTCGTGCAGACCCCGCTGGTCGGCATCCCACACGACGGCCGGAATGATGAGCCCCAGCAGCACCGTGCGCACGATCGGGCGCCAGATCCCCACCCATCCCCCGGATGCCAGTTCCAGCCGCATCCCGAGGAGCCGGTGACCGGGGCTTCCCCCGATCAGCGGAATGAAGACGATCTGAACGAGGAAGAAAATGAGGTTCGTCGCGACAGGATTGGCGAACGGCACGCCGGTCACCGGGTCGGGGGACGAGAAGAAGGCGAACCCGATCAGGCCGGCGCACGCGACGTCGACCAGGAGGGCCGCGATGCGTCGTCCGGGTCGCGCGATGGAGCCGCGACCCTCGCGGGGAAGGCCGAGCCGCTGGCCCGGGTAGTCGTTGTCGGCGGGGGCGGTCACCTCTTCAGCGTAATCGGGCCCGCGTAACACGCCCGAAACATCCGAGATATCGCCGAGACACTGGTTCTGGATAGGGTCGAGGAGGCCGGGCGAGGCCCGCCGATCCCGAATGTTCTACCTCTGGAGTCTTCATGTTCAAAGATTCGTCCGAGGTGCTGAAGTTCATCCAGGACGAGGACGTCAAGTTCCTCGACATCCGTTTCACGGACCTTCCTGGCGTGCAGCAGCACTTCAACATTCCCGCCTCGACCGTCGACGAAGAGTTCTTCACCGTCGGACAGCTGTTCGATGGCTCGTCGATCCGCGGGTTCGCGAACATCCACGAGTCGGACATGCAGCTCATCCCCGACGTGACGACGGCGTACCTCGACCCGTTCCGCGAGGCGAAGACGCTCATCATGGTCTTCGACATCTACAACCCGCGCAACGGTGAGATCTACTCGAAGGACCCGCGTCAGGTTGCCAAGAAGGCGGAGAAGTACCTCGCCTCCACGGGCATCGCCGACACCGCGTACTTCGCCCCCGAGGCCGAGTTCTACATCTTCGACGACGTCCGCTACGAGGTGAAGCAGAACGCGAGCTTCTACTCGGTGGACTCGGAGGAGGGCGCCTGGAACACCGGTCGTGTCGAAGAGGGCGGAAACCTCGCCAACAAGACCCCCTACAAGGGTGGATACTTCCCCGTCTCCCCCGTCGACAAGCAGGCCGACCTGCGTGACGACATCAGCCTGAAGCTGATCGAGGCGGGCCTCATCCTCGAGCGTGCGCACCACGAGGTGGGCACCGGTGGTCAGGCGGAGATCAACTACCGTTTCGACACCATGGTGCACGCGGCCGACGACATCCTGAAGTTCAAGTACATCGTCAAGAACACCGCCCTCGAGTGGGGCAAGGTCGCCACCTTCATGCCGAAGCCCCTCTTCGGCGACAACGGCTCGGGTATGCACACCCACCAGTCGCTGTGGAACGACGGCAAGCCGCTGTTCTACGACGAGACCGGCTACGGCGGGCTCTCCGACATCGCGCGCTGGTACATCGGTGGCATCCTGGCCCACGCCCCCGCCGTCCTCGCCTTCACCAACCCGACGCTCAACAGCTACCACCGCCTGGTGAAGGGCTTCGAGGCTCCGGTCAACCTGGTGTACTCGGCCGGTAACCGCTCCGCGGCCATCCGTATCCCGATCACGGGCACGAACCCCAAGGCCAAGCGCATCGAGTTCCGTGCTCCGGATGCCTCGGGCAACCCGTACCTCGCCTTCGCGGCGCAGCTGATGGCCGGCATCGACGGCATCAAGAACCGCATCGAGCCGCACGAGCCGGTCGACAAGGACCTCTACGAGCTCCCCGCCGAAGAGGCCAAGGGGATCCCGCAGGTTCCGAACTCGCTGCTCGACTCGCTCGAGGCGCTCCGCGCCGACCACGAGTTCCTGCTCGCCGGCGGCGTCTTCACGGAGGAGCTCATCGAGACGTGGATCGAGTACAAGATCGAGAACGAGATCCAGCCGATCGCCCAGCGGCCGCACCCCTTCGAGTACGAGCTGTACTTCGGGGTCTGATTCCGAGGGGTCTTAGGGACCGCACTCCCGGTTTCCGAGGCCAGCAATTTACTGAGCCCCAGGCGGCAGTTGCCGTCTGGGGCTCAGTCTATCTCTGGACGTTTACGGACGGCTACGGGCAGTAAACGGACAGGTTTTCGGACGGGACGGACGACCGCTTCTGCGGTGCCGTCAGCGGCCGCGGCGCGGCCAGGTTGACCGACAATCAAGCCGCGTCGTGTGACGATGCGGTCACACCGCATTGACCCACGGCCCGTCCGGTCGACGGCGCCGTTACCTGTTCACTGACGTGACCGGGTCCGTAGTCACGCCCGATAGCCGATCACCGTGGTCATGCCGGTTTCTGCGTGGTAGATGTTGTGGCAGTGGGCGACCCAGAGGCCGGGGTTGTCGGCGTCGAAGTCGACGGTGAGGGTCTGTTTCGGCAGGATGATCGAGGTGTCCTTCCGGGGGCCGCCGTCTTGATGCTGGTAGGTGTGACCGTGCAGATGGAAGGGATGCCACATCGTCGTCTGGTTGTCGATTGTGAGCCGGACACGCTCCCCCTGCCGGATCTCATGTGCGCCTCGGAGCGGGTCCCTCATGTCGAAGCGGCGGCCATCGACGCCCCAGTCGTAGGCGGCCATGCTTCCGGTGAGCGCGATGGAGATCTGCCGATCGGGCCCCCTTGTCGGCAGCGTTACCTCACCGGCTGCCCTGAGTAGGTCTGCGGTACCGACGCGGTCGCTGTCCAGTTCCGGGACGCTTACGTCGACTGCAGGCACCGAGCCGTCGCCGGTACGGACGAGCGCGAAGCCGCGGTCGCGCTTGCCTTCGGCTTGCGCGATCAGGGGGAAGACGCCATCTGCAAAGGTGATGACCGCGTCGTAGCGCTCTCCCATGCCGATGAGGATGCTGTCGACTTCGGTCGGAGTGACGGGAAACCCATCCGTGTGAGTGATCGTGAGCGTGTGTCCGCCGACTACGACGCGGAATGCGGTGTCGCTACCGGCGTTGATGATCCGAAGCCGAATCCGCTGACCAGGCGAGGCAGTGAACTGGGCGGGGTCCCCAGCCGGTTTCCCGTTGATGAGGTAGGTCGGGTAGTAGACGTCACCGGCGTCGCCGCCGAGTAGGTCGGACGTGGCGCCCATGAGCGTGTTGCCCATGCGCATGAACATATCGCCTGTCATCGTTCCCATCCCCCGGCTCAACTCGGCGAGGACCTCGTCGGGAGTAGCGGTAACGCCGTCGAGCCAGTCGTCGAGGATGATGACCCATTCGTCGTCGTAATCTCCGGCCTCGGCAGGATCCTCGACGATCAGTGCTCCGTAGGGGCCGCGGTCCAGCTGCACCCCGACGTGAGGGTGGAACCAGTAAGTTCCAGGGTCGGAGGCGATGAACTCATAGTCGAAGCTCTCGTCGGGCCGAATGGGCTGCTGGGTGACTGGCGGTACGCCGTCCATGTCGTTGCGCAGTGCTAGCCCGTGCCAGTGCACGGAGGTGTCGGTGTCCAGCTGGTTGCGCACGGTCGCTTTCAGCGTGTCTCCAGCGCCGAGACGGATCACGGGGGCCGGGATCGAACCGAACGCCCAGGTGGCTGCGGTGCCACCGGGTCGAAGGTGTTCTGCGGATCATCGACGTGGACGCGCGGATCTCGCAGCACCTCGTCGAACAGCTGCTTCCACGCGGCGGCATGGATGGCGGCGGTGTTCGTCACGACGCCGTCCAGGTCGAAGAGGACTGCGTCGTAGGTGGTGTCAAGACGATGAGTCCTCTGCGCCTGCGATCGCCGATCGGCCCTCATCGTGACGCACCGTGAGGGTTCATGACGCGCCGCCGGACGCCGAGGCCGTGGTGGGCGTGCTCGCGGTTGCCGGATCGGCCGGGGCGGGCAGGCGCAGCCGCTTCAGAAGGAGCGCGTTGACCGCGACGATGACGCTGGAGCCGGACATGCTGATGGCGGCGATCTCTGGGGTGAGCATGATCCCGAAGGCCGGGTAGAACACTCCGGCAGCGATGGGCAGCGCGATGGCGTTGTATCCGATGGCCCAGCCAAGGTTCTGCCGCATCTTCCGTAGCGTTCCCTTGCCGATCTTCAGCGCGATTGCGACGTCCAGCGGGTCGGAGCGCATCAGCACGACGTCGGCGGTCTCGATCGCGACGTCGGTGCCGGCGCCGATCGCGATGCCGAGGTCCGCCTGGGCGAGGGCGGGCGCGTCGTTGACGCCGTCGCCGACCATCGCGACCTTCTTGCCGGCCTTTTGCAGCTCGGCGATCTTCGCGGACTTGTCCTCGGGGAGCACGTCGGCGATGACCGTGTCGATGCCCAGCAGCGACGCGATCCGTTCGGCGGTGGGCTTGTTGTCGCCCGTGAGCATCGCCACCTCGATACCCTGCTCATGCAGCGCGTCGATCGCAGCTCTTGCGGTGTCACGGGCGGCATCGGCAAGGGCGATGACCCCGGCGATCTTCCCGTCGACAGCGAACATGATCGCGGTGCGACCACCGTTGGCGAGTTCCTGCTGCTGCGCGTCGACCGCGCTGGTGTCGATGCCCTCGGATGCCATCAGCCGGGCGTTGCCGAGGACGACCTGCTGGCCGTCGACGGTCGCGATCGCCCCTTGCCCGGTGACGTTGCGGAATGCCGTCGCGGTCCGCCGAGGGATGCCGCGTTCGTCGGCATAGGTCACGATCGCTTTCGCCAGCGGGTGCTCGGACTCTCGCTCGAGCGCCGCGGCGAGGGACAACAGCTCCAGGTCGTCCAAGCCGACCGGGAGGTAGTCGGTGACCTCCGGTTCACCCTTGGTGAGGGTGCCAGTCTTGTCCAGCACGACTGTGTCGATGCGGGCGGCGGTCTCGATCCCGGAGGCGTTCTTGAACAGCACGCCGCGCTTGGCGCCCAGGCCGGTGCCGACCATGATCGCGGTCGGTGTCGCGAGTCCGAGAGCGTCGGGGCAGGTGATGACCACGACGGTGATGGCGAACAGGATCGCCATCGGCACGTCCATCCCGGCCAGGAACCAAACCAGGAAGGTGAGGGTGCCGCCGATCAGGGCGACCAGGACGAGCCAGAACGCGGCCCGGTCGGCAAGACGCTGGCCGGGTGCCTTGGAATTCTGCGCCTCCTGCACGAGCTTGACGATCTGCGCGAGCGCGGTGTCGGCGCCGACCTTCGTTGCCCTCACTCGCAGCGTGCCGACGGTGTTCACGGTCGCGCCGATGACCTCTGAGCCGGGCGCCTTCTCCACCGGCATGGACTCGCCAGTGACCATCGACTCGTCGACCTCGGACTCCCCCTCATCCACGGTGCCGTCGGTGGGGATCTTCGCCCCGGGGCGGATCAGCATCAGGTCGCCAGGGACCACCTCGGACGTGGGGATCTCCACCTCCTCACCGCCACGGATGACGACCGCGCGGGCGGGGGCGAGCTCCAGTAGGCGGCGGATGGCGTCGTTCGCCCCACCGCGGGCGCGCATCTCCACCCAGTGCCCGAGCAGCACGAAGGTGGCCAGCACGGTCGCGGCCTCGTAGAACACCTCGCCGCCGCCGGTGAGGGTGATGATCAGGCTGTAGATCCAACCGGCGCCGACGCCGACCGCGACCAGCACCATCATGTCCAGCGTGCGGGCGCGCAGGGCACGGTACGCCCCGTCGAAGAAGATCCAGGCCGAGTAGAAGATCACCGGCAGTGACAGGATCAGCATGAACACGTCATCGCGCAGCCCGAACGGGGCCGGCACCTCGAACCCGATCACCTCCCGGCCGATCGGCGACCACAGGGTGATCGGGATCGACAGGATCAGCGCGACCAGGAACCGGTTGCGCATGTCGCGGATCATCGCGTCCATCGACATCCCGCCGTGCCCGCCGTGGCCCATCATCTCCTGCGCACTGTGACCCGACGCCTCCGTCCCGTGATCGTGCCCGTCCCCGGCGGATGCCGGATGGCCAGCATGCTCATCACCCGCTCCCGCCGCCGGGTGGGGGTGCTCGCCAGCGACCGCGATACCCTGCCCGGGGGTCCGGTGATCTTCATGCCCCTCATGCCCGTCGTGCGGTTCATGGCCGGCATGCTGGGGATGCCCGCCCAGATCGGTGTGCACCTCGTGCGTCCCGTGACCGGCATGGGTGTCGTGCCTCTGCATGGTCGCGTGGTTGTGCGGCTCGTGGGTGGGGTCACAGATATGGTCGGGCACGGACTGCCCGGCGCAGTGGTACCCGCATTCGATGACCCACTGCTGCAGGTGCGCGACGGAGGTGGTCTGCGGATCGTAGGTGACGGTCGCTGTCTGCGAGACGGGGTTCGCATCGACGCTGATCACACCCGGCTGGCGGGCCAGGTGGGCTTCGGTGACATTCTTCGAAGTCGCGCGGATCATGCCGCTGACCTGCAACGTCACGGTCTTGGTGTCGTTCATTGGTGTTCCTTCCCGATGGCGGGGTCGGTGGTGCCGGGGTGGGGCCATTGCCAGTCGGCGACGGCGGAAATGTCGGTGCCGTGCTCGCGAGTGTGGGCGCGGGCGCGCAACCGGGCATCCTGCAACTCCTGACGCAGTCCGGCGTGACGTGCGGCCAGGCCCGGGACGTGATCCAGAACGTCGATCGCGAGCCGGTACCGGTCCAGGTCGTTGAGCATGACCATGTCGAACGGGGTCGTCGTGGTGCCCTTCTCCACGAAGCCGTGGACGTGCAGGTTCTGGTGCCCCGCGCGCTTGTACGTGAGCCGGTGGATTAGCCACGGGTAGCCGTGGTAGGCGAAGATCACCGGCTTGTCGGGAGTGAAGATCGCGTCGAACTCCCTGTCCGACAGTCCGTGCGGGTGCTGGTCCTCGGACTGCAGCCGGGTCAGGTCGACGACGTTCACGACCCGCACGCTCAACTCCGGGATGTGCTCGCGCAGCAGCGCGGCCGCGGCGAGGGTCTCGAGGGTGGGCACGTCTCCGGCCGCGGCGAGGACGACATCCGGCTCGGTGCCTTCGCTCTCGGTGCCGGCCCAGGGCAGGATGCCGAGCCCGCGGGTGCAGTGCTCGATCGCCTCATCCATGGTCAGCCACTGGGGGGCGGGCTGCTTGCCGGCGACGACGACGTTGATGTACCCGGTGGAACGCAGGCAGTGGTCGTAGGTGGACAGCAGGGTGTTCGCGTCGAACGGCAGGTAGACCCGCACGACGTCGGGGCTCTTGTTCAGCGCGACGTCGATGAAGCCGGGGTCTTGGTGGCTGAATCCGTTGTGGTCCTGCCGCCAGACGTGACTGGACAGCAGGTAGTTGAAGCTCGGGATGGGCTCCCGCCACGGCACATACCGGGCGGCTTCGAGCCACTTGGCGTGCTGGTTGAACATCGAGTCGACGATGTGGGTGAATGCCTCGTAGCAGTTGAACAGCCCGTGCCGCCCGGTCAGCACGTAGCCTTCGAGCCAGCCCTGGCACTGGTGCTCGCTGAGCACCTCGATCACGCGGCCGGTCGGGGCGAGGTGTTCGTCTACAGGGAGCACGGCCGCGTTCCACTGTTTGCCGGTGGCTTCGTAGACGGCGGGTGCGATCCGGTTGGAGGCGGTCTCGTCGGGTCCGAAGATGCGGAAGTTGTCCGGGTTGTCCCGGATCACATCGGCAAGCCATTCTCCGAGCACCCGAGTCGCCTCCGCCGATGTGGCGCCCCGCCTATCCGGGTGAACCAGGTGCGCGTACGCGCGGAAGTCACCGAGGCGCAGCGGGACGCTCAGCTGCCCGCCATTGCCGACGGGGTTCGCGCTCATCCGCCGCGCGCCGTCTGGCGCGACCGCGACCGTCGCCGGGAGCGGGGCGCCGGCGGCGTCGAAGAGTTCGTCGGGACGGTAGGAGCGAAGCCAGTCCTCGAGGATCCGCAGATGCTCCGGGTTGTCGCGGACCTCGGCGAGCGGGACCTGGTGGGCGCGCCAGGTGCCCTCCACGGGGAGCCCGTCGATGACCGGCGGGCAGGTCCAGCCTTTCGGGCTGCGCAACACGATCGCCGGCCACACTGGCCGCCCCTCCAAAGTTCCGTTCGCGGCGCGGCCCTTGATGTCGGCGATGCGGTCCAGCACCGTGTCCAGCACTCCCGCGAACCGCGCGTGAGACTCCCGCGGGTCCTCGTCGTCGAAGCCGACGGTGACGACGAACGGCTCGTGACCGTAGCCGCGCAGCAACGCGACCAGCTCCTCCTCGGGGATGCGGGACAGCACGGTCGGGTTGGCGATCTTGTAACCGTTCAGGTGCAGGATCGGCAGGACGACGCCGTCGTGGGCGGGGTTGAGGAACTTGTTGCCGTGCCAGGCCGTGGCCAGCGGCCCGGTCTCAGCCTCCCCATCGCCGATCACGCACGCGACCAGCAGGCCCGGGTTGTCGAACGCGGCGCCGTAGGCGTGCACGAGGGAGTACCCGAGCTCCCCGCCCTCGTTGATCGACCCGGGCGTCTCCGGGGACGCGTGCGAGGGGATGCCACCGGGGAAGGAGAACTGCCGGAACAGCGCCCGCAGCCCGTCCTCGTTCTGAGCGATCTGGGGGAACAGCTCCGTGTAAGTGCCGTCGAGATAGGCGTTGGCAACCATCCCCGGCCCGCCGTGCCCTGGCCCCGTGACGTACAGGGTGTCCAGGTCGCGGTCGATGATCGCCCGGTTCAGGTGCGCGTAGAGGAAGTTCAGCCCCGGGGTCGTGCCCCAGTGCCCCAGCAGCCGCGGCTTGATGTCGTCACGGGTGAGGGGCGTGCGCAGCAGCGGGTTGCCCTGCAGGTAGATCTGCCCGATGCTCAGATAGTTCGCCGCGCGCCACCACGCGTCCACCCCGGACAGGGTTTCCGCGGTGAGCGGGGTGGTGTGGCGGACCCAGCGGGTCGATGTCGTGCTCATGGTCGGTGTCCTCCGGATCCGCGGCTGCAGCGGCCGCCGGGTGTGATGGTGTTCATGATCGTGCTCCTGACGGGAGGACCACGGTGGCTTCGGTGCCGCGCATCCACACGACGCCGCGGTCGTCGACGAGCACGATCGCGCCGTCGGCGGTGGTGCCGAGCGCCTGGACGGTGCCGCTGGCCGTTCCGGACCTCTCCCAGCCGGCGCCGTTGAGGCGCCAGAGGGCGCCGTCAGTGTCGACGCCGACCAGCCCGCCCGCCGGATCAGACTCCAGCAGGTACAGCAGCGGCGCGTCGGGGACAGGGGCGAAGGTGGCTCCGGCATCGCGGCTCTCCTGGACCCCATCCTGCGTCGCCGCGTAGAGGGCGCCGTCGAGTGTGGCGGCAAGGTCGACGGCAGGCAGATTGGCGCCGTCGACCCAGGTGGTTCCGCCGTCGGGGCTGGTGCGCACGGTGATCGAGCTGGACCCGATCCCGTAGATCGCCTCGGCGGTGGCGGTGAGGACGTGGAAGTCTTCCTGCCCGGTGAAGGCGACCGGCTCCCAGGTGGCGCCGGCGTCGATGCTGCGGACGATGCCGAGGTTGTGCTCACCGAGCTCGGTCGGCGTGGCCGGTCCCGGGTGCCCGGATGCGTAGAGCGTGTCGCCGTGGGCGGTGAGGCCCATCGCGTCGAAGTCGTTGCCTCCCACCGGGCCTGCGAGCACGCCGGCGGCAGTGAGCGTGTACAGGCCCGTGTGCGTGCCGAGCAGCACGGTGCCCTCACCGAGGTCGATGATGCCGTGCACATGCCCGAACGCAGGCTCGGTCGGTGCGGGCGCCGGGGCGGTAGAGCCCGCGCAGCCGGCCAGGAGGAGCCCGACGGCGACGATTGCCGCCGCGGCGACGGCGATGGTTTGGCTTCTCATGCGATGGCTCCGATGAAGAGAACAGTCGCCACGGACAGGATGATCAGGGCGAGGAGGATGGCCACCAGGGAGGCGGCCAGGGTGCGGGACGTCATGACGGGGGCCTTTCGACGGGTCACGCTGCCGGTTCCTGGAAGCGATGGCCTGGCGGGTCGCCGGGGCTCGGGCGGAGCCGGCTTGGTGTCGGCTCCGCCCGAGGGGCCGGGGGGGGTCAGAGGGTAGCGAGGATGTCCTGCATCGTGGTGATCTCGTCGGTCTGCCCGTCGATGATCTGCTGCGCCAGCGCGGCGACATCCGGGTTCTGCCCGTTGTCGAGCACCATCTCGGCCATCATGACCGCGCCCTGGTGGTGGGTGATCATGCCCTCCAGAAACAGGCGGGTCGCCTCGACACCGGTAGCGGCATCGAGGGCCGCCATGTCCTCCTCGGACATCATCCCGTCGCCGTGGTCCATGCCCTCCATGCCGCCCATGCCGGACATGGAGTCGTCGTAGGGGATGCCCCAGTCCTCGAGCCAGCCCTTCATGGTCTGGATCTCGGGATCCTGAGCGGCCTTGATCTGCTCGGCGAGGGCCACGACCCGCTCGTCGATGCCGTCCTTGGCCAGGATCTGATCGGCCATCTGGATGGCCTGCTCGTGGTGGGGGATCATCATCGTCACGAACATCTCGTCCGCCGAGTTGAACGACGCTTCCTCGGTGGGGTCGGGTGTCGTGCTGGTCATGCCGCCGGGGCCGTGATCCATGCCGGGCATAGAGCTGCCCGTGGGGGCGCAGCCGGCGAGCACGAGCGCGATGGCGAGAGCGCCGGTGGTCAGCGCGAGGGTACGGAAACGCATGAGAGGGGTCCTTATCTGTCAGTCGAAACGGGTGAGCTGATTCCGCCCGCCCGGGGTGGGCACGGCGAGAGAACCGTCCGGCACGCGGTCGCGCCGGCACGGGCGGGGAATCAGGTTCGACTGATGGACAGGACGAGGAGAGAGGGTGGTCGCGGGTGCGGCAGCGCGGCCAGGACAATGCGTCCGTGGAGTCGCAGCAGGGCGAGGGCGACGCCGAGGCGAGCCAGCAGGACCGGCGCCAGCAGCACGATGGCGGCGGCTAGCAGTGCTAGCGCGCACACCATCGTCAGCATCGAGTGATCCGGCACTCCGCCCGAGCCGCCACAGTCGCCTGCGCAATGACCGGCAGCAGCTTCGGAGTTCATGCCGGGCGTGGTCTCGGTCGCGGTGACGGCGCTCATGTCGGTGCCGGCGTCCACATGGGCGGATTCGAACGCGGTCGCCGTCGTGTCGGAATGCCCGCCCAAGAGGGTGCCGGTGAGTGTATGCATGGCCAGCAGGCCGGCGATCAGCAGAAGGGCGGTGGTGAAGGTCAGCAGGAGCCGGTGCAGCCCGGACCGGGCGTGCACGAGAGCTCGGATGTGGTTCACCGCCGACCTCCTTCCCGCATCCAGGTTACTCCGGGCGCGCCGGATTCTGATCGGCGCGCACCTGAGGCGACGCGCGAGCGTCGTGACCAGCCGAGTCGACTGAACCGGGCCGCGGTGCGGGCGAAGATCCTGGATGGCACGTGTCGGGCGCTCGGTCATCGTAGGCCGGCCCCGCTGCGATGGGACTTCTCGATCAGTGCGAGCAGCCCGAGGGTGTCGTCTTTGATCTGGGTGCGTCCGACGGCCGCCCAGTTGCGGTCCAGGTGGCGACGGAGGTAGTCGAGGACGTGCGCGAGGGCGACGGTGTGCCACGAGGCCGATTGGGCTGGATTCGCGGTATTGCCGAACGCGACGGCGCGAATCAGGTGACCTTCCGGGGCGGTGACCTGCCCGACCGTGAGCAGCTCTTGCACGAGGGCGGGCGCGTCGGCGGGTGAGCAGCAGCCGAACCGCGCGAAGGCGGCTTCCAGCACAGCGGGGTCGCGCATAGCCGGGTTGAGTTTAGGGGCGCCTTCCTTGACTTCGCCCACGATCATGTCCGGCATGCCCGGCCGGGCGCCGAGCGCAGGGTCCGGATCGTCGCCGGGTGCGCGGTTGAGCCGGATCGCGAGGATGTCCAGGTCGGTGACGGTGCGGGGCCTGTCGGCACCGGCCGCGTCCAGCACCGGGTACTCGGCGACGGTGAAGTATCCGTTTACCCGCAAGTACGCTTGCACCAATCCAACCGCCGTGTCCACCGTGCGCTCCGTTCTGTCGCCGTCGTCAGTCAGGCGGCGTGGGCGTAGCGGGCCGGGTCGGCGTCGAACAGCGGACCGCACTCGGGGCAGCAGAACCAGTAGCGGGCGCCCTCGTAGTCCCGGAACAGGCCGCGTTGCTCGGCCCACGCCGGATCGACCCGGTTGCCAGGCATCACCGGACAGGTCACCAGGTTCGTTGCCCCCGCCGGAGGCTCGTGATGGTGATGCTCGTGCGCGCTGTGATTCTGCGCTCCGTGAGCATGCTCGTGAGCGTGGTCATCCGTGTGGTCGCGCCCCGAGTGATCGTGGTCGTGGGACATGATGTCTTCTCCTTCTTGAGCGATGGGTCAGGCCCGGATCGGGGCGGGCTCCCGCGAGACCGGGGCTGCGCTGGGGGTCGGGACGGACAGGGGGCGGAAGCGGCGCAGCCGGAGGCTGTTGGTGACCACGAACACGCTGCTGAACGCCATAGCGGCGCCGGCGAGGATGGGGTTGAGCAGGGCGAGCATCGCGACCGGGATCGCGGCGACGTTGTACGCGAACGCCCAGAACAGGTTCCCCTTGATCGTGCCCAGGGTGCGGCGGGCCAGCCGGATCGCATCCGGGACCAGCACCAGGTCTCCGGAGACGATGGTCAGGTCGGCGGCGGTGATGGCCGCATCGGTGCCGGTGCCCATCGCGATGCCGAGGTCCGCGGCGGCCAGGGCGGCGGCGTCGTTCACGCCGTCGCCGACCATCGCGACCACGCGTCCCGCGGCCTGGAGCTCTCGGATGGTGTCGAGCTTGCCCTGCGGGGTGACCCCGGCACGGACGTCCTCGATGCCGACCTGGTCGGCGATCGCGCGGGCGGCGCCCGGGTTGTCGCCGGTGAGCAGGATCGGGGTCAGCCCGAGCGCTCGGAGTCGGGCGATCGCCTCGGGGCTGGTGGGCTTGACGGTGTCGGCGACGCTGATCGTGCCGCGCATCTGCCCGTCCCACGCCACCACCGTCACGGTCGCTCCCGCCGATTCGTCCGCCGCGATCGTCGCGGCGAGCTCCTCGGGGACCGGGATGGCCCATCGCGTCGTGATCCACGAGGCGCGGCCGGCAGCGACCATCCGGCCCTCGACGATGCCGTGCACGCCCTGACCGGCTTCGGCGGAGAAGGACTCCACCGCGCCTGCCGCAACGGTCGCGGCGGCGGTGATGGCGCGGCCGATGGGGTGCTCTGAGCCGTGCTCCAGCGCGGCGGCGACTCGGAGCAGTTCCGCCGGGTCGGTGTCTTCGGCGGGGTGGATGCCGGTGACGGTCATGGTGCCGGCGGTGACCGTGCCGGTCTTGTCCAGCACGACGGTGTCGATGCGGCGGGTCTGCTCCAGCACCTGCGGTCCGCGGATCAGGATGCCCAGCTGCGCGCCGCGGCCGGTTCCCACCAGCAACGCGGTCGGCGTCGCCAGCCCGAGCGCGCACGGGCACGCGATGATCAGGGTCGTCACCGCGGCGGTGAAGGCGACCTCCAGCCCGGCTCCGGCGATCAGCCAGCCGGCGAACGCGGCCAACGAGAGGACGATGACGACGGGCACGAAGATCGCCGAGACCCGATCGGCGAGGCGCTGCACCTGCGCCTTGCCGGTCTGCGCCTCCTCGACCAGCCGGGCCATCCGGGCCAGCTCGGTGTCCGCTCCGACGCGGGTGATCTCCACCAGCAGGCGACCGCCGGTGTTCACGGTCGCGCCGACGACGCGGGAGCCGGGGCCGACTTCCACCGGCACGGACTCGCCGGTGAGCATCGACTCGTCCACCGCCGAGACGCCCTCGGCGACCAGGCCGTCGGCGGGGATCTTCTCGCCCGGCCGCACCACGACGCGGTCGCCGGGGACGAGCTGGCCGACGGGGATGCGCTGCTCGACGCCTGTCCGGAGGACGACGGCGTCCTTCGCGCCGAGCTCGAGCAGGGCTCGAAGCGCTTCCCCGGACTGCCGCTTGGCGCGGACCTCGAGGTAGCGGCCGAGCAGGATGAACACGGTCACCAGCGCGGCGACCTCCAGGTATACCTCGTGACCGCCGGACTGCGGGGTGCCGACGAAGGTGACGCTCATCCGCATCCCTGGCATCCCGGCGCCGCCGAAGAACAGCGCATACAGCGACCAGCCGAACGCGGCCAGCACGCCGACGCTGATCAGGGTGTCCATCGTGGCCGCGCCGTGGCGGGCGTTGATCGCCGCGGCCCGGTGGAACGGCCATGCCCCCCACACCACCACGGGGGCGGCGAGGGTCAGGGCGAGCCACTGCCAGGAGGTGAACTGCAGCGCAGGGATCATCGACAGCACCCCGACGGGCACCGCCAGAAGCGTCGAGATGATTAGCCGCTGCCGCAACGACAGCAGCTCCTCATCGCGAGGCGCACCAGCTTGCCCCTCGACGGGGTCGGTGGCGGGTGGGGCAGGAACGGTCGCCCCGTACCCCGCCTGCTCGATGGCCGCGATCAGCTCCTCCACCGCCACCGGGGACTCGGCGTGGACACGGGCCTTCTCGGTGGCGAAGTTGACGGTCGCCTCCACCCCGGGCAGCTTGTTCAGCTTCCGCTCGACCCGCGTCGCGCACGACGCGCACGTCATCCCGGTGATGTCGAGATCGACATCCGTAGCCGTACTCATGACGCGCTGGCGAGGCTGTATCCGGCCTCCTCGACCGCCTCCCTCACGCGGGCAGCGTCCACCGGGGCGGTGCTGGACACGGTCACCGTCGAGACGCCGCCCGCGTGCAGATCGACCTCGACGCCGGAGACGCCGTCGATGGCGGAGACCTCCTCGGTCACACTGCGCACGCAATGCGAGCAGGTCATCCCTTCCACCAGGAACTGCGCCGACACGCCACCCGCCCCAGGCTGAGCCGGCGGTGCAGCCTCGGCCTTCGCCGCGGTGCCGTGCGTGGTCGGGCTGCAACACGCGCAACCGCCGCCGCTGGTCGCCTGCAGTCCGAGGTCCTGGAATCCCTGTCCGGTCATGATGTGCTCCCTTCGCGAGCATTGAATGAATGTTTGTGGGGACGAATGTCTCTAGGAACGGACCAGCCGCGCGATCGCGGCGTTCGCCTCACGCAGCTTTTCCTCCGCGACGGGGCCACCCTCGGCGGTCGCCTGGGCGACGCAGTGCCCGAGGTGATCCTCGAGCAGGGTCAGCGCGACCGACTCCAGCGCCTTCGTCACCGCGGAGACCTGGGTGAGGATGTCGATGCAGTACACGTCCTCATCGACCATCCGCGCGATCCCGCGCACCTGACCCTCCGCACGACGCAACCGCGCCAGCAGCGCCTGCTTGTCATCCACGTATCCGTGTGCCATTCCGACCACCTCCTACCTGACCATATACCTACTAGGGGTATAGGGTACATGACAGTCCAAATATTCCCGGAGAACGCAAATTGAAAGGGCGAACGTGACTAACTGGTACGTCATCACCGGTGGGCCTAGCTCGGGCAAGACCACGACCGTGAACCTGCTACGCGACCGCGGCTACACCACCACCATCGAGCACGCCCGCCACTACATCGATCTCCAGCGCATCGAGGGGCGAACCGTCGAGGAGGTCCGCGCCAAGCAGCGCGAGTTCCAGCGCGGCGTGCTGGACATGCAGCTCGCCGAGGAAGCCGCCCTCGATCCCGCCACGACGGTGTTTCTGGACCGGGCCATCCCAGACTCGCTGGCCTACTACCGCTTCCTGCAGCTCGAACCCGACCCGATCCTGGTGGCCGCGCTCGAGCAGGTGGACTACCGCACGACGTTCATCCTGGACCTGCTGCCGCTGGCGCCGGACTACGCCCGCACCGAGGACACCGCCGCCCAGCAGCGGATCCATCACCTGCTCACCGAGGTATACGCGGCGCTGCCGTTCCCGATCGTGCACGTCCCAGTGCTCGGGGCGCAGGAGCGGGTCGACTTCATCCTCGACCGGCTCTAGCGCCGGTCGCCGCTCCCGGGCGCCTACTGCCCGGGTGTGGAAGGCAGGACTCCTCATAACATACCCCCCTAGCGTATGCAAGCCGGTCGTCGACCGCTGCCGCCTGGCCTACGGTTCTTCGCAACCGACCCGATACGGGCCGACGAGAAGGAGGACTGAGATGACCATCGCGGATCAGATGCTCCGGACCCACCCGAAGGATCTGGGAGACCTCGATCAGGCGGCACTACTGGCCTGCATTCAGGCCTGCGTCGACTGCGCCCAGGCGTGCAGCGCGTGCGCCGACGCCTGTTTGAGCGAGGACATGATCGCCGACCTCACCAAGTGTGTGAGGACCAACCTCGACTGCGCGGACCTATGCGAGACAACCGGTCGCATCCTGTCGCGGCGCACCGGCTACGACGCGAACGTCACGCGAGCCACCCTGGAAGCCTGCCGCACCGCGTGCGCGGCCTGCGCCGACGAATGCGAACAGCACACCGGCATGCACGAGCACTGCCGGGTGTGCGCGGAAGCCTGCCGGACGTGCGAGCAGGCCTGCGAGAAGCTGCTCGGCCTGCTGTGAGCGACCACACCCCGCACGAACGGGCCTCGCACACCGGCGGTGCGAAGAGCTACCTCCGCCTGCTCATCGCGCTGGCCCTGAGCCTGGTGGTGATGTACTTCTTCACGTTCGCACTGATCAACGTCGTCGGCGATCTCTACCTGAACATCAGCAACCTCTACATGGCCCTGATGATGGTGTTCCCGATGGGCATCATCATGATCGCGATCATGTGGCGCATGTTCCCGAACAAGCCGCTCAACATCGGGCTCATCGTCGCATTCGCCCTGCTCACGGTCGGCGCGTTCTTCATGGGAAGGGCCGCGACGTTCGTGGGAAACCAGCAGTTGCTGGACTCGATGATCCCCCACCACTCCCGAGCCATCCTGCTCTGCGAACAGTCGAACATCACCGACCTGGAGATCAAAGACCTCTGCGGCGAGATCGTCGAGTCCCAGCAACAAGAAATCGATCAGATGAAGGACATCCTGCAGCGGCTCGGGAACTAGACCGGCCCTGCTGGATCAGCGTCGGGCCGAGTCACCGCGGCTAGAGACTGCCGGGCGATCTCGAGCTCCTCGTTTGTGGGCACGACCAGGACGGCGGTCGGGGAGCGGGAGTCGGAGACCGTCCGCGCCTCCCGCCCCGCCGTCGCGCGGTTGCGCTCGTCGTCGAGGCGAATCCCGAGACGCTCCATGCCGGAGACGGCGGCGGCGCGGGTCGCCGGGGCATTCTCGCCGACACCGCCGGTGAACACGATCGCGTCGGCGCCGCCGAGCTGGCCGAGGTAGGCGCCGAGGTAGTGCCGCAGCCGGTAGTGGTAGACCTCCAGCGCCGCAGTCGCGGCGGGATCGCCGGCGACCGCAGCCGCGTGGATGTCGCGCATGTCCTCGGTGCCGGCCAAAGCGCGCAAGCCGCTCTCGCGGGTCAGCAGCTCCTCAAGCTCGTCCCATCCGAGGCCCGCTCGGCCGAGTGCGATGAGCACTCCGGGATCGAGGTCGCCGGCGCGGGTGCCCATGACGAGTCCTGCCAAGGGCGTCATGCCCATCGAGGTGTCCACGGACCGCCCGCCGGCGATCGCGCAGGCGGAGGCGCCGTTCCCCAGATGGAAGACGATCAGCCGCAGCTCCGACAGCGGCCGCCCCAGCCGCTCGGCCGCCCGGGCGGAGACGTATTGGTAGGAGATGCCGTGGAACCCGTACCGGCGGATCCGATGCTGCCGGACGAGCTCCGGCGGCAGCGCATAGGCGGTGGCTGCCGGGGGCAGGGTGCGGTGGAACGCGGTATCGAACACCGCCACGTTCGGGACGCCGGGGAACACGGCGCGGGCGGCGCGGATGCCCGCGAGATTGACTGGGTTGTGCAGCGGCGCCAAGGCGGCGAGATCGTCGATCTGCTGCTCCACCTCGTCGGTGATCAGCGTCGCGGAATCGAACCGGCTGCCGCCGTGCACCACCCGGTGACCGATGACGCCGACAGGTTCATGGCGCAGCTCGGCAAGCAGATCCCGGATCGCGGCACCGTGCCCCGTTCCCTCGGAGGCATCGTGACCGAGCCGTTCCACGGTGCCGCCCCGGATTGCCGTTCCGGACTGCCCGTCGACCAGCCGCCACTTGATCGAGGAGGAGCCCGCGTTCAGCACCAGCACGACGGTCATCCGTAGCCCCCAGAAAGTGCTCTATCGTCATCGTCGTCGGATTCTATGTGCCATGAGTGGCCCCCCGTCGATGCCAACTCCGAACCTTCCACGCGTCGGTGCTTCTTGCGCCTGACGGCGTCCAACGAACAGCCGGAGTCGGCTAATCGGCGCGCTAGCGCGGTAGCGCCTCGGTCGCTCCCTCCCCCCTTTCGCGCGGCCTGCGGTATGAGAGGCGCGACAGCGGGGCTTGTCAGCCTCTCGTAGAGGCGAGCACCGGAGGAGGCCCGCCCATCGCGTAAGCCGCCGACTTCTGCTCGAAGGCTTGGCGCCGCTCGGCGCGGCGAGCCCGGATCAGGATGATGAGGGTGATCGGGCCGTTGACGAGGAACTTCAGCGCGTTCCAGATGAACAGCAGCACGACCAGGTTCAGCCAGCCCGGCCCGCCGTCGGCGATCCACACCGTCAGCAGCCACGCGCCGAGCAGGTACAGCACGGCGATGAGCATGGCGGGCACGCCCCACTTCAGGCCGCGGCGCGTGTGCAGCGCGTCGAGCAGGATGTTCGTCGGCATGTACGTCCGCAGGAACAGCCGAACTCGGATGCTGAGATTCCAGAGCAGTCGGAACACGATGTCCGCCTCCCGAGAGGGTGCGTAGCTCCGCCGAGGAGGTAGATCATGTGGTGAGTGTCCCGAGGGACCGTCGCAAGCGACCTAGAAATCGTGGCTACTACCTCAAGATCAGGGTACGCCCGACCCGCGAGACGCGGAAGGGATGCGGCGGGAGTCGCGAGAGCGCCAAGTAAGGAGCCCCGCGTCTGGCGCGCACTCCAGCCCAGTGGCATGTCGGCTCGCAATGAGCAGTCGCTGAGCATGCCCGTTCTGCCCTTACAGGCGCGGCCCAGCGACCCTGAGACTGCGGGTGGTCGGTCCAGGTTCTGCCGCGCGTACCGCGAGCTGTTGCGCGCGAAGGGTCGCGGCGCGTGCTCGTGCCGCGTCTGCGCGTTGCGAAGCATCATCGCCGACAAGGCCGAGCCCCCTGGCCACGGCGATGCCGTACTTGTCGCGATAGGCCGCGACGGTGCGTGCCTCGCGTCGCCAAAGTGCGGCGAGCTGCGGATCAGAGGGTTCCATCCCGAGTCCCGAGATCCACTCCCCCGAGGACTCGACGGCCTCGGTGACGAGCGCGTCTGCTCGCTGCTCGATGAGCGCGGCACGTTCACGGAGTGCGCTGCGCATATCGTCGTCCATCGGGCCGAGCGCGGGAGTGACGACTCCGGCGATGGGCGTGGCGGGCTGGCGCACGCGCCCCGCGCCGTTCGTGTGCTCCAGGGCGCGGATCACCCGCTCGTGGAGCACCGCGGCCACATCGCCCGCGTCATTGAGCGGACGAGAAGCGACGAGAGCGCTCAGAAGGCGCTCGGCATCGTAGCCGTCGGCTTCGGCTCGGCGCAGCTCTGCGCTGAGCACGCCGAACGCGGTCGAGTCGATTGCTGCGGATGCCTCGGCCTCGGTGAGCCGCGTCCTTCGCAGCAGAGCCTCCCACCGTGGCTGTTGCGCGGCGGCGGCGATGGTCTCGTATTCGGCGGCGAGTTGCGCGACCGAGCCCCACACATCCTGCTCGGCGGCGATCGTCTGGCGGGCGGAGAGTTCCGCGCCGACGTGCTGGAGCACCCCGGCGAGCACCTTGCGCGCCGCGACCACGAGGGTGTCCTGAGCGGGCGGGTGAATGTGGTCATCATCGGGGCGGTTGAGGGAGACATAGGCGAAGTTCCCGGCCTTGCCACGGGTCATGGCGACGTAGAAGTTCTCGCGGGTCGCGCCGGGCTCGATGAGCGTGTGTCCGGTGTCGACCGTGACTCCTTGCGCCCGGTATGCGGTGACCGCGTAGCCGAGTTCGACATGCTCGGCGACGTATCCGGCAGGGAGTCGCAGCGTCGCGCCTCCGCGTCGCCCGGCAGGCCGCACTCGTAGCGACCCGTCGATGCCGATGGCGGTGATCGTCCACCGGCTGCCGTTGCGCACCCAGCCGCGTCCGGTGCGCAGTTCACGGTCGTTGCGGCGGGTGATGATCGCGTCCCCGACGGACGCCTCGGTGCAGTCGTGCAGCCGCACCTCGGCGCGCGCGTCGACCTGCCCGGCGAGGATGAGGTCGGCGCGGGCGCGCCGGTTCAGGGTGGTGACCATCGCGCTCGACTCGGCAATGAGGATGCTCGCCAGCCCCAACGCGCGGTCGCGCTGCCAGGCGGCGTAGGCGGCGTCGGCCATGCGCTCGGTTTCGCCCGCCCGGATACGACCGTGGGCCTGGTAGGTGTCGATGGCTTCGATGCGGCCGTTGCGTAGATCGCGGGTGGCACCCTTCTCCCAGGCTGCGGTGATGCGGCGCACGTCGGTCAACTCGGGCACGTCGGCACGGTCGGCGACGAGCATCCCGAACGCTCCCCCGGCGTCGACGGACTGGAGTTGCGCGGGATCGCCCACGAGCAGCACCTTCGCTCCGGCGTCGGCTGCGACGCGCACGAGCCGGTCGAGCGCGAGCGTCCCGGCGAGGGATGCCTCGTCCACGATCACGAGCTGCCCGGCGGTGAACCCGGTGCCGTGGTCGCGGTGGGTCTGCCACCACTTCGCGGTGTTCTCCGTCGGGATGCCGAGGTCACCGGCCAGCACCTCGGCCGCGACCGCGGACGGTGCCAGACCGACGACCGCGCCGCGCCCGTGCTCGGCCTCCCACGCACGCCGCAGCGCGCGCAGCGCGGTGGTCTTCCCCGCCCCCGCAGGGCCGACGAGCAGGTCGAGTACCCGACCCGACGACGCAATCGCGGTGAGTGCGGCGCGCTGGTCGTCGCCGAGCGCGCGCCCACGGTGGGGTTGCAGCGCGTGCGCGACGATTGCGTCGGCCAAGCGCGGCGCAACCTGCTCGCGGGAGCGCGCAAGTAGCCGGTCCTCGGCGGCGAGCACCGCGGCACCGCTGTAGCGGGCGGCGTTGCGAGGCCGGAATACGCTCGTCCCATCCGGGCGCTGGAACGCGGCGGGACTCGAGGCCAGCTCAGACGGGGTGAGCCGGATGGATGCTCGCTCCGCGGCGTCCGCGATCATCCCCGTGATCGCGTCGCGGTCCTCGGTGGCGGCGAAGCGCCAGCCCATCGTCCGCCGTGCGGTCTCCGCGTAGAGGTTCCAGCGGCTCCACGTCGTCCGCTTCTCCGCGACCGCGGCCACCACGGCCGCGCCGAGACGGGCGACCTGCTCCAACGGCACGTCTTCGGCGTGCAGCAGCCCGGCTGGCTCGACTGCGAGGGCTTCCCGTGCCCACGCGGTCGCGTCGCGCCCGAGCAGGCGGCTCGCGCGGGCGCGCCACTCCTGGGCGAGGTCGACGAGCGGGCGAACCTCCTTGTCGGGCCGGGTCGCCAGCGTCGCCTGCTGCCGCAGCCGGATGATCGTCTCCCGTGACGGCGCGTGCCCGTGCGTTCGCTCGTACTCGGCGATCAGCCTGTCCTTCTCGATGTCGATGTGCCGCGACCGGGACGAGAACTCGGCGACCAGCTCCTCGGGCACCGTGGCGACCGCCCACACCGGGTTGCGATCCGCGCCCCGGTCGCGCCGCTCCCAGCCGACGCCGAGCGCGCGAGTGAGGTGGTCGGCGAAGACCGCGTTGTGCAGCTCACTCAGCGCCACGGTCGCCGCGTGCAGCGGCCGGCTGTCCAGCGACCGCCACTTGCCGTCGAACACGGTGCGCACCTTGTTGCTCACCACGACGTGCGTGTGCAACTGCGGATCGCACGCCCGCGAATCGAAGTGATCGAACGCCGTGGCGATCAGTCCTGTCACCTCCACCTGTGCAACCGCGCCGTCGCGCGAGGTGGCACCCGAGCGCGTGGCCGCAACCTCACGCTCCATGAACGCAACGACATCCGCAACCGCCGCATGGTGAGCCTCGGCGATCCGCGCCTGGGTCACCGCATCCGCAACGCCCCAAAGCACCGATGCGGACTTCGGCAGCGAGAACGTGAAGTCAAACCCCGCGACCGCACGCCGCGATCTGCGCGCCGATTCCTCCGCTTCGATCACCGCGACCGCCTCGGCACGCTCCGCCGCGCCCAGCGCCGGGTCGAGCCGGGCCAGCCTCGCGGCGATCCGATGCTCGACGCTCGGGAACGCCGGGTACGCCTTCCCCAGCGGATCGCCCGTCACCGGATCAAGGCCCTCGCCGAGCAGGAGCTGGAGCTGCGCCTCGGACACCTGTGCACCCTCGTGGACCTCGCCGTATCCAAGCGAGGCCAGGCCGCTGCCCATCCACCGGCCGGGCGGGGTGCCCTGCTCGGCGTAGTAGCGGGTTAGTGGCATCGAGAGTGCCCGCTCGCCGTCGGCGGACGCCACGGTGCGCAGCAGATACTTGTAGCCATCCCCCGCGCCCAGGACCCGCATCGAAACCGACACCCGGCACCGCCTCTCTCGACAGAGAGGTAAGCCACCTGAGCCCGCCGTCAGGCGGGGTCAGCCTCGATGTGCCAGACGTGTACTGGTCTCTGGAGGGCTTCCGAGATCAGACAAGGCGGGCGCGGACGACGGCGATGTCGCGCTCATGATCGCGCACGATCCTGTCAGCCTTGGTCGTGAACTCCGACTTGTGGATCACGACGAGCCGGATACCCTGCTGCGGCAGGATCTCCGCCTTTCGCTGGTCGTAGAGCCGCCGCTGCTCGCCACGGGGCACACCGGAGACGGTCGCGCGGCGGTCGAACAGCGGGACGGCCACGGTGTGCTGCTTCTCCTGGAACTCACCACGAGCCCCAGCGCAGGCCAATACCCGTCGACAGGGAGCCTGCGAGCCCGTCCGGTCGTCGGCGACACGTCGCCGACAAGCCACAGGAACGTCGCCTGTCGCTCCCCGCAGACCCCGATCACCTCGTCGCAGAGGTCGAGAACGTAGTGCTCATCACTGTCGGCGCGCTTGCCCACGATGCCTACACGTACTCGATGACTGCCACGACGCGTATGACGCCGTTGAACTCGTCGCCGCCTGCGACGGTGGATAGGGCGACGATGCGGTGCTCCGGCCGGACCGCGAGCTCCTGCGCGAGCACGTCCTTGATCGAGCCGCGCATGAAGTTGTCGACGCGCACCTCCACGATCTCCTGGGTGCTGGTCAGTCCCTGAGCCATGTTCGTCCCTTCGGTGCCCTCGGCCGCGTGCTCGCCACGATACGGCGCACGAGCGACACCTGCTTGCCGAGGATCGTGAGCGGCGAAGTCTGTGGCTACGCCGCCCTTGGCCGACCGGATGTCGCAGGTCTCGGCCAGACTGTAGGGCAATGTCGCGTTGCGTATGAGGACAGCGATCCGTGTGGAAGGGGGGTGCCGTGACACCGTTGACCCCCGATGCTGCGCTCGATGTGCTCGGCGAACTCCACGCTCGCCTTGACTCAAACTTCCGTAGCCTCCAGGAGTCTCGCCGCGCACTCGACACCGACGCCCCTGTATTCGCCTTGGAGCATGGACTTTCCGCGACCGACTTGGACGCCTTGCGTTCCGCTGTCCGCCATGCAGTGGCGCAGGGATTTGACCATCGCTACTGGCGGCAGAACTGGCTTCCGTTCATCGTCTACGCCGCTGAGTCCGGTTACGACTACATCGGCGGCGAGTATTGGCTGAGCTTCGAGCAGTCGACACCGGGATGGGCGCAATACGGCAGTCGCGACCGCATTCGGATGTGGTTCCGCAAGTTCAATACCGAGTACGGCGGAGCTGTCCCGAAGGGCGCGTTCGCCAAGAACTTCCCGATCATCGCGTGGCCGATCACACACGCGGTGCTGCCGGTCTACCTCCAGCGCTACCTCGCGCAACTCCTCTACGAGTTCCGCATGGGGCTGACGACCAGCCTGCTCCAGAACCCCGAGGAACTTGGCGAGCACCTTGCGGCACGCACTTGGGGCTACACCGAACGGTTCCGCATCTTCTGCGAGAACACTTCCCTGCTCGGTCAGGTCGCTGCCGCGTTGCTCTCGGGCGAGGGGGAAGAGTCCCCGTACTTGCTCCACTCGACGCTGCTCCGCCTGGTCGATGGACTCGAGCAAGAGCGTCAGGCGAAGTTCTGGCTGAACCGAGCACGCCAGGCGGCGAACCAGGTGCGGGCGCGCGGGTTTCAGCCAGGTGTCCCGCGCGGGACAGGAACGGCCTCACACGATCGTCTGCCGAGTCCGACTGATCCGCGCCTCGTGCTCCGTGGGGGCGAGAACGGCTGGCAATTGTTCGCGGAACTGCCCGAACTCAGCACGCTCAGCGGTCGGCTTCCGCACGTCTACGAGGAACTCCGCACCAAGCGAGCGCGGGTCGAGGGTGCCGACCAGACGATGGTGGCGCGAGGTCGGCTGACTGCGGCCGGTCAGAAGATACGCCTCACGCGACTCCCGAACCCCGAAGTGCCGTTCATTCAACTGGAGAACGGCGAGCCTGCCGTCAACGCACTCGTCCGCGATCAGGTGGAGGTCAGTCGCGGACCGATCTGGCTCTTCAAGCGCCGAGCGCCAGGGTCGGCCGTCGAGGTCAAGGGCAAGCTGATCCACCCTGACAGCACCTACCTCGTCATCCACGATGGTGACTGGTCGGTGCCTGATCTGCCGTGGGTGGAGTCAACCGCCCTCGACGTTGTCGATGCCGAGGCGGTACGGCTTATGGTTCCTGAGCGTCTGACCGAGGAAGCAACCGCTGCCCTGGTCGCGTCGGGGCTGAGCGTCATATCCGACGCGATCATCCGTCCAGTCGGCTTCGCCGCCAGCGCGTGGGACGGCGAAGGTGCGGTGGAGTGGCTGGCTGGTGAGCCAGGGCTTGTCGGCATCCGCGTTCAGCAGATCCCGAGCGTGCTGACGCTCACCCTTGCCGGCAACCGCTACACGCTGGATTGGCCGGACGGCGAACGCGAACTCTTCCTAAGCCTCGATGATCTGCCCGTCGGTTCGCACGAGCTGAGAGTCACGCTGACGGGTGCGCAGGAGCAGGCGCTTGTCGAGGGCTCACTTCAGGTCACCATCCGTGACCCGCAGGCTCGCTCCGAAGCGGCCGAGGCTGGCGAGGGCATCCGCCTGCTGGCGTCGCCAGCTCGTCCCACCATGAGCGAGCTGTGGGAGCCGGAAGCGATCACAATCGCCGGCCCCGAGGGGCTTTGCGTTGACCTGGCCGTCGCGCTCCGGTCGGAGACGAGCGCGGAGCTTGCCAGCATCCGCCAGCAGATCACGCTCCCACTGCGCCCCGCCGACTGGGCCGGTGTCGCCAAGAAGGTGCGTGGCGACAGCCGTTTCAGCCGCTACTTCGACCAGGCAGAGTCGATCGAGCTTTCGGTCTCTCGCGCTGGTGTCGGGTACGCCGTCCTCGCGGCGGATCGTGGCTTCCAGCCGCTTCGATGGCAGCTGCTTCGAGACCGTGAAGGCAACCGTGCGCGTCTCATCGATCGGACGGACAGCGGCGCGACCCGCATCGAACTCTTCCGTGTGGAGTCGCCGCTGGCTGCCAGCTTCTGCGATGCCGGAGCGGACATCGAGCTTCCGGCATCTGGCGGACTGCTCCGCGCGGTTGCTGGGGAGGGCGTCGAAGCCACGGCGACGATCCTTCTTCCGACCGACCCGAACGAGCTTCGAGGAGCGCGTCGCCTCGTTCCCGACGTCCCGACGGGCAGCAAGACACCAGAAGAAGCGATGAAACTCGTTCGCGCCTATCAGCTATGGGCCGACGCTGATCTCCCTGGTGACGTGTTCGCGCAGTTCCAGCGCGACGTGGTGCTGGCGGCGATCACCCGAGCCTTGGTGTCTCTCATCGCTGGAGGCCGGTGGGCGTCGGTCGAGCGGGATATGGCGAACGCCGGGAACCTGGAGGACTTCCTCGACGATATGCAGCGGGTAGTCGGAGAAGCGGAAGAGCAGAAGAAGCTGGCGAAAACGATCGGCACGAGCCTCCACGCCTGGCTCAATCCAGCGTCACTCTTGACTGGCTTTGCCGAAGTCGCGGAGAGCGCAATCCGCACGAGCGGGATCGTCAACCGCCCTTCGGCGGCTCGCTTCCTCCTCACCCTCGCGGGGCATCCTGGGCAGATTCTTCAGTGGGAGGCAGGCGAGCGCGGAGTGCTACTCCAGTACGTTCTGAACTCGCCCATCCTGCTGCGGGCGGCACGCTTTGCCGTGCTTGGCACGAGGGCGCTCAAAGGCGCCGAGGAAGCGCGGAGGGGGTTCTGATGGAGCTTTCGCTACGGACTGCCGACGAGGTTTCCGCGATCTCGGTACGAGTGCTGGGGCTGGATGAGGACAGCATCGCGCTGGACTACCCCGAGGCATTCAGCGCCTCGCTTCGGCGGGCGGCCGCATTCCTCTGCCCGACGACGCCGAGGGCGCTCGTGGACACGGTGCTGGAAGTCCTAACGCCGGTGATCCCGCAGCCGCCAACACGCGACGACCTGATGGGGACACTCGACCAGATGATCTCGACGGGCGATCTGCTCGAATTGGTCGACACGACCAGCGACCGTGCGATGCGCCTCCTCTATCTCGGACCGCCGAGCTTCATCGAGCGGTCGCCTGGTCGCTATCTCCTGACGGGGATTCGACCACTCGGACTGCCCCTCGTCGGAAGCGACATCACCGTCGAGCACGAGGGTTACGCGCGGACGGCGGTGCTCGACGCCGACGACGCCGAGACGCGGCTTCGCGCAGCCGGACTTCACGAGATCAGCCAGACACGGTGGATCGGACAGCCGGCTTCGATGTCCGCAGCCGATTTCCTGACGCAGTACCGGACTCGACTCGACGTCGCGCTGGCCGCAGGCTTCGTCGACGGGCTAACGATCATCGACCCTGCTAGTCGGCCGACCTACTATCGCGGTCGCTGGCGCAATCCGGCCGAGGGCGACTCCGGCGACTTCGTGGGGAGGCGTCCCCAAGCGTATGGCGCGGACCGCTGGTGCCTTGTGCGACTGGTCGACGGTGCTCCCGAACGCCTCATTGATCTTCCCGTCGACAACTCTGTGGCTCCGGCTCGGGATGAGGCGTGGCGACTCCAGGCTGCGATCGACGCCGCGCGAGGCACATCGCTTCCGTACCGCACTCGTCCCATGCCGGGGGTCGATCACGCGCAGGCTGTCGTTGACTTCTTTTCGCCGCTGCCAAGTTGGGCGGAGCGATACCTTGGACTCGTCGGATTGTCGGTGGAGAAGTCGCGCGGTGCGCTGTTCCCCTACCGGCTCCCGACATCCGCGCTGACAGGTCTCGCGTCGGTGTTGACCGAGACCCTGTGGATGACCACCACGACCGATGAGGAAGTCCAGTGACGGCAGAGGCCCCAACGATCGCTGAGACGATCACCAAGATTCAGGCTGCTCTGCGCGACTACATCGAAGCGACCTATCACGTCGGGCATCCGACGCTCACCGAACAACGACGCACGCTGTTGGACGAGGACGGCGTGATCTTCCGCGCACCGTTCATCGAGAGCACCCCGCGCTACCAGACTGACCGGCGCTTCTCGGAGCTGGCGCTCGACCCAGCAGTTCAGACGCTGTTTGCTCGTCTCACCAGTTCGGACGAAGGAACCCCGCTCCTCTACGACCCGCCCTACACGCACCAGGCAGAAGCTCTGGAACTCACCATGCGCGACGGATTGAGCCTGGCGGTGACCACGGGTACCGGCTCTGGCAAGACCGAGTCGTTCCTTCTCCCGATGCTGGCGAAGCTCGCGGCGGAGGCAGCTCATCGCCCGGAGTCGTTCGCTCGTCCTGCGGTGCGCGCCTTGATCCTGTACCCGATGAACGCGCTGGTGAACGACCAACTCGGTCGACTTCGCTTGCTCCTCGGCGATGCCCGCGTGACGAGTCAGTTCCAGTCGTGGGCGCATCGCCCGGCGCGCTTCGCCAGATACACCAGCCGCACGCTCTACCCCGGTGTGCGGAAGGTGGAACGCGACCAGCAGCGGCTCAAGTCCATCGAGGACTTCTACATCGATCTGCTCGACCGGAGTGATGACCCGGCATCGCGGTATCACGCGGACGCGACCGCACTCGTCGGCAAGCTCAAGGAGCGCGGGAAGTGGCCCGCGAAGCCAGATCTCCGCGAGTGGTACGGGGCGAAGGGGTCGCGCTGGAAGAAGGACGGGGAGTTTGTGCGCGCCGTCCTCCAGTCCCGCGACGCCGAACTCTTGACGCGGCATGAGGTGCTTGAAGCCCCGCCGGACGTGCTCATCACGAACTACTCGATGCTCGAATACATGATGATGCGCCCCTTGGAGCGCCCGGTCTTCGATGACACGCGCGAGTGGTTGGCGACCAATCCCGACGAGAAGTTCTTGCTTGTCGTGGATGAGGCGCACCTCTACCGGGGTGCTGCGGGAGCTGAGGTCGCCCTGCTCTTGCGGCGGCTGCGTGCCCGGCTGGGTATTGATGCGGATCGCCTTCAGGTGATCGCCACGAGCGCGAGCTTCGACAGCGCCGACTATGCGCGGAAGTTCGCCGCGCAGCTCAGTGGCAAGGACGCTGACGACTTCCGTACCATCGTCGGGAAGTTGGCGCTTCGCCCGGCGGCAGACGTCGGTTCTGCTGTCGACGCCTCCGAACTCGCAGCGGTCTCGCTTGACGATTTCTACGACGGCGAGGCAGAGAGCGAACGCATCGAAGCCGTCGCCGGCCTCCTGGCGTATCGCGGAGTGACCGCCGAACCAGACGCGACGGTCGGCGCGCTCCTCGACCAAGCGCTCGCCTCCTACGAACCCATGAACCTGCTCGTCAACGAGACGATGCAGCAGGCCCAGCCAGTCAGCGAACTCGGCGCGAAAGTGTTCCCTGGTGTCGATCGGGAGACAGCAGACCGCGCAATCACCGCGCTTGTCGCCCTGGGGAGTGCCGCTCGTCTCAAGCCCGACGACGCGGGTCTTCTCCCGTGCCGCGTCCACGCCTTCTATCGAGGCTTGCCCGGCCTTTGGGCGTGCGCTGACGCCGACTGCCCCGATCTGGATCGAGAGCAGTACCCGGCGCCAGGACCAGTCGGCAAGCTCTACGCCCAGCCCCACGCGACCTGCTCCTGTGGTGCCCGAGTCTTCGAACTCTTCACCTGTCGGCACTGTGGATCGGCGTACCTGCGTGCCTACACCGACGATCTTGCGAACCCGTCGTCGCTGTGGCACGAACCAGGTATCAGCTTCCAGGTGGCCTCGGGTGCGGTTCAGGAACTCCAGCCTCTCGACCTGCTGGTGGAAGAGCCAGATCCCCAACTCGCCGCGCAGCCCGCCGACCTCGATCTCATCACCGGGCGTCTCGACCCGATGAAGCTCGGCTCGCGGATTCGCACGGTGTATCTGCCAGGCAAGCGAGCCGGCGAGGTCGTAACCGCCGACGATGAGGAAGATGACGGCACCAGCGAGGTTAAGGCGGACGGCGAGTTCAAGCCTTGCGGGGTCTGCGGACAGATCGCTGGGTTCGGTCGCTCTTCCGTTCAGGATCACCAGACCAAGGGCGACCAGCCGTTCCAGGCGCTGGTGACGCGGCAGATCGAGGTTCAGCCCCCGTCACGCCCGTATGAAGACTTCGCACCGCTACGCGGTCGGAAGGTGCTGGCGTTCTCCGACTCGCGGCAGGTGGCAGCTCGACTCGCGCCGAACCTCCAGAACTACGCCATGCGCGACGTGATCCGCCCGCTCATCGTGCGCGGATGGAGCGAACTGTCGACCATCCCTGGGATCGGGAAGCAGCTCAGTCTGGAGCACTTGACACTTGCTTCAATGGTGGGGGCGAAGCGGCTCTCGGTGCGGCTTCGCCCTGAGCTTCGTCCAAGCGAATCGATGAGCGCGCTCGCTGACGTAGGGCGGGTCATCGACGCCGGTGCGCTCGACGGCGACGATGATGCGCGGACTGAGCTAGTCATGATGCAGCCGCAAACGCCGGAGTCGCTCCTCAAGGCCATCTACAAGACCCTGACCGATCGCTACTACGGGCTGTCCTCGCTAGGGCTTGCCTCGCTGCGCGAGCGGGGGTCGCTTCGTCAGGAACTGCTCGACGTCCTGCCAGACATCCCGGGCGTCGCAGATAGCGACGAGCGGAAGCTGGCGCTCGTCCGCCTGTGGCTGGCCCAGTGGAGCACACCGTCGTGGGGCATTTGGTTTCCCTCGATGACCGCCGACTGGCGTGGCGTCAAGGAGGGCGTGCGCTCGCACTCCGGCAAGTTCCGTCCGTTCGAGCGATGGCTTGGCTCCGCCACCATCAGCAAGCAGTTCAACCAGGACTGGCTGCCGACGCTGCGTCAGAAGTTCTGCGAGACCGCAGGGAACAAGTACTTCCTGCTCGCCAATCGGATTGCGCTCGAACTCGGCGGTGAATGGGGCTACTGCGAACGGTGCCGCTATACCCAGCGTCCATTCCCTGGCGCGACAAAGTGCGTCAACTGTGGAGCTAACGAGGTCCGCGTCCTTGACCCTGAGACGGACCCTGTTTTCCAGGCGCGCAAGGGGTACTACCGCGCGAGCACCGTCCGTGCGCTCGCCAATCCGCCCGAGCCGCCGATGAGCATCATCGCGGCCGAGCACACCGCCCAGCTCAACGCGGCGCAATCCGACGCGGTGTTCTCGAAGGCGGAGGAACACGAACTGCTCTTCCAGGACGTTAACCTCGGGCTTCCTGGGCCGAACGCCCAGGAGCGGGCAGCCATCGACGTGTTGTCATGTACGACGACAATGGAGGTCGGGATCGACATTGGCGCGCTCTCAGGCGTCGCCCTCCGCAACATGCCGCCGTCCCGCGCCAACTACCAGCAGCGTGCTGGTCGCGCTGGACGTCGTGGCAATGCGGTCGCAACGGTGATCGCCTTCGGCAGCGCCGATACCCACGACGACCACTACTTCCGCGAGCCAGCCGAGATGATCCGTGGCCGCGTTGACGACCCTGTGCTCACGATGGACAACGACGAGATCGCTCGTCGGCACGTTGTTGCCTACCTGCTTCAGCGGTACCACCAGGATCGGCTGCCGACCTTCGACCCCGCGACGCAGTCCTCGCAGTTGTTCGAGGTGCTCGGCACGGTTCAGGATTTCGTCGGCGCTCAGTCACCCCTGAACCGCACCGACTTCGCGCAGTGGCTGGCAACACACGAGGCTCAGCTCAGGACCGACATCGACGGCTGGCTCCCATCTGAGTTGTCATCCGAGAGCCGAGACGCTGTCCTCGGCGGCATTGTCAGCAAGACACTGGAGGATATCGACGAGGCGCTCGACCTGACCGCCGAGGGTACGCTGCCGAAGCCGGTCGAGGGGGATCTCCCGCCAGAGGCGGAAGAGGTCGAGGCGGAAGGCCCTGGCGAGGACGGTGCGGAAGAACCAAGCCCTCAGCGCAGCCAGACCAATCTGCTCGACCGCCTGCTCTACAAGGGTGTGCTGCCTCGGTATGCCTTCCCGACCGACGTGGCCGGATTCCATGTCTTCGACGTGGACAAGTCCGAGCGTTTCCGAGCAGCGTTCCGCTATGCGCCGAGCCAGGGGCTTCCGGTAGCGCTGAGTCAGTACGCGCCGGGCAAGGTCGTTTGGATCGACAACAAGGAATGGCGTTCCGGCGCGATCTACTCTCCGGTTCAGGCGGAGCGGTACAACGCCTGGCAGGGGCACAAGCTCTACTTTGAATGTACGGTCTGCCACTACGCCAACTACTTCGATCAAGAGGAGGCGCACCGTGGTGAAACCCGCGAGTGCCCCGCTTGCGGGTCTGAAGACTCCTTCGGCAAGGCGATGGCCTGGATGCGCCCGCCAGGGTTCGCGCACCCCGCCTACGAAGACCCTGGCACCAGCCCCGATGATGCTCCGGCGCGAAGCTATGCCACCCGCGCCAAGCTCGTCGCCCCTGGTCCTGCCGACGACTCCGCCTGGACTCACGTCACCGACCGCGTTCAGCAGACGTACCACCGCGAGACGCTGCTGGTCACGAACACCGGACCAAGAAATGAGGGCTACACCTACTGCTTCAAGTGCGGCCTGATCGAGCCGACCAAGTCCGCGACCGGCGTGGTCGTCGGGCAGCACAAGAAGCCGTATCCAGACGAGCAGGAGCCGAACTGCCCCGGCTCGTCTTCCACGAGCGGTCTCGTGCTCGGGACCGACTTCATCACCGACGTGCTGCTGGTGCGCCTCAAGGTCAAGCCTCCCGTGCGCCTCGGCCCTCAGCTCCTGTCCACCCAGGTCGCGCTCCGCACCATCGCGGAGGCGATGACGATCGCAGCTACCCAGCGGCTGGACATCGAGGCCACGGAACTTCAGGCCGAGTACCGCCCCGCGTTGACGCTCGGCGGCGCTGAGGGACTCGAGGCAGAGGTCTATCTCTACGACACGCTTGCGGGTGGCGCGGGGTTCACGCGTCGGGTCGAACAGTTCGGCATCGAGATACTTCGCCAGACACTTCAGCGGCTCGAGGAGTGCCCTGCGGACTGCGACGAGTCCTGCTACCGCTGCCTGCGGAGCTTCCGCAATCGCTTCGAGCATGGCCTGCTCGATCGCAAGGTCGGCGCGAGCCTGCTCCGGTACCTGCTCGACGGAACCGCGCCGAGGCTTGACGAAGCTCGCCTGGCGCTGTCAACGGACCGCCTCTATCGCGATCTCGTCGGGCGCGACATCGCTGGCGTGACTTTCGAGCGTGATCAGCAGGTCAGCATCGCCGGCATCGGGCAGGTGGTGGCACCGATCCTGGCGACGAAGGGTGACCGGCAGTTCATCTTCGGCGTTCATGGCCCTCTGACTCCTGACCTTGCGCCCGACCTCGCGCTCAACGACGCCAAGGAGAACCAGACGACCATTCCGGTTCGTCTCATCGACGACATCGTAATCTCACGGAACCTGCCGAACGCCAGCCACCAGGTCGAGAAGGCGCTGGCGTGACGCAGGCAGCAGGCACGATCGACACAGGCATTGCGTCGAGCCGAGCCTCGTTGCCTTCGCCGCCGAACTACTGGAGCTACTCGTCCCTGAAAGAGGTCGAAGCCTGTCCTCGCCGCTATGCCCTGGCGCGGGCAACCTACCCAGACCTCTGGGATGGACGTGGCTACCCATCGCTACCGAGCACGCCCGCCTTGTTCGGCGATGTCGTCCACGGTGCGCTCGAAGTCGTCGTCAAGGCGCTCGCAGAGGCCGGCGTCGAGTCGCCCCAGGCAGTCGAGGCAACGATGGTGCTCCGCGATCTCGGCGGACTCACCTCCGTCGTCGAAGAGATGGTGACCAAGAAACTGGCCCCGCTGGAGGGGAACCCGCGCCTCGACCTTGACCGTCGTCGCCGGATTGCGCGGGAGCTTCGTGCTCAAACCCCCGATGCTCGCGTCCAGGTACAGACCTATCTCAGCCGGACGGTGTTCGCTCCGCGCCCGTCTGGGTCGAGCAGCATGCGGGACGGGAGTGCTGCCGCACGGGGAGGTGCGTCTGCGCGCAGAGCACTCGGGGAGGGATCGCACGCCGAAGCGGTGCTTGTTGCCGAAGAACTGCGCCTGCTGGGGCGTATCGACCTCCTCACCATCGCTGGTGAGTCGGTCGACATTGCCGACTACAAGACCGGCGTCGAAGCCCCCGGGCATCACGAGCAACTACGGTTGTACGCCCTGCTCTGGGATGCGGACCGCCAGTCCAACCCTGCTCGATTGGCGACGGCGAGCTTGACCGCCGCGTATCGGGACCATGACGTCGATGTTCCCGTCCCGTCGAGCGAAGACCTCGACGCGCTTCGGGTGTCCCTGTCTGCTCAGATTGAGCGTGCCGATGCCGAGCTTCGGTTGGGGGTGCCGACGCCTTTGCCGAGTCCGGCGAACTGCGAATGGTGTGCGGTGCGCCACTTGTGCGCTGCCTATTGGGAGGGGGTGACTCGGGAGCTGACGGCCATCGGCGACGGCGAGTGGTTCGACTACGAGGGGAGGATCGGGAAGCAGAACGGCCAGCGGAGTTGGTGGGTCGTCGACCCCGAGACGGGCATCGACCAGTTACTGCTCCGAACCACCTCGTCAACACCGCCTTTCGCGCCCGGCGATCATGTTCGACTTCTCGGGCTCCGCTACGAACTCGATCCCGAGGCGCACACGCCGGTTGCTCTCCTGACGGCCTCCTCGGAGGTGTTCCAGGTCGTGTCGTCCTAGAAGTTCTCGACGAAGAGCGTCACGTCGCCCTGCTCGACGTCTGCCGTCTCATCGTTCGGCAACGGCACTCGCGCGGCGTGCCGGAGCGGTCGCACCAGCCGATGAGCACGCATCGACTCGCGCACTGGCTCCTGCTCTGCGCGGCGACGTCCCCAGCGCTCGAACCACCAGCCCACGACCTTAGCTTCGCCATCGGTGAGATCAGCGTCGATCAGGTAGGCCGGGTCGGGGTCGATGCCCAGCGAGTAGTCGCGCAGGTTCTCAACCAGGCGCACGCCGTAGACGATGCGCTCGCGGCCATGCTTCAGCAGTTCGTTGGTCGGCCATCCGAGCGCGGCAAGCCCGAGCCGGACCTTCCGCAGGCGTGGACTCACCCCTTCACCGAACAGGCTGTTGACGCGAACCGTCGCTCCCTTGAGCCGCGACAACCGCACCAGCGCTTCGACGGTCTCATCGGTGAATTGCGAGGTGCCGAAGGAGCGCGACCGACCAAGCTCCTGGAAGCGGATCTGCTCATCCTGCGGGCCGCCCATAACGTCCGCAGGCCAGCGAAGTCGGTTGTACTGACTCGATCCGCTGCCGTAGAGCGACGTGGTGCTGATGAACGAAAGGCGTGACTCGCGCTCGATGGGGCGTCCCGCGATTGACGAGGCGATCTCGCTGGGGCGGGCGTACTTGGCGCGATACGCCGTGACGACCTTCGGAGAGACCGCAAGCGCCCCAACGAGCTTGCCTGCGGCGAGCGCACTGTATGGAGCGACAGCACCGCAGACCGTGAGATCGGCAATGACGGTGCCGACCCGCTCACCCCGAGCGCGACGCATGAGGCGGCGAATCTGCGCCCGAGCCTTCGTGTCCTTGAGCGCCTCCTTCAGCCCTTCGGCTGTCGGAGTCGGGAGCAGGTACGGACCGAGGACGGAGGCAATCTCCAGGGTTTCCGCGAGCACCGACGCGCGCTTGCTCCGAAAGAGCGGCGTCAGCGCGCGCTCCTGCCAGGAGTCCTGCTCGATCTGACGCACCGCGTGGAGTGGTGAGCGGTGGTGCTTCTGGCGATGCCGCTCAGCATCGGCTCGGAGCAGCGCGATGACGTCGGGGGTGGGGTGCCGAAGGTCCGTGGGCTGGATGACAGCGTCCCGCAGGAGGTCATCGAGGTAAATCTCACTGAGCTGACCGTCGATGCGCTCGGTGAGCCACACGGCGATCTCGTCAGTGGGCTTTGCGCACACTGACTCGAGGAAGGTGTCAGTGTCCCATCCGATCCACTGGTCGCGCTCGGCAATCTGAACGACAGGGCTTGAAATGGCGGCGAGACCGATCACGGCGTGGTGCGGCGTCGCCGCGTCCCGAATGAGGATGGGCATCGAGCGCCCAGGGACCGTGAAGTAGGCATTAGACCAGGTGTGGCGGAAATAGCGCCAGATGTCATGGAGGGCGAAGCCCGTCAGCTCACACTTCCCGCCGTCGACGATCTGGATGTAGGGGCGGATGACGGTCTCGGGGTGGGGTTCGCGCTCCAGGGCGTCAGCTAGCTCACGCCCGTCGCGCATCAGGCTGAACACGGAGACCAGCCGTCCCCTGTGTTCGCGTGGCTTCTCCATGCCCTCGACGAACCGCCTGACGCTCGGTTTCCGAAGTTGCGGGTCGCGCCGCAGATGCTCTTGGCGCCGGATGCGTACCTTCTCGATGCCGGGGTCGGAGTGCGACGGCGGCGGAGTCAGCAGCGGCCCGTGCTTGTAGTCGGTCAGCAACCACCCCTGATCCAAGAGGTCGATCAAGGTGTGCGCGGCGGCAGCCAGGGTCGGCTGGTTGTAGAGGTCGCCCAGCTTCGCCTGCGCGAACCAGTACATCCGGTCGATCGCCTCGGTTGGGTCGAGGGTCGTCGCAGCGAGTGCCTTACACAATCGGAGGAATCCCTCGCGCTCGACGCGGCGGGTTCCGCTCGGCAGCGAGATGTTGATGAACTTCGGCTCGTCCTCGTGGCTCATGACTTCTGCAGCATCCGTCCGTAGGTCGCACCCCACACGCGGAGCAGGTCACGATAATCCTGCTCGCTCGCACCGACAGCGGCGACCGAACGCGCGAACGAGAGAAGCAGCAGTTCCAGCGCCGTGCGGACGGGCGCACCCGAGTCGCCCAACTCCTGGAGCGGGCGGTACAGCGCGGCGAAGCCAGGGTGGTCGATGTTCATCGTGACGTTGAGGTGGCGCTGCTTCAGCGTCAGATCGAACATCGACTCTCCCGACAGTTGGTCTGCCCCAAGGTGGTACCTCAGCGCTCCGGTGGTGCGTCCCGAGGTGCGGATCACAGGGAGGTCGGCGTCGGCGGCACCGGCGATGCGGCAAGCACCTTGGACGGTTGCTTCGAACTTTACCTCCTCGAAGGCTTGCCGGACGCGGGCGTTGAGGACGCGGGCGATGGATTCCAGTTCGGGTTCTAGCGCTTCACGAAGCGCAGCCGTGGGGCGCACCCCCTGCTTGTTGACGGTGATACCGAAGTGCTCGTCGAGCGCGGGTTCGAACTCGATCTCGCACCGCCACCAGTCGTCGTAGTTCTCTTTCCGCTTGCCGCCCATGAGGTACCAGCCGCTGGCGATCTCCCGCCCCGCGCGCAGGATCGAGACGCCACCATGCCCCACAATCCCGACCTTCCTCTTCGTGGCGTTGTCGAGGTGATGCCAGCGGGTGACCGGCAGCATGGCGAACGTGACGCTGACGAAGCTGGTTTCCCCAGCGGCAGTCGCAATCTCGTAACGGATTGGCTCGAACGCCAGATCTGCAGAGTGCCCGTTGAGCTTCGTGGAGAGCAGCATCGGATCGAGTGGTTCGACCGTATGCCCGTTGATCCGCAACGTCAGCCCCCGGTCGAGGAACTTCCGGAACATCCGACCCAGATCGCGGTGGAGCGAGCGATCCAGCCAGGCGAGGCGGCGGTACTCAATCCGGTCGCACTCCGTCCAGACGACACGGCAACCAGATGGTGCGGCGCCTCTCGCGCCATCGTGGAGCGCTAGCGACTCTCCCTCGCCCCGCGCCACCGAGTCGACATCGAGGTGAACCGCTCGCGCAACGGTTCCCGCTTGCCACGCTGTCACCTCGACCTGACGTGCCTGGCTTAGCGACGCAGCAGGTAGCCCCATACCGAACCGTCCGAAGGAGGATCGCGAGTCAAAGCGAGATGATCCACCAAAACGCAGGCAAGCCGCCAGTTCTTCCTCAGTCATACCCGTGCCGTCATCCTCGACGCAGATCCGAGGAAGCGCGTCAGGGTCGCTCCGACCGATGGTGATGTCGATAACGGCGGCGCTCGCTTGAAGCGAGTTGTCGATCAGTTCTGCCAACGCCGTAGAGAGGCTGACGTAACCCGACTCGCGGATCGCCCTGATGAAGTTCGCGGGTACGAGCAGGTCGGACGCGTGGCCCTGAGAACGGCCCATTATGACTCCCTCCGTCAGAGATGGGGTTACGTCTAGGGTAGCTCGCCGAGGCGGTCCGCCGCAGGGGAAATTCTGAGAGAAGTGCGGCCCAACACACCGCCGCGAGTGGCAGAGTAGATCCAGCAGGCCACCTAGAGATCCTCCGCAACCTGAAGGTCGTACCGCTACCAGCGAAGCCCTCGTCGCACGCCTGCTCAGCGAGAGGCTCGACGACAGAAACCCTCGCCAATGAGGTGCACCTCTCGCCCCGGCAGAGCACCAAGAGGGTCTCCGTCACGTTTGGCAGGCCGCCGCTCGTCTACCTCACCGCGCCCCACGCGGCGGATGGCGAGACTGCTGGCGGAGGCCGACCTTACACACCGGCTGCCGCCGAACGCCGCGAGTGCAGACGCACGCCTCGTAGGCAGATGCCAGTGTCCTTGATGAGACAGTCAAGACGGGACGTGCGCGGCGAGCCAGGCGATCACTGCGCTCTGCCATCGGTCGGGGTCAGAGTTCCACGAGAGCGTATGTCCGGCCTCGAAGGTCTCCAGCGAAACAAGGCCAGGCCGAGCATCTCGGAGTGCTTGTGAGAGCCGTATCGGTACGGAGTCGTCGTGGGTGCCGTGAAGGATGAGCGTGGGCGCGGTGAGTTCCTCGGCACGAACCGTCCAGTCGAAGGATCGGATCGGGATGCTCTCGGGCAGGCCGACCATCCGGGCCAGCGGGCGGAGCGTCAGCCACGGGATCGCGAGGCTGCCCGCGGCTGAGGGGAGTCCGCTGCGGGTGCAGTTCGCCTTGATGACCTCGGTCCAGTCGAGCACGGGCGAGTCGAGCACGAGACCGGCGATGCTGCGTCGATACGACGGGTGGTGAGCGAGCTGGAGCGCGATGGCCGCGCCCATCGACCATCCGAACAGCACGACCTGTCGGGCTCCGTGCCGCATCGCGTACTCAATGGCGGCCGCGGCGTCGTCGGCCTCGGTGAAGCCGAGTGTTGAGCGACCGTTGCCGACTCCCGGGCCTTCGCCGTCGGCTCGGTAGCTGATGACGAGCGAGGTGTAGCCGCGCTCGGTCGCGGCGAGCACGGCGCGAAGCGTTCCGGCTCGGACGCTGCCGAGGCCATGTAGGTGGATCGCCCACGTCGACCTGCCGCTGTCGCCGTCGATGCGCCAGGCGGGGGCAGGCCCCGCGGGGGTGTCGATGGTGATGTCGTGTGCATGAAGGCTGGCGTCGTGCGGGGTCGCGTAGTAGATGCCGCTCCAGGAGACGTGATCGCCAGCCCTGAGAGTGAGCCCCGATGCCGTGCTCGTCACCCGTCGTGCGATCAGAGTCGGTCCACGGTCGAGCACGTCTTCGGAGAGTTGCGCCCAGCCTCCGTTCTCGAACCAGAGGTTGTACGCGCCTTCGGCTGCGGTCTGGCGAGTTCGGTCGAGCACGATGAGAGGGCCGTCGCCGTCGCGCTCAACCTCGCGGACGGTCAGGTCGTATCGCCGCGTGCTGGGGGCTGTTAGCCGCCGCGCGATCACCCAGCCGACACCCAACGCGCCTGCCGCAACGAGTCCGGCACCTAGCGCGACCCGTCGCATCACGAACTGCCCTCCTGGCCGACCCGGCCTCCTGGCGAAGCGGTGGTCCGTGTCGCTCTCGTGTCGAGTCCGAGGAGGTGGCTCTCGGCGCGATTCAGCAGGGCGCGCTCGGCTGCGCTGATGTCGAAGGTGACGCGCGGGTCGATCATCGCGTCGCGGATCTCAACGATCTCTCGGTGTAGACGGCTCTCCAGGTCATCCGCGCTCGCAGCGAGCGGGTCTGCTTGGCTCAGCCCAGGCCGCACGAGGGACGCCCGCTTCCAGAGAGGCTCCAACTGTGTCGCGAGGCCGACGGTGCGCTTCCGGCGCATGTCGTGCTGTGCGCGGCGGACGACAGGCTGCGCGGCGAAGCCCGCGCATAGGAAAAGGAACGCGAGTAGAGAGAGCGGTTCGTAGGCGCGTTGGACGGCGCGCATGAGATCGAGATGTCCTGTGACGTGTGCGACATCCATGATGAGCACGGCCAGGCACAGTCCGCCGCCGAACGCCGATCCCAGGCTCAGCAGAGCCGAGGGGAGACGCTGGATGCCGGAGCTGCGCAGATATTGCCGCGCGGCGAGGATCATCATCGTCGTGATGACGAGGAAGAAGTAGCTGAAGTTGATGATCGAGTAGGCCGCTGCTGCGGGTTGCGCGCCGAGGTCGATCATGAACCGAGTCGTGGTTGTGCCTCGGTCGATGAACACGAACGTCGTGGTGATCGCAAGAAGCGAGGTGAGGAGCACCGGGATGCCCACGGCGACCCGCACGAGCCTGGGGCGGTACTCGTCAGCCTTCATGACGCCTCGACCGAGAAAGAAGATCCCGGTCATCAGCAGCCCATCCGAAACGAGGGTTGTGACGTTCGTGCCGCCAAGAAGCGGATCGGTGACGAGGTAGATGGCGTCGACGTTCAGGGTCATCGCGACGGCAATCGTGAAGGAGGCGTAGGTGATGCTTCGATCCGCCCGTTTGCGGCGGAAGATGAGCAGGCTCGCCACGAGCGCCCACATGAGCGTCGCGACGAGCGCCTGGATCACCCGAAAATCTCCGAATAGCGGGACTCGGCGAACACCGATCCTCGGATGCCCGCGGCCAGCCGATCTGCGAGCGACTCGGCGGCGATCTCCGTCTCACTGTCAATGTCCTGTCGCTTGAGCAGGCGTCCGCGCGTGTGAGGAGGGATGTTGGGCAGCAAGACGTCCCCGGCTGTGCAATCGTCGCCCTCCGTGTGACCGAGGATCATGTGGGCCAGCTCGTGAAGGACGAACTGCTGGCGGTGCAGTGCAGAGTCGCTGCGTGCGTGGAGCACGAAGTCCTCGGTGTCGGTGACCAGCCAGAGCGCACAGATGCCGTCGCGGGTGTCGAGGTCGGCGAGTTCGACGACGCGGAGCCTACGATGGCGCCGTTCCTGTATGGCCTGGAGAAGGTGCGCAAGCGTGAATCTGCTGCCGAGCCGCAGATCGGAGACGGCGGCCGTTACGGTCTCTTCGGTGTTCACGTTTACCCCCTCTCGGCCGAGCAGCTACTGGCCTCGGCTCCGTGGTGCGCGACACCCGTCAGTGCTCGGGTGTTCGCATCATTTCCTCGTCCAGGAACTTGCTGATGGCTTGGAGCGCCTTCGGCGAGATGTCGCCGAGTGTGCGGGCAGCGTAGGACTTCACCTTCGCTGCACGCATCGAACGCACGAGGTCGAGTTGGGCGGAGACCTTCTCCGGGGTTGCCACGCCGCTCTCCCCCGCAAGAAAGGCAGCATCAACGTCGAAGAAGTCCGCGAGTCCCTCGAAGATTGCGGTGTCTTGAACGTATCGGTGGCCGTTGACCATGTACGTCCATCGAGATCGAGACAGGCTGATGCCACGTTGTCTCAGATACTCCGCGATCTGCGAGTAGGTCGGTTCGGAGCCGGACTCGGCGACAGCGACATCCATCAGAAGTCGCAGGCGTTTGGCGAGGTCGTCAGCCGCAGCCTGACTTTCGTCTTCAGTCATCGTCGCTGACCCCCCTTCCCTTCGGGAGGGCCAAGGCATCGACGTAGCCCAGGCCCAAGGGTAGTTGTGCATGCTCAATCTACCCGTTGAGCATGCACAAATCAACTGTTGCGCATGCTCAACGTGCGGTGTTAGAACGGAATCTCGGGAGAGTTTTGAGCATGCTCAACGCGGCTATCCGGTGAGCGGGAGGTTCCATGAACGCAGCGCGACCCCGCAGCCTGCCTGCGTTGCCCGCCGGACGGCGACCGTCTCTTGGGAACCCCGGCGCACCTGATCGACAAGAGCCGCACAGCTCACGACCAGGCCAGAGGAGGTGCCGAGATGACGATGCCGGAAGCCTCGCGCGGAGAGCGCCAGTCGCTGGATGCCGCCGCCCTGCTCGCCTCGCTCACCGGGCTGTCGCCGAGCGCCGCAGCGTGTCGCTACGCCGAGGCAGGCATCCCGGTCTTTCCCTGCGTCGCAGGAGGCAAGCGCCCGCTGACCAAGCGGGGATTCCACGAGGCGAGCACCGAACCACGCCAGGTCGCTCGCTGGTGGGCGCGGTGGCCGCGCGCCAACATCGGGATGCCGACGGGCCAGCTCTCCGGGCTGGAGGTCGTGGATGTCGACGTGCACGGGGCGATCCGCGGCTTCGCAGCGTTCGAGCTGGCCCGGCGCGAGGGGCTGACGGATCGCTGGGCCGCGTTCATTCGCACGCCCTCGGGCGGAGTCCATGCCTACTACCCGGCCGATCCCGAGCTGGCGCAGCCGTCCTGGCAGGTGGCGCGTGCTGGCATCGACTTCCGAGGATCGGGCGGCTACGTCATCGTGCCGCCCTCGATCATCGCCACCGATGCGGGGCAGAGTGCGTATGCCCTCATCGGCTCCGGGCGAGGCGATGCGGTTCCCATCGATGCCCGCGCGCTGCGGCAGTTTCTCGATCCGCGATCGGCGCGCCCGATGCCCGTCATCCCTGTCGAGCGAACAGACGGCGTTGACGTGGAGCGGATCGCCCGCTGGGTCGGGATGCGCGGCGAGGGCGAGCGCAACCGCGGCCTGTTCTGGGCCTCGTGTCGGCTCATCGAGGCGGGCATCCCGCCCGACCGCGTGCGTGCCGCGCTGGTGCCGGCTGCCGAGCGCGCAGGCTTGCCCGCGCCGGAGATCGAGACGACGATCCGCTCGGCGCACCGCGTAGCGAGGGGCGCACCGTCTGCGCCCGCCGCCAGTTCCATGCCCAGCCATGCAGCTCAGCCTTCATCGGGTCAGGTGCTCTCGTGATCCCCGGCAACACGCAACAGCCGCGCGGGCGGATCGCCGTGTGGACGGCGGTGGCTGGGACCGTATTCATCGCCGCAGCCGCCTTCTGGCTGTCGTTCACGGCGCTCGCCGACCTCGCGCGACGTTCCGGCGTCGATGAGAGCCAGGCGTGGGCGTGGCCGCTCATCGTGGACGGCATCATCGTCGTCGCCACGGTGTCCGTCGTCGCGCTCGCGGGGCAGCGTGCCGCCTGGTATCCGTGGCTGCTGCTCATGGCTGGTGCCGCGGTCTCGGTCGCAGCCAACGCGATCCACGCGGTCGTCGCCGCAGACGCCGACGTTCCTTCTGCGCTCGCGGGATCGGTTGCCGCGGTTCCGCCGCTCGTGCTGCTGGCGATCACGCACCTGACGGTGGTGCTCACCCGACGGTTCCGTGCAGAGCCGTCGACCCAGACGACCGAGTTGGTGCCGAGCGCGGTCGAGTACCTGTCGCCGGAAGCGCCTGCGCACCTTGCTCCTAGAGAACTCGCTCTGCGGATGAAGGAGGACGGCATGACGAATACCGCCATCGCTCGTGCGACCGGGGTGCATCCGTCCACGGTCGGTCGTTGGCTGGCGACGCCCGCGCTCGCCGCCGCATCGGAAGGAGGCGCGCTGTGAACGACGAGCTGCCAGAAGACGAGCATGCCCGTCGGCTTGCCGATGTCCTCCACACACTGAAGCCGACTCCCAGCGAGGCTGCTGAGATCTCCGAGCTGGCGCGCCACACCGACCCGTGGCTCGCCGCGCAGACGTGGCGCGGCGGCCACCCACTCCTGGAGCGCCTGAGCGCAGAGCACGACCGCAGCCAGGTGGTGTGGGTGCGCCCGACCGAGCTACTCCCGTCCGCTTCGGCCCGCATGATCGGGCGCGGCATCGACCTGCGCACCGAGCTGGCACGCCGCGTCGAGGAACGTCGGCAGACCTCGCCGCAGGCAACTCCGATGACCCGGCCAGGCATCCGGGCGCGTGCCCAGGGCATCGCGCCGCTCTCCGCGTTCGGGCAGTCGCCCGCACACCAGTCCCCTGTCAGCCGCGACCCGCTCCGACGCCTGTGAGCACACCATGTCTGCCCCGCCCGCTCCACCGTCGTTCCGCACCCCGGAGGGATTACGCGCGCTCCTGGAACGTCTGCACGACGATGGGAAAGGCGCGTGGCAGCGCGACGTGGATGTCGCGGCGCTCATGGATTACACGGCGGGTCGGTACGCGAGCCTCGCGCGAAAGCACGGCCTCGACCCGTGGGAAGCGGCGAGCGCCGCGTTCGACGCGATGCGCACCCCGGCCGTGCGCAACGCGGAAGATCCGTGGGCCGTCGTCACCCGTGCTGTGCAGGTCACACTGATCGCTGAGGAACGAGGCAACGGACTGCTGTGCTCGACGCATCAGGCACGCAGGCCGCAATACAGCGGTTTCCACGACCCGGAGCGGTTCAGCGACCGGGAGAACCCGCTCACCGCCTACCACGAAGCGTTGCAGGTCGCGCCCGCGGGTGAGGACGAGAACGAATCGGACGACGAGGCATCTGGCGTCGTCCGTGCAGTCGAGGACGCGATCAAGCTACTGACGCTGCTCGACTGGCCGGAGCAGACGGCGCGCGCAGCCATCGAGCACATCTGCACTCGACTCGGCGACGCGCCGTCGCGGGCGAGCGCAGCGGAGTCGCTTCGGCGAGACCCACACGCTCGGGCCGTGCTCGATCTGTCGTCGACGAGCTGGAACGCGCTGCTCCGTGCGATCCTCGGCAACCCCGATCCCGATCAGGCCCGCACCGCCGTCGGCCGCGGCGTGCTGTACCGCCTTCTTGTCGGCGAACCCCTGCGCGCGCTGCTCACCGATGACGACCTCGTGCTGCTGCTCGGCCTGAACGCGCCCACTCTGGCGGGGGCGAGGTGAGCGCATGGCGGCGAGCACCGGGCACATCGAGCTGGAGCGCACCATCGACTCCATCGTCGTCGGCAGCCGTCATCGCGTGGAACTGGGCGACATCGACGCACTCGCAGCATCCATCGAACGTGACGGACTGCTCCAGCCCCCGACCGTGACGCCGGAGGGGGTGCTCGTATGCGGCGCTCGCCGCATTGCCGCGCTGCGCAAGCTCGGCTACAAGAAGGTCAACGTGTTCGTGCGCTCCGGGATCAGCGACCGGCTCCAGAGGCTCATGGCTGAGCAGGCCGACAACGTGCTGCACAAGCCGTTCACGCAGACCGAGGCCGCGGCGCTGTACCGCGAGCTGAAGACGCTCATGGCCGAGGATGCCGCCCGTCGTCAGGCGGCGACGCAGTTCGGTGCGGGCTGGAAAATCGCCGGAACGAGCGGTGGTGCCGTCACGGCACCACCGCTGATCGGCGCTCCGGGCAAGTCCCGTGCGCAGGCCGCGCTCATGGTCACCGGGCGCAAGTCGTACACGAGCCTGGAGCAGATCAACGATCTCCAGCGGATCGCGAACGACCCCCGCCAGCCGGAGGATGTGCGCAGCTTCGCCCGCTCCGAACTCGACGCCATCGACCGGGGCGCGTCGATCACCACGGCGCACGCCCGCACCATCGCCATGCTCGCGATCCCGCAGGATGAGCCCGAGCCGCCCGGCGAGCTGGAGCTGCTCGCTCAAGAGGCGCTGGAGCGCGCGAAGCAAGGACGCAAGCGAGGCCCGGCTCCCGCGCCAGCGACAAGCCCCGTGCCGGTTCGCTACCCGGTGCGGGCGTTCACGCTCACCTGGAACGACCTCGATCAGTGGTGGTCGCACTACGACCCCGCCGAGGTCGGCACCGCACTGAGCGACGAACAGTGGGAGCACGTCGAGGCGATCCTCGACGCCACCGTCCGCTTCTTCGACGCGGCCCGAGCCGCCCGCGCCGCCCGCCAACGTCGCGCCAAGGAGAGTGCCTGATGCCGCAGACTCGCTTCCCTCGTCGCCTCATGATCCTCCTGATCGTCGGTGCCGCCGTGCTTGCCGTCCTCGTCGGAGTCGGGCTCTACGGGTTGCTGCTCGCACCTCGATCCGAGCCTTCGCCGGGCGGCAGCTCCACGAGCGGCCCATCAGGCGCTTCCACCAACGCACCGTTCCCGACATCGAGCGCGCCGCCCGCCGTCCGTGAGTCCGACGACCCCGAGACGTTCGCGCGAGCCCTCGCCATCGCGCTGTTCACATGGGACACCGCGACCGAGTTCGGGCCGACCGACTACGCGCAGGCCATCGTGGATGTGGGCGACCCCTCCGGCAATGAGACCGCCGGACTCGCCTCTGACGTGCGCACCTATCTCCCGACCGCGGACGCCTGGGCGCAGCTCCGCACGATGCAGACCCGCCAATGGCTCGACATCAACGACGTGTTGGTGCCGGACGAGTGGGCGACGGCGCTGGAGCAGGCAGCCGAGGGACAGATCCTTCCGGGCACCGTCGCCTACACGATCACCGGCATACGACAACGTGAGGGCGTCCACGGCATCGAGCCCGTGACCAGCTCCCACGAGGTCGCGTTCACCGTCTTCATCACCTGCGAGCCGACCTTCGATACCTGCCGCGCGCTTCGCATCTCCGAGCTTGACAACCCCCTGCGTTGATCGGCACCCGCATGAAGAAGCTCGTTGTGGTCATCGCCACCCTCGTCGCAGTGCTCCCCATGAGCCTGGTCGGCGTGGGTCTGCTCGTGTCGCCCGCTGTATTCGCCGCATGTCTCTCGTCAAGCTCCCTCGTTGTCGGGCCGATCCCGGAGTCGCTCACAGCCACGACGCGCGCGGGCGAGACCGTGACCCTCAACCACGAGCAGCTAACCCATGCAGCCACCATCATCACGGTCGGCGCGCAGACCGAGGGCGTTGGTCGCGCTGGCATCGTCATCGCGCTCATGGCCGCACTCACCGAGTCGCGGCTACGGATGCTCGCAAACTCGGCTGCGATACCAGAGTCGAACGATTTCCCGAACGACGGAGAGGGCAGCGATCACGACTCTCTTGGTCTATTCCAAATGCGGCCGAGCGCAGGATGGGGCACCGTCGCAGAGCTGATGAACGCGACCTACCAATCGCGCGCCTTCTACGGAGGTTCGAGCGGGCCGAACTACCCATCACCGCGCGGACTGCTCGACATACCCGACTGGCAGCACCTCGACCCTGGCGAGGCAGCGCAAGCGGTCGAGGTCTCGGCATATCCCGACCGCTACCAGAACTACCAGCCGGTCGCCGAGGCGATCCTCGCTGCACTCACGCGCCGCGCCGAAACCACGCCGGGCGGTACGCCGCTCGGCAACGTACCCGAGACGACCGCCATCGTCTTCCCGCTGCCGAGCGGGACGTGGGTGAACACCAGCGACTTCGGGTGGCGCGAAGACCCCTTCACTGGTGAGCGAGCGTTCCACTCGGGAACGGACTGGGCTGCCGACGACGGCACGCCGATCCTCGCGCTCGCCGATGGCGTGGTCAGCTTCGCCGGGCCGTCGGGCGGCTACGGCAACCTCATCATCATCGAGCACACCATCGATGGACAGCGCATCGCCTCCGCCTACGCCCACATGTGGCAGAGCGGCGTCCTCGTCAGCGTCGGGGATCGCGTCGTTGCAGGGCAGCACGTCGGCAACGTCGGTTCGGCGGGCAGGTCGACCGGAGCCCATCTGCATTTCGAGATCCGGCCAGGCGGCTCGAACGCAGCGGCCGTCGATGCCGAGCCGTGGCTTGCCGCCCACGGAGTGCAGAACCTCGATGCCGCAAGCACCGCGGCGCTCTGCTCAGCAGAGATGGCCGCGTGACATGGACATATTCCCCGACTTCGGAGCCGTCGGCGGTCAGGCAGAACTGCGCGCCATCGTTGGCGCGCTGCTGACCATCGTGCTCATCCTCGCCGTGCTCATGCTCGTCATCTGCGCCGCAGTGTGGGCGATCTCGTCGGCGAACGGCAACATCACTTCGGCTGTCCGCGCGCGCACCGGATTCCTCGTCTCCGTCGGAGCTGCCGCACTCGCCGGCCTCGGCGTCACCTGGGTCAACTTCCTGCTCGGAGTCGGCGCGGGCATCTGAGGCGTCGTGCTGTCACCACTCGTGCGCTCGCCGCGCCACGAGCCGCAGCCCGATCACGTTCGTGCGCTGGATATAATCGCGCGCATGGGGAGCAACGCGTGATCCCGCCCTTCGAAGACGGGACCTGGTACCTCCCACAGGGGTTGCACACGGCGACGCTCGAAGAGATCGACGAACGCTTTGTCGCCGCCGCACCATTCATTGATCGGCGTCGCGTCGTCTTCGACGCATTCCAGCTCTGGCATGGGATCGTGAGCGGGATCGTGCCCGGCGCTCGCTTCTGGGTCGACGGCGGATTCATCACTCACAAGCCCTGGGCGGCTCCGTCGGACGTCGATGTTACGGTCATGCTCAGGCCGGACGAACTCAACAACCTTCCTGACGACGAGCAGCAGCACCTGGACCAGATGTTCACCAAACCTGGCCCGCCGCGTCAACAGCCCATGTCGGGGCTCGTCGACGCGTTCCTGTGCCTGCGTGGAGACGTGGACAGGACTCTTTACTGGCGGGAGCATTGGTCCACGGTGCTCGGCGAGAACCGGACGAAGTTAAACGGCACACAAAAGGGCTTCGTGGAGGTGAGGTCATGACGCTTTCGAACCAGGCACTCGATCAGTTCCGCGACGCCTGGCACGCCGCCGAAGGCGAGGACTTCGCCAGCCGCCTGCAGCGTCAATCCCTCGAAGCAATAGCATCCGAGAACGATGCACTGCGCCCGGTTCTCTTCGAGCTTACGAACCGTGCGCAGTCCGAGCTTGACCTGCATCTCGACGGCGAGACAGTGCACAATCATGAGGCAAACGCGGAGTCCTTCGCTTCCCTCGTGCGTGGTCTGGCCGATGCGACGAAGGAAGTCGCGAAGCACCTACTTGGACGCCAACGGCGCGCGTCAACGCTGCGAGTCCTCGCGCCGAGTCCTGGCTCCGTGCGTGTAGTCCTGAAGGCCGCGCCACCCGAGGAAGCACCAGGAAAGACCGCGCAGAACACTCGCACGCCCTCGGTCGACTCGACGTCCCTGGACACCGTAGCGGTGCTGCTTTCGCGCGCTCAACACGAAGGGGCAAGCCTCACCGACGACGTTCTGTCCGGGCTGGCTGCCGACCTGCCTCAGAAGGCGCACGCCGGACTGAAACGAGTTGCACGGGCAATCGACGAACAGAATTGGGATATCGCAGGTGAGTTGCGATCTCAGCATGGATTCCAACCGCTGCATGTCAGCCCATTAGGTGCCAAGGCACTGCTCCGAGTCCTCGACGAGCGCCAGGAGAGCAGCGATGTCGTGCGCCTCGATGGAGTCATCGACGGGCAACGCCGATCAGTTGGCGCTTTGTGGTTCACCCCCGACGGCGCAGCAGCGATCGAAGCCGCGGTTCCTAGCCCAGAGCTGATGGAGCAGGTCGTGCAGCATGATGCTGCGAACGCGCGCGTTCGCGCAGTGTTCGATGTCGTCACGATCGTAGGCAAGGGTGCGAACGCACGCCGACGCCAGGTCTACACCCTGCGCTCCATTGAGCCCTTGCCAGAAGCACCGACGCTGATCTGACGACGCATCGCGCCAAGGCGGGAGCATCCGAGCTGGCGTAGGGTTCGCCGCACGGCAACCAGCACTCTTCAGCGACGCTTGCGCGGCTTCGAGGGCCGCTCCAGCGGCGAGCCGTGGCCGACGACGTGCCACCAGCCGCAGTAGTGGCACTGCACGGCTTCTGCGCCCTTCGCTACGCGCGCCGCGACGGTCGCAGCCTCCAGCCGAGTCTCAATCGGAGGGCGCTTTGTCGGGCAACGAACTCCTCGCATAGCCACGACGGTAACCCTGACCTCCGACGTTCCTCGGGACGCCGTGCGCACCTGATGGACGAGACCCGCCCGTCCATTCCAAGGAGCACACAGTGATCGACATCGACCCCAATACCGACGGGTTGCCCGGCATCGAACAGCTCCGCGTCATCGTCGGCGCGGCCATGACGGTGGGGCTCATCCTCGCTGTCCTCGCCCTCATCATCTCGGCCGTGGTCTGGGGCTACGGGGCGAACAGCTCGAATCCGCACCTCGCCAGCCGGGGCAAGGTCGGCGTACTCGTCTCGTGCGGCGCGGCGATCATCTGCGGTGCGTCGGTGACGCTCGTGAACTTCTTTTGGAGCGTCGGCCAGTCGGTCTGACTCCACGACCGAGTTGAGATGGCTGAGCCGATGAGTATCTGTGATGTGCCCGTCATCGCCTCGGTGTGCGATGCCGTGGGTGAGGGAACTGCGTCGCTCATCTCCGCGCCGTTCGACTGGCTCGCGCAGGCAATGGGGCAGGCCGCCGCCTGGCTGTTCGAAAGCGTGTGGGCGGTGTTCGACTCGACAACGCTCGTCGACGTCACTGGAAGCCAGTACGTCTCGGTCTACAACGTGCTGTTCGGGGTGGCGATCTTCGTCATGCTCGTCTTCTTCTGCCTCCAACTCATCACCGGGCTCGTGCATCGAGATCCGATGGCACTGTCGCGCGCGGGCGTGGGACTCGCCAAGTCGGTGCTCGGATCGTTCGTCGCCATCACCCTCACCGCGACCCTGTTGGAGGTCACCGATCAACTCACCATCGGCATCGTGCAGGCGACTGGCAACACGATGGAAGGCATCGGCGACCGCATGGCCCTGCTCGCCGCTGGGCTGACGACGATCAACATCGCCTCGCCCGGCGTCGGTGCGATCATCACGATCTTCCTTGCCGGGCTCGGCATCGCGGGTGCGGGCATCGTGTGGTTCACGCTGCTCATCCGTAAGGCGCTGCTACTGGTCGCCATTGTCTTCGCGCCCATCGCACTCGCCGGGTTCACCTGGGATGCTGCAAAGGGTTGGTTCGGACGCTGGGCGGCGTTTGTCGTGGCGCTCATCTTCTCGAAGCTCGTCATCGTCGTCGTGTTCCTCGTCGCCATTGGGCAGATCAGCGCGCCCATCGACCTCGACCTCGCCTCGATCAGTGACCCGATCTCGGGCGTCGTGCTGATGTTCATCGCCGCGTTCGCGCCCTACCTGACGTACAAGTTCATCTCGTTCGTGGGCTTCGACATGTACCACGCGATGTCGAGCGAGCAGGAAGCGAAGTCGGCGCTCAACCGACCCGTCCCGCTACCGGTCAAGGCTCAGCCGAACGCGGCAAAGTCCGTCCTCGGAGGGCAAAGCGGCGCGAGAGGCGGGACTCCTCCCGCGCCGAGCACAGCTCCCGCTGCAAGTGGCGCAGCAGGCGGCGCTGCGGGCGCAGGTGGCGGGGCGGCCGCTTCCGGTGGCGGGGCTGCGGCCTCGGGGGGCGCGGCAGGTACCGGGGCAGCAGCGGCCGGACCTGCGGCCGCAGCCGTCGTCGGGGCGCAGGTTGTCAAGGCGGCGGCGACAACTGGGCCGAAAGTCGGTGCCGCAGTCGGCGGCGCAGCAGCCGGGCACGCAGAGACATCAACGCCGCCGATACCCGTGGCACCGAGGAAGGGGTAGAACATGGCCACCCGGCACCCTCCGGCTCCCGAGCAGCAGCTCTCCCCCGTGCAGTTCTCGCGCCTCGCGCACCGTGGCATCCTGCTCGGACTGTCGATCTCGCAGTTGATCGTGCTGGGCATTGGCGTGGTCACGGTCGTCGCCACGATCTACACGGGCGGTGGCATGGGGCTGGTCTGGACATCCCCGATCTGGCTCAGCTGTCTGCTGCTCGCGATCGTCCCCGTGGGCGGGCGCAAGCTCGTGGACTGGCTGCCCATCGTGTCGCGCTGGATGTGGCGGAGCACCGCTGGGCAGTTGATCTTCCGCCGCCGCGTCATCAAGCCGCGTCCCGTCGGCACGCTCGCGCTCCCCGGCGATGCGACCGCGCTGCGTGAATGGGTCGATCCCGAGACGGGCACGGCGATGGTGCACGACCCCCACGCTCAGACCCTGACCGCGGTGCTGGGGGTGACGCACCCGGCGTTCGTGCTGCTCGATCCGGGCGAGCAGGAGCGGCGGATCAACGGCTGGGGTCGGGTGCTCGCTACTGCGTGCCGCTCAGGCCGGATCGCCCGGCTCCAGGTCTGCGAGCGGACGCTGCCGGACTCAGGCACGGGGCTCGCCGAATGGTGGGCCAGGCACGGCACCGACGATGAATCCTGGCCTGCGACCACCTACCGGGAGCTGATCGAGCGTGCTGGGCCGACCGGCGAGCGCCATGCGACGACCATCTCGATTGCGCTCGATATGAACGCCTCGGGACGACAGATCCGCTCAGCGGGCGGCGGCATCCGTGGAGCTGCCGCCGTGCTGCGTCAGGAGATGACCACGCTCGTCACGGCGCTGCGAGCTGCGGACCTCGCCACGACCGGCTGGCTCGCGCCCGGCGAAGTCGCTGTCATCCTGCGCTCCGCTTACGACCCGGCTGCTGCGCCCGCGCTGGAGCGGCACGCCGACATCGGGCGTTCCCTCGCCACCGCGGGACCAATCGCGGTGACCGAGAGCTGGGATCGCGTGCGCACCGACTCCGCGCACCACACCGTGCTTTGGCTCTCCGAGTGGCCGCGCTCGCAGGTGTTCCCCGGATTCCTCGCCCCGTTGCTACTCACCTCCGGCGTGCAGCGGTCGTTCTCGCTCATCTGCACGCCAGTTCGCGCCGACATCGCGGCCCGCGACCTGCGGAAGAAGAAGGTCGGCCTGCTCTCCGACGCGACGCAGCGCGCGAAGATCGGCCAGGTCGAGGACGCCGCGCGCACGGCCGAGTACCAGGACGTGCTCCAGCAAGAGTCCGACCTCACCGCTGGGCATGGCGTGCTTCGCTACACCGGCCTCATCTCCGTCTCCGCGCCCACGGTCGATGAGCTGGATGCCGCCGTCGCCGCTATCGAGCAAGCCGCCGTGCAGGCGTCCTGCGAGACGCGCCGCCTCGTCGGCCAGCAGGCCACCGCATTCGCCGCCGCCGCGCTCCCGCTCTGTCGGGACGTGTGACAAACCCAGCCCTCGACCCCGGAAGGAGTGGCCATGCCGATCTTCAGCAATCCCGTGCAGGACGCCACGGAGACCCGCCAGGCGGTGCGGGCGCTCGCTCATGCGAGCCGCGCCTTCGCCGACCCCGCGGACACCTATCAGGTGGTCGGCGAGCTGCTGGGGACGCTGCGCTCCCTGGAGCAAGTGCTGGAGCAGGTCGCGGCGGCGCACGTTCGGCACCACGACAAGGCGTTTCTCGACAATGGCGACCACGAGGCTGGGGTTGATGAGGCTTGGGCCGCCGCCAACGCCCTTCGCAAGGCCGCAGAACTCGTCCAGTTGGCCGAGACTGCCGTCGATCAGGCGACGCAGCATTCGAGCTACATAGCCTGGCACCCGGCACCTGTCGCCAGCCGACCTGAGCTGGACCCGTTCTCACGCGATCCGTTCGAGGCCCACTTCGTCAGTTCGCCAAAGGGGCTGTCGCTATGAGTCCCGACGACCGCGAGCGCCTGCACACCGCGGTCCTGCTCGACCCAGCGGGCGAGCGCCGTGCCGCTCGGAAGGCGCGACGGCGAGCGGCGAACAAGATCGAGACCGCCGACCGCAAGGCGCAGCAGGATCTGGCGCGCGCGGCGTGGGAGGCCGAACGCGAGGCGCGGCGGGCGACGACCTACCTGCCACCGTCCGGCGAGACGAGGCCCGCTGCACTCCGCACACCGGGCCGATTCCGGCTGCCGCGTCACCAGGACACGAGCGCGACGCTGGCCGGGGCGTATCCGTTCCTCGCCGAGGGCGGACTGGGCTCTGCCGGGTTGTTCGTCGGCCAGGATCTCTACAGCGGGGCATCGTTCGTCTATGACCCCTGGGTGCTCTACGCGCAGGGCCTCATCACCGCACCGAACATCGTCCTCGCGGGGATCGTCGGCTCCGGCAAGTCCTCGCTCGCCAAGAGCCTTTACACGCGCTCCATCCCATTCGGTCGGCGGGTATATGTCCCCGGCGATCCGAAAGGCGAGCACACGGCTGTCGCTGAAGCAGTCGGCGGACGGGCGATCGTGCTGGGGCACGGGATGTCTACGCGGCTGAATCCGCTCGATGAAGGGCATCGGCCTTCGGGCCTCAGCGATGCCGAGTGGCAAAGCCAGGTCACCTCCCGGCGACGCGACCTCATCGGCGCACTCGCCGAGACCGTCCTCGACCGCGGCCTCACCCCGCTGGAGCACACCGCCGTCGACTTCGCGCTCACCGATGCGGTGCGCTCGGCCGAGGTGCCGATCCTTCCGATGGTGGTCGACCGCATCCTCGCCCCGCAGCCCAAGGACGACGACGGCAGGCTCGCCGAGGACGGCCGACTCGTCGGACACGCGCTGCGGAGGCTCGTGGCCGGGGACCTGGCGGGGCTGTTCGACGGCCCGAGCACCGTGCGCTTCGACCCGTCACTGCCGATGGTGTCGCTCGACCTGTCGCGGGTGGCAGAGAACTCGACGCTCATCTCCGTGCTCATGACGTGTTCCTCGGCGTGGATGGAGTCGGCGCTTCTCGACCCGGCAGGCGGCCCGAGGTGGGTCGTGTATGACGAGGCGTGGCGGCTCATGTCACATCCGGCGCTGCTGCGCCGGATGGACGCACAGTGGCGGCTCGCGCGGCACTATGGCATCGCCAACCTGCTCATCTTCCACAAGCTCAGCGACCTCGACAACGTAGGCGACCAGGGCTCGGCGATGCGCGCGCTCGCCTCGTCCCTGCTCGCCAACGCCGAGACACGGGTGATCTACCGGCAGGAGAGCGATCAGCTCGGAGCTACCGCGCAGGCCCTCGGACTCACCGGAACGGAGCAGGGATTGCTACCCGGTCTCGGCACCGGACAGGGGCTCTGGAGGATCAAGAACCGCTCGTTCGTCGTCCAGCATCAGCTCCACCCTGCCGAACTTGCGATGTACGAGACAGGGCAGAAGGCAAGAGGAAAGACCTAGATGTTCCCGCGATTTGACGGCTTGGCGGGAACAATGAAGGTCCCCGACCTCAAGCGCCCATGCGGGGGTCGAAGTTCGCGGAACCTGCACGTTCTCGCTGGTGAGGTTGCAGGCAGTGTCCGAAATAGCTTGGACAGCATCGCATGATGGATGGCATTCGGTGAACATGCGAGCAAGCAGGCGCGTCAGTGCGTCATGGACTCAGCCCGGAGGTCTCCGATCGGTCGCCTGAGAGCCGCAATGCCACCCAGAGGCCGCATCGGCGGCAGATGAAGGCGTTGTCGTGCGCCAGGGCGTGGAGCTTGCGTCGCGGGAGTTCTCGCCCGCAGCATGAGCAACTGTGCTGCATGGTCGGTGTCGTCATACTTAGCCTGGTTGCCCTCGGATGCCTCAGATGTAGCTGCAGATGTCCTGTGCGGTGCACCTGGCCGGGTCGCCGGTTTCGGTGGTATCGCGGACTTCGGCGACCGTGGCACGGAGGGCCGTGAGTTCGGCGATCTTCTGGTCGATGTCGGTCAACTGCTTGTTCAGGATGTCGCGGACGTGGGTGCACGGTGCGGCGCCGGCGTCGCGCACCTTCAGGATGTCGCCAATCTGGGACAGCGTCAGGCCCGTGGCCCGACCGCGCCGGATGAAATCGAGCCGCGGCACGATGTCAGCGCTGTAGTCGCGGTACCCATTCCCCGCACGGCTGGGGACTGGGAGCAGCCCACGGTCTTCGTAGAACCGCAGGGTCTTGCTCGTCATCCCGGCCGCTGTGGCCGCCTCACCGATCAGCACGGTACACCTCCGTCGCCGGGGTAGCCTCCGGCATCCCTTGACCTTCCAGCGTAGTGGAAGGTGCAGGCTGAGGCCATGGAAGATCCGACCTCCTTCGACCTGGCCGTCATCGGTTCCGGTGCCGGCTCGTTCGCTGCGGCGATCCGGGCCAGCCAGTTGGGCAAGCGGGTGGTGATGGTCGAGCGAGGCGTCATCGGCGGCACCTGCGTGAACACCGGCTGTGTGCCGTCCAAAGCGCTGCTGGCGGCGGCCGACGCCCGGCACGTTGCCCTAAATTCTGGACGGTTCCCGGGCATCTCCGCATCGACCGGGCGGGTGGACATGCCCGCGCTGATCGAGGGCAAACGCGCCCTGGTCGAGGGCATGCGTGCGGAGAAGTACGAGGATCTGATCGCCTCCTACGGTTGGGACCTGCGAGCCGGAACGGCCGCATTCGCCGGTACCACGGCGGACCCGAGGTTGGAGATCACCGCAGCGGACGGGACGCGGAGCACGGTCGGTGCAGCGCACTACTTGATCGCCACCGGCTCCACCCCAACCATCCCGGCGGTCGACGGGTTGGCCGGTGTCGACTACCTGACCTCAACTTCAGCGATGGAGTTGGAGGCGGTTCCCGAGTCGTTGCTGGTGCTCGGCGGCGGCTACGTGGCGATGGAGCAAGCGCAGTTGTTCGCCCGGCTGGGTTCCCGGGTCACCATGCTGGTCCGATCCCGGCTGGCGTCCCGCGAGGAACCCGAGGCGTCCAAGGCCATGATGGGGATCTTCGCCGACGAGGGCATCCGGGTGGTCCGCCGCGCGAACCTCGACACGGTCCGCACCGACAAGAACACCGGCGACATCATCGCGACGGCCACCGTATCCGGTGGAGCAGAAGAGTTCCGTGCCAGCCGGATCCTGATCGCCACGGGTCGGCAGGCGGTGACCGAAGGACTGAACCTCGCAGCGCTCGGGATCCAGACCGGCCCTTCGGGCGAGGTCATGGTCGACGGTCGGCTCGCGACATCCAACCCGCGGATCTGGGCGGCCGGCGATGTCACCGGGCATCCGCAGTTCGTCTACGTCGCCGCCTCTAACGGGTCCCTGGTCGCGGAGAACGCCTTCACCGGCACCAACCGGGAGGTCGACTACCGGCACCTGCCGCGGGTCACCTTCACCAGTCCCGCTCTCGCCGCCGTCGGGATGACCGAGCAGCAAGTGGTCGCTGCCGGTATCCGCTGCCAGTGCCGGGTACTGCCCCTGGACTACGTTTCCCGGGCCATCGTCAACCGCGACCTGCGCGGTGTGATCAAGGTCGTGCAGAACGCCGACACCGGCCAGATCCTCGGAATCACAGCCGTCGCCGCCGACGCCGGCGACCTCGCCGCAGCCGGTGTGTACATCCTCGAAGCGGCCATGACCACCGACCAAGTCGCCCACCTGTGGAGCCCTTACCTGACGATGGCCGAGGGCATCAAAATCGCCTGCCAAGCCTTCACCGCCGACGTCTCCAAACTCTCCTGCTGCGCCTTCTGAGCGCATCACCAGATCCATCTGAAAGGAAAAGAGAATGACCAACGAACCCGCCGCGATCACCGACCGCCTCGCCACTGCTGAGACCGGGCTGGAAATCTGGCTCTGGCTCCCCCTTCTGAAGCTCCTCGCCGAAGGCGAACCTGTCACCATCGCCGATCTGGCGACCGCCACGGGGCGGACCGCCGACGAAGTGCAGGCCGCGCTCGCCGCGGTTCCCGACACCGAATACGACGACGAAGGCCAGATCATCGGTCAAGGTCTGACCCTTCGCCCGACCCGCCACCACTTCGAAATCGGCGGGGAGCAGCTCTACACCTGGTGCGCGCTGGACACCCTAATCTTCCCGCAGCTGCTCGACCGACCCGGTCGGATCGAATCCTCACAACGCGAGGGCAGCACGCCGGTTCGGATCAGCGTCGACGCCACCGGCGTCACCAGCGTCGAACCGCGCACCGCGGTCGTCTCGCTCGTCAACCCGGAAGACCTCAGCCAGATCCGCTCCGCGTTCTGCAACCAGGTCCACTACTTCGCCTCACCCGACGAAGCCGCACCATGGCTCGAACGCCACCCCGAGGCCACCACCATCCCCGTTGCCGCAGCTTTCGAACTCGCCACCGCACTCGTCGAGTCGATGCACCTCGACCCCGCCACCGTGTCCCCTGACCGATCCGGGCTGAATGGCGCCGTCTGCTGCTGATCGCGGTGGGCGCGTTCGCGATGTCTGCCGTGTGGCGCGCTGGTCCCTCACCCTCCCAGCCTTCCAATAGGTCACCGTTCGCTGTATAGTCACTCCATGCTGACTCTTGCTTCGCGGGTGGACGTGATGAACCGGCTCGGCCGGGCCATGGCCGACCCGACCCGCTCCCGCATCCTGCTGTCGCTGCTGGAGCAGCCCGGTTACCCGGCGAAGCTCGCTCGCGACCTGGACCTGACCCGCACCAACGTCTCGAACCACCTGGCCTGTCTGCGCGGCTGCGGGATCGTCGTCGCTGAGCCCGAGGGCCGGCAGACCCGGTATGAAATCGCCGACCCGCACCTGACCGCGGCCCTGACCGCCCTGGTCGATGTCACGCTCGCCGTCGACGAGAGCGCGCCGTGCCTGGACCCGGGCTGCACAGTCCTCGGCTGCTGCGACACCGAGGCCACCGCCGGATGAGCGCAGCGACGCTGACCGACGAGCGCCGCGCCCGGCTGCACGGTCGGGTGAAGTTCATCGTCTTCTTCACGATCACCTGGAACGTCATCGAGGCGATCATCGCCCTCTCCGCCGGCGCGCTCGCCTCCTCGGCCGCGCTGATCGGGTTCGGGCTGGACTCGGTGATCGAGGTCGCCTCCGCTGCCGCGATCGCCTGGCAGTTCACCCGCAAGGATCCCGAGCTGTGGGAGAAGGCCACCGTCCGGATCATCGGGGTCGCGTTCTTCGCCCTCGCCGCCTACATCACCGTCGACGCTATCCTCGCCTTCACCGGGGTCCGCGAGCCGGAGCACAGCCCGGTCGGCATCGGCATCGCGGTCGCGAGCCTGATCGTGATGCCCGGCCTGGCCTGGTTCGAGTTCCGCACCGGCCGCGAGCTCGGCTCCAAGAGCGTGCAGGCCGACGCCAAGCAGCTCCTGCTGTGCATCTACCTCTCCGGCACCGTCCTCATCGGCCTGCTGCTGAACAGCTTGTTCGAGTGGGCGTGGGCGGACTCCGTCGCCGCGCTCGTCGTCGCGGTCCTCGCGATCCGGGAAGGCATCGAAGCATGGCGCGGCGACATCGAATCCCCCTTGGAAGTCCTCGAAGACCTCGACCACGAGGAGGCCACCCCATGACGCACGTCGGCCCGCTGAACGGCCCACCGATCGCCTGCACCCTCGCCCCGGCTGCCGGCAAAGCGCAGGTGGAGAAGTGGCGAGCGTTCGACGAGGACTACGCGCTCGAGACCGAGCGCACCGACGCTCGCCTGACCATCCACTACGCCAAGGTCGACGACTCCACCCGACGGCTCCGAGAGCTCGTCGCGGCTGACAGCACCTGCTGCGCCTTCGTCGACTGGAGTATCGACGAGACCCACGCCCACCTTCGACTCATCGTCACTGGCACGCCGGAACAGATCGCAGCGCTAAACGTCGGGTAGCCGGGTGCGGGCGTGCCTGAATGGTGCGAGTTCAGGAGCGGTGAATGAACGCCAATATTCCTGAACCAACTGGCACGATTCCAAGGATTCGCTGAGATTCGTCAACGCGCCAGCACACCGGGCGCACCTAGTGTGCATGAGCCATCCCCGACGAGACCACTCGCGCGAACTCACGGCAGTTGGGACAGCGTGAGATGGCCATCACACTTGCCCGGCGACGCCTCGCACGCCAAGAGAGCGCAGAACGGGAGGTCTCTGCGAACGTGCCGCCTGTGCTGCCGGTCGTGACGATGACGGTGCAGCCGGACGCGACGCTCCGCGTCGCAGTCGACGGGGAGCCGTTCGGCGCGCCGACGTTCGCCCCGCCGTGGCACCGGCACTCATTCGCGCAGATCATCAGCGAGGTCGTCGAACAGCGCCACTCGCCCGTGCGCATCGTGGTCCACGAACTCGACGGGAGGGTCTACACGGACATCGTGACGGCTCCGCTTCATCCCACATTCCTCAGCTCATCCCTTCCCGAGTCGCCGGCCCCGGTCGACCAGACTAGCCCTGCGCCAGATACAACCGAACCAGCGCACCCTCTCCCATGCCAGAACGGCGAGGGCTACGTGCCTGGTGAGGAGGTCGCGGTCGCCGTCATCGTCCGGCACACCGGGGCTGACAGCGAGGGCACAGCACGGGCGATCGTCGAGCCGAGTCTGCTCGATCTGAGTCCCACGCACGAGGTCATCCTGCTGGGCCGCGTCTCGGGCACCTGCATCGTCGGACACCCGGCATGACCAGCTCATCACCGCGAGCCGGGGCGTTCGGCGACGAACTGACGAACCTCGCCCTCGGCGCGCTCGTCGGTGCGATGCTGCTGGCCGGTGCGCTCCGCTTCGCCGGGAGCATCGCTGCGTTCGTCACGGGCGCGCCCCAGCCCGCGGCGGGTCTCGAAGCGGGAGTCGGAGTGGTCTTCCACGCCGACGACCCCGGCTCGGCACTCGGCTCCGCGTCGCTCAGCCCCGTCGCCTATTGGATCACCGCCGCACTCCTGCTCGCCGCCATCGGTACCGCGGCGTGGTTCATCTGGCGATGGGTGCGCGAGCTGGGCAAGCGGACCAAGGCCGACCCGAACCGGATCGAGGGAATCGCCGACGCGCGCGACGTGCAGCGCGCCGCATCCGAACGCGACCTTCTGCGTCGCGCGACGACGCTGCGCCCCTCGCTCCCCGAGCCGAAGCCCGAGGAGGTCGGCTACCTCCTTGGAACCTCGCGCGGCAAGCGCGTGTGGACATCCGTCGAGGACTCGATCCTGCTGATCGGCCCGCCGAGATCCGGCAAGGGCGCGAACATTGTCATCAACACCATCCTCGACGCGCCCGGTGCGGTCATCACGACCTCGACCCGGCCAGACAACCTCACGGCGACGCTCCGCGCCCGCCAGTCGCACGGCGGCCCAGTCTCCGTGTTCGATCCCCAGCACCTCGCCGAGGGCGTGCCCGCGGGTCTGCGGTGGTCACCGATCCGCGGGTGCGAGGTGCCCCTGACCGCGATGATCCGCGGCACAGGTCTCGCCGCGGGAACCGGGCTCTCCGGCCCCTCTGTCGAGAACGGCGGATTCTGGGAAGGCAAGACGCGCACGGCGCTACAGGCGCTTCTGCACGCCGCGGCGCTCGATCACCGGCAACCCGCCGAGCTATTCCGCTGGACGCTCGACCCTGCGGCTGCGGCGGATGCCGTCTCCATTCTCGCGTCGCACCCCCACGCCGCGACCGGATGGGCCGAGTCGCTCGACGGGATGCTGCAATCCGACCCTCGCACCCGCGACTCCATTTGGCAGGGCGTCTCGCTCTCCCTCGCCTCGCTCGCCGACCCACGGGTGCTGGAGGCGGTCAGCCCCAGCGAGGACGAGCAGTTCGACCCCGAGGCGTTCCTGCGCGGGTCCGGCACGCTTTACCTGCTGGCGACAGGAGCCGGAGCGGGGGCGTCCTCGTCGCTCGTCGCGGCGTTCATCGAAGACCTCGTAGAGACGGCTCGGCGCATCGCCGCGCGCTCGCCGGGCGCGCGGCTCGATCCGCCTGTGCTGCTCGCGCTCGACGAGATCGGGAACCTCGCGCCTCTGCCTTCGCTTCCGGTCCTCATGGCGGAGGGCGGCGGCACCGGGCTCACGGTGATGCCCGTGTTCCAGTCGCTCGCCCAGGCGCGAGGTCGTTGGGGCGACGACGCCGCGACCGCGATGTGGGATGCGAGCATCACCAAGATCGTCCTCGGCGGCGGGACGGACACACGGCACCTCCAGGACATCTCCACACTGATCGGCGAACGCGACGAGACGACTGACTCCGTGACCATCGGGGAGCGCGGCTTGCGCTCGAACCAACGCTCGATCCGCCGCGTCCCGATCATGAAGGTCGAAGACATCCGCACCCTGCCCCAGGGCACCTCGCTCGTGTTGCTGCGCTCCGCGCCGCCGATCATCACGACCATGCGTTACTGGCTCCATCGGCCGGAAGCCGAGACGCTGCTCGCCCAGCGCGCCGAGGTCGAGGCGATCATGCGGCCGGGCACCGCAGGGATAGGTGAGGCAACAGTCACCGACGACTGACTGTGAGGAGGCTAGATCGGCCAGTCTTTGTGCAGCTGCGAGCCGATACCAAGCGAACTCAGGTCCGCGGTAACGGCAAGCCACAAGTCATTGAAGATCTGGTCGGCGTCGCCCGTCCAGTCGTTTGGAATCGGGGTCGGCGAATCGACGGTATACGAGACGACGTATCCCGGAGCCGAGGAGTCATCCCAAGACAGCGAGACGTTGAGCCTCGCGTTCTCCAGTTTCACGTCGTCATCACCGTCGCCGAATCTGTCGGCGACGTACTCATAGTCGTATGAGAACTGGTAGGAGTCATCCTGCTTCATCGAACGCAGGTACTCGTCCTCATCCTCGAACTCTTCGCCGGTCGAGTTGTTCACGAACGACACTGGACGACCTACCTCTCGCGTTTGTAGGGACCGCTCAGAAATGTCCATCTTCGCAGCGGCAGGACGCGGAAGTGACAGGCGGAATGTCCTCGAAAGCCGCCGCGAGCATGCTTCTAGATGTCTTTCGGAGTCGATCTGTGCTCGTCGGGCTGATGACTCGACCTTCTGCCCTTCGACTGCGAGACGTAGAGGAGTATGCCGAGGGCGACGCCGACACCGAGGATGACGTCGGCAAGGTTGCCGATGAACAGGTTGCCGTAGGCGAGGAAGTCGGTGACGTGGCCGCGACCGAATCCGGGTGGGGCGAGCAGGCGGTCCAGGAGGTTGCCGACCGCGCCGCCCCATAGCAGGCCAATCGCGACCGCCCACCCGGCGGTGCGGGCGCGCGTGGCGGCGATGAGCAGAGCCACGGATGCCGCGGCCGCGATGATGGTGAGCAGCCAGGTTGAGCCGGATCCGAGGGACATGACGGTGCCGGGGTTGAACGCGAGCTGCAAGCCGAGCCAGTCTCCGAGGAGTGGGATGCGGGCTTGTTCGCTGAGCCGTGAAAGGGCGAGTGCTTTGGTTCCCTGGTCGATCAGCACCGCCCCGGCAGCGACGGCGCACGCGATCAGGAATAGACGTGGTCGGACGCGCGAGCCAATAGGGCCGGCGGAATTCATTTTCACGGCATCCGCCCTTCCCTGCGCGAGGCCGTGAACGAGACCGGTCATGCCTTCGTGCGCCGCGCCGCGCGGAGCCCGTTGAGGATCACAATGACCTCCGCGACTTCGTGCACCAGCACCACGGCGGCGAGGCCCAGAATGCCGGTGATCGCCAGCGGCAGCAGGATTGCGATGATCGCGATGGACAGCACAACGTTCTGGTTGATGATGCTGCGGCCGCGACGGGCGTGAGCGAGAGCCTGCGGGATGAGACGCAGGTCGTGGCCGGTGAACGCGACGTCGGCGGACTCGATCGCAGCATCCGCGCCCTTGGCCCCCATCGCGATCCCCAGGTCCGCGGCCGCGAGAGCGGGGGCGTCGTTGATGCCGTCCCCGATCATCGCGGTGGGCTGCGACTTCGACATTTCCGCGACAGCGGCGGCCTTGTCCTCGGGACGCAGTTCGGCGCGCACGTCGCTGATGCCGGCCTGTACGGCGAGGGCCGCGGCGGTGCGGGCATTGTCGCCGGTGAGCATCGTCACCCCGATCCCGCGCCGGTTCAGCGTGGCGATGACCTCAGGAACCTCAGGACGCAGCTCGTCCCGCACCCCGATCGCGCCGACTGGCTGGTCGTTGCGGTGGATGATGACAACGGTCATCCCCTCGGACTCCATCGCCTGCACTTCGTCGGCCAGCGTGCCAGCGTCTAGCCAACGTGGACTCCCTACGGCGAGACGAGCTCCGTCGAGGGTGCCGACAATGCCGTGGCCGGCGGTCTCGCGGACGTCTGTAGCGGCCGGAGCGCCGGGAACCGCGTTGGTGATCGCTGCGGCGAGGGGATGCGTGCTGTGGCCTTCCAGGCTCGCTGCCCATGCCAGCACACCATCCTGGGTCGCGCCGGTGGTGACGACATGGGTAACAGTGGGCTTGTTGCGGGTCAGAGTGCCGGTCTTGTCGACGGCGAGGTGGCGGATGCCACCGAATCGCTCGAACGCGGCACCGGACTTCACAACCACACCGAACTTTGACGCGGCGCCGATGGCAGATACGACGGTGACCGGGACAGCGATCGCCAGAGCACACGGCGACGCTGCGACCAGCACGACCAGAGCACGGGTGATCCACACCCCGGGGTCGCCGCTCAGCAGCGACCCGAGCACGCCGACCAGCACGGCGAGGATCATCACGCCGGGAACGAGGGGGCGGGCGATGCGGTCGGCCAGGCGGGCGCGGTCGCCCTTCTCGGCCTGCGCCTGCTCGACCAGTTCCACAATCGTGGTGAGCGAGTTGTCGGTGCCAGCGGCGGTGGCCTCGACCTCGAGGACGCCGGTGGTGTTGATCGACCCGGCCGACACGTCAATGCCGGGCTCGACCTCGACCGGGATCGACTCGCCTGTGATCGCGGACGTGTCCAGGCTGCTCCGCCCGGCACGCACGATGCCGTCTGTCGCGATCCGTTCGCCCGGCCGGACAACGAGCACATCGCCGACACGCAGCTCCTTCGCCTCCACCTCCGTGGTGGCGTCGCCGCCCTTGACGAGTGCGGTGTCGGGCACGAGCTTCAACAGTGCCCGCAGCCCTGCGCGGGCGCGGTCCATGGCCTTGTCTTCCAGCGCCTCCGCGATGGAGTACAAGAACGCGAGTGCGGCGGCCTCCTCGACGTAGCCGAGGATCACCGCCCCGGTGGCGCTGATCGTCATGAGCAGGCCGATACCGAGCTTGCCCTTGGTGAACAGTTTGCGCAGCGCGCCCGGCACGAACGTGTACGCGCCCAGCAGCAGACCGATCCAGAACAACACCAGACCCGCGGTCTCCGCGCCGGTCCACTCGCACACCAGACCGGCGGCGAACGCGACGCCGGAGGCGATCGGGATCAGAACGCTCGGGCTCCGATACCACGGCCGGTGATCGTCATCATCGTCGTCGAGGTCGACGTGTTCGGCTTGCGAGCCCGTGACCGCGCTCACGCCCGAACCTCCCCCGCCACGCAGCCCTCGACCCCGCAGTCCGGGTCCATGCATGGCACGCTCTCGTCGACCGCGAGCGTCACATCAACCAGCGCCGTCAGCGCGCGCGCGAGGTGCGGGTCTGCGACCTCGTACCGGGTCTGCCGGCCCTCGGGCTCAGCCACCACGATCCCGCACCCGCGCAGACACGTCAGATGGTTCGACACGTTCGAGCGGGACAGCCCCAAATCACGAGACAGCACCGCCGGATAACTCGGGCCGGTCAAGAGGGTCAGGAGGATCCGAGAGCGGGTCGGGTCGGCCATAGCTCGGCCGAGCCGGTTCATCACATCGAGTCGATCGGCAATAGTCATCACATGCTGACTATACATCAGTGGCTGTACTCGGTCTCGCGCTTGCACCTTCGCTCTTCGACCCGCGATCCTCCCGGAAGATGTCCCGGATAGACATCTCGTGGACATTTCCTCCACGAAATGGACATTTCCGAAGAGTCCCTACAGCGTTCTCTGCCCAGGCGACGCTCGCCTCTCAGCCATGTCATCACAGTAGCCCGGGGCGCGGACGATCGAGCTTGCGCACCTATCGGGTAGCAATCCTCTCTCGGCAGGAGAAGTTAGGAGCATCCCGATGCGAACCAAAGAGTCCCTGTGGGGCTTCTTCGCCAGCGACCCGCAACTGTCCTTCAACGAGAAAGGAGAGGCGCGACTGTTCGCCTGGATCGGTCAGGAGCAGTTCGAGCGCAACCCGGACGGCTCGTTCACCCAGGGCGAGACGAAGTTCTACCCGTTCAAGATGTTCCGGAAGACCGCGGAGCACGCCTACGAGAAGTTCGCGCGCGGCGACACCTTCGTCGCCAGCGGGCACGTCCAGAAGTTCAGCTACGAGAAGAACGGCGAGACGATCAGCGGCGAGGAGTTCATCGCCACGCACATCGGCCCCGATGCCGCCCGCACGAGCTACGCCGTCGATCGCGGCCGCTCGCGCACGCAGCACGTCGAGAGCGCAGCCATCGAAGCGCCAGACCCGACCATCCCCCAGCAACCGTCACCCCGTCCGATGACGCTGTGAGGCCGCGTCATGACCACCGACGAGACGCTGTTCCCGCCCGATGACCCCGACTTCGATGTGCCTCCGCTCGAGGAACCGGAGCCCGAGCCGGTGACACCTTCGCCGAGGCCGGCCAAGGAGCCGGACGCCGAGGCGAAGGACACGCCGGAGCCGCCGCGCCCCGTCAACTGGAACATCCTGACCGCGGCCGAGGCGCAGGTGGAGTGGCTGGAGCTGAACGCCTTCGTGAACTGGCTGCGTCACGAGTTCGGCCTGAGCGTGAACGTCGTGCCGCCGTTCTGGCATCGGCACCCGGAGCTGGTGTGGCCGCTGTCGGCGCTGCGGCAGCACTACCTCAACGCCTACGACAAGAAGCAGCACGGCTCGGCACCGTTCGGCTGGTGGCGCGACTTCTGGGCGTTCGTGCCGCAGCTTCGGGACGCGGTGACCGCGTGCGGCACGAAGCTCAACACCGACCGTCCGACGCGGCAGGCGGTGTGGCCGGGCGAGGACGAGCATCCCATGCTGGTGGAGACGGTGATCCCCGACCGGGATGCCGACTTCACGCAGTTCGTCAAGGACGACGTGGCTCGCAGGCAGGCCATCGAGGACGAGTTCTACGCCCATCTCGCGGCGGAGCAGTAGGGCGCGGGCGGTGACGGCGAATGGCGCGGCAGCGATCCCGGAAGCCCTGGCCGGGGCAACTGGAGTTCGACCTGTGGGGGCTCGACGAGCCCGCCGCCGACACCGCGCTCGCCACCGCTCGCGAAACCGGGGCAGGCGATGAACAAGTACGGGCAGATGGCGCTGGAGCACTGGCAGGCGACAGCTCCGAGCCGAGTGGCGGAGCTGAGCGATCCGGCGACGTTCTTCGAGACGCTGGGCCTGGAGATGCAGGCGCAGGTGACGAACCTCGCGTCGATGCTGGCGGGCAGCGACCGGCAGGGGGAGACTTTCTTGCAGAAGGTCGCCCGGCTGACAGCGGCCCGGAGACAGGCGGAGGAGGTCGTGATGTCGCAACTGGCGTGGGTCACCGACCCGAGCCTGCCGCTGGATCAGGCACGGGAGGAATGGGAGCAGACCCGTCCCTCCGACGAGAACCTGGTCCTCTGGGCCGAGCGGATGCAGGACTGCCCGGATTCGATGCCCTCCTCCGTGGAGTTGGAGGAGATGGCGAAGACGTGGGCGCTGCCGGTCGAGTTCCTGCTGGAGCTCGTGGCGACGGAGCCCCCACGGGAGTACATGCGGGCGAACCGGGCGACGCTCGCCGAGGCGGCGACGATCCGCTTCTTCCGCGAGCTGCGGTAGCGCCTCGGTTCGTTCCCGCCTCGCAGGACGACCTTGGCCCCTCGGGCGCGAAGGCACGCTATCGGGCGAACGTGGAGGCGATCCGCCTCATCCACGATCTGAACTCGACGGGTCGCCCCGCGTCTCCAGAGGGTCAGCGCGTGCTCGCCCGCTGGTCGAGCTGGGGCGCGATCCCCGAGGTCTTCGATGATCTGAAGCCCGAATGGGATGCCGAGCGCGCTGAGCTGCGCGAGCTGCTGAGCGACGACGAGTGGGATGCCGCCGCGCGCACGACGATCAACGCGCACTACACCGACCCGATGATCGCCCGGCAGGTGTGGCGGCTGCTGGACGGGCTGGGGTTCCGCGGCGGCGCGGTGCTGGAGCCCGGTTCCGGCGCGGGTACGTTCATCGGCCTCGCGCCGGCGTCGGCGCAGATGACCGGGGTGGAACTCGATCCACTGACGGCGGCGATCTGCGCCGAGCTGTACCCGCACGCGACCGTCCGCGCCGAGTCCTTCGCCGACACCCGACTGCCTGAAGGACACTTCGACGCAGCCATCGGCAACGTGCCGTTCAGCAGGGTCACTCTGCACGACCCGCTGCACAACGCGACCCGGCAGTCGATGCACAACCACTTCATCATCAAGTCGCTGCGCCTGACCCGGCCCGGCGGAATCGTCGCGGTGCTGACCTCGCACTTCACGATGGACGCGCAGAACCCCGGCGCGCGGCGGGAGATGAACGAGCTGGCCGACCTCGTGGGCGCGATCCGCCTGCCCACCGGGGCGCACCGCCGCGCCGCAGGGACGGAGGTGGTGACCGACCTGCTCGTGTTCCGGCGGCGACCGGAGGGCGAGCAGATGCGCGACGACGCCTGGGAGACGGTCGCGCAGGTGCCCATCGACGGCGTGCCGATGCGGATCAACCGCTACTTCGACGAGCACCCGGAGCAGATGCTCGGGGAGGTCGGCGTCGGCCACGGGATGTACGACGCGGCCACGCTCACCATCACGACCGATCTGGCTGACTTGGAGGCGGAACTCGCGGTCGCCGTCGACCAGATCGTGTTCTCCGCGCGCCGGGCCGGGCTGACGATGACCGAGCGCACCGCCGAGCAGCAGGCGCGCCGGGCAGCGTTCACCCCGTCGGCGCCGGAGCTATGGGACGGCAGCATCGTGGCGAGCGAGACCGGCGGCTTCCGCACCGTTGTCTCCGGCTCGCTGGAGCCGCTTGCGGTGCCGAAGTCCGCCGAGCGCGAGCTACGCGCACTGCTGCGTCTGCGCGACGGGGCATCCCGCCTGCTGACCGCGGAAGCGGCGAGCGTGGACGACACGCCTGACATCGTGCTCACCCGCACGACGCTGCGCCGCGACTACCTGAAGTACGTCGGCACCTACGGGGCGCTGAACCGCTACACGCTGCGCCCCACCGGGCGCACGAACGAGGACGGCGAGGAGACCTTCGCGCGCATCGTGCCGACACCGATCCGGCTGCTGCGCTCCGACCCGTTCGGTCCCCTGGTGCTCGCGCTGGAGCAGTTCGACGACGAGGATCAGTCCGCGTCGCCTGCCGCGATCATGAGCCACCGTGTGGTGGTGCCGCGCGCCGAGGTGCAGGGTGTCGACAGCCCGGCCGACGCCATAGCGGTCAGCCTCGACCGCACCGGCCGCATCGACATCACCCTCGTCGCCGATCTGCTCGGCATGAACGACCGCGAGGCGCGCGCGGCGCTGGGAACGCTCGTGTTCGCCGATCCGGTCACGAACCAGCTCACCCCACGCCGGAGTATCTGTCGGGCGACGTGCGGGTCAAGCTCGAAGCGGCACGGCTCCGCGCCGAGGACGACCCGGAGTTCCAGGTCAACGTCGATGCGCTCGCTGAGGTGTTGCCCGCGCCGCTGGGCATCCAGGACATCCACGCGAAGCTCGGCGCCGTCTGGATCAGCGCCGACGTGCACGAGCAGTTCCTGCGTAGCACTCTGCGCGCGCCCGACGTTCGCGTGGAGAACCCGCTGCCAGGCATGTGGGAGATTCGCGGCGGTCGGCAGGGGCTGCCCTCCACCTCGGAATGGGGCACGCCCCGCCGCCCCGCGCCGGACATCGCACAGGCCGTCATGGAGCAGCGGACGATGCTCGTTTACGACGAGGAGAAGGACATCGACGGCAAGGTGCGTCGCGTGCTCAACCCCGTCGAGACCGCCGCAGCGCAGGAGAAGGCCGACGGCCTCCAAGAGCGGTTCAGCGAGTGGGTGTGGGAAGACCCGGCACGCGCGCAGGCGCTCGTGGACGAGTACAACCGCCGCTTCAACTCCATCGTGCTCCGTGACTACACGGATGCCGGGGCATATCTGTCGTTGCCCGGCCTGGCGTCGAACTTCGAGCCGCGCACGCACCAGCGAGCCGCTGTCGCGCGCATGGTGTCCGAGCCCGCCGCGGGCCTGTTCCACGAGGTCGGCGCGGGCAAGACCGCGGAAATGATTATGGGCGCGATGGAGATGCGCCGGATGGGGCTCATCGGCAAGCCCGTCGTGGTCGTGCCGAATCACATGCTGGAGCAGTTCGGGCGCGAGTGGCTCCAGATCTACCCGCGCGCCCGCGTGCTCGCGGCGTCGAGCCTCGACCTCACGGCAGACAAGCGGCGGCTGTTCGTCGCCCGCGCTGCCGCGAACGAGTGGGACGCGATCATCCTCACGCAGGGGGCGTTCGCCAAGATCCCGCTGCGCGCCGAGACGCAGCAGGAGTACATCCGCGGGCAGGTAGACGACGTGCGGCGAGTGCTGGGCGAGGCGACCGGCGAGCAGCGGATGAGCGTCAAGCGCATCCAGCGGAAGCTCCTGGCGATGGAGAACAAGCTCAAGGATCGGCTCGACTCCGACCGCGACCGCGGCGTCTGCTTCGAGGACACCGGCATTGATTACGTCATCGTCGACGAGATGCATATGTACAAGAATCTCGCCACCGAGTCGAACATCAGGGACGCGGCCATCGAGGGCTCGGATCGCGCGAGCGACCTGCACATGAAGCTCGAATACCTCCGCTCCGCGGGGCGCGAGCGGGTCGTGACCGCCGCGACCGCGACGCCCATCTCGAACTCGATCACCGAAACCTATGTCATGCAGCGATACCTGCGGCCCGACGTGCTGGAGTCGGCGGGTGTCGGCGCGTTCGATGCGTGGGCGGCAACGTTCGGCGAGCTGGTCACGCAGATGGAGATCTCGCCGACCGGCAGTACCTTCCGAATGAAGACCCGCTTCGCCCGGTTCCAGAACGGGCAGGAGCTGCTCCGGATGTGGTCGGTGTTCGCCGACGTGAAGACCGCTGAAGACCTCGACCTGCCCGTGCCCGCGCTCGTGCAGCGCGACGACGGCAGCCGCGCGCCCTCCACCGTGCCGGTGCAGCCGACCGTCGAGCTGGAACAGTACGTCGCATCCCTCGCCGAGCGCGCCGAGAAGGTCGCCACCCGCCAGGTGCGGCCCGACGAAGACAACATGCTCCTGATCGCCACCGACGGACGCAAGGCCGCGCTCGACATCCGCATGGTCATCTCCCGCGACCCGTCCGGGCCGAGCAAGGTCGACGTCGCCGCCGACGCGATCCACCGCATCTGGGAGCGCACCCGCGACAACGAGTACCTCGACACGGTGACCGGGCAACCCTCCACGGTGCGCGGGTCGCTCCAGCTCGTGTTCTCCGATATCGGCACCCCGAACCAGGACAGGTGGAACGCCTACGACGAGCTGCGGCAGCAGCTCGTGCAGCGCGGCATCCCCGCCGAGCAGGTCAGATACATGCACGAGGCGAAGACCGACGTGGAGAAGGCCCGCCTGTTCGCCGCCGCCCGTGCCGGCCACGTCGCCGTGCTCCTCGGATCGACGGAGAAGATGGGCGTCGGCACCAACGTCCAGGCCCGCGCCATCGCACTGCACCACCTGGACTGCCCGTGGCGACCCTCCGACATCGCCCAGCGCGACGGTCGCATCATGCGGCAGGGCAACCAGAACGAGGAAGTGGCGATCGTCCGCTACGTCACCGAGCGATCCTTCGACTCCTACATGTGGCAGACCGTCGAGCGGAAGGCCGCGTCGTTCGCGCAGCTCCTGCGCGGCAAGATCAACGCCCGAGAGATCGAGGAGATCGACACCTCCGCGCTGTCCGCAGCAGAGGCCAAGGCAATCGCCTCCGGCAATCCGCTCCTGCTGGAGCACTCCGTCATCCTGAACGAGGTGAACCGGCTGCGCCGCCTCCAGCGCGCGCACGAGCGCAACGAGGACATGCTCGTCCACACCGGAAACCGCGCCCGGTCAGCCGCCGAGCGCGCCGCCGCGGACATTCGCGGGCTGGAAGCCGCTGCCCCACGGATGATCGACACGAGCGGCGACAGGTTCCGCATCACACTCGGCACGCGCGACTACGACTCCCGCTCCGAAGCCGCCCACGCCCTCGCCGCATGGATGGGCGACTCCGGGCTGAAGTGGCTGCCGCGGTACGGGCACAAGGACTTCGGGATCATCGGCCGCATCTCAGGCTTCGACATCCACGTCGAGGCCCGCTCCGGGCTCGCCGCCCTCGATGTGACCCTCTCCCTGCCCGAGGTGCCCCGCTCGGGATTCACGCTGCCGAAGGAGTCATTCCTTGAAGCCAGGCTCGGGCTCGTGCAGCGCATCGAGAACCGCGTCAGCGGCATCCCCTCCCTTCTCGACCAGGCCCGCGAAGACCTGGAAGAAGCCGAGCAGACCGTCGCCGACACCCAGCAGCGCCTCGGCCAGCCCTTCCGCCACGCACAGACCCTCGCCGACGCCGAGGAAGACCTCGCCCGCGTCGAGTCCCAGCTCGCCGCGATGCAGGACGAACCGGCACCCGAGCCCGCCGCGCCAGAGTCCGAGCGCGTCGAGCTGACCATCGAAGCAGTGCGCGCCTACGAACCGAACCTCGGGTCGCGGGAGGGTGCGGGTCGTGAGCCCGCGACCCCGTTCGTCCCCGTGACGCCTCCGGCCGCGCCGCCGGGCAACGCCCAGCGGCTGTAGCTCAGCGGCACTCCCGGCCGAGCCCGTCGACGATCGTGGCCGGGTCGGCGATGATCTGCTCGCAGCGCAGGCAGCGCGCGCCGCGAAAGATCACCTCCGGTTCGCCGTGGATGCCGTGTTCGGGTTCGACCTCGTAGAGGTCCGCGTGTGCGGCGAACAGGCGCGGGTGGTTCTTGGCGATGGCGGCGTGGAATTGCGCGGGCGTGGTCGGCGGGTTGAGCTGACGCTCGACGAACAGGTCGATCACCGTCGAATAGGCATCGCGGGTGAGCCGCGCGGCGAGGAACAGATCGGGGTTCGCCGCCGAGATGCCGACGCTAGCAAGATCGTCCAGCCCGTAGTCGTCCACATCCTCGGTGACCAGGAAGCGTGCGCCCGCGGCCGCAGCATCGGCAAGGATCTGCCGATCCGCGCCCTTCGTGCCTCCGAAATGTTCCGCACCCGTGCCGGTCGGCCCGAGCAAGACGTCGAATCGCTCCCGGACACTCGACGGCGGCAACGCCCTCGGGCGCATGTGCACCTGGGCCTCCCGCTCGGCAGCCCGGCTCCAGAAGGCGCGGAAGCCGCTCGGCACCCCGCCGACGACCAGCAGAGTCCGAGTGACGGGCTTAGCGATGATGTTCGCGTCCAGGAGAACGCGCGTCAGCTCACTGATCGCCGAAGAGGTCGTCGCGGAGTTCATCGCGCGTCAGCTCCACGAGGTCGCCCATCGTCTTGCGCCAGTACCGCGCGAACTCCTCGTAGGGGATGCGATTGCGATTGCCGACCTTGACCGCGCGAATCTCCCCCGCCTTGATCTTCCGCGAGATGGTGGGACGAGACACGCCCATCGCGTCGGCGACCTGCTCGGGGGTCATCATGCGGCGCTTCGCCGTCAGCGTCACCGTCTCCCCATCGGCTGCCGCCTGCTGCACATATGCGGCGACCTGCTCCAGCCAAGCCGGGCGCGCCCCGGCGCTGGAGCGCACATCCTCCGGGTTGATCGTCAAGCTCGTCATGGTCATGACCCCATCCTACCTCCATCTGCACACTCTGGACAATACAAGTGTTCATACGGCATCCCCTTCTTGAGCCTTACAGTTCATGCGTCGATGCCCGCGAACGCCTCGTCGAGCGCGTCAGCCGCGACCTCGACGATGAGGTCGGGACGCTGAGCGTAGTGCCCTTCCGTGATGTCGGTACTGCTGTGCCCGAGCAGGTCGCGTGCGACCTCGACGCCAGCCGTGTCCGATACCGCGGCAGCGACCGCCTTGCGGAGACTGCGGAAGGTGAGATGCTCGGCGTCGACCCCGATAGCCAGCAGTTCCGGCTCGAACTCGCGGCGGAACATCCTGAGCAACTCGCCGACGGCGCTGGGGTCGCGCGGACGGCCGCGCTCGGTCGTGAACAGCACGTCGTCTGGATTCCGTTCGGGGTCGGGAACGTGGCTCGCCACGAGTTCGCTCAGTACCTTCGCCGCGAACTTCGGCACGCGAACCCAACGCTTCTGCCGCTCCGCTTTGGGTGAGTCCTGGCGAAACAGGCCGCGGGACTTGGTGCGAACCATCGTCCCGCCGACCCAGACGAGTGCCTCCATCGTGAGGCTTCCATCCGGTTGTTCCACCGCCTCGAACCGCACGTCCTGGAACCGGATCGCAATCGGTTCTGCTGTCCGCTCGGAGGTGCCGAGCGTGATGAGGATGTAGTCGGCGAGCAGCTTGTAGTTGGGCCGTCGGCCCACCGGATACCGCTTCCGGTGCCGCTCAGGCCACACCTCGCGGATGAGGTGGAGGATGTACTTGACCTGCACCGCGTCGAGTTCGAAGTACACCGTGTCCGGCTCGTCCGCTCGTCTGGTCGCACGGATCGGGTTCGCCACGACGACCGCTCCGTACCGTGTGTTCTGGATCGACCCGGCAGCCGAGAAGTGTCCCTGCTGGATCGCCCAGTCGAACATGAGCGACATCACGTTCCGAACCTTGTTCGCGGTCGTCACCGACTTCTCCCGTGCGATGTCCATAAGCAGCCCATCAGCACGGTCGGCGGTGATGTCGGCGATGGGGATGGCCCCGGCGCGCGGGATGACATGCGCGCGCACCACCGAGGCGTAGCCATCGACGGTCTGCTCGCGGCGCTGGCGCAGCACCCGCGGATCGTCGTCGTGGTACGCCGTCTTCAGCCACGTCGTCGCCAGCTCGGCGACGGTCATGAGCTGTGTTCGTCGCGCCAGGACTCGACCGACGGCGACACCAGCCGCTTCCTGCAACGCGGTCAGAGCCTCAGCCTCGGTCGCTCCGCTGCCGCTGGGACGACGCTCTTGCCCGTTGCCGTCATAGACCCGCGCTCGCGCGATGACCAGGCCGTTCGGCTCGACGGTGTAGGTCACCTTGCCGAGTTCGCCGAGCGCGCGCTTCGGCCGCGCCATCAGTCGCCCGCACTATCCGTCGGGGCCACGATCCGCCCCGCGATGAACGCCTCGACATCCTCATCGCGGTAGCGAACGTTGTGCGACGAGAGTGCGACGAACGGCAACCCGAGACCTCGGCTGCGCGCACGCTCTGTCCGCCAGTCAGCGAGCGTCCTGATCGGGATGCCCGTGTACTCGGCAAGCTCCTGCGGAGTCCAGAGGCGGGGGCGGTCGTCGCTCATACCAATGAGGTGGGCGGCACCACCCGTCGGCCTCCAGCGAACCCCGTAGGACGGCCAAGAATCGAGTAAACGGACGGGTTCTCGGACAGCCGCAGCAGCGACCCCACTCATGCTCACCATTGCACTTCCCTGTGTTTGCAGGGAAGTGTGAGCCTGCGGAACCCCCTCCGGTTCTCAGATCCTCAAGCCGAGCTGTACTTCGGGGTCTGATCGCCCGGTCATTCACGACGAAGCCCGCCCCCGCCGTTTCGCGGGGGCGGGCTTCGTCGTTGTTGGTTCACACTCCGATCAGGCAACTCCCCCTGTGGATGGCCGTGCCAGGTCGACCGACGTTCGGCAGCACTCTTTGAGCAGGTGCGGGGACCGTTCTCGACGGTGCCTCGGGAGGCGGATACTCCTAGCCTGGAGAGCCCCGACGCGCCACCACTTTTCGAGCCCTTCGAAGGGGAGTGAGCCCCGCATCCCGGACTTCGAGAGCCCGGATGCCACTCCCCTGTTCGAGCGTTTCGAGGAGGGGTGAGCGTCAGGATGCCGAGCGCGCGGCGCGCTTCTGCTCCTGGAACACCCGGATCGCCTCGTAGCGCTCCGCCGACCGGGCCTGGCGCTTGGCGGCTTCGACCTCGCGCGTCTTCGGGGGCGCCGTGGTGACCAGGTCGTCGAGCAAGCGGCGTGTGGCCGCCGCGATCTCGTCGACGGCGCGATCGAAGACCTCCTGATTCGCACGCGACGGTTTCGTGGTGCCGGCGATCTTCCGGACGAACTGCAGCGCCGCGTCGTGGCACTCGTCGTCGGAGGCCGGCGGCTCGAAGTTGTGAAGGGGGACGATGTTGCGGCACATGCCAGCAGGGTAGGCCGCTCCCCCGCGGCGCGAAAGGGTGCGGACCCCGCGTTCCCGGCATCCGCACAGGCGCCACGCCCGTTTCGTGTCCGTGGATTCGGGAAGGATGGATGCCATGACCTCCCCCTACGCGTCGCGTCCGTGGTTGAGCTCCTACGCCGAAGGCGTGCCTCACGAGATCGACGAGCCGTCGCAGACACTGCCCGAGATGATCGCGGCCTCCGTCCACCGCTACGGCAAGGGCGTCGCGCTGGAGTTCTTCGGCTCTCAGACCACCTATCGTGAGCTGGGCGACCAGATCTCCCGCGCGGCCGAGGGCCTGCGCCGCCTGGGCGTCAAAGCGGGCGACCGTGTCGCACTGGTGCTGCCGAACTGTCCGCAGCACGTCGTCGCCTTCTATGCGGCGCTGCGACTGGGAGCGATCGTCATCGAACACAACCCGCTCTACACCGCCCGTGAGTTGCGGCACCAGTTCGAGGACCACGGCGCGCGCTTCGCCATCGTGTGGGACAAGGTCGCCGACCTCGTCGCCGACTTCCCGACCGATCTGGCGCTCGAGCACATCATCGCCGTCGACATCACGCGCGCGATGCCGTTCGGTACGCGCCTCGCGCTCAAGCTGCCCGTGAAGAAGGCCCGAGAGTCCCGCGCCCAGCTGACCTCCACTCCGACGTCCAAGCGGGCGACACCGTGGGAGAAGCTGCTCACGCACGGCCGGCTCTCGCGCAAGCACGAGGGTCCGCTGTTGGATGACATCGCGCTGCTGCAGTACACCAGCGGCACGACCGGTACCCCTAAAGGCGCTGTGCTCACGCACGCGAACCTGCGCGCCAACGCGATGCAGGGGCGCGCGTGGGTCCCGGGCCTCCACGACGGCGAGGAGACGTTCTACGGCGTCCTGCCGCTCTTCCACGCGTACGGCCTGACCCTGTGCCTGACGTTCGCGATGAGTATCGGTGCGAAGCTCGTGCTCTTCCCCAAGTACGACCTCGATCTCGTGGCATCCGCGGTGAAGAAGAGTCCGCCGACGTTCCTGCCGGCCGTTCCGCCGATCTACGATCAGCTCGCGCGCGCCGCCTCGCGCGGAACGCTCGACCTCTCGACCGTGCGTTTCGCGATCTCCGGCGCGATGAGTCTGCCGGTCGCGACCGTGGACCGCTGGGAGGCGGCGACCGGCGGTCTGCTCGTCGAGGGGTACGGCATGACCGAGTCCTCTCCCGTCGCCCTCGGCAACCCCATCGGACCGTCGCGGCGCCCCGGGACGGTCGGCGTGCCCTTCCCGAGCACCGACATCCGCGTCGTCGATCCCGACGACCCCGAGAACGACCTCCCGCTCGGCGAGACCGGAGAACTGCTGCTGCGGGGTCCTCAGGTGTTCGAGGGCTACTGGAACCGACCGGCCGACACGGCGGCGACGCTCCTCGACGGCGGCTGGCTCCGCACCGGTGACATCGCGTCGGTCTCGACCGACGGCTTCGTGACGATCGTCGACCGGCTGAAGGAGATCATCATCACCGGCGGCTTCAACGTGTCACCGAGCGAGGTCGAAGACGTGCTGGTGTCGCACCCCGACATCGAGGGGGCCGCGGTCGTGGCGCTGCCCAGACCGCGCGGTGGAGAAGACGTCGCGGCGGCGATCGTGGTGCGCGACGGCGTCAATCTCGAGCCCGAGGCGGTGCGTGACTTCTGCAAGACGCGTCTGGCGGCCTACAAGGTCCCGCGGCGCGTGGTCGTCGTGGACGACCTGCCGCGGTCGCTCATCGGCAAGGTGCTGCGTCGCGAGGTGCGCGAGCGGCTCATGGCATCCTGAGCCCGATCACCCGTAGAAGAGCTTCTCGAAGACGCGGCGGGCGCGTCGCGTCGCCCCGAGGTAGTCCTCCTCGACCTGTGTGGCCGAATGCGGCGGGTACTCCAGGATCCGCCCGATGCCGTCGAGTCGTGCCCGGTCGGCGGGGAGCACGTCGCTCGTCTGTCCGGACAGCAGGGTGTTGGCCGAGCGCAGACGGCTCGCCAGATGCCAGGATGCCGCCAGCTTGTCGGCCGCGTCGGCGGCGATGAGTCCCGCGTCCGCCGCGGCCCGCAGCGCGCCGAGCGTCGAGGTGGTGCGCAGCGCCGGGATCGCGCGGGCGTGCTGCAACTGCAGGATCTGCACGAGCCACTCGACGTCGCTGATCGAACCGGGACCGAGCTTGAGGTGCCGCGCGGGATCGGCACCCTGCGGCAGCCGCTCGTTCTCGACGCGGGCCTTGATGCGGCGGATCTCCCGGAGCCCGTTCGGGTCGGCGGTCTCGGGGTACCGCACGTCGTCGGCGAGGGCGACGAAGTCGTTGATCAGCTTGACGCTGCCCGCCACCCCGCGGGCGCGCAGCAGTGCCTGAGCCTCCCACGAGAGCGACCACCGGCGGTAGTACTCGGCGTAGGCGTCGAGCGACCGGGCGAGCGGACCACTACGGCCCTCCGGGCGCAGCTCGGCGTCCAGATCGAGCGGCAGCCTGTGGTCCTCGGAGTGCTCGCGGAGGCCCGCGACGAGCTTCAACGCGAGGGTGCTTGCACGCTGCGGATCGATGCCGTTCGCGCGATAGACGTACATGACGTCTGCGTCCGAGCCGAAGCCGATCTCCCGTCCGCCGAAACGCCCCATCGCGATGACCGAGAAGTCGAGCGCGTTGTCTTCGGGTGGGACGACCTCGCGGCGGACAGCGCGCAGCGTCGCCTGGATGGTGACCTCGGTGATGGTCGTCAGGGCGTCGGAGAGCTCCTCGATCGACACGACCTCGAGCACGGCGGCCATCGCGACGCGGAGCATCTCGCGGCGTCGGAGGGCACGCACGGACCGCATGGCATCCTCGATGTCGTCCCAGCGGGTCTGGATCGCGCGCGCCTCCTCCTGCAGCGCCGCGCCCGAGCGGGGCCGCAGCAGGGCGTCGTCGTCGAGCCACGCGACAGACTCGGGGATCCATTCCATCAACTCGCCGATGTAGCGCGAGCCCGAGAGTACGCGGGTGAGACTCTCGGCGGCCCCGGCGGAGTCGCGCAGCATCCGCAGGAACCAGGGGGTGTTGCCGAGCCGCTCACTGATCCGCCGGAACACCAGCAGCCCGTAGTCCGGGTCGACGCCGTCGGCGAACCACCGGATCATGACCGGCATCAGGTGTCGCTGGATCGTCGCCTTGCGACTCAGTCCGCTCGTGAGGGCCGCGATGTGCCGCAGCGCGCCGGCCGGGTCGCGGAAGCCGATCGCCGCGAGGCGGTCGCGGGCCTGCTCGGTCGAGAGCGAACGCTCCCCCTCGGGCAGGGAGGCGACGGCCGACAGCAGCGGTCGGTAGAACAGCCGGACGTGGATGTCGCGGACCTCGCGCTTGATGCTCTCCCACGCGGCTTGCACGCCCGCGGCGGAGTCCGCGAGTCCCGTCGCGCGCGCGAGCACGCGAAGGTCGTCCTCCTTCTCGGGGAGCAGCGCGGTGCGACGCAGGCCGCGGAGCTGCAGGCGGTGCTCGAGCAGCCGGAGCAGCCGATAGTCGCGGCCGAAGGCTTCGGCTTCGGTGCGACCGATGTAGCCCTCGGCCACGAGCGCGTCGAGGGCCTCGAGCGTGCCGCGCTGTCGGATGCGCTCGTCGGTCAGCCCGTGGACGAGCTGCAAGAGCTGCACGGTGAATTCGACGTCGCGGATCCCGCCCGGGCCGAGCTTGACCTGTCGATTGATCTCGGCCGCGGGGATGTGCTCGGTGACGCGCTCGCGCATGCGCTGCACGCCCTCGACGAAGTTCTCCCGCGCGGCGCTGTGCCACACCAGGGGCTGTACCGCGGCGATGTACTCCGCGCCGAGTGCGGCGTCGCCCGCGATCGCCCGCGCCTTCAACAACGCCTGGAACTCCCAGCTCTTCGCCCACCGGGCGTAGTACTGCGCGTGCGCGCCGAGGCTGCGGACGAGCGCACCTTGTTTGCCCTCGGGACGCAGGTTCGGGTCGACCTCCCACAGCGGAGGCTCGATCTCAGGCCCGGAGATGCCGCGCATCGTCTGCACGGCGAGCCGCGTGCCGATGTCGATGGCCCGCGCTTCGGACACGACCTCCTCGTCCGCGGTGCCGCCGACGAAGATCACGTCGACGTCGCTGACGTAGTTCAGCTCCCGCGCCCCGGTCTTGCCCATCGCGATGATCGCGAAGCGGGTCGCGGCGACCTGCTCCCGAGGGAACACACCCGGGCCGCTCCCCGACACGCGCGACCGAGCGACGCTCAGCGAGGCTTCGAGCGCGGCACCCGCGAGGTCGGCGAGGGCCGCGGAGACGATGTCGATCGCCCCGGCCGGATCTCGCTGACCGAGGTCGTAGGCGGCGATCCGGGCGAGCAGGCGGCGGTATCGCACACGCAACGCGACCCATGTGGCATCCGTCGCGTCGGCGGCGAAGCCGTCGTCGTCGCCCACGGATGCCAACAGCTCGGCGCGCATGGACTGCTCGTCGGGCACGGTCAGACCCGCGCCGGCGAGGTGCGCGATCTCACCCGGGTGTCGGAGGTAGAACTCCGCGAAGCCGTCCGATGCGCCCACGATGTCCCACAGCGCGCGCCACGTGCCGGGATCGCCGGCGGCGGCGCGGACGGCATCCGCATCGCGCCGCGCGATCTGCACGAGTGCCGCCAACGCCCGGTCGGGATCGGCGACGCGGTGCGCGAGCTCCATGGCATCCGCCCGCTCGGCACCCGTGAGATGTTCGAGCTCGCCCAGGCACGCATCGGCTTCCGCGAGACGCGAGAAGCCGGTGCGGGCCAGGGCGGTGAGCGCCGTCGATCGATCGCCCGAGGTCACCACGGCGGGGTCAGAGCGCCTCGAGGTTGCTCTGCAGCTCGAAAGGCGTGACCTGCGCGCGGTACTGCTGCCACTCGCGACGCTTGTTCAGGAGCACGTACTTGAAGACCTGCTCCCCCAGCGTCTCGGCGACGAGCTCAGACTCCTCGAGGTACCCGAGCGCGTGGTCGAGGCTCGCCGGCAGCGGTGCGTAGCCGAGGGCGCGGCGCTCCGCGTCCGACAACGACCACACGTTGTCCTCCGCCTCGGCGGGCAGCTCGTAGCCCTCTTCGATGCCTTTGAGTCCCGCCGCGAGCATGAGCGCGTACGACAGGTAGGGGTTCGCCGCGGAGTCGAGCGCGCGGTACTCGACGCGCGTGGACTGGCCCTTGTTGGGCTTGTACAGCGGCACACGCACGAGCGCCGAACGGTTGTTGTGGCCCCAGCAGATGAAGCTGGGCGCCTCGTCGCCGCCCCACAGGCGCTTGTACGAGTTGACGAACTGGTTGGTCACGGCCGAGATCTCGTTGGCGTGACGCAGCAGACCGGCGATGAAGTGACGGCCGACCTTCGACAGCTGGTACTGGCCGCCCTCCTCGTAGAAGGCGTTCATGTCGCCTTCGAAGAGCGACATGTGCGTGTGCATGCCGCTGCCGGGCTGACCGCTGAGGGGCTTGGGCATGAACGTCGCGTACACGCCCTGCTCGATCGCGACCTCCTTCACGACCGTCCGGAAGGTCATGATGTTGTCGGCCGTGGTGAGCGCGTCGGCGTACCGCAGGTCGATCTCGTTCTGACCCGGGCCACCCTCGTGATGGCTGAACTCGACGGAGATGCCGAGGTCCTCGAGCATGCGCACCGAACGGCGACGGAAGTCGTGCGCCGTGCCGCCGGGGACGTTGTCGAAGTAGCCGGCCGAGTCCACGGGCTCGGGACGTCCGTCCGGGCCCAGCTGCGAGGACTTCAGCAGGTAGAACTCGATCTCGGGGTGCGTGTAGAACGTGAACCCGGCGTCGGCGGCCTTCGCGAGCGTGCGCTTGAGCACGTGCCGCGGGTCGGCGACCGCGGGCTGACCGTCGGGCGTGGTGATGTCGCAGAACATGCGCGCCGTCGGGTCGATCTCGCCGCGCCAGGGCAGGATCTGGAACGTCGTGGGGTCGGGATGCGCCAGCAGGTCGGACTCGTACGAGCGGGTCAGACCCTCGATGGCCGAGCCGTCGAAGCCCAGCCCCTCGCTGAAGGCTCCCTCGACCTCGGCCGGGGCGATCGCCACCGACTTCAGGGTGCCGACCACGTCGGTGAACCACAGGCGCACGAACTTCACGCCGCGTTCCTCGATCGTCCGCAGGACGAAATCGCGCTGCTTGTCCATCGTTCTCCTCGTCTCGGTCCGAAGGGATCAGCGGCCGGAGCCGGAGCCCCAGTCGGAGTCGCGCGCTTCTTCTTCGGCCCACTTCTTCGAGCGTTCCGCCAGCAGCTGCGGCGCGCGCGCGGCCTCTTCGGCGGTGTCGAAGGGTCCTGCGCGATCGATCGCCGGCGACTCGTAGCCCTGCTCGACCTGACCGGTCTCGAGGTTGTACCAGTACTTCTTGTTCTCGTCGCTCACGATCGCTCCTTGCGTGGGTCTCGCTCCGCAGCGGACGTCTGGCGGGCGCTCTCCCGATCCTACTGATGCAGACCCCGCGCCTGGATAGGCTGGAGGGCATGGCAACGAATGCGTCGCGTGCGGTCGGAGTGGACATCGGCGGAACCGGGATCAAGGCGGGAATCGTCGACCTGGATGCCGGGGAGCTCATCAGCGACCGGATCAAGGTCTCCACCCCCAAGGGCGCGGAGCCCGCCGATGTGCTGGCGGCGGTGAAGGACGTGCTGCAGACGCTGGAGGCGCCGGCCGATCTCCCGCTGGGTGTGGCCTTCCCGGCCATCGTGAAGGGCGGCAAGACGCGGTCGGCGGCGAACGTCTCTCCGTCGTGGATCGGCTTCGAGGCCGAGAAGTTCTTCGAGGACGGTCTCTCCCGTGACATCCACTTCGCCAACGACGCCGACGTCGCCGGGATCGCGGAGGTCCGCTACGGCGCCGCGAAAGGTGTGGACGGTCTCGTGATCCTCACCACCCTCGGCACCGGCATCGGCTCGGCGATGATCTACGACGGCGTGCTCATCCCCAACAGCGAGCTCGGCCACCTCCAGCGTGCGGAGCACAAAAAGGATGCCGAGGGCTACGCCGCCTACTCCGCGATGGAGCGCGACGCGCTGTCGTGGGAGAAGTGGGCCAAGCGTCTGCAGTGGTACTACGACTACGTCGAGTTCCTCTTCAGCCCCGACCTCATCGTCGTCGGCGGCGGAGTGTCGAAGCACTCCGAGGAGTTCCTGCCGATGCTGAAGCTGCGGGCCCCGATCGTCCCGGCGAAGCACCGCAACAACGCGGGCATCATCGGTGCGGCGTCGCTCGCGGTGCCGGTGGCGGAGGCGCTCCCCGCGGTCAAGTAGACGGGTCCGCGCGTTCGCGTCGCGCCGCTGAGGTACCGCGGCGGCGCGTGCACCGCATGGTCTCTCGGGCTGCGCGCGGTGTCAACCGGCGTGCGCTCGGCGTTCCCGAGGCGTGCGGTTGACGCATGAGCGGAATCCGAACCACGACGCCTCGTTCCGGCACGGGCAGGGCCGACGCCGGGAGCGACTTCACCGAACTCGCACGGATCATCCGAGAACGCGGTCTGCTGCGCCGACGCTACGGCTACTACTGGGCCAAGATCATCGGGATCCCCGCGCTCCTGGCCGTGGGGTTGGTCGCGTTCGTGCTGATCGGCGAGACGTGGTGGCAGCTGGTGACGGCGGCCCTGCTCGCGCTGATCTTCACCCAGATCGCGTTCCTCGGGCACGATGCGGCGCACCGACAGATCTTCCTCTCGGGGAAGTGGAATGACGGGGTCAGCCTCGTCCTCGGCGACCTCCTCGTCGGGATGAGCTATGGGTGGTGGCAGCACAAGCACACCCGGCACCACGCGAACCCCAACAAGATCGGCGCCGATCCCGATATCGAACTCCCCGTCATCGCCGTCGCTCCCGACGCCTCACCGCCGCGAAACCGCGCGGTGGCGTGGGTACGAGCGCACCAGGGTCTCTTCTTCTTCCCCATCCTGCTGTTGGAAGGCGTGGCGCTGCACGCGTCGGGAGTGAGAGAGGTGGTGACTCCGGGCCGTCTCGCCCGCCGGTGGGTCGAGATCGTGTTCCTCACGATCAGGCTCGTGGGGTTCCCGGTGCTGGTGTTCCTCGTCCTGTCGCCGGGGCTCGCGTTCGCCTTCCTCGCCGTGCAACTGGGCGTCTTCGGCTTCGCCATGGGCGCGTCCTTCGCGCCGAACCACAAGGGGATGCCGATCGTTCCCGAGGAACTGCGCATCGACTTCCTCCGCCGCCAGGTGATGATGAGCAGGAACGTCGCCGGGACACGTGTCCTCGAAGTCGCGATGGGCGGGCTCAATTATCAGATCGAGCACCACCTGTTCCCCAACATGCCCCGACCCCACCTGCGGAAGGCGGCGCCGATCGTCGCGGCCTACTGCCGCGCGCACCAGGTGCCGTACACCGTCACCGGGCTGTTCACCTCGTACGCGATCATCGTCCGGTACATCAACCGTGTCGGACTCGGCGAGCGTGACGTGTTCCGCTGCCCGCTCGTGGAGCAGCGCAACCGTCCTCGCGGGGCGTGAGCCGTGCGTGCGACGCCGACGACCTTCGCGTACTGACCACGCGTGCTGAGGCCAGGCTCGTGGAGCGGGCGGGCGGTCGACGCGTGCCTCGCCGACTGGTGGGCTTCGCGGCGAGGTGCGAATGCCGTCGCCGCCCGAACCGCACGGACGTACCGGGGACAGGGCGAAGGCGAATGGGCCGGCCTGTACGCCGGGTTCTGTCCGGGGGCGTGACGCCCCGTGGACGGTCATCTCTCTCGGCGACACGTTGCCGTGCCGCTCCAGCGGCCTACCCGGGGACTCGGCGAGCCGCGTCGTCATCCCCTGTCTGGCCTTGCTCCGGACGAGGTTTACCTCGCGGGTCGTGTCACCACGACCCCGGTGGTCTCTTACACCACCCTTTCACCCTTACCCCGCACCCCGAGGGGCCGAGGCGGTCTGCTCTCTGTGGCACTGTCTCGCGGATTGCTCCGGGTGGGTGTTACCCACCGTCCTGCCCTGTGGAGCCCGGACGTTCCTCGGCACGGGCGAACCCGTGACGCGACCGTCCAGCCGACCCATTCGCACCGTCGAGTCTACGCGGGCGGCTCAGCCCTTTTCGGCCGTCTCGCCGATCCGCAGGTCGAGGGGGAAGTCGATCGGGAACGTCCCGAACAGCAGCCGGCCCGCGGATGCCGCCGACTCCCGCACCGCCTCGGCGACGGCGTCTGCGTGCTCCACGGGAGTGTGCACGACGATCTCGTCGTGCAGGAAGAACGCCAGGTGCGGTATCCGCGCGAACGCCGCACCGGACGCGGGCGCAGAGCGCGGGGCATCCACGGGTTCGAGGGTGGCCAGGCGCGTGCGCAGCTCGGCGAGCCACGCGAGAGCCCATTCGGCGGCGGTGCCCTGCACGACGAAGTTGCGGGTGAAGCGGCCGCGGTCGCGGGCGGCGCGGCGGGCGCGGGTCTCGTCGACCCCGGATGCCTCGGCGTCACTGGCCCGCGACTGCACGGCGCGCCACAGCTCGCCGGCGGGCGGTGACGTGCGGCCGAGCCACGTGTGGACACGGCCGCCCTCCTCGCCGACGCGCGCGGCATCGTCGACGAGCGCCATCGCGCGCGGGAACGTGCGCCGCAGCCGCGGAACGAGGCGTCCGCTCTCGCCGCTCGTCGCGCCGTACATGGCCCCGAGCATCGCCATCTTGGCGTGGGCACGGGTGCCGACGGCTCCGGCATCCACGATTCCGGCGTAGAGATCGCGACCGGATGCCGCCTCGGCCAGCGCCGTGTCACGGGCCATCGCCGCGAGCACGCGCGGTTCGAGCTGCGCGACGTCGGCGGTGACGAGGGTCCAGCCCGGGTCGGCGCGGACGGCGGTGCGCAGCTGCCGTGGGATTTGCAGCGCTCCCCCGCCGGATGACGCCCAGCGCCCGGTGACGACCCCGGCGGGAACGTAGACGGGGCGAAATCGCGCGTCGTGGATCCACTCGGCCATCCACGCCCAGCCATTGGCGGTGTAGAGCCGCATGAGCTTCTTATAGGCGATGAGCGGGGCGACGACCGGATGGTCGTGCTCGGCGAGCTCCCATCGGTTCGTCGACTCGACCATGAGCCCCGCCCGGTGCAGCGCGCGCAGCAGCCGCGGCTGCGAGTCGAGCGAGACGGACGGGTCGCCGAGCGCGTCACGCACGGCGACCGCCGCTTGCTCGACCCGCGTCGGCAGTCCGCCCGCGACCCGTGTGCCGAGCTGCTCCTCGAGCATCCGCTCGTGCGTCTCAACGCTCCACGGGAGCCCCGCGGCGTGCAGTTCCGCGGCGATGAGCGCCCCGGCGGACTCGGCCGCGGCGAGCAGGCGCAGCGCCCCGGGCTCGTGAGCGGAGGCGATCGCGGCGCGCTGCCGGTGGTACTCGGCTGTCGCGGCCTCGACGTCGTCGGGTGGGCCCGTGCTCGCGGCACCGAGCGAGAAGAGCGTGTCGGTGTCGTCGGACGTCGAGCCCGTGGCATCCCATTCCGCGTGAGCGCACAGGCCGTGATCATCGACGACGGCGTCGGCATCGCGGAGGATCGCGTGCACCAGCCGGAGGTCCCACGCGCGGGCGACCCGGACTCCGGATGCCAACAGCGAGCCGTACCAGGATGGGGTGTCGCTCCACACCCACCGCACGTCTCCCCCGGTTTCGCGGTCGCGGATCGCGGCGGGCAGGTCGTCGCGCGCGACGGTGACCGTGCGGACGACGGAGCCGTCGGCATCCAGGTCGCTCAGGGCGATGGTTCCGGATGCCGTGCGCCCGACGACGACCTCAGTCGACGAGGACGCCAGGGCGGGTCACCGCGATTCTTCGGTGCGGACGAGGATCGCGCCGCACTCGGGGCAGAACACGACCTCGTCGGTCTGGGCGCGGCGGACCTCGGCGAGGTCGCTCGGCGGAAGGACCATGCGGCACGCCTCGCAGGCGCCCGCGCGCAGCAGTCCCGCGCCGTTGCCACGGGCCGCGAGTCGCTCGTACAGGGCGAGGAGGTCGGCGGGGATCGCACCGGCAACCGCGTCGCGGTCGCGGCGTGCTGCCTCGAGACGGTCGGTGGCTTCGGCGACGACACGCTTGGCCTCGGCGCTGAGCTCGGCGCCCTGCGCGTTGGTCTCGGCGATGAGGGCCTCTTGCTCGGCGACCGCGGCGTCGGCGGCCTCGAGCTGCTCCATGAGGGCGATCTCGGCGTCTTCGAGGTCGCTCTTTCGGCGGGCGAGCGAGGCCAGTTCGGCCTCGAAGCCCTGCGCCTGCTTGGCGTTCGTCGCGGCGGCGAGGCGTTCGGCGTCGCGCTTCACGCGGGCGTCGACGACCGCGACGTCGGACTCGACGCGGGCCAGTTCGGCCTTGAGGTCGTCGCGGACGTTGGCACGATTGCCGAGTTCTTGCGTGAGCGACGACCGCTGCGCGATGAGCTCGCGCACCTTCGCGGCCTGCGGCGGGTTGCCCTTGACGTGCTCGTCGCGGCGGATGCGCGCGTCGAGGTCGGCGAGGTCGAGCAGTTTTCGCTGGTCGGCGGGGTCGGCGTTCACGGAGTCCACGCTACCCCGGGGGCGCGACAGCGGTGTTCCGGTTAGCGTGGACGTTCCCCGTGGAGAGGATGCCCGCGTGAACCCGCTCGCAGCTCTGATCGGCCTTGTCTTCCTGGCGATGGGGCTTCTCGCCTACACGGGCCGATGGAAGGGCTGGATTCGGTTCCGACGCGGGTTCACCAGCACGATCGGATTCGCCTGGCTGTGGTTCGGAGCCGCGGCCACGACAGCATCGCTGGCTGCCGCGGTTTCTTCGCTGCGGCCGCTGTTCTTCTTGCTCGTCGTCATCTCCGCGGCGCTGCTCGTGATCACAGTCGTCGCATTGTTCTGGCTTCCGCGCGCGCTTCTGCCGTCCTGGTACCTCGAGCTGCGCGACGGTTCGGGCCGCCGACCTCGGTAGACTCGAGGCATCCAGGGCCTTTAGCTCAGCTGGTAGAGCGCCACGTTTACACCGTGGATGTCGTCGGTTCGATCCCGGCAGGGCCCACCGTCAACTCAGAATGTTCACGCTCCGCGCGATCACCAGCGCCAGCAGCACGAACCCCGTGATGGCCTGCACCATCATGAACAGCTTCGCGCGCACGCTCAGAGGCATCACGTCGGTGGGGCTGAACGCCATGGCGTTGGATGCCGAGAAGTACAGGTAGTCGATGTAACCGGGCGCCCAGTCCGCGGTGCTCGACGACCGACGCTTCACTTCGCTCACGGCATCCCCGTCGGAATCCTGCGGGAACTGGAAGTCCGCCGGCTGCAGCTGATCGCGCGGATCCCGGCGGCGCGCCACGGGCCCGCCCCGGTCCATCTCCCAGTAGATCGCGCCGTACCCGATGACGTTGATGGCCCACACCTGTGCGGCACCGAGCAGCGTCACGGCGCCGTTGCCCTGCCCATTCAGGAGTTGACCGACGAGCAGGACGAAGGCCACCTGATTCGCGGCGAGCAGCACCGCGACGAAGGCGAGGGCGAAGGCGCGCCCGACACGGGAGTCGCGGTCCAGATGCGTCGGGTGCGCGATCAGCATGGGGATCGCGCACAGCACGCTCGCGGCGACCACGACATACCGCAGCGCGCCCGACACATCGCTCGGCAGCACGGCGTAGAGGAGCGTGCCCAACGCGAGGAAGATCAGCACCGGCCAACGATGTTCCGGCCGCGTGCGGAATCCCGCGGACTCTCTCGACGTCACGCGCTCAGGCTAGACCGCCGATCCTCCGCGGCCGGGAGCCCCGCGCGGGCGCCGGGAACGAGGGATGCCTCGCCGCCGAGGCATCCCCTCGCCCTCGAACCCGTATGCGCGTCTGGAGGGGCTCCGACTGACTAGGCTGGACGACGGTGAATTGTGCGGAGCAGACAAGGGTTGCCGCACACGTATGGCGATTCTCTGGCATGACCTGCCAGACGACGAAAGGTCTTCCGTGACTGTTCACGACCAGGATCCGTATTCGCAGGGGCCGCAGGACAGCGACCCGGAAGAGACCGGCGAGTGGCAGGAATCCCTGCGCCAGCTCGTCCAGGCCAAGGGCCCCGGTCGTGCGCGCGAGATCATGCTGAGCCTGCTCAAGGGCTCGAAGGAACTGCACCTCAACGTGCCGATGGTTCCGACCACCGATTACATCAACACGATCGCGCAGAAGAACGAGCCGGAGTTCCCCGGTGATGAGGAGCTCGAGCGCCGGTACCGCAAGTGGATCCGCTGGAACGCGGCGGTCACCGTCCACCGCGCCCAGCGCCCCGGCATCGGTGTCGGCGGTCACATCTCCACCTACGCGTCCTCGGCGGCGCTGTACGAAGTGGGCTTCAACCACTTCTTCCGCGGCCTCGACGACCCGTCCGGCGGCGACCAGATCTTCATCCAGGGCCACGCCTCCCCCGGCACCTACGCCCGCGCCTTCCTGGAGGGCCGTCTCACCGAGGCGCAGCTCGACGGTTTCCGTCAGGAGAAGTCGGCCGCGCCCAACGGCATCCCGTCCTACCCGCACCCCCGTCTCATGCCGGAGTTCTGGCAGTTCCCGACGGTCTCGATGGGTCTCGGTCCGATCAACGCCATCTACCAGGCGATGTCGAACAAGTACCTCTCGAACCGTGGCATCAAGGACGTCTCCGACTCGCACGTGTGGGCCTACCTCGGTGACGGCGAGATGGACGAGGTCGAAAGCCGCGGCCAGCTCCAGGTCGCCGCGAACGAGGGCCTGGACAACCTGACCTTCATCGTCAACTGCAACCTGCAGCGTCTCGACGGCCCGGTCCGCGGTAACGGCAAGATCATCCAGGAGCTCGAGAGCTTCTTCCGCGGCGCCGGCTGGAACGTCATCAAGGTCGTCTGGGGCCGGGAGTGGGACGACCTGCTCGCCCGCGACACCGAGGGCGCGCTGCTGAACCTCATGAACTCCACGCCCGACGGCGACTACCAGACCTACAAGGCCGAGAACGGCGCGTACGTCCGCGAGCACTTCTTCGGCCGCGACCCGCGCGCGCTCGAGCTGGTCAAGGACTACACCGACGAGCAGATCTGGGGCCTCAAGCGCGGTGGACACGACTACCGCAAGGTCTTCGCGGCGTTCAAGGCGGCCAAGGAGCACAAGGGCCAGCCGACCGTCATCCTCGCCAAGACCATCAAGGGCTACGGCCTCGGTCCCCACTTCGAGGGCCGCAACGCCACGCACCAGATGAAGAAGCTGACGCTGGACGACCTCAAGGCCTTCCGCGACGCGATGGACATCCCGGTGTCCGACGCCCAGCTCGAGGAGAACCCGTACCAGCCGCCGTACTACAACCCCGGCGAGAACGACGAGACCATCAAGTACATGCTCGAGCGTCGTCGCGCGCTCGGCGGCTTCCTGCCCGAGCGTCGCACGACGCACGTCGGTCTCGAACTCCCCGGCGACCAGGCGTACGCGCTGCCCAAGAAGGGTTCGGGCACCCAGGAGGTCGCCACGACGATGGCGTTCGTCCGCCTGCTCAAGGACCTGCTGCGCGTCAAGGGCTTCGGTCACCGCATCGTGCCGATCATCCCCGACGAGGCCCGCACCTTCGGCATGGATGCCTACTTCCCGACGGCGAAGATCTACAACCCCAAGGGTCAGCACTACACTTCCGTCGACCGCGAGCTGCTCCTGGCCTACAAGGAGAGCCCCGAGGGGCAGATCATCCACGTCGGCATCAACGAGGCGGGCGCCCTCGCGGCGTTCACCGCCGCCGGCACGTCGTACGCGACGCACGGCGAGCCGCTGATCCCGGTCTACGTGTTCTACTCGATGTTCGGCTTCCAGCGCACGGGCGACGCCCAGTGGGCGGCGGGCGACCAGATGGCGCGCGGGTTCATCATCGGTGCCACCGCCGGCCGCACCACGCTGACCGGCGAGGGCCTCCAGCACGCCGACGGACACTCGCAGCTGCTGGCATCCACGAACCCCGCCACGGTGTCGTACGACCCCGCCTACGGGTACGAGATCGCGCACATCGTCCGCTCGGGCATCGAGCGCATGTACGGCGGAGAGCACCCCGACCCGAACGTCATGTACTACATGACGGTCTACAACGAGCCGCTGGTGCAGCCCGCCGAGCCCGAGGGCGTCGACGTGGACGGGATCGTCCGCGGCATCCACCGTGTGTCGGTCGGCGAGGGCGACGGTCCCCGCGCCCAGCTGCTCGCGTCGGGCGTCGGTGTGCCGTGGGCGTACGAGGCCCAGCGTCTGCTCAAGGACGACTGGGGTGTCGTCGCTGACGTGTGGTCGGTGACCTCGTGGAGCGAGCTGCGCCGCGACGGCCTCGCCGCCGACGAGCACAACTTCCTGCACCCCGACGCCGAGCCCCGCACCGCGTACCTCACCGAGAAGCTCCGGGATGCCGAGGGCCCGGTGATCGCGGTCAGCGACTGGATGCACGCTGTCCAGGACCAGATCCGTCAGTGGGTTCCGCAGCGCTACCTCACGCTGGGCGCCGACGGCTTCGGTTTCTCCGACACGCGCGCGGCGGCTCGCCGCTTCTTCAAGATCGACGGCCCCTCGCTCGTGGTGCGTGCCCTGCAGGGCCTCGCGGACGAGGGCAAGGTCGACCGCTCGGTCATCGCGCAGGCCATCGAGAAGTACCGCCTGCACGACGTCAACGCCGGCACGAGCGGGAACGCCGGCGGCGAGGCCTGATCGCGTGACCGATCGCGCGGACCACGACGGTTCGGGAGGGGGCGGGTCGACCGCCCCCTCCCGGGCGGCGGAGGAGAAAGCCGACACGCTGGCGTGGCTGCGCCGCATCTCGGGCGACCTCGCCACCGCGACGATCCAGCGGCTCGAAGAGACGCTCCCCTGGTACGCCGAGATGCCGCCGGCCCGCCGCTCGGCGGTCGGGCTCGTGGCGCAGGCGGGCATCACCTCATTCCTCCAGTGGTTCGAGGAGCCGGCGTCCACTCCCGCGATCGCGGCGGACATCTTCGCCGCAGCCCCTCGCGAACTGCTGCGCAGCGTCAGCCTCACCCAGACGCTGCAACTCGTGCGCGTCACCGTCGAGGTGATGGAGGAGCGCGTCGCCGGTCGCAGCGAACGCGTCCGCGAGGCGATGCTGTCGTACTCGCGAGAGGTCGCCTTCGCGGCCGCCGACGTCTATGCGCGCGCGGCCGAGGCCCGCGGGCTCTGGGACGCCCGACTCGAGGCGCTCGTCGTGGACTCGATCCTCACCGGAGAAGCCGACGACGAACTCCCCAGTCGCATCGCGGCTCTCGGGTGGCACGGGCACGGTGAGGTGGCGGTGCTGGTGGGCACGACTCCCCCACAGCTCGACGTCGACCATGTGCGTCGCACCTCCCGCAAGCTCGGCGTCGATGTCTTGATCGGCGTGCAGGGATCGCGGCTCGTGCTCGTCATCGGCCGGGCCGATCTCCCCGTGCGCGGTCGTGAGGAGGTCGCCGAGCTTCCCTTCACCGAGATCGCCAAGCGCTTGGAGCCGAGTTTCGGCTCGGGGCACCTCGTGCTGGGTCCCGCCGTGGCGGCCCTCGTCGACGCGGGGCAGAGTGCGCGCGCGGCTCTGGCCGGGTTCGCGGTGGCCCGCGCCTGGCGACACGCCCCGCGTCCCGTCGAGGCCGACGACCTGCTGCCCGAGCGTGCCCTCGCCGGTGACGCGGTGGCCAAGCAGACGCTCGTCGAGCGGGTCTACCGCCCGCTCCAGGCCCACAGTGCCGATCTCGTCGCCACGCTGTGGAGCTACCTCGACAACGGGCGCTCCCTCGAGGCGACGGCGCGCGAACTCTACGTGCACCCCAACACCGTGCGGTACCGCCTCAAGCGCGTCTCCGAGGTGATCGGGTGGGATGCCACCGGACCACGCGAGGCGCTGATCCTGCAGACCGCGCTGATCCTCGGATCCATCGGAACGGATGCCACTCGCCGCCGCGGACCGGGGGTCCGGCGCACCGCTCCCCCCCGCTGATGCACGGCGCGCACAAAGACACGCCGATTTTCTGTGCCGATATCTCCAGAACGGCCCGGCGGATCCTTGACAGGATGGGACGGTGATCATCGCCGTCTTCCCCGGACAGGGTTCTCAGACCCCCGGGTTCCTCTCGCCGTGGCTCGAGATCGACGGGACGCGGGAGCGTCTGGCCGCCGCCTCCGAGCACGCCGGAGTCGACCTCCTCGCCGCGGGCACCGAATGGGATGCCGACCGGATTCGCGACACCAAAGTCGCCCAGCCCCTGATCGTGGCCGCGAGCCTGCTGTCGTGGAGCGCCCTGAGGGATCGGGCGGGTCGGGCGGCTGACGGCGTCGCGGGCCACTCGGTGGGCGAGTTCGCCGCGCTGGCGGCATCCGGAGTGCTCTCCGAGGAGGACGCTCTGCGCCTCGTCGGCATCCGGGGACGTGCGATGGCCGAAGCGGCCGCGGCCGTGGAGACCGGCATGAGCGCCGTCGTCGGCGGCGATGAGCAGACGGTGCTCGACCGCCTCGACGCGCTCGGCCTGACGCCTGCCAACTACAACGGCGGCGGACAGATCGTGGCCGCCGGCGAGGTCTCGGCCCTGAGCGAGCTCGCCGCCGATGCGCCGCGCGGCTCCCGCGTGATCCCCCTGCAGGTCGCGGGTGCCTTCCACACCCGGTTCATGGAACCCGCCGTCGAGACCCTCCGCGCCGCCGCGGCCGACGTCACAGCCTCCGCCCCCGACGTGACGCTGTGGACGAACTCCGACGGGTCTGTCGTCGATGACGGACGCCGGGCCGTGGACCTCGTCGTCGCCCAGGTGGCATCCCCTGTCCGATGGGACCGCTGTATGACCTCTTTCGCCGACCACGGCGTGACGGGCATCATCGAACTCGCGCCCGCCGGCGCCCTCACGGGCCTGGCGAAGCGCGCCCTGCGCGGAACCCCCACCGTCGCCGTCAAGACTCCGGACGACCTCGACGCGGCCGTCGCACTGCTGAAGGGAGAGCAGGCATGAGCACCCCCACCCTCCGTCAGCTCCAGGGCCCCGCCCACACCCGCATCTACTCCTACGGGGCCGCTCGCGGCGAGAACTTCGTCCCCAACGACGATCTCGTCGGCCCGATCGACTCCAGCGACGAGTGGATCCGACAGCGCACCGGGATCGTCACGCGCGTCCGCGCGAACAAGGAGACGGATGCCATCGACTTGGCGTCCGAGGCCGCGCGCGAAGCCGTCGAGAAGTCCGGCGTCGCTCCGAGTGACATCGACGCGGTGATCGTCGCGACGATCAGCAACCCGAAGCAGACGCCCTCCGCCTCGGCGATCGTCGCCGATCGCATCGGTGCGAACCCCGCGGCCGCGTACGACGTCAACGCCGCCTGCGCGGGCTTCGCCTACGGCGTCGCCCAGGCCGACGCCCTCATCCGCGGGGGCCTGGCAACGCACGTCGTCGTCGTGGGCGCCGAGAAGCTCAGCGATGTCGTCGACCCGACCGACCGCAGCATCTCGTTCCTGCTGGGCGACGGCGCCGGAGCGGTCGTCGTCGGTCCGAGCGACACCCCCGGCATCGGACCCACGATCTGGGGTTCGGACGGCTCGAAGGCCGACGCGGTCGGCATGAACCACACGCTCACCGACTTCCGCGACGGTGTTGCCCCGTGGCCCACGCTCCGCCAGGAGGGACCCACCGTGTTCCGCTGGGCCGTGTGGGAGATGGTCAAGGTCGCCCGACAGGCCATCGAGGCCGCCGGCATCCAGCCCTCCGACCTGGCCGCGTTCGTGCCGCACCAGGCCAACATGCGCATCATCGACGAGTTCGCCAAGCAGCTGGGACTGCCCGAGTCCGTCGTGATCGGCCGTGACATCGAGACCACCGGCAACACCTCCGCCGCCTCGATCCCGCTCGCCACCCACCGCCTGCTCGAGGAGCATCCCGAGCTCAGCGGCGGCCTCGCGCTGCAGATCGGCTTCGGTGCCGGTCTCGTCTTCGGCGCGCAGGTCGTCGTCCTCCCCTGACGCGCGAGCGTCGAACCCTAGACTGATCGGGGCTCGGGACGACTCCCCGGGCCCGCCCCCAACAACAGGAGAAATCATGGCATTCACCAACGACGAGGTTCTCGCCGGCCTTGCCGAGCTGATCACCGACGAGACCGGCATCTCGGCCGACGAGGTCGCGCTCGAGAAGTCGTTCACGGACGACCTCGACATCGACTCGATCTCGATGATGACGATCGTCGTCAACGCCGAGGAGAAGTTCGGCGTCACCATCCCCGACGACGAGGTCAAGAACCTCAAGACCGTCGGCGACGCCGTCACGTACATCTCGTCGAACCAGTCCTGACCCTCCCGGTGGGGGCTGCGGCCCCCACCGGTCACGACCTTTCCGGCCGCATCAAGGATCCAACCATGAGCACACCCCGCATCGTCGTCACCGGTATCGGTGCCACCTCGCCCATCGGCGGGACGGCCCCCGACAGCTGGTCCGCGCTGCTGTCCGGTGCCTCCGGCGCACGCACCCTCGAGCACGAATGGGTCGAGCAGTACCAGCTCCCGGTCACGTTCGCGGCCGAGGCGCTCGTGCGCCCGGACACCGTCCTCGAGCGTCCCGTCGCTAAGCGCCTCGATCCGTCGTCGCAGCTGGCGATGGTCGCGGCGAAGGAGGCGTGGGAGGACGCGGGCAGTCCGGACATCGACCCCGATCGCCTCGGGGTCGATTTCGCCACGGGGATCGGTGGAGTGTGGACGCTCCTCGACGCATGGGACACCCTGCGTGAGAAGGGCCCGCGTCGGGTCATGCCCATGACCGTGCCGATGCTCATGCCCAATGCGGCGGCCGGCAACCTGTCGCTGCACTTCAACGCCCGCGCGTTCGCGCGCACGGTGGCCTCGGCGTGCGCGTCGAGCACCGAATCGATCGTCAACGCCGTGCAGCACATCCGCGACGGCCTCGCCGACGTCGTGATCGCCGGTGGCACCGAATCGGCGATCCACCCCATCACGATCGCGTCGTTCGCCTCGATGCAGGCGCTGTCCAAGCGGAACGACTCCCCCGAGACCGCGTCGCGCCCCGGCAGCATCGACCGCGACGGCTTCGTCATGGGCGAGGGCGCGGGCGTGCTCATCCTCGAGACCGAGGATCACGCCAAGGCGCGCGGGGCGAAGATCTACGCCTCGATCGTGGGCGGCGGCGTCACGGCCGACTCGTACCACATCACCGCCAACGACCCCGAGGGTCGCGGCGCCGCCCGTGCGGTCCGCATGGCGTTGGAGATGGCGGGGGCGTCGGCCGACGACGTCACCCACATCAACGCCCACGCCACCTCCACCCCGGTCGGGGACCCGAACGAGTACCAGGCGCTGCGCGCGGTCTTCGGCGAACGCGTCGACGAGATCCCGGTGTCGGCCACCAAGGCATCCACCGGTCACCTCCTCGGCGGGACGGGTGCCCTCGAGGCCATCTTCACGGTGCTCGCGCTCCAGAAGCGCGTCGCCCCGCCCACGATCAACATCACCGAGCAGGACCCCGAGGTGCCCTTCGCGCTCTCGGGTTCGCCCGTCGAACTCGGCTCGGGCGACCAGCTGGCCATCAGCAACTCGTTCGGGTTCGGCGGTCACAACGCCGTCGTGGCGATCGCGTCCGTCTGATCACGGCCGAACGCCCCCGGCATCCCCCGACTGCTGCGGGGATGACGGGGGCGCTCGGTGTTGATCGGGCGAAGGATACGCGGTCCCGGTACCGGGAAACGGTCACCGGCCTCCGGTAATGACGCCTCCCCCACCCGACATCTCTCAGCCGACCTTGTGCAGCCAGACGATGCGCTGCTCGTCGCCGGCGTGGCGGAAGGGCTCGAGCTCCTCGTCCCACGCCGAGCCCAGGGCCACGTCGAGTTCACGCTGGAGCTCGAACGGGTCGCCCGCGGCGACCTCCATGGCGTATCGGACACGGTCCTCGCCGATGACGACGTTGCCGGCGGCATCCGTCTGGGCGTAGTGGATGCCGAGCCCCGGCGTGTGCATCCAGCGGCCACCGTCGCTGCGAGGCGTCGGATCCTCGCTGACCTCGAAGCGCAGGTGCTCCCAGCCGCGGATCGCACTGGCCAGAGCGGCGCCGGATCCGACCGGGCCCTCCCAGTAGAACTCGGCACGCCGACTGCCGTGGAGCACGGGCTGATCGGCCCAGTCGAAGTTGACCGCACGGCCGAGAGCGCGTCCTACCGCCCACTCGAGGTGGGGGCACAACGCGCGCGGCGCCGAGTGGATGAGGATCACTCCGCGCGAAGACGTGGTCGCCATGGTCTCTCCTTCGTCAGGTACGTCTTCCCCTACGACCTGCGCGAGAGCGGTGGCGGCTGTTCGGTTGTCTCGGTCATTATCGCCCGTTCATAACGAAATCACAACACTGTGATTCCGCTAGGCGAACCAGAGCTTCCAGTAGAGCGCGAAATTGCGGTTGCCGTAGGACGAGCACGCGTCGCCCGAGCCCCAGCGTGCGTCGATCGCCGCAGCGTTGGGCTGGTACGGCGTGTAGTTGTAGAGAGCGGCGGTGGCGTGGTTCCGGATCTCGACCTCGGTGCCCCCGCAGGCCGGATCCGGCGAGTAGGCGATGTAGTGCGTGCCCGGCTGTCGCATGAATGCCGACGCCCTGTAGGCCTTGAGATCGGTGGCGCCCTGAGCCACCTGCTCGGCGAAGCCCGCGCGTCCGGGGTCGCAGGGTGCGTCGTCGGGGCAACGGGCACCCATCGCCGCGCCGAGGGCATCGGCCGAGGGGGCCCGGGCGATCCGGCCCGAGATGAGGCTCTGCTCTTTCTGGAGCGTCACGAGCAGCACCTTGGCCGATATCCCGCATGCCCGCTGGATGCGATCGATGATCTCCGCCGCGGAGAGCTCTCCGCCCTCGTACGCCTCGCAGACGGTCTCCCCGGTGTCCTGCGACACGACCGCGTCGCGTGGCGCGAGGTCGGCCCGCAGGACGCTGAGACAGGAGTCGTTCGCGCAGTCGCGGACCTTGTCCTCGAGGAACCGCTGGATCTCGCCGGCATCCATCGACGCACCGTCGTAGAAGTCGCTGTCGGCGACGAGGTAGCCCGGGTCGAAATCGGCGAGATCGATCGAGGCACGCCGAGTCTCGGCGTTCCACGCCGAAACCAGGTGCACCAGCGGGATGGTGACGGCCACGATGATCGCCACGACAGCAGCGGCCAGGATGCCGACGACCAGACGTCGGCGTCGCAGGACGCGCACGCGGGCAGCGGAACGCCGGGCGCGCCGGCGCGGTCGCGCGGGTCGGCGCCCGGGCGCCGGGGGACGACGTCTCCCCGTTCCCCGCATCGCCATGGGTCGATCGTGCCCTACCGCGCTGATCGCGTGCTGGACGCAGACCTGCAGGCGTGTGTTCCTATCGCCGGCGAGCCGGTGTCCCGTGGGCGGGAGCGTCTGAGCGCCCGGAGCGCGCCGGCGCGGACGGCGGCGCGGCGACACCGGATCCGGTCAGCGTGAGGCCGTCGGCACCGCTGGCGGCGTGCATCATCTGATCGACGAGTTCGCGGTCGATGACCGGTTCCCGTCCACCGTAGAACTGCAGCACGAGGGCGTTCGATGCGTGGATCCACATACTCGCCTGACGCACCCCCTCGTTCACCGGCAGCTGGAGCATGAAGCCCTCGTTGCGGCGCAGCTTGTTCATGATCACGATGCGCAAATGCGCCAGAAGCCGGTCGTCGATGTCGAACGTCGCACGGTCGCGGTAGATGAGGCGTCCCACGGCAGGTCCATTTCCGGCGCGCCGAAGCGCACCTATCGAGCAAAGGGCGGGACCACGCCGGGAAGCGAGGCAATGCGGGGATACACATTCTGCCATCCCGCGGCCCTCGGTCGCGCGCCACAGCGGATTCAAAGCCGGCACCGATAGCGTTCTGGTCACCGAGTCGACGACCCACGAGAGAGATCCCCCGTGAGCCATCCCCGCACCTCCCCCGACCAGGAGGGCCGATCTTCGAGCCCCCTCGTTTCGAGAGGGGGTGACCTTCGATGATCGCGGCTGTGCTGACGCTCCTTCTCGGCGTCATCGTCACGTTCGCGATCATCGCGGCATGCGGCTTCTTCGTCGCTCAGGAGTTCGCGTTCATGTCGGTCGACCGGTCGCGGTTGGCCGCGCGGGCCGAGAAGGGCGACGTCCAGGCGAAGCGCGTGCTGCTGATCACGCAGCGCACCTCGTTCATGCTGTCGGGCGCTCAACTCGGCATCACCGTCACGGGGCTCCTCATCGGGTACGTCGCCGAGCCGCTCATCGGCGCGTCGATCGGCACGCTCCTGGGCGGCGCCGGGATCGACCCCGGTGTCTCCGTCGCGATCGGCACCATCGGTGCGCTGCTGCTGGCCACCGTCGTCACCATGATCTTCGGAGAGCTCTACCCGAAGAACCTCGCGATCGCGAGCCCCGAGCCGCTGGCGCGAGCACTGGCGGTACCGACGCGGATCTACCTGCTCGCGTTCGGGTGGCTCATCACGGTGTTCGACGTCGCCGCGAACGCTCTGCTGCGTGCGGTGCGCATCGAGCCCCTCGAGGATGTCGACGAGAGCGCGACCGCGCGCGACCTCGAGGCCATCGTGCAGGAGTCGCGGGCCAGCGGCGACCTCCCCGACGACCTGTCGATGATCATCGACCGCATCCTCGACTTCCCCCGGCGCGATGTCGAGCACGCCATGATCCCCCGTTCCCAGGTCGACTCTGTTCGGCCCGAGACCACCGTCGGCGAGGTGCGCACGCTCATGGCCACCGGCCACACCCGCTACCCCGTGATCGGCGAGGAGGACTCCCCCGTCGGTGTCGTCGAGCTGATCGACGTGCTGCGGGAGGATCCGGATGCCGGGGCGCCGGTGTCGTCGGTCATGCGTCCGGCCGTCGTGCTGCCGACGTCGATGCTGCTGCCCGTGGCCCTCGACCGCATGCGGCACAGCCGCAACGAGCTCGCGTGCGTGGTCGACGAGTACGGCAACTTCGACGGCATCCTGACCATCGAGGACTTGACGGAGGAGGTCATCGGCGAGTTGTCCGATGAGCACGACGCGGAGGTCCACGAAGCGATGCCGGTGGGCGAGGCCACGTGGACGGTACCGGGCGACCTGCACCTCGACGAGCTCGAGCGCCTCCTCGGTCACGACCTCCTCGAGGGCGACGTCGAGACGGCCGCGGGCCTGGTGATCGAGGCGCACGGCGATCTCCCGACCGTCGGAGCGGTCGTTCGGATCGACCTGCCCGAGCGGGCCGGCGAGGTGGTCCAGGGTCTGCACCTGGACCGGTGGCTCGAGATCGAGGTCGCCGAGGTCGACCGGCACGTGCCGTCACAGCTCGTGATCCGGCTCCGCGAACGGGATCGGGATGCCGACGTCGCGGACGCGACCGGCATGCCCGACGCCTCCGACGTCGCCGCGACCTCGGACGGGGAGGCGGCCCGATGAATGGGTGGGTCGTGGCCCTCGTCACCGCGGTGCTCATCGTCGCGAGCGCCTTCTTCGTCATCGTCGAGTTCGCCCTCCTCGCCGCGCGCCGACACCGGCTCGAGGAGGAAGCGGCCACCAGCGCCTCCGCCCGTGCGGCCCTGCGCGGTGTCAACGAGCTCACCGTCATGCTCGCGTTCGCACAGCTCGGCATCACCGCCTGCACCTTCTTGCTCGGCGCCATCACGAAGCCCGCGATCGACTACGCCCTCGCGCCCGTGTTCGAGCAGTGGGGCCTTCCCAGCGTGCTCGCGGACGTCATCGCGTTCATGCTGGCGCTGATCGTCGTGACGTTCCTGCACCTCGTCATCGGCGAGATGGCGCCGAAGTCGTGGGCGATCGCGCATCCGGAGACCGCGGCGAAGGCGACCGGCATCCTGGCCCGCGCCATGACGTGGCCGCTGCGGCCGTTCCTGCTGTGGATCAACCGCATCGCGAATCGTCTCGTGAGGGCCTCGGGAGTCGAGCCGGTGGACAAGGCCGCCGCCGGCGGCCAGGACGCCGACACGATCCGCGAGCTCGTCGCACACTCTCGACGCGCGGGCACCCTCGACGAGCAGTACTCCGAGCCGATCGCGCAGGCCATCCAGCTCGGCACCCTGACCGTCGGTGACATCGTCCGCACCGACCGGAGTCCGACCGCGGTCGCGGCGGACGCCACCGCCGCCGACGTCCAGGCCGCCGCCGCGGCGTCCACCCACCTGCGCATCCTCGTGGGCTCCGGGGCGTCGGCCCGTGTCGCTCACGTGCGCGACACGCTCGAGGTCGCCCCGTCGACACCGGCAGGCGAGATCGCCCGGGAGCCGCTCGTGCTCGAGCCGGGTGCGGCGGCGTACGACGCCCTCGCCCGCATGCGCCGCGGCCGTGTTCAGCTCGCCACGGTCGTCGACGGCGATCGCCTGCTCGGCGTGGTGACCCTCGATGATCTGCTGAAGCAGATCCTGCCGGGTGCGGCGGCGGTCGACGTCGCGGACTGAGGGGACGGCGCTCGTTCCGGGGCGCGTCTCTCCGCCCGGGCGGTGAACGCGCGAACGGGCGGCAGGACGCACACCCGGAACGCGGCCTGACCGTCATCGCACGTAGGCGTCCACGAACAGCGGACCCCGGATACCGCGGATCGTGGCGATCAGCCGCTCGAGCGCTGCGCGGTTCCAGGTCGAGAGCTGCAGGTCGTACGGACCCAGCGGCTCGAGCCTGCCGGTGCGGAGGCGGACGACCTCCCACCCGACCGACCGCAGCGCGCGGTCTTTGCGGCGATCGGCCTGTTCGCGGTGTCCGACGTGCTCGAGACCGTGTCGACCGATGGAGTCGTACTCGACCGCGATGCGAACCTCGGGCAGGACGAGATCGGGCCACACCTCGAGGTGGTGGAAGAACGGTCGACCGACCCGGACGGCGTTCACGCCGGGGGTGAACGCGAGACGGTCGAAGAGGTCCGCCCGCACCCGGTCCTCGACACGGGAGGCCGGGCGCGGTGCACACACCGAGGTGAACGCCTCTCCGGGAGGAAGGTCGGGCGTCTTCTCGCACACCGTCATGGGCTTCCGTGGACGGCGAGCCCGTATGACGCCGGCGGGCGGCGGCGACGGATCGTCGACCGACTCCCGCATCGGCAATGCCACCACCCGCCTCGGTGCGGCCGACTCGCTGCATTCCGGACACCAGGCGCTCCGCCGCCGCTCGCGACCGGGCCGCGAGCGCTGCTCGGTCGGGGTCGCTGCGAACCGGTGCCCCGCGTCGCACTGCCACAGCAGGAGGACGTCGGCCGCGGGTGGCACCTGGCTCAGCGCGATCCCGGCGTTGAGCTCGGGGTGGTACTGCCGGATCAGTGCCGGGTACGCCGCCCACACCTGGCGATAGGCGCCGACCGCATACGGGATCTCGGCGCCCTTCGACCACTGCCGCCGGGCCCACCACGCTTCGACTCTCTCCGCCACGCGACGACGCTAGCGGCGACCACCGACACGCCCCTGGGCCGGCGGCATCCCCGGTTCTGCGGCGAGACGCCCTCCGTGTGCCGGGATCCCCGTGGCCGCCGGGAGACGACGGTCACATCGGCGGACGCGGGTCATCGCGGCGTGCCCCACCGGCCGCCCCGGCGAGTTCGGCGCGCGTGCGCGCACCGTGCTTTCGCAGGAGATTCGCCACGTGGTACTTGACGGTGTTCAGGCTGATGCCGAGGCCGTCGGCGATCTCGCGGTTGCCGACGCCGGTCGCCACGAGCCGCAGCACATCCCGCTCGCGTGCCGTGAGATCGGAACCTGTCGCGGCCTCGAGCGCCCGCGGCGAGGGATCCAGCGGGAGTGAGATGTCGAACGTCGAGCCCCACCCGGGAGTGGATGCCACGGCGAGCGTGCCCTCGAGAGCGATGACACGCTCCGCGATGGGGCGGACAGCGTCGTCGTGCGCATCGAGCGTGCCGGCCCCGTCGTCGCGCAACTGCATGAGCAGGTTCCGACCGTCGCAGTCCCACTGGATCCGGACTCGACGGGCAGCGCCGTCGTCGACGAGCGCGAGCACTGCCGTGCGCACGATCGCCCGCGCGCTGTGGGCGATGTCACCGGGGAGCGCGCGGCCGGTCGCCGGCGGCTCGACGAACTGCACGTCCAGGTCACCGAACCGCACCAGGGGACGCAGATCCGCGCGCAGACGCGAGAACGCCCCCGTGACCGGTTCCAGCAGCGTGCTCCGTTGCCGATCCGTCGCGGTGCGCAGCTCGATGAGCGCGGCCGAGGCGATCTCGACGGCCTCGGCCCTCGCGGCGGCGTCCGACAGCCGGGGCGCTCGCAGCGCCGCCAGGATCGACTCGAGCGTCAGGGCGTGACGGTCGGCCTGATCCATCACCGTGCGGGCGTGTTCGGATGCAGCGGAGCGACCCGCGTGGATCTCGGTGTCTGTGGCCACTCCGTGAACCTAGCCGTCCCACCCGGGAGATTCATCCCACCCGATCGGATGGGGTCGCCGCCTGGGCGGGCAGCAGCGCGACCGGTGGATCGCGGCGACGATCGTCGTATGGCCCACACCACCTTCGCCGATGCCCTCGGCACGATCGATCGCGAACTCCGGGACGTCGCCGCCGCGCTGCGGCAGGCCGACCCGGAGCCGTTCGAGACTGCGCTCCGACTCCTGGGCGACGCGGAGCGCGTCTTCGTGCACGGCGCCGGGCGATCCGGATTGGCCCTGCGCTCGACAGCGATGCGGCTCATGCATCTCGGACTCGCGGTGCACGTGGTCGGCGAGGTCACGACGCCGGCGATCCGTCGCGGTGATGTCCTGCTCGTCGCCAGCGGCTCCGGCACCACCGGCGGGATCGTCCAGGCGGCGCGCACGGCCGCCGACGTCGGCGCCCGCGTGATCACGGTGTCGACCACGGACTCCTCGCCCCTGTCCGACATCGCCGAGACCACCCTGGTCATCCCGGCGGCGACGAAGACGGACCGTTCCGGCACGGCATCCGCCCAATACGCCGGGAGCCTGTTCGAGCAAGCCGTCGGGATCCTCGGCGACGCTCTCTTCCACGTGCTGTGGCAGCGCAGCGGCCGCAGCGCCGACGACCTCTGGCCCCGGCACGCGAACCTCGAGTGACTCGTACCGGGCATCCGACCCCCTCCCCCATCGAAAGGACACCCCATGCAACTCCAGTTCGCCATGGACACGCTGACCACCGAGCACGCACTCGACCTCGCCGGCAAGGCCGCGCCGTACGTCGACGTCCTCGAGCTCGGCACGCCCCTGATCAAGAGCGCCGGACTCTCGGCGATCACCGCCATCAAGGAGGCGCACCCGGACAAGATCGTCTTCGCCGACCTGAAGACCATGGATGCCGGTGAGCTCGAGGCCGACATGGCCTTCCGTGCCGGCGCCGATCTGGTGACCGTGCTCGGCGTCGCCGGGGACAGCACGATCGCGGGCGCGGTGAAGGCCGCGAAGGCGCACGGCAAGGGGGTCGTGGTCGACCTCATCGGCGTCCCCGACAAGTCCGCGCGCGCGAAGGAGGTCACGGCGCTCGGCGTCGAGTTCGTCGAGATGCACGCCGGCCTCGACGAGCAGGCCGAGGACGGCTTCACGTTCGAGACGCTGCTGCGCGACGGGGAAGCATCCGGTGTCGCGTTCTCGGTCGCGGGCGGAGTCACCGCGGGCACGGTCCGTGCCGTGCAGGAGTCCGGCGCCCGCATCGCCGTGGCCGGTAGCGCGATCTACAGCGCCGACGACGTGGCATCCGCAGCCGCCGAGATCCGCGCCGCGATCGCCGAGCCCGCCGCCGCCTGATCCTCCGCGACGGGGCTCGGCGCGAAGGCGCGGAGTCCCGTCGCGCGCAAGGCCCGCCGACGTGACGAGCGCCTCTGGCATGCTCGTCGCGTGAAGGCTTTCCGATGCCGCGTGTGCGGCAACGCCCTGTACTTCGAGAACTCCGTCTGCACCTCGTGCGGAACGGCGCTCGGTTTCTCGCGCGGCGAGGCCGAGATCGTGCCGGTCGACGAGAACGGGCGGTACACCGATGCCGCCGGGCGGGTGTGGCACGTGTGCCGCAACCTCGGGCTCTCCGGCTGCACCTGGCTCGCCGCGCTCGAGGGCGGGCAGTGCTCGGCGTGCGATCTCACTCGGGTGCGGCCGAACGACGCCGACCTCGAGGGTCTGTCGCAGTACCCGGTGGCCGAGCGGGCGAAGCGATGGTTGCTCGTGCAGCTGGATCGGCTGGGGTTCGAGGTCGTCGGCAAGGCGGAGGACCCGGAGCGGGGTCTGTGCTTCGACCTCCTCTCGAGCGTGGCCGAGGACGTGGTGATCGGCCACGCCGACGGCGTCATCACGATCGACCTCGCAGAGAGCGACGACGCCTACCGTGTCCGCATGCAGAAGCAGCTCGGCGAGCCGTATCGGACGATGCTCGGCCACTTCCGGCACGAGGTCGGGCACTACTTCGAGTGGATCCTCGTCGAGGGCACCGACCGGCTGGACGAGGCGCGGAAGCTGTTCGGCGACGAGACGGCCGACTACCAGGCCGAGATCGACCGCCATTACTCGGAGGGTCCCCCGGCGGACTGGCCCGAGCGGTACATCTCCACCTACGCCACCATGCACCCCTACGAGGACTTCGCGGAGACCTGGGCGCACTTCCTCCACATCACCGACGCGCTGGAGACCGCTACGGGGTACGGCCTCACGACGGTCGCGGGAATCGAGGCGTTCTCGCGCTTCCGCGACCTGGTGACGGGGGTCTGGATGCCGCTCGCCATCGCCCTGAACATGGTCAACCGCTCGATGGGCAAAGACGATCTGTACCCCTTCGTCCTCTCCGACCCGGTGCTGGACAAGCTCGAGTTCGTCGCGTCGCTGCGCCCCGGTCGCTGACAGTGGAAGGCCCCCACATCGCGCGGATGTCGGGGCCTTCGACGTAGGGCGGGTGGGACTTGAACCCACGATCGTCGGGTTATGAGCCCGCTGCCTTGACCAGCTTGGCCACCGCCCCTCGGTGCGTCCGAGCTTACCGGCATCTGCGCTCCGGCCCCATGCCGGCGCCACGCCGGCAGTGGCCCGCCGGCATCAGTGGACGCGGGGCGCCTTCGGCTTGCCGTCGGCGGTGATCTGCGGGTGGTGGCGGGTCAGTTGGATCACACCCCATGTGGCGATGGCCCCCGCGATCGCGAAACCGATGAGCGCCCACACGGGCGCGGTCGAGGCCTCGCCGAGCACGGAGAGGCCGATGAGCACCGCGACGATGGGGTCGATGACGGTGAGACCGGCGATGACCAGATCGGGCGGACCCACCGAGTATGCCGTCTGCACGAAGTAGGCGCCGACGGCGACGGCGGCCAGGAGCGCCACCACGCACAGGAGCGTGAGCCACTCGAAGTTGCCGGCCTGGATGCGGCTGATGATGACCTTGGCGAGCGTCGCGACGAAGCCGTAGATGACGCCGGCGGCCATGATGTAGAACAGCGCCTGCGCGCGGCGGCGCACGAGCATCCAGAACACGGCGAAGACCACCACGACCACGGCCAGGATGCCGAGGATGATCAGCAGCTCGCGCGAGGTCACGATGTGCTCGGTGGCGAAGAACGCGGCGATCGTGACGAAGATGAAGATGCCGCCGACGCAGGCGGCGATCGCGATGAGCGACTGGCGCGTGGGCTTGTGGCGCGAGACGCGGGCGTTCAGGACGGTCGTGATCACGAGGGCGATCGCGCCCAGGGGCTGCACGAGGATCAGCGGTGCCACCGAGAGCGCCGCGAGCTGGCAGACGATCGCGAGACCGAGCATGATCGTCCCCGCGACCCAGGAGGGACGCGTGAGCAACGAGGTCACCTGCGACCGCGAGAGTCCACCGGTCGTCTTGCCGGAGAGGCGCTCGACCTTCTGCACGCCTCGATGCTGGTACTGCGCCCCGAACGACATGAACACCGCACCGAGGAGCGCCAGCGGTATACCGAGCAGGATGCGGGGATCGCGGAAGACACCGACGAGCTGGTCGATACCGTCGGTGAGGGAGACATCGAGCGGAATCACCCTCCGACGATAGCCGCCGCGTCCGCGCTTAGGCTGGTGACGTGGCCGTTCTCCCTATCCGCATCATGGGCGATCCCGTGCTGCATGCCCCCGCTTCCCCCGTCGGCGAGATCACCGACGAGATCCGCACCCTCGTCGCCGACATGTTCGAGACGATGGATGCCGCCCCCGGCGTCGGCCTCGCCGCGCCCCAGGTCGGCGTGGGCCTCCGGATCTTCACCTACTCGTACGAGGATGACGAGGGTCAGCCGTGGCGCGGGGTCGTCATCAACCCGGATCTGTGGATCCGCCCGCTCGAACCGGGGTACCCCGACCCCGACGACGAGTCGGAGGGATGCCTCTCCTTCCCCGGTGAGCGATTCCCGCTCCGCCGGTCGGATGCCGCGCTGCTCACCGGCGTCGACCTGGACGGAACCCCCGTCCGGATCGAGGTCACGGGCTGGCGGGCTCGGATCCTGCAGCACGAATTCGACCACCTGGACGGGGTGCTCTACGTCGACCGCCTCGATGAGGAGGACAGCCGTGTCGTGGCGAAGATCGCCAAGAAGCGCAAGTGGGGAAAGCCCGGGGCGTCCTGGATGCCGGGGATCGACGGCATCGACGCGTGACGCGGTACTGAAGTCCGCGCGTCGGCGCCCCCTGCTGCGGGATCGAAGCGAGCCGCACGACGATCCCGGGCCGATGACGGCCAGACGGCCCGTCGACGATCTGGTCGGAGACGACCTGTCGCAGAGAAGGCTCGCCTGTCAACGGGGACGACGCGGAAACGGGGAACCTGATGCGGTGAGGCCATGAGCGAACAAGACCGCATGCCCATTCCCGACCCGGCCGCGCAGGACACCGACCGCGAGGACACCTCGATCGTGCCCGATATGGAGGCGGATCCGGCCGAAGCCGAAGAGCATCGCGGGGATGCGCCCGGCGAACCCACGCACGATCCGCGCTGATGCGACGCAAAAAGTAAGGCCCGGGGTGGAAGCCCGGGCCTAGGGTGAGAGCCACGTTAGATGGACGCGGATCTCTCGCTCCCCGGCTTGGACTCGAACCAAGAACCTATCGGTTAACAGCCGATTGCTCTGCCAATTGAGCTACCGAGGATCATGCCCACCTGCCGGCGGGCAACCAGACGATACTAACAGCACGCGGGCGCGGCGGAAAAATCAGCCGGCCGAAAGACGTCTGTCGGGCGCGCCGCCCGGCGTCCACTGCAGATCGTCCGTGCCGTGCCCGTGCGCGACGACGTGGCCCGCGCGCAGCACGAGCACGTCGGCATCCAGGTCGCGGGGGACGTCCGCGTCGTTGGTGACCACGAATGCCGCCATGCCGCGTTCGTCGCGGCGGCGGGTGATCGCCGTGCGGACCGCCTGGCGGACCTCCACGTCGAGGTTCGCGTACAGGTCGTCGGCGACGAACAGGCGAGGCTCGAGCACGAGCGCCCGGGCGAGCGCGACCCGCTGCCGCATCCCGGCGCTCAACTCGTACGGGTACTTCGGCGCCGTACCCAGCGGAAGCTCCATCTCGTCCAGCAGCGTCGCCACTCGCACAGCGAGAGCACGCGCGTCGACGCGGCGATCGCGGGCCGTGATGGGCTCGGAGATGACCTCGGAGACGGTGAGACGTGCCGGGAGACTCGCTCCGGCCCCCTGGGGCAGGTAACCGGTGTGAAAGGTCCACTCGCGGATCGAGCGTCCCGGGTGCCGGGCCGAGATGCCGTGCACCCGTGCGTCGCCCCCGACGACGGACAGCCCCTCGTCGGGGCGCCCGGCCAGCATCGAGGCGAGCGAGCTCTTTCCCGATCCCGTGGGTCCCATCACGACGAGGCTGCGCGCGGCGTCGAGGGTAAGGGTGATTCCGTCGATGACCCGAACGCCGTTGCGGGCGAGGGAGAGGTCATCGGCGCGAATCGCGACAGCGGTGTCGAGGGACCGGGGCATGCTGACATCCTTCCCGACCTCCCACGCGGATGCCACCGCGACGCGTCAGGATGCCGTGAGTCGTTGCCGGTCGGCGTCCAATTCGCGCAGTCGCAGCCGCAAACGGCGCCCCTCCTCCGAATCGGCCGGGACGCGTTGGATGCCGCGGAGCAGCTCGTCCTTCTCGCGCTGGAGCTCGCGCACGAGAAGCCCACGGGCCAGATCATTGGCCGAGGCGACGGCGCCGTCTTCGCTGCGCGCCGGGAAGTCCGCGGTCAGCAGTTCGACGGCGAGCGTACGGAACGGCTCGCGCACGGCCTCCACGGCCGTGACGGCCCACCCCGGCTGGGAAAGATCGGTGGATGCCAAAGAGCTGCGCACCGCTTCGAGCGCGGGGTGGCCGAAGGGCGTCTGCAGCGCACGGAGGAACAGGTCGGGCTCGATCCGGTGCCCGTACTGCAGGAACGCCATCATCGCGCCCCGCTCGAGCGCGACATCGCGGGTGTTCGGCAGTGAGGCGAGCGTCACGGCGACGGCGACGGGCGCGGGTGACGGGGCGGCTCCCCCACGCTGCGAGTCCCGCTTCTCTGCGCGGTCGGCCCCGCGCGCGGCCCGTTCGACAGCGCTCTGCACCTCGGGGATGTCCAGACCCAGGCGGCGGGCGAGCACGCGGACGTACCCGGGCCGAAGTGCCGGATCGCGGATGTCGGCGACGATAGGAGCGGCGGCGCGCAACGCCCCCGCCCGCCCCTCGACGCTGGAGAGGTCGAAGTCCTTCAGCCGCTGGTCGATGACGAACTCGAACATCGGCGCCTTGGTGTCCATGAGGGCGCGCACCGCCCCGTCGCCGCGCTCCAGACGGAGATCGCACGGGTCGAGCCCCTCGGGGGCGACGGCGACGTACGTCTGAGCCGCGAACCGCTTCTCATCGGCGAAGGCGCGCAGGGCGGCCTTCTGCCCCGCGGCATCCGGGTCGAACGTGAACACCACCTCGCCCGACGCGCTGTCGTCGCCCATCACGCGGCGCAGGACCGTGATGTGGTCGCTGCCGAACGCGGTGCCGCACGACGCGATCGCGGTGGTGATCCCCGCGAGGTGGCACGCCATGACGTCGGTGTAGCCCTCCACGACGACGACGCGGTGTTCGCGCGAGATGTCCCGCTTCGCCAGGTCGAGGCCGTACAGCACCTGCGCCTTCTTGTAGATCGGCGTCTCGGGGGTATTCAGGTACTTGGGCCCCTGGTCGTCGTCGTAGAGCTTGCGCGCGCCGAATCCGATGACCTGCCCGGTCACATCGCGGATCGGCCACAGCACCCGACCGCGGAAGCGGTCGTACACGCCGCGCTGACCCTGTGACACGAGACCCGCCTGCAGGAGCTCCTCGCGGGAGAATTTCTGTGCGAGCAGGTGATCCATCAGCGACGACCAGCCCTTGGGGGCGTAGCCGACGCCGAAATGCGCGGCGGCTCCGGCGTCGAACCCGCGATCGCCGAGGAAGCGGCGTGCCGTGTCGGCCTCGGGAGACATCAGCTGCGCGCGGAAGTACTCCGCCGCCGCGGCGTTGGCGGCGTACAGGCGCGAGCGCCCGGTGGTCTCGGGGGCGGCGCCGCCGTCCTCGTAGTGCAGCGTGTACCCGACGCGTGCGGCCATCCGCTCGACGGCTTCGGTGAAGGACACGTGGTCCATCGCCCGTAGGAACGAGTACACGTCACCCGACTCGCCGCATCCGAAGCAGTGGTAGTAGCCCACCTGGGGGCGTACGTGGAAGCTCGGGCTCCGCTCGTCGTGGAAGGGACACAGTCCCTTCATCGAGCCCACGCCGGCGGGCTTCAGCGCGACGCGCTCACCGATGACGTCGGCGATGTTGACCCGCGCCTTGACCTCGTCGATGTCGGCCTGCCGGATACGCCCCGCCATCAGGCATCCGCTCCCCGCGGCGGGCGCGCGCCCGGTGCCCAGACGCCGAGCTCGGCGGCATCCACGTCGCCCACGAGCCGCCCGTGCCAGGCGATGGCGAGCTGGTCGGTGAGGCTCGCCACCTGGTCCACGACGACGCGACGCCGTGCGGTGTCATCGCGTGCCGCGTCGAAGTCCGGCGCGTGCAGCGTATCGAGTGCCTCGGGGCGGTCCCACAGGGCCGATGCCAGCCGTTTCAGGACCCGCCGCTGCTCGCGGTACAGCGCCTTCCGACCGTCGATCGACACGACGGTGGCGCCGATGATGCCCTTGAGCACCGCCATCTCGGCCTCGACGACGCGTGGCACGACGACGTGGGCGCGGTAGCGGGTGAGGTCGCGGACGGCGTACGCGTCGCGGGTCGCGGTGGTCGCGGCACGGGCGAAGCGCCCGATGAGGTCGGACGTGAGGTTCTTCAGACGCGCGAGCGCCGGGCGGGAACCGTCGAAGGAGGCGATCCACTCGGGCAGGCGCATCAGCCGGTACAGCGCGTCCGCGAGCTCGTCGCGCGAGAAGTCATACCCGACCCACGTCTGGATCGCGGTGAGCAGAGATTCGTGACCGGCCGGCGACGCCAGAGTCGCGGGGTCGATGTACCGGTTGACGACGGCGTCCTCGAAGTCGTGCACCGAGTACGCGATGTCGTCGGAGAGGTCCATGACCTCCGCCTCGATGCAGCGGACGCGCCCGGGCGCACCGTCGCGCATCCAATGGAACACCGGCTCGTCGTCGGGGTAGACGCCGAACTTCAACCGCCCGCCGGGATCGGGGAGCGGTGCATCGACCGTCCACGGGTACTTGCACGTGGCATCCAGGCTCGCCCGGGTGAGATTCAGGCCGAAGGAGTGGCCGTCGGGATCGATGACCTTCGGCTCGAGGCGCGTCAGGATGCGCAGAGTCTGCGCGTTGCCCTCGAAGCCGCCGATGTCTTCAGCCCACTCGTTGAGCGCCCGCTCGCCGTTGTGCCCGAAGGGAGGGTGCCCGAGGTCGTGGCTGAGACACGCGGTGTCCACGACGTCCGGCGAGAGCTCGAGCGCGGTGGCGAGCTCGCGGCCGACCTGCGCGACCTCGAGGGAGTGCGTCAGGCGGTTGCGCGCGAAGTCCGCCGGGCTCGCGGGACTGAGCACCTGCGTCTTGGCCGCGAGGCGGCGCAGGGCGGCCGAATGGAGCACGCGCGCGCGGTCCCGTGCGAAGTCGTCGCGCTGCGAGCGGTGCTGTTCTTCGTGGAACCGGGCGGCGTCGACGTCGTCGTACCCGGACGGGCGCGCGACGCTCACCGCCGCCTCACCCGCCACTGTGGTGAAGCTCCGCGGCCGCGAGAGCGCGGCCCGCCTCGTCACCGATCTCGCGGGAGTCGAGCCAGCCGTCCGGCAGGGCGGGGCGCTTGGGCGAACCGGCGCGACCGCGCTGTCCTTCGGCAGCCTCACCCGGGTACGGGGCGTCGAGGTCCATCGTGGCGAGCAACTCGTCGATCTCGGACAGCGTCGAGGCGGTCGCGAGGCTCGCGCGCAGCTCGCCGCCGACCGGATACCCCTTGAAGTACCACGCGACATGCTTGCGGATGTCACGGCATCCGCGGCCCTCGTCCTCGAAGAACTCGACCAGCAGCTCGGCGTGCCGGCGGAAAGCGCGGGCCACGAACCCGAGCGTGGCATCGACGGGCTCTCCGGGGGCGGAACCGGGTCGGCCGAGCGCACGGGCGAGATCGCCGAACAGCCAGGGCCGGCCGAGGCACCCCCGGCCGACAACGACACCGTCGCAGCCGGTCTCGGCCATCATGCGCACAGCGTCGCCGGCTGACCAGATGTCGCCGTTGCCGAGCACGGGGACGCTCGTCACCGTCTCTTTGAGCTTCGTGATGGCGCTCCAGTCGGCCGTGCCCGAGTAGAACTCGGATGCCGTGCGCGCGTGCAGCGCGATGGAGGCCACGCCCGCGCCTTCGGCGATGCGTCCCGCCTCGAGGTAGGTGAGGTGATCGGCGTCGATGCCCTTCCGCATCTTGATCGTGAGCGGGAGGTCGCCCGCGGCCCGCACCGCGCGCTCCACGATCTCGCGGAAGAGCGTGAGCTTCCACGGCAGTGCGGCACCGCCGCCACGGCGCGTCACTTTCGGCACGGGGCAGCCGAAGTTCAGGTCGATGTGGTCGGCGTGGTCTTCGGCGACGATCATGCGCACCGCCGCCTCGACGGTCGCCGGATCGACGCCATACAGCTGAATCGAACGCGGCGTCTCGGACTCGTGGTGACGGATGAGCCGCATCGTGGTGTCGTTGCGCTCGACGAGCGCACGCGTGGTGATCATCTCGCTGACGTAGAGCCCCGCCCCGTACTCGCGGCACAATCGCCGGAACGCCGTGTTGGTGATTCCGGCCATGGGCGCGAGCACGACGGGCGCGTCGAGTTCGATGGGGCCGATGCGCAGGGGACGCGTCGGGGCCAGTGCCGTGGTCATCGTTCCATTCTCCCAGACCCCGCGCGTCTGCGGTGTCGCGTCCCGCGCGGGGCGGACTGGGGAGGAGGGGTCACGCCGAGGCGGCCTCGGGTTCGGCCGACGAGGCACGGCGTTCGCCCCAGACCTGACGGGCGATCTGCGTGAACGCCTCGACCGGCTGCGCGCCGCTGACGCCGTACTTGCCGTCGATGACGAAGAACGGGACGCCGGTGATGCCGTAGGCCTGCGCCTGTGCCTGATCGGCGCGCACCGCGTTGCGGAAGCGGCCGGAGGTGAGCGCCTCCCGCGCGGCGTCGGCGTCGAGGCCGATCTCGACCGCGAGCTCGACGAGGTCGTCATCACGACCGACGTGCTTGCCCTCGAGGAAGTACGCCGACATCAGCCGCTCCGAGAGCTCGAGCTGGCGGCCCTGCTCCTTGGCGAAGTGCAGCAGCTCGTGCGCCTTGACGGTATTGGTGTGCTGAAGGATGTCGAAGCGGTACTCGAGCCCGGCCTGCGCGGCGACGCCGGTCACGCGATCGAGCATCTCGCGCGCCTGGGTCGGGGAGATGCCCTTGTGCTGCGAGAGATAGTCCACCTCGCCGCCGACGAAATCGACGGGGGTGTCGGGAGAGAGTTCGAACGAGTGGTACTCGATCTCGACGACGGGTGCGTCGTCGTCATCGGCGGTGGCGGCCAGGCCGTTCTCGAGGTTGCGCTTGCCGATGTAGCACCAGGGGCAGGCGATGTCACTCCACACGTCGATCTTGATGGCATCCGTCATGTCGCGTGCAACCTTTCGCGTCCGGGAACTATTCCGGTAGCGGCATTCATTTCGTCTGCGGGGTGTCGATCGCCCCGCCGAAGCGCCGATCGCGGGAAAGGTAGAGGCCGATCGCGTCCCACAGGTGCGTCCGGCGGAAGTCGGGCCACAGGGTGTCGAGGAACACCATCTCGGCATAGGCCGACTCCCACAGCAGGAAGTTCGAGGTCCGCTGCTCGCCGCTCGACCGCACGAACAGATCGACATCGGGCATGTCCGGCTGGTAGAGATTGCGCCGGATCAGCTTCTCGGTGACCGCAGTGGGCTTCAGCCGCCCGGCGGCGATGTCCTCGCCGATACGGCGCATGGCATCCACGATCTCCACGCGGCCGCCGTAGTTGACACACATCGTCAGGGTCAGCACGTCGTTGCCGTCGGTCAGGCGCTCGGCGTGCTGCAGCTCCTTGATGACCGAGCCCCACAGCCGCGGCTTGCGCCCCGACCACCGGATGCGGACACCCCACTCGTTCAGCTGGTCGCGCCGTCGGTGCAGCACCTCGCGGTTGAACCCCATGAGGAAGCGCACCTCATCGGGCGAGCGCGACCAGTTCTCGGTCGAGAAGGCGTACACCGACAGGTGCTTCACACCCGCCTGGATCGCTCCGGCGACGACGTCGAGCAGAGCCGCCTCACCGGCGCGGTGTCCCTCGATGCGGGTGAGACCCTGGCGGTTCGCCCAACGGCCGTTGCCGTCCATGACGATGGCGACGTGCTCGGGCACCGACCCCTGCGGGAAGACCGGCGGGTACTCCCCCGTCCAGTCCAACGGGCGGTACGGGACGGCGTCGCGGTGCGTATAGGGCTTCGGGGTCATCGGCTCGATTCCAAGTGAGAGAGGGAACGGATGCCACGCTCGAGATGGAACTGCGCATAAGCGGCGACGAGGCCCGAGGCGGCCGCGGTGGTGCGTTCAGGGGCGGCATCCACCACGTCCCACTCCCCCGCGATGAGCGCGCGCAGGAGCCCCACGGTGTCGCGCGCGACGCGCGGCGACCCCGCGGGCGCGCAGGCCGAGCAGACGACGCCGCCGAGCTGGGCGAGGAAATAGTCGTGCTCCCCGACCGTGCCGCACCGCGCGCATTCGCCGAGGCCCGGTGCCCAGCCCGACAGCGCCATCGCGCGCAGCAGGTACGAGTCGAGCACGCTCCTCGCCGCATGGTCGCCGCGCGCGAGTGCGCGGAGCCCCCCGACCAGGAGCAGATATTGCTGCGGGGTGGCCTCGGCCTCGTTCAAACGGTCCGCTGTCTCGACCATGGCGCTGGCCGTGGTGTAACGGTCGTAATGCTGTGCGATGTCGGCGCCGTAGGCTCCGAGTGACTCGGCCTGCTGCACGATGTCCAGCGTCCGCCCCTGGTAGAGCTGCACGTCGGCGACCATGAAGGGTTCCAGACGCGATCCGAATCGCGACGACGTGCGCCGCACCCCCTTCGCGACCGCCCGGATCTTGCCGTGGCGGCGGCTGAGGAGAGTGACGATGCGGTCCGCCTCCCCGAGCTTGTGGGTACGCAGGACCACGACTTCGTCGCGGTAGGTGGGCACAGTCCATTATCCGCCCGCGAGGCCGGGAGTCGGCTGCGCGGCGCGCACGGCCGATCATGCCCGCCGCGGGAGAATGGATGCCGTGAACCCGCCCGTCTTCATCATCCCCCTGTGGGCCGACCTCACCGCCGTCGCCCTGGGCGGTGTTCAGGGCGCGCTCTTCGCGTCGGGGTTCCAAGGGCAACGTCGACTCGATCTGCTGGGCGTGGCGATCATCGGCATCCTGCTCGGGATGGGCGGTGGACTCATCCGCGACCTGCTCCTCGGCCTCACGCCGGCGACGCTGCAGAACAACTGGTATCTGCTCACCGCCACGGTCGCGTCGATCGTCGGGATGCTGCTGTCGGGCATCTTCCAACGGCTCAATCGCGCGATCGTCATGCTCGACGCGGTCGTGATCGGGCTGTTCGGGGCGTTCGGCACGTCCAAGGCCCTCGCCCTCGGCCTCCCCGCGGTGCCGGCGGTGTTCGTCGGGGTTCTCGCTGCCGTGGGCGGCAGCGTGCTGCGCGACGTCCTGATGGGCCTCCCAGTCGCGATCATGCACGTCGGCTCGCTCTACGCCGTGGCGGCGGGCGGAGGCTGTGCGGTGCTCGCGACGGTCGCGGCGTTCGGGGTGCCCCTTCCGATCGCGGCGGTGATCGGCGTCGCGGTGACCACCGTGATCCGCGTCCTCGCGGTGCTGTTCGACCTGTCGCTCCCCGAGCAGCGCAAGCTTCACCGTCGCAAGGTGGCGGTGGAGACGACCGGCATCCCGATCATCCGGGTCGACGACGCGGACTGACCCGCACTCCTCGGAGGGGGCGGGAAGGATCCACTGCAGCAGTCGCGCCGCGGTGTCGCCGTCGAGGTGAGCGCTCATCGCCGCGGCAGTGTCGGGAGAGGTGAGCATCGACCGCGGGAGCGCCCCTGTCGTCTGCGGTTTCTGGACCGCCACGGAAACACCGTCCCGTGGTGAGCAGGTCCGTTCGCGTCAGCCCTCGACGGCGACCGCGTCGCCCGCACGGATCGTGCCGCCACCGTCGGTGGGCAGAAGAAGGATGCCGAGCGTCGGCTTCTCCTGTCCGAACGAGGTCGTGAGGACGCGAAGCAGGCGCGCGTCGCGTTCCCCCGTGTCGGGGTTGGCTGTGATGGCCGCGCAGCGCTCGATCGGCTTCTGCACCTCGAAGACGACGTCTCCCATGCGCACCGTGCCGGTCCAGCCCAACTCCTCCCAGGGCGCCGTGCCCGACAGGACGACGTTCGATCGGAAGCGGCGATCGTCGACGGGCGCCGGGACGGCGGCATCCACCTCACTCACGGAGGCCGCTCCGTGCAGCGAGACGTAGCCCTGCGGTCGGTCCTGGAATCGCGACGTGCGACCGTCGCCGACGAACGCGAACGGCAGGACCCCTTCCTGCTCGAGCAGGCGGGCATCGGGTGTCGTGCGCAGATACGCCGTCACGGCCGCGGCGAGCTCTGCGCGACCCGCAGGGTCGTCGATGTCCGCGTCGACGTCGATCTCGTCGACACGAAGCCGCACCCGACGCGCCTCATCGTCATAGGTCAGACCGATGCGGGCCAGGGACGGAACCCCCATGAGGGCGAGCCCACGGCTCTTCGGCCAGACCGTGTCATCCGGCGACTCCACGTCGGCGAACGCGAACGCGAGAGAGCGGTCACCCTGCACCCGCCCGTCCGGCTGCACCACGAGGTGGTCGCGACGTTCGGGGATGAATCCCTTCACGGGATAGCGATAGAGGGCGTGGACGCGGATCGCGGCCCCATCCTCGCACTCGATCAGACGCCCGAGGTGCCGCCGATCGAGCGATCCGCGGCACCTTCCGGCCCTACGGCGCGGCCTTCAGACGCCGGCGAGAGCGCCCGAGCGCTGACGCGTGCGAATCGCGCGGTTGACACCTGACACGATCGCCTTGAGCGACGCCGTCGAGATGTCGTTGTCGATGCCGACGCCCCACAGGCGCTGGTCGTCCACCTGCAACTCGATGTACGCCGCGGCCTGGGCATCGCCGCCCGAGCTGAGAGCGTGCTCGACGTAGTCGTACAGCGTGACGTCGAAGCCCTGCGCCCGCACGATCTCGAGGAACGCGGCCACGGGACCGTTACCCACCGCCGACGCGGGCTGGATCGACTCGCCGTCGCGCAGGGTCACGTCGAGCGAGACGTCGCCCGACATGTCGCTGGAGGATCGAGTCGAGAGCAGCTCGAAGCGGCCCCAGCGCTGGTCGTGGTCCGTGGTGGGCAGGTACTCGTCGGTGAAGATGTCCCAGATCTGCGCGCTCGAGACCTCGCCGCCCTCGGCGTCCGTGCGAGCCTGCACGACGCCGGAGAACTCGATCTGCAGCTTGCGCGGCAGGTCGAGGGCGTGGTCGGCCTTGAGCAGGTACGCCACGCCGCCCTTGCCCGACTGCGAGTTCACGCGAATGACGGCCTCGTACGAACGACCCAGGTCCTTGGGGTCGATCGGCAGGTACGGGACCGCCCACTCGATGTCGTCGACGCTCTTGCCTTCGGCGGCCGCACGGGCCTCCATCGCCTCGAAGCCCTTCTTGATGGCATCCTGATGCGAACCGCTGAAGGCCGTGAACACGAGGTCGCCGGCCCACGGGCTGCGCTCGGGCACGGGCAGCTGGTTGCAGTACTCGACGGTGCGCTTGACCTGGTCGATGTCGCTGAAGTCGATCTGCGGGTCGATGCCCTGCGTCAGCAGGTTGATGCCCAGCGCGACCAGGTCGACGTTGCCCGTCCGCTCGCCGTTGCCGAACAGGCATCCCTCGATGCGGTCGGCTCCGGCCATGTAGCCCAGTTCCGCCGCGGCCACTGCGGTGCCGCGGTCGTTGTGCGGATGCAGCGAGAGGATGACGTTCTCGCGGTGGTTCAGGTTCCGCGACATCCACTCGATGGAGTCGGCGTAGACGTTCGGCGTGGCCATCTCGACGGTGGCGGGGAGATTCAGGATGACCTTGCGCTCGGGCGTGGGCTGGAAGACCTCCAGCACCTCGTTGCAGATGCGCAGCGCGAACTCCAGCTCGGTACCCGTGTAGCTCTCGGGCGAGTACTCGTAGTAGACCTGCGTCTCGGGGATCGTGGCCTCGTACTTCTTGCACAGGCGCGCGCCCTCGAGGGCGATGTCGACGATGCCCTGCTGGTCGGTACGGAACACGACCTCGCGCTGCAGCACGGACGTGGAGTTGTAGAGGTGGACGATCGCCTGCTTCGCGCCGGCGATGGACTCGTACGTACGGGCGATCAGGTGCTCGCGCGCCTGGGTCAGCACCTGGATCGTGACGTCGTCGGGGATGAGGTCTTCCTCGATCAGCTGACGGACGAAGTCGAAGTCGGTCTGGCTGGCGCTGGGGAACCCGACCTCGATCTCCTTGTAGCCCATCTTCACCAGCAGGTCGAACATGACCCGCTTGCGTTCGGGGCTCATCGGGTCGATGAGGGCCTGGTTACCGTCGCGCAGGTCGACGGCGCACCACCGCGGTGCGGTTTCGATGCGCTTGCTCGGCCACGTGCGGTCGGGCAGATCGACGCGGATCTGCTCGTGGAACGGACGGTACTTGTGGACCGGAGCGGACGTGGGCTTCTGCGTGTTCTTCATGAGGGGTCGCTTCTCTTGTCTGTCTGAAGGGGCCGACGACGAGCTCCGCGACGAGGAAGGCCCTTAGAACGAGGACTCGTCGCGGCAGCTAAGAAGAAGCAGGCCACCGAAGCGCATTCTGCGATCGTAGCACTCGCGCACGCGGCACCTCACCCCTGGAGCGTCCACTCGCGGGCGAGCACGGCATAGTCGACCTCGTCGCTCCACCGCCCCTTGAACCACTCGTTCTCGACGAGGTGCGCCTCTCGGCGCATCCCGATGCGTTCCGCGAGGGCGATCGAGCGGACGTTGTCCGCGTCGATGCGGGCGACGAGGCGGCGCAGCCCGTACACCGAGAACGCCGTGTCGACCAACGCCCGCACGGCTTCGGTCGCCAGGCCCCGCCCGGCAGCTGCGGGACTCATGACCCAGCCGATCTCCGCCGAGCCCGACGCCGCGTCGAGGCGGAACAGCACGACATCGCCGATCACGGCGGCATCGTCGAGCTGCTCGATCGCGAGGACGACTCCCCCGCGCTCGCCCTCGATGCTCGTCCCTCCGAAGAGGTAGCCGATGCGTTTCCGGATGTCGTCCGCGCTCTGCGGCTCGAACGGAAGGAAGCGGCACACGTCGGGGTCCCCGCGGTAGGCGACCATCGCCTCGACGTCGGTGTCGACGAGGGGCCGCAGCCGCACGCGCTCTCGCACCACGTCCAGCCGCGAGGGAGCGGGCGGCAGCAGGAACGGCGACGCGCTCACGGCACCAGGGCGACCTTGCCGCCGGGGTGGCCCTGCATCACGAATCGGACCGCTTCTCGCGCGTCGGCGAGCGGGAACGTGCGGGCGAGAGGGACGACGAGAGCACCGGATGCCGCGAGCTCGAGGATGTGCGCGCGGGCGATGTCGCGGAAGCGGGCGCTCTCGGGCCGCGAGCCGGCGATCCATAGGATGCCGTCGGACTCCGCGCGCTGCGGGGCGACGATCGTGACGACGCGATCGGCTTCGGAGACGAGCGCGAGCGAGACGTCAATGGCTTCGTCCGTGCCGACGGCATCCCATGCCGCGCTGATCGGTTCGCCCGCAGCGGCCTCGGCCACCCGCTCTTCCAGGCCGTCGCCGTACGCGACGGGGATGCCACCGAAACGACGGACGCGCTCCGCCGACTCCTCGGAGTCCGGACCGACCGTGCCGATCACCCGGATGCCCAACGTGCGCGCCTGCTGCAGGAGGCTGACTCCGACCGCTCCCGAGGCCGCGTGCAGCAGCACGGTCTCGCCCTCGGCGGCGCGGGTGACCTGGATCATCTCGGCGGCGGTGGTACCGGCGAGCAAGAGGTTGGCCGCTTCCTCGTGCGACAGCGTCGCGGGCTTGGCGAACACATCGCCGGCCGGGACGTTCAGCGCCGTCGCGTACGCGCCCTGGACCCGGAACGCCACGACCTCGTCGCCGACGGCGACCTGCCCCGAGCCACCGCGGGCGTCCGGTCCTACGGCCGTGATCTCGCCCGACAGCTCGTAGCCGATCGGCACCGGGAACGTCGCCCCGGGCCGGGGAGCGGCGACGTGCTTGGCATCCGCGGGGTTGATCCCGGCGGCGCGGACGCGGATCGTGACCTCTCCCGGGCCGGGGGCCGGCACCTCGACGTCGTCGAACGTCCAGTCCTCCACCGGACCGGGGCCGGGGGCACGCCACTGCTTCGCCATGATCGTCGTCCTCTCGTCGCGGACGGCCGGGTCAGAACCCGAGACGTCCGAGCTGCTTGGGGTCGCGCTGCCACTCCTTGGCCACACGCACATGCAGCGACAGGTATACCCGACCGCCCACGAGCGGCTCGATGCCCTTGCGCGCCCGGGCGCCGACGTCGGCCAGTCGCGATCCCTTGCGGCCGATGATGATCGCCTTCTGGCTGTCACGCTCGACCACGATGTTGGCGTAGACGTCGGTGAGGTCGCTGTCCTCGCGCGGCGACACGTCCTCGATGGTCACGGCGATCGAGTGAGGAAGCTCGTCGCGCACACCGTCGAGGGCGGCCTCGCGGATGATCTCGGCGATCCGGTCCTCGAGCGATTCGTCGGTGACGATGTCGTCGGGGTACAGCGCCGGCCCCTCGGGCATGAGTGCCAGCAGCTCATCGCTCAGCACGTCGAGCTGGTCGCGTGTGACGGCCGACAGCGGGATGACCGCCGCCCAGTCCTCGCGCAGCGCGTCGACCTCGATGAGGCGCTCGGTGATCTGCTCGCGGGTCGCGGCATCCGTCTTGGTGACCAGCGCGACCTTCTTCGCGCGCGGGTACCCCGACAGCGACTCGGCGATACGCCGATCGCCGGGGCCCACCTTCTCTGTCGCCGGCGCGCAGAACGCGATGACGTCGACATCACCGAGAACCTGCTCGACGAGGTCGTTCAGGCGCTGCCCGAGCAGGGTGCGAGGACGATGGATGCCGGGAGTGTCGACGACGACCAGCTGGCCGGCGGGACGGTTGACGATGCCGCGGATCGCACGGCGCGTCGTCTGCGGCTTATCGCTCGTGATCGCGACCTTCTCGCCGACGAGGGCGTTCGTGAGCGTCGACTTGCCCACGTTGGGGCGACCGACGAAGGTCACGAAGCCGGATCGGGTCTCGCTCATCTGTCGTTCCTCTCGCGACCCGAGCCCGCCGGCTCCGCGGCCTCGTCGTCGTCTTCGTCCTGGTCGTTCTCGGCGCGTTCGACGATGACCGTCGCGATGCCGCGATTGCGGCCGCGCGAGGCTCCGCCGGTCATCACCAGACCGGAATGCTCCGCGGTCGCGCCGGGCTGCGGGATCCGTCCGAGGGCCTTTCCGAGCAGACCGCCGATCGAATCGACGTCCTCGTCGTCGAGCTCGAGGCCGAACAGGTCCCCGACCTCGTCGAGACCCAGTCTCGCGCTCACGCGGTAACGCCCGTCATCCAGTGGCACGATCTCGGTCGACGGTGCGTCGTACTCGTCGGAGATCTCGCCCACGAGCTCCTCGATGAGGTCCTCCAGGGTGACCAGACCCGACACGCCGCCGTACTCGTCCACGGCGAGGCAGACGTGCACGGCATCCTTCTTCATCTGCTGCAGCAGCGTCTCGGCCTTCATCGTCTCGGGTACGAAGACGGGCGGGCGGGCGATCCGGCGGATGGGCGCGTCGCGCCAGCCCGCCTCGTCGCGGAACCCGAACTGCACGAGGTCCTTCAGATAGAGCATGCCCACGACGTCGTCGGCCTCGTCATCGGCGAGCGGCACACGCGAGACGCCCTTGTCGAGGAACAGCGCGAGGGCTTCGCGCGTCGTGGCGGCGGCATCCACCGTCACCATGTCGGTACGCGGAACCATGACCTCGCGGACGTAGCGGTCGGTGAAGTCGAACACCGAGTGGATGAGCTCGCGGTCGTCCTCTTCGATGAGTTCGTTCTCGGCCGCCTCGTCGATGATGCTCAGCAGCTGTTCCTCGGACGCGAACGACGTCGAGTGCGACACGCCGGGTGTGATGCGGTCCCCGACCGCGACGAGCCCGTGGGCGAGAGGGCCCAAGAGGATGCGCATGCCGCGGATGACGGGAGCCCCGCCGCGCAGGAGCCCCGTCGCGTGCTGACGGCCCACCGCGCGAGGGCTCGCGCCCACGGCCACGAACGAGATGCCGGTCATGAGCACGGCCGCGGCGATGAGTGCGAGCCAGATGTTGTCGAAGAGCAGCATGAACGCCGCAGCGACGAGGACCGCCGCCGTGGTCTCGGCCAGCACGCGGATGAAGATCACCGCCGTGACGTGAGCACTGGGATCGTCGGCGATCCGCCGGAGCGATCGCGCACTGCGCCCGCTCGAACCGAGCTCGGCGAGGTCGGCACGCGAGGTGACTCCGAGCGCCGCCTCGGAGGCGGCCATGAAGCCGCCGAAAGCGACCAGGAGGAACGCGGCGACGAGCAGGAGGGCCGCGGTCATGCGCGGCGGCGGCGCTCGACGGCCTGGAAACCGGTGATGAGCTCGCGCTGGAGCCCGAACATCTCGCGCTCCTCGTCGGGCTCGGCGTGGTCGAAACCGAGGAGGTGCAGCAACCCGTGGGTGGTGAGCAGGATGAGCTCGTCCTGCGTGGAGTGCTTGGCCGCGACGGCCTGCGTCTCGGCGACGGCCGGGCACAGCACGATGTCGCCGAGGAGGCCGGCCGGGGTCGGCGCATCCTCGGTGCCGGGGCGCAGTTCGTCCATGGGGAAGCTGAGCACGTCGGTCGGTCCGGGCTCGTCCATCCACTGCACGTGCAGCGATTCCATGGCGCCTTCGTCCACGAGCACGATGGCGACGTCGGCATCCGGGCTCACATGGAGCTCGGCGAGGTTGTGCTCCATGAGGCGCAGCAGCACCTGCTCGTCGACCTCGTGGCCGGATTCGTTGTTGATCTCGATCGTCATGAGCGGTTTCGTCTCGGGAGGTGATCGCGCGGACCCGCGGGACGGGCCGCGCCGCGGCGTTCGGCACGATTGGCGAACTCGGTGGCCTCGTCGCGTTCGCGGCGGGCCATCAGGCGCCTCTCGTCGTACTCGCTGTACGCATCGACGATACGGCCGACCAGGGTGTGCCGCACGACGTCCTCGCTGGTGAGGTACGCGAAATGGATGTCGTCGATGTGGTCGAGCACACGGGTCACCAGGCGCAGACCGGAGGCGCCCTGCGGCAGGTCGATCTGCGTGATGTCGCCGGTGACCACCATGCGTGTTCCGAAGCCGAGACGCGTGAGGAACATCTTCATCTGCTCGGGCGTGGTGTTCTGCGCCTCGTCGAGCACGACGAACGAGTCGTTCAGCGTACGACCGCGCATGTACGCCAGGGGCGCGACTTCGATCGTGCCCGTCGCCATGAGCTTGGGGACGATGTCGGGGTCCATCATCTCGTTGAGCGCGTCGTACAGCGGGCGCAGGTACGGATCGATCTTGTCGGTGAGCGTGCCGGGGAGGAAGCCCAGGCGCTCGCCCGCCTCGACCGCCGGACGCGTGAGGATGATGCGGCTGACCTCCTTGCGCTGGAGCGCCTGCACGGCCTTCGCCATCGCGAGGTAGGTCTTTCCGGTACCGGCGGGACCGATGCCGAAGACGATGGTGTTCTCCTCGATGGCGTCGACGTACGCCTTCTGACCCAGGGTCTTCGGTCGGATGACCTTGCCGCGCGAGGACAGGATCGCCTCGCCGAGCACCTCGGACGGACGCGGTCCGCCGTCGGAGCGCAGGATCCGGCTGGAGCTGGAGACGTCGGCGGGGTCGAGGCCCTGGCCGTTGCGCGTCATCGTGAGGAGCTCGTCGACCAGCCCTTTCGCCGCCGCGACCGCCGCAGCGCCACCGGAGAGCGTGATCTCGTTGCCGCGCACGTGGACGTCGACGTCGGGATGCTCCTTCTCGACGACGCGCAGCAGTCTGTCTTGCGGGCCCAGGAGCTGGACCATGGCGACGCCGTCGGCGTAGAGACGCTCGACGACGGGTTCTTCGGGGGAATCAGCCACCCGTGCTCTTTTCGTTCAGTCCGCCCGCGAGGACGTGGGCGTGTACGTGGAAAACCGTCTGGCCGGCGCCGGGGCCGGTGTTGAAGACCAGCCGGAAGTCGCCGTCGGCGTGCTCGGCCGCGACCGAGTTGGCAAGGCCCACCAGCTCGGTCAGCAGATCGGGGTCACCCGCGGCGAGCTCGACGACGTTGCGGTACTGCTCTGTCTTGGGGATCACGAGCAGGTGGACCGGTGCCTGCGGCGCGATATCGCGGATCGCGAAGGCGTTCTCGGTCTCGGCGACGATCTCGGCGGGGATCTCGCCCTGGAGGATGCGCGTGAAGATCGACGGCTCGGTCATGGCATCCAGTCTATCGACGGGCTCCGACGCCGGGTCGGGCACCCCGCACGCGCCCCGGGTCGCCGATGCGCGCTCGCTACCAGCGACTCGTCGCCGCCGAGATCACCGAGATCGCGGCGGCGCCGGCGGTGGAGGTGCGCAGCACCGTCTCGCCGAGCCGCACCGGGCGGGCTCCGGCGGCCCGCAGGGCGTCGAGCTCGTCCGGCGCGATGCCGCCCTCGGGGCCGACGACGAGCACGATGTCGCGCTCGTCCGACGGACCGGATGCCACGGCAGTGAGCCGCTCCTCGGCCGAAGGCTCCAGGACCAGGACGCGGGCGGTGCGCGCCCGGGCGACGAGGTCGGCCAGACGCGCGACCCCCTCCACTTCCGGGATCCACGCCCGATGCGCCTGCTTCGCGGCCTCGCGCACGATCGTGCGCCACCGGGCGAGGCCCTTCTCGGCCTTGGCATCCCATCGCGACACGCTCCGCGCCGCCTGCCACGGGACGATCGCGTCGATCCCGAGCTCGGTCGCCGCCTGCACCGCGAGCTCGTCCCGATCACCCTTGGCCAGGGCCTGCACCAGAATCATGCGCGGTGACGGAGCCGGGACCTCGGCGCGACCGGTCACGACCACCGAGACCTCCTTCGGCGTGACCGCGCTCGTACGTCCCTCGAGCCACACCCCGCGTCCGTCGCCGAGGGTCACCGCCTCGTCGACGCGAACGCGTCGCACGGCGGCGGCGTGGTGCGCCTCGGACCCGACCAGCACGACGACGTCGCCCGCTGCGGCTGCCGTCGCGTCGTCCGTGACGAAGTGCAGTGCCACCGTCAGTGCCGGAAGCGGTCGCGGAACTTGGAGAACAGGCCCTGCTGATGCTCCGCCAGGCGCGGCTTCGGAGCCTTGGTGCGCTTGGCGAACTCTTCGATGAGGGCGCGTTCCTTGTGGTCGAGGCGGGTCGGCGTGACGACGTGCACGCCGACCTTGAGGTCGCCGCGCTGGCTGCCGCGCAGCGGCGTGATGCCGCGTCCCTTGATGGTGAGCACGTCGCCGGACTGCACGCCCGGGCGCACCTCGAGGTCGACGCTGCCGTCGAGCGACTCGATGGTCGTGGTCGTGCCGAGGATGGCATCCGGCATCGAGACCTCGAGGGTGGCGAGCAGGTCGTCGCCCTCGCGGCTGAACGACTCGTGCGACTCGACGGTGATCTCGAGGTACAGGTCCCCGTTGGGGCCGCCGGCCGGGCCGACCTCCCCCGAGCCGGGGAGCTGCAGGCGCAGGCCGGTCTCGACACCGGCGGGGATGTCGACCGAGACGGTGCGGCGCGCGCGCACGCGGCCCTGTCCCTGGCACGTGCCGCACGGGTAGGGGATCGTCGTGCCGTGACCCTGGCACACGCTGCAGGGCTGGCTCGTCACGACGTTGCCGAGGAGGCTGCGGACGGTGCGCTGCACGTGCCCCGAGCCGTGGCAGATGTCGCACGTGACCTCGCTCGTGCCCGGCTGGGTGCACGCGCCCTGGCAGGTCTCGCACAGCACGGCCGTGTCGACCTCGAGATCGCGGTGCACCCCGAAGACGACGTCGCCGAGCTCGAGCGTGACGCGCACGAGCGCGTCCTGCCCGCGCTCCCGCCGCGACCGGGGACGCGGACCACGGCCGCCGCCGCCCTGTGCGCCGCCGAAGAACGTCTCGAAGATGTCGCTGAAACCGCCGAACCCGGCCGCCCCTCCGCCGCCGAAGGGACTCTGGTCGCCGCCCATGTCATAGCGACGGCGCTGCTCGGGGTCGCTGAGCACGTCGTAGGCGTGGGTCACGAGCTTGAAACGTTCGGAGGCGTCCGCCCCCGGGTTGACGTCGGGGTGCAGCTCGCGGGCGAGCCGACGGTACGCCTTCTTGATGTCGTCGGGGCTGGCGTCGCGCGCGACGCCGAGGACCTCGTAGTGGTCAGCCACAATCGCCTTCCTGCCCGCTCTCGCGGGGTCGATCTCTGCGTGGGGTGCTCGTCAACGCGCGCTGTCGTCGTCTTCGAGCATCCGGGTCAGGTAGTGCGCGACGGCGCGGACCGCCGCGAGGTTAGAGGAGTAGTCCATGCGCGTCGGACCGAGCAGGCCCACGCGTGCACCGCCGGCGGAGCCGTCGTACCGACTGGCGAGGACGGATGCCTCGACCAGGCCGAACGGCTCGTTCTCACGCCCGATGCTGGCCGAGAGGCCCTGCTCGTCGGCGACCATCTCGCTCATGAGTCGCAGCAGCGTGACCTGCTCCTCGATGGCCTCCAGCAGCGGGTAGATGCTTCCGCGGAAGTCCGACTCGCGCTTGGCGAGCGTCGCCGCGCCCGCCATGACCAGACGGTCCTGGCGGAACTCCTCGAGCTCCTCGCCCACGACGCGCAGGACGGCGTCGGCGATCGCGTCGAGCGCGTTGCCCGGCCGCGGCCCGTCGGTGGAGGCGACGATCTGCGCGCAGTCCGCGACGCTCCGACCCACCAGCAGCGCGCCCACCCGGGCCCGCAGCTGCACTATGTCGCTCTCGGTCGGCTCGTACGGGACGAGCGCGATGCGCTGCGAGACGCGGCCGGTGTCGGTCACGAGGATCACGAGCACGCGCGGGCCGCCGAGCGCGACCAGTTCGACGTGCGAGACGTTCGCCCGCGCGAACGAGGGGTACTGCACGATGGCGACCTGGCCGGTGAGCTGCGTGAGAGCACGGACCGTGCGCGCGAGGAGGTCGTCGAGGTCGCCGGCTTCGTCGAGGAACGAGGTGATGGCGCTCCGCTGCGCCGTCGAAAGCGGTCGAAGCTCGGCGAGGTGGTCGACGAAGACGCGGTAACCCTTGTCCGTGGGCACGCGCCCCGACGACGTGTGGGGCGCGACGATGAGGTCTTCGTCCTCGAGCTGCGCCATGTCGTTGCGGATCGTCGCTGCCGACACCCCGAAGGCGTGCCGCTCGACGATCGCCTTGCTGCCGACGGGTTCACGCGTGTCGACGTAGTCCTGGACGATCGCGCGGAGCACCTGCAAGCCGCGTTCGGACACCATGGCCGGCTCCCTCCCTCTGGCACTCCGGTCACCTGAGTGCCAATTCTAGAGCACCCGCCCCGGGCTGAGCCGGAAGCGCGCTCAGGCGGTGAGCGCCCGCACCACGGCGTCCGCGAGCAGGCGCCCTCGGCGGGTCAGGACGATGCGCCCGCGCACGGCATCCGGTCCTTCGACCAGCCCGTCGGCGATGAGGGATGCCACGGCCTTCCGGCCCTCGCCCAGGAGCTCCGACACCGGGAGCCCGTCGCGGATGCGGCTGCGCAGCAGCACGGACTCCAGGCGCCGTGCGGTGTCATCGGGCCGCTCCCGCGCGGCGGCGGGCGACTCCCCCGCCGCGAGTCGCTGCGCGTAGGCCGCCGGATGCTTCACATTCCACCACCGGAGTCCGGCGACGTGGCTGTGCGCCCCGGGGCCGAACCCCCACCAATCGGTACCGCGCCAGTAGGCGAGGTTGTGCCGGGAGCGGTGCTCCGGGTCGGTGGCCCAGTTGGACACCTCGTACCAGTCGTATCCCGCGTCGCCGAGCATGTCGTCGGCGAGCTCGTACATGTCGGCCTGCAGGTCGTCGGAGGGCTGGGCGACGACGCCCGAACGGATCTGCCGGGCGAGCTTCGTGCCGTCCTCGACGATGAGCGCGTAGGCCGAGACGTGGTCGGGACCCAGGGCGGTGGCCGCGTCGAGCGATGCGCGCCAATCGTCGAGCGACTCCCCCGGCGCACCGTAGATGAGGTCGAGCGAGACGTCGAGGCCGGCTCGACGCGCGGCGGCCACCGCGGTGGCCACGTTGCGCGGGTCGTGCGTGCGGTCGAGCACGGCGAGCACGTGCGACCGCGCGGACTGCATGCCGATCGACAACCGGGTGACGCCGGCCTCGGCCAGCGTCTCCGCGACGCGGTCGTCGACCGTGTCGGGGTTCGCCTCCACGGTCACTTCGGCCCCGTCGGCGATCCCGAACTCCCCGCGCACTGCGTCGAGCATCCGAGCCAGGTCGCCCGGAGGGAGCAGCGTCGGGGTGCCCCCGCCGAAGAACACCGTGGATGCCGCCCGCCGACCGCCCGCGGCATCCATCACTCCGCCCGCCAGGCGCACCTCGGCGGCGAGCGTGTCGGCGAAGTCCTCCTGCCGGGCGCCGCGCAGCTCGTTCGAGGTGTACGTGTTGAAGTCGCAGTAGCCGCAGCGCACACGGCAGAACGGCACGTGCAGGTAGACGCCGAAGTCGGCCGCGGGGTCGAGCGGGAGGTCGTCGGGCAGCCGTCCGTCGGAGGGGGCCGGGTCGCCGAGCGGAAGCGGTCCGCCCATCAGGAGGTGTACAGCGGCGAGATCGCCCGCAGGTACCGCTGGAAAAGGGCCCGGCGTCGGCGCCGAACCAGCCCGATGAACACGCGGTAGGACGGCGCGGTGGGGCGGTCGAACGCGCGGACGACGAACCAGACCTCGTCGTTGTCGCGCCACTCGACGGAGAACAGCTCCTCACCGCTCACGATCGAATGACCGACCGTGCCGAGGATGTACCCCACCCGTCGGGGTTCTTCGAACACCGAGATGACCCGTAGGTGCGCGTCGGCGCGGTGGCCGTCGACCTTGCCGTGCAGACGCACGCTGGTGCCGGGGCTGACGAACGGCGTGCCGTCGGCGGCGAACCGCTGCTCGGATTCCAGCCGGCTCGGCGCGATCGGTGCGCCCTCCGCGTCGAAGCCGACGCCCGAGTACCCGCCGTCGGTCGCCGGGCGGACGTCACTGATGCTCAACTCCTCCGACCGCAACGGCGCCCACGACAGGAGCAGCTCGCCGGCGGCGGTGAAGCGCTCCTCGCCGCTGCCGATGCGCCAGGAGTCCTCGGCGGGGACCGAGTGCTCCGGCGGATACTGCATCAGGTCGTGCGCCTGGGTGGCGCCCACGGCCGCGTAATCGACCGTGTCGTCGGTGAAGTTCTGCCGGCGCATGATCTCCAGTCTCCGGGTCGAGGATGGGAGGACGGTGGGCGTCGCTACTTCTTGGTCTCGACGTCGCCCGACAGGGCGGCGATGAACGCCTCCTGGGGGACCTCGACGCGGCCCACCATCTTCATGCGCTTCTTGCCTTCTTTCTGCTTCTCCAGCAGCTTGCGCTTTCGGGTGATGTCACCGCCGTAGCACTTGGCCAGAACGTCCTTGCGGATGGCGCGGATGTTCTCGCGCGCGATGATGCGTGCGCCGATCGCGGCCTGGATGGGCACCTCGAACTGCTGACGCGGGATGAGCTTGCGCAGCCGCTCGGTCATCATCGTGCCGTAGCTGTAGGCCTTCTCGCGGTGCACGATCGAGCTGAAGGCATCCACCTTCTCGCCCTGCAGCAGGATGTCGACCTTCACCAGGTCGGCCGTCTGCGACCCGGCCGGCTCGTAGTCGAGGCTCGCGTACCCCTGGGTGCGGCTCTTGAGGTGGTCGAAGAAGTCGAACACGATCTCGCCGAGCGGCATGTTGTAGCGCAGTTCGACGCGGTCTTCGCTGAGGTAGTCCATGCCCAGGAGCGTGCCGCGGCGGGACTGGCAGAGCTCCATGACCGTGCCGACGTAGTCCTTCGGGAGCAGGATGCCGACCTTGACGATCGGCTCGGACACCTCGGCGACACGGCCGTCGGGGTACTCGCTCGGGTTGGTCACCGAGACGACCTCGCCGGTGTCGGTCGTGACCTCGTAGGTCACCGACGGGGCGGTCGTGATGAGGTCGAGACCGAACTCGCGCGAGAGGCGCTCGGTGATGATCTCGAGGTGGAGGAGCCCGAGGAAGCCGCAGCGGAAGCCGAAGCCCAGGGCGACCGAGGTCTCGGGCTCGTACTGCAGAGAGGCGTCGGACAGCTTCAGCTTGTCGAGCGCCTCGCGCAGCTCGGCGTAGTCGCTGCCGTCGATCGGGTAGATGCCCGAGAAGACCATGGGCTTCGGGTCGGTGTACCCGGCGAGCGGATCGGTCGCGGGCTTGCGGTGATTCGTGATCGTGTCGCCGACCTTCGACTGCCGCACGTCTTTCACGCCGGTGATCAGGTAGCCGACCTCGCCGACGCCGAGGCCCTTGGTGGGCACCGGCTCGGGGCTGGACACACCGATCTCGAGCAGTTCGTGCGTCGCCGTGGTCGACATCATCTGGATGCGCTCGCGCGGCGACAGCGCGCCGTCGACCATGCGGACGTACGTCACGACACCGCGGTACGCGTCGTACACGGAGTCGAAGATCATGGCGCGAGCGGGGGCGTCGGCCACGCCGACCGGTGCCGGGATCTGCTCGACGATGCGGTCGAGCAGGGCCTCGACGCCCATGCCCGTCTTGCCGCTGACGCGCAGCACGTCTTCGGGGTCGCCGCCGATGAGCCCGGCGAGCTCGGCCGCGTACTTGTCGGGATCGGCCGCGGGCAGGTCGATCTTGTTCAGCACCGGGATGATCTGCAGGTCGTTCTCGAGCGCGAGGTAGAGGTTCGCCAGCGTCTGCGCCTCGATCCCCTGCGCTGCGTCCACGAGCAGGATGGCGCCCTCGCACGCGGCGAGCGAGCGGCTCACCTCGTACGTGAAGTCGACGTGACCGGGCGTGTCGATCATGTTGAGCGCGAACGTCTCGCCCTCGACAGCCCACGGCATGCGCACGGCCTGCGACTTGATCGTGATGCCGCGCTCGCGCTCGATGTCCATGCGGTCGAGATACTGCGCGCGCATATCGCGGTCGGCGACGACGCCGGTGATCTGCAGCATGCGGTCGGCCAACGTCGACTTGCCGTGGTCGATGTGGGCGATGATGCAGAAGTTGCGGATCTGCGCCGGCGGCGTGGCGGACGGCTCGAGGGGCTTCAGGGCGCGCGGTGACATGTTCCGTCGATTCTACGGGCGCGCGCCGACATCGCCGTGCCGGGTGGTGTTTGCTTCCGCGATCACGCGCGTGTCAAGCTTCGCGTGGCGAGCGACCCCGGCCCGCCGCCCCCTTGCGTTCACTCGTCCGGAGGTCCCGTGAAAGCGGCTCGTTCCACCCGTATCGCTGTGTCGATCCTCGCCGTCGGCTGCCTGACGGCGGGGACTGTTCTGACACAGGCCAGCCCGGCGCCCGCCGTGTCGATCGTGTCGACCATCGTCGCGGGAATCGGCGAGGACCCGACCATGGTGGTGACCCCGGCCACGGGCGATCTCGCGTTCATCGGCTCGGCGGGATCGACCCAGGTCGTCGACACCGACTCCGCGTCATCCACGTTCAACACCGTCGTGACGGACCTCACCGATAACCCGCCGACCGCTCTGGCACCCTCCGCCGACGGCTCTGTGATCTACGTCGCCGGGGCCGAAGGCCTGGTGACCGGGTACGCGTCCGACACGGGCGCGACGTCCGGCCCGTGGATGTACCCCGACTACGAGGGCGAAGCGGGCGCCATCAGCGGCTTGGCGCTGAGCCCGGACGGCGGCACCCTGTGGGCGTCGATGAACGCGTTCTCGGGGTGGAGCGGCATCGCCGCCCTCGACCTCCCGTCGGGAACACAGGCGGGCGCGGTCTACGTCGATGAGTTCTACGACCTCGAGGCCCTCGCGCTCTCGCCCGACGGATCGCTCGCCTTCGCGGTCGGAGGCGATCTCTTCTCTGCGTCGCTGTACGTGATCGACACACAGAGCTTCGCTCTGGTGCACTCGATCTCGTTGAGCGGCGGTGTCCGTCCCCAAGACGTCGCCGTCACTCCGGACGGTACGACCGTGGTCGTGTCGAACTGGGAGAACGACACGGTCGACGTCGTCACCTCGTTCGGTGCGGGCGACACGCCCAACCTCGCGACGGTGTCCGGCGTGCACGACGCGCAGGACGTCGCCATCTCGCCGGACGGCTACACCGCCTACGTCACGGGCTCCGACGGTGTGACCGCGATCGACGTGCGCGATCCCGCGGCTCCGGTGAGCGGCCCCTACGCCGCGGGCGACGACCCGTACGGGATCGCGATCTCCACCGACGGGCAGCGGGCTTACGTCTCGAACGAGATCAGCGATGGCACCGTGACGGTGCTGGAGATCCCCGCGATCAGCCCGCGGTCCCAGAGTCTCAGCGTCGTTCCCGGTTCAGCCTTCGCCACGAGCGTTCTCCGCAGCTCCGGCTTCGATGAGGAGCCCACGACCTTCACAGTCGCCAACGGCGGTCTGCCCGACGGCGTGTCGTTCGACCCCACCACCGGTGTGCTTTCCGGCGTCATGCCGTCCTCGACCCTCACCGTCGCGATCGATGCCCAGTCCGGCTCCCAGGTCGCCGGCGCCGTTCTCACGGTCACCGCTGCGGCCGTCCCGACGCTCTCGCCCGCCGCGCAGATCTCCCAGGCCACCGTTGGAACGGCTTACGCCTCGTCGGCGCTGACCCCGGTCAACTTCCTTTCGCCGCCGACGTACTCGATCTCGCCGTCCACGCTTCCCGTCGGCCTGGGATTCGAGACGGCGACGGGTGTCATCGGCGGGACGCCTCTGGCCGCCGCAGAGCCGACCGACTACACGATCACCGCGAGCGCCGGGAACGAGTCCGCGACCGCGACTCTGACGCTGGGGGTGAGCGCGATCGTCAGCCCCGCGACCCAGTCCGTCCTCGGCGAGATCGGTACCCCGCTGTCGACGGCGCCGCTCTCTGCAGACGGGTTCCCCGACACCGCCCCGATCACGTACTCCGTCTCTCCCGCGCTTCCTGTGGGGTTGTCCCTCGACCCGGCCACGGGCGTCGTGAGCGGCTCGCCCGCGGGACCCCTCGACGAGACCTTCACGATCACGGCGTCCGGGAGCGGATTCACGGCGACGGCCGCCATCGACCTCACCGTTCCTCTCGACCTCGTCGTGCGGGTGCCCAACCCCAGCTACGTGGCGGGTGACGCCGTCGATCAGCGGATCGTGGAGCCGATCGGATTCCCCGACCCGGTCACCCTCACGGCGTCACCCGCGCTGCCGGCGGGGCTGACACTCTCCGCAGACGGCACTCTGACGGGACGGCCCTCGGCCGCGCAGACACCCGTCGACACGGTGATCACCGCGACGAGCGGCACGTTCTCGAAGACGGCGACAGTGTCGATCGAGGTGAGCGCGGCGCTGTCACCCGCCGGTGTCACGGAGCAGGTCCAGGTGGGATACCCGCTGTCGACCGCGCCGCTGAACGCGTGGGGCTTCCCCGCCTCGCCGAGCTACACGATCGATCCTCAGCTGCCCACCGGTCTCTCGCTCAACCCCGCCACAGGTTCGGTGTCGGGAGCGTTCCTCTCGGCCATGACCCCCGTCACTTACACGATCACCGGATCGGCCGGCGGATTCACGGCGACCAGTTCGCTCACCCTCGAAGCGATCGCCCCCTCGCTCCCGGCCCCGGGCGGGAACGGCGGATCGGGTCCGGATGTGACGCCGGGGGCGGGGACGGGCGCGAATCCCGCACCGGCGGGGGCGGGCTCGGCGCCGGGTTCGTCGACCCGGGGCGGCTCGACGCGCGAGGGCGCCCAGGTGCGGCCGTCCTCCGCCGAGTCGACGCCGACTCCCGCACCGACGCAATCCTCCGCGTCGATCCCGGCCCCGAGCCCCACGGCCTCCGCATCCAGTGCCCCGGCCCCGGTGGCGACACCGGCTGCGGAGCAGACGGTGACGGCGAGCGACTCCGGTCCCGCTCCCCTGTTGTGGGTGCTGGTCGCGCTGCTCGTGGTCGCCGCGGTCGGCGGTGCCGTCGTCGTGGTGATCGCAACTCGGCGACGGAGCGCCTGATGGACGAGCCTGCTCGAGTGCCGCGGCACCAACGGTGCGCGATGCCGCACGGTCGGAGGGGCAACGCGCCTCCTCCGTAGGCTGGATGCCATGACGGTCCAGGTCGTGCTCGTGCACGGCATCCGCACGTCGGCGACGATGTGGCGTGCACAGGTGGAGCACGTGAGGGAGCGCGGCAATCCGGCGACCGCGGTAGATCTGCCCGGTCACGGAACGCGCCGCGGGGAGACGTTCACCCTCGACGAGGCGTTCGCCACGATCGATCGGGCGGTCCGGGATGCCGCGACCCGCGGCCCCGTGCTGCTGGTCGGCCACTCCATGGGCGGACTGCTCTCGATCGAGTACGTCGGCCGCGAGGACCGGCCGCCGGTCGCGGCGTTCGTCGCGGCATCCTGCACCTCGATCCCGCGCGGGGCCGGGCTCTCGGCGTATCGGTTCTTCGCACGTCGGCTGGATTCCTTTCCCGACCGCGGCATGCGGGTGACGAACTATGTGCTCGATCGGACGCTCCCGCCCGAGACCCGTGAGGACTTCGGCGCGGGCGGTTACGCGTTCGACGCACAGGACACTGCACTGCGCAGCCTCTCTGTGCTCGACCTGCTCGCGGCGCTGCGCCGGATCGATGTACCCCTGTGGTTCGTGAACGGGCAGTGGGATCAGCTACGCATCAACGAGAAGCTCTTCCTCTCGGTGGCGCGGGATGCCGAACTGATCGTCGTCCCGCGGACGACCCACCTCGTGACGGCCATGCGCCCGCGGGTGTTCAACGCGGTGCTCGATGTGGCGCTCACCACGATCGAGGCCTCGACCTGTTAGACTCGACCCTTGGCTTGCGTGTGGGGTTTTTCCCGACCTCCACGACCGCCGGTGCAGCGTCCCTCTACCGCTCGCCCGGCACTTCCAACACTCACTCAAACGAAAGACCGTCGACGTGGCGAACATCAAGTCGCAGATCAAGCGCAACAAGACCAACGAGAAGGCGCGCGAGCGCAACAAGGCCGTCAAGAGCGAGCTCAAGACGCACGTGCGTCGCACGCGCGAGGCCATCCTCGCCGGTGACAAGGAAGCCGCCGAGAAGGCGCTCGTCACCGCCGGCAAGAAGCTCGACAAGGCCGTGAGCAAGGGCGTCATCCACGCCAACCAGGCCGCGAACCGCAAGTCGGCCATCGCGAAGCAGGTCGCCGCTCTCTGAGCCGCATCCTTTCGACAGCCCGTCCCGCACCGCGGGGCGGGCTTCGTCGTTCGCAGGTGCATCGCGGCGCCGTTCGGTGTTCCCGTATTCCCGTGCGCGCACGCGGGTGCGGTCGTCACGCTCCGGGGCGTCGTTCGTGCATTGGGGCGCGCATCGACCGGCCCAGCGCCCGCATTGCGGCCCAGCGCACACACACTCCTCGGCGTTCCTGTCCGCACACGCGAGTGCGGTCGTCACGCTGCGGGGCTTCGTTGGTGCATCGGGGCGCGCATCGACCGCCCCAATGCACACGCTGCGCCCCAGCGCGTTCCTTGCGGCGCCGCGCCCACAACGCGCACCAGCGTCCACATTGCGGCGCCGCGCCCACACCGCGCACCAGCGTCCACATTGCGGTGCAGCGGCCACATCGCGGCCCAGCGCTCACACCGCGGCCCAGCGCCCGCATCGCGCCCCCGTGTTCCTGTCCGCACACGCGAGTGCGGTCGTCACGCTGCGGGGCTTCGTTGGTGCATTGGGGCGCGCATCGACCGCCCCGGTGCACACAGTGCGCCCCGGTAGGCGAAGAGCCTGGTCAGCGGCCGTAGGGCTGGCGGGTGGCGATGATCGTGATCATCCGCTCGAGTGCGAAGACCGCGTCGCGGGAAGCGCCCTTGACCTCGGCGTCGGCGCGGGCGGTGGCGTGGATGGCCATGCCGAGGCTCGCGGCGGTCCAGCCGACGAGGTCGCGGCGGGCGCGGTCGACCTGCCAGTCCTTCATGCCGAGGCGCTGGGCGAGCGCAGACGAGGATTCGCGATTGCCGGCGACGCGTGCCATCGTCCGCAGCTTCATGGCGACGGCGGCGACGAGCGGGACCGGGTCGGCTCCGGATGCCAGCGCGTGCCGCAACGCCAGAAGCGCCTGGCCGTAGTGGCCGGCGATCGCCGTGTCGGCCACGGTGAAGGCGGAGGTCTCGACGCGGCCGCCGTAGTACCGCTCGACCGTACGCTCGTCGATGTCGCCCGGGACGTCGGCGATGAGCTGCTGGCACGCGGCCGCGAGCTCGGTGAGATCGTCGGCGAACGCGGAGACGAGGGAGCGCAGGGCGACCGGGGCGATCTTCTTCTGCGCGGCCTTGAACTCGCCGACGGCGAAGTCGAAGCGGTCGGAGTCGCGCTTGATCGCCGGGCACGCGATCTCGATACCGTTCCCCTGCCCCGCGCGAATGGCATCCAGCAGCTTCTTGCCGCGGACGCTCGCTCCGGTGTGTCGCAGCACGACCGTGGCGCCGTCCTGCGGGTGCGCGAGGTACGCCAGCGCCTCGGTGAGGAAGGTGTCGGAGCACTTCTCGACGCCGCCCACGCGCACGAGCCGCGGCTCGCCAAAGAGCGAGGGCGACGTGACCGCGAGCAGGGTGCCGGCGGCATAGTCGTCGGCGCGGACGTCGGTGACCTCGAGGCTCGGATCCTCGCTCTTGAGGTAGTCGCGGACACCCGCGATCGCGCGCTCGGCGCAGACCTCTTCAGGGCCGGAGACCAGCACGATCGGCGCGGGCTGCGGGGTGCGCCAGCCGATCTGCGGAATGGCCGACTTCGCCTTCGCGGGGGCGGAGCGTCGGGGGGCCGGGGTCACTCCCCCAGCCTACCGACCGGGTCGGACACGGATGCCGGACGGGGACGGTGGCGAACACATCGTGGCGGACGCTGACGGCCATGCGGCGTCCGATGGCGCGGCCGGCGTCACGGCGCCCGCTGCCGCCAGAGCGTGAGTCGTTCCTCTTCGTCGTGCCAGACGGCCAGGATGCCATCGGTGTCGGTGCGAGCGACGACGGTGCCGGTGTCTTGCAGGATGTCGAGCAGCCGGAGGGTGGGGTGCCCATAGGTGTTGCCCGCGCCGACGCCGATGAGCCCGACCCTCGCCTGCAGGCGGTGATACAGCGCCGGATCCTGGTCTGCGCTGCCATGGTGGGAGACCTTCACGATCTCGACACGCGGGACGTCGACGCGGCGGAGGAGCGCGGCCTGAGGTTCGGCCCCGAGGTCGCCGAGCATGACCATCCGGGGGAAGCCGGGCCCCGAGACGTCGATGACGACGCTGGCATCGTTCCCCGGCTCCATCCCGGGCAAGGGCCCGAGAGCCTGCCACCGTGTGTCCCCCAGGCCACCCGTGAGACCCACGGCTGCCGGTTGGAGTCGGGACCCGCCCGCGGCGAACCGATCGAGCAGCCTCTGGTCAGCCGGTTCGCCGATCGGCCCGTGCACCACGAGATCCGCGCGGCCGAGCACGGCCTCGGACCCGCCCACGTGATCCTTGTCGAAGTGCGTCAGCACGACGAGGTCGAGGTGGTCGATTCCCAGGGTTGCGAGGCACTCGGCGAGGGGCTCCGGCTCGGGTCCGGTGTCGACGAGCGCCGCAGCCGATCCGGACCGCCAGAGAGTGGCATCCCCCTGCCCGACGTCGCACATCGCCACCTGCCATCCGCTCGGTATCGTCAGCGGGCCGGCGACGGTGCGGATGGTGCTGGTGCCGCCGATCGCACCGACGAGCACCGCGACAGTGAGGGTCGCGAGTGCGGTGATCCGCGGCACTCGCCGAGGACGAGCGAGCGCGACAGCGACCGCTCCACCCGCGATGGTGAGGAGCGCCGCTCCGAGGGGGCCGTCGGGCCACGGCAGATTCTGAGCCGGGGCGGACGCCGTCGTGTGTGCCACGCCCGCGATCCACGCCGCGGGGATCCAGGCCACCGCCGTCAGCCCGTCGCGCAGCCAGGGAACGGGTAGCACGCAGGCCAGCACTCCCGCGATCGTGGCCGGAGCGGCCGCCGGGTCGGCGAGCAGGTTCGCCGCAACGCCCAGGAGCGGCACGTGCGGGTCGATGAGCACGATGAGCGGTCCGCAGACGAGTTGTGCCGATGTCGGCACCGCCAGCGCAAGGGCGAGGGGTGCCGGCATCCAGCGCCCGAGTCCGTCCGCCAGCGGGCGGGCCAGGACCAGCAGAGCAGCGGTGGCTGCGGTCGACAGCGCGAACCCGAGGGACCGGCACAACCACGGGTCGGCGATGAGGAGCACCGTGACCGCCGCGGCGAGGACGGCCACCCCCACGGTGGGGCGACCGAGACCCAACGCGAGGATGCCGATCGCACTCATCGCCGCCGCCCGCACGACGCTGGGTTCGGGCGTCACGAGGACGACGAACCCCGTGAGAACGAGCAGCGCGCCGACGACCCTCAGCCATCGTCGCGCCCCGCTCACGGCGAGCAGAGCGAAGGCGGCGCCGACGACCAGGGCGCAGTTCGCGCCCGAGACCGCGGTGAGGTGCGACAGCGAGGAGGTCTTCATCGCCGCTTCGGTCGCCGCGTCGAGGCCCGATGTATCGCCGACGGCCAGACCGGGGATCAATCCAGCGCCGGGCTGAGGGAGGCCGCGGGTCGAGGCGATGAGTCCGTCGCGAAGATCCTCGAACACCGCCCACACGCCCTCGGGCGGCGGTGCGCGCTCCACCTCGGTCGCCCGCAGGACCAGGACCGCTCGCTCGGCCGGATCCGCCGGCACCGCGCGTCCGGAGAGAACCACTTCGCTCCCCTGTCCCACCGCGGAGAGCCGATCGCGACGTTCGGCGTCCACGCCGATGCGGGCGGGGATGACGCCGCGCACGGTGGTGTCGCCCGCGGACACGGCCGACACCGTCGCGTCGAACCACGCGCCGCCGTCGGCGCTCCCGGACACGTGGCCCGTCACCGTGGCCGTGACGCGCAGATGGCGGCCCCCGTCCACCTCGAGGTGGGCGATCGCCGCGCGCGTCGGGGCGAGCGCGGCCACGGTTCCGCCGGCAGCGGCGGCGCACGCCAGGGCCACCGTCGCGACCAGCACGGCCGGACGTCGGAACCGGACGAACAGTGCCACCGCGCCGCCGGCCGCGATGACGAGAGCGGCCGCGAGAATCCCCGCCTCCGGTGCCGCCGTCGCGGCGGCGGCGCCGATCCAGGTCACCGCGGCGACGGTGACCCCGCGCCACGCCCGCCGCCGCAGAGCCTGCCGCTCAGTCATACGCGAACCAGATCCCGCAGGCCCGCGAGCAGCTTGTCGCCGATGCCGGGCACCGAGCCGAGGTCGTCGACGCTCGTGAAGCGGCCGTTCTCCTCCCGCCACGCGAGGATCCGGTCTGCCAGCGCCGGACCGATCCGAGGCAGGGCGTCGAGCTGCTCCCGCGTCGCGCTGTTGAGGTCCAAGGGCCCGGAGGCGGAGGTTCCATCCGCGGCGGCGGCGGTCGGCACCGCACCCTCGACGGGCACGACGATCTGCTCGCCGTCTGTCACGGTCCGTGCGAGGTTCACCCCGTCGCGCGCGGCGTCGTCGGCGAATCCGCCGGCGCGGGCGACGGCATCCGCCACCCGGGCGCCCGCCGCCAGCCGGTAGAGGCCGGCCTCCCGCACCGCGCCCGCGACATGCACGTACACCGCAGCTCCCGGAACGCCGCTGGCCCATCCGGTCGGCGCGGGTGAGGTGGTCACCGTCTCCGCACCCGTCGCGCCACGGAAGATGCCGATCCCGACGGTCACGGCGAACGCGAGCAGGACCAGGACGATCACCGCACCGACGCCCAGGCGCCGCCGCGGATCAAGCCGCGGGGTGGGGGCTGCAGGATCTGCGGGCTCGTCGACTACGGTCACCCCTGCACGCTACGAAGGCCCGCAGAGGCGCGGCCGCCCCGCGGGGCCGTTTCGTGGACCACCGAGGGAGATACCGCTGTTGGGGAGAAGAAGTCCCCTGAACGACGGATGCCACGCCCCGCGCTCCGTGGAGCACCGGGGACGTGGCATCCGGAACCGTCTACTTGGTCGAGAAGCTGACCACCTTGGGCGGCCGCACGACCGCACGCACGATCTCGCGCTCGCCCAGCGCCCGGCGCACCTTCTCGTCGGCGCGAGCGGCGGCTTCGAGCTCGTCGGCGCCGATCTTGGCCGAGACCTCGAGCGTGCCGCGCACCTTGCCGTCGATCTGCACGACCGCGGTCACGGTGTCTTCGACCAGGAGCGTCGGGTCGGCCTGGCGCCACGTGACGAGGCCGACGAAGCCGTCGTAGCCGAGCGTCTGCCACATCTCTTCGGCGGTGTGCGGGGCGAACAGGTCGAGGGTCATCGCGATGACCTCGGCGGCCTCGCGAACCGCCGGGTCGCTCGCGCCGGCGTTCCCGTCGATCGCCTTGCGGGTGGCGTTGACCAGCTCCATCAGTCGCGCGACCACGACGTTGAACTTCGTCTGCTCGATGAGGTTCGGCGCCTCGGCCAGCAGGCGGTGCGTGACGCGGCGGAGGGACTGGTCGCCCTCGGCCCACACCACGTCGGTCTCGCTGTCGACGTCGTGCGCGATGCGGAGCGCCCGGGCGAGGAACTTCGCCGCGCCCGTGGTCGAGACGTCGTTCCAGTCCTTGTCGTCCTCCACGGGGCCCGCGAAGGCCAGCGCCACGCGCAGCGCGTCGGCACCGTGGGCGTCGAGCTCCTCCTGGAAGAGCACGAGGTTGCCCTTGCTCTTGGACATCTTCGCGCCGTCGAGGATCACCATGCCCTGGTTGATCAGGCTCGAGAACGGCTCGGTGAACTCCACCAGCCCCATGTCGAACAGGGCCTTGGTGATGAAGCGCGCGTACAGCAGGTGCAGGATCGCGTGCTCGACGCCGCCGATGTAGAAGTCCACGGGACCCCACTTCCGGGCCTCGTGCATCGAGAACGCCTCGTTGGGGTCGGTCGGCGACAGGAAGCGCAGGAAGTACCAGGAGCTGTCGACGAACGTGTCCATCGTGTCGGGGTCGCGCAGCATCGTCTGACCCGTCTCGGGGTCGGTGACCTGCACCCACTCCGTCGCCGCCCCCAGCGGGGACGAGCCCTTCGGCTTGAGGTCGAGGCCCTCCACCGACGGCAGCACGACCGGCAGCTGGTCTTCGGGCACGGGCACGATCGTGCCGTCCTCGGCGTGCAGCATCGGGATCGGCGTGCCCCAATACCGCTGACGCGAGATCAGCCAGTCCCGCAGCCGGTAGGTCTTCGCGGCGCGCCCGACGCCCTTGGTCTCGAGCTCGTCGATCACGCGGGCGATCGCGTGGCGCTTGGACAGTCCGTTGAGCGACCCGGAGTTGATCATGCGACCATCGCCGGTCAGGGCGACCCCGGTCTTGATCGGGTCGAGGTCGTCGACGTCGCCCAGCGGGTCGATCGGCACGCCGTCCTCGTCGACCTCGATGACGGGGATGGCGCCGGTGACGGGCGCGTTCGTGTCGACGACGACCTTGACCGGCAGGTCGAACGCGCGGGCGAAGTCGAGGTCGCGCTGGTCGTGTGCGGGCACCGCCATGACCGCACCGTGACCGTAGTCGGCCAGCACGTAATCGGCCGCCCAGATCGGGAGCTTCTCGCCGTTGATCGGGTTGATCGCGTAGTGCCCGAGGAACACGCCGGTCTTGGGGCGGTCGGTCGCCTGTCGCTCGATGTCGGTCGCGCGCTGCACCTCTTCCAGATACGCCTGGAAGCGCTGCCGCACCTCGATGTCCGCGGATGCCGCGAGCTCGGCCGCGAGGTCGGATTCGGGCGCCACGACGAAGAACGTCGCACCGTGCAAGGTGTCGGGGCGCGTGGAGAACACCGTGATCTTCTCGGCGCGACCCTCGATCTCGAACTCGATGTCGGCCCCGACCGAGCGGCCGATCCAGTTGCGCTGCATCTGGATGACCTTCTGCGGCCAGAAGCCCTCGAGCTGGTTCAGGTCGTCGAGCAGACGATCGGCGTAGTCGGTGATCCTCAGGAACCACTGGGTCAGCTTCTTCTTGACCACGACGGCGCCGCTGCGCTCGCTCGTGCCGTCGGGCAGCACCTGCTCGTTGGCGAGCACCGTCTGATCGACCGGGTCCCAGTTGACCAGGGCGTCCTTCCGGTACGCCAGACCGCGGTCGTACAGCTTCTGGAACAGCCACTGGTTCCAGCGGTAGTACTCCGGGTCGCTGGTGTGCAGCACGCGGCTCCAGTCGAACGAGACGCCGTAGTCCTTCAGGCTCTCCTTCTGCTGCGCGATGTTCGCGTAGGTCCACTCGACCGGGTCGGCCCCGCGCTTGATGGCGGCGTTCTCGGCGGGCAGGCCGAAGGAGTCCCACCCGATGGGGTTCAGGACGTTGTAGCCGCGGTGGCGCCAGAAGCGGGCGACGATGTCGGAATAGAGGTAGTTCTCGGCGTGCCCCATGTGCAGGTCGCCCGAGGGGTACGGGAACATCGCGAGCACGTACTTGCGCGGGCGCGTGTCGGCATCGCCGCCGGCGCGGAAGGGATCCTTCTCGGCCCACGCCTGCTGCCACTTCGCCTGGATCTCGTGAGGGTCGAAGCCTCCGTCGGCGGACGGCGCGGAAGAGGGGTTCTGAGACACGGGTGAGACCAATCGTGAAAGTCGGGAGGCCACGAGGGCCAGCGTCCAGGCTACCGGACCGCGCGCGGACGCTTCCGGCCCCGGTGCGCCCTCACCAACCCGGGGGCACGATGGCACCGAGCGCCGCGAGCGGAGCCCTGGCCTTGATGCCGACCTCGGCCACCTCGGATGCCGCGACCGACCGCCACGTGATCCCTCCGCCGGCTCCGACCCAGGCGGCATCCGGCTCGACGACGATACTGCGGATGACCATCGCGAGATCGGCCGCGCCGTCATCGCCGATCCAGCCGAACGCGCCCGAGTAGACCCCGCGCGGCGCCCCCTCGAGCCCGGCGAGGATCTCCATGGCCGAGGCCTTGGGCGCGCCTGTCATGCTTCCCGCCGGGAACGCCGCGTCCACCAGTTCGCCGATGGTCGTTCCCGGACGGAGCTGACCCGAGACCTCGCTGACGAGCTGATGCACGGTCGGGTAGCTCTCGACCTCGAGAAGCCGGTCGACGCCGACGGACGACGGGAGGCACACCCGCGTCAGGTCGTTGCGCATGAGGTCGACGATCATGACGTTCTCGGCGCGCTCCTTGGCATCCGTCCGCAGGTCGTCCGCGAGGGCGGCGTCGAGCGTCGGATCGGGATGCCGCGGGCGCGTGCCCTTGATGGGGTGCGTGTGGACGCGGCCGCCGCGCACCTCGAGGAAGCGCTCGGGCGAGGCGCTCACGAGAGTCCGGTCGCCGAGGCGCACGAGACCGGCGTGGTGCGAGGTCGCTTCCCGGCGCAGGCGACGGAATGCGGCCGGCGCGTCGGTCGCGCCCGGGACGGTGAACCGCGTGGTGAGACACAGCTGGTACGCGTCGCCGTCACCGATGCGGTCCCGGCAGGCCGCGACGAGCTCGGCGTAGCGATCGGGGGTGTGACGCCCGGATGCCACGCCCCGGGCCTCGGCATCCCGGACGGGCGGGGCCTCCGGCGCCGCGGTCGCGGCATCGGCGAGAGCCTCGGCGGAGTCGTTCGCGGAGACCGCCCACACCTGCCGGGAACCGTGGTCGAACGCGAGCAGCTCATCGACGCGCATCCACGCGGGGGCACCCTCGTACGAGATCCACCCGACCCACCCGCCGCGGAAGGCCGGGCCCCCCGCAGCGACGTCCGTTCGAGTCGTGGCATCCATCGCCAGAGGGGCGGCGGCCGCGGCGGGACGGCCCGTTCCGAGATAGCTCCACCCCGTCGCGGCTTCCGCTCCCGCGTCCAGCCAGAAAGCGTGCGCGTCGCCCGCGAACAGGGCGGCGAAGACAGCGTCGGGATCCCGCCACCGCGGCAGGACGACCGTGGAGACAGAACGCGGCACGCTCCCAGGCTAGGGGGACACCGCGCCCCTAGGCTGAGCGAGGTGAACGACATCCTCACGTGGCTCCTCGACGTCGTGCAGAACGTCGCCCCCGTGGTGCGCACACTCGTCGCCGGTCTGGCGATGATGCTCGAGACCAGTGTGCTCGTGGGGCTCGTCGTTCCCGGCGACACGGTCGTCATCGTCGCCGGCACCGCCATCGCCTCACCCCTCGAGGGCGTGCTGCTGGGTGTGGCCGTCGTGGTCGGGTCGCTGATCGGTGAGAGCCTCGGTTTCTGGCTGGGCCGCTACTTCGGTCCGCGCATCCGGGCCTCGCGTCTCGGGCAGAGGCTCGGCGACCGGAATTGGGAACGTGCCGATCGTTATCTGCGTCGGCGCGGCGGTCCCGCGATCTTCCTGTCCCGGTTCCTGCCCGTCCTGCACTCGCTCGTGCCGCTCACCGTCGGGATGAGCGGGTACCGCTATCGACGGTTCCTCGCGTGGACAGCGCCGGCCTGCGTGGTGTGGGCGGGGCTGTACATCACGGTCGCCGCCACCGCCGCCGGCACCTACCGGGAGCTCGCCGATCGCATCCACTACGCCGGATACCTCTTCGTCGGCATCATCGTCGTCTTCCTCGTCCTGGTCTACGTCGGCAAGAAGGTGCTGGAGCGCATCGAGCGTCGGCACCTCGCCGACGAGCACGACGTCCTCGAACCGGCGGGCGACGACGTGAAAGACTGAGCGGGATGCCTCGCTCTTCTCGCGCCAAAGTGCTCTGGTTCGCCCGCCTCGAGTACCGCTTCCACGCGTGGCGCGAACGCCGTGCGCGGGCCCGCGGCCTGCGACCCTCCGTCACCGGCTTCCCCGGATACGGGACCGAGGAGTGGGTCCGTGTCCTGGGGCGTGTCCTCATCACTCCCCCGGTCAAGCGCACCGCGGCGGGAGAGTTCGCGAGCCTTCGCGGATGGCGCAGCTTCGCGGCCGTGCCGGTCGGCTACGCACAGGTCACGGTCACCGTCGACGGGGTCTCGCACGAGGTGGTCGCCGATCGCGGCGGCGTCATCGACGCCAAGCTCCCCGCGAGCCTGCCCCCGGGTTGGCAGACGGTCACGATGGCGGTCGAGGGCAGCGAACCGACGGAGACCCGCGTGTTCATCGTCGGCTCCGATGTGCGTTTCGGTGTCATCAGCGACGTCGACGACACCGTCATGGTCACCGCGCTCCCCCGCCCCCTGCTGGCCGCGTGGAACTCCTTCGTGGTCGACGAGCACGCACGGCAGCCGGTGCCGGGCATGGCTGTCATGCTCGAGCGCCTCTCGCGCGAGCATCCCGGAACCCCGGTCATCTACCTCTCGACAGGAGCGTGGAACGTCGCGCCCACGCTCACGCGCTTCCTCCGTCGCCACCTCTTCCCCGCGGGGTCGTTCCTGCTGACGGACTGGGGCCCCACGCACGACCGGTGGTTTCGCAGCGGGCGCGATCACAAAGAGATCAGTCTGCGTCGTATCGCCGCCGAGTTCCCCCACGTGAAGTGGCTGCTCGTCGGCGACGACGGTCAGCACGACGACGCGATCTACACGGGCTTCGCGATCGAGCATCCCGAGAGCGTGGCGGCCGTGGCCATCCGACGTCTGCTTCCCGCCGAGGCCGTGCTCGCCGGTGGTCGCACCGTCGTCGACGACCACTCCGCCGCCGACGTGCCGTGGGTCAGTGAGTCCGATGGCGCGGGTCTGCTGGAGCGCCTCGAGGACGTCGGGGTGATCTCCCGCGACCGCTGATGCGCCCTGCATGTCGGAGGCGCCGCGTACGGTGGAGGCATGTGCGGTCGATTCGTCGTGGCCAACGTGGCATCCGAGCTCGTCGGAGTGCTGCGCGTCGATGTCGAGACCGATGAGCTGCCGCCGCCGTCGTACAACATCGCGCCCACAGCATCCGTGGCGATCGTGCTCGACTCGGTGAAGACCGAGCCACCGGTCCGCCGCCTCGAAGTCGCGCGGTGGGGGCTCGTGCCGGGGTGGGCGAAGGACGTCAAGATCGGCGCGCGGGCCTTCAACGCGCGGTCGGAAGAGGTTGAGGACAAGCCCATGTTCCGCAACGCCCTCATCAAGCGTCGCGCGGTGATCCCGGCGTCCGGGTACTACGAATGGAAGACCACCGAGGCGGGCAAGACGCCGCACTACATCCACCCGGCCGACGGCTCTCCCCTGTTCTTCGCAGGGCTGTACGAGTGGTGGAAAGACCCGGCCAAGGCCGACGACGACCCTGCGCGGTGGGTGCTCAGCTGCACGATCCTCACGCGCGACTCGATCGGCCGGCTCGGCTCGATCCACGACCGGATGCCGCTGTTCATGGATCCAGATTTCGCCGACGCGTGGCTCGACCCGACGACCGAGAACGTCGGCGACATCCTGGATGCCGCGATCGACGCCGCCCCCGATGTGGCCGAGACGCTGGACGACCACGTGGTCTCATCGGCGGTGGGGAACGTCCGAAACGACTCCCCCAACCTCATCGAGCCGGTCGGATGAGCCTCCTCCTCGATGCGGCCGTCGTATCCCGCGCAGAGTGGTCGGCCCGCGCCGAGGCACACGCGGAGCGAGCCGAGGCCCTGACCGCGAACCACCGCGCCCGCGCCGCGCGCGGTCAGAAGCATCCCGTCGAGGACTTCCTCTTCACGTACTACTCGTACAAGCCGGCGATCCTGCGTCGGTGGCATCCCGGTCCGGGCATCGTGCTCGCCGACGCATCGGAACGTGCCGGGTGGCGCTGGTACCGCCACGTGCCTGCGGGCATGGCGGTGGATGCCGAGGCGTTCCGCCGCGATCGCGGTGCGCTGTATCGCGGAGTCGTGAATCTGCTGCGCGCCACCGAGGCACGACCGGCGCAGTTCGGCTGTTTCGGTCTGCACGAGTGGGCCATGGCCTACCGGACCGACGACGTGCGCCACGCGGTCCCCCTCCGCCTCGGGAGTGCCGGTACCGACGCCGTCGTCGAATCGCACGACCTCAAGTGCACGCACTTCGACGCCTTCCGGTTTTTCACCCCCGACGCGGTGCCGCGCAACCGCGCGCTCCTCTCGCGCGAGCGGCAGATCGACCTCGAGCAGCCGGGCTGCCTGCACGCCGGCATGGACGTGTACAAGTGGGCCGTGAAGCTGGGGCCCTTGGTGCCCGGTGAGGTTCTGCTGGACGCGTTCGAACTCGCGCGCGACATCCGGACGCTCGACATGGAGGCATCACCGTACGATCTGGCCGATTGGGGCTACTCCGCCGTTGCCATCGAGACGGCCGAGGGGAAGGCCCAGTATGTCGCTCGCCAACGAGCGCTGAGCGAGCGGTCCCAGGCGCTGCGCGCCGCGATCCTCGACGCCGCCACACGGGACGGCGACACGCCCGGTCGCGCCGATTTCCTGCCTCCGGATTCCGTGTAGTAAGCTCATGGAGTTGCCTCGAACGGGGCGGAAAAACGAAAACGGGCCTGTGGCGCAGCTGGTAGCGCACCTGCATGGCATGCAGGGGGTCAGGGGTTCGAGTCCCCTCAGGTCCACCGAAAAGAATGTCCCGAGACGCACGTCCGGGACATTCGTCATTTCCCCCACGGTGTCTGTAGACACCGCTCTAGCCGAGCAGTTCTACGTCGAACTCCCGCACAACGGCGCGCACGTCGTCCAGATAGCGCTGAGCCTGATCGGTGAGCGGGATCGCGGTGTGCGCGATCCACCCGATCTCGATGCGCTCGTCGACGTCGAGCGGCACAGCGACGATCTCGGGATCGAGGTCGTCGCTGATGATGCCCGTCGAGATCGTGTAGCCGCCGAGACCGATCATGAGGTTGAAGATCGTCGCACGGTCCGAGACACGGATCTCCTGCGCGCTCGACAGCGTCGAGAGGATCTCCTCGGCGAAGTAGAACGAGTTGTTCGTCCCCTGGTCGAAGGTCAGGCGCGGAAGTCCCGCGAGATCGTCGAGGGTGACGCGCTCGCGCGCGGCGAGCGGGTTCTTGCGCGAGACGAAGATGTGCGGGTCGGCGAGGAACAGGGGGTGGAACAGCAGCCCCGAATCGCGCAGCAGCTTGTCGATGACGTTCCGATTGAAGTCGTTCCGGTACAGGATGCCGAGCTCGCTACGGAGGGTCCGGACGTCCTCGATGATGTCCCATGTGCGCGTCTCGCGCAGGGAGAACTCGTACTCCGGCGCCCCGCTCGCCTTCACCATCCGGACGAACGCGTCGACCGCGAACGAGTAGTGCTGCGTCGACACCCCCAGGAGGCGACGAGAGGGAGGCCGATCGAGATAACGCTGCTCGAGGAGGGCCACCTGCTCGACGACCTGCCGGGCATATCCGAGGAACTCAACGCCATCCGAGGTCAACGTGATGCCGCGCGCGGACCGCACGAGCAGTGACCGCCCCACCCGGGTCTCGAGATCCTTCATCGCCGCCGACATCGTCGGCTGGGACACGTAGAGCAGGTCGGCGGCGGCGGAGATCGACCCCTCCGCGGCGACCTCGATGAACGACTGCAGTTGCTGCAGGGTGACACCGCTGGGTCGACGCGCCATAGGTAAAGACTATATCCGTGAATAGTCGGGACGGATTACCCGATGGGACACGAAGACGCGCACGATGGGATCACCGATGACCGCGCGGCGCGAGCCGCCGACCGACAGGAGTGTCTGGGCATGTCGAAGGACTTCACGTTCCAGATCTCGACCACCCGGTTCGATGAGAATTACTCGCCGTCCGAGAGTTCCCGCGCCACCACGAACTTCGCCAATCTGGCCCGCGGAGACGACCGTCAAGAGAACCTGCGCAACGCGCTGACGATGATCGACCGGCGGTTCAACGACCTCGCTCGCTGGGACAACCCGGACGGTGACCGCTACACCCTCGAGATCGACATCGTCTCTGTCGACCTGGAGTTCGCGACATCCGGAGACGATCACCGGTTCCCGCTCCTCGAGGTGCTCGATCTGGTGGTCGTGGACCGCACGACCGGCGTGCGTCACCACGGAATCGTCGGCAACAACTTCTCGTCGTACCTGCGTGACTTCGACTTCAGCGTGCTGCTGCCCGCCGTGAGCGCCGCCGCGGGTGGGTTCACCGTGCCGGATGACTTCGGCGCCCTGCACGGCAAGCTGTTCCAGGCCTTCCTCGACTCCCCCGAATACCGTCAGCGGTTCGCCGTTTCACCGGTCATCTGCATCAGCGTCTCCACCAGCAAGACCTATCGCCGGACCGACAACCACCACCCCGTGCTCGGTGTCGAATACGTGCAGGACGAGTACTCGCTCACCGATGAGTACTTCGGCAAGATGGGCCTCCGCGTCCGGTACTTCCTGCCCGCGGGCGGTTCCGCGCCGCTGGCGTTCTACTTCCGCGGCGATCTGCTGAACGACTACACCAACCTGCAACTCATCGGGACGATCAGCACGATGGAGACGTTCCAGAAGATCTACCGTCCGGAGATCTACAACGCCAACGCGGCCGCGGCGCACGTCTTCCGCCCCACGCTCGACAGCCAGGACTTCTCCCGCACGCGGGTCGACTACGACCGTGAAGAGCGCTCGCGTCTCGCGTTGACCCAGGGGAAGTGGGCGGAGGAGCACTTCGTCAAGCCGCACGGCGACGCACTGGCCCGGTGGGCCGGTCTTTCCCCCGCCCTCGTCCACTGACCCGTCGGAGCCCCGCCCATGAACGCACTCCTGCCCACCGCCGTCGTCGGCAGTCTTCCCAAGCCGTCCTGGCTCGCCGAGCCCGAGAAGCTCTGGTCGCCCTGGGCGCTCCAGGGCGACGCCCTCGTCGAGGGGAAGCAGGACGCCCTGCGCGCCGCCGTGCACGAACAGGGGCAGCGCGGCATCGACATCGTCAGTGACGGCGAGCAGACCCGCCAGCACTTCGTCACGACATTCATCGAGCATCTCAGCGGTGTCGACTTCGAGAACCGAGAGACCGTCCGCATCCGCAATCGGTACGAGGCCAGCGTGCCCACGGTGGTCGGTCCCGTCGGCCGCGAGAAGCCGGTGTTCGTCGAGGACGCCGCGTTCCTGCGTGCACAGACCGATCAGCCGATCAAGTGGGCGCTGCCGGGCCCCATGACGATGATCGACACCCTCTCGGACCGCTACTACAAGAGCCGCGAGAGGCTCGCGTGGGAGTTCGCCGGCATCCTGAACCAGGAGGCGAAGGAGCTCGAGGCGGCCGGAGTGGATGTCATCCAGTTCGACGAACCGGCCTTCAATGTCTTCTTCGACGAGGTCCGGGACTGGGGCATGGCCGCTCTCGAGCGGGCGGTCGAGGGTCTGCGCGCCGAGACGGTGGTGCACATCTGCTACGGCTACGGCATCAAGGCCAACACCGACTGGAAGGCGACGCTCGGACCGGAGTGGCGGCAGTACGAGGAATCGTTCCCGCTCCTGCAGCAGTCGAGCATCGACATCGTCTCGCTCGAGTCGCACAATTCCCGTATCCCGATCGAGGTCATCGAGCTGATCCGCGGCAAGAAGGTCATGCTCGGTGCGATCGACGTGGCCTCGCACGACATCGAACGCCCGGAAGAGGTCGCCGGGACACTGCGTCGGGCCCTGGAGTTCGTGGATGCCGACAAGCTCATCGCGAGCTCCAACTGCGGCATGGCTCCCCTGCCCCGCGACGTCGCCCTCGCGAAGCTCAGTGCCCTGAGCGCCGGCGCGGCGATCGTGCGATCCGAGCTCACCGCTGCTCTGGTCTGAGTCCGCGAACACCGAAGGGCCGCCCGTGACGGGGCGGCCCTTCGGTGTTCGTTCGGCTCAGTCGGCGGATGCCGGTGCCGGCAGCTCCAGCGGCACGACCGGGCAGTCCTTCCACAGGCGCTCGAGGCCGTAGTAGACGCGCTCCTGCTCGTGGAAGACGTGCACGACCAGGTCGCCGAAGTCCAACAGCACCCAGCGGGATTCCTGCCGTCCCTCGCGGCGCAGCCGCTTGTGGCCGGCCTCGAGGAGCTTCTCCTCGACCTCGTCGGCGATGGCGGCGACGTTACGCTCGTTGCGTCCGGTCACCAGGAGGAAGATGTCGACGAGCGGGAGGGGCTCGGACACGTCGAGCGCGACGAGGTCCTCCCCCGCTTTCGAGTCGGCGGCGATCGCGGCGATGCGCGCCATCTCGATTCCGTTGGCGCTGGCTGTCATCCGAAGACTCCTGTCGTGAAGGCGAGGACCAGCGCGACGGCGACCGCGACGGCGAGAGCGCCGGTGGTGATGATGAGACCGATGACGAGCTTGCTGCCCTTCTCCGGCGCCGGGGGGCGGATGATCTCACCGGGCTGCTTGACGGTGCTGATCGCGGCACTGGCCGCGATCGGCGTGGGCGAGGAGGCCGGCGGCAGTTCCCCATCGAGAAGGACCGCGTCGACGTCGCGGCCGTCGGTGGTCCCGGGCGCGTGACCGACGGAACCGAGTCCTTCCGGAAGCTCGAAGGTGCCGGTGATGAGCACCTCGCCGGTGGAGGTGACGGGTCCGACGAGCGGCACGCCCGCGGGTGTCTGCGAGAGGATCAGAGCGTTCGGCGTCGACACGGAACCGGTCGCCGCAGCGCTGCGCGAGATCAACTGATCGAACGACGGCGGCAGCGAGATCTCGGGGGTCTGCCCGTTGAGGAGGTCGGAGCCGAGCGCCGGATTCACCGTCGACACGGGGGTCTCGGTCTCCTCCACGGGCGACGCTTCGGGTGCAGCGGCCTCCTCGGGGGCGGCCGGGCGGAAGATGGCACGGGGCGCGCCCGCGGTCGGAGCGTCGGTGTCCTGCGTCGGCTGCGGGGCGGAGGTGGATACCGGCTCCCCCGCGACCGCGGCTGCCGGGGTCGCGGGGGCTGCGGCATCCTCCGCCGACGTGGCGCCGTCGGGCCCCTCGACCGTCTGGTCACGCGTCGCAGGAGCGGCCGGCTGCAGGTCGGGCGCGATGATCGGAACGCTCGCGGTGCGGATGCGCTCCTGCGCGCGAGCCTGACGCCGGGTCAGGCCGGTCACGCCGAGCCCGGCGCCGTCGGCGGGGACGAACGCGTCGGGGAGCGCGGGCGGCTCGGAAGCCGTGACGGGCGCCGTCTCAGACGAGGCGGTCGGCTGCTCGTCGACCGGTGCCGACGCCTCCTCGGGCTCCGTCTCGGGCTTGTCGGCCCTGCCGCGGCCGAAGAGGCCGCCCAGCATGCCACCCTTCTTCGCGGGCGATTCGGGCGCCGACTCCGGTTCCGCTTCGGACGACGCCTCATCGGCGACCGAAACCTCGGGCTCCGGCGCCTCGGGCTCCGGCGCCTCGGGCTTCGGCGCCTCGGGCTCCGGCGCCTCGGGCTCCGGCGGCGAGCTCGGCTCGGACGTCGGGGCGACGACCGGGGCCGCGTCCTCGGACGGAGCGTCGAGCCTCGGCGTGATGATGGGCGTGGCGCCGGTGTTGCGGAGTTCGCGCAGCTGACGCCGCGTCAGCGGCGGGTTCTCGGGGTTCTCGGATGTGCTCATGCAGGGCTCCGGTAGAGGTGGTGCTTCGCGATGTACTGCACGACGCCATCGGGCACCAGGTACCACACGGGGTGGCCTCGGCGCACGCGGGCGCGGCAGTCGGTGGACGAGATGGCCAGCGCCGGGATCTCGAGCTGGCTGACGTCGTCGGTGGGCAGACCCTCGGTCGTGAGCACGTGCCCCGGGCGGGACACGGCGACGAAGTGGGCGAGGTCCCACAGCTCCTGGTGGTTGCGCCACCCGAGGATCTGCGCGACGGCGTCGGCGCCGGTGATGAAGAACAGCTCGGCGCCGGGACGCTCACGCTTGAGATCGCGGAGGGTGTCGATCGTGTAGGTGGGTCCGGCTCGATCGATGTCGACGCGGCTGACCGTGAACTGCGGGTTCGAGGCGGTCGCGATGACCGTCATGAGGTAGCGGTGCTCGCTCTCGGTGACGTCCGCCTTCTGCCACGGGCGACCCGTGGGGACGAAGACGACCTCGTCGAGGTCGAACGATTGCGCGACCTCGCTGGCCGCGACCAGGTGACCGTGATGGATGGGATCGAACGTCCCACCCATGACCCCGATACGAGGGGCGCGCGTCACCGACATACGGTGGGCCTCAGTGGCCGTGCGCCTCGGGGGTGGGCGTCCCGTGCTTCTGCGCGTAGGCCTCGGCCTTGTGTGCGTGGCGGTTCGAGACGTTGCGGTACGAGAGGGTCACCAGGCTCAGCGCGATGAACACGACGAATGCGACGGCACCGATCCAGAAGGTCTCGGCCTGCACGTTGCCGCCGTGGTGTGCGCCCTCTTCAGCGGCGTGGGCGATCAGCGAGGCGAAAGTCATCAGTGCTCCGTTCGAGATATCTGCGCGGCGCGCAAAGCCATTTTATGCGGTCAGGCCCGGACCTGGCCGTCGCCGCGCCCGAGCCACTTGGTGCTGGTGAGCTCGGCGAGCCCCATGGGTCCCCGAGCGTGGAGCTTCTGCGTCGAGATGCCCACCTCGGCACCGAATCCGAACTCGCCCCCGTCGGTGAATCTGGTCGAGGCGTTCACCAAGACCACGGCCGAGTCGACCTCCGCCAGGAAGCGGGAGGCGGATGCCTCGTCGTCGGTGATGATCGACTCGGTGTGGTGCGTCGAGTACCGCCGGATGTGATCGAGCGCGGTGTCGAGGTCGTCCACGACGCGGACAGCGAGGTCGAGACTCAGGTACTCCGCGGCCCAGTCCTCCTCGGTCGCGGCGACGACGCGCGGATCGTAGGCGGCAACGGTCTCGTCGCCGTGCACACGGACCCCCGCGGCGGCGAGGGATCCGAGCAGATCGGGCAGCAGCCGGTCTGCGGCATCCCGGTGAACGAGGACGGTCTCGACCGCGTTGCAGACACTCGGGCGCTGCGTCTTGGCGTTCAGCACGATCTCACGAGCCCAGTCGGCGCGTGCCGTGGCATCCAGATACACGTGGACCACACCTGCGCCGGTCTCGATGACCGGCACTGTGGACTGGGTGACCACCGTCTCGATGAGCGCGGCGCTCCCCCGGGGGACGAGGACATCGACCAGTCCCCGGGCGTTCATCAGTGCGCGTGCGCCGTCCCGGCCGAAGTCGTCGACAGTCTGGATCGCCTCGGGAGACACGGCCTGTCGTTCCAGCGCGCGACGCATGACCTCGACCAGCGCCGCGTTGGAGCTCTGGGCCGCCGAGCCGCCGCGCAGCACCACGGCGTTGCCCGAGCGCAGGGCGAGCGCGGCGATGTCGACCGTCACGTTCGGCCGCGCCTCGTAGATCGAGCCCACGACCCCGAACGGCACCGCGACCTTCTCGAGCGCGAGGCCGTTGGGGAGTGTCCGTCGATCCAGGACACGGCCGACCGGGTCGGGCAGCTCTGCGACGTCACGGACGGCCGCGGCGAGGCCCGCGACCCGGCCGGCATCCAGTCGCAGGCGATCCAGCAGCGCCTCGCCGATGTCGGCGTCGCGCCCGCGAGCCAGGTCGTCGGCATTCGCCGCGACGATGTCCGCCGAGGCGGCCTCGATGGCGTCGGCGATGGCGTTCAACATCGCGGTCTTGGTCGCGGAATCGAGCAGACCGACCTCGCGCGCGGCATCCTTCGCCAGGCGCAGGCGTTCGTCGACCGAAACGGCGGTGAGGGTCATCGCGTCAGTCTATCGTCGCGGCCACCGCACCCACGGGGCCGGTGGTCAGGGTGACCGGGTCGGGATGCGGGGCGAACCACGTGCCCACGGAGGCTCCGGCGAGGGCGTCCCGGACGAGGTCGGCACTGGTGACGAGGACACCGACGCCGGCGGCCGACGCGAGCTTGGCGGCGGAGGCCTTGGTGGCCGCTCCCCCGGTGCCGACACCGTTCACGGTCACCGACCCGAAGGTGTACTCCGACAGGTCGTCGCCCCACTCCACCTCGGTGATCGGGCGAGCCCCCGGCTCGCTCGGCGGGGCCGTGTACAGGCACTCGATGTCGCTCAGGAGCACGAGGGCGTCGGCGCCGATCAGCTGCGCCACGAGCGCGGCGAGACGGTCGTTGTCGCCGAAGCGGATCTCGTGCGTGGCAACCGTGTCGTTCTCGTTGACGATGGGCAGGATGCCGAGCCCCAGCAGCCGTTCCATCGCCCGGCGCGCGTTGGACCGGTGTGTGGCGTTCTCGAGGTCGCCGGCGGTGAGCAGGACCTGACCGGCCAGGAGTCCGAACCGGTCGAGCGAGGTCTGGTAGCGCCACATCAGCACGTTCTGACCCACCGCCGCGGCGGCCTGCTGCGTGGCCAGGTCGTTCGGACGCCCCTGCAGGTCGAGCAGCGGCAGAGCCGTCGCGATCGCACCCGAGGACACCAGGACGACCTCGATACCGCTCTCACGCGCGTGCGCCAGCGCATCCACGATCAGGTCGATGCGGAACGCGCCGTCACCGCTGATCGACGACGACCCCACCTTGACGACGACACGCGAAGCAGTGGGAAGGTCGGCCCGGACGCGCGCGGTCATCGCTCGTCCTCCTCGTCGGATGCGCGCGCGGCGAGACGCTCGGCCTCGAGCTCCGCACGGGCGTCGGCCTTGGCATCCATCCGCTCGTGGTAGCGCTCACGCCGCTCGGAGGTGGTGCGGCGGGAGTTCTGGACCAGGCGCGGGTCGGTGCCCCGCGGAGCGGTCATGAGCTCGGCTGCGGAGGACAGCGTCGGTTCCCAGTCGAAGACGATGCCGTCGCCGGCGCCGATCACCACGGTCGCCCCCGCGACGGCACCGGCGCGGAACAGCTCGTCCTCGACGCCCAGGCGCGCGAGACGGTCGGCGAGGTAGCCCACCGCTTCCTCGTTCTGGAAGTCGGTCTGCTGCACCCATTTGACGGGCTTGTCACCGAGGATCCGGTAGACGGGACCGTAGGTGCCGCCCTCGACCTTGATCGTGAAGTCCTTCTCCGACCCCTGGGGGCGGATGACGATGCGCTCGGCGGGGGCGTCGTCGATCGTCGCGACGCGGTGCTGCTCGACGACGTCGGCGAGGGCGAAGGTCAGTTCACGCAGGCCCGCGCGGCTCACGGTGGAGATCTCGAAGACGCGGAAGCCGCGCGCCTCGAGGTCGGGACGGACGAGATCGGCGAGGTCGCGCGCCTCGGGGACGTCGACCTTGTTCAGCGCCACGATCTGCGGGCGGTCGAGCAGCGGGATCTGCCCCTCGGGCACGGGATAGGCGGCCAGCTCGGCCAGGATGACGTCGAGGTCGGTCAGCGGGTCGCGGCCGGGGTCGAGGGTCGCGCAGTCCAGCACATGCACGAGCGCGGTGCAGCGCTCGACGTGGCGGAGGAACTCGAGCCCGAGGCCTCGGCCCTCGCTCGCCCCCTCGATGAGTCCGGGGACGTCGGCGACCGTGAAGCGCACGTCGCCCGCCTGCACGACACCGAGGTTGGGGTGCAGGGTCGTGAAGGGGTAGTCCGCGATCTTGGGGCGCGCGGCCGAGACCGCGGCGATGAGGCTCGACTTGCCGGCCGAGGGGAACCCGACCAGCGCGACGTCCGCGACCGTCTTCAGCTCGAGGACGACATCGCCCTCCCAGCCGGGGGTGCCCAGGAGCGCGAACCCGGGCGCTTTGCGCTTGGGCGAGGCGAGGGCGGCGTTGCCGAGACCGCCGAGGCCGCCGGGAGCGACGACGAAGCGCATGCCGGGCGTGAGCATGTCCACGAGCACGGTGCCGTCAGGATCCTTCACGACCGTGCCGAGGGGGACGGGTAGCTCGGTGATCTCGCCCGCTGCGCCGGATCGGTGATCGCCCATGCCGAAACCGCCGTTGCCCGCGGAGCGGTGGGGCGAGTGGTGATAGGACAGCAGCGTCGTCACCTGCGGGTCGGCGACCAGCACGACGTCACCTCCGTGCCCGCCATTGCCGCCGTCGGGACCGGCGAGCGGCTTGAACTTCTCGCGGCGCACCGACACGCAGCCGTTGCCGCCCTTGCCCGCACGCAGGTGCAGGGTGACGCGGTCGACGAAGGTGACCATGAGGGTCCTCCCGGGATGGGCCGGCGGCAGCCGGCGGAGAAAACGACGAGGGGGCGGGCAGTGCCCACCCCCTCGGGAACGACGTGCGCTGCGGATTACTCCGCGGCTGCGGCGACGATGTTGACGACCTTGCGGCCGCCCTTCTGGCCGAACTCGACCGAACCGGCGGCGAGGGCGAACAGGGTGTCGTCGCCACCGCGACCGACGTTGGCGCCGGGGTGGAAGTGCGTGCCGCGCTGGCGGACGAGGATCTCGCCGGCGTTGACGGCCTGGCCGCCGAAGCGCTTCACGCCGAGGCGCTGTGCGTTGGAGTCACGACCGTTGCGGGTGGAGCTTGCGCCCTTTTTGTGTGCCATCTCTGCGTCTCCTGGCTCTTACTTGATGCCGGTGATCTTGACGCGCGTGAGGTCCTGACGGTGGCCCTGGCGCTTCTTGTAGCCGGTCTTGTTCTTGAACTTCTGGATCACGATCTTCGGACCGCGCTCCTCACCGAGGACCTCGGCCGTGACCGAGACCTTCGCGAGCTTGTCGGCGTCGGTCGTGACGGTCTCTCCGTCGACGAACAGAACGGCGGGCAGCTGGATGCTCTCGCCGACCTTCGCCGCCTGGCGATCGAGCACGACGATCGTGCCGACCTCGACCTTCTCCTGCCGGCCGCCGGCGCGCACAACTGCGTAAACCACTTCACACCTGTTTCGTTCGGGAGCGCACGGCTCCGGTTGTCTGATGACGTCGGGAGGGCTCATCGCCCTGAGTCTCGGTGCGATCCGGCCGACCTGAGCCGGCGGGGTCTCGCGTCAATCGCGCGGACACGACGCACCAAAGGACGAGTTTAGCTCACCCGGGGTGATCCGGCAAAAGCATCGAACCGCGTGTCCGCCGTAGGATCGCCGAGTGGCCATTCTCATCGACGACCCGCAGTGGCCCGCCCACGGCAGGCTCTGGGCACATCTGGTCAGCGACTCAGACCTCGCCGAGCTGCACGCCTTCGCGGCCGCTGCGGGAATCCCCCGCCGGGCGTTCGACCTCGACCACTACGACGTCCCCGACGAGCGGCACGCCGATCTCGTCGCCGCGGGCGCTGAGCACGTCGGCGGACGCGAGCTCGTGCGTCGGCTCCGCGCTTCGGGACTGCGCATCACCGCGCGTGAGCGTCGGGCCAAGGACGCATGAGGCATCACCGCGCGTGAGCGTCGGGCCAAGGACGCATGAGGTGTCGGGATCTGCCGCCTGACCGCGACCGGAGGCGATGACCCTCGACACCTCACGCGTCGATGAGGCGACTCAGGCGTCGTCGGCGGGGTGGGCGCTGACCGGCGTGCCCGTGAGAGCGGCGGTGGTCACGCGGCGGCGCGAACGGCCCTGACCGGGCGCCTTCGGCTCCGGGAGCGCCTCGAGGACCGACTCGAGCAGCGCGTCCTTCTCGGTGCGGGGCGCCTTGGGCTCGCGCTTCTTGCGCGGACGCTTCTCGCGCACCGGCGGCTCGGACTTGGCATCCAGGACCGCCTCGACCGAGGCCACGACGGCCGCCTCGACCACGGCCGGATCCTCGACCGTCGGGTGGATCGTGGATGCCGCGATCTGCGCGAGGGCGGACTTCACGCCCTCGGTGATGACGTGCGTGCCGCCGGCGGGTGCGGCCGGCGCGCCGTTGCCGTTCCCGCCCCCCGTGCCGTTGCCGGCGGAGCCGTTGCCCCCGCGACCCCCGCCACGGCGGTTGCCGTTGCCGTTGCCGTTGCCGTTCGAGGCGGCGGCCGAGCGGTGCTTGACCACGGGGTCGTGGTGAACGATGACACCGCGACCGGCGCAGACCTCGCACGCCTCACTGAAGGTCTCGAGCAGACCGAGTCCCAGCTTCTTGCGCGTCATCTGCACGAGGCCGAGCGAGGTGACCTCGGCGACCTGGTGCTTGGTCCGATCGCGGCTCAGGCACTCGATGAGCCGGCGCAACACGAGGTCGCGGTTGGACTCCAAGACCATGTCGATGAAGTCGACGACGATGATGCCGCCGATATCCCGTAGCCGCAGCTGGCGGACGATCTCTTCCGCCGCCTCGAGGTTGTTCTTCGTGACGGTCTCTTCGAGATTGCCGCCGGAACCGACGAACTTGCCGGTGTTGACGTCCACGACCGTCATCGCCTCGGTGCGGTCGATCACCAGCGAGCCGCCCGAGGGCAGCCACACCTTGCGGTCGAGGGCCTTCTCGATCTGCTCGGTGACGCGGAACGCGTCGAACGGATCCTGCTCGCCCTCGTACTTCTCGACGCGCTCCAGCAGGTCGGGGGCGACGCCGGCGAGGTAGTTCGAGATCGTCGTGAGTGCCTCGTCGCCCTGGATGAGCATGCGCGTGAAGTCCTCGTTGAAGACGTCGCGCACGATCTTGACCAGCAGGTCGGGCTCGGAGTGCAGCAGCGCCGGCGCCTGGATCGTCTTGACCTGCGTGGAGATGTGCTCCCACTGGGCGGTGAGGCGCTGCACATCGCGCGTGAGCTGGTCCTCCGTCGCCCCCTCGGCGGCGGTACGGACGATGACGCCCGAGGACTCGGGCAGCACCTCCTTGAGGATCTTCTTCAGGCGCGCCCGCTCCGTGTCGGGGAGCTTGCGGGAGATGCCGTTCATCGCGCCGCCGGGCACGTACACCAGGTAGCGTCCCGGCAGCGAGATCTGGCTGGTCAGACGCGCGCCCTTGTGGCCCACGGGATCCTTGGTGACCTGCACCAGCACGCGGTCACCCGACTTCAGGGCGAGCTCGATGCGTCGCGGCTGGTTGCCCGTCTCGACACCGTCCCAGTCGACCTCGCCGGAGTACAGCACGGCGTTGCGGCCGCGACCGATGTCGACGAACGCCGCCTCCATGCTCGGCAGCACGTTCTGGACCCGGCCGAGGTAGACGTTGCCGATGAGCGACGCGTCCTGGTTCCGGGCGACGTAGTGCTCGACGAGAACGTTGTCCTCGAGCACGGCGATCTGGATGCGCCCGGCCTTGGACCGCACGACCATCACGCGATCGACGGCCTCGCGTCGCGCGAGGAACTCGGCCTCGGTGACGACGGGGCGGCGGCGGCCGGCCTCGCGACCGTCCCGGCGGCGCTGCTTCTTGGCCTCGAGGCGGGTGGAACCCTTGATGCGCTGCGGTTCGGTAATGAGTTCCACCGCGCGCTGGCGCGCGGGGGCGGCCGGAGTCTCGCTCGGCTCGTCGGAACCCGAACCGGCAGCGGCTCCCCCGCGGCGACGATTGCGGCGGCGGGCGTTGGCGGAGGCACGCTCGACCGGCACCTCTTCGTCGCGGTCGTCGGCGTCGTCGCGCGCGGGAAGCGGGGGGAGCTCGGGTGCGTAGAAGTGCAGCTGCGTCGACACGGCCGACACGAACACCTCGGGGAGCAGACCGAGCGAGACGGCGGTCGGGATCGCGGGCTTGACAGGCTCGGCGTCGGCGGGCGTCTCCGGCTCGGTCGGAGCAGGCGACTCGGCCTCGGCGGGGGTTGTCCCCTCGGCCGCCGCGGCGTCCTCCTCGGCCTTCGGGGCGTCTTGCTCGGCCGCGGGGGCGTCTTCCTCGGCCACGGGACCTGCCTCGGCCGGGTCGGCGGGGCTCGTCACGGCGGGCGCGTCCACCGCGTCCTCGGGCTCTTCGGCATCCGTCGCCGTCACCGCGATGGCCTCTACGGCGTCCGCCTCGAGAACCGCGGGCTCTCCGGAATCCGTGGCGGCGGCGGTCTCGGCATCCTCGGCCGCGACTTCGTCGTCGGCGTCGGCGTCTGAAACGGTCGCTTCGCCGGCGAGGGCCTCGTTGGCCACCGTCTCGGGGGCGGGGGTCTCGGTCGCCGGAGTCTCGGCGGGGGTCTGATCGTCGGTTGCGTCGGCCATATCGGACGTACTCCCTGGCGGGCGACACCGCGCGTCGCCCGGCGAAATCTCGTGCGGCGCCGCACCCGGCGGGGCCGCGAACTCACTCGGTCTGCAGCAGGCCTGCGGCTCGTGCTGCGAAGGGCGGTCATCGCCCGAAGTCTTCTGGTGACTCGCCTGCGGCGCGGCCGCGGCTCATCGAACCCCCATTATCGCACGGTCGGTCGGAATCGCTCACTCCGACGGACGTTCGGCATCGCCGATGAACTCACTCCGTCGGTGAGGACGCCCGGAACGGCGCTGCACCGACACCGTGCGCCCCACGACGCCTCGCCCGCCCGGCGACCGGGCGGGCGAGGCATCTCGACGGCGAGGCATCGCACAGCGGGCGCATCGCCACGCGGTGGAAGAATCGCGATCATGAGTGAAACCGTCACCCCGCGTCGGCCGACAGCGCTCGCGGTGTGGTTGATCATCGCGGGGGCGGTGGGCTGGTGGGCCGCGTTCTCCCTGACCATGGAGCGCTTCCACCAGCTGATGGACGGCGGGGCCGCGGCATCCTGCGACTTCAGCGTGCTCGTCCAATGCACGGCGAACCTGAAGTCCTGGCAGGGCAGTGTCTTCGGCTTCCCCAACCCGATCATCGGTCTCGCCGCCTGGATCGCCCCGATCGTCGTCGGGTTCGCGATCCTTGCCGGTGCCCGCTTCGCGCGGTGGTTCTGGATCCTGTTCTGGCTCGGGATCGTCGGCGCGATGACGTTCGTGATCTGGCTGATCTCGCAGAGCATCTTCGTGCTCGGCACCCTGTGCCCGTGGTGCATGGTGACGTGGTCGGTGACGATCCCGACGTTCTTCGCGGTCACTCTGCACCTGTTCCGCGCGGGCGTCTTCCCGGTCGGGCAGAAGACGCGGGATGCCGCGGCCTCGCTGATGGCCTGGGTGCCGCTCATGGCCTTCGCCGCTTATGTCGTCGTGGCGGTCATCGCACAGCTGCGCCTGGACGTGCTCTCGCAGATCTGACGCTGCTCCGGTCTGCCGCCGCAAGCCGGCGATCTGCGCAGTTCACGGGTGCGCATCGGCTCAGCGATCCGCACAACCTCAGCCCGAAACGGCCGGATGCCACGGAACGTGCGCAGATGACGGAGCCGACGCTCACGCGGCCCCCGCGGCCTCCCGCCGCACAACCTCAGCGATCCGCACAACCTCAGTCCGATACGGCCGGATGCCACTGACACGCCGCGAATCGCTGAGGTCATGCCGGGCCGCCACACGCTGACACGACGACGGTCGCCTCCCCACACGGGGTGGCGGCCGTCGTGGCATCCGGGATCAGGCGAACCAGATCGCGAGCTCGCGCGCCGCGGACTCGGGGCTGTCGCTGCCGTGGACGAGGTTCTGCTGCACCTTCAGGCCCCAGTCGCGACCGAAGTCGCCGCGGATCGTGCCCGGGGCGGCGGTGGTGGGGTCGGTGGTGCCGGCGAGGGAACGGAATCCCTCGATCACGCGGTTGCCGGCCAGGCGGATCGCCACCGACGGTCCGGAGAGCATGAATTCCAGGAGCGGCTCGTAGAAGGGCTTGCCCTCGTGCTCGGCGTAGTGCTGGGCGAGGGTCTCGCGGTCGGGCTCGACGAGGCGGATGTCGACGAGGGCGTAGCCCTTCGCCTCGATGCGGGCGAGGATCGCACCGGTCAGGCCGCGGGCGACGCCATCGGGCTTGACCAGGACGAGGGTCTCTTCGGTGGCCATGGGTCATTCTCCGTTCGAGAGGTCGGGGTCGGCGGCGCGTCGGGCGTTCTGCCGGTCCAGCGCCGCTCCCTTGATCGTCGCATACGCCCACATGCCGCCGAAAATGAGCGCGACCACGGCGAGGGCCGGGACCAGGATGCCGCCGAGCGCGAGGACGACCTGAAGCGCCCATCCGACGACGATTGCCCAGCGGTGCCGCAGAAGCCCGGAGACCGCGACCATGGCGCTGGCCAGCACCACCCCGCCGACGATTCCCCACCACGGTTCGATGCCCCACGGGAGTGCCCGCAGGCCGTAGACGACCAACCCGCCCAGGAACACGACGATCGACTCGAAGCCGAGGACGACCGCCCCGAGCGACTCCTGCGCGCCGCGAACGCGGCGCGGGCGCCGCTCACGCGGACTCACCGCTGCCACCCCGCCTTCCAGTCCTCGAGCTCCGACAGGCGGATCGCCTCACCGGCGAGCACCACCGAGCCGGCGATGACGACCGCGCGCCGGTCGGACTCGGCGGCCCACTCCCGAGCGGCGTCGGCGGCGTCCTCGAGCGTTGGGTGCACCGTCACCGGCACGTCTGCCGCTTCGGCCACGTCGGCGATGGCATCGGGGTCGGCGGCACGATCACTGTCGGGGGCGGTGGCGAAGACACGCGCGACCGCGGGGGCGAGCGTCGAGACGATCCCGACGGTGTCCTTCCCCGAGAGGATGCCGACGACCGCTCCCCATTCGTCGATGTCGAACGCCTCGTCGAGCGCGGCGACGAGCGCGCGCGCTCCGTGCGGGTTGTGGGCGGCGTCGACGAGCACGGTCGGCGCGGTGCCGAGAAGCTGGAGGCGACCCGGCGACGTTGCGGCCCCCAGGCCGTCCCCCACGACGTCGGGGTTGAGCGGCTGGTCGCCGCCGCCGATGAGCGACTCGACCGCGGCGATCGCCAGCGCGGCGTTCGCGCCCTGATGGGCGCCGTACAACGGGAGGTACAGCTCGGGGTAGCTGCCGGCGATGCCGCGCACGGTGAGGAGCTGGCCGCCGACGGCGAGCGTCTGCGTCTCGAGCGAGAAGCCGTCGCCCGCGAAGGCGACCGACGCGTGCATCTTCTCGGCGCGAGCGAGGATCGCACGCCGCGCCTCATCCGGTTGCGCGGCGGAGACGACCGCCGCGCCCTCCTTGATGATCCCGGCTTTCACTGTCGCGATCTCGGCGATGGTGCCGCCGAGGCGGTCGGCGTGGTCGATGTCGATGGGGGTGAACACCGCCACATCCCCGTCGGCGGTGTTGGTGGAGTCCCATTCACCGCCCATACCGACCTCGAGCACGAGGACGTCGATCGGGGCGTCCGCGCAGGTGACGAAAGCGAGCACCGTGAGCAGCTCGAAGAACGTCAGAGGGGCGTCGCCCGCGGACTGGAGCTCGGCATCCACGATCTGAACGAACGGCTCGATCTCGTCCCACGCGTCCGCGATCGCGGCATCCGCCACGGGCTCGCCGTCGATGAGGATGCGCTCGGTGAAGCGCTCCAGGTGGGGACTCGTGAACAGGCCCGTCCGCAGCCCGAGCGCCCGCAGGAGGCTCTCGATGATGCGGCTCGTGGAGGTCTTGCCGTTCGTGCCGGTGACGTGGATCACGCGGTACGTGCGCTGCGGGTCGTCGAGCAGCTCCAGCACGCGACGCGTGCGCTCGACGCGCGGCTGCACCCACTGTTCGCCCTGGCGCTGCAGGAGTGCCGCGTAGACCGCGTCGGCACGGGTGCGATCGCTCATTCGGGTGCTCCGATCCGAGCGACGGACACCGTCACGGCACCCGCGTTGGCGTAGGTCTTCGCCGGCACGACGTTCTCGAACTCGGGCGTCGTGGCGGCGCCGCGCTCGATGAGCCGCTCCGTGCGGCTCGCGAGCACGACCGCCTCGGCGAGGGTCTCCGATGCCACCCCCGCGACGTCGAACGCGTGCGCGACGGCCCGCGCGTCGGCCTCGTCGTCGAACGCCAGCGCCAGCGCGATGCGATCGCTCACGTCGAAGCCGGCGGCCTTGCGGGTGTCCTGGATCGCACGGATCATGTCGCGCGCCAGGCCCTCCGCCTCGAGTTCGGGGGTCGTGACGGTGTCGAGGAGGACGAATCCGCCGGACGACAGCACCGCGAGAGCCTCACCCTCGGGGCGCCCGGCCGTTTCGACGACGAGGTCGTACTCGCTCGGCTCGAGCGGGATGCCGCCGGCGACGACGCGGCCGTCGACCTCGCTCCAGTCGCCCTCGCGGGCGGCCTTGATCGCCTGCTGCACCTGCTTGCCCAGGCGCGGACCCGCGGCGCGGGCGTTCACCGACAGACGGTGCGTGATGCCGTACTCCCCCGCCGTGCCCTCCTGCAGCGTGACCTGCTCCACGTTCTTGACGTTGAGCTCGTCGCGCAGGATGTCATCGAACTGGGCCAGGCCCGTGGCATCCGGGGTCACCACCGTCAGACGCGGCAGCGGCAGGCGCACGCGCTTGCCCTCCCGCTTGCGCAACGCGTTGGCGACGCTGGAGACCTCGCGGACCGTGTCCATCGCGGTGCGGATGTCCGCCGCGGCGGGGAACGCCGCGGCATCCGGCCAGTCCTCCAGGTGCACGCTGCGCCCGCCGGTGAGGCCCTGCCACACGCGCTCGGTCACGAGCGGGAGCAGCGGTGCCGCGACTCGGGTCAAGGTCTCGAGCACCGTGTACAGCGTGTCGAAGGCCTCGCGGCTCGACGGCTCGTCGGTGACGCCCACCCAGAACCGGTCGCGCGAGCGGCGGATGTACCAGTTCGTCAGCACCTCGGCGAAGTCGCGCAGGCGTTCGGCCGCCGTCGTGGAGTCGAGCCCCTCGAGGTCGACGGCGACATCGCGCACGAGGTCACCCGTGAGCGCGAGGATGTAGCGGTCGAGCACGTCGGAGGAGTCGGTGCGCCACTCGGCCGTGTACCCGTCGCCGGAAGCGTTGGCGTAGGTCGCGAAGAAGTACCACGCGTTCCACAGCGGCAGCAGGAACTCACGGACCCCCGAGCGGATGCCCTCCTCGGTGACGACGAGGTTGCCGCCGCGCAGCACGGAGCTGGACATGAGGAACCAGCGCATGGCATCCGAGCCGTCGCGATCGAACACCTCGCGGACGTCCGGGTAGTTGCGCAGCGACTTCGACATCTTCTGGCCGTCGTTGCCGAGGACGATGCCGTGGCACGACACCCCGGTGAACGCGGGACGGTCGAACAGCGCCGTCGACAGCACGTGCATCACGTAGAACCAGCCGCGCGTCTGCCCGATGTACTCCACGATGAAGTCCGCCGGCGAGTGCTCGTCGAACCACTCGTGGTTCTCGAACGGGTAGTGCACCTGCGCGAACGGCATCGACCCGGAGTCGAACCAGACGTCGAGCACGTCCTCGATGCGGCGCATCGTCGACCGGCCCGTCGGGTCGTCGGGGTTCGGGCGGGTCAGGTCGTCGATGTACGGGCGGTGCAGATCGACCTCGCCGTCGGCGTTGCGCGGCAGTCGGCCGAAGTGGGCTTCGAGCTCGGCGAGTGAGCCGTACACGTCGACGCGGGGGAAGTTCGGGTCGTCGCTCTTCCACACCGGGATGGGCGAGCCCCAGTAGCGGTTGCGGCTGATGGACCAGTCGCGCGCGCCCTCCAGCCACTTGCCGAACTGACCCTCCTTGACGTTCTCGGGCACCCAGGTGATCTGCTGGTTGTTCTCGAGCAGACGGTCCTTCACATCGGTGACCCGCACGAACCAGCTCGACACGGCCTTGTAGATCAGGGGGTTCCGGCAGCGCCAGCAGTGGGGGTACGAGTGCTCGTAGGATGCCTCGCGCAGCAGCCGGCCGCCCTGCTTCAGCAGACGGATCAGGGGACGGTTCGCCTCGAACCAGAGCTCCCCCGCCACGTCCGTGACGGCCGACAGGAACCGGCCGCCGTCGTCGAGCGAGATGATCGTGGGCAGGCCCGCGGCATCCGCGAGGCGCTTGTCATCCTCACCGTAGGCGGGAGCCTGGTGGACGATGCCGGTGCCGTCGCTGACGGTGACGTAGTCGTCGACGAGGATCTTCCACGCGTTGCCGGTGCCCCACGTGTCGGCGTCGGCGTAGTAATCGAACAGCCGGTCGTACGACACGCCCTCGAGCTCGGAGCCCAGGATGGTGCTCTGCACGGCCTGGCGGGCGGCATCCGGGGTCTCGTACCCCAGATCCTTCGCGTAGTTCGGCAGCAGGTCCTCGGCCAGCAGATAGCGGTGCGCGGTGGCCTCGATCGCTTCGTCGGGCGTGCCGTCGGGAGCGCGATGCACATCGGCCGCACCGTGGGGTCCGCCCTCGATGACGGCGTACCGGATGCCGGGACCCACCGCCAGGGCGAGGTTGGTCGGCAGGGTCCAGGGCGTCGTCGTCCACGCGAGCGCCCGGACGCCGGTGAGGCCGAGGGCCTCGGCTTTCGCGCCGACGAGCGGGAACGTCACCGTGACCGACGGGTCCTGGCGCATCTTGTAGACGTCGTCGTCCATGCGCAGCTCGTGGCTGGACAGCGGCGTCTCATCACGCCAGCAGTACGGCAGCACCCGGTAGCCCTCGTACGCGAGCCCCTTGTCGTGCAGTGTCTTGAACGCCCACAGGACGCTCTCCATGTAGGAGGTGTCGAGGGTCTTGTATCCGCGCTCGAAGTCGACCCACCGTGCCTGGCGGGTGACGTAGTCCTGCCAGTCGCGCGTGTACTCGAGTACCGACTCGCGGGCCTTGCCGTTGAAGACCGCGACGCCCATGCGCTCGATCTCGTCCTTCTCGGTGATGCCGAGCTGCTTCATCGCCTCGAGCTCTGCGGGGAGGCCATGCGTGTCCCACCCGAACACGCGGTCGACCTTCTTGCCGCGCATCGTCTGGAAGCGCGGGAACAGGTCTTTGGCATAGCCGGTCAGGAGGTGCCCGTAGTGCGGCAGGCCGTTGGCGAACGGAGGGCCGTCGTAGAACACCCACTCCTCGGCGCCGTCGCGCTGTGCGATCGACGCACGGAAGGTGTCGTCGGCATCCCAGAAGGCGAGCGTCTCGCGCTCGATCTCGGGGAACCGGGGGCTGGGGACGACGGATGCCGCGGCGTCGGCGGCCGGGCCGAAGGATGAGGGGCGTGGGTAGGTCATGTCTCTCCGCAGGTTGCGATCCACCTGCGAGGACGATCCGTTCGGACCGCGGTACCACCCCGCATTGCGCCCACCGAAATGGACACCTCTCTCACGGCGGCTGTGACGGGCCTGACCCGCTCGGTTCTACTGGGGGCGATGACCCCGTTCTTCCGAGAGCTCCCCGGTGATGGCCGGATCGGTGCTGATCCGCCCATTCTACGCGGTCGCGCGAGGTGCGGCCGATCCGATCGCCGAGGGGGGCGAGGCGGAGCGGGAATGCCGGACAGCGCGCGGGAGTTTCTGGACTCGTGCCAAGATCTAACCCCGTGACTGCTGCTCCCCCCGTCTCTCGTCCGACCTCACCCGCACGCCGCATCGCGTGGGCCTCGATGATCGGCACCTCCCTCGAGTCCTTCGACTTCTACGTCTACGCCTACTTCGCTGCGTTCTTCGTCGGTCCCCTGTTCTTCGGGCCGCTCGGCGAGGTCGGCGGGACGCTCGCCTCGTTCTCGACGATCGCCCTCGCCTTCGTCGTGCGCCCGATCGGCGCCGTCATCTTCGGGCACATGGGTGACCGACTCGGCCGACGGGCGACGCTGCTGTGGACGGTGGCCATCATGGGTGTCGCCACGGGTCTGATCGGCGTGCTCCCGACCTACGCCCAGGCCGGCTGGCTGGGCGCGGCGCTGCTCCTCGTGCTGCGCATCGCGCAGGGCCTGTCGCTCGGCGGGGAGTGGGGCGGTTCGATCCTGCTGGCGACCGAGCACGCCGGTCCCGTCAAGCGCGCGTTCTACGCGGCGATCCCCCAGCTCGGTTCGCCGGTCGGCTCGATCCTGTCGGCCGCGGTCTTCATCGTGATGACCTACGCCCTGCCGGCCGAAGAACTCGCCGCCTGGGGCTGGCGGATCCCGTTCCTGCTCGCGCTTCCGCTGCTGCTGGTCTCGCTGTACCTGCGGTGGTCGATCGACGAGACGCCCGTCTTCGAGAACGTCGTGGCCACGGGGCGTCGTGACCGCCTGCCGGTCCTGACGATGTTCCGCGCGCGACCCGCGGCCATCGCCATCGCGATCGGCGCGGCGCTGCTGGGCATCGGCTCCTACTCGCTCATGAACACCTACACGATCAACTACGGGGTGGAGCGTCTGGGCTTCAGCTTCCAGGACCTGCTGGTCGCGACGACGATCGGTGCGCTCCTCCAGCTCGTGACGATCCCGCTCTTCGGCGCGTGGGCCAACCGCATCGGATCCGCGAAGGTGGTGGCCTGGGGCGCCCTGGGCACGCTGCTGATCACGTTCCCGATGTACTTCCTGCTGCAGTTCGCGACGTTCCCGATCCTCGTCGCCACCATGATCGTCGGCGGCATCCTGCCGACGATGTCGTGGGCGGCGCTCGGCGGCCTCATGAGCGACCTGTTCCCGGATCACTTCCGCTATTCCGCACTGTCGCTCTCCTACGCGATCGGGGCGACGATCTCCGGCTTCATCCCGCTGGCCACCGCGAGCCTGGGCACCTCCACGGCATTCGCCTGGTGGCATCCCGGCGTCGTGCTCGCGATCCTGTCGGCCGTCACCCTCGTCGCGGCGTGGGCGGCGTCGCGCCGCCGTCCCGCTCCCGTCGAAGCCTGACATCCGCGCCGGCGGTCCGTGGCCTCCGGCGTCTCGGCGCCCGCCCCCCTCGGGAGCTCGACCCGTCAGGAGGACCCCAGCCTCGCGCGCGTCCGCACCGTCTCGCTCGGAGGGAGCTGACGCTGCCCGGCCGCGATGGGAGGGCTCGGTCGGCGCTCGTTCTCGAGGCCGCGGCGGTTCCTCCGCGATCCGCGCAATGTCAGTTGCCGACGCGGCATCCGGGCTGAGGTTATGCGGATCACTGAGCTTGCGCCGCACACAACTGAGCGCATCGGCGGGCTGAAACGCTGAGGCTCCGCCGTCCTGCTACCCGCGGTGCAGGCCCTGAGCGACGGCCCGCATGATCCGATCCTGAACCTCGTGCCACCGATGGACGACCTGCTCATAGCTGACGCGGATGACGTGGTACCCCTGCAGCATGAGGTCGGCATCGTGCCGGATATCGGCGGTGCGCTGGGCTCCGACATGGTGGGCGCCGTCGATCTGCACGACCAGCCGTTCTCCGATCAGCACGTCGACGCGGTGGCCCTCGATCCAGATCTGGACGCGGATCGGCACCGGCAGCCAGCGAAGCCGCACGATGAAAAGGGTCTCCAATCCCGAATCCGTCCACGGGGTCACCTCTTCGGCCAACCGCCGCGCGACGCCCGTCCACGGCAGTCGGCGCAGCGCGGAGACGTCGAGAAGACCCCTATTGAGAGCGGAATCCCAGACGGCTCTCGCCTCCTCATACGGCAGGCAGGATGCCACGGTCATGAGCACGTTCTCGACGGGGTCTTCCAGGGCATCCGGATGCCGCGGAACGACCGGCCGCTGCCAGTGCACGACGGCCGCCGTCTCGGCGACGCGACCCCGCCCCGGGTAGGCGGCGTGGGGCGTGTGGGGCGTCCGCGTGACCCACAACCCCTGTCGAGCGGCAGCGGTCACGCACGACACGACGACCCCGTAACGCGCCGCGGCGAGCAGGTCGGGGTCCGCGCCCGGCACCGCGATCCAGCCGCGCCGCACGCGGTTCACGAGCCCGACTTCGATTGCACGCGCGACATGGTGCCGGCTGAACCCGTCGGAAATGACGCGAGTGGAGCGGACGATGCCGCCGAGAGCGGCCACGTGTGCGGCGACGGCCTGGGGGCTGGCATCCATTCGACGATGCTGGCCGAACGGCGGGTCGCACGACGGGATCCGTGGCGCTTCGGGGATGGCATCCCTCCTGGGGAGGAGGAGTGGGCCGGTCGAACATCCTCAGAGATCTGCACAAAGTCAGCTGGCTCTGGCGGCGGACAACTGACCCGACGCTGATCGCCGACGTTGCGCGAAGCGCACGCGCGGCCGCACCGGCGCCCGTCCCCGCGGCCCGGTAGACTCGACCGGCATCCACAGTCAGGCACGCACACACGGTGCCGCACATATCGCTCGAGGAGTACCCATGTCGCTGATCCCGGACAAGCCCGCCCTGGAGGGCCTCGAGCAGAAGTGGGATGCCGCCTGGACCGACCGCGGCACGTACGTCTTCGACCGCGCTCGTGCGGTCGAGGTGGGTCGCGCCGGTGTGTTCTCGGTCGACACCCCGCCGCCCACGGCATCCGGAAGCCTGCACATCGGGCACGTCTTCAGCTACACGCACACCGACGTGAAGGTGCGCTTCGAGCGCATGCGCGGCAAGACGGTGTTCTATCCCATGGGCTGGGACGACAACGGCCTGCCGACCGAGCGGCGCGTGCAGAACTACTACGGCGTGCGCTGCGACCCGTCGCTCCCTTACGACCCCGACTTCACTCCCCCGTTCGCGGGTGGCGACAACAAGAGCAGCAAGGCCGCCGACCAGGTGCCCATCAGCCGCCGCAACTTCATCGAACTGTGCGAGCAGCTCACCGTCGAGGACGAGAAGGCGTTCGAGGCGCTGTGGCGCGACCTCGGACTCAGCGTCGACTGGGGCCAGACGTACCGCACCATCTCCGACGCCGCGATGCGCACGAGCCAGCTCGCGTTCCTCCGCAACGTCGAGCGCGGCGAGGCGTACCAGGCGCTCGCGCCGACGCTGTGGGACGTCGACTTCCGCTCCGCGATCGCTCAGGCCGAGCTCGAAGACCGCGACCAGCCCGCCGCCTACCACCGTCTCGGCTTCCACAAGACCGACGGTTCGGGTGACGTGTTCATCGAGACCACCCGCCCCGAGCTCCTCGCCGCGTGCGTCGCGCTCGTCGCGAACCCCGACGACGAGCGCTACCAGCCGCTGTTCGGCACCACCGTGCGCACCCCCCTGTTCGACGTCGAGGTGCCGGTGCTCCCCCACCCGCTCGCGCAGCAGGACAAGGGCTCGGGCATCGCGATGATCTGTACGTTCGGCGATGTCACCGACATCATCTGGTGGCGCGAGCTCGACCTCCCCAACCGCACGATCATCGGCAAGGACGGTCGCATCGTGGCCGAGGCTCCCGATGTCATCGTGACGGATGCCGCGAAGGCCGCCTACGCCGAGCTCGCCGGCAAGACCGTGTTCAGCGCCAAGAAGCGCGTCGTCGAGCTGCTGCAGGAGTCCGGCGAGATGGAGGGCGCCCCGAAGCCGTTCACGCACCCCGTGAAGTTCTTCGAGAAGGGTGACCGCCCGCTCGAGATCGTCTCCACGCGCCAGTGGTACATCCGCAACGGCGCGCGCGACGCCGAACTGCGCGAACGTCTCGTCGCCCTCGGCCGTGAGGTGTCGTGGCATCCCGACTTCATGCGCGTGCGCTACGAGAACTGGACCAACGGGCTCACCGGCGACTGGCTGGTGTCGCGCCAGCGCTTCTTCGGGGTGCCGATCCCCGTCTGGTACGGCCTCGACGAGAACGGCGAACGCGACTACTCGCGCGTGCTCACGCCCGATCTCGCAGCGCTGCCCGTCGACCCCACCACCGACGTCCCCCCGGGCTACACCGAGGACCAGCGCGGTGTGCCCGGCGGGTTCGACGCCGAACGCGACATCCTCGACACGTGGGCGACCTCGTCTCTCACACCGCAGCTGGCCGGAGGCTGGCAGCGCGACGACGAGCTGTGGAACCTCGTGGCCCCGTTCGACCTGCGTCCCCAGGGCCAGGACATCATCCGCACCTGGCTGTTCTCGACGATGCTGCGCAGCGCCCTCGAAGACGGCCGGGTGCCGTGGTCGGATGCCGCGCTTTCGGGCTTCATCGTCGACCCCGACCGCAAGAAGATGTCGAAGTCGAAGGGCAACGTCGTCACGCCCGCAGACATCCTGCAGCAGCACGGATCCGACGCCGTCCGCTACTGGGCGGCCTCGAGCCGGCTCGGCACGGACGCGGCCTTCGACCCGCAGAACCCGACGCAGATCAAGATCGGTCGGCGTCTCGCGATCAAGCTGCTGAACGCGGCGAAGTTCGTCCTGTCCTTCCCGGTTCCCGAGGGCGCGGAGGTGACGCACGCCCTGGATGCCTCGATGCTGACGACCCTCGACAAGGTCGTCGCCGACGCGACCGCGGCGCTCGAGGCGTACGACCACGCGCGCGCCCTCGAGATCACGGAGTCGTTCTTCTGGACGTTCTGCGACGACTACCTCGAACTGGTGAAGGAGCGCGCCTACGATCGCTCCGACGCGGGTCAGGCCTCGGCGGCACTCGCGCTGCGCACGGCGCTGTCCACACTGGTGCGGCTGTTCGCTCCGGTGCTCTCCTTCGCCGCGGAAGAGGTGTGGTCCTGGTTCGAGGAGGGCTCGGTGCACACCGCCGCCTGGCCCGAGCCGCTCGGCATCGACGGCGACCCGGTCGTTCTGACGGCCGTGGGCGAGGCGCTCATCGGTATCCGCCGGGCCAAGACCGAGGCCAAGGCCTCGCAGAAGACGCCCGTTCTCTCGCTCACGATCCACAGCCCGCAGGTCGCCGCGCTGCGCCTCGCCGAGGGAGACCTGCGCGCCGTCGGCCGGATCGAGACGATCACCTTCGTCGAGGCCGACACCACCGCCGTCACCGACATCGTGTTCGCACCCCAGGAGGACTGATGCAACTCGGAACCCGTTGGACCGCCCGCGAGCAGCCCCCGGCCGCCGTGCCCGCGGTGCTGCACGCGCAGATCGCGGCCGTCGAGGCGGCGCTGAATCCCGACGGACTCAGCGCTCCCGCACCGCGGTGGACCCTGACCTTCCTCGAGGGCCGCCCGGTGGCCGAGCTCGACACCGGCGTGATCGTCGCGCAAGAGGCCTCGGGCGAGGTCGTCGTGCGCTACGACACCGACGACGAGTTCGCCTGATCGGTCGGGGCCCGGGTCGTGTGCGGCCTCGGGCCCTCGGCATCCGGTCGCTCCGCGTGACTACGCTGGAACGATGACGGATGCCGTGAACAATCCCCTCCTCGCGCCGCCCTCGCTCCCCTACGACCTGCCGCCGTACGGCAGCATCCGACCGGAGCACTACCTCCCCGCATTCCACGCGGCCTTCGCGGCGCACCGTGACGAGGTCGACGCGATCACCGCGCAGACCGAGCCCCCGACGTTCGAGAACACCCTGGTCGCGCTGGAACGCAGTGGCGAACTGCTCGACCGCGTCGCCCGCACGTTCTACACGGTCACCGGCGCCGACGGCACGCCCGAGATCCAGTCGATCGAACAGGAGCTCGCCCCGCTCGTGTCCGCGCACGGCGACGCCATCCAACTCGACGCCGCGCTGTTCGCGCGTGTGCGCGCGGTGCACGACGTCCTCGACGACCTGGACCTGGACGCCGAGAGCCGGTACCTCGTCGAGCGTCGCTACCGTGAGATGTCCCTCGCCGGCGCGGGACTCGACGAAGACCAGAAGGCGCGACTGAGAGATCTCAACCAGCGGCTCTCGGTGCTCACGACGACGTTCGAGAAGAATCTGCTCGCCGACACGAACGACCTCGCAGTGGTCTTCGACGACGCGACCGAGCTCGACGGGTTGAGCGAGGGCGAGCTGTCCGCCGCCGCGCAGGCGGCGACAGAGCGTGGCCTCGACGGCCGTTACGTCATCGCTCTGACGCTGTACACCGGCCACCCGTACCTCGCATCGCTGACGAACCGCGCGAGTCGTCGCCGGCTGCTCGAAGCCTCCCGCGCCCGCGGAACCCGCGGCAACGCGAACGACAACCGCGCGACACTGCGCGAGATCGTCCGGCTGCGTGCCGAGCGCGCGGCGTTGCTCGGCTACCCGTCGCACGCCGCGGCGATCCTAACCGACCAGACCGCGGGCTCGCCCGCGGCGGTGCACGACCTGCTGCGGCGTCTTGCCGCACCCGCGGCGGCGAACGCGCGGGCCGAGCAGGCGGCGCTGCAGCGGATCGCGGATGCCGACGGCGTGACAATCGAGGCTCACGACTGGGCCTTCTACACCGAGAAGGTGCGTGCCGAGCAGTACGACCTCGACCGCGCAGCCCTGCGCCCGTGGTTCGAGGCGGAGCGGGTGCTGCGCGACGGCGTGTTCGCCGCCGCCGAGCAGCTCTACGGCATCCGCATCACCGAACGCCACGACCTGCAGGGATACCACCCCGACGTGCGGGTGTTCGAGGTGCACAACGCCGACGGCAGCGAACTGGGACTCTTCCTGCTCGATCTGTACACGCGGGACTCCAAGCGTGGCGGAGCATGGATGAACTCGATCGTCACGCAGTCGCGGCTGCGCGGAACGCCCCCGGTCGTGGTCAACAACCTCAATGTGAACAAGCCCGCGAAGGGAACGCCCACGCTGCTGACCCTCGACGAGGTCACGACGCTGTTCCACGAGTTCGGGCACGCGCTGCACGGACTCTTCGCGACCGTGACCTACCCCCACTTCGCCGGCACCGCGGTGCACCGCGATTTCGTCGAGTTCCCGAGCCAGGTGAATGAGATGTGGATCTTCTGGCCCGAGATCCTCGGGCACTACGCCCGGCACCACGAGACGGGCGAGCCGCTCCCCGCAGACGTCGTCGACCGTCTGCACGCCTCGGAAGCGTTCAACCAGGGCTTCGCCACGAGCGAGTACCTCGCGGCATCCTGGATCGACCAGGCGTGGCACGGACTCAGCGTCGACGAGGCGTCGCGCGAGATCGACGTCGCGGCGTTCGAGGCGGCGGCCCTCGCCGACATCGGGCTCGACAACCCCGCCGTCCCCACGCGCTATGCGTCGACGTACTTCGCCCACGTCTTCTCGGGCGGCTACAGCGCCGGCTACTACTCCTACATCTGGAGCGAGGTGCTCGACGCCGACACCGTCGAGTGGTTCCGCGAGAACGGCGGCCTCACGCGCGAGAACGGCGACCGTTTCCGCGAGCGACTGCTCGGGGTCGGCGGTTCCGGCGACCCGCTGGAGGCCTACCGCGACTTCCGGGGCCGGGATGCCGAGATCCAGCCGTTACTGGAGCGCCGGGGCCTGACGGTCTGACGCGCATCGGTCAGAACGGGGGGTTCGTGTAGAGGCTCGTCGAGCAGCCGGCCTCGCCCGGCTCGAGGGAGATGCGGCGGAAGTCGACCGAGTCGACCGTGCCGTCGACGCGTCGGACGAGGATCACGCAGTCCCGCGCAGCGGGGGCGCCGACCGCAGCCACCGCCTCGCCTGCATCCGCGACCGTGGTCTCCACGGTGAGGGACGGATCGGGGAAGACGGCACGGACAGCGTCGACCGAGACCTCGCCTGCCGAGAGGACGGCGCGGAGGCGATCCTCCGCGTCGGCGGGCAGCTGCGGCGGCCGGGTCGCGACCGGCGGCTCGGCAGGTGCCGTGGCGGGGCAGTCGATGCGCTCCGAGCTGGCCTCACGCGTCACCGCCAGCGTGAACCGGTAGCACTCGGCCGCGAACCCCGTGGGCTGACCCCGTTTCGTAGGTCCGGTGGTTCTGAGAGTCGTCCTGTCGCCCGGAGTCGCGGGCAGGGAGACTGGTCAGATCATGTCAAACAGCAGGAAGCGTCACACCCCGGAGCAGGTCGTCCGCAAGCTCGGGCAGGCCGACAGGATGCTCGCCGACGGGCAGGATGTCGCCGCGGTGTGTCGGGAGCTCGGCGTGTCCGAGCAGACGTACTACCGGTGGCGGAACCAGTACGGCGGCCTCAAGGCCGACGACGCAAAGCGCCTGAAGGAGCTGGAGAAGCAGAACGCCACCCTCAAGCGGCTACTCGCCGAAGCGGAGCTGGAGAAGGCGGCGCTGAAGGAGTTGGCTGAGGGAAACTTCTAGGCCCGGGCAGACGTCGCGCCGCCGTCTC